>CAVQYV010000004.1:0-660677 GCA_963718295.1 uncultured Methylomirabilota bacterium | reverse complement strand
CTCAGGGTCATGGGAGATCCTGCATCTTGGTAAAAGAATGTGCCTATTGCGCTTGCCCGCCTGCTAAGACCCGTACCTCTTCTTGAAGCCGTTCTCCCAGCCTATCCTTTTCGATCTCCAAGATCGTAGAGCGACTGAAGGTTCAGCCAAAACCGCTCCGACAGACCGAAATACCGCGATAGCCTCAGCGCGGTATCCGCGCTGATCGAACGCTGTCCGTGCACGATCTCATTGATCCGGCGGCGGATGTACCCCTATATCCTTGGACAATCTGTACTGGCTGATCCCCATAGGTCAAGGAATTCCTCTTTCAGGATCTCGCCAGGGTGAACGGGGGCAAATTTCTTTTCCCTCATGGCTCACTCCTAATGATAGTCTGTGATCTCCACATCGTATGCATCCCCTTCGGTCCATCGAAAGCAGATACGCCATTGATCGTTGATGCGAATGCTGTATTGACCCTAGCCGGTCCCCGGACAGCTTCTCCAGATGATTCCCGGGAGGAACCATGAGATCTTCCAATCTCTCCGCTGCGTCCAGCATTGCGAGCTTCTGCCAGGCCGCCCGATCTATTAATGTCAAGCGCCATCGAATGGCATTCCTTTGATTTGCAGTCATAGGCCGGGGCTTGAATCTCCCCCAAGCTCGCTGCGGAGGATCCGCTCGCTGGGCATCCTCACCGAGTACCAGTTGGGATGATAGGGATTCAGGCCCATCGCCTCCTTGGCCCGCCTGATGGCCTCTTCCGGCCGGCCAACATCGGTGTAAAATTCTGCAGAAAACAGAAAAGACAATAAGGCCTGCGTCGTTTGGATTGGCTTCGAGGGCCTGTTCAAATTGGTCCAGAGTTGTTCAGGGTTAGGCCCACACTCTACACGGCTTTCGCTTCGAAACAGAGGGTTCCCATCAAGACAACTGGAGTATGATCTTCATCTCCCAGTCTTTGGCTGCTTCGTGAAACGTGTAGAAGGCATCCCTCTCCGATGACCCTGTCCTACGTCCTCTCCTGAATGGTATTTAGCCAGTGTATCTGACATGTTTGTAAAGGGTGTAGAATGCTATAACCAAGTAGGGCAATGACCAGGTGGCCCTGAACCCCTGATAGGGTATAGTTGGATCGTCCAGAAACCAACTCACCGAAAAGGGAGGGCCACCATGGGGAAGAGTACATCACCAAAAACCAAATGCGTCAATGATCCAGGAATGATTGTGGGCATCGACGTGGCCAAGCACAAACACTTCGCGAAGATCCTCTTTCCTGATGGGAGCGAATCGCAGCCCTTCGGATTCGAGAATCACCGGAGGGGATTTGAGACCTTCCTCGCCTGGCTCTCCTTTCACCGGAAGAGAGTCCCATGTGATTCCATCATCGTAGGATTAGAGTCCACCGGACACTACTGGGAGCCCTTGGCCTTCTTCTTGGAAGAGATCCCCGAGATTCAAGTGGTGCAGGTCAGCCCCAAACATGTGAAGAAGGCCAAAGAGATCTACGATAACAGCCCAGCCAAGACCGACCGCAAGGATGCTGGCGTCATCGCCCTACTGATTCGGATGGGCCGATTCCAAAGGCTCGTTCTCCCCAAGGGTCCCTTCGCGGAACTTCGGTGTTATGCCAGGTTCCGGGAACGGAAGATCGTGGAACTGGGTGTTCAAAGAAACCTATTGCACAGCCTGGTGGATGTGGTGTTCCCCGAATATGGGAGCCTCTTTTCCAAGATCGAGGGTAAGGCCTCCTTGACCATCCTGAAGCACTTTACTACACCGGACCACATCCTCCATGCAGGCTTCCAGAACCTATCCCAGGCCCTCCATCAGGCCAGCCGGGGCAAGCTGCCTGCGGCCTGTGCGAAGAGGCTGATGGAGGCAGCTTCTACCACCGTAGGAGGGAAAGAGGGAATCGAGGCAACGGCCTTTGCCATCCGAAATATCGTCGCTTCTTTGGAGAGGATCCAAGGGGAGATCGCCCTCATCGAAGCCGAATTAGCCAGGGTCCTGGATCGGATCCCCTATGTCCATCCACTCCTCTCCATCCCCGGAGTCGGCAAGATCACGTTAGCCATCCTCCTGGGAGAGGCAGGGGATCTGCGGCGGTATCACAAGGCAGAGGAGCTGATCAAACTGGCCGGCTTGAACCTATTTGAGATCAGCTCCGGTAGCCATCAGGGAAGACGACACATCTCCAAACGGGGACACCCTCTTCTCCGCAAGTGCCTGTTCTTTGCTGCGTTACGAACCGTCAAGACCGGAGGGGCTTTTCGAGAGGTCTATCTCCGATGGACCGAAACGAATCACATGCAGAAAACCAAAGCCTTGGTAGCCATCTCCCGGAAACTCCTGGGACTCCTCTTTGCTTTAGTGAGGGATAATGTGGCCTATCAGGCACCGAGGCATGAGCTTCGGGCGGCCTAACCAGAGAAAAGCGAGGTTGGTAGGGGGATCACCTGGGTCAGGTTTGAGGCGGGCTTTGGTCTGACCTCCATGTGTAGAACTCGTGACCCCCTGCCCTTTCTGATCCCGGATTCAGCATTATCAGGGCACTGACCCTCGAATCACCAGAATCAGGACGAAAGGCCCATGGCAGGGTAACCTACCAACCTGGAAGAGGAAGAAGGAACTCTTTAGCCACTCAGAAAAGAGGGATTAGGGGCTTGACTTGGTTAAACCAGGCCTGACCCTCTGACCCTTAGTCGTTTCTCAGTATTTGGTTGCCCTTTGCCTGGTCACTGACGGTGCAGCTTTTTCCTAAGACCACATTGTTGTTGCCCTTCAAGATGACATCCGCTATCGACGCCTTGGACTCACCGATGTTGTTCAACACGAACTTATTTCCGCTCGCCAAGAGCGCCCCATATGGTAATGCGTGTAGAGCGCAGAGCCCCGAGCCTGTGATCTTGTTATTTCCGATCAACCCATCGGAGCCCATTTGCATTATACCCGTGGCCTTTGATCCGCCCCCCATCACGATGTCGTTGCACGCAACAACTGCTTGGTCAGAGAGCAACATAATACCCACTGAGGTATCCCCTCGAACCTCGACATAGTTATGCATGACGACGATCTTGGAATTTCGGGTCGGATCCGCCCCTGCAGCCACATCAGGAAACCACCCCGCTATGATCCCGTTCGGCGTCGAAGGACCTGGAAGCGGAAACCCAACCGGAGGTGTGATAACCTTATTCCTCTCGATGATCACCGTGCCGCGACCTTCTTGGTCGAGATAATTGTTCAGGCTCTCTATGGAATTGCGAGATACGTTTTTGAAGACGTTCCCTCGGATTTGAATCGTTGCGCCGTGGTCCATTTGAAGTACACACCTTGGGCCAGGGTAACTTGCGGTTTGTCGCTTTCAAGATCAACCTCGTTGTTCTCGAAAATGAAGAGCCCGGTCACAGCACCAGGTACGTACTTATCCCCAGCAGTATAGGTCGTTGCCAAGACAGCCCCTTGCTGAATCCACATGGTCTCCCAGCCTTCTAATCCCTTCCACTTGTACGGGTTCTCGTGCGAGGGTATCCCGTAGGGCACGACATTGGTTATTTTGTTGCCCGATATCTCTGCTCCGCCGGTATACGCCAGATGAATAGGCGTCCACACAGCCCCGTCAAAGTGGATACCTCGGATGGTGACTTTCGGGCCGGGAGCCTCCGGTGCAAGCGGTGGCGAGGGCAAAGGACTGTAGAAGGTCCACTTTCCACCTAAGATCTTCGTCAGGGGCTTGCCTTGGCTGTCGGTCTCTCCGACAATCTTCACGTCATTCGCAATATTCACCCTGCCATCAGCGCCAAAATCAAAGGCGCCCTTGAGAAGAACTGTTCCCCCTTGATTGACGGCATCCTGAACTGCCTTGACGTCATAGGTAGGATCGCCCTTTCCAGTCACCGCGGAATCATAAGGTTCTGGTGCCCCTGCTAACGCCGGGAGTGCCACAAGTGCTAAAAAACCGGCAATTGCCATTCCGGTTACCATCTTTTCCATTTCTTCCTCCTCTTCTAAATGACCATCTTGGGGGAAATTAGGGGAAATTAGGGACACATCCCCATTTTCTCATGGGGTCAAGGGATTTCAGCGAGGAAGGCCGGCCTTGATGAAACCCTCGACGGCTTCCTGTCGATCCTTTTCGTGGAGGAACGGCATGAGGCTGCCCCAATGAGAGGCGGAGAAGGTAGGGTTATCCTTCAGAAATTTCTCTGCCTCGACGCGCGCCTCCTCCATCCGCCCCAGTTGGGCCAGGGAAGCGGCCAGCACCTTTCTGGCTTCACCCATCGGCGACATCTGCCTGAGTGTCTTGATCGCGCCTTCATAATCGTGCGCGATGCATTGGGCCCCACCCAGCATATAAAAGTACCAGTTGGGATGATAAGGATTCAGGCGCATCGCCTCCTTGACCCGCCTGATGCTCTCTTCTGGTCGGCCACCAAGATGGTATGGTTCTGCGGAAAAGGCAAGCACATCTGCGCTGTTGGGATTGGCTTTCAGGCCCCCTTCGTACTGAGCCATCGCCTCATCATGTCTCTTGCCATAAAGCAGAATCTGGGCAAGTATAACACGCGCCCAGCCGTCGGTGGGATCCAGCGCCACTGCCTGGTAGGCTAGATCCAGACCCTTTTGATAGGACTCCTTGGGCTTGGCCCCATGGTAAAACCGCCAATCACGAAAGTGTGTTGCCGCCAAATATGCGTAAGCAGATGCATAATTCGGATCCAGGGCCACCGCCTTCTCAAATAGCTCTCGGGCCTTGGCGTTATCAGAGGCAGTCAAACGCCTGTGTAATTCAATGCCGTGCATAAGAAGGCCATATGCATCCAGGCTATCCGGGTGCTTGAGCAGGGCCCTTGCTATTCCGGCCTGTTCCAGTTTTCCTGCCAGGGAACCCACGATCTTTCGGGTTACCTCGTCCTGCACCTGGAAGACATCGGTCAGGGGGCGATCATACCGCTCCACCCAGAGATGGGTGCCGGCAATGGCATCGATCAGCTGGGCGGTGACCCGGATGCGATCCTTTGAGATCTGTGCGCTGCCCTCCAGCACATAGCGAACCCCCAGCTCCTCGGCCACCTGCTGCACCTTCACCGGTTTGCCTTTGTAGGTGAGAGTGGAGTTGCGGGCGATCACGAAGAGCTGTTTGAAACGGGCCAGGGCGGAGATGATGTCCTCCGTCATACCGTCCACGATGTAATCTTGGGACTTGTCCGCGCTCAGGTTTTCCAAGGGCAGCACGGCGATGGAGGGCCGATCGGGCAGGGGAAAGGCCATCCGATTGACGGAGGCGACCTGGGGGGGGCGAGCCGGAAGAAGGACAAGGCGCCAGAGGAGCACGGAGGCAATTACGAGGACGGCCCCTACAGCCAGGGCGATCGGGACCCATTTTCTGCGGAAGGTCTTTTTAGC
This sequence comes from uncultured Methylomirabilota bacterium, assembly GCA_963718295.1. Classification (GTDB taxonomy): domain Bacteria; phylum Methylomirabilota; class Methylomirabilia; order CAVQYV01; family CAVQYV01; genus CAVQYV01. Next base: position 655,289 of record CAVQYV010000004.1, on the reverse strand, counting down.
CTCCTTCACCCGGTGGGCCGCCGCGCCGGGGAGGGACAGGACTCGATACACCCGAATAGGCTCGGCGATATTCTTGAGGGTCTGCTCCCCCAGATCCTCGAATTCGAACCCCAGCTTGCCGCTGACGGCATCATGCACCATGCTGGAGATGCAGATCCCTCCTCCTTCCGCCAGGGCCTGGAGGCGGGCGGCGATGTTCACCCCATCCCCGTAGATCCGGCCTTCCTCCTCCACCACATCCCCCAGGCTGATCCCCATGCGGAATTCCATCTTGCGGTGATAGGGCAGTTCGGCATTCCGCTCGGCAAGTTCGCGCTGCATCTCGGCGGCAGCAGTTCACCGCATCCAGGACGCTGTCGAAGCGGGCTAGGACGTTGTCCCCGGTGGCATCCACCACCCGGCCCCGATAGCGCTGGATCAGGGTCTCCATCGCCTCCTTGTAGGCGGTTAGGGTGCGGATGGTCCCCACATCGTCCTGGCTCATCAGGCGGGTGTAGTCCTTCACATCCGCAGACAGAATGGCGATGAGCTTGCGGCTGATGCCCTCGGGGGTCATGGGAGATCCTCCATGGAGCTGGTCTGGGGATTATTTCGGATTATTGCTGATGAATAGGCATCGCTGGACATGTTCAGGCATTAGATGGAGCCAACCATTGTCTCTCCCCTATTTGCAAACGTCTCCCCTGGGAACAATGGCGATGATTTCAAACTTTGTGGTTTCCTGTTAGAAGCCTATAGATCACACGCCAATCGCGCGTCTCTATAGCGTCAGGAGCCCTTTCCGGTCACCCGGGAGGGGTTTGAGATTGATCGTTTACAGGGGATTTTGCTCCTGGTCTTCGAAACAGTTGTCAAGCCCATTGCCTGAGCTTCCCTGCCTTGGCATAGACAAACTCGGCAAGCCTTGTTAGGACGACATTCCCGGATTTCCTTTTTCGCCACTCGACAGTCTCTGCCTTTCTCGGAGGCGCTTGAAGCCCCTGGTGGCTGTATGCGCGATCAACCCAGTCTCAGGACGCGAATGGATCGGCCTGCGAAGCCGGTTTCCACTTGCGTCAGGAGGGAAGTACATCATCGATGCAGTTCGAGACGTATCCTTCGATAAGTTGTTGTCCCGAGCTGACGAATGGATCTGAGGCGTCCTCCGTGCCATTCCGGCAGGCAATCTCAGTTGTGGATGAATTTGTCGGCCTGCTTGAACACTGACACTCCCCCTTGTCTTCAATTTTATCTTTTTGTTTAGGTCCCCCATTTCCTCGTTGGGATATCGGTCTGTCACCGCGGAAGGCCTGCCTTGATAAAGCCCTCCACAGGTGCTGTCGATCCTTGTCCTGGAGGAAAGGCAGGATGCTGCCAAAAGCGAGAGGCAGAGAAGGAGGGGTTATCCTTCAAATACTTCTCTGCCTCGGTGTGGGCCTCCTCCATCCGCCCCAGTTGGGCCAGGGAAGCAGCCAGGATCCGCCTGGCCTCACCCATCGGCGACATCTTCCTGAGCGTCTCAACCGCCCCTTCATAATCGTGGGCTAGGTATTGGGCCAAACCCAAATTCCAGAAGTAATAGTTGGGATGATAAGGATTCAGGCGCATCGCCTGTTTGACCCGCTGGATGGCCTCTTCCGGTTGGCCAGTAAACTATAGAATTCCGACAATAGATAAGAATATCTGCGTCGTTGGGTTTGGCCTTAAGGCCTCTTCATATTGAGCCATCGCTTGTCGTATTTCCTGCCATACAGCAGAAATAGCCCAGGACTTCTAGCGCCATTCCATCCCTCGGATCAGCGCCACCGCCTTGTATGCCAGATCCAGGGCCTTTTGATACGACTCCTTGGGCTTGTCTGGGCGCCAATAACGCCAATCAATGAAATAGGTCCACGCCAACATCGCATAAGCCGACGCGTAATTCGGATCCAGGGCAATCGCCTTTTCAAACAGCTCTCGGGCCTTGGCGTTATCAGAGGGGGTGAAACGCCAAATCATAGCTCATAGCCGCGCCAGTAAAGACCATATGCATCCAGGCTATCCGGATGTTTGAGCGATGCCCTTGCCATTTCGGCCTGGTCCAGCTTGCCTGCCAGGGAGCCCACGATCTTCCGGGTCACCTCGTCCTGCACCTGGAAGACATCGGTCAGGGGCGATCGAAGCGCTCCACCCAGAGATGGGTGCCGGCGATGGCATCGATCAGCTGCGCTGTGACCCGGATGCGATCCTTCGAGATCTCCATGCTGCCCTCCAGCACGTAGCGAACCCCCAGCTCCTCTGCCACCTGCTGCACCTTCACCGCTTTGCCCTTGTAGGTGAAGGTGGAGTTGCGGGCGATGACGAAGAGCTGTTTGAACCGGGCCAGGGCGGAGATGATGTCCTCCGTCATGCCGTCCACAATGAAATCCTGGGACTTATCCGCGCTCAGGTTCACGAAGGGAAGCACGGCGATGGAGGGCCGATCGGGCAGGGGAAGGGCCATCCTCTGGACGGAGGCGACCTGAGGGGCACGAGCGGGATGAATTGCAAAGCGCCAGAGGAGCACAGCCGTAATGAGGAGGATGGCCCCTGCAGCCAGGGCGACCCACCCCCATTTCCTCCGGAGGGCCCTTTTAGCCTCCTTCACCCGGTGGGCCGCCGCACCGGGATGGGAGAGCAGCCGATACACCCGGATGGGCTTAGCGATGTTCTTGAGGGTCTGCTCCCCCAGATCCTCGTATTCGAATCCCAGCTTTGCCCTTGACGGCGTCATGCACCATGCCGGAGATGCAGATCCCTCCTCCCTCCGCCAGGGCCTGGAGCCGGGCGGCGATGTTCACCCCGTCCCCGTAGATCCGGCCCTCCTCCTCCACCACATCCCCCAGGCTGACCCCCATGCGGAACTCCATCTTCCGGTGATCGGGCAGCTCGGCATTCCGCTCCGCCAGGTCCCGCTGCATCTCGGCGGCAGCAGTTCACCGCATCCAGGACGCTGTCGAAGCGGGCCAGGAGGTTGTCCCCGGTGGCATCCACCACCTGGCCCCGATAACGCTGGATCAGGGCCTCCATCGCCTCCTTGTAGGCGGTCAAGGTGCGGATGGTCCCCACATCGTCCTGGCTCATCAGGCGGGTGTAGTCCTTCACATCCGCAGACAGGATGGCGATGAGTCTGCGGGTGATGCCCTCAGGGGTCATGGGATCCTCTCCTGGTAACGGGTTTTAGGCGTAGGGCAGTGCATGACTATGGCCAGCCCGGGATCCCGACTGAGTGGGACCTAATCCGAGGCCGCTCCAGGCCAGGAAAACAAAAAGGCACCGTCTGAAATCTGAGATCAGCCCGGTGCCTGTGATCTTCCATTCGATGCCTGCCCTTTCCGTGAGCTCCACTGAGTGTTTAGCCTGTCACAATGGACGAGAAAAGAGATTCTGGGAGGTGAGTGTGACTTGAGAAACGGGTCCTCTCGATCTCTATTTACTCCTATCCCTTTTCCCTGTCAACTGCTTTCGTGGGTCTCCAGACTTAGGAGGAGCGCAGGGCCGTTTCCGACCGGCAAGGAATGGGTTACGTTTGTCTTGTGTCCCTTGACCCCGCCTCCAAGGCGGCCCTGCGGAGCACGTTCCGGTCAGCTTGCACAGCCCACGTAAGTGTTGACAAAATAATACTAAAGCAGTAAAAGGGGTAATAGAGAATGGGGCCGCAGGATTGTCCGCAATGAATATTGACTATAGCGGCAATGCAAGTTATGGAGCCGCAGCATAATACCTCACTTTGGATGCCCTATATTGCGGCAACACTGCATTACTCAACCGGTTTTCGGAATGAGATTGTCAGTTCGGCATTAGACCCATTTGAAGCCCCCTCAAGCATAATGCCATTTGTCTGAGGTGAAATTCGGGGGAGGAAGATGCAATTCGTAGCTAACGGCCCCGACATTCCTGATGCGCTGTTGCAAGCGCACGAGGAAGGCCGTGTGGTGTTTTTCTGCGGCGCGGGATTTCCTATCCGGCCGGGCTGCCGGGGTTCAAGGGGCTGGTGGATGACATCTACCGCCTCGTCGGCACCACGCCGCACCGCCATCGAACAAGATGCCTACGACCGCAATCAGTTCGACGCCACGCTGGATCTGCTGGAGCGGCGCTTGCCCGGGCAGCGACTGGCAGTCCGCACGGCGTTGGCAAAGGCGCTGCAGCCCAAGTTGCGCCGCAAAGGCGCCACCGACACCCATGCCGCGCTGCTGCAACTGGCGCGCAGTCGCGAAGGTGCGCTGCGGCTGGTCACCACCAATTTCGACCGCATCTTCGAGCGGGTGGCCAAACGCAACAAACAAGCGTGTCGACGCCTACCCAGCGCCGATGCTGCCCATCCCGAAAAACAGCCGCTGGAACGGGCTGGTGTATCTGCACGGCCTGCTGCCGGAACGCATGGACGACAGTGCGCTGAACCGGCTGGTGCTCACCAGCGGCGACTTTGGCCTGGCCTACCTGACCGAACGCTGGGCGGCACGCTTTGTCAGCGAGTTGTTCCGCAACTACGTGGTGTGCTTCGTGGGCTACAGCATCAACGACCCGGTGCTGCGCTACATGATGGATGCGCTTGGCCGCCGACCGGATGCTGGGCGAAGTCACGCCCCAGGCCTATGCTTTGGGCGATTGCGAACCCGGGCAGGAGCCAGCAAGACCATCGAGTGGGAAGCCAAGGGCGTTACGCCGATCCTCTACGAAGTGCCCGCCGGCACGCACGACCATTCGGCCCTGCACCACACGCTTGAAGGCCTGGGCCGAAACCTACCGCGACGGCATTCTTGGCAAAGAGCGCATCGTGGTCGATTACGCTATGGCGCGGCCCTCGGCGAGCACCCGGCAGGATGATTTCGTGGGCCGGATGCTTTGGGCGCTGTCACACGAATCCGGGCTGCCGGCCAAACGCTTTGCCGATTTCGACCCCGTGCCACCGCTGGAGTGGCTGGAGGCGTTCTCCGAAGACCGCTACCGGCACGGCGACCTTGACCGCTTCGGTGTTCCGCCGCGCGCCGAAGTGGATGACAAGCTGCGCTTCAGCCTGATCCGCCGCCCTGCGCCCTACACCCGCGCGCCGTGGATGATGCTGGTATCGGGAGGTGCGTCGGATAGCCAATGGGATGACGTGATGTTCCATCTGGCCCGCTGGCTGGTGCGGCATCTTGAACGACCCGGCGTTGATCATCTGGCTGGCTCAGCGCGGCGGCCAGTTGCACGACCGTTGGTCGGGCTGATCGAGCACGAGCTGGATCGCTTTGCACGCCTGGAACGCGAAGGCAAAACGGCCGAACTGGATGACATTCGGGCCCAATGCTCCGAATGCCATCCCGCGGCCGCTGATGCACACGCTGTGGCGCCTGCTGCTGACCGGCCGGGTGAAATCGCCCTGGCGCGATCCTGGATCTCTATCGCTGGAAGGATCGGCTTAAGCGCGATGGTCTGACCGCCACGCTGCGCCTGGAATTGCGCGAGTTGCTGGCGCCCAAGGTCGCGCTGAAAAAGCCTTTCCGCTGGGGCGAAGAGCGACGAAGAGACCGAGAGCCCACGAGCGCCTGAAACAACTGTCGACTGGGAACTGGTGCTGGCCGCCGACCACGTGCATTCATCGCTCCGCGATCTGGCGGACGCGAGCACTGGCGCACGGCCTTGCCGGCACTGCTCGATGATTTTCAGCAACTGCTGCGTGATGCGCTGGACCTGCTGCGCGAGTTGGGTGAGGCCGACGATCGCAGCGACCGCTCGCATTGGGATCTGCCCTCCATCAGCCCGCACTGGCAGAACCGGGGCTTTCGCGATTGGGTGGCGCTGATCGAGTTGCTGCGCGATGCCTGGCTGGCCGTTCGCGAGAGTCGATCCCGAGCTCGCGCGCCCGGATCGCGCAGGCATGGTTCGCACTGCCGTATCCGACGTTCAAACGGCTGGCGCTGTTCGCCGCCAGCCACGATGGCTGCATCGCCGGCCGAGCAATGGGTGGATTGGCTTGTGGCCGACGACGCGTGGTGGCTGTGGTCCGCCGATACGAAGCGGGAAACCATGCGTCTCCTGGTGCTGCAAGGTGCTCACCTCACGCCGGATGCGCGAGGAACGACTGGAGGCCGCGATCCTCGCCGGCCCGCCGCGCGCGATGTACCGGGATGACATCGAACCCGAAGCGCTGGCAGGACCTGGTCGATCACTCAGTCTGGCTGCATCTGGCCAAACTGAAGGCATCTGGCGTGGCACCCTGGGCGATGCCGCCATTGCAGCGGTTCGGTGAGTTGTCAGCGGCACACCCGCAATGGCGATTGGCAAGCAACGAGCGCGATGAGTTCTCGCATTGGATGAGCGGCACCGGCGACCCGGACTACGAGGAAAGCCGCGACATCGACATCGCCCCTCGCAAGCGAGCGAGAGCTCGTCAATTGGCTCAAGCAACACGCCGCCCGCTCGACGCCCTTTCTACGAGGACACCTGGCGCGAGACCTGCCGCACGCGGTTCTTTCATTGCGTCTACGCGCTGTGCGACCTCGCTCAAGAAGGACTATGGCCGGCCGGACGCTGGCGCGAGGCCTTGCAGGCCTGGAGCGAAGAAGGGCCGGATGCTGCGGTCTTGGCGATTTGCTGCTCCGCTGGTTCAGACCATGCCAGACGAAGTTCTTCAGGAAATCGCACATGGCGTTACGTGGTGGCTGGAGGCTGTTTCCAAGTCGATGGACCGGCACGAAGCCATCCTGCTGGACCTGTGCCGCGCGTGCTGGCACTGCCGCTATCCAGGATGGAATCGGATCACCGATCGAGCCGGTTACCGAGGCCATCAATCACCCGATTGGCCACGTCACGCAGGCGCTGCTGAACCTGTGGTTCAAGCGTGAGCCCGAACGACAACGATAAGTTGCCAGCTGACATTGAGCCCTTCTTCACCCAACTTTGCGACATCGGCGTGGAACAATTCCGCCACGGCCGAGTGCTGCTGGCATCGCGATTGATCGCCTTGTTCCGCGTGGACCGGCCTTGGACGGAGACGCACCTGTTGCCACTGTTCGACTGGGCGTCGTAATCGCGCCGAGGCGAAGGCGGCTTGGGAAGGGTTCCTGTGGTCCCCGCGCCTGTACCGGCCGCTGCTGATCGCGTTCAAAGCACAGTTCCTCGATACTGCGCACCACTACGCAGAGTTGGGTGAGCACGCCGCAGTTCGCCGCGTTCCTGACCTATGCGGCGTTGGACCCGGTGGACGGCTACACGGCGCAAGATTTCCAGTCCGCCATTGGCAGCTTTGCCACAAGAGGGCTTGCAGGAAGCGGCGCAGGCGCTCTCGCAAGCGCTGGAAGGGGCTGGCGAACAACGAGAGGACTACTGGGAGAACCGCATTCAGCCGTTCTGGCAACAGATCTGGCCCAAATCCCGCGAACTGGCCTCAAACAGCATTGCGGAATCACTCGCTCGGCTGAGCATTGCGGCCCGTGGCGAATTTCCCTCAGCCCTGTCTGCCGTTCTGGACTGGCTGCAGCCGATTGAGCACCCGCACTTCGTCGTGCATCGGCTGCACGAATCGGGCTTGTCCGGACGATTCCCGGAGGATGCGCTACGCCTCCTGTGATGCTATCCTCGACGACCAGCCCTGGGCGCCTGGGGAATTGGGGCAATGCCTGACCGCTATTGTGCAGGCTGCGCCTGCATTGCTGCAGGATTACCGCTATCAGCGGCTGGCACTGTATTTGCAGCGACGTGGCATCTGATCACTGATTGGAATACATACGGGCCTCCGTTGGGTCTAACAACGGTTTGCGGCCGGCACGCTCCCGCGTGCGGCTGAACCCAACCGTTCGCGCCTTCGGCGCGAATGCCCGAAAGGATATGAAATGTCGAGACGAGCGAGACCGACCACGACGACTGGGAGCGAGCATTGGCTGCGACAGACTTATTAACAAACGACCGGATTTGATCGACTCGGCATGTCGGAATAGGATATTCGGTTGGGGCGGTAACGCAGTTCAATGGATGTCACCGCTCGCTGCGGACTCCTACGCTGAATACTACGACGATTCATTTCTCCAGGTGCTCGGGCTTACGCCCGCGCACGTACCCCTGACCGACTTCTGGCCGCGAAGCGGACCACGGTGGGACGGGCTCGCCAAGACGCTAAACGGCGGGGCAGTGTTGGTGGAAGCCAAAGCGTATATTGAGGAAGCCGCCAACGGAGGAAGCAAGGCGGGGCCGGATTCCAAATCAACGATCTTGTCTGCTCTCGACCAGACAAGAGCATACCTCAAGGTTAGACCCGATGTTGTGTGGGACGGACCCTTCTACCAGTATGCGAATAGAATTGCTCACCTCTATTATCTTCACGTTCTAAACCGTATCGACGCCTATCTTGTATTCGTATACTTCCTGAACGCCGATGACGTTCCTTTCCCGTGCACGCTCGAGCAGTGGCAGGGCGCTACTCGCCTCACGAAAGCGGCATTGTGTGTGCGGCAGCACCGCCTTTCATCCAGAATCGCTGAGGTCTTCATCGACACAGCCAGCCTGAAGGAATGAGGCTCAACAATCTGCTCAACGCGGATCCTCCGCGCCGGTTAGTCGTGCATTCGGCAGTGAGGAGATCTTCCATACCGCGCATCACGCCCCTCTTGCTGGCGTGCCTGGTTCTGGCCATGGGGTGTGAGAACAAGCCACCACCGAGCGGCCCACGGCACCACGCCGGCTCTCCCTTCGTGCTGATCCTCGCACCCTCCGGAGACGATGCCAATGACGGCCAGTCCTTGGCTACGCCAATCCTCACTTTGTCCCGTGCACAGGAGTTGCTCCGCGAGCACGTTCCTTCGCGCGACAGAACGGTGGAGGTTAGGATCGCCCCCGGAATCTACCAGGATCAGACCATCCGCTGGGACTTCACGATGCCCCGGCATGAAGTTCGATTTATGCCGCTGTCCGATGACAAGAATCGACCGATCTTCGACGGTTCCAATGTGGGAGGCACCTGGTTCTACTTGAACGCTGATTCCGGTCAGACTACCAACCTCGTCTTTCGATACATCCGTGTGCAGCACTATGGGACGGCCATCGACTTCCGCGGAAACCGGGACGCCGCGCGGCTTGGCAATTCGCATAATACGATCTACGGATGCTACTTTGAGAGCATAGGGAACGCGAGCAATTGGACGTGGGGATGCCTCCACCGCAGGATTGCGACTTGTCAATTCCGACGACAACGAGATCGTGAATAGTCACTTCGTGGATATCGGCAACTACGATGAGCCCGAGCTGATTCATGCCATCTACGTTGCTCATCTCTCCTGTCGGAACCAGATTCTGCGAAATCGCTTTCTGCGCGTGACGGGTGATCCGATTCGCGTCCGGGACTTCAGTAACAACAACCTGATCAAGGAGAATGTCTTTGTGCGTGTGGGGATTAGGGCCGCATGGACAGAATGGTTCTGCGATCATGATCGGCGCCACAACCAATGTACCAAGCCAACGGCAGAGTGTCCGTCATGGATGAATCAGGTCCTCAACAACTGTGTGAGCACAGCCTTCGACGGCAGCCCTCTTCACATCTGGGATCTCTTGGTTGACAACCCGAGTCCTGACGGCTGCGGGCGACCCCCGGGTGATGGCGTCTATCGAGTTAGATCCAGCGGCAACACGTACAACTTGTAAGTAGAAGGGGGCGTTGCCCAACAACGGCTCGGAGTCAGAGGCGCCGTGCTCCCAAGTCAAGCGGACAAGGCTGGGCCGAACGGCCGCCCTCTGGGTCGCCGCAATTCGGATTGGGTGCTAATTTAGATTTGAAGAAAGAGAATGGCAATATGGAAAAGCGGATAAATATCAACAGGGAGACCTGTAACGTCTGTGGCTTGTGTGAGGAAATATGCCCGATCCGAATCATGAAGAAAGATGGCGAGGCGGGGATTATATTCCGTCCAGACCGGTTGTTGCTTTGTATCAAATGCGGTCAATGTATGGCTATTTGTCCATCCCAGTCGATCGTCGTAGAAGGCTTAGCATACTCGCTGCTTACGCCTCCATTGTGCCCTGGCGATCCTCCACAGCCATTCTGCGAGCCAGGGTCTTGCTGGTCAGGATTCCTCTACCAGCGTAAGGGGCAGGAGGCGCCTATTTCTTGGATTTCTTGCCGAACTTCCTACCGCAAATCAAAAAAACCTTGCAAAACTCGGTATTATGAATTATACTCCGTCCGTCAGATACAAGAGGGGCGGAACTGGAAAGCCTTTTCAATCAATGAGTTAGGGGCCTTCCCTTTCAGCACTCGCCCCCAGATTCACTTGCTATAAGCAAGGGTGACAGCTTCAAATCCTGTTTAGCCTGCCATGCATTCCAAGATGTCCTCTGCTTGCCAGGGGAACTTGGCCGCGGGGTCGTAGTTCAGTCGGTTAGAACGCCGGCCTGTCAAGCCGGAGGTCGCGAGTTCGAGTCTCGTCGGCCCCGCCAGTAAATTTCAAGGGTTACAGAAATTCATCTGTAACCCTTTTTCTATTCCTCCTCTGAGTCCCCCCTTCCCCTTCCATTCTCCCCTCCAGACAGGAAGGCCTCTCGGTTTTCAGCCATTCGAAGTATCGCTGTAACGAACGCAGATGGATGTTGACACTCAGGTGGGCCTCGGTGTAAATACCGTGAAGCACAGCCTCCCAAGTCTCTGAATCAGCCATGAGTCCCATGAGGCCCGCCTGATGTAGTACATTGGGCACTCATTGAGAGGGTGGAGTCTATGAAAGGCGCCGGATCGGTCTCGGCTTTGAAGGTCATGGTGCCTTTTCTTTTGTTGGAAGGAGGAATAGGGGATGTCGGAACACCAAGAAACCCAAGGCGTGAGGACTCTCAAAGCAGGGAATCTCAAGCCCCCCTGGGAGGTCAGAGAGCTTCCCGAGCCGCCTCCCTTGTCGTTGAGAGGCCTATTCCAATGGGCGGGGCCTGCGGTCATCCTGGGTGCCCTGGCCGTGGGTGGCTTCGAGGTCTACCATGCCGGCTTCATGGCTGCCCATGAGTTCGTGGGGATCTTCTGGATCTACTGGGTCTCGGCCTTCTGCCAGCTCTTCCTGAACCAGGAGATCGCCCGGTATACCATTGCCACTGGAGAGACGGTCCTTCAGGGATTTACCCGTCTCAACCCGCCGAAGCTATGGGGCTGGGTCTCCGCCATCTTCTGTTGGCTGAATATCGCGTGGCCGGCCTGGATCGCCGGAGCGGCCGCCGGTGTAGCGGCGGTTCTGGGCTTTGGCAGCTGGCAGGCCTGGTCCGTCCTCGCCCTGATTGCCGTTTTCATTGTCTTTGCAGTCAGCAAGTATGTGTACAACACCCTGGAGATCATCATGTACATATCCTTCGTGGTCGCCAGCTTCGGGCTCGCCTTCTTCACCATCAAGATGGCGACTCCGGCGGCTGCACTGGCCACGGCCAAGGGCTGGCTGAGCGTCGGATCGTTTCCGGCCGGAATCACATTGACGATGATTGGCCCCTTCCTCCTGCAGCCCGGGGGCGGGTTCTCGAACTTCTGGCACACCTACTGGGTGCGGGAGAGGGGAATGGGCATGGGCCGGTACTTCGGCCGGGTGACGGGCCTTTCGCGCAAGCCAGAAGACATCAGCCGGACCGGTTATATCTTCGATGCCCAGGATCCCATCGAGCTCGACAAGTTCAAACGATGGCTCAGGCTCAACAATCTCACCCTGGTGATCTTCTTCATCATTCTGGGAGGAATCCTCTTCACCTACTTCGCCAGCTTGGCGGGCTATTCGGCAAAGACCCTCTATCACATGGACCTCCCCTCTGGATGGAGAGTCGCCATCGTTTTGGCCGAGATCTTCAAATCGGCCTTCGGCCAGCTGGGCTTCATCTTCTTCGGGATCGTCCTCATTTTCGCCCTCTTCGACACCCAGTTCTCCATTTACGATGGCATTGCCCGGATGTGGGCCGACGTCTTCTTTCTCGAACATCCACACCTCTTCGGCAGGAAGTCTTACCGGTATTGGTACTTCGCCACCCTGGGCGCCCTGGTGGTCTATGGAGTGATTCTGATTTTCGTAAAGACGCCCTACTTCATCTATCTGGTCGCCAACTGGCTGGGAGTGGCGGCTCAGGCCTACGTGACCCTCATGGTGATCACGTTGAACCGCAGACTTCTGCCTGAAAAGATCCGCCCCCGAGGCTTCTCCTTAGCCATTAACCTGATCTGGACTCTGGTCCTTATAGGATATTTCCTGGTCTGGACTCTCAAAGATCGCCCTTTCTGATGGCCTCCCCACTGCCCGGTCATCATGCACGTCTTGGCAAGCTGTAAGCCGATTCAGAACTGCAAGCCTATTCAGACTGGAGATGGACCATGAATCTGAAAGTAAAACCCGTTTTCTTCGAGACCGACAAGGAAAAGGCGGAGAGCATCCTGAAAAGGGTAAAGGAGATCCTTCCACCCCATGTGGACCTGGCGCCAGAAGCTTTTCTTTCCTCCTGGGAGGACTTGCCCAGCTTTCAGGAGAGCCTGGAGGGGACGGATGCGATACTGGAGCTCACCGAGAACCTGCGTCCCGTGCCCATTCGCTTCTTTCTTCGCCTCGGCGATTTTGGCTTGCCCCTGGTCCTTTTCAGGGGTGACTTTTATGTGACTGCCCGGCGCCTGGAAGCGGCAGGCTACTGGAAATCCAGGGGCGTCAGGGTGCATCTCGTCCTTACGGCGGCTGATCTGAGGGATCAGCTCGCCTTGCTGGCTGCCAAACACCGCATCGAGAATACCCGCGCTCTGCTGATCGGCTCCCGGTTTCAATCCCCCTATGTCGTCACCTCCTCGCCGGATTTCAGGATTGCCCGGCGAGTCCTGGGCATAGAAGTCGACTCCTGTGACACCGCAAGGTATCTGGCCTCCTATGGGGCGACGGAGGAGCATCAGGTTGCCTCCTTGGTTCAGGAATGGATGACGGAAGCAGAGCGGATTGTGGAGCCCGCGCCCGAAGATCTGAGGAAGTCGGCACGCTTCTATCTGGCCATGAAACATCTGCTCGGTGAATTCAGCGCGGGGGCCCTGGCCATTAATTGCCTGCCCTTCCTGGAGAAGATTCAGGGAACGCCTTGCATGGCTCTGGCCAGGCTGAATGATGAAGGGATACCCGCAGCATGCGAGGGAGACCTCACCGCGCTCATGACCATGATCTTCCTGGAGAGGCTCGCAGGCCGCCCGGGGTTCCTGGGCAATATCATCTCCGTCAATCCGGAGGAAAATTTCATGGAGATCAATCATTGCGTCTTTCCGCTCCGCATGAGCGGTTATGATCAACCCAGGAAACCCTATACCCTTCGCGATTATCACGGCCGAGGCATGGGAGTCTGCGCAGCGTGTGAGCCTGATGTGGGGATCCCGGTGACTATCTCCCGCCTGGATACCGACTTTCGGGAGATGGTGTTTTTGAAAGGCCAGCTATTGAGCTGCGGCGAGGATTACTGCCGTACCAATCTGAGGGTGAAGATCCAGGACGCGCGGGCATTCATCAGACAGGTGCGAGGGAACCATCACATCCTGGTGTACGGCGATCATGGGAAAGGAATCGAGGATCTCTGTCAGGAATTTGGCATTACACCGGTATCGGTTGGCTGAGCCATCGTTCCAGAGGTAGGAGTAGAGGTAGGGGTTTGGTGACTTGTTTGGACGCGGCAGATCTGCGTTTGCCGGCCCTGAGACAACCTGGCGGCTTGTTTGGGGCTCCACGTCCCCATTATGTTTTTCAAAGAATTCAGTCGCGTCTGCGGCGCCCTCAATCCACGATATCAGGGTTGGGCACGATCGTCGCTTTGACGCACTCCATCGCCCTGGCCGCCTCGACCGCCGCGAGGATGCCCTCTTCCGAAAAGGGAAACCTCTTCTGCATTTCCTGAAAGGGATACTTCTTGGCCGCTCGATGGAGCATCTGGATCCCCAGCGCGATGTCATCCGCCGTAAATGCCCAGCTGCCGATCACGGTGATGGCCTTGACGCAGATCCGATGCCAGTTGGTGTCTATGGAGCCTGCATTGGTGAACTGCCCCATCTCGATGTACGTGCCTCCATCGCGCAGCATCTCGATCCCTTCCGGGCCCGAGGAGGGATGGCCGCTGCACTCGATGACGACATCGGCGCCGAATCCGCCCACGATCTCGCGGGCAGCGGTGATCCGTCTCTCGGGGGTATCGTACCTGCCAATATCGACCGTGGCCTCCGCGCCGAACTTCCGGCAGAGGGAGAGCCTCGGCTCTTCGGGGGCCCCCACCACGAATACTCGCCCCGCGCCCATCTCCCGGGCCGCCACGATCGCCAAGGCTCCGATCGGCCCCGATCCCTGGATGACGACCGTATCGCCCACTGCGAAACAGCCCATTTCCTGAGCGCGCTTCAGACCGTGGATACTGGAGGAAAGCGGCTCGGCCAGTGTGCCCAGCCAAAGGGGCATATCGTCGGGCAAACGGTAGATCTTGGTTCCCGGCAGCATCTCCAGATCGAGGTACTCCGCTTCCGCCCATCCTCCCCACAGGTGGGGCGGCTTATCGAATCCGAGATAGCGTCCGTAGTAAACCGGGCTCAAGCACTTGTTGGCGTGCTTGGGGTAGTGGACACAAAAGTAGCACCGGCCGCAGGGCATGAAAGGGGGGATCATGACCTTGCTCCCGACCCTTAGCGGGTGGGCCATGTAGTCCTCGCGCAGTTCGTCGCCGATCTCGACGAGGAGGCCCGCCACCTCGTGACCGAGGGTAAAGGGCCAGGGAAGAGGCTTGGGCCAGTGCCCCGCCAGAATGTGGAGATCGGTTCCGCAGACCCCGCAGGCCCCCACCTGCATCAGGGCGGCCTTCTTTGGAATCTTCGGCCGGGGCACCTCATGAATCACGGGCCGCGCGCCGGGGCCAGCGAAAGTCGAGACTTTGATCTGCTCCATGGGCTTCCTCCCTGTCTGCAATCTGTCGGTCATCAGTGGATGGTCGCTGCAATCCGAAGGCATCAAGAAGCGAGGCACGCCTTCACGACTTTAGCGAAAATAGAAGGGCTCTTCTCGGCTTGGGTGGTACCACCTCGCTCGGCATACCTCCGAAGGTCGAGGTGATCGGTGCGAAGGCGACTTCTCATGCATACCGGCCGGCCGGCACCAGCACTGGCACGAGGCCCGGCAAAAGCCGGATATTTGCGGGGGTAACCCCGGAGGGATCTCCGTCCACCTGGACCGCCACCGGCTCTCTGGACTCAATCCTGATGCGGGTCCCCGTTAGATAGCGAACATTCGTCCGCCTCGATGCCCATCCGTGGAAGGCGGAAAAGTAATACCAGACGAGGGCCGGCAGGGCCCCCCGGGGGAAGACGCAGACATCCAGGTGGCCGGAGTCGCATCGAGCCCGATCGGCGAAGGAGAAGATCCCGCCGTAGTTTCTGGTATTGCTCACTATCACAAATGCGCCCGTGATCTGCTTCCCTCCGTCGACGGCCACCTCGAGATCAGGCGGATGGTAGCGCCGGAGAGCCCGCAGGATCGGCATCAGGTAGCCCAGGTACCCGAGCCTTCCCCCTCTCTGCCTTTGCACCTCCTCCGTCACCATGGCATCGAGTCCGGCACTGGCCATCATCAAGAACCGGCGTTCCCCCAACAAGCCCATGTCCAGCCGGCGGACATGGCCGCCCTCGATGATCTGAATGAGTCCCTCTGTCCTTTTCGGGAGTCCGAGCTCGCGGCCGAGGACGTTGGCAGTCCCGGTGGGCAGGTGCGCGATGGGGATCTGGGATGGGTCGGGAAGGCCGTTGAGGACGTCGTTGAGGGTCCCATCTCCCCCCGCCACCACCAGGAGGTCCACGTCCGCTTCGATCTCTTGAGCCCGACGGCTTGCATCTTGGGAGGAGTGGGTCAAGAATGCCTCCACCAGGTAGCCTCTCTGT
Organism: uncultured Methylomirabilota bacterium; assembly: GCA_963718295.1. Lineage (GTDB taxonomy): Bacteria > Methylomirabilota > Methylomirabilia > CAVQYV01 > CAVQYV01 > CAVQYV01. The sequence continues at coordinate 639,436 of CAVQYV010000004.1, read as the reverse complement.
CGTAGCCCTTGCAGGAGGTCTGGCATCAGCCGCTTCGCCCTTCCGCCTCCGGCCACAGGGTTGCCAATCAGGAGGACCTTCTTTCCCACGGCACCTTGAAGGCTATTGGGCAGTGTGTCCGCCGTCTACGCATAAAACGGTCCCGGTCACCAGCGAAGCGGCGTCGGAGGCCAGAAACACGACGGGCCCCACGATCTCGCTGACTTCGCCCAGTCGCCCGAGAGGGACGTTGCCCAGGAAGTAGGCCCTCTTCTCCGCATCCGCAAGAAGGGCTTCTATGAGCGGGGTACGGATATGGGTAGGCGCAACGGCATTGACCAATATATTGTGCTTGGCCCATTCGAGCGCCAGGGCCCTGGTCATCGAAATGAGTCCGCCCTTCGCTGCGCAGTAGTTTGCGTTTCCGGTCTTGAGGCCGACAATCCCCCCCACCGAGGCCATGTTGATGATCCTCCCCCTGCCCTGCCGTATCATGACTCGTCCCACTTCCTGACAACAAAGAAACGGCCCTGTCAGATCCACCGCGAGGACATCATCCCACTGGCCACGGGTCATCTCTTCCGCGAGGGACCTGCGGCTGATGCCGGCATTGTTTACCAGGACATCGATTCTCCCGAAAGTATCCATGCATCGAGCCACCATCGATTGGATCTCCTCGGCAGAACGCACATCGCATGTCACGGGCAAGGCCCTTCGGCCCATCCCCTTCACGTTCTCGCACACCCGCCCCAGGCCAGCCGCTTCTATATCGGCCGCCACGATGTCGGCTCCGAATGCAGCCAGGCCATACGATATCGCTTCTCCCAGCCCTGATGCTGCACCCGTTACGATCGCAATTCGTCCCGTCAAATCGAAGAGGTCTCGTCTCACGGACATAGCCATCTCCCTGCCAGCTGCCCCGCTATTGGGCCCTGCCGGTTGCGAATCAGAAATCATCTGTCAATACCTCCTGTCTTGGCTGCGGGTAATGATCCTTGGGGGGCTAAAGCGTCAGAATTCTGGGGCGTCCTTTCCATGCGCTCCTTTGAAATGAAGGAAATGCAGATATCCCTCCAATGCACATCTCAATGAAAACGTTAGCTTACGTGCACTACCTAAAAGATTTTATCAGGATTCATGAGTCCCTTGGGGTCGATCAGGTTCTTGATGCGGCGCATCAGCTCGTAGCTTTCGCCGTGCTCCAGCGCCATGAATTTGCGCTTGCCGATGCCCACACCGTGCTCCCCGGTGCAGGTTCCTCCCAGCTCCACCGCCCTTTTCACAATCCGCTCATTGATCTCTTCCAGTCGCAACCATTCCTCCTGGTTCTTGGGATCTCCCACCAGGACCAGGTGTAGGTTGCCGTCGCCAGCGTGGCCAAAAATGTATCCGATGGACCCAAAATCATCGAGAAGACCCTGGGAAAATAGGATCATTTCTGGATAACGGGAGATCGGTACCGCCGCATCTACAATCAGCGTTTCTTTCCCGGGATAGGCGCGATGAATGGTCTCCCATGCCTCATGGCGTGCACGCCACAGATCGGTGCGCTCCCCCTCTTCCACGCCCGACCGGAAGCCAGTTGCCCCGCAGCCTTCACACAATTCCTGGACCAAGCCGTCGATTTCTTGCAGCATCCCTTTGCTGATGCCATGGAACTCGCAGAAAAGGGTAGGAACCTGGGGCAGGTTGAGATCCTTCTCGCGGTTCATCAGCTCGATCAGCTTCGGAGGCAAGAGCTCCAGCGCTGCCGGATCCAAGCCAGAGGCCTTCATCGCCACAACCGCTTGGCAAGCGCTCTCCAAATCCTGGAACGTCACGGTAGCGGCCAGATGGTGGGCGGGAATGCCTGTCAGGCGCAAGGTAGCTTCGGTTACGATTCCCAGAGTGCCCTCGGAGCCCACGAACAGGCGGGTCAGATCATAGCCGGATGAAGACTTGTAAGCCTTGCAACCAGTGTGGATCGCGTTTCCCTGTGGCAGGACGACCGTCAACCGCATCACGTAATCCTTGGTGGCCCCATATTTGATGCTTTGAACGCCGGAGGCGTTATTGGCAATCATGCCGCCGATGGTGGCGTCCGCCCCTGGGTCAGGGGGGAAGAACAGGCCATATCGGCCTACGTGCCGATTCAACTCCTTGCGCAAAACACCTGGCTGAACGTCCACTTGCAGATCCTCGGGGCGAATTGCAAGGATAGAATTCATCTGCATCAGGTCTAAAACGAGTCCGCCCCGGGTGGGGACCGGATTGCCTTCGGTACTGGTGGCGGCGCCCCACGGGGTGACGGGTATCCCCTCCTGATAGCACCAAGACAAGACTTGGGAGACCTCTTCCGTCGTGATGGGCCAGATAATCCCAGCGGGCAGTTCCCCATAGTGGGGGGATATGTCGTGCACATGGAGTTCACGGTTCGACTGGCCCACTGAAAAACGGTCAGGGCTGACCATGGATGATAACGCCGCAATTTGGTCTTGAGTGAATTCCTTCATCGCCTTTTTGTCCTATTCATTTGGTATGATATGGAGCGGAGTGATAAGCCCCCTTCATCAGCACGACCTCAGGGGATCGAAAAGGGGCCCTGTGGAGTCCACCGTAAAAACGTTATTGCCCCACTCCTCCCGTGTCAAGCAATTTCTGCGATGCCATTTCTGCACTGATTTAGGTGTCCTCCTGTGAACGTCCCCGTTCATCGACCCATTCGGCCCTGGTTTCCAACCCAATAAATCCTGACGGTATCCCCCCCCCCGATCCCATCTTCATTGACAATCCGTTTTCATCCCATGATAATGGCATCCTTACACCGAGGATGCGGACAGCCGATTCTGCCCCAAAGGGAGGCGATGAGATGATGACCAGTAGAAAATCCCCCGTAATTCATACCTTTTTCTTGGCAGCCATATCTGCCTTCCTGCTATCCGGAGCCGCCCTGGGTGCACCGATTCAGGTCCTTGACCCCCAATACCAACTCCTGATTTCAATCAAGAACTCGGCGCTCCCCGGCTGCAACGGGGCCACCATCGGCCGAGACGGCGCCTTGTACGTGGTTCATGGGACGGCTGGCACGATCTCCCGCATCGACCTGAAGACCATGAGGGCCGCCACATTCGTGCCGCCCCATGCAGGCGTCTTCAATCCCGATGACATCACCGCGGATGAGGAGGGGAATTTCTATGTGACCGGAACAACCCCCCTGGTCGGGGAGGTGTACCGCCTTGACAAAAAGGGAATGAAGACGGTCATCGCCCGAGGATTCAAGGGGCCCAACGGAATCCAGTATAACCCGCTTACGGGCCGGCTCTTCCTCACCGAGTGCTTCTGGGGGAACCGCATCTGGGAGCTCGATCCCACCGGGGTCCGGGAACCGAGGATCATCGTTCCTGAAAATGTCGTTGCTGTGCCGGAGGGATTTGACTTTGATCCCAACACCCAGGATTTGATCGTTCCCGATTTGGGATCAGGAAAGATCCTGAGGGTCGATCCGGACACGGGGCATATCACGACCATCCTGGAGGGCCTCTGGATGCCTGTCGCCTTGAAGGTGGGACCGGACCAGAAGGCCTATTTCCCGGAACTCCTCTCCGGGGCCATCTATCGCATGACTCTGGACGGACAAAAGAAGGAGAAGCTGGCCCAGCTGCCCCCGGGTCTGGATAACCTGGCCATCACGCGGGATGGACGGCTATTCGTGACCAGCTCCTGGGATGCCACCATCTACCAGGTCTTTACGGATGGCAGCGGCAAATACCAGATCCTGTTTCCGAAGGGGCCGAATCAGATCGGCGGAATATTGGCAAAGGGCGGAGAGATCCTGGTCAGCGATTCCGTCATGATATATCAGGGGATAGCTGGAAAATATGCCAAGACCCGGCTCAGCGTCGGGGCAGTCGCTGGCATGCCTATGCCCTGCGGCCTGGCGGAAGGACCCGGGGAGGAGATCTTCTGGACGGATTGGATGGGGAACACGGTGGCCATGGGATCCCCTTTCACCGGAGAGTTCAGACGACTTGCCGACCGCCTGAACCGCCCCGTCGCCGCCCTGATGAGCCAGGAGGGAACCAAGCTCTTCGTCGCCGAGTATGGGTCGGGCCAAATCACCGAGATCCAAGTCCCGGACGGAGCCAAAAGGGTCCTGGCAAGTGGCCTCGAAGGACCTCTGGCTTTGGCCATTGTCAAAGACAGGCTTTATGTGGCAGAGGCCAAGGCCGGACGAATCAGCAAGGTGGACCCGGATTCGGGCAAGCAAGAGGTTTTTCTGGCCGGGATGGTAGGTCGGCCGGCGGCCCTGGGCAACGATGGCGAAGGAAACCTCCTGGTCCTCGATGGAGCGGGCCAGAAGCTTTACCGGATCGGCACCCAGGACCTTCGCATTTCCTTGCTGGCTGCGAATCTGCCCATCAGGTGTGTCTTGACAGGGACCTACCCTGCCCTGGAGCTGCCCTGGCCGATGAGCATCAGCAAAGAGGGAAATATTTATCTGGCGACGGCAGATCGGGGGGTGATCATGCTCCAGAAGGTCAAGCGAATGAGGCCCTCTAAGGGGCGATCCGCGCCCTCGAAAAGGGACTGAAAACGGGAACCTGGCGGAACCGATAATTCTCTACGATGGAGGATCTCAGGGTGGGCTGCAACAGGTTCTTTTCGCTGAGAGGAGGACCCCCCCCCCACCTCACATTCCCACAATGGGTCGCAACCTCTCAACTTCCTGCATATCGGCGACCATGATATACAGATAGAGTCCTCGTGGTTCCAATGCATCCACGAGCGCCCGTAATTCGTCCGGGGTAAAGGATCCCTCGGATCACCAATGCCCGATTCGCTGCCTGAATCTTCTTGAAATACGGAATCATCCCGCAAATATCGGGACCCCCTGAGTTCACTTCGTAGTTGACTTGAAGACAATGCAGCTCTTCGATCTCCAGGATGAGATCGAGCAGAAACATGGACGTGGAATGGAGGTGCATGAAGCTCCCGGCAAATTGTTGGGCAAGATAGCGGTCGATCGGTTGCACATAGTCCCGGTAGAGCTGGGAGAATATACGGCAACGGCATCTTCCTGCATGCGAATAATCGGCCCCTGGGTCCAGAGTTGATATTGCGCATCAAAGTAGCCACCACCAAACAAGGGAACCCGTTTCCAAAACTCTTGGGTAATCTCCTGAAAGATGTAAGCAAATCTCCAGAGCACATCCTGGGATTTCTCAGGTTCTTCCAACAAGTCGATCAGACTCCGGGTATGCCCCCGAAAACCACCGAAGAGATCCGTCGGACCGATCAGCGTGCCATGGCTTACCGGGAAACGGCCATTGGATGCTTTCACCAGGGTTTCTCCGAATTCCATGTACTTCAAGAACCAGGGATCTTTCGGATCAAGGCGGATCTTTGCCAATTCCTCCCAGGGGAGCATTTGCTCCTGGCCGAGGATGCTGCCCGGCAATATCCGCAGTGTGCTGCCCAACATGCCATCGAGCCAGGGAACAGCCTGGGAGGGTGAGGCGCCCCGGAGGATGTCATCGTCCATCGCCTCCCCTTCTTGCAGGAGACGCTCTTGATCCTTTATGAATGCGTCCGGATGGATCATCTCCGGAGTCAGAATGTCATGCGATTGCCAGGTTCTGCTCGCCGCAAACTCCTCCAGGGGGAACCAACTCTTGATGGAGAAGCCCACCAGAGGACGTGAGGCTGCCTCTCGATTCCAAAGACGGCGATATCCTTCGACTTTTGCTGGGTCGTTCCCAAATGGATAGGTTGGCATACATACCTCCGCAACGTTGCCTGAGTGTCCTGCGCCTCCATCGCCAGCTGGAGGAGTCTGCCGATTTGCCCGGCCTCCCCTCGCACGCTGCAATGGAATGAATTCTCCGATGTTGAACTGTATCAGGATCCGGCCGCTGTTTCCTCATCGGGATTCGACCCCTGCTTCCCCCGATCTTCCACCGGCGGCTGCGGATTCACCGCTCCCACAGGGCCCCGCTTTACTTGATCAGCTTCCTGAAGGCCTGCTCCAGGGCGCGATCGGCCGATGGCGAAAGGATCTTCGGCGCCGGTGCGGCCAGGATCTCCTTCACCCGGGACCGAGCCACCTCATCAATCCCCTTCGCTCCATCCGCCTCCCACTCGGGAATCCCCCGCCGATCAAAGAGACGCGGGAAGAAGAACTCCTGCCGGAAGTGCCGCAGGGTGTGCTCCGAATCCAGGAAGTGGCCCCCCGGGCCCACCCCCTTGATCACGTCCACCGCCAACTTCTCATTCGAGGTGTCGACCCCGCCCAGAATGCGCTTGGCCATTGCCACGATCTCGTCGCAGATGATGAGCATCTCCAGGGACCCGAAGGTCCCGCCTGCCATCGTACCCATGGTCTGGGTCAGCGTCAGCCCCGAGAGGCCATTGAGGAAGATGCCCATGGTGGCCTCCGCCGCGGCCTGGGCGTCGACGGCCTTGCTGTCGCACCCGCCACCGGTGTTGAAGCTGGGCAGGCCATAGTGGCGGGCGAGCTGAGCCATAGCCGCGCGGCCCAGCGACTGCTCGGTCCCGGCGTAGGTGCAACGCATGGTTCTCATATCCAAGACCGGTGTGTGCACCCCATACACCACGGGCGTGCCAGGCTTTAGAAGCTGCGACAGCACGAGGCCCGCCAGGTTCTCCGCGTTTCCCTGCACCAGGGCGCCAGCGAGTGTGGCCGGGCCGGTAGCCCCCAGCATGATTCCGGGAGAGAACAAGATGGGCGCCCCCCAGGCGGCGAACTCGATCATCCCTTCGTTGTAGGAGCCAATCTCCAGGGGTGAAGTCGGCTGCGAGAAGAGCATGACCGACGGGCGGCGGCGAAACTCGCTCTCGCCGCCACTGGCCGCCGCGGCCATCTCGAGGAACATCGCCGCGTACCTCCGACTGGGCGCGGAGTAGATGATTGGCTTGGTCGAGTTCCGCAGGACGGCGTTGTACTCGTAGAGATAGTGCAGTTCCTGAGGCGCATCGCCCGCTGCAGCGAGGGACATGATGAAATCGACGTTACCAAGGGCATGCCCCACCCGTGTGCAGCTCACCATGTCGGCCTCGACCGCGGAACGGAGGATCTGCTCCTGCCAATCCCAGAAAAAGGGCACGGGGCTGCCGCCCATGCCGTAGTAGACGCGCCGCTGCTCGATCAGCAGGTCCAAAGCCGGGTCGCGACCGGGCAAGATGAAGGACTTGGGAGCCGAGCGTAGGGCCCACTCCACCAGGTGGCGCGGGAACTTCACCGATCTGTCTGGCATGGTCTACCTCCGCACCGCCCCCAGCAAAGGTCTTCCGCAGCACATCGGAGATACAGCGTATGCCGCACTCTTCGAGGAGGCGCAGGGCGCCATCGTGGATTCGATCGAGGTCACTGGGCGCGAGGAAACTCAGTTGCCCACCCTGCAATCCTTGCTTCATAGCCGTCCCTTCCCTGTGCGTGTGACCGGTATCGCTCCGCCGTACCGGCTGAAAGCCGTCAGCACCTCTACCGCTTGATTGCCTTGAAGGAGTCCTCGACGATCTCCAGGGTTTTGTCCACATCCGCCTCGGTGTGAGTGATGGAGATGTAGAACTTCTCGTTCGGATTGACCAGCAGGCCCCGGCGCAGAAGCTCGGTTCCCCACTTCAGGCCCAGGCTCTTGTCGGCCGTAAGGAGGTCTTCCCAATTGCGGAGCACCTTGCGTTCGGTGAAGCGAACTCCGAATACGGAGTCCTCGCCCGGGCATTGGACAACAAATCCGTGACGCGCACCGAGCTCCTGGATTCCCTTGCGGAGACGCCCGCCGATTCGGTGCAAGTGCTCGTAGGTGCCGGGCTGGGAGAGCACATCCAGAGCGGCATTGCCCGCAGCAGCGCAGATGGGATTTCCATTGAGCGTGCAGGTGGCCCAGGCAATCTGGGACCTCTCCGCCCGCCGGCCATCCAGGGGGGCCATGACGGTCCCTCGGCCCACGATGGCAGCCATCGGCAAGCCGCCGCTCATCGCCTTGCCATAGGTTGCCATATCCGGTATCACCCCATACTTCTCCTGGGCCCCGCCCCAGGCGATCCGGAAGCCGGTCACGACCTCGTCGAAGATGAGGACGATCCCGTGCCGCTCCGTGGCATCACGCAGGGCCTGCAGGAAGCGCTTTTCGGGAACGAGTACCCGCTCCAGCGGCTCGACGATGACCGCCGCCAGATCCTTGGCATGCTGGTCGATGAGCTGGAGGGCCCGGTCGGCGTCATTGAAGGGAGCCACGAGCACCGTCTCGGCAATCTGCGACGGAATGCCGGCCGAATCCGGCTTCGCACGCGGATAGTCCGAAGGCTCGCTGGGCACAGTGCCCCAGAGGGCATAGTCGTGCATACCGTGCCAACCGCCCTCGAATTTCATAACCTTGGTGCGGCCTGTCATGACGCGGGCGACGCGCAGGGCAAAGTAGGTAGCCTCGGTGCCTGATCCGGCGAAGTGGGAAACCTCTCCGCAGGGTACTGCCTCGACGAGCCTTTGGGCCAGCCTGATCTCGTGCTCGTTGAGGAAGAAGTAGGTGGTGCCCTTGGTCAACTGGGCGCTGACCGCCTCCGTGATCGCCGGGTGAGCATGCCCAAGGAGCACGGGTCCTGAACCCAGGTGATAGTCGATGAACTCACGGCCGGAGACGTCCCAGATGTGGCTGCCCTGCCCGCGAGCGATGACCAGGTTGACCTCCGGAGGCAGCACAAAGACGCCGTAGCCACCTCCCGCAAGGTATCGATCGGCTTGATCCAGCAGTGCGGCCTGGCGCTCCGCAGACATGGGTTGCGATGAGTGGGTCGAGTAGCTCAAATTGTCCTCCTTTCCATCTGCCGCGTCTTGCCTTGAGCGGCACGGGCCTCGTAAGCCCCGCCAGCAAGGGCGGGGAGCTCCACTTTCCGATTCTCAAGCACATCTCAAGAGCCAAGGGCCTGACTTACCACCACCCCGGGAGGTCGGTGTTCGGCCCACAGTAGGATGTTTCTATAGCAGTACCCGCAGAGGAGTCAACAGGAAATCAATCGAGGCGAGTTTAGTGTTACTGCGTAACGGGAGTACCCCGATCTTAACCTTACAGTGAAGGCAGCGCCTTGACTCCAACATTCTTCACACTCAGGGGGAATCCTGCGGAGCCTCAGGTTATCAATAATAGTGAGACGAATATGCGCTGCTATCAATAGGAAAAGACGCTTATTATGGTTCCAAAGGCAGGAGTGACCATTCCGCTTCGGCGGTGAGAAAGGAGATTCCTACATGAAGACAATCCGCGAAGTGGCCAGGGTGTTTCGAAGCAAGCTAACCCTGGAGGGCGCGGGAGTGCGCTTGAAGAGGGCAATCGGTTTTTCCGAAGTTCCTCAATTTGACCCTTTTCTCCTCCTGGACGACATCCACTCTGGCGACCCGGCGGACTATGTGGCCGGCTTCCCCTGGCACCCCCATCGAGGGATCGAGACTGTCACCTACGTGATTGAAGGGATTGTGGAGCACGGAGACAGCATGGGGAACAAAGGCGCAATCCGATCGGGAGATGTGCAGTGGATGACCGCCGGGAGTGGCATCGTTCATCAGGAGATGCCTCAGCCCAAGGAAGGCAACTTCCGAGGACTTCAGCTCTGGGTGAACCTGCCCAAAAGCCACAAGATGATGAGGCCCCGATACCGGGGGATCGAAGCAGACCAAATCCCTGAACTCCGCCTTCCGAATGGGACGCTGCTCAAGGTCATCGCCGGCCAGTACCGCGGAAAAGAAGGCCCCGTCAAAGACATCATCCGAAGCCCCGAGTATTTCGACGTGGCGATCCCGGAAGGAGGCGACTTCAGCCATCGGGTGCCACATGACCACACTGCCTTTGTCTATGCGCTTGCAGGAGAAGGATCGTTAGGCCCGTCACCGGGAACGCCTTTGGTCTCCGAGACCGTAATCCTCCTCGGCCCCGGCGAGGACATCATGGCCCGGGCAGGCGGGAGAGGGCTTCGCTTTCTCTTGATTTCTGGTGAGCCTCTTCGCGAGCCCGTTTCTTGGCGCGGCCCCATCGTGATGAACACCGAGGAGGAGCTGGACCTCGCCTTTCACGAGTACCGGACCGGGAACTTCATCAAGGGCTAAAAGGCGAGTGATCTTTATCCGGAATCGCCGCTCAAGCTGAACAGGCAAATATCGGCGGAGGTGTCAAAAGGCAAGACTTGACCCCCTTCACTTCGTGCTCAGGAGCCATATCCCCTGCCACCCTTCGGGTGGAGCAGCCATCAGGCGCTGGCACTCCTGTGCGTAGATACCTGCCGTCGGGTCATTGGAGCCCAACTCCAGGAAGATCTCCCGCGCCTGCCCAAAGGATCCCCCTTCAAATAGGTCAAGCCCTTCTGCAAAGGCCACCAGAGCCCCCTTTTTTGAATCATGCTCCTGCCGAAACATGGGCTCATAGAGCGTTACCGGCTCCTTGCGGCCCACAACCGACACCCGAGCGACTCTCCGCAGGCCGAACTCCTCGCCCAAGAGCTGGGCGGTGAATTCGGAAATGAGGGTATAGGTGCCGAACCGCTTATTGACCCCTTCCAGCCGCGAGGCCAGATTGACCGCGTCCCCGAGCATGGTGTAGTCAAACCGGGTGCGCGATCCCATGTTCCCTACGACCGCTGGACCGGTATTGATCCCGATGCGCATCAACAAGTCCTTGCCCGCCTGCTCCCGAAAATGGGAACCCATCTCCTGAAGGCGCGCCTGACATCGAAGGGCGGCGCGAACCGCCCGCACAGCGTGGTCCTTCACCTCCACCGGCGCGTTCCAAAAGGCGATGATCGCATCTCCTTCGAACTTGTCCACGGTGCCACCCTCCTCCTGAACGATGTCCGTCATGGCGGAGAGGTAGTCGTTGAGAAGGGAGGTAAGCGCCTCCGGGCTGAGGTCCTCCGAGATGCCCGTGAAGCCCTGGAGGTCGGAAAAGAAGATGGACAGGACCCTTCGTTCCCCCCCGAGCTTGAGTCGTTCCGGATGCTGGATGAGCTGCTCGATCACCACGGGGCTCAGATATTGCTGAAAGGCATTCTTGATGAACCGTTTTTGTCTCCCCTCGGTAGCATAATTGATCAGCAGTGCCAAGGAGATGCTACTCGCCGCGGCCAACTCCTGAACCACCAGGGGAAGCCACAGCCCCATGCGGTAAGCCCCGAGGCAAAGAAGGATCGGAAGGCAAAGAAAGCCGGCACCCACCAGCACGATTGAGACGGGGCGGCGAATCCCAAACGTCAGGATCCCGCAGGCTGCGGCCAGGATGGCTACCACGAAGAAGGTCAGCCATGGCGGCGCATCGCGCAGAAAATCGCCGGAGAGGAGATTATCCAGGACCGTGGCGTGAACTTCCACTCCGGGATAGACGCTTCCTACGGGCACCGAGCGCAGGTCGTAGAGCCCGGGGGCACTAAAGCCGAAAAAGACATATTTGTCCCGGAAGGCGCCTCTATCAGCAATCGGAGGTTCCTCGCCCTGGCGAAGCCGGAGTTCGGACTGAATCACTGCCGCCGCGCTGTAGGCCCGGTGGACTCCCGCAGGTCCCCGAAAGCGCAACAGAGCCCTTCCTTTTCCGTCGATAGGGACCGAATGGTCCCCCACCAGGAACCGGCCTGATTGAACGCCCATAAATGCGGCCGGATGATCAGACAGGTAGGCTCCTACTCCCAGGCTCGGCAGCACCTGGCCGTCAAAGACACTGAAAAGGGGGGCCCGGCGGTAAAGGCCGTCCGGATCAGGACCAAGATGGACATTACTGAGCACCGCGGCGCTTTGGCCCACCTCGGGAATAGGAAAAGTGGCGCTCGGGAATTCAACCCCCTTCGGCTGGCTGATGCGAAGCCAGAAATCCAGACCCGATATCTTGAGCCCTGGGGAAGGGATGGCATCCGGCCAGTGCGTCTTTTCGCCCGTTCCGTGACCGAGAAATACGGATCCCGCCACCCGCCCGAACCTCGACATAGCCGCTCCCAAGGCCTGGTCGTCCTGGACCCCATAGGAGGAGGGCTCAGTGAAAAGCACATCCAAGGCCAGGGATCGGGCACCGCTTCGCCGGCAGAAATCCGCGACCGCGCCGTATATCTCCCGCGGCCAAGGCCAGGTGAGGCCAGATTGCTCTTTCCCCCAGTCAAGGCTCGCCTGGTCCAGGAGGATCAGACGGATCTGATCGGTGGCCTTTCCGGGCCGCGCGAGGAAGGAGGCGCGCCAGTCCCAGGTCTTGGCCTCCCAGGGATCCAGGATTCCCAGGTGCTGGAGACCTATCGCAACCAATGCCCCCGCCACGCCCAACAGCGCCCCATAGAGCAGCCTTTTTCGCCCAGTCAAGGGTTTTGCCACAGGCTAAACATCCCCCAATGCAACGTCAAACCGAGTCTGCCTGACTTTCGGGGCTGCGATTTCGGTGTAACCCCCGATGGTCTTTTGGATCTCCTTGATTCTGTCTTTCGGTGACGGGTGGGTTTTGGCAAAGTCCAACCCGCCAGGGGTGAGTCTTCGTTCCATAACCCTAAGCATGTCCACCAGACCGTTCGGATTGTATCCCACGCGTCTCAGGATGACCACGGCCGCTCCATCGGCCTGCGACTCAAAGGCCCGCGAGTAGCCGTTCTTCACCAGGGTGTTGGTGATGTCGGACAGGGAATTCTCAAACACCTGGGTGAGTTGAGCCACGTTTTCTCCCCCCAAGGACTTCCCGCTCTCCAGGGCGATGGTGGTCAGGGCTTCAGTGATCCGGGACTTCTGGATGGCCTGCAGGCCATGTTTATACTGGACGTGTCCAATCTCATGAGCCAGGACGGCCGCTACCGCATCCTCATGCTTGCAGCACCGCAACATCCCGCGGGTGACGAAAATCAGGCCGCCTGGTGCCGCAAAGGCGTTAATTTCATCGGAATCAAGGATGCTGAAGTGGTATCCCCCAAAGGTCTCCGGTCGATCGCTGGCCTGGGCCAGGGTCTGTCCTAACGCATTGAGGTACATCGTGGCCTTCTCTTTCTGATAGGGGCTGTATTTTCCGACCAGGATGGCCCCTATGGCCCGGCCAATGTAGTACTCCTGCTCCGGCGTGATATCTTGAAAGGTCCTGGCTACGGCCTGGGTGCTCTTCTCGATGGATGAGGCTTGAGACTGATCGATGACACCAGCAGCCACTCCTACGGAGGTGCCGACTTTAGTGACGGTCTCTGCGGCCTTGCATCCGAAAAAGAGCAGCGCGAAGCACAGGCAGGCCATCAGCCCAACGGCGATCGCCGGCCGACTCAAAAGAGAGGCAGTGAGTCTGAAACAGCCCAGGTTCCTCATTGTGCACCCCCTTCCGGGGATAAGGCACCCGCTTTCACGAACTCTTGCATCTGAGCCTGGCTCACCACGATCTTTTCCATCTGGTCGATCCACGCATAGTTGACATCCTTGTTCTTGGCCTTGAATTCTCGCTCCACATCCGCATTGAATCCCTTTCCTGCCAAGGCGATCTCATCGCTGGAAGCAGCCTGTTCCACATTCTGCGCGCCCGCCTTGAGGACTATCTTCTTGCTCGTGATCGCTGAACTGTGCATCCATCCCTCGGGCACTTTTCCCGCCAGACTCACTTTGGCCCATGCGCCTTGCTTCCCCAACAGTTCGACCCGGTCGCCGTAAGCGAGTTTTGCCAGCACCGTGCTCAGAAAGGAGGGCGCAGACCGCACATGCCCTTCCTTCACTTGCACGCTCATGAGTTTCGGCCCGGCCGCAAGTGCGATCAAGGCCGTCATACCAACCAAAAGGACCGCAAAAGAAAATAGTTTCAGTTTGCTCATTTCGCGCTCACCTTTCTCCAGAATGACCGACAATGGGAGAAAGATAATCCCATATCCTCGATGCGTCAAGAAGTGAGTATGGTGTCCCAGGAATTTAGGGGGAATTGGCTGCCTGGAGATGTCCTTGTACTTCCTTGTGGGGGAGCTTCAAGGAGGCCGGACGAATGAAAGAGGCCTGCCTGAGCAGGCCCCTGGGTGTGGTGTAAGCCGTCTTTCCTCTTGGGACGAATCGGGGGCGGGGTAGCTTGAATGCTGGATCCCTTGAATCCTTTCGAGTCAAGTTTCAATCCTCCATTACCCATCCCCTCCCGACTGCATCGGATATCCCTCAGCTATCTGTGCTCGGGCGGGGGTGGGGCGTAGCCTCCGTCGTCCCAGAGGCGGTTTCTCGTGTGGGGCGGGGTATCGCAGCAGGGGATAATTCCCATTCGACAGAGGGTGCTGCGCCACTCGTACTTGATGAGGACGGTCTCCGTCGCCTGCGCCTCCGGCTCGAAGGCAACGACCCGCGAGGGCGAGTATTCCTCCTGGCCGTAGCCGGTGCCGGCGCTCTCCATGCTCCTGTCCGCCGGTTTCGCTCCCTGGGCCTTTGGGGCCTGAGCTGCGCCGTGGCCCGATCGTTCGCGGGAAAGGTCTGTTGGCGGTTCCATGAGTACATACCGCTCCACTTCCGGATAGACCGCCACCGCGATCACCCCCATCGCGCTTTCATCTCCGAAGGCGGCGGCATAGGAGTCGGCGGCATCGGTGAAATAGAACCGGTTCACCCGGTCGCCTCCAGTCCGCCATCCCCGGTACTCGCCCGTTTGATAGGGGCCCAGGATGTACATCCGCTCGTTATTTCGCAGCCAGGATTTGTTTCCGCTGATGATGTTACGGCCGTCCACCGCGATAACCAGCCCCACCCGGCGCGCGAGGAGGTTCCGTACCACGATGGTGTACTCCTCCCCCCTCACCGCCTCCGCATAGACCTTCTTCTTCGGATAGGTCGCCCGGGTAGGATAAAAGGCAAGGGTCCCGCCGTGGTCGGTCCGGATCTCCAGCTGCACCCAGTCCCCCACTGTCGCCCCCAGGGCCTCCCCGGCCCCCAGGAACATCACCGCTGCCATCGCCAACATTAGGATCTCTTTCATCTGCCACCTCCGTGGTTTGGTGAATTGCCGCTTCTGGACTATTGGACAGGAGGAGCTGCGGGAAAGTTCCCGACCATGAATGTTCCGCTTCAAAGAAACCCCAAAAAAGTCACTTGACAAGTTCCGAATCCAGATATATTTTGTTGACGCTATGAACGAGTTGACCCTCAAGCGTGAAAAAGCTAATCATGAAGACCTCCTGACCTATCAGAGCCAGAAGCTCCAAGACTTGATGAGCCAGGTCACCGGGTGCTGTGAGGATAGAAAGGTCTATGAATCACAAAGATTCAATCTACCCTATTCCGAGATCCGATGCCTCATGCTCTTTAAAGGGGAGCGCTACCTTACCGTGAAAGGCATTGCCCAGAAGCTGGATGTCGCCAAGAGTCGAGTCACCAGAATTGTGGATGGACTGATTGAAAAGGGATTGATGGAGCGCATCGAGGACCCCAGGGATGGGCGGATCAAGTTGGTCAATCTGACCTCAACAGGCTTGCAGAAATCAGAAGAAATAGAGGCATTTCGTCGCGACATTTATTACCAGATCCTCACCCATATGGATGTCCAGGAGAGAAGAGCGCTGTTATCAACCCTGGAATTGCTCAGGGCAGCCATGGAAGCTGTCAAGGCAGATTTGGTTTAGGCTTATCTATCCTGGCGGACGACCTGGTTTCAGGGTGAAGGGAAATCCTTGTCTTACCCATTTCGTTGATAGTGAGAACCAGTTGTGAGGAGAACGAGATACGAGGAGGCTGACATGAAGGAGAACGCATTGAAGGTCCAAGGGACGGAAAAGGCTCCCGAGAGCGTCTTGAAGCTCAAAGAGGTTCAGCAGCAGATCGACGAGATCAAGTCCAAGGTCGAATCCCTTTTCAAGGCGAGCCCTGAGAACAAACTCTCCATGATCGTTTTCAGTGGCGATCTTGACAAGGTCCTCGCCTCTTTTCTGATCGCAGCCGGCGCGGTCGCCATGGGGATGGAGGTAGTCATGTTCTTCACTTTTTGGGGGACCTCTGTTCTGAGAGACAAGAAGAAGCAAGCCGGTGAAAAAGATCTTATGGGCAAAATGTTCGGTGCCATGCTTCCGAAGGGGGCTTGCTCTGTCAAGCTCTCCAAGATGAACATGGCCGGCATGGGCACAGCCATGATGAAATCCCTCATGAAAAAGAAGAACGTCGCTTCTCTGGAACAGATGATCGAGATGGCTGGCGAGCTGGGCGTGCAAATTTATGTCTGTGAAATGTCCATGGATCTGATGGGGTTCAATAGAGAGGAAATGATCGATTATCCGAACATCAGCTTCTGCGGCGTGGCCAAGTTCCTGGAGGAAGCGATGAACAGCAAGATTCAGCTATTCATATAGGGAGGTCCAAAATGAGTGAAGAGATCAAAGTCGATAAGATCATGGATTTGAAGGGGATGCCCTGCCCGATGCCTGTGGTGAAGGTCAGCAAAGGAATCAAAGAGATCCAGGTGGAACAGGTCTTGGAGGCGATTACCACCGACCCGGGCGCACTGGCTGATTTCCCAGCCTGGGCTAGAACCAGCGGCAATGAGATACTGAAAACCGAGCAGGGGGATGGGACGATTCGTTTCTATATCAAGCGGAAAGTGTAGAGTTGGATCAGTGCCTTCCCTCTCTCGTGAGGGAAGGCGAATCCCATCTCTTACGTGGCAATGGAGGCTGCCGTGCAAACAGTCTATTTCATCATCTTGGTACCCATGGTATATGCTGCTTTTGCGATTTTTCTTGTGGGAATTATCGCAAGGCTGGTAACGATATTTCGTGAACCAAAGAATCCCACCACCCTTCAGATCTTTCCGGAAAGAGGGCCGAAGTGGCTCTTGGCCCTTTCCGATACCTTCCTGCTGCCGACAGTGAGGCGAGAGAAGCCGGTATTTTGGCTTTTTCTCATGCTCTTCCACATCTCCTTTCTCCTCCTCATCCTCGGACACCTCGAGCTCTTCAAGGAATTCAGCGTCCTTCAGGTGATCCCCCATGAAGTGTTCTTGGGAAAAGGATTTGTGGGTCTTATTCTATCCTTGTGCTTGCTCTTCTTTCTCTTCAGACGTTTCAGGTCCCCCTACCGGGAACTGTCCGTTCCCGAGGATTACTACCTTCTGATTCTGCTTTTCCTGACTGTCCTTTTTGGCAGCCAAATGCACTGGGCCAGAAGATGGTATGAATATGGGGGAATGGCGGTTGAAGATTACCGAGCCTACCTTCTCAGCCTTCTCCATCTGAAACCGAAGCTCCCCTCAGAGATCACAACGTCGGGGCATTCCTTTATGATGGTATTACACGTCTTTTTTGCAAATCTGTTTCTCATTTTTTTTCCCTTCAGCCAGTTGATGCATTCCTTTTTCTCCTTTCCCATGAATAAACTGAGACGAGGTTGACCATGGACGAAAGAACCAGAGAGGATTTACTGAAGCTCTTCCGGACTAAATTGAACGAAGCCATGAGACTGTACCTGGAGACATGCACCCGATGCGGCATCTGCGTCGAGGCTTGCCATGCCTATGCTTCGATGGGCCAAGTGAGATACATCGCCGCCTATAGACATGAAATCGTTCGCCGAATCTACAAAAAGCACTTCAAGGCGCGGGGAAAGGCATGGCCCTCGGTGGGCGACTCGAAAGAATTGACCGAAATGGCTCTCCAGGAGCTCTATGACGCAGCCTATTCCTGCACGGGCTGCAGGCGCTGTATGGTCTACTGTCCATTTGGCATCGACACGCAAATGCTCATGTCGATCGCCAAGCTCCTCCTGATCGGCGCCCATGCGGAACCTGAAATCTTGAGCATGCTTGCCGACACCTCCATCGAGAAGGGCAGGTCTCTCGATCTCTTCAAGGAGAGCTTTCTCATAGGGATCAAGAACCTGGAAGCCGAAGTGGTCAAAAGGTGGAGGATGGAGGCTGGTGAAACCCCTATCCCGATCGATGTGGAGGGGGCAGATCTTCTGTACGTCGCCCTGGCCGGGGCCCATTCCATCATCCCTGCGGCCGTCGTTTTCAATGCGGCAAAGGAAAGGTGGACCCTGAGTTTCTTTGAGGCTGTGAATTTCGGCGCCTTTGTGGGGGATCCCACCCGCACGCAGCTCATCTTGCAGCGTATCATAAATGAAGCAAAACGCCTCAAAGTGAAAGAGGTTTGTATCTGTGAGTGCGGTACCGCATACCGGGTGATGAAACAGCTGTCAGGCAAACAGCCTTTCGAGGTTTCATCCATTACCGAAGCTCATGCTCGATATCTCAGGGATGACAGAATCAGGTTAGACAAATCAAAACTCAAAGACCCCATCACCTACCATGATCCCTGTCAGCTCGCTCGGAATGGGGGTGTGATCCAGGAACCGCGCTTCCTCCTGAGCCAATTGACCGATGATTTTCGAGAGATGGCGCCGGATGTGAGATATAACTGGTGCTGCGGGGGCGGGGGCGGGTTGGTTGCCCTGGGGGAGGACAACCTGGATTTCCGGATGAAGTCGGCCAAGGTCAAGGTGGACCAGGTCAAACAAACGGGCGCCAGGATCCTGGCCACGGCGTGCGAAAACTGTCACACTCAGTTAAGCGATCTGAACAAACATTATAATATGGGGGTTGAAGTTCGATTTCTCAGTTCCATAGTAGCCGATGCCCTGGTGCAATAGGGGCGTGTTTGAGCGGACTATTGGGATCCACCAAGATGTGTGTGCGAGAAAGATAGAGAGATGAAGTCTTCCCGGTTCTCCTGATCACGCAAGATCTGCACACCGTCGATCCCCCGGATCATTGCATGGGGGAGGCTTTCAAGAGCACCTGACCTGACTGCCTCGGTACACCCCCCTCTCTACCGTAACCTCTTTCTCTCGGAAAGTATTGTTTTTCGTCCACGTCCCCTCCCGTCGTCCCAAAAGTGGAAAGTTGTTTTAGAACCAACGTCCCCACCCCGTTTTCAGAAGTGAAGCCCATGATCTGCCGGGGAGAGGTGAAGCTGGGTGAGTATTACCTCCGACTGGTCCCCTGATGTCTGGTTTTGATTTTTACCCAATGTCTACTTTTGATCGTTACGGAACACTCAAACACTTTCATGTTGACTTTTCGCTCTTAACGCAATATATTAATGAGTGAGATTTGTGGAATTCCTCCCCCCGCACTCGCTCTTCGGGTTGGAGGTTTTCCGCGTAGGTCGAGGAGGAAAATTGAAACCCCGTTTCCCAAAAAAGGAAAGGGGGTTTGTTTTTTGTGCATGGTCGACAACGAACAACTCCTATGCCAAGGAGGTGAAGAACGATGTTCAGACCGTTCCACAAGGGCGCCGATGGTTTCACGCTCGTTGAACTGCTAATCGTTGTATTAGTTATCGGCATCCTGGCGGCCATTGGCATTCCAAACCTCATCGACGCCTCCAAACGTTCGAAGGTCTCCCGGGCCGCATCGGATACCAGGGTCATCGTGACTCAGACCCAGGTTTACTATATCGACCGGCAGTTTTTCCCTACGGGCCTGGGCGCGGGAGCCACGGGCTTGCAAGGTGCAGGCTACGTGGGTTCCATCAGGGATCCCTTCGCCAACCCGGCCGCTGATTATCAGTACACCCTGAACGGGGCAGCCTTCGCAGGACAGGGGAATACGGCCATGACCGATGATATCCGGGCATGGAGCGTGGGCATCAACGGGGCGGACGATGCCTTTGCCGGAGATGATGTGGGCTATTCCAACCAGAGTGGTGCGCGGGGGTTGTGATCGGAGGGGATGATAGGATGTCTCCGTTTGCTTTTGCCTTTTAGGGTCAGAGACCTGCGGGCAGTCTGGACATCCCGTATCATCTAAATCGTGCTGCCGATTTCCCATCCGTCAGCAATCGCCTGTACCATGAGGTGAGGCTCCCTGCAATCGCCTATGGCATAGATTTCAGGGACTTTGCCCTTCAGGATCTCCAGGAGGTCGGTGTTCGGCTGGAAGGGCAAAGCAACGATGAGCGTATCCGCTTCCAGCGTTCTTCTTTCTCCACCCTGAGTGACGATATCCAAGCCTTTATCGGTTATTCGCTCATACTGAACCTTGTTGAACCAGACCGCTCCTTTCTGCTTCAGCCATGCAAAAAGCTGTCCCCTGTCATCTCCGGTCATCCCCTCCCCTAACTCTTCCGCTGCATCCACTATCGTCACTTGTCTACCCCGTTTGACCAGGAACTCGGCCAGCTGGCAGCCCTGCACCGCGCCACCGATGACGATCACCCTCTTGCCGATGGGCATCCACCATTTGGTCAATCTCTCCAGGGCCCTTGGCCCAAGAATCTTCATAAAAACGCTGAGCTTCCTCTTCAGGTCGGCAGTGCCTATTACCTTGCGATGGTCGATTCCGGGTATCTTAGCGATCCCCGGTAAGCCTCCCGCAGCCACAATGGCCACATTCGGCTTGTACGCTTCAATTTGGGAAAGGCCAACCTCTTCCCCGGCTTTCACCTTCACCCCCAATTGGGCGAGTTGGGTTCGGTAGTAGCGAATCAGGTCCGAAAGGCTGTCGATTTCCAGGTCTTTTACCATGGAGGCCACCGGGATCAGTCCGCCCAACTGGCTCTCTTTTTCGTAAAGGACCACTTCATGTCCTCTAAATGCCGCCATCCTGGCGGCTTCCATCCCCGCTGGCCCGCCACCGACGATCATCACCCTTTTCTTCCTCTCCGCCGCTCGGACGATCTGGGTCTCTCTTCCCAGAGCTGCATTCACGCGGCATCGGATGGGAGTATTGTGCAACCGCACATCCATGCAGTAAAGGCAGCCAGGGCAGGGACGGATATCCGCCAGCCTTCCTGAGATCACCTTGTTGGGCAACTCCGGGTCTGCCAAGAGTCGTCGGGTCATAGCGACGAAGTCCAGCTTGCCCTGCCGCAGAAACATCTCTCCCAGCACCGGATCCAACCTGCAGGCAGCAATCACTGGCACAGTGACGACCTTTTTGACGGCTTCCGCTAATGGAACCGTCGCTCCAGCGCCGTTACGGCTCCAATCGAGGTCTTTAGGCAGTGACTTCGGGGGTTCAGGATAGAGGAGCCTGTCTGGCTGCAACAAACCGCCCCGGTGACCATAGCCATGGGCTCTTACTTGAATTGCGTCTGCACCTGCATCCTGCAGGAGTCTGGCAAAGACTACCCCTTCCTCGACGGTGGTGGCTTTTTCTTTTCCATACTCAGCGATGTTGATCAGGGCAGAGACCGGATAGTCTTGTCCCAGGCGTCTTTTAGTCTCACGTACGATCTCCATCATGAACCGAGCGCGGTTTTCCAGGCTTTGAGGACCGTACTCATCCGGGCGTTGATTCCAGACACGAGAGAAAAAGGAATTGATCAAGTGACAGGTGCCGCCAATGAACTCCACGCCGTCAAACCCTGCCTTCTGGGCGCGCTCCGCTGCCCTGGCAAACTTGTCGATGTATTCTCCCACCTCGGCCAGGGTCAAACCTCTGGGCGCATCGAAGTCCGGCCCCGGCAGCTCACTCTTGCCCAAAGTCGAGGAGGCTATCGTGTCGCGCTTGGGCAGCCTACCGGTGGGATTCCATGGCCCGGCGTGAAATAGCTGGATAAAGATGGGGCAGCCCTGTCTGTGGACAGCCGTGGTCAATTCCGCATAGCTCGGGATATATTTGTCATCGTCCAGATGGAACTGCACCGGAGGATGATGGACACCCAAGGGATACTCAACCCCACACGATTCTACGATCAAAAGCCCTACACCGCCTTTAGCCATGGTTTCATAGTAGGCGATGGCGGTCTCCCCCACATAGCCGGTGGGCTCAATGAAGGATGTCCCCTGACCGGACTTTATGATCCGGTTTCTGGTCATGACCTGCCCGATATGCCCCGGTTCTAGCAACCTCTCAAATCGGGTGTCGCCGATCATTGATTTGCCTCCCTGCGAGATCGATTGGTTCAAAACGTCCCGATCAATAAGATGAATAGGAAATGGCCTTCGCCCTCAGCGATCCACCAGGGCCATCCCCCCTTCCGCATACCGTGGCCCGGCTGCGGCCCCATAGGGTGCGATTTCGTCAAGATGCCCAAGATCTTCGGCCGTCAACTCGATCTCCAGCGCCTGGAGGTTCTCCTTGAGATAGGCCTGCCTCTTGGTGCCGAAGATGGGCACGATATCCTCACCTTGGGCCAGGACCCAGGCCAGGACCAGCTGTCCCGCCGTACACCCTTTCTCCGCTCCCATCCCCTCGATGCGATTCACCATTTCCAGATTCCTCCGGAGGTTTTCGCCTTGAAAGCGGGGGGTGGTGCGACGGAAATCGTCCTCTCTCAGATCTTCGACTCTTCTGATCTTGCCGGTCAGGAACCCCCTGCCCAACGGGGCGTAAGGGACGAAACCGATGCCCAGTTCCCGGCAGGTGGGAAGGACTTCCTTCTCCGGGTCGCGGGTCCAGAGGGAGTACTCGCTCTGGACTGCAGTGATGGGATGGGTTGCATGGGCCCGGCGCAGGGTCTGCTGCCCCACTTCACAGAGGCCTACATGGCGGACCTTGCCCTCCTTCACCAGCTGAGCCATCGCCCCCACGGTCTCCTCGATGGGGGTTTTGGGATCCACCCGGTGGAGGTAGTACAGATCGATGACCTCCACCCCCAGGCGGCGCAGGCTGCCTTCGCAGGCAGATCGGACATATTCGGGCCTTCCGTTCAGACCCCGGTAATGGGGATCTGCACCCCGTAACACGCCGAACTTGGTGGCCACTACGAGATGGCTACGCCGGTTCCGAATGGCCCGCCCGATAAGCTCCTCGTTGGTGAAGGGCCCATACATATCCGCCGTATCCAGAAAGCTGATCCCCAATTCGAGGGCCCGGTGCAGGGTGGCAATGGATTCTCGATCATCGGCAGGCCCATAAAAATCCGACATTCCCGCGCAACCCAGGCCCATGGCCGAGACCGTCGGTCCATCCTTGCCCAAGTGTCCCATCTTCATGGATTATCTCTTTGCCTTCCAATGATCTCCTCGCAGCAAGCCGCAAGGATCTGCGATGTTTCATGGCTATCCCCTTCCCTTCAATATGGCAAGAAGATCCTGGGGATGGGTCGCCACGAAATCCGGATCTTCCACTGCCAGAACTTCTCGCGGCTGGTATCCCCAGGTCACCGCAACCGTCCGCACCCCTGCTGCTCTCCCCTCCCGAATATCGCTTCGAGCATCGCCTACCATGAAGGCATTCTGGGGGTCCATATCCAGGTGCTCCAGGGCCCAGCGAATTCTTTCACTCTTGGGCCGGGAGTCGCCTCCGTCCAGTATCAGCGACACGCAATCTTTGAGGGAGTAGGTGGAGAGTACATCCAAGATCTCATCGCGTAGATTGAAGCTAACGATCGCTATGACGCTGCCCTCTGCGATCTGTCGAAGGACTTCGGGAATGCCCGGAAACATGGCAGGACAGCTACGATCCTCACGTTGGATCTGGGAGGCCTTCGCCGCCAGTTCAGGGATCTTTTCCGGTGGAATACCAAGGTTCAAGGCGAGGTCTTTCAAACTGAGATTCGCTATGCTCCGAAGATCCTTATCGGTAGGCGGCCGCCCGATCCCCAGGGATGCCTGTGCCCGGGCGAGGAGGCAGACCATTCGGCTGAGAGAGTCCACCAACACGCCGTCATAGTCAAGACACACCAGCTGCACCTTTCGATTCTCCCTCTCGGCCATCCGCCCCTCACCTCCCATTGGCTTCCGCCCCCCTGATCCTCTTCCTCCACCAGTTGCCATTCCGCATAGCCCTCTTTTGCCTCGGCGAGTCTCCTGCCCCTGAGTCTCGTCTTCGCAGTGGTAGGATGGGTCTTGAGAATGATGTAAGCCCTCACCAGATTTGCTACCGTCGCTTCCTGGAAGACCAATTCTGTGCCATCCTGCAGGATCATCGTGGCCCTCCGGTGTTGGTGTCCCTCCGGAGTCTCCAGGATCAGTTCCTGGATGTCATCATTCCGGATGATCATGCTCCTCGGGAAAGGCTGCGATGCCATTTAAGGTTTCAATTGCGCTTTCCTCACCCCTGCACGAACGGCCGCAGGTGGCGCAGGAAATGGGCCTCCAGGTTGGCGGCATAGGCCTCGGGATGGGCACGCAGAAGGTTCATCAAATGATTGTAGAAGCGCCGGTCACCATCCTCTGTGCGCAGGGTCAGCACCGAGCCGAAGGTGACATGTAAGATCTCCCGGGCATCGAACTGCTCGAGCACAGCGGGCAGGTCCGCATCGGCCACATCCTGGGGCAAAGGGGCGCGCTCCAATCGGGCCGAGACGTGATAACTGGCCCGGTCGGTCTCATAGCGCTCCCGGGCAAAGGTGTAGACGGCTCGAAAGAAATCCGCATCCAGCGCAGCGATGGTGCGCAGGGCCTCCAGATAGCTGGTGCCGGCGGTCTTCAGGTGGACCAGACCTTTCGTCTGTCGCATCGCGATCGGATAGACGCTGAACTTGTCCGAGCCGGAGTGGAGGCTCAATTTATAAGGCCCGAACTGGCGGGCGATGGCGGCATGGATGGCGAAGTCCGCCTCGAAGGCCGCCAGATCGCCGATATAGTCCACGCCCTTCTCGAAGCGGCCCATGTAGCGGGGCGCCAAGCTCACCCACTGAACGCCCAATCGCCGCAATTCCTGGGCAATGTAGATATGTTCCGCATGGGTCGTCGGCGTTTCCGTCTCGTCCACCGAAACTTCCAACTCGCAGTTCCGGCCGCCCGAGACCTGCTCCAGATGCCGGTACATGGCTGCGACGTGGCCCACCGCCCGGCCATACTTTGCCGCTGCCCGCAGGAGAGTTCGCTCATCGAATGTAATCTCGTGTCCTTCTGCCCGGAAGGATTCACCCAAGTAGCGGCTTTTCAATGACTCCTGATCGTCTTCGAGTTCCTTCCAGGGTAGCTTTTCGAAGGCGACTCGGAGATCAGGCAGCGACGCCTTATCGGCAACGTTGTCCACATGTTCGCCCGGATCGATGGTGAAGAAGGTAAAGCCCGCCGGCAGGCAGGCATCGATGTCGGCAGTGGTCTTGAGGTGATCCGCATCCGCCCCCATCCCTTCCCGCCATCCCTCCTGAAATATCCCCCAGGTGGCATCATTCATTACCAGCTGGGGAGACCGGCCGGTGCGATTCATCTCGCGGATGGACTGCTGGGCAAAGATGGGGGCTACCTTGCCTCCCGAAGCCCTCACCGCTCGCACATGCCCAGGAGTCGCCAGTCCCATGCGATCCCCCAGGCCCGCAGAGGTGCGCAGTCCCAATGTCCGCGGCTGCAGCCACGGCAGAAGGGCGCGCAGGGAAGCCGCATTATCGGCGTTGGTCGGGCCGACCAAGAGCCTCTGGGCTGCGTGACTGCTACATTCGCCTTCGAAGAGATTGAAAAGGAGAGAACCGGACGATCCCAGGATCGCCAGGCTCGGCCCAGCCTGGGTTTGGGCAAATCCGAACTCGGCTTTCTCGGTGGCGACGATCGATTGGGGAACGATCTTCAGGTCGGGCAATTCCTCTAACTTGGCCATAGGACTCCTCCTCGCGAAATCGAATCGCAGTGGACCACCTGCCTCTCTGCGATGACTACGATCAGTGGAAAGATCATCCTTTCCTCGGGCTCCTCGGGCTCTGAAGGCTGGCCACTCCCCCGGTCAGCCGGCCGCCTGGCGGCGGCACGGAAACTTCTCTGGGGGCCAGCGGCCCCCAGACCCCCTTTTTATTGGGGACACATCCCATTTATTCAGTCCTCCTTTTCGGCCTCCCTCGTGGTTTTCGCACCAAGCTCCTTTCCAGTTCCGCCTCGATCCTCCCCACGAAATCTTCGTCACCCAAAGGTGTCCCCCCCCGCGTGTGGTATCTCAGACCTTCAGTTACCTCAGGGAAAAGCGCCTCGCTGAGGAGGTTAGCATAATCCTCTCTGTCCTCCGGGGAAAAGATTTCCTCTCCCAGCACGGGGTCTCTCTTTCCGGTCACATGGGCTCTTGCACTGGAGTAGGGATACTCTTCCGCTCTCTCTGCGATCCGGGAACGAACCGGATTCTGCTCGATGTATCGTGCTGCCGCCCAGAGGTACCTTTCCTGATCCACAATACATGAATGATAGCGACTCTCCCACAATCTCCCTGTTCGCCCATATTCTCGGTTGATGTGCTGGGTGTAACACAAGGTCAATCCCTGCATCATCTTGCACAAAGAGATCTCGGAGGTGGGTCTGATCAAAAGGTGCACATGATTACTCATGAGACAATAAGCCAACACCGGAGAATGCCATTTCTCCGAATACTTCTTCAGGAGAGAAAGATACCGCCTTCGATCCTCCCGGTTGAAGAACACCCGATCTCTGTTATTTCCCCTCTGGACCACATGATGGGGGAATCCCGATGCAATGGCCCTGGCGATTCTCGGCATAATAGGAGGTTAGCGGTACATCGGGAGGTTGTCAAGAAAAATGGGATGTGTCCCTATTTTCTGTTCCGAGGAAGCAGTATTCAAAGCTGCACCACCTCAATACCACCTCTCGCCCCTCAATCTGCACTGGAGGCGGTGGAGGCGGTGCTGAAAGCCGACCCCCAGGGCCCTCACCTCGGGAGAGGAAGGGTCGAGGAGAGCGAGCCGGTCCAGGGCCTCCTGCACGATGAGGAGGGCGCCTTCGTAATCCTTCTCCTGATGCTCCTTGTGCTTGGCCAATTCCTCACAGGAGAAGAAATCGAATTCGGGCCCATCTCCGGAGACAGAGCCCTGCCAGATCTGGACCGCACGAGGACGATCCCCGGAGCGCTTGAGGATCAACGACAGCCTTCGCCGCGCCTCCTCCCGCAGATGGGGAGGGAGCTCTTCTTCGAGGGCGCCCTCATAGCAGGAAATGCTCCGATCCCAGTGGCCTAGATCTTCGAAGAGCCTACCCAGGCAATAGTAGTCCTCGCCATGGCGGAGGGCACATCCTTCAGGATCTTCGAGCATGAAGCAGGCCCGGGCCTTCAGGGCCATCAGGGAGAGGAGATCGTGGGCATTGTGATAGAAAACCGGCTGGATGATGGAGGGATTCTTGTATTGCAGGTAACGGAAATAGAGGCTGGGGATCAGCTCACCGGGCACATCCCCCATCCTGCGCATCCCCAGCAAGTTCTCCTCCAGGCTGATCAGACTGCAGCTTCCGATGCGCTCCTTCCAGAGGCGACGAGCCGGATGGAGCAGATCGAGATGGGGAAGATCCTCCAAAGGACTCCTCATCCGGTTCAGGATGAAGCGGTCCGACAGCAAGGGCAGATCGAACCCCTTTCCGTTGTAGCTGACGACCCCCCGGGCCTCCCCCAAGAAATCCTTGAGGGCGAAGAGCAGCGCCCTCTCCTCCGAGAAGTCCCTCATGAAATACTGGCGGATGTGAAAGCGGTCCTTTCGAAAGAAGCCCAGGCCCACCAGGAAGGCGTAAACGCCGGTCCCTCCCAGGCCAGTCGTCTCCAGATCCAGGAAGAGGAGGGAGGCGGGCTCGATCTCCCTCAGCCGATGATCCCTGCCCAAGAGGGCCCTGCCCTCCCTGCCCGATGTGAGGAGCCATTCGAGAGGGGTGTTGCCGTGCACATGGGAGCGGGGAAATTCCAGCTCCCGCATGAGAAAGCTCCCGAAGGGGGTGGCCTCCTCCAGGACCTGGAGCGAGGCGCCCTTCAGGGCGGGGGCACCAGGCCCGTGTGGTGCGGAGGAAAGGCAAGGGCCCGGGGGAATTTGGGTATTGCCCAAAGACAGCAGCCTCTTCAGTCGCTCCCATTCTTGATTCATGAAGCAAGCCCCAGCATCGCTTTCAGGATGGAGAGGGTGGAGGACTTGCCTCCCCGCCCCACCTCCTGGATGGCCCCCACGCAGGAAGGACAGCCCTGCCGGCAGGGACAGCCCTCGATCAGCTCCATCGTCCTCTGCGAAAGCTCTTCATGGAGCTGATAGAGCCGAGGCGAGAGTCCGATCCCTCCCGGGTAATTGTCGAAGAGGAAGATCGAGGGCTGAAAATCGGGCCTGGCCAGGGCCACAAGGCCTGCTGCCGAGGAAGAGGGAGGGCCCTCCAGACCAGGTCTCTCCGGGGGACGGTCCAGGATGGATTCGTCCCCGATATAGGTGGCCAGATCACGGGGATCGCTCATGAGAAAAAGGGAAGCCACCGTTTGGAGGGCGTGGGCCAGGCCCAGGAGGCCGTTCCCCACCTCCGCCGGGGAGAGGGGCAGTCCCTCCAGGAGAGGCCGGGGAATGGTCAGCCAGTAGGCCGTGGTGTGCATCTCCTGCTCAGGGAGCAGGACCTCGCCGGAGCCCAGGTTTTCCAGAGTGTAGAATTTGATCTTCTTGAAGCCGACTACCTGCTCCAATACATGGACCTCGCCATGGGCGCGCCGGCTCCGCCCCAGGTCTTCCCTCTCGAAACAGGAGAGGATGCGCAGGTGGCTGTAGGTGATGGCATCCGTATAGTAGTCTACCTCCGCGGGCTTGACATAGGCTCGTCTCTTCGCATAATCCATCTTCTCTACCAGGTAGGGCTTTCCCTCGCACAGGTAGATCGCCTTCTCATGGAGGGTGGAGGGGGCGTCGCTGAATTCCACCTCGGCGACGGTCCGGTTCTCATTGGAGGCATCCAGTACCAGGAAATTGTCGGAGGAGACGCTCCGCAGGCTGACCTGGTCCGCCGGATAGGAGTCGCTCATCCAGTGCCATTGCCCTCCGGAAAGATGGATCACCCGTTCCTCTTCCAGAAACTTCAACATTTGGGAGGGATCGGAGCCCCCCAAGAGCTCCCCTTCCGCGAAGGGCAGCTCGAAGGCGGCACATTTGAGGTGATTGATCAGGATCATGGGATTATCGGGATTGATGCGGGCCTGTTCGGGGGAGCGACCCAGGAAGTATTGGGAATGATTGATGATGAACTGATTGAGGGGCGAGCTGGAGGCCACCAGGATGGCCAGGCTGAGCCCCAGGCGCCGCCCTGCCCTTCCCACCTGCTGCCAGGTACTGGCAATGCTTCCCGGATAGCCCGCGATCACGCAGGCATCCAGGCGGCCGACGTCGATGCCGAGCTCCAGGGCATTGGTGGATACCACCCCCAGGATCTTCCCCTCCCGCATCCCCGCCTCGATCTCGCGCCGCAGGAGCGGCAAATACCCTCCCCGATAGCCCCGCACCAGGTCCCCGTCCCTTCCCGCCCTCTCCATCGCCTCCTTCAGATAGGTTACCAGGATTTCGGTGGAGAGGCGGCTGGTAGTGAATACCAGGGTCTGGATCCCGGCCTGCAGGATGCGGCTGGCCAGGTCCCTGGCCTCATGGAGGTAGCTTTTGCGGATGCCGAGGGCCTCCTGGACCACGGGGGGATTGTAGAAAACCAGCAGCTTCTCCCCCCGGGGGGCGCCGTTCTTGTCGATGAGAAGGACCTCCTCTTCCAGGAGGCGCGAGGCCAGCTGGTCGGGATTGGCAATGGTGGCGGAGCAGCAAATGAATTGCGGAGATGAGCCATAGAAGGCGCAAATTCGCTTGAGCCGCCGCAGGACATTGGCAAAGTGGCTGCCGAAGATCCCCCGATAGCTGTGGATCTCGTCGATCACCACATATTTCAGGTTGGAGAAGAGTTGGACCCAGCGGGTGTGATGGGGCAGGATTCCACAGTGGAGCATGTCGGGATTGGAGACCACGATGTTGCCCTGGAGCCGGATGGCCCTGCGGGCATCTTGAGGGGTATCGCCATCGTAGGTGAAGGTTCGGATCGGCCTCCCCAGGATTCCGGTCAGCTCATGGAGCTCCGCCACCTGATCCTGGGAGAGGGCCTTGGTCGGAAAGAGGTAGAGGGCGCGGGCTTCCGGGTCGGCCAGGAGACGATTCAGGACTGGGAGGTTGTAGCAAAGGGTCTTCCCTGAGGCGGTAGGAGTGACGATTACCGCATTTTTCCCGCCCCCTGCAATCGCCTCGTAAGCCTCAGCCTGATGAGAGTAGAGCTTCTCGATCCCCCGGGCCTTCAGGGCAGCCACCAGGTCGGGATGAGCATCCTGAGGGAAATCGGCCCACAGCGCGGGGGCCGCCTCGATCAATCTCCAGGCCGTGATGTGGGAGGCGAACCGAGGATCCTGGCGGATCGCCTGCCAAACCTCATCTATGCTCTGGCTCAAGGGCGTCTCCTTTCCGACAAATCCTTTGACGATCGGCAAATAGCTGTGCTAATTAAAACCCTGATACAATGAATTGTCAAGGACGGAAGCATATGGAAGGATCATGGAAAAGCTGATCGATGAGGACTTGTTGGAGTGGGTGCGGGAGAACGGAGGAAGCAGATACCGGCTCTGGGAGCCTACCTTCCCCTTGGCGGTGCTGGGCCGATCCAGCCGTTCGGAGGAGGAGATCTGGGGGGAGAACTGCGGGGCGGATCGCATCCGGGTCATCAAGAGATTGGGCGGGGGCAAAAGTGCCCTCCTCTCTCCCGGAATGCTCGTCCTTTCCGTGGCCGCACGGACGGGCCGCTTCCAAGGACACCTCTACTATTCCCAGGCCATCAACCAGATCATTGAAAAAACATTGACCTCCTGCGGCGTGGGGAATATATATCAGAAGGGCGTGAGCGATCTGGCCCTTAAGGACCGAAAGATATTGGGCTGTTGTCTATTTGTCAGTCGAGGGAGAGGAGAATGGATCGTCTTCTATCAAGGGTCACTCTTATTCCGGGTGGACCTGAGTTTGATGGCCAGATACCTGAAACATCCACCCTGGGAGCCCGACTACCGGAGGGGCCGAGCACACCACGAATTCCTGACCACCCTGAGGGACCAGGGATATAGCCTGGGCATCATGGAGTTTGCATCGCGTTTGGCTGCCTCCCTCGATGAAGGAATCCCTCAGATCTTCGGACCCTCACCGAATC
Organism: uncultured Methylomirabilota bacterium; assembly: GCA_963718295.1. Lineage (GTDB taxonomy): Bacteria > Methylomirabilota > Methylomirabilia > CAVQYV01 > CAVQYV01 > CAVQYV01. The sequence goes on along the minus strand of CAVQYV010000004.1, from coordinate 608,685 downwards.
CGGCCTGGTCGGATCCGGTGAGCCCTTGAGGGCCACGGCCCGGGAGAAGATACCCAAATGCTAAGAATTCAGAAAAGGGCGATATCTATTCAGAGGATCTCTTTAGTCCTGGGGGATATCCTGATCTTTCAGGTCTCCTTCATTCTCGCCTCCTTCATTCGCTTCGGCCTCGACGGCGGGCCCCGATATATTTCACAGCGCTGGCCCACATCCCTTCTGATCGTCCCGATCTTCCTGATCGTCTTCTATGTGGCCGATCTCTATCAGATCAAGAAAGATTATCGTCGTCCCTTTGAGTCCTTACGGGTAGGGGCCGCCACCGCGATATCCCTTCTCATCTCCATCTTGTCCTTTTACTTGCTATTTTATGGGGATCGCTCGACTACCCTGGGCCGAGGCATCATCGCCCTCTACGGTCTCTTGGTCTTCCTGGGCATTTTCGCATGGCGATGGCTCTACTCCCATCTGGGAATGAGGGGGGTATTTTCGAAGAAGGTCATTCTGGTGGGTGATCTCACGGACCTGACCCAGCTGCAGTCCCTGCTGGATTCGATCTCTTCCGATATGCATCTGGTGTCCGGAGGCCTGATCGGCCTGGAAGGAACGGCGATGGGCCAGGCCCCATCCCCTTCTGCCCCTCCCATGCTGGGGACCTCCGATCGGCTTCTGGAGATCGTCGATCGGGAGAGTCCGGACATCCTCGTGGTTGCCCTCCCCTCTGAGCGCTTCAAGCCTCTCATCCATGACCTGATCGCCTGCAATCAAGGGGGTATTGAGATTCGGGATGCCGTATCCTTCTCCGAGGAATATTCCAAAAAGATCCCCCTGGATTTCATCGACGATCTCTGGTTTCTCATCTCCTATATCAATATCCCCAAGATCCATATCCACAGGATCAAGAGGCTGATGGATATCTCCATCTCGCTCCTGGGCCTGGCCCTCACCTTACCCCTGTCCCTCTTGATCGCGGCTCTCATCAAGGTGGAAAGCCGGGGCGACCTCTTCTTCATTCAAGAGCGAATCGGAAAGGACGGAAAGCCCTTTCGCCTGATCAAGTTTCGCTCCATGGTGCAAAATGCTGAAGAGGAGACTGGCCCAGTCTGGGCATGCATGCATGATCCACGAGTGACCCGAGTCGGCAGATTCCTTCGCAGATGGAGGCTGGACGAGATTCCCCAGCTATTGAATGTCTTGAGGGGAGAGATGAGCTTGGTGGGACCCAGACCTGAGAGAATGGAATTCCTGAACGAACTGAAGGCCAAGGTGCCTTACTTCATGGAGCGATTGTCAGTAAAACCAGGCGTCACGGGATGGGCTCAGATCCAAGCCGACTATGCCTCTTCCGTAGAGGAGTCCCAGGAGAAATTGGAATTCGACCTCTATTACATCAAGAACGTCTCTTTCCTCCTGGATTCCTCCATCCTGTTGAGGACGATGAAGGTGATCTTGGGGGGGAAGGGTAGATAGAGGATTGTTCACTGGGCCTCGGGGAAGGAGGAGGGTGGACGTGCAAAAGTCAAGCACTTCCCGGTGGTTCAGGGCGGACAAGACACGTTCGCGCGAGGTCATAGGGCGGATTCGTGGGGAACAGTCGCTGGCATGGTCCTGGCAGGGGGCGGCAGAGCTTCGTTAAATCACCGTCCCGTGCGGGATGACCTTGTTCTTGGGGATGATGACGATGCCGTCGCGGATGAAGTAGAGCGGGTGGTCCACGGCGTCGGGCTTGCCGGCAGGGGTGATGACGCAGTTGTCGCCGATGCGGGCGTTCTTGTCGACGATGGCGTAATCGATGCGGGTATTCTTGCCGATGCCGATGCGGGGGCGATTCTCCTTGGCGCTTTGCTGGATGGACTCGATGCGATTCGAAGTAGTCGGCGCCCATCACCACGGTGCGCGTGACCTGGCTGCCTTGGTCGACCAGGGAGCGCAGGCCGATGATGCTCTCGGAAATCTTGCAATGGTTGATGATGCAGCCGTCGGCGATGATGGCGTGGTCGATCGCGGCCCCGTTGATCTTCGAGGCCGGGAGGAAGCGCGGGCGGGTATAGATCGGCGCGCTCATGTCGAAGAAGTTGAAGCGCGGCAGTTCCGCCGCGAGGTCGAGATTGGCCTCGAAGAAGGAGCGGATGGTGCCGATGTCCTCCCAGTATCCCTGGAAGACGTGCGCAAAGACCCGGTGGGTCTGGATCGCCGAGGGGATGATGTGTTTGCCGAAGTCGGTGAAGTTGTTCTCGAGCAGGTCAAAGAGAATATCGCGGTTGAACAGGTAAATCCCCATCGACGCCAGGAACGACTCGCCTTTCGCCTTGATGCCCATGGCTTCAGCGGAGGCGGCCGGGATCGCCAACGTATCCAGCACCGCCGGGTCCTTCGGCTTCTCGACGAAACGGATAATGCGCTCTTCCGCATCGATCTGCATGATCCCCAGCGACTGCGCGGCATCGCGCTGGACGGGGATGGTGGAGATGGTCAAGTCGGCCTGGGTGGCGACGTGCTGCTCGAGGATTTTTCGGAAGTCCATCCGGTACAGTTGATCGCCGCTGAGGACGAGGGCGTAGTCGAAATCCAGGTTCCGGAAGTGACCCAGGTTCTTGCGCACGGCGTCGGCGGTTCCCTGATACCAGGAAGTGTCGGTGAGGGTCTGCTCGGCGGCGAGGATTTCGACGAAGCCGGCGGTGAAGTGATCGAACTTGAAGGACGCATGGACGTGCCGATGCAGGGAGGCGGAGAGGAACTGGGTCAGCAGGTAGATGCGCCGCATGCCCGAGTTGATGCAGTTGGAGATGGGGATGTCCACCAAGCGGTACTTCCCGGCGAGGGGCACGGCCGGTTTGGCGCGCTCCCGCGTCAAGGGAAACAGGCGGGTTCCCTGACCGCCTCCCATGATGATGCACAGCACCCGACTGGTATCGATTGGTCGCTTGGTTCCGGACGGCATAGAACAAATCCTTTCTTGCGAGCGTGTTTTCCTGCTTATAGCGTCCTGCGAGTTTGGCGCGCAAGCGTCAAGCGGACACGCGACCGTCGTTGGGCGCATCGCGCGTTCAGGCGGAGCGCGGACACTCCTGTCCGCTGCGGGGTGGTCTGCGTGCGAAGGAAGGACAAGCGTGTCACGGTCGAGGAGGCCTCATTCCGCGAGACAGCGCCGCGTGGACCGAGTAACCTCCGCTCCCGTCACCAGCAACCCCTACCCCTGCTCGGGGTCCTGGGCCAATGAAAACAAACTGTCGCTTCGAAGTCCTTTGGCTGCTATTTTCCCCTCCCAAACGTCCTTTGTCAGACTGACGCTTCATGCTTTTCCCCCTACATATAGGGCCATGAAGCGGGAAGCGTACTGTTCAGATCTCTGGGCTTCTTAGTAGGTCTGGAGCGTTCTTAGATACTCCATAGCTACTCCATATCCGTCTTGATATCATTAAGGCCCAACTCTCTGAAGAAGTCTCTTCAGACTGACCTTTACTTGCCTCCCGGTCATGAAGTCGTATGGAACGACTCCACCCAATGAAGGCTCCCGCAATGAGACCATAGAAGTCTGCCCCGAAGGCAAAGAGACTCTCCATCGCGTCGTAAGAGGGAAGTATTTCAATGGCAATGCCATATTCGGTATGAGTGGCTATTTTATCTCTGAATGTCTTGAACTGATCGTCTACTTTGAATTTGTCCTGAAATCCGTCAATAGTTGCCTTGAGTGCACAGATCGGGCTCTCGAAGTCAGGTGGTCCGTGGTGCTTTTGAATGAAATCTTTCAATCTGACGTTATCCCATGCGGTGGGGGGCTTGGTGCGAATATGACGGAATACTCCGGAATAGAGTTCAGTTGATATCCCTTTTCTTCCTCGAATATCTTGCAGATGTTAACTGCGATAGATCGGAGAGCAAGCTGCTGGAGGTGGCCAAAGAAGGCATTGCCAATTCCCTTTCCTTTGATCTTGTCCGCGTTGGCAGAGATCAAACAATAGATATCCAAATCCTGGCGCAGCTCGTATAGAAGCTTCGCGAGGCCGATATTCTTCTTGTCCAGTGGGGAATCGATCAGGTTATTCATTCGACGGGCCACCTGCTGTTTATGCGATGATCAGCAATAGACCCCAGTCGAAAATCGAGGCAAGTCCTGGGATCGGTCCTTCAACGGAGTTGAATGACGCTCTACGCTTTTCTCTATATATAGGGGCGGAAAAGTGAAAAGCGTGCTGGCTTGATATTAGGGGCTGCTGCTTGGCTCCCCGTTCTCCCGGGGGATACATCGCTTCAGCACATCCGATCGCTCAGATGCACTGGATGCCTGCTACGTGGTCCCCTGGCGGTTACCACGACCGGACTTGCACCGGTGAGCAGACGATGGCTTTGCAGGGCACACCAGCGGCGTGTTAGACGGCTCAGTATATCGGGCGAGCGAAGGCCCGCGAGCGCATCACTTCAAAACTTGAACTCAAATCTTGCGGCCATCGCTGATACGACTTCGTCGAACCACGACGGCGACAACGGTGACACGGTGACGACCTGCACCAGGCGCTGCAAATCGACCTTGACGAAGTGGGCCTGGCGTCCGCTCTCTGGCCGATACCGACAGGTGCCATGAACAGCGCCCGGAGTTCAGCTTCGTGTCGGTAAGCAAGGGATTTGCAGACAGATGGGCTGTACACGTTGTACTCGTGAGGAATACGTTCCAGCTCCGATGAGTGGTCGACGTACTCAGCCTGTGCGAGAAAGATATCGTTCAAGGGGCCGTCGCTGAAATTGACAGGCAAAAGGTCATTCAACAGCCCGACTGTCGTACGAAGCGCAACTCCGTAGGGACCGCCGCCGTATCCGCGCCACATAGCCATCGATTCGTCGTCACCGATATGCCAGCAATTGACGTAGGCGTACGAGGGAATCTCAGCGAACACGCTGGCGTTGTATCTGAAGATCGCCTCAAGCTGCTCGCGAGTTTGTCCTTCGGGTGGATTCGCCAAGAGCGCCTGCCGATCGGCCTCCCTGGCCCGAGTGAAGGACCCTTCGAGCGGATCGCCCAACAAATCGGCGCGGCTAAACCAAAGACCCTGGTTGTGAAGGAGGGAGGCAAACTTCGGCAAGTCGAAGTAGCGCCAAATTCGCGCCTCCGGGGTGGGCAACTTATCAAATACGGGATGTGTTGCACGCATGTCTCAAGAATAGGCGTCTAACGCCAGGCTCAGCGGAGAGCGAATCCGCTGCAGCCGGTGGTTATGCTTCGGCTCCACGTACACCTGCTACGGGGACTCCCCGCGTGCGAGTTCTGTGCTATGTCTGGCACACAGGCCTCGCGTCAGGCGCCCGGGTACTGCGTCCCCTGCACCCTGTCTTTTTTGGAGGCTTCCGTTGTCAAAGGGCCGGCAACGAATCGACAAATGTCTTGCCTGCGGCTTTCCATGGCTTGTCTGGGTTCACCCGTTTGTTAAGTTCCATGATTTTCTCCTTCAAGTCCGACACCATGTCTGACCTCAGTAAGAGGGTTCGTATCCGAGATGTTGAGAGTATTTGGTTTCGTTTGTCCTCCCAGTACTGTCCAGCCACATATCGAAGAAACCCCAGATTCTGGAGAAAACGGCTTCCGGTAGAGGTCTGCCGCAGACGACGAGCTGAAGTGGCAACCTCCTTCATTCGCCAGACGCCATGGAACTCCTTGACATCAAAGGCCGAGAGAAGCGGTTTGTTACAAACAGACTTCGTCAAGGTCGTGTATCTGTGGGCGACACAAAAGAGATCGCTTCGACGAGCAGTTCCTTCATGTTGGACATCAGGCGCCACGTCTGGTACGTGTGGTTCTCCGCCAAGTAGTTCTCCTGTTCACTAACAGAACTTGTGGAAGGAACCGCCGCCTTCTTGATTTTGCCTTGGAGGACGCCTTCCTGAAGGGCCTCCTCTACTGTAGTGGAGGGGGAAGGATATAGTGGCGCACGAATTCCCATGTCACAGACGCGAGAAGGTACTGAAAGCTGTAGCCTGACGCGAAGTTTTCAAGATGGCCTGTTCGCTCCCGGAAATCAGTCGTCTCCGCAAATGCTTTCCAGTGCTGGACCGTTGGGACAGCGACGGAACGCAACGTCGTAGACCTCATCCTTGGCGAAGTAATGAATTGATCGGTCGCCCGCCCAATCCCGAAAAACCGATGAAGGCAAGCCACGCTTTTGCAGCATCCTGGTTGTCGAGCACCCGGCCCCGTTTGCGATTCGGGTCTGGCTTGAACTCCGAGGGTGGTGGCCAACAACTGCTTTGAAAAAACGGCCTCCTTCCTGAGTCAGCGATTCCCATTCGCCTTGTTTCACTTGGAAGAACCATCTTGGTTTGACTGAGGCAGAATTCCCGTCGAAGCAATTTTTGCTCTCGTGCATTCGACTTCAGGTTTCGGGGAGCCATCGGATTCTGTCGTTCGTCGCCTGCACGACTTCAGCCACGAAGTCCGGCTGTTCATTCCTGATGACCTTTTACCTGGACGCGGCAGTCCATGTCGAGCTCAGCAAGATCAACCTCCTTGGTTGTTACTGCGTTGTATATTGACTTCACGGTCTGAAGTCCATTGATGACTTGTGCGTTCGTGATCCGTATCTCTTCGTCCCGCACCGTGTAATGTTGGCATACAATGATTAGGCCGTTGTTGTAGTGGTGGAAGTTTTTGCGATTGCGGTGATGTTTCAACGAATTAACGATGTCGCCATTGACCGTCGAATTCCGAATCTCATAGCGCAGATTGAGGTCAAACAAGCGCCAGCCGTAGTCTTTGAATGCCTTAAAGATGTCCGCAGCATTGGCAAGAAAGTGGCAGTAGTCATGTGCGTTGAGACTATCGCCTTTGTCTTTTCGCAGACGAATCTCGACCTTGTCTGTCTCGATGGCCCGCCCCCGACGAGGAAATCATCGACGATGTGGTCGATCTGTTGCAAGACGAGACGGACTTTTTGGTCCGCAGAGACCTTTTTCAGTTCGGAAAGTCCGCTTCGGCGCGTTCGTTCAAACGGCCAAAAACAACAGAAAGAAGACCAGATTGAAATCCTCCCTGTCTTGTCGTCCTGAATCTTCCTAAAGATATCGCACGAGCTCATTGGCAGTGAGTCTTGTTGTGCCTAGGAGGAAATTGAGAGCATCACGGCAGTCGGAGACTGCACTGCTATCCAAACGTTTGATCTTCTCCGGGCGAGCCTCCAGCCAGTCCCGTGTCAGGGATTTTGCACTGTGCAACGTGGTATGTGGCGTTGTTGCTTGAGTAAAAATCAATGCCGCAATCGTTCTTGCCGCCGGTTCGGGTGCATGTGGTGGCATCTCCGATCGAGTACTTGGTCATGGAGAACTTTTCGAAGGCATCATGGATATTCCGAGATTTCTGGATTTTCGTCGATGAGTTTCTATAGATGTTCCAAGAATAGATGAATGCCTCTTTTTACCTCATGTAGTTCAAGGGGCATGGTCAATCCTCCGCAGTCTAATCGTTTTCATCCCTCGCCACCAACACTGGAAATAACAGGCCAATCAGTGTTATGCAGACCGAATGACCGGATATAGATTTTCGAACTCCATCAAGAGTCGTTGGTTTCCCTGGATCCATTCTTAGCCTCCTGCTGGGGGACGGCTCACCAACAGGAAATTGCCTTATTACGAAGCGATGGTCTTCGGGGCTCCTCGTACCATGATTTGATCTGCTACCGCCTCTTAGCTCCGACGTTCCAGCGTCTTATGTAGAAGTCTGTCGGTCTTTGGGAAATCTCCGTGACTCCGGGCTGAAAACACAAAAGCCCCCTCAGCGGGCCGGCGCCCACCTTAGAGGCTTCATACATAGGATCATTTTCTGGAGATTCCTGCTCATGTTCCCTCTCAGGCAAAATGGAAAGGTGATAGGAAGAAGGAATCAAACAACCAGAATCAGCTTATACTCCCCGGAATTGGGCAAGTCAACGGAAAATTAGGCTGCCCTTGGAAGAGGGATCTCCATCAGAGCGGTTCAAATGAGAGCATCACACTGTGCCCAATACGAGGAATCGCCTGAGATTGACTTCAATCCAGGGTGGGAACAAGGGGCAGTTCATATCGTAAGAGGCTTATTATCCTGGTATCCATGGTCGATTTTCTCCGGAAATTAATGCCTCCCTCTCCCAGCCATCGCCAAAAGCCCTCCGCCTCGGCAATATTCATCTTGTGAATCACACATGGGATCGCCCATATAAGGCGAGATTTTCTCTTGGGGGTAGGTAAATATGCCTCCCAATTAGATCTCGCCTTAAAACCCAGGAAAGAGGCCTCCTTTAGGGGAGGCCCTACCCGTTGCAGCTCCTACAGCAAGAAACCAACCCTCTCCGAGGCGATGCCGCCATTTTGCTGCCTGCAAAGAGCGATTGGGGTCCCCGTCCCTATCTTGCCCGGCGTAAGATATATTCAGGAAGCGAGCCATGATAAGGAGGGGTTTCGAGGAAAGATACCCTCTGCAGGAAAATTCTCAGCAATAATTTCAGGCATTGTGGGGAGTCTGTCTTTACGGTCTCTTTCGCCTCTTCGTGGAAAGAGTTTGGGAAGAGAAAATCAAACCTCCCGCAAAAACAAAAGGCCCCGAAATCATTGGGACCTTTGCTGAAGCGATTGGAGCGGGAGACGGGATTTGAACCCGCGACTTTCAGCTTGGGAAGCTGACACTCTGCCGACTGAGTTACTCCCGCCGGGGCAACTTACTTTATATAAACACAAATCTCCCGGGTGTCAATCAGTTTTTTCTCCCTCGATCCAGTCTTCGAGGCGGGATTTCAGAAACCTCAGCCCCTCATCCCGGGTGGCAAATCTGCCTTCTGCCTGCGCCTCCTGAATCCTCTTCAAGAGGAGTCCGATCAAGGGTCCGGGGGGAAGGCCGAAGGCCCGGATGAGATCACTTCCCCTGATCAGAGGGGCCTGCGCCATGCTCATGTAATCCTTAACAAAGTACTCGAGCATCTCCGCACAAAAGGATTGATAATGCGGAAGTTGAGGGTCGTCTTCACCCACCGTGGCCCGCAGGTCCGCCCATCCTAACAGCAACAGATCGATTCCCAACTCCCCCAGATCCCTGAAGAAACGGTACTTGGCCCTCCGGGTTAGATGTGGCTCCGAGGCCAGGAGGATGGGTCGCAGATGAGAGCCGACCAGGGCGGCGGCGCGGTCCCTGACCCTTTTCCCCAGCCTCAAGGATCGACAGATCTGGGAGATCCTTGACCTGCCCTCCTCCTCGTGGCCCAAGAACCGAATTCTCCCCGTTTCATCCACCGTCTTGCTGGCGGGTTTCCCGATGTCATGGAGCAGGGCAACAAACTTCAGGACCAGAGATGGGTCGATCTCTCCCTCCAATTCGCCGCTCAGGTGGCCTTGCAGGTATGATGATCGTTGGGGCATGATCCTCGCCAAATTCTGAATCAGGCCCTCCAGGCCTTGCAGGGTCTCCAGGGAATGCTCCCAGAGGGGGAGGTGATGGCGGTATCCCTGCCCGACTTCCTCCAGATCTCCGATGCCCGGGATGACAGCAGGCAGGAGGCCGAGGTCCTTCAGGGTCCTTATGTGGTGAGCGCTTCCGGGTTGGGCGAGAATTCTGAAGAACTCATCCCGGATGCGCTCTCTGGCCACGGTGCCCAGGAGGGGTGTTGCCCTCCTCATCCCCTCTAACGTTTCCTCCTCGATGGAGAAGCCCAGCTGAGCCTGGAAGCGGATCGCCCGCAACAGGCGCAGTGGATCGTCCCGAAAGCATCTCGTATTGCACCATCGAATACATCTTGAAGCCAGATCCGCCCCACCCAGCAGGGGATCGTGAGGGACGAAGGCTGCCTCGGAGATCTCCAGGGCCATGGCATTGATGGTGAAATCCCGCTCCCTCAGGTCAGACTCGATCGTCCCTCCACGCAGGCCGGCGATATCGAGTTGCCATCGCTCCCGGTCCTTCCGGAAGATGACCCTCCACGTGCTCTCATCCAAAGCAAATGGCCGACCCCCAAGGAGGGCGGCTGCCCGTTCGGCCAACAAATGGATCTCTCCCCTGCTCGTCAGGTCGATGTCCCTCTCCCCGAGTCGCCCACCTGCCATCCAATCGCGCACCATCCCTCCCACCATGTAAATCGGGAAGGCCCATCCCCTGCTTAGGGTGCGCAGGCGGGGGAGCCACGATCCTTCAAACGCGGCTCGCGGATGCTCTTGTCCTCTTTGTTCCTCTTGCATATTTGCATAGCCTGAGAAGCCTGCACTGGCCACAGAGGGGCAGCCGGGATTGACAGATCCGGCGACCGTGATGCACTAGATGAAGGTGGAGCGAGTACATCAGATCAGGCGAGACCCTTCTCTGCAGCTCCTCCTGAATCTGCGCCGGGCTTTCCCCCTCTGTCCTCCCTGCCAACCTGGAGATGACGCGATGGACGTGGGTATCTACCGGGAATGCGGGCCTGCCCAGGGAAAAAAGCATGACGCAGGCCACGGTCTTGGGCCCCACCCCTTTAAATCGTCCCAGGTAAGCCCATACCTTTTCATCGGAGAGCCTCTTCAGGAAATCGAGGCTCATCTCTCCCCTCTCCTCATGGATCTCCTCCAGAATGGATTTGATCCTGCCGGCCTTGATCCGAGCCAATCCTCCTCCCTGGATGGCCACTTCGATGTCCCGGAGAGGAGCCTCGCGTACCCGATCCCAATCGGCGAACCTGTTGCGCAGCGAGGAAAAGGCACGGCCAGAGTTGAGGTCGCTGGTGTTCTGGGAGAGGATGGTGAGGATCAGCTCATCCAAGGGATTTCGAGAGGGCTTCCTCCTCACGGGCCCCCATTGCTCTTGGAGGCGCCTTTCGATTTCTCCTAAGGTTTTCGTCGAAATCAATTTCTCATGCCCTTTCGGCATTCAAACGATTTCTCCATCTCCGGAGCCAAAGATGCCCTCTCTCAGGGTCGTCTCGAGAAGATGCGTCGAAAAGATGGCTTGACAATTGAGGCCTGAAAAAATAAGATAGACCGCAGATGCCAGCGAGTCCATCGCTCAAGGCAAACCGAGGGAGGAATGAGATGAAAATCACTAAAGAGATGACCATTGAAGACATAGTCAACAAGTATCCGGAGACCATCAAGGTCTTCATGCAGGCCGGATTGGGATGTTTAGGCTGCTCTGCCGCTCGTTTCGAAAATATCGAACAGGGCGCCATGGTTCATGGTATCGATATCGACCAATTGATCGTAGATCTGAATAAGGTCTCCGAATCGGAATCGCCCAAGCAGTAACTCCGTCACGGCCCTAAAAGGGACCATACGCTGGAGACTCAATTGTTCAGCCGTTTGAAGAGAGACATCCGATCCATCTTCGACCGAGATCCGGCGGCCCGAGGCCTGATTGAGGTACTCCTCTGCTACCCAGGTCTTCATGCGATCTACTTCCATCGCCTCGCCCACTGGATCTGGAGGCACCATTTCTACTTTCTGGGCCGCTTTCTCTCTCACTTCTGTCGTTTCTTCACTGGAATTGAAATCCACCCCGGGGCCCAGATCGGCCCTGGGTTCTTCATCGATCATGGCATGGGCGTGGTGATCGGGGAAACGGCAGAGATCGGGGAGAATGTAACCATGTACCATGGGGTGACCCTGGGAGGGACCAGCTGGAAAAAGGAAAAGAGACACCCCACCATTGGAAATAATGTGGTCATTGGGGCCGGGGCCAAGATCCTGGGGCCCATCAGCGTCGGAGATAATAGCCGGATTGGGTCGGGATCGGTGGTGTTGAAGGATGTCCCGCCCAACTCGGTAGTCGTGGGCATCCCGGGGCGAGTTACTTATAGGGATGGCAAGCGAATCGAGGAGTTGATCGGGCTGGATCCCCACGATCTGCCCGATCCCGTGTTGCAGGCGATCCACTGCATCCTGGACCGCATGCAGGATCTGGAGAAGAAGATCGAAGAGGTAAAAGAGCACCACAGTTCCGTTCCCGTAGGCTGATCACATCTCACCCCTGTCTTCCCTGCTCTCCAGTAGCTCAGAAACCTTCACCATCCGATACCCGTTGCCTCGGAGACCATCGATGATCTCACCCAATCGCTCGTGAACCCGATCGTGGGTGCGGGAGGTCCCCAGGTGCATGAGGACGATCCCCCCATTAGCCTCCTCCCCATACCCTAAGATCCGATCTCTCACCGCTTCGGCACTGCAATAGATCCTCAGGGAAGGGTCGGCCACCCAATCCAGGCTATCCAGGGTCTTCCTTCTCTTGGGATCGGAAGTCCAGGAGACATGTTGATATCCCGCCTCCTGGGCCCATCTCCTGAGGGTCGAATTTTGTTCCCCATAAGGGGCCCTCCAGAAGGGAACCATCCGCTTTCCCGTCACCTCAGAGAACATCTCCTCCGTCCTCTGCAACTCCTGCCAAAGGAACTTGCGGTCCACACCCCTAAGCAGTTTCTGACGGTCATTGAAGGCCAATGAGGTCAGGTGAGGATGATGAAAGGTATGGTTTGCCACCTCGTGACCATCGGCGACCATCTGCCTCACCAGATCCGGATAGCTTCGAATGAACTCTCCAGTCAAGAAGAAGGTGCTCGATATCCCTTTCTCCCTCAGGGTGTTGAGGATCTCGGGGGCCACATTGGCCCATTTCCCTCCATCGAAGGTCAGGGAAATCTCTCTGCGGGTGAGATCCCCCCGCGAGATGTCCCGCACCTGATCGATTCTCCCTTCCCTTTTACTCTCGCCTGTCTCAAAGTCCAGAGGAAAAGTCCGCCGCATCTCTCCCGCTTCGCTTCTCAGGGCAGGCTTTGGGGGAGCCGAGGACTTGGGCAGACACACGGCGTTCGCGTTCGCCTCTTTTAGCTTTGAAGAAGGAAAAGGAGGAGTTCTGGGGGGAGTGAGATGTCTGGGGGGAGTCAAGTGATTGCCCACCTCGACCGGTTTCTCGATCGACGGAGGAAGGGAGCGAAAAGTACCGTAAAGGGCCGGTCGGACGAACTGGGAGGTTGGAGAGGGATTCTGTTGAAAGGGAACGAGGAGGAGCAATGAAAGGCCGATGAAGACCGGGGGGGCCAGCCATCGCTGATCCTCTCGGGAGCGAATCGGCGGGATGGCCAGGAGAGCAGAAAGCCCCTTCAGACCCCGACGCAGGCTATCCCCGATTCGAAAGAGGAGAATGCATTGACGGGAGCAAAAGATATGATGGAAGGACCGAATCTGGCATGAGGGACATATCGACTTGCTGCAGTGATAGCACCTCCTCCGGGCTTCCCTCTCCGGATGCCGATAGCATCGCATGCTTCACATCTCCAGGATCTTTTTCCTGAGGATGAGCATCTCCAGCGCCATGGAAGACTTGATCATGATCCTCTTTAGCTCCTCATAATCTCCTATGAGAAGCGATTTATCCCCACTATCCCCGTAAAGCAGGCAGGCCACCTTCCCTTTGATGGTCAGCGGGAAGAGGATCACCTCTCGAGGGCTTTCCCCTCCCATCATTTCCAAGAGGTGCACATTCAGGGGAATGGGCGGGATGGGTCCTTGGTAGAATTCCCTTCCATCGATCACCGTGCGAAAGATGGAGGGCTGATCCAAGGGGATCTCCAGCAGGCTGATCCTCTCCTCCGTGAGTTCACCCCCAAACCCCATCCAGCCTACTGCCATATTTGATTTCACCACAAAGAGGACCATCCGTTTCAGATTCGAAGAGGCGCAATCCAATATGACTCGCGCGATCTCCTCCCGATCCTCCGCGTTCACCAAACTCTGGCCAATATCCTCCGCGGTTCCCAGAGTCTGATCGTCCCTCTGAGGTGTGCGGCCATCTTTACGAATGGTGCCTTTCCTTGGGGTGAAGATCTGCGGCGGTTCTCCCCGTACATCAGAGATCACCGAAATGAAACGCAACGGCCTTTGAATGCCGAAGTATCTCTCCAAGGCATAAAGGATGCGGAGCTCGGAGGCGATATAAGGTACAATCTCGTAGCCCGTTATGAAGCGGACCTCGTCGACCACCCGAAGATCGGTGGGGTTGACCATCGCGAGGTGGAGCCTCTTGGGCTCGCGGTCGATGGGGATGACCAGATATCTTTCCGCTATTTCGGGGGCGATCGAATCCACAATCCCCCTCTTGATCCCCTCAAAGGCCTTTGGATCCGCATAGGGAACTCCGAAGACCTTGCCCATAAACCGCACCAGGGACTCCTCGGTGAGCAATCCCAGTTCGATCAGATTGGTCCCCAATCGGCCCCCGTAGATGACCTGCCTCTCCAAGGCCTTGGAGAGTTGCTGATTGTCGATTAATCCCTCTTGAACGAGGGCCTCGCCCAGCCTCAACGCCACAACAGGATCAGCCTCTCATCGTGCAGGATCGAAATCAGATGCCCGTGGAATGGAACAGGTACATGATATAGTTGGACACGCGCCGAAATGAGTCGGTAAGGATCAAGACGCCTATGACGATTAAAAAGACGCCGCTTAAGACGGAGATTGCCTTGATGTATTTTCGGGCGCGGTCGAAATAGGCCAGGAAAGAGTTCAGTGCCAGAGAGGATAGGAAGAAGGGAATCCCCAGTCCGAGCGAATAGACCCCTAACAGAGCCACGGCGGAGAAGACACTTTGCGAACTGCTTGCGTAGAGGAGGATCGCTGAGAGGATGGGGCCCACGCAGGGAGTCCATCCCAGGGCGAAGGTGGCTCCTACCAACAAAGAGCCCAAATATCCGGCCGGCTTGGCGTGGAGATGGATTCTTTTTTCTCGATAGAGGAAATCAAGCTTGAGGAGGCCCGAAATGAAAAGACCGAAGATGATGATCAGTACCCCCCCCACCTTGCTCAAGACCCATTGATAATCCAAAAGAAACTGCCCCAGCAGGCTGGCGGAAATCCCCAGGACCACAAATATGGCGGAGAACCCTGCTATGAAAGAGAGGGAGTTCAGCATGGTGTCCTTGCGGAGGGTGCTGCTCTTGCCTCCTTTGGTGAGCTCCGTCAGGGACAAGCCGGTGATGAAGGAGATGTAAGCAGGGATCAGGGGCAGCACGCACGGTGACACGAAGGAAAGGACGCCTGCAGAGAAAGCAACAAGATATGATACGCTCTCACCGGCTTCCATATGAGAATCCTCCTGCGATAGGAATGGAGATTGTGTCTTCCGAGAAAGGGCCCGTAAGGGCCCCCTATCGGATTAGACCCACAAAGCTGCAAGGGAAAGGGCTAAATGAGGCCGGCCTTTTGCAGGATCCCCTTAAGCTTCTCCTTGACCTCCGGCTTGGGAGGAAGGAGTGGTGGACGAGGATCTCCCCCGTAATAGCCGACCAAGTCCATGGCGACCTTCAATCCGGGAACTCCGTAGGTTGCCGTAACGGCTGCATTCACCGGCAGCATTTTCAGCTGCAAATCCCGGGCCTCTTTGAGCTTTCCCGCATCGAAGAGGCGTTGGATCTCAATCGCCTCCTTAGGGGCTACATTTCCCATGGCGACTATACCACCCACAGCCCCCAGACAAAGTCCGGTATAAAGGACGCTGGCCGTTCCCACCATGACATCAAAGCCCGCCGGACACTGTCTAATGAACTGAGCAAAGAGGGGCATGTCTGCAGAGCTGTCTTTCATTCCCACGATGTTCGCGTGCTCAGCCAACTTTGCCACGGTCTCCGCATCGATACTGACCCCCGTAAATTTGGGGACATTATAGATCATGACAGGGATCTTGGAGGCATCCGCCACGGCTCGAAAATGCACTATCATCTCTTCCGACTTCATCAAGGTCTTGAAGTAAGAGGGCGTTATGATCAGAGCGAGATCGGCTCCGATCTTTGCCGCCTTGTCGGTGAACGCAATGGTCTCCCATGTGGACTCACACCCCGTCCCAGCAATCATCTTCAAGGAGGTTGGGATATTGGCTCTGGCAACCTCTAAGATCTTGATCTTCTCTTCTTCGGACAGAAATACGAACTCCCCATTGGATCCCAACACCAGATAACCAGAAAGCCCAGTCTGGTTCCACTTCTGCAGGTTTGAGGCTAACTGATCGTAAGCAACTTCTCCATCCCTGAAGGGAGTGGGAATGGGCGGGTAAATCCCCTTAGGCATCTCTTCCTCCTGTGAACAATGAAATGGCTCCTCTCGATGAGAAAAGGAGCTTTTGATGATTTGAAGAAGCCTTTTCTTTTTATCTCACCAGTCTTTCCTTGTCAAGTCGCTTTTGGCCCCTTTCCCACCCCTGTCTTCCAAATCGAGGGCCATGATCAGGGCATCTTCGGGGGGAAATTGATAATAGCCTTTTCTTCGTCCCACCACCTTGAACCCAAGTCCCTGATAAAGCCTCTGAGCAACCGTGTTGGAGGCCCGTACCTCCAGGAAGACCTCCTTTGCCCCCCGCCGTCTTCCGAAGCGCAGTGCAAAACCCAGGAGAGCCCCTCCTATTCCCCTCCTCCGCCAGGTGGGGTGGACCGCCAGGTTTGAGATCTGCATCTCGCCCTTTATCATCCAGCAACAAATGTATCCTAAAATCCCGGCATCAGGATAGGTATGCTCCCCTTGCCTCTCTTTGGCCACGAAGCACCATGACACGGAAGCTGCGAGTTCATGCCTGAACATCTCTCGGGTCCAGGGACAAGAGAACGATGCCCCCTCGATCGACAAAATCTCTTCGAGGTCCCTCTCTCGCATGGGCGCGATCCTCACTTCGATCTCGCTTTCCGGGTTGAGGAGCCTCATCTCCATCACCTTGGATCTTTGATCTCGATCCCGCGCTTGATTTCCGCCTCCCAGCGACGGATGTACCGCGGCACCAGGCTGGCCAGGTCATCCTGGACACCCATCCTCAGCCTTTCCATCCCCATCTCGGCAACTGTGGATGCCCTCACATTCCTCGTGGCCATAGGGGCAAAGAGGGCCTTTGCCCTCAGGATCTCCTCGATCTTTGTCCGATAGTCGACCGAGCCATCTCCGAGGAAGACCGTCTCCGACTGAATCTGCCTGGCCATGACCTCCGGCGGCGAGACCCTCTCTCCCTCCGTCTGCCTCAATTCCCCCCCAACAAACTCATACAATGCCCAATAGACTTCCCCTTTCCGGGCATTCAAGAGTGGACAGATGGGATAACGGCAGAAGGGGAGATTTCGGGCCATGGCCTCCAGGGTAGGAATTCCCCACAAGGGAAGGGACGAGGCCAGAGCCAATCCCTTGGCGGTAGCCAACCCGATGCGCAGGCCGGTAAAGGAGCCCGGCCCCACGCTCACCGCGATGCCAGATAGGTCCTGGAATCGAATCGCAGACTCCTGCAGCAGCCGATCGATGGTGGGCAATAGCCTCTCCGAGTGCGTGATCTGAACATTCAGCATATACTCACAGACCAATCCATTTTCCCTCATCAAGGCTACGCTGCCTTCCAGGGTGGAGGTATTGATCCCCAGGATCATCATCTCACTGCCTCTCCGCCTTCATGAGGACATGCAACAGTGAAGCTGCCCTGTTTTCGACGGCCACGATCTTTCTGCGACTCCTTGTCATCAATTCGGAGAGGCTCAGGTCATCCAGAAAAACATCGTCCCCGTCCCGCAGCGGGCTCCTGGGTATCAGGACCTCGACCTCCGCCTCGATTTTCTTCATGGATTCCCGAAAGTCCCTGCCGGTCAGCAGGCCCGCGACCGTGACCTGGGGGCCAAACAGGGAGTTCTCCACCGGAATCAGATCGATTCTCAAATTGCGGATTTCATTGAGTCGATCCACAATCGGTCGCAGAACGTTGGAGGCCATCTTCGCGGTCATGATGAGGCAGGATCGCTCCTGCTTCAGCGATCCGGGCAGGGATTTCTCCCTCTTTTTGAACTCCGTGAGGAACCTTTGGGAGAATCCCACCCCGTTCTCCAGTTGCGGAAACCCTTCGTACGTCCTGACAGGAGGAAAGGACCCTTGGGAAAGGAGATAGAATTCGTCGGACAGATGGAGAAAATAGGACCCCCCTGATCTGCGGAATTGGCCCCGATAACGCTCGGACAGCTTGACTATTTCCCCGGCCTCAGCAGGGGTCATCGGACGAAGTGGATGGAGCCCCTTGCGATGGGCCGTCAGTCCAACCGGCACCAGAGATAAAGACTGGGCATAGGGCTGAAGGGTCGCGAGGTCCTGGATCGTTTTCTCCAGGGAGGGTCCGTCGTTCAAGCCAGGACAGATGACCACTTGAAGGTGCATCCGGATATGGGCTCCCGCCAACCGTCTCAGCTGATGCATAATGTCGGGGGCGGTGGGGTTCCCCAGGAGGAAGCGCCGTAGTCCCAGGTCCGTGGCGTGAACGGAGATGAAGAGGGGGCTGAGGCGCTGTCTGACGATCCGAGCTTCATCCCGAAAAGAGAGATTGGTGAGGGTCACATAGTTGCCATGGAGGAAGGAGAGGCGATAATCCTCATCCTTGAAATAGAGGGAGCTCCGGAGGCCAGGGGGCATCTGATCTATGAAACAAAAGAGGCAACGATTGTTGCAGGAGCGAATGGAAAACGGTTCGAACTCCAAGCCCAGGCCCTGGTCCCAGTCTTTGCGCAAGCGGGCCTCTCGTGTTCCGCACTCCTCATCCAAAATCCGGATCCTCACCTCCCTCGTGGACAGGAGGAAGCGATAATCGATCTCATCCTTGAGATCGCAACCATTGATGGAAAGGATACGATTCCCCGCCCTGATCCCCAGTTGTGACCCGATGCCGTCGGGCAGGACCTTTTTCACATGCAGGCCACCGGATCTTTCCATCTAATATGACGAATGGGTATTGAGGGATTTCGCTCCGATCCAAATATAATGCAGACCCGAGCTGACCGTGAAAAGGGCCACCAGGAGAGAAGCGAGCCAAGGAGGGGTAATGATATAGCCGGAGATATCACGAATCAAGGCATTCACCACCGCCACCAGTTGAGCTACCGTGGTGGCCTTCCCCAGAATGGTAGGAGAGACCACCAGGTTCTCGGTGGTGATATATCTGACAACCGATCCCAAGATCAGGATCAGGTCCCGGGAGATCACCAGAATGACCAGCCACAGGGGAAACATCCCCAGGTAGGCAAGGGTGATGAAGGTGGAGGTGAGCAAAAGCTTGTCTGCCAGAGGATCCAGGATGGTTCCCAGCTGGGTCTTTTCCTTGCGCACGCGGGCGAAGAATCCATCGAGGGCGTCGGTGATACCCGCCAGAAAAAAGACTCCCAGGGCGGATATCTTGAAGTCATATCCGAGCAGGATTACGATCACGGGAATCATCAGTATGCGCAGGATGGTAAGACGATTGGAGAGGTTTAGCACGGACCGTCTCCTCTCTGAAGCTCCCCACAGCAGACTTGTGGGGAATCTTCAAAGGCAAGGAACCCTCTTTTTATAGGTCTTCGTTCGCTAATCCCGCAGCGCTGCTTCCGGGATTGCTTTCGCCATGCATTTTCAGTCCTGAAATTGGATCGCTTTATCCCTTTCCCGATTCCTTCCAATCTGCTCTTCCTCCTCCCTCCGAAACAGTCTTCTCGCTCTTGCTGGGAATGCCCCGGCAAGAGACGAAGACCTCTTTCCTGGCACCCGCGGTCTCGGTCCATTCCTCCAAGATCTTCGGGCTCAAGATATCGGGGCTGAAAGGACACACAGATCCTCCTGGGGCGGCCCATGGTTGAGGACGCCTCCAGGATAAGTCTTCATGCTTGATCTTGCCCGGTTTCCTTGAGGATCCTGTATCCCTTTAATGAGCCGTGGCTTTGAGAATGGGTGCGATCATCCACCAAGGGAGGTTTTCCACACATGTCTGGGAATCGACCAGGGTCCCCATAGCCTGCTCCACGCTGTTGTGCAGGGGGGGATCCTCGATCGCGGTATCCCTTTCCATCCCCAAATTGTTCGCCAGGATGATGTTTGCGCCCTTCGCTCAGTACTTCAGCTCGTCCTTCAGCCGCCTGATCACCAGCAGGGCATCGGCCCCGGAGATGGAATCCTCCAACCCAAAATAGCCATCCAACCTGGCTTCCATGATGCCTCGGGTGGTACAGACCATAATGGAATTGAAGGCATAATGATCAGATCGCACATCCGGGAAGGGCGAAGAGGCGCCAATGAACTCGGTGGCAAGCTTCTCATCTCCGCTGACCTGAACGAGGATATCCTCCACCATCATGGCGTAATTGGCCTTGGAGACGAGCATGGCCGGGGCAAAGGTACGGTCCGGGAATGGCTCAAGGCCTCGGACGCCCAGATTGATCACGGCATCGATGTCGGCCTTCAAGGGATGATCTACGGCATCCACTTCGACCGGGACCTTGACCACGTTGTCAGTGGCGTAGGACGTGTCCTCCGGCGGTTTGAAGGAAACATCATATCCTTTGACCTTGCCGGCCTCATAAAGTTTCTCCAGATTCAGCTCCTCAATGAAGATCGCGGCCACGTCAGCTCGAGTGACCTTGGCGACCAGGGCAATCTGCTTGCCCATTCTGGTTCCCGGCCCCGCGCGCTGGATCTTCTCCACCAACGCCCACTCTCGATTCGCCTCGTCCACGAAGTCCTTATTCCGATCCATAACCACCTTGAAAGAGGCAACTGCCTTGTCAAACTCAAAGGCAACCTCATAAGCTCTTCCCATGTAGAAATAGAGTTCCGAACTGGAGTCATCCTTCTTCTTGCCAGCCTCGAATTCTTCCTCAGCCTTCTCCAGCCACCCCTCTGCCCGCTGCATGGAGTACAGACGGATCATTCCCACGTGGGCATAGACTCCGTCCAGGCTCTTTACCTTCCTCATGGAATCAAAGGCTGCACTGAAATCTCCCTCATAGGCCTTCACCAACCCGATGCCCATATAGGCCTTGCCATATTGGGGCTCCAAGGCCTTGGCGTACTCAAATTCCAGGAGTGCGTTATCGTATTCTTCCTTATCCAGGAACTTGACTCCGTTATTGTAGTGATGATCGGGGTTATTCATCACCGATACCGGCTTTGCAGGCTCCCTTCCCGCGCAACCCACGAAGCCAAAGGCCCCGAAGGTCAAGAAAGCGACAAATAGGGAGCCCACCCCTCTCCTTCTGATCATCGCTGCGATCCCCCCCCTTTTGACCACCCAAGCCGGGATTCCTCAATCCAACACGGACATCACCCGACAATTGCTCATGAGGTTCACCTTGCCGGCTGCCGGGTGAAGGCTGGCCGCATCGGCATTAGGATGATGAAATCAGTCTTGCTTGTGCCCGAGGTTTTCAAGCCTTTCATCCCCCAAAGGATTGCTGCTCACGGCAGGAATCAGACTGGGCGGCGAACGGATCCTGTGGGTAGCCCGCCATCCCCTTTGGGATGGCATACTCTCGCTTCGCACGAGCCAAGAGAATTACCCTCATCACCTGTTCTCCGGCAACGACTGGGGTTTTGGTAGCACAAGGGGATCTCGATTGTCAAGGCAAACTCACCACTCCCTCGGGGGAAACATCGGAAAGCAGATAGGAGTGGATGTGCGCCCTGAGATCCTCTATTCCTTTTCCGGTAAGGGCAGAAATGAAGATTCGTTCTTTCCCAATTCCCCAGAAGCAAGAGCCCTCATGGGCATCCAAGCGATCGATCTTGTTGTAGACAAGCAATACCGGTTTGGAGGCTGCACCGATCTCCCCCAATATTTCCTTTACTGCCATAATCTGTCCATCTCTATCCGGATGGGATGCATCCACCACATGCAGAAGCAGGTCCGCGCTCAAGAGCTCCTCCAAGGTGGCCCTGAAAGCATGGACCAGTTGGTGGGGAAGATTGCGAATGAAACCCACCGTATCGAAGAGAAGCGCCTGCTTGCCGCCGGGCAGATAGATGCGCCTCACGGTGGGATCGAGGGTGGCAAATAGACGGTCTTTTACCTCTGCATGAGCCCGCGTCAGGGCATTGAAGAGGGTGGACTTCCCCGCATTGGTATATCCCACCAGGGAGATAATGGGAAAATGGCGTCTCCGGCGATTTCGTCTCATGATCTCCCTGGTCCGGCGCACCCCTTCCAGGCTCTTGCGAATGTAATCCATCCTCCGGCGGATCCGTCGCCGGTCACTCTCCAATTTCGTCTCTCCGGGTCCCCGGGTGCCAATTCCTCCTCCCAGACGGGAGAGGAAAGGATGACCCCCCACCAATCGGGAAAGGAGATATTCCAGTTGAGCCAACTCGACCTGAGCTTTTCCCTCTCGCGTCCGTGCCCGTTGGGCAAATATGTCCAGGATCAACCCGGAACGATCGATGATCTTCATCTCCGATAGGTCCTCTAAATTTCTCTGCTGAGACCCAGAAAGATCGGAGTCGAAGATGATCATGTCAGCCCGGTCTTGATAGGATCGCTTCAAGTCCAGGGCCTTTCCCTCTCCGATAAAGAAGCGCGGGTCCGGGCTCCTTCGCTCCTGGACCACCTGCCCCACCACCTGGGCCCCGGCGGAATTCGCCAGCTTTTCCAGCTCAGAAAGGGAATCCTCCACTTCACCCATGCTTTTCCCGGCCAGTCTCACGGCCACCAGCACAGCCGTCTCTGATCCCCCGATCTCTCTGGGTCTCCCTTCGTGATCCTTCAAGGCAGGTTTGCCTCGATTAGCGACTGAATCCTCACCCAGGCATCTTCCCGGTCCTCCTCCAGGGATATCCAGTGAACCCGATCATCCCTGGAAAACCAGGTGATCTGTCGTTTGGCATAGCGGCGAGTATCCCTTTTCCAACGGGAGACCGCCTCCTCGAATTCACATCGCCCCTGCAGATATTCGATCATATGCTTATACCCCAGTCCCTGGAAAGGCTTGCAGTCGGCCGAAAAACGACCCATGAGAAATTCCACCTCCTCCAGGAACCCCTCCTTGATCATGGAGTCGATCCGCTCCTCAATGCGGCGATAGAGGGAAGCCCGCGGCCGGGAGAGACCAAGCAAGAGAAAGGGCCCATTGCTTCTCCTGGCCCACTGGGCCCCCCGAATCTCTGAGGGCCTCTTCCCACTTGCCTCGAAGATCTCCAGGGCCCGCAGAATCCGGTAGGTATCGTTGGGATGGATCTTATCCGCGGAGGCCGGGTCAAGCATAAACAGCCTTTGATGGAGGCCTTTCCCCCCGCCTTGGGAAGCCAGCTGTCGGAGTCTTCGCCGAATCTTCGGCGATTCGGATGGTCCAGGAAAAAGGCTGTCTGCCCAAGCCCTGATATAAAGACCGCATCCCCCCACCAGAAAAGGTGTGTGTCCCCTTTGCCTAATCTCCCTCACTTTTTCCTCGGCCAAGCGGGAGTAGTCGGCGGCAGTAAAGGGTTGATCTGGATCCGCTATGTCCAGCAAGTGGTGGGGCACCCCCTCTCTCTCTTCGGCAGTGGGCTTCGCCGTTCCGATATCCATATGTCTGTAGACCTGAAGAGAGTCCGCGATGACGATCTCCCCTTCATATCGTTCTGCAAGACCTAAGGATATGGCGGTCTTGCCAACTGCAGTGGGGCCCACAATCAGGATGGCCGGAGACGTCATCTCAGAGTGAGTGGCGAATTGTTTGACTTCCGAAAAGGCCCTCTCAACTTCAGGGTCCTTGCTTGACCGGAGGGTTCCCTGAAAGCTTCGCACTGTGTGCGGGGGCAAGGGCACAATAGGAATTGAGATCTCCTTCCTTTCCGGGAAGCCTCGCCCTGAAGGCGGGGAGTTTCACCCCTCTTCGAACATTCTATCCAGAGGCGACGGGTGGGGATCATTGGTCATTCCTGCTGTGCATTGGCAGAGATAGGGGTGTTACGGCTTCAGTGAAGGGGTTCAGAGTCTTTGACAGCAAAGGTGAGATGATGGATGTAACCCGGAAGGGTGATGTCCCTTTTCCAAGAGAACTCGATGCTAATTGCATTACCATCACGGACGATCGACAGATCCTCTTCCTGCAAGGGAACCCCCAGTCTCCTCGCCTTTTCCATTACGGCGTCCCTGGCATCGGAGTCATGATACGGTGGTGCGGATGCGCCCACTACCCCCTGTCGGGCCGCCTCCTTCAGGGAGTAGAACTCCCAGTAAGGGGGAACCAGCCTGAATCCGAGATAGATTGCCAGGGCAAGGATAGCAAGGAAGACAAGGACACCCAGGCTGATCCTCCCCCCTTTTCCCCTCACGGCTGTTCCTCCCATGAAGATCAGATCATTCCTTCTCATAGACTGCCAATGTCTCGGAGGTCACTTTTAGGATATCCCGAATGCCAAATGGCTTTGCTAAGATACGATCTACTCCGTTTTCTTTGGCCTTCTTGTCATCCAGTTGTGCGCCCCAGCCGGTAATCAGTACCACCGGGATTCTGGGATTTCTCTCTTTGACATGTTTCGCCACTTCCCATCCCGACATGTCTTGCATGCCCAAATCAGTGAAGACGATATCGAACCCCTCTCGATCAAATATCTCCAAGGCCTCTCGGCCGCTGGCGGCTACTCGCACCTCATGCCCGGCCCGGAATAGCATCCGAGAAAAGGCATCCCTCAAGGCCTTCACATCGTCAACCAGCAAAATGTTCGCCTTGCGGGCGGCAACCGCCTTTTCCATCTCGGCGGTATCTCTCATTTCCTTTCCCAGGGGCAGCCAAACGGTAAAAGTCGTGCCTCTTCCCTCCTCGCTTTGAATATCGATGTGCCCCCCATGCCGCGTGATGATTCCGAAGGCTACACTCATTCCCAGCCCGGTTCCCTTGACGCCCTTGGTCGTGAAAAATGGATCGAAGACCCTCTTCTTGACGTCCTCGGACATACCCACCCCGTTATCCTCCACCAAGATCGCCACCCCATCCTTTTCCGTCCTGGTCAAAATGCGGATTCTCCCACCTTGGGGGATCGCGTCAATCGCATTCAGGATCAGATTGGTCAAAACCTCGCGCAACTCGGAGGCATTTCCATCTACCGGGGGATTCTCGATCAATTCAGCCTCGAGTTCGATTTTGATCCCCCTGAGCTGGGCCTCATCCTTCCATCGGGCCTGAGTGACCATGATGGCGTCCTTGATGATCTCTCTCAGGCTAAGCCCGGTGAAGGCCTTGTCCGTACGGACACGGGCGAATTCCTGGATCCGGCGTACCGTCTCCGCTCCATCCATGGCAGCTTGCTCAATAACCCTCAGCCATCGCACCACTTCCTCATCCTGGGTTTGATCCTGCAAAAGCTGGACGCGGGCCAGGATCGCCTGGAGGGTATTATTGAAGTCGTGCGCTACTCCCGCGGCCATCTGCCCCAGCGCCCTCAGTTTCTCGTTCTCCGATCGAGTAAGCTGCTCCTGCTTTTCCTTGATGCTCTGATAGGCCGTCTGCAGATGTTGAAAGAGCCGTCCGTTCTCAATGGATACGGAGGCCTGCATGGAGATGGCCATAAGGAGGTCGATATCGCTCTTGTCGAAGGAGCGACCGTTCGCCCGATTGCTCACCTGAATCACCCCCATGCTCTTCTCCTTGACCTTCAGGGGGACGCAAAGGAGGGATTTGGTGAAGGAGCCGGGGAAGTCGTCCACCTTGGGATCGAAGCGGGGATCGGAGGCGACCTCGGGGATGAGCACCGATTCCCCATGTTGGAAGGCCCAACCGGCGATGCCCTGCTGGGCAGGGAGGCGCATCCCCTTGAGCTGGGCGGCGGAGGGACCTAAGGCCACCTCGAAGACCAGCTCCCGGGTGTTCTCGTCATACAGAAGCAGGGAGCCGGCCTCCACTTTCATCATCTCCTTGACCCGCTCCATGACCAGATTGAGGATGGCCTGCAGCTCCAGGGTGGAATTGAGGACCTTGCCCACCTCATTGAGGGTGGAGAGCTCCTCGATCTTCTTGGTGAGGGAGGAGATGTCCTGGAGGAGGAGGAGGACGCCCGCATAGGCGCCCTTCTCCAAGAGATTGGTGAAGTGCAGATTCAGGGTCTTCTCCCCGTGGCCCAGGGTCAGGGTCTCCTGCTGGGGGGAGGAGGAACGCAAATGGGAGAGAAGGGAGGAGAGGGCCTCCTGATGGGAGGTATCCCAGAGGGAGGCGATGGGGGAGCCGATCAGGTCGAACTCTCCCTGCTCCAGGATCTGGAGGGCGGCCGGGTTGACATAAATCACCTTGCCCTCGGCGTCGGCCTCGATCACCCCCTCGGTCATAGTCCCCAGCAAGAGCTCCTGATGGCCCCGGGTGAAGAGGAGGGCTTGGACCAACTTGCTGGGATAGATCTTCTCCAAGCCCAGGATGGTGCTGGAGGCCAGGGGCTTCCGCTCCTCCAACGCCTTCAGGGTGGCCAGGACATGGACCACAATCTCCTCCACCCTGCCCTTGGCGATGTAGGCATCGGCCTTGAGCTCCTTGAGGCGGGAGGTCGCCTCGGCGGCGATGCCGGTCAAGACCACCACCGGGATGGAGGCGTAGCGGGGATCCTCCTTCAAATAGCGGCAGACCCGGACCCCATCGATCTTGGGCAGGATCAGATCCAGGAAGACGTAGGAGGGCAAGTGCTGGCGCACCTTATCCAAAGCCTCCATGCCATCCGAGGCGGTCAAGACCTCATAGCCCTGGGCGGCCAGGGTGTCGGAGAGGAGCTCCAAGAAGAAAGCATCGTCATCCACTATCAGGACTTGTTTTGCCAAGCTCTTCTCCCCTCTCCCTTTCCAGTCGCTCAATTCGAGAGAGCAGCTCTTTCTGCGCTTCTGCCAAGCGATTCAATTCCTCCTTGCTCGGGACGTTCATCTTGTCCAAGGTCCGCTTGAGCATTTCTCCCATCTTCCCTTCCAACTCCGACCGATTCCTTTCCACCCTCTCTCGAATTTCCTTGAAGAACTGGTTGCCCTCCTCCTTGCTCAACTCCCCCTGTTCGATGAGATCATTGATGATGTCTCTTACCTTCTCCTCTTTGAGGGTCACAATCCCCAACCCGGCCATGGCCGCCTTGCGCAACAGTTCTAACATCTCAATCCCCCCCTGCCTCCAGCTTCCCAACGGGACGCTGCCATGTGTAACCTGATCCCTGCTATTTCTTCCTTTCAGAGACCGCCGAGAGCATCTTTTTGATCATATGAGGGAGCGATTCCAACGCCTGATCGATCTTCTGTGAGTCCTTCCCTGACCCCTCTGCCAATTCGGGCCTTCCTCCTCCCTTACCGCCCGTAATCTGGGCCATCTCATTAACCAGGTGACCCGCATGGAGACCGGTCCGTTTGGAGACGGAACTGCCCACCACCCAATGGACCCGATTATCGGAAGAGCCTGCCAATATGATTACCCCCTCATGTATCCTGTCCCGGATGAGGTCTGAGAGATTTCTCAATTCCCGAGGCCCCATGAAATCCACTTTCCCTGAGACCACCTCGATTCCCTCTACGATCTTCTTCTCCGCCACCAATTCGTCTCTCTTTTGGATGGCCAGATGGACCTGGATCTTGCTCAGCTCGGACTCCTGAGCTTTGAACGTTTGGAGTAGCTTATCGATTTTGGCTGGAAGATCCTGCGGCTTTACCTTGAGCCTTTCCGTCATCTCATCGATCAGGCTTTCCTGGTCTCCGATAAAATCCCAGGCCGGCTTGCCAGTGAATGCCTCAATCCTCCGGATTCCAGCCGCGACACCTCCCTCACTGACAACTTTCATGAGCCCCAGTTCCCCGGTAGCCCCCACATGAGTGCCCCCACAAAGCTCCATGCTGACGCCCGAGATGGCTACCACCCGCACCATCTCCCCGTACTTCTCACCGAAGATCGCTGTCGCACCCTGGGCCAATGCATCCTCTAATGGCATCTCTTCGATCTGCAGGCGGATGTTGGACCGAATGTGGCTATTAACGAGCTCCTCCACCCTTTGGATCTCTCGCTTGGTTAGGGGAGAGAAGTGGGAGAAATCAAAGCGTAATCGATCCGGCGCAACCAAGGAACCACATTGCTTCACATGGTCTCCCAGGGTCTGGCGGAGGACTGCATGGAGGATGTGGGTACCGGTATGATGGTTCGCCGTCGATTTCCTCTTTTCTTCATCCACCTGACAGAGGACTTCCTCGCCCACGTGGACCCTTCCTGTCTTTAATCGGCAATGATGCGATATGAGTCCCTTGCCCCGGATAACGGTATCCAGAACTTCTGCCTTCCCTCCGTCCCATGAGATCCATCCCACATCGCCCACCTGACCTCCCGCCTCTCCATAAAAGGGCGTTCGGTCCAATAAGATATCCACCTCCGAGGGAGCCTCCGCCTCCTCGATTCTTTTCTCTCCTTGCAACAAGGCCTGTATGGCCGCTTTCCCCTTCGTGCCTTCATAGCCAAGGAATTCCGTAACGGCCGGGAGGGGGGAGTCGGAGGCCTCCGCACCCAATGCGGGTGCGCTCAGATGGGCGGAAGCTCGGGCTCTCGCCCTTTGGCCTTCCATCTCCCTATGGAAACCTTCTTCATCCAAAGCGATCCCTTTCTCAAAAGCCAGCTCCGCGAGAAGGTCAAGGGGAACGCCGTACGTATCATAAAGCCTGAAGATCCTATCGCCGGAAAGGGTTGTTTCACCCCGGGTTTTGACCGCCTCCAATTCCTCCTGGACCAAAGGCAACCCTGTATGCAGGGTATGGGCGAAACGTTCTTCCTCGTAGAGAATCAAGCGGCTGATCAGATCCCGCTTCTCCTCCAATTCTGGATAGGCATCTGCCATCAGGTCCACCACCGATCCCGTCAACTCGAAGAAGAAGGGCCTCTCGATTCCCAGCATCATTCCGTGGCGAAGCCCCCGACGGAGGATACGCCTCAGCACATAGCCCCGGAACTCGTTAGAGGGAATCACCCCGTCGGTGGTGAGAAAGGTGATAGCCCTCACATGATCCGCGATCACCCGAAATGATACATCCCAGGCCTCATCCTCTCCATAACGCTTCTCCGCCACTTCTTCCATCCGGGCAATGATGGGAAAAAGGAGATCGCTCTCAAAATTGCTCTTCGCCCCCTGCAGGACCGCTGCCAACCTCTCAAGCCCGGCTCCGGTATCGATGCTCGGCCGGGGTAATTCCCTGATACTCCCATCCCGGAGCCGTTCATACTGCATGAAGACCAGATTCCAAAGTTCGAGATACCGATCACAGTCGCAGCCTACCTGGCACCCTGGCCTTCCACATCCCACCTCTTCCCCCTGGTCGATGATGATCTCCGAACAGGGACCACAGGGACCCGTATCTCCCATGGCCCAGAAGTTGTCTTTCTCTCCCAGCCGGAAGATCCTGTCATGGGGAAGGCCAGCGACCTTCTGCCAGAGATGAAAGGCCTCCTCATCCTCCCGATAAATCGTGGCAAAAAGGCGATCCACGGGAAGACCTACCTCCCGGACCAGGAAATCCCAGCTATACTCGATCGCCTTTTCCTTGAAATAATCCCCGAAGGAAAAATTGCCCAACATCTCGAAAAAGGTATGATGGCGAGAGGTTCGGCCCACATTCTCCAAATCATTATGCTTGCCACCCGCTCGGACGCATTTCTGACAGCTGGCTGCCCTCCGATAGGAAAGCTGGCTCATGCCGACAAAGACGTCCTTGAACTGAACCATTCCAGCATTCGTGAACAGCAGCGTGGGGTCGTTATCGGGGATCAGAGATGAGGACCTTGCAATGACGTGGTGATGCCGACGGAAAAAATCCAAGAAGCGACTGCGGATTTCGGAGCCAGAAAGCTTCATCGATCAATCCTTGAGGTCATTGAAGCTCCCGGCAGGAAAACTGCGAGGAGTCCTCAAAGGCAAGGAATTCCTTTCTATCGCTATTCGCTCGCCAACCCCCCAGCAGAGCTGTCAGGATCGCGCTCGCTATGCATTTTCAACACCTTGAAGATGATCTCGAAGGGAAAGCCCTGTCGCTGCAAATACCTGGCTACCTTCTCGCCTTCGCTACCCCTTCGATTGGCGGTCATTCCTCTCCGCTTCCTTTGTGCCGCGTGAAGGGCCAAATCGAATTCATCGTATTCTGAATAGACTTGTTCGATGGCCGATTCGACATAATCCGAGGAAATCCCCTTGGCCAACAGTTCCCGTCGCACTCTCTCTCGGCCCCACAGTTTGGTGGGGACCCTGGAGCATGCCCAGTCGCAGGCAAATCCTGCATCGTTTAGCAACCCTTGAGTCCTCAGGCGTTTAACCGCTGCCTCCGCCTCAGCCTCCGAAAATGCTCTATTTTCCAATCCATCGCGGACCTCTTGAACTGTCCGCGAGCGAAAGCTGAGAAGCCGCAGGGCCGTCCGGTAGGCCTGATCCGATCTCAGGTCAAGATCCTCTGCTTTTCTCTTATCCAGAGAACCGTTCCACCGGGGGCGCCTTTACCCCTGCCTCAGTCTGCCAGGTTTGGTCAGTCAAAGATTCGATACCTCTCACCTTGAGGGCGAAATCATCCGGGTTGGAACTCCTCATCAGGGCCTCCTCATAGGTGATCTGGCCGCTGCGATAAAGCTCCATAAGGGACTGGTCAAAGGTCTGCATCCCGTATTGGCTGACGCTGGTGGAAACCACTTCCGGGATCTTTCTGGTCTTATCAGAGTCGACGATGGCCTCCCGTATCGTCTGGGTAGCAATCATGACTTCCACTGCCGGAACTCTCCCTTTGCCATCCGCTTTGGGAACCAGTCTCTGGGAGATGATCCCCTTGATCACCGAAGACAATTGCAGCCGCACCTGCTTCTGCTGATACGGAGGAAAAACGGAGATAATCCGGTGGATTGTCTCGGTGGCATCGATGGTATGAAGGGTACTCATTACCAAGTGGCCGGTCTCAGCAGCGACCAAGGCAGTTGAGATGGTATCGTAATCCCGCATCTCCCCCACCAAGATAATATCCGGATCCTGGCGCAAGGCACTTCGCAGGGCGACAGCAAATCCTTCCGTGTCAATCCCCACTTCCCGTTGGTTTACCAGGCACTTCTTGTCCCGATGCAGAAATTCGACTGGATCCTCAATGGTGATGATGTGACCCGTCCGATTCACATTGATATGCTCGATCATGGCTGCCAGGGTGGAGGACTTTCCGCTTCCGGTGGTGCCTGTTACCAAGATCAGCCCCCGCGGCTCCATCGACAGTTTTTCCAGTATGGGAGGCAGGTTGAGCTCTGCCATGGTCAGGATCTTGAAAGGAATGACTCGCAGCACGATGGCTACTGTACCCCGCTGCTGGAAGACATTGGCTCGAAATCGCCCCAGGCCGGTGAGGCTATAGGCCATATCCAGCTCACTATGTTCTTTGAATTTCTCCTTCTGCATATTGTTCATCATGCTAAAGGCCATGCTGATGGTATCATTGGGGGTCAAACGGGGTTGGTCCACCAGAGGAATCAATCTCTCATCGATCCGCAGGACAGGCGGGCTGCCCACCTTCAGGTGCAGATCCGAGGCCTTTCTCTCGACCGCAATTTTTAGAAGATCCTTAAGCTGCATATTTCCCTCTCCCCCATTCGGGCCGGATCAGGGGGATGCCTCGGCTACTCCCGTATCCGGCTTAGGAAGCGCTAATGTTTCCCGAAGGCGCACCTCGATTTCGTCTGCCAGAGAGGAATTCTCTTGAAGAAACTTCCTGGTGTTCTCTCTCCCCTGCCCCATGCGCTCTCCCTTATAGGAATACCAAGTGCCGCTCTTGGTCAGGACCTCATGTGCCACTCCCAAATCGATGATTCCACCTAAACGAGAAATACCTTCTCCATACAGGATATCGAACTCCGCCTCCTTGAAAGGAGGAGCCACTTTGTTCTTCACCACCTTTACCTTCACTCGGGATCCCACGATTTCCTCTCCCTCCTTGATCGCAGATACCCGGCGAATATCCAGTCTGACCGAGGCATAAAACTTCAACGCTCGCCCCCCCGTAGTGGTCTCCGGGTTGCCGAACATCACCCCGATCTTCTCCCGGATTTGATTGGTGAAGATTACACAGGTATTCGACTTGCTGATCGCCGCGGTCAGCTTCCTCAGGGCCTGGGACATCAATCGAGCCTGTAGGCCCATCTGCGGATCGCCCATCTCTCCTTCAATCTCCGCACGGGGAACCAGTGCCGCCACCGAGTCGATGACGATCACATCCACAGCACCCGATCTCACCAGTACATCGGTAATCTCCAGCGCTTGCTCGCCTGTGTCCGGCTGAGAGATCAGGAGCTCATCCGTATTCACGCCCAACTTGTTTGCGTACTTTGCGTCCAACGCGTGCTCCACATCAATAAAGGCCGCGTTCCCTTCTCGCTTTTGGGCCTCGGCAATGACATGAAGGGCCAGGGTCGTCTTTCCAGAGGCCTCGGGACCGAAGATCTCAGTGACTCTGCCCCGGGGAATCCCGCCCACCCCCAAGGCATAATCCAGTTCCAGGGAGCCGGTGGAAATAATCGAGATGGGCAATAGAGGCCCCCCCGTCCCCAGCTTCATGATGGATCCCTTTCCGTAGAGCTTTTCGATCTGGGTAATTGCCAAATCCAGGGTCTTATCCCTGTTTTTCTTCTCCATGGATTCTAAGCCTCCTCCTGGCCGTAAGCCGCTACTGCCCGTCAGGTAATCGCCTCTCATCTTCTATACGTCCTAATCTAAGGTAACCCCACCTGCTTGTCAACAGGAAAGGGGTGGCCCCTTCGCCTCCATTTAACCCGGCGGCGGGGCCAAGTTTGCGGAATGAGGGGGGGCAACCGTTCACCCCATGGGACCTACGATATGCTGGAAGAATTTTGATGAGACAAGGGCTGAGAGAATTGCTGGGTCGAACTGGGCCCCAGCTTCCCTCTCCAGCTCAAGTCTCACCTCCTGGTGAGTGAGCGCTTTGCGATACGGCCGATCTGAGAGCATGGCATCCACCGCATCGGCGATCGCCACAATGCGGGCTCCCAGCACGATCTCCTCGCCCTTCTGCCCGGAGGGGAACCCTCTGCCGTCAAATCGCTCATGGTGGTGAAGGATGACCGGAATCCCCTCTGCCATGAAGGGAACCGGGGTTACAATTTCCACCCCGATCTGAGGGTGCCTCTTCATGGCATCCATTTCCTCGGTGGATAGTTTCCCTCGCTTCCTCAAAATCCGGCCTTCTACCCCAATTTTCCCAATATCGTGGACCATAGCTGCCTGCTGCAGAAGTCCGATTTGATCTCTCGGAAAACCTATCTCGTCGGCCAACTGAAGGGAGAAATTTGAAACCCTTTCCGAATGTCCTCGGGTATAATGATCTACCACATCAATCGCCGTAATGAGGGCCTTTACAGTCCCCTCGTAATGATGCTGGATATCTGTTCTCGCCCTTTCCACCTGCTGGGAAAGGTCATTGGTCGCCAATTGCAGCTCTTTCATCCTTTCCCGACTCAATTGCCGGTCGAGTTTCCTGGCGATTCCCCTCTCCACCACCTTTTCCACATCTGACTTATCAAAGGGTTTGATGAGGTAGTCCAATGCCCCGTGCCGAATCGCCTCCTGCGCTGTATTGACCGTGGCGTAGGCGGTAATCATCACCACCTCTAAATCCCGGTCGATCTCCTTGGCGATCTTCAGTACTTCAATCCCATCAAGGCCAGGCATTTTGATATCCAAGATCGCCACATCGAATTTCGTTCTCGCTATCAGATCGAGGGCGGAATTTCCATTCTCAGCCAGCTTTACCTCGTAGTGATCCTTTAATATCATACGGAGGGCCTCGCGCGGGCCCAACTCATCATCCACCACCAGTACCATGTGCCTTGCATCCACGATGGTCTTTGCTCCTTACTTGATTGAGGTGCTCCGAACCCCTTCCGTCACGAAAGGCAAATAGACGTGAAACGTGGTCCCTCTTCCGATTTCACTCTCGACCTCAACTCTTCCGCCATGCTCCTCAATGATCTTCTGGCTCACGGGGAGACCCAGGCATGCGCCAAAGCCTTCAGCCGCGCGAAACGGGTCGAAGATCTTCTCCAGATCCTCAGGGGGCATCCCCTGGCTGTTATCCCGGAAGGAAACCCGTACGACGGAACCACGGGGATCAGAATGGCTTGACCCAAATGATCCCATATCCCGAACCTCTTCCGTCTCTACGACCAGTTCTCCTCCTTCGTTCAGAGAACACGCCACATGGAGAACGATATAGGAAAATGCCTTGCTCATCTGCTCCTTGTCCGCTCTGATTGTGTAGGCAGCATTGGAGAAGTTCTTGATGATCTGGAGCTCTTTGGGGATACCCCGCTCCCAGGCAAGAAAAAGACTGTTATCCAGGATGGTGCTCAGGTCCTCGAAATCGTAATGGAATACCAAAGGCTGCACAAAAGCGATGAGCTTCTCCACCAGGTCATTGATCCTCTCCGCCTCCCGGGTGACAGTGTTGTAGAAGAACCCCCTGAACTCTTGGTCTTCATAGCGTTCATGCATCAGCTGGATAAAGGTGCGGATGGACACCAAAGGATTTTTGATCTCATGGGCCATGCGGGCCAACAGTTCATTGAGGAGGCTCAATCGATCTGCCCTCCTGCTCTCCTCCTCCAGCTTCTTTCTGGAGGATATGTCCTCAAAGAGAATTACCGATCCCATGGGCCGCTGCTGCTCGTCGCTCAGAGGATAGCTGCTAATCTCCAAGGGGACCTTGCCCTGAAAAAGCCGAATCTCCTCCTTCTGTGTGGCCTTTCCCTCCCTCATCGTCTGGTACAGGAGGTCACCCAAGGGAGAGGGTAGATATCGGAGATCCTTGCCCAGCATCTCCGAGGCCGACCGCCCAAGAATCTGCTCCGCCCGATAGTTGCAGATGGTGATCCGCTCCTTGGTATCGATGGCGACTACACCGTTGGACATGTGAGCCAGGATCTTCTGGGAGTAAGTCTTCTGGTAGTACATCTGCTGGTAAAATAGGACGTCTTGAATCGCCACCGCCATATGGCTGGCCAACGCATAGAGAATCTCCAACTCATCGTTGGTAAAGGGAATGCCTGTCACCTTTTGGTTGAGATTGAGGAAACCCACCAGGGTTCCTTTGCTGAGGAAGGGGACGCTGATCACGCATTGCAAGATCTCTATCTGCCTTGCCAGCCTGCGATACAGCGGGTCAGAAATCATCCCGAGCACCTCCGACCTTCTCAATATCCTTCCTTCCCTATTGAGCCAGAGGGGCAGCGCATCCTCGGTCCTAAACTGCAGGTTAGCCGCCAAATCCGGCTTGATCCCCCGCGAGGCTTTGATCCGGAATATTCCCCCTTCCTCCATCAGGAGGGCCGAGATCTTACTGATTCCCATGCCGTCGGCCACACTATCGACGAAGAGATTCAGCAGCCGCGACAGGTCGAACCTGGCGGTAAGTGCCTTGGAGAGTTCGCGCATTGCCCTCTCCGAGAATGACGAAACCGGATGGCGATATTCGTCGTCTGCCCAGCGGATGCCCTCCCGGATGGGAGAGGGTAGCATTTCTGATCTCTCGCACAACATATTTGCTTCCAATAGCCTCTGTCTCTCCAATGCCCGATGGATGGTTTCGCGTAACTGGATGGGAGAAAGCGGCTCTTTCAAATAGTCGTAGATCTCACCGGCGAGGCTTCCCATTTCATCCTCAGTGGCTTCACTGGGAAAGATGGCAATCACACTCAAATTGGGCCTGATCTTCCGGATCGAGTCGACTGTCGTGGCTAATGGGAAGGTAAGGGGTTCACAGTCCAAAAGGAGGGCATCCGCTCCGCAGTTTCCCAAATTTTCCACGCAATCTTCTGGTGACGAGGCAGTAATCACCACGACATCTGGCGACAAGAAATCCTTGCACTGTCGAATGACTTCCCGGCGATGTGAAAGCAAGAGGACGATGTTCACCTCTACCCCTCCTTTTCCCTATTCATGGACATTCGGAATCGCAACGGCAGGCAAGGAAATAGAAAGAGAGGTCCCCTGGTTCAATTGGCTCTCCACCTGGATGTTGCCGCGATGTTCCGTTATGATCTTGTCGCAAATGGACAAACCCAGTCCTGTACCCTCGGGCTTGGTGGTGAAGAAGGGATCGAAGACCTTTTTCAGATGTTCTTCTGAGATGCCTCTCCCCGTATCAGAGACCCTCAGCGTGACCCTTCCCTCAGATTTTCCCCCGTCCCTCCTGTGCTCGACGGAAGCACTCAGAATCCCACCTCCTTCCATGGATTGAAGGCTGTTGAGGACGATGTTCCAAAGGGCCTGCTTCAGCTGAAAGCGGTCACCCCGCACGCCATAAGGCCCCGCATGATATCGTCTTTCTACCCTGATTCCGCCCCTCTCGATCTGGTTCGAAAGGAGCAAAAGAACTTCCTCTAAGGTTTCCTCGATCCGGAGATCTTCCATACGGGAGGGGCTGCCATTCCCCTTCAAATCCAACATCTGGGAGACCAAGAGGTCTATGCGGTCCACTTCCTTTAAGGCGATTTGGGAGAAATGGTCGCGAAATTCTGCATCGGAGTGCTTTTCGGGCAGAAGTTGAGCCAGAGTTTTGACCGAAACCAAAGGGTTCTTGATTTCATGGGCAATGCTTGCCGCGATAGTACCGATATAGGCCAGCTTCTCTGCCCTCCACTTCTCCTGCTCCAACTCTTTCCTCTCCGTGAGATCGCCAAAAAGGGCGATGGCTCCCATTGGAGTCCCCTGCTGGCTTTGCAGGAGAGAGGTAGTGACTCCGATGGGCAGGACTTCCCCCTCCTTGGTGTGAAGCGTTGTCTCCAGTCCGGGCCTTCCCTTCCTTTCGGATATCGACGCCATAAGCAACCGGGTGATCTCGTTAGACATGATCCGACAATCCTTCCCCAGGAGTTCTGAAACCTTCCATCGGGTCATTTTCTCGGCCGCTCGATTCAGGGTCGTGACCCTGCCCTCATTATCCACAGTGATGACCCCGCTTTCCAGGTTGCGGAGAATATTCTCCAGATACTCCTTGATCCTGTTCACCTCATCGTAGAGCCGGGCATTCTCGATAGCCACTGCAGCCTGGTTGGCCAGGGTAGAAAGTAACCCCAAGTCTTGCTCCGAGAAGAAGTCCCCAGAGAGTTTGGATCCCAGGAGCAAAGCCGCGACCAGTTCGTTTTTCAGCTTGACTGGCACTGCCAATTCGACGTTGAGACTCGTCATTTCTCGCCGGATACCTTCCGCCTCCACCTGCGAAAAGCCATCCTCCAACTCATCCAACAAAAGTGGGCCTGGCTCTGCCTCCAATCTCCGGATGATCCACGAATCCCTGATTAAGGAGCAACCGATTTCCTCTACTCTTTTTGCTTCGTAGAAGCGACGGGCCCAAAGTTGGAGGCCGGTTCTGTCCCCCTTCATCAAAAAAAGGGAAGCGCTGTTTAGTTTCATGTCCACAATGATCGGCACCAGCAAGTGATCGACCAGTTTGTCCACGTCCAGAAACGAAGTCATGGCCTCGCTCGTCTCTTTCAGGGTTCCGTGATAATCATAGGTACCCCTGAAGAAAAGCCTGTCAACTAAAACCTGAATTCTCTCTTTCAGGGGTTGAAACCCGATCGCCAGTAACAGGGCGGCGACGACCGTCCCGAACATCGAAGAGTATCCCATGTAACTTTGGAAAAGCTTCTCGAACAAATTGAGCGACAGGAGAAAGAAAGCGGTGAGCAAGACGGCGAGGATGGAGTACACCATGCCGCGGCGAACCGCAATCTTGACGTCCATACTACGATACCTGACAATGGCGTAGGCTTCAGTCGCGATACAGGCCGGGATAAGATAGAGGCCCCAAGGCAGAACGTCTAAGTCCATGGTGGGAAAGAAAGTGTGGGTACCCCCTGCAAAGCCGATTAGCCAGGCCCAAAACATGTACTTAAGCTGACTCCGTTTCAAACCCGAGGCTGAGCGATATCCAGTCAGCAACAAGTAGAGCCCATACGAAGCCGCGATGAGGAAATACAATTCGAAGACCGGATAAGTCAGGCCGGAGTGGATAAAGTAATCAAAACCGATGGAGGGCTCGACCCCCTTAATGAACCAGGGGGTGAAATTCAGAGCCATGAACAGGAAAGTAAGTGCCCACGCGGATACGAGAATCCTTCGCTTTCTCTGCTCCCTCCTCCAGCCCAGTGCAGTAAGAACGAAATTGAGGAACAATACGGGACTGAGGATGGCCCCCACATTGAGGAAATAGCGAATCCACCACAATGCCACGTATTCCCCCGAGGCAGTGGTCATACCAAAGTAGCCAAGGCTCCAGAGGGACACTCCCAGCAAAGCCAAAAGGAAGGATCGGTTGACTGATCTATCGGGACGCTTCACGTAGACCCAGATCCCTAAGGCGAAGCACGTAATGGAGTTAATTAGTGCTCCGAAGCTGAAAAAGTTCATGGCCCCTCATCCCCCCAGATCCCCCGAGAGCCAATGCTGACACACGGGGCAGGATCGGAACCTGCTTCATGTATTCGAGATACCGATTCCCCAGCTTTTCGATCAATGTCCGTTCCTCTGAACGCATTCGGGCTAACAGAATGGGAACGTGAACCGCCGCCAAGTACACGAGCACTCTAAAGGAGTTCAGGATGAGGCACAATCCTCCAAGTTCTAGTAGCGTAGCCAGGTAGTAGGGGTGTCGCGAAATCCGGTAGGGGCCCTCCCGAACTATCTTATGATCATTTTTAATCTCAATCCTGATGCTCCACCAGCGATTCAGGGCCAAGACGCTCAGTCGGGTTATGGCCACTCCTGTGGTGGCCATGACATAACCCACCATAGAGACCCAGACATTGACGGGGGAGGCGTCCTCTAAGAAGAATTCAAAAATACATCCCCATACCACGATGAAGTACGACGGATAAATGGCAAGAAAAGTCCAATCGTCTGCCAGGGTTCCTCCCTTGTCCCCTTGAATGCGAAAAACCCTGACCTTGATGACAACGACGATGGCAAAGTAAGTCAAGAAAATGAGAGTAAAAGGACTCAGTTTCTATTCCCTTTGGGAGAGGCCTCCCAGAGATCCACGATCGCCTGGGAATGGATTGCTCAATGAAGTCTGCATGGGATTCTCACCCTACGATTCAAATCCAAGGCTGGCAGGAATCGCCATCGCGGAAGATCATGATCTCAGGAATCCCATGCGATCCCTGCACCGAGATTAGGTGTATAAGGTAGCACCTCTTCTCTAATTCCCAAGAGTCCGTAGCCCACGCAGCAGTATTCTGGGTTCAGGATTTCCGAAGGACCCAGAGGACCGAGCACCTGATACGACCAGTGTGTATATTGGTGCAAGAATTCCGCCATCTTCCGGATGTCCTTCCTTCAGCTGCGGCTGCCGTATTGTTGAAAGGCTCGTTCAATGCTACTACCCAAGTGCTCAACAGGACTCCACCCCGCATTCAAGATTTTCGAACTCTCAACAACATTGCGATTCCCCATAAGATAAGCAGACCAGAGTGTGATCTTCGGATCTCTCCTGATCCCCTTCAAAAGATGAAGGTTCTCCGAGACCCATCCGGCAAAGAGCCCGAGGGGATACGAAACCTCTCTGATTTCTTTCTGTAACCCCAAACCCTTAAGGGCTCGCGACCAGAAATCTGATTTGGTGATCTCAGGGGGAGAGGAGACGTTGTAAACCACACTGGCAGGACCGTGAAGTCCAGCGGCCAAGATTGCGCGTGCCACATCATTGGCGTGATCCAGTTGGACTTTGTCATTCAGCTTTCCCAGGTTCAGGATCCTTTTCCGGCCCTTTATAATCGAGGCCAGCCGCTTTGTGGCTAAGGAATCTCTTTCCCCTATAAGAAGTCCCGGTCGGAATATGGCGAACTCAATTTTCCCCTCGGCAGCTGCCTTCCTCACTTCCTCTTCCGCCAGGAACTTGCTCTTGCAATAGAAGTCTCGTCCGATCCGGCTTTTCTGGTACGGCGTTTCCTCTGACAGCACTCGTGATTCGAAGAACCGCATCCCATAGGCGGCAAAAGAGCTCACGTGCACAAACCGCCTCACCCGATTCCGAATAGCTGCCAATAGTAGGTGCACCGTACCCCGCACGTTCAAATCATGGAACTCCCTCCAGGGACTCCAATCCGACACCTTCCCTGCCGCATTGATCACGACCTCCGCTCCCCAAAGGCTCTGTCCGATCGATTCGAGATCCAACAGATCAGCGAACCTCTTCTCGATTCCCAAACGATCTATGAGTTGAAGATCGCTGGTCCCTCGGGCCAAAGCCACCGTTTCGATGCCCGCCTGTACCAGTGCTTCAAGCAAATAGCCTCCTAAGAATCCCGTGGCTCCCGCAACCACGACCCTCATCTCTTTCGGCCCTCTTTTATCATCCGACTCAACTCACATCCCCAATACCGATTGGGATCCCTGGGGATCACAATCCGGCAAACCTCTTCAGGACCAGTGCCGCATTCTTGCCCCCGAAACCGAATGAAGTCTTTAGCACTACATTGACCCTACCCCTGCGGGCACGGTTTGGCACATAATCCAGGTCACATTCCGGGTCGGGCTTGTCGTAGTTGATGGTGGGAGGGATGATTTGGCTCTCAATCGCCAGGGCACAGGCTATCGTCTCAATCCCTCCGCACGCCCCATGGGTATGACCAATCATGGATTTGATGGAACTCACAGGAAGATTGTAGGCATGGTCGCCAAAGACCTTCTTGATCACCATGGTCTCCACCCTGTCATTGATAGGAGTGGATGTGCCATGGGCATTCAAATAATCAACGGTCTGCGGTTCTGTTTTGGCTTCCTTCAAGGCCAGTCGAATGGCCCTTGCCGCTTCCTCCCCTTCCGGGGCTGACTGGGTCATGTGATAAGAATCGCACGTCATTCCAAAGCCGCTGACTTCCGCATAGATACGGGCTCCCCTCATGATGGCGCGCTCTAGGGCCTCCAAGACAACGATGCCTCCCCCCTCCGCCAACACGAATCCATCCCGGTCCATGCAGAAAGGGCGAGAGGCCCTCTCCGGCTCTTTATTTCGGGTCGACAGAGCGCTCGCAGAACAATAGCTGGCTACAATCATCGAAGTAACGGGGGCATCGGCTCCTCCGGCCAGAACCACATCGGCCTCGCCACTGTGAATGGCCTGGAAACCCAAGCCGATGGCAGCTGCACCCGAGGCACAGGCAGCGGCAATGGTCGTGCTCGGACCTTTCAGTCCCAAATTCAACGAGATGTTTCCCGCACAAGCGTCGCTGAATGCCGCATAGATGATATGAGGATTGATGCGTCGGTATCCCTTTTCCAGGAACGTGTCATACTGGGCCTGGGCGTATCCCAATCCTGCAGCAGCCGCGCCGAGAAACACCCCGATTCGATGGCAGTCTTCCCTCTCCAATTTGAGTCCCGCATCTTGCACTGCCAACAGAGAAGCAGCAATTCCTAATTGGGAAAAGCGGTCAGTTCTTCTGGCCTCCTTCGCTTCCAGGAATTCGGTCGGGTCAAAGTCGTTCACTTCTCCCGCGATCTGAGTGGGGAATTCACTGGCATCGAAGCGAGTGATCGGCCCGATCCCAGACTTGCCCGCTGTCGCGGCCGTCCAGAAGGCCTCCTTACCGATTCCGTTTGGGGCGATCACCCCCAGGCCAGTAATTACCACCCTTCTTGCCCTCAATAGAGAACACCTCCCCCAATGCGTTGACTGACTACCCTGAAATGATTGATTTCCCTACGAAGCCAAGAAAAGCCAAAGGATAACGGGGAATTCCGATAAGAAAGAATAAGGCCTCCTCCGGAGGCTAAGGAAATTGCTGAAAGGCACAAAAGGGGATCGTGGATGGGAGACCCAGGAGGAAGCATTTCCTGGAGGGAAAGGACCTTCCTTTCGAGGCGAGGCAAAGAAGCTGGATAGGGCTCTTGGAGAACCTGTTTGGATCTGCTCGCAGATGTCCATCTGCAGCCGGGGGCTGTCGGTGGATTTCCTGGCATTCCGATCAATGGTGGAGGGTCCATGCTCTTTTCACGGAACGGGTCTGCACGAACTACAAATCAATGACTGCCGAGCAACTTTGTGAATTCCTCTGTTAGGAGTGGTACAACCGTAAAGAGATCATCGACAATTCCGTAATCGGCCACTTTGAAAATGGGGGCCTCTGGATCTTTATTGATGGCTACGATATATTTGGCAGAGAAAATGCCCGCCAGGTGCTGAACGGAGCCCGATATCCCGCAGGCAATGTACAGTTTGGGGGAAACCACTTTGCCAGTTTGCCCCACCTGGCTCTGATGTCCTCTCCAGCCTGCATCTACGGCCGCCCGGGAGGCACCCACCGCACCCCCCATTGCCTTCGCCAGGTCCTCCAAGAGGACGAAGTTTTCAGGCCCTTTCATTCCTCGCCCTCCCGCGATGATGATCTCGGCTTCACCCAAATCAACGCCGCCAGCGATCTCCCGAACGATTTCAACCGTCTGGGTCCTCCGGATACCTGGATCCAGACCTATCGGGAAACCCTCCAATTGGGGAGATCGAGAGAGGTCCGGCTGGCGAAGGGGGAAGACACTCGGTCTGAGAGTAGCCAACCAGGGCTCTTGGCCCTCCCATCTCACCGTGGCCAGGACTTTTCCGGCATAGATGGGTCTCACTCCCCTCAGCTCTCCATTTGCTTCCCAAGTGAGAGAAATACAATCGGAGGCCAGGTCCAAGCCCATCCGGGCCGCCAGACGAGGAGCAAGGTCCTTTCCCTGGGAAGTGGCTCCCATCAACAGGATAGCAGGGGGGTTCGAAGAGATCAGGTCCGAGAGGGCCTTTGCATAGGATTCCCCTTCATAAGAGGCAAAGCCACTATTCTGCAGCAGGGTGACTCGGTCTGCCCCGTAATGAGCCAAGGTCTCGGCATGGCAGGCAAGGTCCGCCCCCAAGGCAATCGCGGAGACTCTGCCCTTCATCCCATCCGCCAAACGCCGTGCCTCGCTCACCAATTCCAGAGCTATCCGGCGCAGATGTCCG
Organism: uncultured Methylomirabilota bacterium; assembly: GCA_963718295.1. GTDB lineage: Bacteria > Methylomirabilota > Methylomirabilia > CAVQYV01 > CAVQYV01 > CAVQYV01. The sequence continues at coordinate 565,997 of CAVQYV010000004.1, read as the reverse complement.
TCCCGATGCTCCACTACTACCCAAATCTCCGAATTCATCGCCCCCACCTCAGTTCAGATCGCAAGTCCACGGACTCAGATCGCCTTTGCCTCTTCTCGCAGAAGACGGACCAACTCCTTGACCTTTTCCCCCACCTCTCCTTCCAGGATGCGGCCAGCAATCCTGGGGGGAGGGTTTTGCAGCCCCACGATTTGGACCCTGGAGGTCAACGGTCCCAGCTTCCCCTCGGGCTCCACCTGCGACGGTCCCCACTCGGGTATCTCTTTCTTCTTTGCCGCCAGGATGCCTTTGAGGGAGGGATATCGTGGCTCGTTGAGTCCCTTCTGGGCTGTGATTACACAAGGAATGCCAGACTCGACGATCTCGGTGGCTCCCTCAATCTGCCGCCAAGCTCGAAGGCATTGCCAATGGCTATCAAACTGCAATTTGGTTACCACCCCCACCTGCGGAAGACCGAGGATCTCCGCCAGAGCAGGCCCAACTTGAGCAGAATCCATGTCCACGGCCTGCTTGCCGCATAAGATGAGATCAAATCCCAGTTTTTGCATAGCTCGTGCCAACACTTGGGCTACGCCCTGGCTGTCCAGTCCCTCAAAGCTCGAATCCGTGAGATGGATCGCCCGATCAACCCCCATGGAAAGGGCGATTCGAAGGACATCCTTCGCCCGATTTCCTCCAACCGATATCGCCGTAATCTCGGCCTGTCCGTGCTTCTCTTTGATGCGAAGGGCCTCCTCGACCGCGAACTCGTCATAGGGATTCATCACAAAAGTGAGCCCATCCAGATCGATAGCGGAAGAGGAGGAATTGACCCGGATATGGGAGGCAGTATCAGGGACCGATTTGACGCAAATCACAATTCGCAATGATGAAGACCTCCATAACAGTGGATATAACAGGATATAAAAGCATAACGCACTTTTTCTGTCAAGCCCAAATGTGGCTCAGGTGTCGCCCAGGACTCTGTTATTGCATGCTGGCCACAAGGACGCACCGCAGCCGAAATCCTCCCCTTTGCCACGGGCCGCTTCCATGATCAAACCCGAACCCCTGCCGAGTTGGCCACTATCGATCCCCGGAGCTCCCGTTATCAGTTGCAATCGGTCATCGCCAACCGATCTTTCCTCAAAAGGGCCTTGTGGTCAGCAACCCGCTTCGGATTATCACAAGTCGAATTCTCTCCCTCCCTCTCCGGGCCGATCTGGATTTCTTCCTCAACCACCTTCCCGCCCCGAATCCAGAAGCCTCGCAGCTCGGGGGCACTTCCTTTCCGCAGGGACACAATGAAGTGGATTACGTCAGGATAGTAGGCCATCTCAATATCCTGTTGCGAGGGGAAGGCGGGTGCCTCCGGGTGGGAATGGAAGATCCCCAGCAACCCCCAACCCCTCTCTTCCACCTCGCGGAAGATCTCAAACTGCTCTGCAGGCTCGAGGAGATAATGGGTGGGACTTGCCTCCCGATTGCTGGCCGGATAGAACTTCAGCACCTTTTCCTTCATGCCCGCCAAAATCCCACAAGCCTCGTTCGGCGCAGTGGATCGGGCATGTCCGACCATGGCCTGACAGATCGCCTCAGTCAGAAACAAAATAGGGCCCTCCTACCTTTTCACCCTGATTCGCAAAGGATCGTCTGAAGTGATTTCTCCGATCACCGCCATTTCGAGGGCGCCCCGTTCGTGCAACTTCTCCAAGAGCCTTCCGGAATTCTCAGGGGGAACAGCAATGAGTAGGCCACCTGAGGTTTGGGCATCGGAGAGGATGAGTTGCTCCTCGAAAGAGATCTGCTCCCAGATCACTTTCTCCTGCAGGAATTTGTGGTTGGCACGGGTGCCCCCCGGCACCACTTCTTTTCTCACCAGTTCCCAGGCCTCCCCCATCACCGGAATGTGGCCCAGCCTCACCGTGGCCCCGACTCCACTCCCAGAAGTCATCTCCCACAGGTGGCCCAGGAGGCCAAAGCCCGTGACATCCGTGCAGGCATTTACTCCAACTTCAAGCATAGCTTCTGCTGCCTCCCGATTCAAAGCTGCCATCACTTCGGTCACCTTCTTGATCAACTCGGGAGAGGATAGTCCTCTTTTGATGCCGGTAGTGATGATTCCCACACCCAGGGGCTTGGTAAGGACCAAGAGATCGCCTGCCCTTGCCTCGCTATTCCTCACTACCCGCTGGGGATCGATCACGCCCGTCACTGAAAGGCCGTATTTGGGCTCCGGATCGTCGATGGTATGTCCGCCAACAATACATACATCAGCCTCTTTGGCCTTGGCAACTCCACCTTTCAGAATCTCCGCCAGGATCTCCAGCGGGAGCTGGCGAGAGGGAAATGCCACGATATTGAGGGCAACCAGAGGCGTCCCTCCCATGGCATAGACATCGCTCAAGGCATTGGCGACCGCGATGCTCCCGAAATCGTACGGATCGTCGACCACGGGGGTGAAAAAATCCACGGTCTGGACCAACGCCAGATCCTCACGTAATTGGTAGACTGCCGCGTCATCCAGGGTATTAGAACCTACCAAGAGCCTTGAATCACATTGAGACGGGATGAGGCGCAAGACCTGCGCCAGGTCAGAGGGATTGACCTTGCAGGCTCAGCCGGCCCCGTGGGAAAAAGAAGTCAAGCGAACTTCTTTCTCTTTACCCATTCCCATTTGATCTTTCTCTTCCTCCTTTTCTTTCCTTCGCTGAAATCCTTCGCTCGCTGCCTCGCCCTATCAGCCCCCGGCGATCGCGGGGACGATGAATACCTGATCCCCTTCTTGGAGGGGTGTATCAAGGCCACTTAGGGTTCCGATATCCCTCTCGTTCAAGTAAATATTCAGATGAGGATAGATCCGCCCCTGCCCATCCAGGATGGAGGCCCTTATGCCTGGGAATCGAGATTCCAATGCTTCGATCAGCTCCCCCACATTCCTCCCGTTTCCCTCCACGTCCTTCGAACCACCGGCAAGCCTTAGAAAGGGGGAGGCGAAAGATACCGAAACGGACATGACTCTCCTCCATGCTCCCAACGGAAATCTTTGTCCTACGGTACGCCGCAGCAGGTTCCGATCAGCAAAGGCGGCAGATTTGGACAGGTGTGCTACGTATCACCGGCACATGATACTGTCAAGAGATTTCTGCGGCGTGGCTGTGACGTGACTTGCTGCCTCCGCGAGAACCTTCATGCCTTCCACGGGAAATTTCCAATCCTATTGGCCAGGAACTTCTTGGATTCAGATCGAGGAACCCGGTAGACATCTCACGAGTGAGGCAGTCCTCCGATCTCATGCCTTCGATCTCACGGACAGACTATCACTCGGGTCCCATCTTTCTGTGAGAATACTCGGAGACTTCCTCGGTAATCTTGCATCGTAATTAGTGAGATTCCTGGATCAGATTATCTTGCGGGAAAAGGCAGCAGAAATCCCTTTTCAGAGAAATGTATGGTATGGTAGATGCACTTTCAAAGATGCTCTTGGGCGCGCTTTACCAGCATATCCTATCATGGGAGTTGACTGTACTTCTCAAAAGCACAACCACGTTCAGGGAGGATTTCCTGTGACATCTTCATCGGCGCTCTCTCATCGTCCAGTTCTCTCAGGGGAATGGATCGGGCCGCTGGTGTTGGACTGGTATCACGGAAACGGGCGAAGGCTGCCCTGGAGAACCACGAAGGACCCCTATAGAATCTGGGTCTCGGAGATCATGCTTCAGCAGACCCGTGTAACTACCGCCCTGGCCTTTTATGAGCAATTCATCCACACCTTCCCCAGTGTGAGGGATCTTGCCGAGGCGGACCAGCACGCGGTCCTCAAGCAATGGGAGGGAATGGGCTATTATGCGAGGGCTCGCAATCTGCACCGCTCCGCCCAATTGATCATGATCAGGCATGGTGGCATGGTTCCCCAGCGGATGGAGGATCTTCTATCCCTTCCGGGGATCGGTCGGAGCACAGCCGGGGCGATACTCACCTTTGCCTATGGAGAACGTGCCCCCATTCTGGATGGCAATATCAGGAGGCTCCTTTGTCGGCTCTATGCCCTCCAGGCAGGTCCGACACAACCCGAGGCAGCCCATCTCCTCTGGCAATTGGCCGAGACCATCCTTCCTGATCAGGAAACGGGTCCATTCAATCAAGGCCTCATGGACATCGGGGCCCTGCTCTGCCTCCCCAAGAAACCCCATTGTCGTGAGTGTCCGCTGTCTTCCCTCTGCCGGGCCTTCCTGATGGGGCTACAGGATCGGATTCCCCCTCCCAAGAAGCGCCCTCCTCTCCCTTGTCATAACAGGGCGGTGGGGATCATCTGGAGTGACGGAAGACTGCTCATCCGTCTCCGCTCTTCTGACGGGCTCCTGGGGGGACTTTGGGAATTTCCGAGCCTCCGTACCAAGGACATCCAACGGCCCTTCCAGATGTTGCCGGAATGGCTCAGGCAGGAATATGGGCTTCCTGTCAAATTGGAGGAAGAAGTCCTATGTTTCCTTCACACCTATACCCATTTTCAAGAAATGATTCGAGTCATCTCCGGCCGGTGTCAGAATGGAAGGGGCAAACTTTCCCAGGATCTTCGATGGGTCTGGCCCCAGGAGTTGGAAGAATATGCGATGCCGGCCTCCGATCGGCGCATCGCCGAGATGTTGAACGAGCAGACATGGGGAAAAAGACAGTAAACTCAGAGGGAATGATGAAATCGCAGAAGGAGGGATCATGAAATACTGGCTGACTGGCAATAGACGGTTCTGGTTGGGCGTGCTCTTGCTCTTCCTGTGCGCCTCGGGATGCGTCTCCCAATTGAGGCCTGGCCCCTTCCAGCCCATTTATCCCTATCGGGGATTGAACGAAAACACGATCATGGGTCCCCGTTAGTATCGGGTCTAAGAAGCATCCTTTCTATCCCCGTGGCCTGCTTCCCCTGACCTGAAAAGATTGGCAAGGAAAGCGACCTCGGAGGCTTAGCTCTTCCCCAGGGTGAATTTCTCGAGCCTTCCCTCATCCAATTCGATGCCCAGGCCTGGGCCGGACGGCACGGGGACGCGGCCATCAGAGGTCAGCGAGATGGGAGCGACGAGGATTTCCTCCCGGAGCGGATTGGGGGCATACATATACTCGAAGGTCAAGAAATTGGGGAGGCTGGCGGACAATTGGAGAGAGGCCGCGATGCTTACTGCGGAAGAGGCCCCGGTATGGGGTGCACAGGGGATGCCATAAGCTGAAGCCACGGCCGCGATCTTCTTGCATTCGGTAATCCCCCCGGCCCGGGCGACATCCGGCTGAATCACGTCCACCTTCCCCTTTCCGATCAGCTCTCGAAACCCATAGCGGGTGAATTCCGATTCTCCAGCGGCAATGGGCAGATCGAGGGCCTGGCTGAGCATGGCATATCCCTCGAGATCCTCCGGAGGGAGGGGCTCTTCCATCCAAGAGATGCCCATCCCTTCCAGCTCCCTTCCCATCCGCAGCGCAAAGATGCGATCATAGCCACAATTGGCGTCCACCATCAGCTCGATTCCATCCCCCAACGCCCGGCGCAGCGAACGGACGTTTGCCAGATCTTGCTGCAGGCCCATACCGATCTTCAGCTTGATGCCTGAAAAGCCTGCCTCCACCAGGCCCTCTGCCTCGTCGACCATGGCCTTCTCCTCCTTGAACAGGATGGAGGAGGCGTAGGCCTGCAAGGGGGAGGAGGAATAGGATCCCAGGAGGCGATGGATCGGCTGCTCCAGGGCCTTGCCCATCATATCCCACAGGGCGATGTCCACCCCGCTGATCGCCTCAATCATAAATCCCTTGGAGTGACCCCTGGCCCGCATGACACCATACATCTCCTCCCACAACCTCTCCACCGCAAAGGGATCTCGCCCCAGCAGGATCGGCGCCAGGACCTCCTCCACGATGTTGGCCAGGGCGAAAGGGGCAACGCGGGTCAGGCATTCTCCCACACCCACCAGCCCCGAATCAGACTTTAGATAGACCAGGGTGGCGTACATCTTGGACATGGTGGCGTTGGCAATCTTCCATGGCTCCCTCAAAGGGGCACAAAGAACCCGGCTCTTCACTTCGGAGATCTTCATCGTATCTTTTGGCTCCTTTTTCAGCTCTGGACGAAATCGTGGACGGCGGGCCGCACGGTAAGGACCGGGCAGGGGGCCTTCCTCACGACTGCCTCCGCGGTACTTCCCATGAGGACATGGTCCAGGCCGGACCATCCATGGGTTCCCATGATGATCAGGTCGATCTCCTTTTCCTGGGCAAAGGAAACAATCTCAAAAGAGGTGGATCCCCGACGCATCTCGCTCAGGACCTCAATCCCCTGCCGGGCAATCTCCTCCTTGAGGCGCTCGAGGTTTTCCTGCACTGCCGTTTCCCGATTCTCGTCCAGATCGGTGATGAAAAGGGGATCGAGAAAGGCCATGGCTAAGGGTTGGTTCACGGAGAGCAGGTGGAGGGCGGCCCCGAAGGCCTTGGCGAAGGAGATGGCATATCTCTTGGCATTTTCCGAGGCCTCCGAGAAGTCCGTGGGAAAGAGGATCTTTTCCAATTTGATCATTGTTCTTTCTCCCTCCGAAAATGGAAACCCAATTGCCAAACCCCTGTCAATCCAGCTTAAAATCATCATATCCGAAACGGCTGCGGGCTGCAAGGGGATTTCTCCGTAACGCTGAGTGAGACAAGGGAAGCTCAAGACCCAGATCGGACCCAAATCCCCCAGAAAGCACCCCTGCAAATCAAGAAACAGGGGTCACTCCTGTCACTTCTTTTCTCAGCCCGCTTGACAAATAGTGAGGGATCGGCTAATCAGTAACCAACCGGAGAAATGGTAAATGAGTACCCCTTTCCTGGATCCAGGACCTTCCAAGGAGTAAGATGCCATGCCCAGGTATATCGACCTGCGGAGCGATACCGTTACCAGGCCCACGCCCCCTATGCGCCAGGCTATGCTGGAGGCGCCATTAGGAGATGATGTCTTCGGTGAGGACCCCACCGTAAATGCCCTCCAGGAGAAGGTCGCAAGCCTCCTGGGCAAAGAGGCTGCCCTCTTTGTGGCCTCAGGGACCATGGCCAATCAGTTGGCCATCAAGGCCCACACCCAGCCCGGGGATGAGGTGATCATCGAGGCGAGCTCCCACGCCATGAACTTTGAGGGAGGGGCGGGGGCCGTGCTTTCTGGGGTTCAGTTCTACGGAATCCCCGGAAATCAGGGTGTCTTTGACGCCTCCCAGGTCGAGGCAGCCATCCGGGTTGATGATGTCCATTTCCCGGTCAGCCGTCTGGTCGTTATCGAGAACACCCACAACCGGGGGGGCGGCACCATCTTCCCCCTGGATCATATCCGGAAGATAAGGGAGGTGGCCTCCGCCAAGGGTCTGCGGATGCACATGGATGGCGCCCGCATTTGGAATGCCTGTGTGGCCGCGGGAATCACCCCTGCCCAATACGCTGGGCCCTTCGATTCGGTTTCGGTCTGCCTCTCCAAAGCCTTAGGCTGTCCGGTCGGCTCTCTGGTCGCAGGCCCGAAAGACTTTGTCAAACGGGTCCATCGCTTTCGCAAGATGGTGGGCGGTGGGACCCGGCAGGCGGGCATCCTGGCGGCAGCCGGGATTTATGCCATGGACCATCACATTGACCGCTTGGAGGAAGACCATCGTAAGGCCAAACATCTGGCCCAGGGTTTGGCCCGCATCCAGAATCTGACCATCCGCCCCGAGGAGGTCCAGACCAATATCCTCTATTTCGGGATATCCCTGAACGATCGCACAGCCCAGGAAGTGGCGGTCGCGCTCAAGGAAAAGGGCATCCTGCTTCTTCCCACAGGAAAGTCCCTCATCCGCTGTGTCACCCACCTGGATGTCTCCTTCGAGGATATCTATGAGGCTCTACAAGGCATCGAAGGAGTGATGGCCCGCCTCTCCTAACCCTTTCCCGCCGCCGACTTTACCCAAAATCGAGCCACCCGAGGGGCCTCCAGGAATTCCCATCTCCCATCCTTTCCCAGGTGGCGGATCGCCACTTCCAGGTGGAGCATGGCGATGCCGCAATCCAGCCGCTTTGCGATATGGAAGGAGTCCTTCAGGGTATTTACCGAGACGGTGATGCTTCCTGGCTCCGGATGGAAGCGCCAGGGTTGTCGATTGACCGCCGATGGTGCCAATCTCGCCGTCTCCAGGGCTACACCCATCCAATCGGGCCCATCCCACCGCCCCCATCCTTCAACCAGCTCAGTCAAAGGCTTACGGTGATGGTTGCGGCCAAAGCCTGCCATGATCTTTTCTTCCAGCGACCATTCCTCCCCCGCATAGCCGATGGGCGTGACTGCGAGAACCCTTTCATTGCCCTTCGTTCCCACCCATGAGGCCGCGACTTCAGGTCGAAAGAATCCGGCCACCCAGCAGGTGGATAGATTCAACGCGGTCGCCTCCAGGATGATACCTTCCCCCAGATAGCCTACCATCTCCTGGACATTGGGAGAGTCCATGTCCCCGATGAAGGCGACGAAGGCCGGCGCACCCTTGACCTTGCCGTAGGGGCCGATGGCGCCCCTGAAGACCTCATCGGAGGATCCCTCTGCCAGGACCCCCCGGGCGCAGGAGCAAGGCCTGAACTCCGTGCAAGCTCTCTGTAGGGCCTCCAAGAGGTTTGCCTCCACCGGCCGGGGATCGAAGCGCCTCCGGGACCTGCGCCTCCCGATCGCCTCAAACCAGCGTGCCGCTGGGATCTCCATTGCGCTCCTCGCCTCCTCCCTCTGATTTTGATTGACCGTAGTCCAAAGGATTGCTATAAAACTGGGCCTTGGAATGCCGAAATGAGACTGCGATGAACATCCTCCTCTTCGACATCGATGGTACCCTCCTCCTCTCGGGAGGGGCAGGCAATCGGGCGATGGATCGGGTTTTCCTCCACCTCTACCGCGTCCCGGAGGTGACCAAGGGACGCGACTTCTCCGGCATGACCGATCCCGCCATCCTCCGGGATCTCTTCCTTCGTTTTCGCGGCAGGGACTGTACCGCAAGGGAATTGGAGCAGATGAAAGAGGCTTATCTCCGGTTCCTGGAGGATGAGGTGGAGTCCTCTCCCGGATTTCGCGTTCTCCCAGGCGTGCTGGGGCTCTTGGGACAGCTGTCCCCCAGGAAAGACGTGCTCTCGGGGATCGCCACCGGAAACCTGGAGAGGGGCGCCGAGGTGAAGCTGAGGAAGGCTCGCTTGGCCTCCTATTTCCGATTTGGGGGTTACGGGAGCGATTCCGAAGATCGTCCCATCATCGTGTCCCTGGCGATCGAGCGGGCGAACAACCTGCTCGGAGGCCCTTCCGACAGCCACATGGCCTTTGTGATCGGAGACACGCCCCTCGATATCCAGGCAGGCAAGGCTGCCGGCACCCTGACCGTGGCCATCGCCTCAGGCAACAAATCCTACGAAGAATTGCAGAGTTATCAGCCCACTTACCTCTTCCACGATCTCTCCCCGACCGAGGAGTTTCTGCGCATCCTCTCCTGAGATACCTCGAGCCTTCCTTGGGCTCCCCGTATTCCGGCGAACCCCTCAACCACCTCCCCGATTCGTCCTCTTCTGGGCCCAGTAACGGTCCGCCTCTTCATATCCCGTGATCATCTTCTCTTCGACATCGCGGCGAACCTGCTCGAATTGGGCATCATCCATCTCGGGAGAGACCCATTCCAGGGGACCCATTCGCACCAACACCCTGCTGAAAGGCTGGGGGATCATCAATTGATCCCAGCTATGGAAGACCCAGGGCCTCTCGAAGGAGACATAAACCGGACAGATGGCGGCCTTGGCTTTCTGGGCCAAAGCGACGAGCCCCGGCTTGACGATCCGGGCCGGGCCCTGAGGGCCGTCCACTAAGTGCAGTCCCGCCTTCCTGGCCGCCATCGCGGAAATCATCCCCCGAAGGCCCCTTTCCCCCCCCGCGTGCTCGACCCCCGGACCGGGTACCCTCCCATCCTCCGGATGAGGTCCGCAATGACATCGCCATCCCGGCTCTGGCTCACCATAATACAGGGCGACAGCTCTTCGAACCGGGGATGGCAGAACCAACCCAACAGTCTCTGGTGCCAGCCGGCCAGGAGCATCCTTCCCCCTTCCTGCAGGTGTCTCTCGAACTCCTCCGAATCTTCCACCACAACCCGGAGGGTCCGGACGTGCAGACGGAGGAAAAAATAGATCGGGGTTGGCAAGAGAGTTCGTAAGAGAAAGAATTTGGTGTTTTTCCAGAGGCCCATGAAGACCAATTCCTAATATCCCAGCGCATCGAAAGAAACGGAGGGGCAAACTATGGCCGGATTTCTATCACGGCCTCCCCCATTTTTCCATAGAAAAGGACTTGACAGGAGAGAGAGAGAGAGAGAATACATTGCAGGTAATGGAACGACCAGGCGCGCTTTTGGGCTAAGGATTTCCCCTTAGGTTTCACTACCTGTCAACAGTTGGGTTTGGCCGCTCACCGGCAAGGAGGTGGAAATGCGGGCACCGATCGATGTTTCATCCTTCATTCGTGGTGCCTTTTTGTATTTGCGGGTGGATGCGGGGCAAAGGGCGGGCCAGGCCCGCAGAAAGGAGGACGATGGGGAGAAGCACTGTGCTGGGTGGTACGGGAGAACGAGCACGAGGTGTCTCGCGCGGGTAATGGCCCGCAAGGAGGGGAAGTTATGAGAAGGGAACTGTGGTTCACGATTCCTGCAGTTGCGATCCTGGCGTTCTTTGTGGGATCTTCCCTGGCCGGGGCCGAGACCATCAAAGAAAAAGTCCGAACCGTCTATCACATGACCAAGGTGGAAGCCATCCCGGTCGGGGATGTGCCCGGCCACATCATCGCCATTGCGGATGCGAGAGGACTATGTTTCGTGGAGAACGGGGAGGTTGCTACTTATTCAAACAAGATCTGGTTCGATGTCACGAATGGGAGCGGCCCCCATTGGTCCTACTCAATCTATACCTTTCCGGATGGATCCACTTGGGTGAGCAAGGCCCAAGGGACTACCACGGCCCTTCCCAGCGGAGAGTCCACCTTCGAGGGAACATTCACCTTTATCAAAGGGACTGGCCGATCGGAAGGAATCCAGGGAGGGGGCACCTATGCCGGGAAGCGGCTTGCGCCCCTGACCCCCGGAGGCCCGGCGGAGTCCTATTTGGACTCTGTCTACACCTACACCCTGCCCTCCCGGTAGTTCTGTCTTCTTTACCTCAAAAAATGGATGCAGGGCCAGAAATGGCCCTGCATTCTTCTTCCTTCGCTCGGTTCGCCCCCGGTCCCAGTTTACCATCCCCGGCCGCCCTTCCAGACTCCGAGACTTCCCTATGTGCTCCTGTGCACGACTCCATATGGAAGATTCGGAGTGGAGATAAACCGCACGCAGGAGATCCGGTGCGCCGCATGTTGCGGGATTTCAAACGGAGACCAATTCTTGCTCGTTTTGAATGACGATCCTTGGGTTAGGATTTCTTGGAGGGATGGGCAATCCCTGCTCTCGCAGCAGGTTAATATGTTCTCTCATCCCCCATTTCGCCTTGAACAGACAATCCTCTATGGAATGTCCTATGCCCGTGAAACCTTCCAACTCGGGAGAATAAAAGCCGAAATAATCCGGCTCGCCAGTAGCCTCGATCACCAATGAGTATTCCAACTCGATCATCTTCGCTCCTCCAAAGTTCCTATTGCCTGATCCCTGCTGCCTTGAGTATGGCGTGACAGGTACCGGTAGGGACCTCTCTCGACCCATGGTAATCCACTCTGACCAATTTGTCGCAGCCGGGCTTCCCGTAGTATCTGATGGACCCCTTTTCCTTGATCACTTCAAATCCATTCTCTTCCAATACCCTTACCAACTCGCTAAATTTCACCCCGGTCTCCAGCAGATGATAAACATGTCACTATTTGGATCTGTCCCAGCCGTGCAATTTGGATCAGATTCTCGTCAATCGGATCCCAAACGTAAAACGAATATTAACATGACATGAGCGTTTGGGCAAGGACCTCCATTTCCCGCAAACTTCCAGCAAACTTCCTTGACCCCAAGTTGGATTTCGGTCTATACTTCCTGCGTCATGAAGGAACCAAAGCCCCTCACCTACAAGGATGCCGGCGTCGATATCGAGGCCGGGGAGCGCCTGGTGGATCGCATCAAGCCCTGGGCAGCTACTACCTCTCGGCCCGAAGTCCTGGCCGGAATCGGGGGCTTCGGGGCCCTCTTTTCCCTGGCCCAGGGCCGGTTTCGCAACCCGGTGCTGGTGAGCGCCACCGATGGGGTCGGGACCAAGCTCAAGGTCGCCCAGATGGTGGGAAAGCACGAGACGGTAGGCATCGACCTGGTCGCCATGTCTGCCAACGACGTCCTCACCCTGGGCGCGGAGCCCCTCTTCTTCCTGGATTATTTTGCCACCAGCCGCCTCGACCTGAAGGTCGCAGAGGAAGTCATCAAAGGAATCTGTGAAGGATGCCGCCAGGCAGGGTGCGCCCTCATCGGAGGGGAGACCGCGGAGATGCCCGATTTCTATGCCCCTGGAGAATACGATCTGGCTGGCTTTCTTGTGGGCATCGTGGAGCGGAACCAGGTCATCGACGGCTCTCGCATCGGCCCGGCAGACCAGATCGTCGGCTTTGCCTCCTATGGGCTTCACAGCAATGGCTTTTCCCTGGCGCGAAAGATTCTTTTCGACCTCAAGGGATATCCGCCGGAAAAGATCCTCCCCGAATTGGGAGTCTCCCTGGCAGAGGAACTGCTTCGCCCCACCCGGATCTATGTGAAGACGCTGCTGACACTAAAGGATCGGTTCACGATCAAGGGCCTGGCCCACATCACCGGAGGGGGCCTGCCGGGCAATCTCCCCCGCATTCTCCCCGAGGGGCTCCAGGCGGTCGTTCAGCGAAAGAAATGGGAGGCTCTTCCCATCTTCTCCATCCTCCAGAGGGAGGGAAAAGTGGCGGAGGAGGAGATGTTTCGGGCCTTCAACATGGGGATCGGCATGGCCGTCGTCGTAGCCGAGTCAGAGGCAGAGGGATTCCTGCAGGCCGCCCGATCTCTGGGTGAAAAGGCCTGGATCGTGGGAGAGATCGTCACCGGGGAACGGCAAGTCTGCTTCCAGGCCTGAGGCGAGCGAAAAGGAAGGCGAGATGGGAAGGGAGGGATATAGTGATGGCAGCCTCACTGAAGTTGGGGGTCCTGGCATCTGGACGGGGGAGCAACCTCCAGGCGATCATCGATGCCATCGAAGCGAAGAGCCTGGACGCCCAGATCCAGGCGGTCATCAGCGATGTGACAGATGCCTACGCCCTGGAGCGGGCCCGAGAACATGGTATCTTCGCCGCCAGCTTCCATCCCCGAGAATATCCGGCCCGTGAAGAATTTGATCGGGCGGTGGTGGGGTGCCTGCGCCAACACCAGGTGGACCTGGTCTGCCTGGCCGGATTCATGCGCCTCCTTTCCGCCTATTTCATCCGGGAATATAAAGACCGGATCATTAATATCCACCCTGCCCTGCTCCCTGCCTTTCCCGGGCTCCATGTTCAGCGCAAGGCCCTGGAGTATGGGGTGAAGTTCTCGGGGTGCACCGTCCACTTCGTGGATGAGGGCATGGATACCGGTCCTATCATCATCCAGGCCGTTGTTCCCATCCTGGATGGGGACAATGAGGATGTCCTGGCCGCCCGCATCCTGCGCTTCGAGCACCAGATCTATCCGCGTGCCATCCAGCTCATCGCGGAAGGTCGCCTACAGATTGAAGGCAGAAGAGTCCTCTGCAAGGATTCGGAGTCGGACGACCAGAAACGGGAGGGCTGGGGGCACATGAACCCATAATACCCAAGCATCGCAGTATTTCTGCCATCATCCGGCGATGCATCCAGCAAAGGGCACCCAAGAAGGGAGAAGCATAGATGGGCAAAGTTGAGAGGGCATTGATCAGCGTTTCCGATAAGACGGGAGTGGTGGAATTCGCTCGGGGATTGGCCTCCCTGGGCGTTGAGATCATCTCCACCGGAGGAACGGCCAGACTCCTGCGAGAGGCAGAAGTCCCGGTGAAAGAGGTATCGGAGGTCACCGGCTTCCCGGAGATGCTGGATGGCCGGGTGAAAACCCTGCACCCCTTGATCCACGGGGCCATTCTGGCCAAAAGGTCGGATCCAATCCATCGGCAGCAGATGGAGCAGCACGAGATCGTCGCCATCGATCTGGTCGCCATCAACCTCTATCCTTTCGAGCAGGCCACGGCCAAGGAGGGGTGTACTTTCGAGGAGGCGATCGAAAATATCGATATCGGGGGTCCGGCAATGATCCGATCCGCCTCCAAGAACTTCCAGGATGTAACGGTACTGACCGATCCCGAGGATTATGCCTCCATCCTCGAACAACTCCAGGCGAATCAGGGCGAGGTGTCCGAGGAGACGAACTTCCGTTTGGCCCGAAAGGCCTTCCGGCATACGGCCCGATACGATGGGCTGATCTCAGCCTTTCTGGCGGAGTGCCAAGCGGAGGGCGAGCCACCGGCCATCGAACGTAGATCTTCCAGCGCCTTTCCTGCCCTGCTCCATTTGCAGCTGGACAAGGTCCAGGATCTCCGTTATGGGGAGAATCCCCATCAGAAGGCAGCCTTCTACCGCGATCCCCGCCCCACCTCTCCCTCCCTGCCCTCCTCCCGACAGCTGCACGGCAAGGAGCTTTCCTTCAACAACCTGTTGGATTTGGACGCCGCCTTGAACCTGGCCCTGGAATTTCAAGAGCCAGCGGCTATCATCATCAAGCACAATAACCCCTGCGGGGCAGCGGTGGCGAAGACCCTGGTGGAGGCCTATCGCAAGGCCAGGTCCACGGACCCGGTTTCGGCCTTCGGCGGAATCGTAGGATTCAACCGGGCGGTAGACCTGGAGGCTGCCCAGGAGCTGGCCACCACTTTTCTGGAGGCGGTGATCGCACCCGGCTTTGCCTCGGAGGCACTGGACGCGCTCATGTCCAGGAAGGATCTCCGGATCATCGAGACCGGGCCTTGGCCCGGCGGCGTCTCCACCCAGGAGGGGTGGGATATGAAGCGGGTGCGGGGGGGAATGGTGGTGCAGGACCGGGATGCGGGCCGCCTGGAGGGGCAGGAGCTGAAAGTGGTCAGCAAAAGGCCGCCCACCGAAGAGGAGATGCAGGCCCTCCGGTTTGCCTGGAAGGTGATGAAGCATGTCAAGTCCAACGCGATCCTCTTGGCCAAGCCCGACCAGACCATAGGCATCGGTGCGGGCCAGATGAGCCGGGTGGATTCGGTGAAGATCGCGGTGATGAAGGCCCAGTTCCCCACCCAGGGGACCGTGATGGCCTCGGACGCCTTCTTCCCCTTCCGGGATGGGATCGATGAGGCGGCCCGGGCCGGCGTGACCGCCGTGATTGAACCGGGGGGATCGGTCCGCGATGCGGAGGTCATCCAGGCAGCGGATGAACACGAGATGGCCATGGTCTTTACTGGGATGAGGCACTTCAAGCATTAGGCTTAAGAGGGCATCTGGCGAACTCGGACTCTCAGGAGGCATTGGAGGATTCTGGATGAAGGTCTTGGTGGTTGGCAGTGGGGGAAGGGAACACGCCCTGGTATGGAAGCTGGCCCAGAGCCCCCAGGTTACAAAGCTCTATGCGGCCCCGGGCAACGCGGGCATGGCCCGTCAGGCGAAGCTGGCGGATATCCCCGTGACCGAGATCTCTGCCCTGGCGGATTTCGCCCAAAAGGAAGGCATCGATCTAACGGTGGTGGGGCCGGAATTGCCCCTCACCTTGGGTATCGTAGACCAATTTCAGGCCCGGGGACTCCCCGTCTTCGGGGCCAGCCAGAGGGCGGCGTTCCTGGAGGGGAGCAAGGTCTTCGCCAAGGAACTGATGAAGAAATACGGCATCCCCACCGCCTCCTTCGAGACCTTTACCTCGGCGGAGATGGCACTCCAGCATCTGAGCCGGGTCGGCCCCCCCATCGTGGTGAAGGCCGACGGCCTGGCCGCAGGAAAGGGCGTCATCGTCTGCCAGACCGAGGAGGAGGGAATCGCTGCCATTCGCTCCATCATGGAGGAGAGGATCTTTGGGGAGGCGGGCAACCAGGTAATCCTGGAGGAATGCCTTACCGGGGAAGAGGTCTCCTATCTTGCTCTCACCGATGGCCGGGCGATCCTGCCCCTGGCGTCCTCCCAAGACCACAAACGGGTCTTCGACGGCGACCAGGGCTTCAACACCGGAGGGATGGGGGCTTATTCTCCTGCTCCCATCGTCACCCCCGAGATGGAGGAGAAGATCCTGGAGCAGATTATTCGGCCCACTGTTTCCGCGATGGCCCAGGAGGGGCGGCCCTACCGAGGGGTCCTCTATGCGGGCCTCATGATCCAGGGTGGACAACCGAAGGTTCTGGAGTATAATGCGCGTTTTGGAGATCCGGAGACCCAGCCTCTCCTGATGCGCATGGCATCGGACCTGCTGCCCTTGTTATTGGCCGCCGTGGAAGGCACCTTGGAGCAGATGCAGATTGTCTGGCGCGAGGAGACGGCGGTCTGTGTGGTGGTGGCCTCTGGAGGGTATCCGGGTTCCTATGAGAAGGGAAAGCCCATTGAAGGACTGGATCAGCTTGCCCCCATGAAGGATGTGGTCGCCTTTCATGCAGGGACCGCCTTCGACGGCGAGAGGATCATTACTGCGGGGGGACGGGTGCTGGGAGTTACAGCCTTGGGCAAGGGGATCCGGGAGGCCATCGACCGGGCCTATCAGGCGGTGGCCAAGATCCATTGGGAAGGGGCCCATTACCGGAGAGATATCGGTTACCGCGCTCTCCAGAAATCATAGGGGGTAGGCTCGGATGGATGCAGCCGAAAACCGGGGAGGATGGGAGGGGGAAGAATCCGTGAATCAACCATTGGTGGGGATCCTCATGGGGTCCGATTCGGATCTGCCGATTATGGAGGAGGCTGGGGGGTTCTTGGATCGGCTCAAGGTGCCATATGAGATGAGCGTCTGTTCTGCCCACCGCTCCCCGGAAAAAGCAGCGCAGTACGCCATGGAGGCAGAAGGAAGAGGAATCAAGGTCCTCATCGCCGGTGCCGGAGCCGCCGCCCATCTGGCCGGGACCCTGGCCGCCCACACCACCTTGCCGGTCATCGGAATCCCCCTTTCCTCCAGTCCGCTTCAGGGATTGGATTCGCTCCTTTCCACGGCCCAGATGCCCTCCGGAGTGCCGGTGGCCACCATGGCCCTCGATCGGGCAGGAGCCCGCAATGGAGCCATCCTGGCGGCTCAGATCCTGGCCCTTTACGATCCTGAGTTGGCGGCGCGACTCAAGGAACATAAGTCCACGATGGCAAGGGAGATCGAGGAGAAGGACCGCCAGATCAAAATGAAGTTCGAGAAGGGAGCCTAAGTGCAGCTCAGACGCTTGGGCAGAACCAACCTGATGGTCTCTTGTATCGGCCTGGGAGGCATCCCCCTGGCCCGGATCAGCAAATCGGAGGCGGTCAGGCTCATCCATCTCTCCCTCGATTCTGGGATCAGCTTCATCGATACCGCCCGCAATTACGAGGACAGTGAGGAGAAGATCGGAGCAGCGATCCACGATCGTCGGCATCGGGTAATCCTGGCGACCAAGACCCTGGATCGCACCTTTGTCGGGGCGATGGAGCAGATCGAATCCAGCCTCCGCACCCTGGGCACCCACTATTTCGACCTCTTCCAATTGCATCAGATCTTTACCGAGGGCGACCTAAGGAAGGTGATGGCATCCGATGGAGCCCTGGCAGCGGCCCAGCAGGCCCGGGAGCAGGGAAAGATCCTCCACATCGGGTTGAGCAGCCACAGCGTGGATACGGCCCTTGCCGCCTTGAAGACCGGGGAGTTCTCCACCATCCAGGTCCCCTTTAACCGTATTGAAGACCAGGCTGCCCAGGCGCTGATTCCGTTCGCCCATTCTCGGGATATTGGGATCATCGCCATGAAACCGTTGGCTGGCGGGAATCTGCGCAATGCCGATTTTGCGCTTCGCTGGATCCTCCAACATGGGATCTCCTCCGCCATTCCGGGGATGGCGGAGGAATGGGAAGTCCACCAGAATTGCCGGGTAGGTGTCGATCCGAAGCCCCTATCGGAACCAGAAGCGCAAGAGCTGCAAGCGGAAGCACACAGGATTGGAACTCGCTTCTGCCGCCGCTGTGCCTACTGCATGCCCTGTCCCAACGGCATCAACATCCCCCTCTCCCTCTCCGTCAATTTCAGTTTCGCCTGGCATGGAGGAGACCTGGAGAAGGCCCGGGGAGCTTATGCTACCTTTATTCGCAAGGGAATGACCGGATCGGCTGCCGGGTGCACTCAATGTAAACACTGCGAGGAGAATTGTCCTTATCAGCTTCCGATCTCCGATATGATGCAGGAGATCGCCCAGAGGATGGCAGATATTCTGGTTTCCTAAATGTCCATCTTGGAAAAGGAGGGTCCCATGATCAACAAGAGACGATCTACCGCTTCTATGATCCCTATCTTGCTCCCCCTTTTGGCGCTGACTTTCATTCCCCCTGCTTTTGGCCTGGAGCCGCTCCAGGGGGCGAAGGTGGGAGAATGGGCCGAATATCAGGTGACGACCGGGGAAGGCAAAGGCTCCGTGATGCGCCGATCCGTCGTGGGCAAAGAAGGAAGCCTGATCTGGTATGAGACCAAGACCTCCCACGATAACCAGGTCACCATCATGAAGGTCTTGATCGATCCCGATACCGGCAAGGCCAAGCGGGCCATCATGAAGAACCCTCCGAAACAAGCCATGGAGATCCCTCTGAACATGATGGACAAGATGGCGGCAGAGCCGGCTCAAAAGAGCCCTGCCCAGGAGAAGCCCATTGTTACCTCGGAGACGATCCAGGTCCCGGCCGGCAGCTTCAAGTGCACCCATGTCCGGGGTTCTAAGGTTCCCTCTTCTGATGGGGTGTGGAGCAGCGAGAAGGTCCCGGTGGGAGGGCTGGTTAAGTCCAGGTTCGAGGGCCATGAGATGGTGCTCACCGGGCTCGGGCAATCGGGGGCCAAGTCGGAAATCACCGAAACCCCGCAGAAGTTGCCCAGCATGAAAGGGATGATGAGAGGCACCATGCCCAAGCTCCCAGCCGAGGAGGAAGGGGAGGACTGAAGGACATCCTTGGCATGGCAGCTCATCCTATGCTGAAAGCAGGGCCATGGAGACCATAAACGAAGAGGAGACCACGGGCATCCTGCGCAGGATGGCCGAATATCAGCCTCCCCGCTCCTGGCGCACCTGGATGTTCGGCCGGCCCCTGCCCACGGCGGATGCCCCTCACCAGACCATCGGCAAGGCCGTGGGGCTGGCCGTCTTCTCCTCCGATGCCCTCTCCTCGACGGCTTACGCCACCCAGGAAATCCTGGTCGTCCTGGCCGCTGCGGGAGCCGGTGTCTTCTTCCATGCCTTCCCCATCTCAGTGGCCATCGTCGTCTTGCTGGCCATCGTCACCTTCTCCTATGAGCAAACCATCCATGCCTATCCGGGAGGGGGAGGGGCATATATCGTGGCCCGCGATAACCTGGGGGAACTCCCAGCAAAAGTGGCGGGTGCCGCCTTGCTCACCGATTATATCCTCACGGTAGCCGTTTCCGTCTCCTCCGGCGTATCCCAAATCACCTCGGCCTTTCCTGCCCTCTTCCCCTACCGTGTTTCCCTTTCTTTAACATTAGTTCTGCTGGTGATGGTGGTAAACCTCCGCGGCGTGAGGGAATCGGGCGCAATCTTTGCCTTCCCCACCTATTTCTTCCTGGCCATGATGTCCCTGACGGTGGGTATAGGGCTATTCCGATACCTGACAGGGACCTTGGGAACCGTGATGAATCCTCCTCCCCTCGAGATGATCCATGCCGCGCAACCCATCTCTCTATTCCTGATCCTGCGCGCCTTCTCCAGCGGTACGGCGGCGCTCACCGGAGTGGAGGCCATCGCCAACGGGATCACCGCCTTCAAGGAGCCGCGCAGCCGGAATGCCGGAATTACCCTCCTCTGGATGTCTGCCATACTGGGGACGCTTTTCCTGGGTATCACCTTCCTGGTGTATCCCATCCGCGCCATCCCCTCCGAGCAAGAGACGGTGATCTCGCAGTTGGCGCGCACCGTATATCATGGCCAGGGGCTTTTCTACTTAGGTGTCATCTTGGCCACCACCTTGATCCTGATCCTGGCCACCAACACCTCCTTCGCCGGATTCCCGCGCCTGAGTGCCCTATTGGCGGAGGATGGCTTTCTGCCTCGGCAGCTCGCCTTCCGGGGGAGCCGCCTGGTCTATTCCCGAGGAATCGTTGCCTTAGCTTTGATCGCTTCGGCGCTGATTGTGATCTTTCAGGCCAGCGTCACGGCACTCATCCCGCTTTATGCCATCGGCGTCTTCCTTTCCTTCACCCTCTCTCAGGCAGGCATGGCCCGTCGATATTGGAAGGGAGGACAACTCTCGCCGGGACAGCAAGTCAAGGAGCGGGGATCGACCCTGCAGTACCAGCCAGGGTGGATACACAGGATGGTGGTCAATGGTCTGGGATCCATCTGCACCTTGGTGGTCACCCTCATCTTCGCCATTACCAAGTTCTCGGACGGGGCTTGGATCGTCCTGATCCTCATGCCCACGCTGGTGGCCATTTTCTCGCTCATCCATCACCACTACCAGGATGTCGCTTCTCACCTTTCCCTGGAACACTACGGTGAACCCCCTCACATAGCCCGCCACCGCGTGATCCTGCCCATCAGTGGAGTGCATCGGGGAACCCTCGCCGCCCTGCACTACGCCCGCTCCCTTTCCCATGATGTGACTGCGGTCCTCGTCTCCATGGACCCGGAGGAGGCACAGAAGGTCCGGCAGAAGTGGGAGCTCTGGGGGGGTGGAGTGCGGCTGGTGATCCTTGACTCCCCTTATCGCCTACTCTTGGAGCCTCTTCTGTCCTACATCGAGGAGATTTCCGCCCAGAGACAGCCCAATGAGACGATCACCATCATAGTGCCCCAATTCGTGCCCCGAAGATGGTGGAACAATCTCTTGCACACTCATACAGCCACGTTTCTTCGGTTAGCCCTGCTTTTCAAGCCCGGTATCGTCATCACGGATGTACCGTATCAAGTGTGAGATCAACGAACGGAGAGGCTATGAATATCATCGTGTTCGGTTGCGGGCGGGTGGGCTCTGAGTTGGCCTACCGGCTTTACAGACAGGACCATCAGGTGACGGTCATCGATCAGACCGCCTCCGCCTTCAGCAACCTCCATCCCGACTTCCGCGGCCGCAAGGTGGAAGGGGAACTGCTTTCCGAGGAGATCCTCCATCGTGCCGGAATCCAGGAGGCCGATGCCGTGGCGGCGATGACCAACTCCGATTCCTTCAATGTGGTAGTGGCCCATCTCGCCCGGACCACCTACCGGATTCCGAGGGTAGTGGCACGCAACTTCGATCCCCGATGGCTTCCCCTGCACGAGGCTTTCGGGCTGCAAGTGGTCAGCTCCAGTCTCTGGGCAGCGGAGCAGACGGAGTACCTCCTCTGCGACCTCCCTTGGCGCTCTGTCCTGTCGGCGGGAGTTGGCGAGGTTCAAATCTATTTGCTTACTGTTCCCTCAGCCTGGCAAGGAAGGGCTTTGACCGATCTGATCCCCGGAGGCGAGGCCCTCCCCGTGGCCCTCGTCCGTAAAGGGTGCGCCACTCTACCTGGGCAGGGGACGCAATTGGAGGCCGGCGATCTCTTATATCTGAGCACCACCAGTCAGGGTCTGGAATTGCTCAAGAGGAGTTTCAACACGGAGAGGGGGGAGTAAGATGTTCGTATTGATCGCAGGTGGCGGACAGACTCCGGCACAGCTCGCCACTCTTCTGGTAGCGCAGAAGCACCAGGTCCACTTGATTGAGAATCGGCCTGATCTCCTCTCCTTACTCCATGGCGAGCTGCCCACGGAAGTTATCTATGAGGGCAATGCCACTGATCCTGCCGTGCTGGAGCGGGCCGGAATCCAGCAGGCGAATATCTTAGCCGCCTGTCTGCGAGTGGATGCAGAGAATCTGGCCCTCTGCTTTTTGGCGCGTACCCGTTACGGTGTCCCCCGCACCATAGCGCGGATCATCAACCCTCGGAACGCCTGGCTCTACGATCAGAAGTTCCATGTGGATGTGGCGCTCAACCAGGCCGGGATCCTCTCCAGCCTAATCGAAGAGGAGATGTCACTCGGGGATATGATGACCCTGCTGAAAATTCGCCGAGGCCGCTACTCGCTGGTGGAGGAGAAGATTCCGGCGGGGGCACCTGCCGAGGGAATCGCCATCAAAGATCTGGCCCTCCCACCCAACTCGGTCATTGCCGCCATCATCCGGCGCGGCCAGATCGTCATCCCTCGCGGCACCATCCAGTTCGAGGCCGGCGATGAAGTGCTCGCCATTGTGGACCCCCAGGCAGCCAAGGAACTGGCGATCCTTTTGGGAAGGCCGCAGAAATGACAGGAATAAAGATTCGAGGGATTGAGTGACGGGCCTGTGACCCGTCCGACCCCTTCGCTCCCACGGGCATTCGCTCTTTTGATCTCGGCAGCCCGAGAATTCGCCCTCCTCAGCAGCCTATCGGAGGGCCGAGACAGCTCGGCCTGACTGCCCCGAGATCTCGTCGCTCATAAGCGCCCAAGGTCGCTCAGGAGCCGACCGGATCAGTACTGCAAGTGCCAGATCTAAAGGGCGCCACCTCCCTTCAATCCCTCACCGTAGAACCCACCGCACAAGGGTACAAAGAACTACTACTATCCCCGCCTTCGGCCTGGTCTTGGATCCTCCTGGGCTGGCGCACCCGTGCTGAAAAAAAGCTTGACAGGAATAATTGAAGAGCCTAAATTTACAGTTAGGCCAATGATACCACTGAAGGCTAAAGGATTTATGCCACAAGCATCCAAGCTAAGCCGTTTTCCTCGGCAGATACATGCCCGGCTCGATGGGTTCCTTACGCTTCATTTGGCTTTGGGTCTGTTTGGAGGTTAATCGGAGGTGAGCCAAACATAAACATAATGTAAAGGCACTGGCTGATTTCCTTCGAAGGGAAATTATGGTGCCTATCTTTATCTTCGGGAAATGAGAAAATGATTCATGGGAAAGGTCCTGCCTATGAATGGGTCCCCCCTTCCCCCAAACCTTTCATGTGACATTCCACTTTTTCAACCAATCAGAGACCGAGTGGATCTTCATTGATTGTCCCCCTGTCAATTCCTCCAACACCTCCCTGGTTCTAGCCGTCCGGGTGGACGGAGTGGTCCTAGTCGTGCAGGCTGAGAAAACCCGGTGGGAAGTCGCACAGTTCGCTATGCAGCAAATAGAGAGTACTAATGGAGAAATCCCAGGGGCAATCCTGAACAAAAGGCGGTTCTGCATCCCCGGCTGGCTCCGCCAAAGACTATGAGCAGAATCGCCCACAGTTGCTAGGGATCTGTGCAACAAGCTCAAATAGGGAACCAATTCAATTATGAATAGACGCCTAAGCATCCTCATGATAACTCATCTGCGACGAGCTAAATCTTTTGCCAGACCGCATGCCATGGCTAAGCATTTAGTTCAAAGAGGGCATAAGGTCTCCTTGATGCTTACCGCCGACCACCGGAAAGCTGGTGTCGTCAAGACAGAATGGGATGGAGTACAAATTATCGAATCTCCGGATTTATTGTGGGGTCGGCTCCGCTCTGGTTGGGATCTGTGGGGTCTAATAAACCGAATGACTTTCTTGAGCCACGACAAGGACCAGTATGATCTTGTCCATTGTTTTGAAACGAGACCTGCTACGATATACCCGGCTTTGTATTACTGCCATAGACACAAAATACCATTCGTGACAGATTGGAATGACTGGTGGGGACGAGGCGGCATAATCGATGAGCTTCGTCCCAAATGGTACAGAATGCTATTTGGGCGCATTGAGACCTATTATGAAGAGGCGTTTCGTAAATATGCTGCAGGAGTTACTGTAATTAGTAGTGCCTTGGAACAACGTGCCAAAGCCTTTGGGATCCCTGCAAACCGTATTTGCAAAATCCCGGGCGGCGCCTTTCTTGACTTTTTCCAAGCACGACCAAAGGAAATTTGCCGCAAACGCCTGGGCCTGCCTTTGTCAATACCAATCGTGAGTTATTCTAGCATGGATGCTCACTACGATCTGGACATCTTGATACGAGCCTTGGTAATTGTGGCGAAACGATACCCATCAGTTAAATTCCTGATTACTGGCAAACCAACCAAGTCAATCATCAATCTGGCAAAGTCTTATGGCATAGAAAGCAATCTCTATCTAACCGGTTTCTTGCCCTACGAAGAAGTACCATGGTATCTAGGTTGTGCAAACTTGTTCCTATTGCCCTTCCCTGACAAAATTTATAACAGAGGACGATGGCCAAACAAAGTTTGCGACTATATGAGCTTAGGACGACCTATAATCTCGAACCCCGTTGGCGACATCAAGACACTTCTTGAAAGCCACGAGATCGGGCTGCTTGCCAATTATGATCCCGTGGACTTTGCGGAAAAGATTATCTACATTATTGCACACCCAGAAATTGAGGAAAAGCTCGGAATGAATGCCAGGAATGTCGCTATCACAATATATGACTGGAAAATTCTGGTAAGGAAGTTAGAAGAGTTTTATAGCACGGTACTATTGTAATGAGTCATTACTTCGTTCAAAAGAGTCTGCCTACCATCAAAGGGATTTGGTCCGCAATCTTCGTCCATTGGAAGGGTTTGGGCTGCTGATTGGTAATCTCGAGGTACAGTGCAATAGCCAATTCTAACTACCGAGTGCTCCGATGGATCCCGCTAGAAACACCGGCCGGCCGTTGCCGGCTGTTCACAGGATAGGTTCGGATTCGGCGGATCTGTAAGCCCTCCCGGATCATCTGTCGAGGGTTAAAGGTCGCACACCGCTGCAGGTTCCCAGTCGGCCCTAGATGATAGACCAAAGCGCCCCCGCCATACTCGGGCCGCAGGTATGGGCCGTCCTGAATCCCAAATGGGTAATCCAATATGCTCGTGGACATCGGGTCCCTCCTTCCTCGCGTGGTGTTAAAGATGGGGGAGATCGTACTCGATGTCCCGTTTTATATCAGATGACTCCCTTACATACTCATTTACCGGATGAAACACACCTTCTTGCTCTGGATTCAGGATTATAGACTGTGGTTCTAAAGGAAATGCAGCCGTCCTTGTTGACGCACTAACACGCTGTCTGAACAACAACTTGATGTTACGTAAGAGGTGATTCTGGTTTACGGTGATAGCTAATACCAAGCGTGGCTTTACGCGAGAGGGGGATCGCGAAAGGACTCTCACACCAGAGGCGTCTCCCTTTTAAGATGTTTCGGTCACCAAGATGCAATTCTACTTGCGAATACAAGCAGATAGAAGATATTCTGAGATCCCCCAAAGGATTGCGTGAGAAATGACTAACCAACCCACACGCATCAGATTCATGCCAAATGAGGCAGTTACTAATTAGTGCATAAAATAGTTGCCATTCTGTTCTCCTACATTTCGGGTGCACCAGGATCTCGGCGGTCGCCAACCGGGGGCAGCTGAATTTTATGGTGTTCCAGGAACGCTTCTCCGCCGAAGTGCTGATGGATTTCCTCAAACGGCTCATCCGCCAGAGTCCGCGCAAGGTGTTTCTGATCGTCGATGGGCATCCTGTGCACCGGAGTGCAAAGGTGAAGGCGTGGGTTGCCACAAAGCCCAAATCCATGCGGCTGTTCTTCTTCCTGGATACAGCCCGGAGCTGAATCCGAACGAGATGCTGAATCAGGATGTAAAGAACAATGCGGTGGGACGCAAGCGTGCTCATGATCAAGAAGGGCGGATTTCGAATGTGCGAAGCTTTCTTTGGAGTCGTCAGCGTCAACCTCGGATCGTCCAAAGGTACTTTCAGGAAGAACATGTTCGTTACGCAGCAGTCTGAAATGAAATCTATTTTATGCTCCAGGTAATAGGTCTACTCGGAATCCTGATTTCAACGTCGAGCATTGTGTTTGAAGAGCAACTGCCTATAGTTTCCGTGGGCTTTGGGGGTTTGCATATAGCAGATTTCTTGCTCGTGGGGTTATTAGGGCCTATTGCCATACGTCGTTTGGTTCAACCGGGGTTCAGCATTGTGCGGACCTCACTCGACTTGCCGCTCCTGATTTTCTACGCCGTAACGCTGTTTTCCACCTTCATTGCGATTTTTCAATCATCCTTGGAGGTTGTGGAAGCTAGAAGAGGAATCCGGGTACTATCTTACTACCTGACCTTCTTTGTTGTCACCAATCTGGTGAGAGATCGTCGTCAACTCAACCTCCTACTGAATGGCCTTTTTCTCCTTGCGACTATTGTCGCAGCGGCAATGGCCGCGCAGTTCTTGCTGGGCGAATCGGTGCAGCTATTACCGGGCCGCGTTGAGAGTTTGGCGACTCAGGACACGGTGTTTGAGGATATTACGCGAATACTCCCGCCCGGCTGGTCAATTGTACTGGTATCGTTTGTTGCGATCTTATGCATTCTGGTTGTGGAAAAATTCAAGTTACAAGGATTGATGACACTTCTTCAATGTGGCCTATTGGGAATGGCGATCTTAGTGACCTTTTTGCGGAGTTATTGGGCAGCCCTGATCATGGTGTTATTTCTCCTGGTGTATCTTCTCAGAGGAGTTGACCGGCGAAGGCTTATCGCGTGGGGTTTAGTGGTGATATCCTCGGTAGCTATGATTCTGCTACTCGTATACAGCGATCCGGATTCACGGGCGACGAAGTTGGTAGGCGCATCGTTGCAAAGGTTGAGCACACTTGGTCGCAGCGGGACGTTTCAGGGCGAAGACAGCTCCGTAGACTGGAGAAGGATTGAAAATGAATATGCTTTTTCTGCAATCGTGTCAAATCCATTGATAGGCCTGGGGATGTGTGCCAGATACAGACCATATGACTCGAGAGTTGACGTGGGTGGCCCCGGTGAAACTGACTTCGATTTTCAGAGACATATTCATAACGGTCACCTATTGATTCTGCTGCAATCGGGTCTCCTTGGGTATTTCAGCTTTATGTGGCTATCGCTTGCCTTTCTCATGCGTGGATTTAGATGTTGGCGGAGTGTCGCCAACGATCGGATGAGGGGAGTTGTGCTGGGTTTTGCCCTCGTTTACCTGGCAATCTTGGTCGCCGCAGTTGCTAACTCGACATTCATGCAGTGGTCCTGGACCCCCGTTATCGGAATCATCATGGGGATTAACGAGGTTATCCTGAGGAAAGTAGGGCAGGAGGCGTCATAAATCTGATTAACCGTTCTCATTCGCGTTTGCTTCGTCATTTCGATTACGGAAGGCGCCTACTTTACCCATGTGAAGAGGTAGGGAAAGGCAACAAATGTTAAGCAGATTCGTCAAGGATTTGGCGAAATATGCCCCAGCACAATTCCTGCCCGCTGTCACCGCCTTTATTACGACTCCCATCATAACAAGACTGTTCCCACCGGCCGAGTATGGGTATTGGTCACTGGCACAAAGCGTATCCTCGTTTCTCGTTGCCCTTGCCGTTTCGGGTTTCGGCAGCGCCGTGTTACGCTATTATCCGATTTATGAAACCAAGTCAACCTTAGATGTCTTCTTTGTAACCATGAGTGTCTCCATTGGCACAGCTATCGCCGTTGTTGCCGGGGTCAGTTTCCTGACCCTATTTCTGCTCAAGGAATTTCTGCCCTCCGCGTTGGTTCGACTCTTGCCTCTTGCCCTTCTGATCTTTGTTGTCCAAAGCATTTTCATTGTATTCATATCGGCAATGAGAGCTCAGAGGCGTAGCGGATCATTCACTTCCTTTCAGCTCATAGTGAACTACGGTAGTCTTGGGGTTGGTCTTCTATTCGTCGTTGTTTTGGGTTTCCGAGTCGAGGGTCTCTTGTGGGGCACCTTTCTAACCCTCGTTCTAACGCTGCCTTTCCTGATTTCCCTGGCAATAAAGGGGGTGGGCATTCACCCGCAGCACTTTCACCTTCCGGATGCCCTTGAAATATGGCAGTATTCATGGCCCTTGACTCTGGGAAATGTGGCTATGTGGGGGTTGCGTGCCTCGGATCTGTTCATGATCAGCTCATTCCGACCAGACCGGGAGGTAGGGCTATACGCCGTGTCCTATAATATATCGGCCAAGAGCATCGAACTTCTGGTGGCGTTATTTCTGCTGAGTGTGTCCCCATTAGTCTATAGCACCTGGGAGAGTAAGGGACAGGCGGCCACAGAAGAGACCCTGACCATGGTCACCCGGGTATACCTCATCCTGTGCATACCGGCCGCTGTTGGTCTGAGTGTTCTGGCCTTTCCTTTTGTAGCCTTGCTAACAGCCCCGGATTACTACGAAGGATCCAAAGTCGTCGGATTCGTGGTATTCTCTAGTCTTGTTTGGGGACTGGCGAACATTGCCTCAATGGGCATAGCAATAAAGAAACAAGCGCTTAGACTCGGAGCCAACCAGATCATTGCTGCCTCTACCCACATCGGTCTGCAATTGCTGCTGGTGCCTCGCTTCGGCTACGTGGCTGCGGCGATCTCTGCTCTTATCGGCTATACCGTCTTGCTTGTCTTACATACCGCGGCTTCCCGTCCACACTTGACCTGGCACTTCCCGTTCACTACACTGCGCAATGTTATTGTTGCCTCAGTTGTAATGGGACTGGCTGCCTGGTGGACCTATGCTATGTCCGGTGTCCGGGACAAGGTATCACCAGCCCATCTCTTTCTGGCCATCGTTGTGGCATTGCTTACCTACGTTTTCTGCCTTTGGCGGCTGGGTGAAGTCAAGGAAGAGGAGAAGAATACGGTTAAGCAGCTATGGCATAGAATAACACGCAGAGAAGCCATCTGACGCCTCTTACTATACTACTGTCGCCTCAAGGCGACAGGTTTCGCGGGCTAAGCGCGCCTCGTCGGATGAATCCGACTCGGCAGTCCGCACAAACTACCGGCCTCAGACGGTGGGGATGTGTGCCATACTCCGTTGACAATTGACGAAGCGACTCCTTTGTGGTGAAGTGTGTTTGAGCAAGAAACTCACAACCCCACAGAGAAAGGAGCCGCTCCATGAAAAGGGTATTTCGAATCAGCAGAAAAGGCAAGGTGAAACCCGTCGACCTTTTCACTCTTTCCGCACCAAAGGATCTCAATGCCCAGGTGGCCCTCATTCAGGCCCTGATCCCCCTTGGGCCTGCAGGCTTTTGACGAGGCCCTGAAGCAGGGAGTGACCGCCCTGGCCGGAAAGCGGTCCTCCCGCACCGGGGGCTTGCCAGGAGTGGTCCGCTGGAGCCAGCAAAGGGGCTCCATCTACCTGGGAGACTAGAAGGTGGCCGTCACCTACCGGAGGCTGCGGGATCGGGCCAAGAATCAGGAGATCTGCCTCCACACCTTGAGGCAGGTGCTGCAGCCCCACCAGATCGATGGGAGACTGTTCCTCCAGATTCTGCGGGGCCTCAGCTGTCGCTCCTACGGGGAGTGTGCGGAGGAGGCCCCCGCGGTCTTCGGACTGAGCCCCTCTTCGATCTCCCGGCGCTTCCTCCGGGCCAGCGCCCGGAAGCTCCAGCAGCTCTGCGAGCGGAACCTGGAATCCTACAACATCGTCGCCCTGTTTCTCGATGGAAAGACCTTCCCCGAGAACGAGATGGTCATCGCCCTGGGCATCACCCTCTCGGGGGAGAAGGTGATCTTAGGCTTCGTCCAGACCGGAACGGAGAACGAGCGGGTCTGTTCGGACTTTCTCCAAAGCTTGTGGGAGCGAGGCCTGCGGATCGATCAGGATCTGCTCTGCATCCTTCACGGGACCAAGGGCCTCCATCAGGCCATCCAGAAGGTCTTCGGATCTCGGGCGATCCTCCAGCGCTGCCAGTGGCATAAAAGGGAGAATGTGGTGAGCTATCTTCCCAAATCCCAACAAGCTCTCTGGCGGAGGAAGCTGCAAGTGGCCCACGAGAAACCTACCTACACCGAGGCCCAGGCCGCCCTCCAGCGCATCCGGCAGGAGCTACGCCTGATCAATGCCTCGGCAGCAGTAGCCAGCTTCGACGAGGGAATGGAGGAAACCCTCACCCTGCACCGTCTGGGGGTATTTCCCCAACTGGGACTTTCCCTCAAGACCACCAACTGTCTGGAATCCCTGATGTCTCAAGCGGGGCAGCGAACGGACGAGGTGGACCGCTGGAGAAACAGCGATCAGAAACAACGCTGGGTGGCCTCGGCCCTGCTGGACATCGAACCCAACCTCCATAGGATCAAAGGATACCGGCATCTTCCCACCCTGCGGGCCGCCCTGCAGGGGGAGATCCGAAGACAGAGCCCGGCAGCGGGGAATCAAGTTGCGTAAGGCCACAATGAGGGTCGCTGATCAATTTTCAACAAGGAATGGGATTGACTGCACGGTGGTCGTTCAAAGGGAGGCGGTAAAACCGCCGGCTTTAGACGGGGAATATCCACCCCGGCCCCTTCGGGGCATACTGAAGTCTTCGCCTGAAGGCGAGGGTTTTTCTCCCATTCCCCGAGGGGGACAATAAATGAGTCATCGTATCCAAAGAGAAGCCATGTCGCGTAAATTGGTTCATGCAAAGAAATTACTCTATTATTTACAGCAAAGATGTCTATACCAGTGGAAGGTGATTCGCTTAAGAAATCTTCCGTGGACTTCGATTGACGGGAAATTAATGAAGGTATTTCTCAGCACTTCAATTCAAGCGCAGGAACGATATTCTGCACTATTCTCATATCTTGTTTCTGGGCTCCTCTATTATGGAACGTCGAATTATGCGCATATTTACTATCCTGGGGCATCAAGTAGTCATGGCGCTGCCATTGATGCAATGGAAGGATTCAGTCGAACCTTGCCCATGATCGGCGCATGGATTTCTTCCGGCAGAGCTTCTACAATTCAAAATTTTGATGGTCAGCAAATTGATCTTATTGAGGTGGCAAAGGCGGGATTATTGACTGGTACAAATCCAAAATCAAAGGGGTTTTGGGGTCACATTTGTGATCGTGATCAAAGAATCGTAGAGGCGGCTGACATAGCTCTTTCTGTCTGGTTGTTGCGAGACCACTTGTGGCCCCAACTTTCCTCGCCAGAAAAAGAAACGATTTCGAAATGGCTACTATCGGTAAATGGGAAAACAATTCCTGATAATAACTTCCATCTATTTCCCGTGATGGTTAATGAAGTTATCTCTTCACTGGGTTATCCTGGCGACCAGATGTTGTCCCTGATGCACTATGCAAGATTGAAGTCTTTTTATCAAGGAAATGGATGGTTTTCTGACGGTCCAGATGGAGCTATTGACTATTACAACGCTTGGGGCATACATTACGCACTTTTTTGGATCAATCTTATCAATCCAAAACTCGACCCTGATTTCATCGACAGCAGCCTAAATGATTTCGTCCGAAAGTACAAATATTTCTTCTCAACAGATGGCATCCCCATTACCGGCCGAAGTATCTGTTATCGCATGGCAGCGCCATCTCCTTTAATAGCTGCTGCTACGAAAGAGATGGACTGTATAAGCCCTGGCATGGCTCGTAGGGCATTAGACTGTGTGTGGAAATACTTTATTAAAAAAGGGGCAGTACGTCATGGAAAAATATCGCAGGGTTATTTTCACGAAGACCTCACTCTTCTTGACGACTATTCAGGACCTGGGAGCAGCCTGTGGTCAACCAGGTCACTCACCTTGGCTTTTTACAATCCGCCCCACTCTTATTTCTGGACAGCGCCATTAGAGAATCTACCTATCGAACAAGACAACTACGAAGTGTTTATCCCAGAAATACAATGGGAAATTAGGGGCTTCAAGCATACTAGAGAAGTGCAAATAATCAAAATAACTAAAACTGGAAATTTCCCCAGAGATCGAGAAGACCCCGCCCTTCTTTATCGATTTTTCATATTTGTCTTAGGGCTACCATATCGGTCGCAAGACGAATACAACAGAAACGAGCTTTACAGGTACAGTTCTCTTCATCCTTTTTGGTTGACTGAATCGCTGAATAACCATGCTGGCGTTGAAAAAGAGACATCCAGATAGGTTTTGTTTCCGTGGCAACTCCAGCTCGTCAACGAGAGACCCTCTGCCAACAGGAGGATTATATATTGCAGCCACAAGAAAATAAAATGAAGAAGGTGCTTATGATTGCCCGCGTTTTTCCGCCCTTCCGATCCGTGGGACACTCAATTCGGGTGGTCAAGTTTGTCAAGTACCTGCCGGCGTTGGGCTGGTTGCCTGTGGTTCTTACCGTCGACGACCGAGTGGAGTATGAGCTTGATCGTAAAGAGGGTAGTGAAGCCTCGCTTTCGGAAATCCCGCAAGAAGTGAAAATAGTTCGGACACTTGCATGGGAACCGTCGTTGAAGTTTGTGGAAAAGGAGATGGAGTTCGGCCAGCGGAACTGGCTGACAAGAGTGATTGTGAAGGTTTTGGGTGGAGCACGTCGTTGGGCATTTCGAAACATCCTTCTCCCGGACCCGCACCTTGTCTGGCTGGCCCCCGCTCTCAGACGGGGGCGAAAGATTGTGAGAGGCGAGGGAATCGATGTCATCTTTGCTACATGCCCACCTTACTCTGCTACCCTGGTTGGCGCATTCCTGAAACTGTTAACGGGCAAGCGGCTTATCTTGGATTTCCGCGATGATTGGATTGACACGCCCTGGCATCATTTTAAGCCTAGAATAATTCGCATGATCGATCTAAGGTTGGAAAGCTGGGTGGTCAAGACTGCTGACAAGGTTATCCTGGTCACGGAATGGAGCAAGAAAATGTTCCAAGACCGCTATCCCGCACAACCCAGCGACAAATTCGTTTTCATTTCCAACGGTTGTGATCTTGAGGAGTTTAGTCTGCTGAATTCCATGACCGCAACTCCCCGCAACTCAAGGTTTACTATTCTGCATGCGGGGTCCTTAATCGTTTCGAAGTCTCATGCGCGCAGTCTAGCAGGGCTCTTCCAAGCTGTCCGACGCATTCTGCAACAACGACCAGAACTGGCAGAGAAATTGACCCTGGCATTTGCAGGTGATCTCCCAGAGGAACATCGAAGGTTGGCTGAAGGAATGGGTCTATCCAGCGTGATAAAGGACCTTGGACATCTGCCACATAAGGACGTCCTTTGCTTGATCAAATCGGCTGACCTGCTGCTAGCAATCAATTACGAGGGGTGGTCTACCTTGATCCCCGGCAAAATCTATGAGTACTGGGCTGTCGGGGGACCTCCAATTCTGCTGCTGAGCTGTCGCGGAGCAGCTACGGAGCTTATTGAGAAATACGGAATTGGGACAGCTGTAGACCCTTATGACGTGAAGGGTATCGAGGAGGCAATCCATGGCACTCTCCGTAAACATGAATTGGGAGAACTTCGCAGGATTAGTCGTGTTGGCATAGAGGCTTTTGACCGCAGATTTCTCACGTCCAGACTGGCCGATGTTTTAGCGGAGCTGCTCTAATTGACTGTAATCGGCTTATTCAGAAATCGCTAAGGGAAGAATGTCCAGGGCGATCAATTCTCATTTGCGCCGATATTATTTTTGGAAAAGTCCTGGTTTACAGAAAAGGTTTACAGAAAAGGGTTGACGCTACCCTGCGGACCTTGATAGCATAGTCAGGTTATTTTAAGGACTCTTGAAGACGTGGCCCTGAAAAGGAGGCCGGCGGAGGCTGGCAAAGGGAGGGCAGAGGACTTTATCGTGGAGAAGGTGGCAGCTCAATAAAAGAAAAGCCACTTGATGCAGTTGTTGAATTGAGGAAAGAAGCTCTCATAACCAACATCATTGGGTATATCTTCCCAAACTGTTTCTTGTGTTCACAAACAGTCCCAGGAACTTGGAAAAATCCTGCCTAATGAGGTCTACAAGAAAAAGCTGTAGCGGTCTCCTGCGGACCACGGCCCGGAGAATGTTGCCCTGATTATGGAGCACGACCTCAAGCTGGCAAGTAAGAAGCTAACGGAGCCAAATCAACCATGAGTGCGTATGCCGGAATCTCTCTTGAGATATTGAAGAACATAGGGGCAGGCATTCCTCTGCTCAGGCATCTGAAGGAGAAATATTCCTTCAGAAGGTCTGAGCTCCTTGCGGACTATGAAAGGCCATTTGCTGTTTTTGAGCGGATGCTTGAGCGGTGCGGGGGAAATCTCAATTTGGAGGGGAAGGTTGTCCTTGAGGTGGGGCCTGGATATTCCCTTGCCATGGGACTCTTGTTTCTTGCCCATGGTGCTAGGAAGGTATTTCTTATTGACAGGTTCAAGCACTTGTTCTGGGACAGGCAGGACATCGTATACCACGAAAAGGTGATGGAGAGGATCAAGACAAGAGGACTGCCTTTTGGAGATTCAGCAATCAGGGCCGTTTTTTTCAAAAATGGCACCGTTCACTGTGAACAGGAGAAACTGGAATATCGCTTGGGCGATGCGGCAGTCTGCCCTTGGGCACGGGTTCCGTTGACCTTGTTTTCTCTGGCGCGGTGCTTGAGCATGTCCATGATGTCGAACGGGCTGTGGGCGAGTTTAGCAGGGTTACTAAAAGCGGCGGAGTTGGAATGCACGAAGTGGACCTTAGCGACCATCGTTTCCAGAAGGACCCCCTGCGCCTGCTTCAATACCCCGACTGGCTCTGGAAAGCCATGATATGGAATAGGCCGGGCTATAGCAATAGGTTGCGTTCTTCTGACTACCTTAATCTATTCAGGGCGGGGGGCTTTGAGATACAAAAGAGTCTGATAGTGAAGAAATACGAGGGAAATGTAAAAGAGTTGAAAATAAACAGGAAATTTTGTTCCTATTCACCGGATGAACTCGGGATATTGGCCTTCTGGGTGATGTTAAGAAAGAACTGCTTGAGCAGTTTTACTAATCAGTGCAGACAATAGGTGACGTTCTGTTCTCCTGCAAGTATGCTGCAGGTCATTAAGATCAAAGACGCTTCTTCTCAACCTGGTTTTGCTTCAGCCTCGGATCGTCCAAAAGTACTTTCACGAAGAAAATGTTCGTTAGACAGCAATCTAAAAGAACGTAACCTATTTTATTCTCTCGGTAATAGTGATATAGTAAGAAATCTGCAAAGGTCACCTTGAGAGGGAAAAGTTATGAAACGCGTCCTAATCACAGGGATTTCCGGACAAGATGGGAGCTATCTCTCGGAATTACTGCTTCAAAAGGGTTATGAGGTCCACGGAATGGTGCGCCGGTCAGCCATCGAAGACCCGGACCATCGCATGTCGAGGATCCGCCATATCCTGCCGCATCTAAAGATCCATGGTGGATCGGTCGAAAGCTTTGCGAGTGTCTTCAATGTGGTGCGAGAAGTCAAGCCAGATGAATGCTACCATTTGGCGGCCCAAAGTTTTGTTGCGTATTCCTTTGAGGATGAGTTTTCGACTTTTATGACAAACATTAACGGCACGCATCACATGCTATCTGCGATTAAGCAAATTGCTCCCTCGTGTCGATTCTATTTTGCAGGCTCAAGCGAAATGTTTGGAAATGCTAAGCCTCCTCAGAATGAGGCTTCTCCTTTCCGGCCACGGTCTTCCTATGGGATCTCCAAACTGGCGGGATATCACTTGACGCGAAACTACAGGGAAACCTACGGGCTCTTCGCGGTAAACGGCATTCTCTTCAACCATGAATCCCCGCGAAGGGGTTTTGAATATGTTACGAGAAAGATCACATCGCGTGTCGCTAGGATTAAAGAGGGGATGGATAGTGATCTTCGATTGGGGAATCTGGATGCAAAAAGAGATTGGGGACACTCCAAGGATTATGTAAAGGCGATGTGGATGATGTTGCAGATGGATTCTCCGGATGATTACGTTATCGGCACCGGTGAAAACCACTCGGTAAGAGAATTCGCCGCGATTGCATTTAGTCTTGTGGGATTGAAATCTGAGGAATTTCTCGTTTCAGATCCGCAGTATTTCAGACCCGCTGAAACTTATGATCTTGTTGCCGATGCATCGAAGGCCAAAACAAAAATGGGATGGAAATGCCAGTATCAATTTCTTGATATTGTAAGAGAGATGGTGGAAAACGACCTTCAATCACTCTCAAGAAAAAAATGTACTCTTCATCAGGGATAGGAGGAGTCGTTATTCCCAGGCAGTATGGGTTCGTGTTTCAATTTTCTGGCCTGACTTGGGGGGAGCACAACATGCCAACGGAAAACGAGGCTTCTCGATCTCTTCCCCCACCACGCCTACGGGAGACGCTTCGCCAGAGTCCTATAGAGCCCGCAGTAGGATTCCATCATTCGCATGAGGCCGAATTCCTGAACAACATATTCCCTCCCTGCCCGGGCTATTTCCGACATTCTTGCAGGGTTACCCATCAGTGCGAGTATGGATTCCGCAATCACCGACGCCGAGCCAGGAGGGATAAGGAGTCCTGTTTTGCCGTCCTCAACGAGTTCTCTCGCACCGCCTACATCGGTGATGATGACCGGTTTTCCTGCTGCCATTGCTTCCAGTATGCTGAGGGACAAACCTTCGTTGGCTGAGGATTGGACATAGATGTCCATGGCAGCCAGCAGTCTCGGGATATCGGAGCGGAAGCCCGGCCAGATGACCGCATGGGAGAGACCCTCCGCCACGGCAAGCTGCTCCAGTTCCTTCCGCAAGGTTCCGTCCCCGACAATCATGAGCCGTGCCTGAGGATGGCGTGACAGGACCGATGAAAATCCCCTGATGAACAAATCGTATCTTTTTTGCTTCTCCACCCTTCCTGTGCTGCCGATGACCAACGACTCCGGAGGCAGACCGAATTCTGCGCGGCAGGAGTCGCGCTGGTCGGGGACATTGTATGGGCTGGCATCTACAGCGTTCCTGATCATGGAAACGCGCCTGCTGTCCAGCCCCGGACACACCGTGATTTCACGATATACCCTGCCGCTCACTGCAATCAGGTGGTCTGGTGAATAGAGAAGCAGCCTGTCCACCAGGGAATAGAGCAATCCCCATTTGCGGTCACCGGGGAAGTTGAGGATATGCTTCGTTGCCAGGTGTAGCTGTTGATGCCTGCGGCGGCCGAGGGCCAAGCGGAGCATCAGTATCGCACGGGGGGTGTGGGTATGGACAATATCTATTCTGTTTCCAGCAACATAGTCCCTGATCCGTCGCATTGTGTCCACAGGACGTCCCTTGGCTTTGGCGAAGACAACCACCTTGGCTCCTATGCGCTCAAATTCATCCTCCATATCGCCCATACCGCTCAATCCCCCTACATGCCAGGTGAAGTTCTGTTGTCCCAGATGGTGTACCAGGTCGCGAACAATCCGCGTGATGCTGGAATCACTGATGCCATTGACGAGGTGCAGGATTGACAGGTGTTGCATTTTTCTCCTTTTTAGGTGGCTTCCCTATGCAATTTATTCTGGGGGATTTATTCCGCGAATCTGTTTCCTGCGCACGGTACGCAGCAATGCATCAAGGGTTCGGATGAAACAACGCTGGGTGGCTTCTGCTTTACTGGACATGGAACCCAAGCTTCGTCGGATGAAGTGAGGGAATCCGCTGGCCAATTTCCACGAGGAATGGGATTGACTTTTTCCCGACAATGATAAGGAGGATATCCTTTTTTGTTATACACGCTGAACCTTCACCGATCAACAGATAACTATGCGCATCCTGGTAATTAGCGATATCAGTCCTTACCCGCCCGTATCCGGAGATCGGATCCGAGAATATAACCTGCTTCGTCGCATGGCGGACCGGCATAAGGTCTGGCTTGCCACGTTCTTGGAAAACCCGTCCGATGAATTGGGTACGCGTCACTTGGCGAGTTTTTGCGCAGGGGTGGAATTCGTCCACACCCAGCACCGTCATCCTTTCTTGCATATCCCGGGGTTGCTGCTGTATGGACTGACTGGTAAACCGTTGGAACTATATTTTCGTTACTCTGCCCAATTGGTGAAGAAGATCGAGCTCCTGGCTTCCACGATTGATTTCGACCTTGTATTGGTCATAAACTCCCATACAGCTTTATACCTCGAAGTTCTTCCGCCGAGTTTACAAAGAAAGAGCATATTGGTTTTCGAGAATATCGAATTTGCACAATATGAAAGCATTTATCGTATCGAGCATAAGCCCGTCAGCAAATTCCGTTCTTGGCTCAATTACCGAATGATGCGGCACTGGGAACCCCTTTATGCAAATCATTTCAAAAGCTGTATTACGGTTTCTGAAATGGATCGACGCATTTTGTTGGATGCAAACCCGACCTTAAAGATCGACGTGATTCCTAATGGCGTGGATACTCACCTCTATCGGCCTCTCCCAGCCAACCAGAACACGGCTCATCTGCTATTTATCGGAAAAATGAGCTATCCACCTTGCTCAGACGCAGCCTTGTACTTCTGCCGAGAGATCCTTCCGCTGATCAGGCAAAGGGCAAAGAATGCCGAACTCTGGATTGTGGGCAGAGAGCCGCCTCAGGAAGTAATGAATCTGGAGGGAGACGGTGTGCATGTGACCGGCTGGGTTGAAGATGTGATCCCATACTATGAGCGCAGCTCAGTGTGCGTTGTTCCATTGCGCGCCGGGGGCGGGACTCGCCTTAAAATATTGGAAGCAATGTCCCTTGGGCGTCCGGTGGTCTCATCCAGCATCGGATGCGAGGGCCTGGATGTTAGAGACGGTGAAGAAATTCTGATTGCCGATACTCCCGAAGAATTTGCTGAAAAGACATCCCGGCTGCTGGACGATCTGAAACTTCGACAATCGATCTCAATCAAGGCCAGGCAGCTCGTGGAAAACCAGTATGATTGGGATATCCTGGCAAATCGTCTCATGGATATTCTTGCTGAGGTGACCGGATGCACATAGGAATTGTTTCATTCACAGATGTGGATTCCGGGTTGGATTTGGCAAACGCACTTGCGGAAGCTGGTGCCGAAGTTACATTCTATTCTTCCCGATCACATACAAGTAGAACTGTAGGGGATGAGCAGCACCCTGTTGAGAAGCTCTACCAGCAGAATCTTATCAAGAGAGAAATTAAGGTCCATCTCATTCAGTTGAGACGAATGCGAGATCCCCGCATGTTCTTTCTAATGAATTCCCTCGCCAGGAAGATCCAGGGTGATAGCGTGGATGCTGTTCATATTTTGATAGGGGGCGGAGAACTGTGGACAGCGATACTAGCCAATCTCATCCGCCGCATCCCCGTTGTTTCTACCATCATTATTCCAAAACCCAACATTGGTGAATTTCCACCTCCCTGGGTGGTAATTGGGGTAAACCGGTTGATAGCCCGCGGATCTAATGCTGTCATCGTCAATGGAAAAGATCATGTACCCATGATGAAGCAGATATATCATTACCCGTCCGAGAGAGTACACTATGTTCCTCTGGGCCCCCGTAATATCTTCCTAAGCTGGATTGCTCGAGAAACAAGCGAGGAAAACGGTACTGTCCTTTTCCTGGGAAGGATCCATAAGCACAAAGGACTCGAATACCTTATTAAAGCCCAGCCGTTGATCACACAACACGTGCCCAAGGCGCGTTTTATCATCGCGGGCCAGGGCGAAGATCTTGACCGTTGTCGGGGGTTAATCGCGGATCCTGATCATTTCGAAATATCTGATGGCTTTATCCCGGGCAATACCGTTGCCGAATTGTTTCAGAAAGCCTCCGTTGTAGCTGTGCCGTACCTCACAGCAGCAACCAGTGGGATTCTCATGACAGCCTATGTTTTTGGGAAACCTGTCGTTGTAACGAGAGTGGGCAGTCTGCCGGAATATGTTAAAGACGGAGTAACCGGCTTGCTTGTGGATCCAGGAAATGAGCAACAACTTGCTGAAGCAATTATCCGCCTCCTCACCCAGAACGACCTCAGACATCAAATGGGCGAAAATGCCAGACGCTGGATTCAGGGAGATTTAGGTTGGATGAATATTGCTGCGCAGACATTGACAGTTTATCGAGAAGCGATATCTTTCGAAACCTCGCAATAGGCAACGAATGCCCAAGATCAACGTGCTCCATTTGATCAATTCGTTTGCCGATTCGAGCATAGGTCGAATCATAGTCCGCGTATAGGTAATGGCTGAGGCATATTGTGGCTCGCGCCCTCCGGAGGCAAACCCGCGATGAAACCGGGGGTCAGCCTCCTTCCGCGAAAGCCATTATGTCTACCTGCAAAGATAGCCATATCACAATACAGGAGATCACCTGAATGAAGATCAAAAACATCACCAGGAGATTTATCAATATTTTCGGCTATGATATTCGTCCGCTCGTACAGAACTCACGCAGGATTCGAACAGCCATTGGGGAATCATATGCTCTAATTCGTGAACTAGGATTTCAACCCAAGACGGTTATAGATGTTGGCGTTGCGTCAGGAACACCAGAGCTATACAGCCCTTTCCCTGACTCCTACTTTTTACTAATAGAGCCGCTGAAAGATTTTGAATCAGATTTAGTCTCTATCCTCAAACGATACAAAGGCTCATACGTTTTGGCCGCAGCAGGATCGAGTTCTGGTCGGGCTACATTCAATGTACACCAGAATCATCTTGAGGGATCGTCGCTAAATAGAGAAAGCATGGGAACTGAGGCAGATGGACATGAAGTCACGGTACCAATAGTCAGGATAGATGACATTATCAAGGATAAACAGCTAACGGGTCCATATCTTATCAAAGTTGACGTGCAAGGAGCTGAACTCGTCGTGCTAGAGGGAGCACAGCAAGCTCTTTTAGAAGCAGAGGTGGTTGTTCTAGAGGTCTCTCTGTTTGAATTCATGAAAGGAGCTCCGCAGTTTTACGAAGTGGTGTCATATATGAAGAATCGCGGTTTTGTTGCCTACGATATTGTTCCCGAATGGAATCGCCCTCTGGATAACGCCCTTGGACAGATAGAAATTGTTTTCGTAAAGGACAAAGGCATGTTTAGGCGGGACCATTCTTATTCAACCCTCGAGCAGAGGAAAACGTTGTTTGGTTGACAGTAGCACAACGAACGGACCAGGTGGACCGCTGATGAAATTGCATTCAGAAGCAACGCTGGGTGGCCCCTGCTCTGCTGGACATCGAACCCAGGTTTCGCCGGATGAAGGGATACCGCCATATTCCCACCCTGTAGGCTGCCCTGCAGGGACACATCCGCAGACAGAGCCCAGCGAAGGGAGATCAGGTTGCGCAAGGCCACGATGGGGGTCGCTGATCAATTTTCAACAAGGAAGAATCAGTTCGATGCTCCAACTCGAAGGCCCTGCGGCGAGGAAATTGTCTTCTGTGCTGCCCTGAACTCATAAACCCCCATATCATATTTCGCCTCTTGCGGTCTCGGTATACCGTCGAGGTCGAGGGGAACATCCGCAAGCGTCACCCCCATCTCAATCGCCTTGCTGGTGCTTTTCAAATGGAAGTTGGAGCTCGAAGCATCGACGAAATCCGGATTCGAAAACAGTGAGTTCTGTTCTTTTCCTGTCGCGGCCTGATATTCTGATAACGTATACGTGCCGATGTTCCGGACATAATGGGTCTTCGTCTTGGTCGGATGATAGTAGAGGTTGTTGCTCATGATCAGACCCAGCAGCTCTAAGGACGGGCTTTCCATCCAGATGGCGTAGGCGTCGCATTCTGAGATGATGTTGTTCTGTATATCGGTGTTGAAACAGGGAAAGCCGCCGTAGCTTGAAAGGGTAATGCCGGCGAAATAGCCTTTAGTCGGGTAATTTTTGTAGATGGTGTTGTTGTATATCTTCACGCCGCGGCAAGCGTTCAGGATAATACCCGCCTCTCCGGTGTTGTGGATGAGGTTGTTCTTGACAATCGCATTCGTGTTATCGTCCCGGTATTCGCTGTCCGAGGTGAAATCGGGCCCGTATCCGTAGTTGATGTAACTGATGCCCCACCTGCCGCAATTATAGATCACGTTGTCTTCAGTTACGCTGTTAAAGGCGTTTTCCATCTGGATCCCATGAACGGTCACATTATAGACCGTATTGCCGCGGACAACGGAATTATATACGGGGTGTCCGGCGCCATCACAGTCAATGCCCTGGCTTTCGGGATTGTCTCCGATATCGTGGACTATATTGTTTTCAATGGTAATGCTGTCGGTGTACGACATGGACCATATGCCGCGCCTGGTATATGCGTAAATCTTGTTGTTCCTGTAGGTGTTGTGATGGCTCGGCGCGAAGCACTCCCATACGCCTTCCGACCATTGGGACCTGCCGTTCAGTTCACAGTTTTCCATGAGAATGTAGTGCCCGTAGAAATGTACCGATCCCTCTATGTAGCAGTTTCTTAGGATGAACCCGTTATTCCCGCCGTTGGGGTCGGTGAAACCGTCCCATATCCCGTCCTGGAAATCCAGCGAATATTCTCTACCATTGGAATACTTCACCTTGTTGGAGATGAACCGGAGCCCTTCGATCGTATAATAGTGCCTTCTCCCCCCGGTCCGAAGCGCCTGGATGTCTCCGGAGTTGATGGTCACGGTCTCGCCGTTGTGGTTCTTGATGGTTATCCGTGCTGAACTCGTACCGCTCTGCTTCAGCACCAGACCTTCGTTGTACATGCCGCTACGCACGAGGCAGGTGTCTCCCGGCTGAAGGACGTCAAGCCCTGCCTGGATCGTCCGGAAAGCAGAATACAACGTCTTCCCGTCATTGCTGTCAGAACCGCTGCGGGCAACGTAATAGGTGGCAGCGAAGCCTACCGTCGATATGCACACGGTAAAGATAGCAACCATAAATGCTATTTGCAGACATTGTTTCATCTTCTTGCGTTTCATTATATTTCTCCTTTTGGACCATTATTGTGGTTCATCGACTAAAGCGTACTTTGCCTCTTGAATCCACATGATTTTGAGCTTGAGCAACTCCAGGTCCCAAAAGTCATAGGCTTGTCTCTTCATGTTTTGGATCTCGACATTTCTCATTTCCCGCGACCGCTCACCGCGGGGTTCTCCCCTTCCTCGCCAGTCTGTCGTAGCGGACCTCATTGGAGAAAGAGCTCTCCAAGCCCGATGCGGTGTACGCGGTGACTGCAAAGCAATAGGACCGCTTCTGCTCCAAGCCTCCCACGATGCACGATGTCTGCGGCCCCACATCCACGGAATAGGGATAAATCCCCCTTGCTAAACCGTAGCACACTTTGTAGCCCGTAACCTCGTGCTCGGAATTCCGATTCCATTGGAGTTTCACTTGGAGTTTCACTTCGAGAGAGTGGGCGGAGGGGACGATAAGGAGGCAGAACGAGATGAGGCTTCCAAGTACTGCCAGACAGAGGAAGAACTTCTTGGCGGGAAATACACGGACATGCCGATTGCCGCTTGACACTGCAGCACCTCCTTTCTGAATTCCCGAGCCTTGCGAAATCCAGCCCTTAGAAGGTGCTGAGTTCGCTTGGCAACCCTGCTGCCGTATCCCCTGTTCGGGGATTTAGGCCAGTGGCTTTGCGTCCCACCCTTTCGGAGTGGTTTGCCTTTTTCAAGTTTCGGCTATGCCACGATGCTACTGCGACGTAATTCTCTGAGAGGTACGAAAATGCAAGAGGCGTGCCACATTCGGCTATATGGAAAGGACGGAAAGGCTCGGAGCAGTCACGGCAAGGAAGGACAGATTTCTGGATCGTACTCGGTTCGAAGCGGCGATGCATCGGCTATATACTTTGATTCTTCGTCCAGTCGATCCCTTTCTCAGCAAGAATCTTCCTTCCCAGTCCAGGGAAAGGAAGACCGGCTCGTTCCAAGTCATGATCCACCATGATCTGGACTAATTCGGAGAAGGTAATCTTTGGTTCCCACCCTAAACGCTTCCTGGCGTAGGAGGCATCCGCCAACAGGAATTCCACCTCTGTGGGGCGGAAGTATCGTGAGTCAATCTCTACATATTGCTGCCATTCCAGGTTCGCATAGGCAAAGGCCGCCTGCAAGAATTCCCTGACCGAGTGGGCACACCCGGTTCCGACCACCAGATCTTCTGCGTTCTCCTGCTGCAGCATGAGCCACATGCATTCTACATACTCCGGGGCAAATCCCCAGTCGCGCCGAGCCTCAATGTTTCCCAGATAGAGCTTATTCTGTT
Source organism: uncultured Methylomirabilota bacterium (assembly GCA_963718295.1). Taxonomy (GTDB): domain Bacteria; phylum Methylomirabilota; class Methylomirabilia; order CAVQYV01; family CAVQYV01; genus CAVQYV01. Next base: position 521,946 of record CAVQYV010000004.1, on the reverse strand, counting down.
TGCCCGCTAAGATATTGGCCAATCCGCGGGTGATCTTGCGCGTCACGAAGGTTTCTCCGCGCCGGGGCGACTCATGATTAAAAAGGATTCCATTGCAAGTAAAAAGCCCATAAGCCTCTCGATAATTGGTGGTGACCCAGAACGCATAAACCTTGGCGGTCGCATAGGGGCTTCGGGGACGGAAAGGGGTCTTTTCGCTCTGAGGGGCAGGGGCGTCGCCAAACATCTCACTACTGGAAGCCTGATAGAATCTGGACCTGACCCCGCTTCGCCGGAGGGCCTCCAAGATCCGGGTGGTTCCCAATCCGGTGATATCTCCGGTATATTCTGGCATATCGAAGCTCACGCGGACATGACTCTGGGCTCCCAGATGATAGATTTCGTCCGGCTGAACGTTGTAGATCATGTCAGTCATTTGGCTGGCATCGGACAGATCGCCATAATAGAGAAACAACCGGTTTCCCGGAAGATGAGGATCAACGTAAATGTGGTCAACGCGGCCGGTGTTGAAAGTGCTCGCACGCCGAATCATGCCGTGGACCTCATAGCCCTTGGAGAGAAGCAGTTCGGCCAGATAGGAACCATCCTGTCCGGTGATGCCTGTTATGAGTGCCTTCTTCATCTTGACCCCTTTGCTTTCTATGTTTCCTTTAGTTGGTTGCTCAAGTTGGTGCGCCTCGGGGGAAGGGCCCAAATTCAGGCCAAGGAGCGCTTCCTTCATATTCCCCGTACAATGGGCAGCAGACATGGAGGGATGGCCAGTCAGGACATCTCGGGCAATTGCAATGCCGGGGCCTCGCGGATGAGAGAGAACATGATCTGCCAACGACTGCTGAGGTGTCCAGAGTCAAACCCCTCCCCACTCTCGGTCATATCATAGCCAGGAAAGATATGCGCGGGAGAGGCGTCAATTCATTTCATGTCGAACACTGCCTCCCGCAATCGTTGGCGGCGGCAATGATTAGCCGGAATGGAGATGAGAAGATCAAGCCAGCTTGCCGAAAGAACCATAATGAAGAGCCGCCTCAGCAATCTGGCCTCACCTCATCAGTCCAGATACTATGTGCCTGGCTGATCTGAGCCTAAATACCAATCGATGGTCCTCTTCAGCCCATCATCCAGGCTCACTCTTGTCCTGAAACCAAACTCTTTTTCCGCCCGGCTCGCATCCACGCAGCGACGGGGCTGCCCGTCGGGGCGGGTTGGGTCGAAGAGGATACTTCCTTGAAATCCTGTGATCTTCGCAATTTTATCCACAAGGTTTCGGATGGAAATCTCAAATCCTGTTCCCAGATTGACGGGCGCGGGCTTGTCGTAATGTTCTGCCGCCAGCAGAATTCCCTCCGCGCAATCCTCCACATAAAGGAATTCTCGCGTGGGTTCACCCGAACCCCAAACCATCATGATGTCATCGGCTTGACCTAACTGGTCAGGCCCACTTCGGTGCTCGCATTCCCCAAGCCGACCCAGTCCATTCATTCTCCCGCGGGCGGCTTCTTTTCCTCCCATTGCATCCACCATCTTTTTGATCAGGGCGGGTATTACATGAGAAGATTCGGGGTCTACATTGTCCCGCGGACCGTAGAGGTTCACCGGAAGCAGGAAGATGGCACTGAAGCCATATTCTTGGCGATAGGCCTGGGCCTGCACCAAGAGCATCTTCTTGGCGAGGCCATAGGGGGCGTTCGTCTCCTCCGGATAGCCGTTCCAGAGATCATCCTCCTTGAAGGGCACCTGGGTGAATTTTGGATAGGCGCAGATGGTCCCAATGGCTACGAATTTTCTCACCCCGGACAGGCGCCCCTGCTCCATCATTTGGACCCCCATCATTAGGTTTTCATAGAAGAATCTACCCGGATGGGTGCGATTGGCCCCGATGCCCCCGACCACCGCTGCCAGGTGGATGACTAGATCCGGCCGGGCATCGGCATACACCCTCTGGCAGGCCTCCAGCTGCACTAAGTTGTAGTCTTTGATGTAAGGGACGAAGATCTCACGACAACCTCTCTCCCTGAGCTTCTCAACCACATAACTGCCCAGGAAACCATCCCCCCCCGTCACTAGTACCCGTTTATCTTGCCAAAAGCTCATCGCGATCTCCGAAGCCAGACTGATTCCACTGTTTATGGTAAGCTACGATTCAGATCTCCGACTACCAAAGCGACACAGAACCATCGTCTTAGATTCTCGCCGAACTCCTCTATGAAGGCACCAAGAGGGCACTGCAGAATTTCAACATGTAACTGCCAGAGGAATCATCACGCGACAATTCTCGGCTGGCTCAATAAAAGCAATAACAGAGAGAAATACCGGATGGCTAAAGCCCATGCAAAATCCATACCCGGAATCGGGCTGCCCATCAGGCCTATTTCCATGCGGCCCTCTTGGCCTCCAACCTGATCAACCTCTTTCCCCATCAATTGGCAACCGCTCAACCTGCAGACGACTCGAAATCGGTTGTTTTTGGTGTCGATGCAACTGCTTTGGACCCAGGGATGACCAACCCCGTGTCTGGCAAGCAGCTATTCGAACTCCCACGCTTTCCGGTAGATTTTGAGAAATATCTAAGGACTGGATCATAAGACATCCTCCTGAAATTCAAGAACTTATGATTCATACCCCCTTCTTTGCGATAGAAAAGTCACGCAGGAGACCGATCACTTAAGTGTTGACCCACTATTACATAATACACAAAAAAATGATTTTTCGAGGCGGAAACGGGAGATTTCCCCAGAAAGAGGGTTGATGTAATGCAGGAGATACGCACTACGGGTTTCATCCGTACGATCAAGAGGCTCGCCACGTGAACCTGCCCTTGGTGGAAAACAGGCACTCAAACGGAGAAGGAGGCTTCTTTGTCTCTGGAACTTAATATTCTGTATCTGTTCCGAAAGAGCTTTCCCGTCTGGAAGGAAGAATCAGTTCACTACTCGAAGGTTGAGCGCCGGGGCAATTGTCTGCCCTGCTACCGGGAACTCATAAGCCCCCATATCGTATTTTGGCCCTTGCGGTCTCGATAGACCGTCCAGATCGAGGGGAACATCCGCAAGCGTCACCCCCGTCTCTATTGCCTTGCTCGTGCTGGTCAAGTGGAAGTTGAAACTCGAAACATTGGCAAAAGCCGGATTCGAAAACAGTGAGTTCTGTTCTTTTCCTGTCGCGGCCTGATATTCTGATAACGTATACGTGCCGATGCCCCGGACATAATGGGTCTTCGTTTTGGTCGGATGATAGTAGAGATTGTTGCTCATGATCAGACCCAGCAGCTGTAAGGACGGGCTTTCCATCCAGATGGCGTACGCGTCGCATTGTGAGACGATGTTGTTTCGTATATCGGTGTAGTAACAGGGAAAGCCGCCGTAGCTCAAAAGGGTAATGCCGGCGAAATAGCCTGGCATCGCTAAATTTCTGTAGATGGTGTTGTTGTATATCTTCACGCCGCGGCAGGCGTTCAGGATAATACCCGCCTCTTGGCTGTTGTAGATGAGGTTGTTTCTCACAATCGCATTCGTGTTGTCGTCCCGGTATTCACTGTTCGCGGTGAAATCGGGCCCGTAGCCGTAGTTGATGTAACTGATGCCCCACATGCCGCAATTATAGATCACGTTGTTTTCCGTGACGCTGTTGAAGGCGTTTTCCATCTCGATCCCATGAACGGTCACATTATAGACCGTATTGCCGCGGACAACCGCATTTAACACGGCTTGCTGGGCCCCATCTATGTCAATCCCCCGGCTGCCGTTATCGTGGACTATATTCTTCTCAATGGTAACGTAGCTGGTTTGGTTCATGGACCATATGCCGCGGTTGGCATACGCGTAAATCTTGTTGTTCCTGTAGGTGTTGTGATGGCTCGGCGCGTAGCACTCCCATACGCCGGCGTACCATTGGGACCTGCCGTTCAGTTCACAGTACTCCATGAGAATGTAGTGCCCGTAAAAATGTACCGATCCCTCTATGTAGCAGTTTCTTAGGATGAACCCGTTATTCCCGCCGTTGGGGTCGCTGAAACCGTCCCATATCCCGTCCTGGAAATCCAACGTCCATGGTCTGCTATCAGAGGAATATATCACATAGTTGGAGATGAACCGGAGCCCTTCGATCGTATAATAGTGCCTTCTCCCCCCGGTCCGAAGGGCTCGGATGTTTCCCGAGCTGATGGTCACGGTCTCCCCGTTGTAGTTTTTGAGGGTGATCCGTGCCGAAATCGTACCGCTCTGCTTCAGCACCAGACCTTCATAGTACGTCCCGCCACGCACGAGGCAGGTGTCTCCCGGCTGAAGGACGTTAAGCCCTCTCTGAATAGTCTTGAAAGGACTAGTCAAGGTCATGCCGCCATTGGTGTCAGCACCGTTGGTGGCAACGTAATAGGTGGCAGCGAAGCCTACCGTCGACATGCACACGGTGAAGATGGCGACCATAAATGCTATTTGCAGACATTGTTTCATTTTCTTACGTATCATTGTATTCCCCCCCCCTGGATCACTATTACGGTTTTCCCTTTCTTCATATCTTTCTTTTTCCGCTTCTGCAATCATCTTTTTGATTCTCGGGCTATGTTCCAATACAAAGTCTCCGAGATCATCCTCGGATAGAGGCGCCAGAGCAGCAGCGGGTTTGCCTGGATAGGTGATAACTACCGAGCCGCTTTTCATAACCTCTCGGAGGAGTTCATCGGTCTTGTTTTTGAGGTCCGCTGTATTGGCAAATCTCATGTGTTTTTTCTCTTTAGAACATAGCGCTATGAGAATAGCCTTTTTGAGACGAGTCAACTGCTGCAAATGATTCAAACAGCGGATTTGGATGGCGATAAGTATGGCCTCGGCGCCTCTTCCGAACTGAGAAAACGACATTGCCAGGTGAACCACAATGACATGTTGACCGAGCGTCCGGAGAAATAGAGCACGTTGGGGCGCAAGATGCTCGGCCCTGGATATTCCTCTCTCAGGGGCCATCTGACGTTGATGGCGAAGAACAGCAAGCGCACTTGTTTGTCCGATTCCGGAGGGAGCCAGATCCGCCTTTCCTCTAAGAGCGAGGAGGTTCCGTCCTCCCCGGGGGGATACCCGCATCGGTAAGTACTAAGTCACCAACCGGATATCGTCAAAGTAGACCGTCGTTGTCGCAGAACCGCTGTCGTTCATAAAATCCATCCGCTTGATAATGCTCGGGTTACCCAGCGAGCTCAACGGAATAGTGATCTCGCTCCAGTATCCCGCTGGTGCAGTAAACGGCACTTGCACCGATGCCCCGCTGTTATCCGCTGTTCGCACCATGAATGTGCAGGCTTTCGAACTTGAGCCTCCGTGGACCCGGAACTTGATGAAATGATAGCCGCTGGTGCTGATCGCAGTGCTTTTGCTCAACGACAACGCCGCCGATGACTCAAGATAGGCGACGGCAATGCATTTGCCACCTATATCCGGCCACGTACTGCTGAAATTGATGTAAGTACCCCATGAGTAGTTGTTCCAGCCTGCAGCAAGTGCGTCACTATAAACCGAATACTCAGCAGGTGGGGCGCCATAATCCGCATACCAAGAAACCTCGTTTGAAAAAACGCTCTCAAGGCCCGATGTATTGTAAGCTTTCGTCGCGAAGTAATAGGTCATTCCTTCCTGTAGGTTGGAAATCAAACAGCCAGTCGAAAGCCCCACGTCCACCGTATAAGAATAAGAATGGGTAGCAGTTCCATAGTAAACCTTGTAGCCCTTAAGGTCCGGCCCAGCACTGGGATCCCAGGCCAGTTGCACCTGGGCGGCATGGACGTATGGGTACGGAAAGCAAGCAATGAGAATTGAGGCAGAGAGGACGACGAGGACACAGCGCAAAAGATGAAAAAGCCTCTTAGGACGGCAATCGATCCGCGAACATATCTTCAGCATGCTAGCACCTCCCTATCTGAAATTCGTGAGCCATGCGGCCTCCAGCACTTCATTAGGTGCTGACTTCACTTGGCAACCCTGCTGCCATACTCCCGGGGGGAGGAGTTAGGCCAGCATCTTTGCGTCCGCCCTTTTCAGGATGGTTTGCCTTTACAGGTTTGCGGTTCTATTGGTGGAAATCGAAAATGGCCGTGTGTAGTGCTTTGGTGTATATTAGCAAAAAGTGCGCCAAGGTGTCAAGATCTTATGGATTCTCCTTTGTTTTTCGCCCTATGCGTTCGAGGAAGTTCCTACTGTCTTGGGCGATCTCGCCTCTCACCCCCGGCGAGCTGTGACCAAAAGGTAACAGCTTACAAAACTTACTGGTACATTCACACAACAAGTCGAGCAGGATCAAGAGGGCAGGAAGAGGGTCAGGGTGTCATATACGCTTCGAAACACAAACTACAGTCCACGGTCGACGGTCCACGGACCACAGACTACAGTCCACGGTCGACAGGCCATGGTCCACGGAAAGAACCAGCGCCAACGATTGTCCTGTGACTGATTCTCGACACTTGCAAAATGGAAGTTTTTTGAAAACAGATAGTTAGAGAGCAAGAAGTGTTTTATGGCACTACACGGTCTCGCTGGCCTACAGTCCGGTTACCCGGCTCGGCGGCCTAGCTCCCACCGCCTGGAACGCCTGATAGGCAACCCCCTGAAAGGTGGTGCGGATGAGGTATGAGGTGCCATCGAGCGTGATGCGCACGGCCTGCAGCTGCTGGGGATCTCGCATCAGATCAGGCCACGAGCTCAAAGTGCCCTTCTCCTCCAACCGGGCCTGGAGGTCGACCTCCAGGCGCAGGGCCAGGAAACTGGCGACGATGTGACCGATGCTGGTATCATCCCGGTGACGGTAGATGGGTCGGATCTTCAGGGTGGATTTCCAGCACTTTCCCCAACAATTCTCACGTCTCAAATACGAGGTACGGTTGGTAGTGCAATCGATCGAGGTGCGTAGGAGAACGCCGGGGAAAACGGCAAAGGATCTCTCGGATCGCGTCCGATAGGGCATAGCACCGGAAGTCCGGGATGCCGAAGAGACGTTTCGCGGCGTTCAGGACATGGGAGGCCAGGATCGAAAGCTTCATCTGGGCTCCCAAGACCACGGCGGTGAAGAACATGGCCGCCATCATCCGCCGCGGCGAGATCGTCATTCCCAGGGGAAGCACCCGGTTCGAGTTAGGAGATGAAGTGCTGGCCATTGTGGATCCCCAGGCAGCCAAGGAACTGGCGATCCTTTTGGGGAGGCCGCAGGAATGACAGGAATAAAGATTCGAGGGATTGAGTGACGGGCCTGTGACCCGTCCGACCCCTTCGCTCCCACGGGCATTCGCTCTTTTGATCTCGGCAGCCCGAGAACTCGCCCTCCTCAGAAGCCTATTGGATGGCTCAGACAGCTCGGCCTGACTGCCCCGAGATCTCGTCGCTCATAAGCGCCCAAGGTCGCTCAGGAGCCGACCGGACGGGCGCAGCCTGACGTGAAAGCCCATCCAAACTCCCGGAAGCTGGTTTATGGGAATTCTCCCACCTTCGTCCCCGCCACAATAAGGATCATCGCGCTTCCGCACTGGCTATCGATTTTAGCAAAATCATCTTGACAAGAGAGAGAGAGAAGATATGTTCGGTCCGGACTGAACATTAGGAGACTGATTGGGGTACTCAGGATTTCTACCCTACAGGGTTGGGTTTTTATAGCTTCGAAGGTTCACTGATTTTCGGAGCGACGCGGGGAAGGTCGGGCACCACGCAGATCGTATGATCATCGAACAGCGGGTGCCTTTTGTGTTTGCGGGCTAAGGGCATGTGCTGCGGGCCGCGGCCATTGAACGAAAGGAGGTTGGGGGATGAGACGATTGTCGATGAAGTCAGCTTTGGGGATATTGACGGTTGTTGCCTTGTTTTTCGCCCTAGAGGCAAGCCTCGCCTTCGCCCAGGAGAAGATCAAGATTTCATTCAGACACACCCATGCGACTGTCAAAAGCGAAGCCTTTGAGATTGGAGACGTCGAAGGTCATTATGTGGGGTTTAGGTATTATGAAGGCCCCATGGAAGTCATTGAGGGTCCGAAGGCGCTGGACGGTGCCCAAGACACCGGGATTTCGCTTTGGGATTATGTTCAGGGCAATGGAACTGCGCATGGCTATGCAAAGGCTGTCAAAGGGCCCAACAGCGTGGTTATGAAACATGAAGCGCAAACGCGGACATCGACTTCGCCGAATGGGACTCGCGTTACCACATATGAAGGAACCTTTACGTTCATCAAGGGCACGGGCGAGTTCGAAGGCATCCAAGGAGGCGGAACGATGAGAGGCAAGCTTATTTCCAGGAATATATCTGTTACAGAACGGCAAGGAGAATATTGGATCCAACGGTGAGAGAACTCTTCCGTATCAGGTTGCCAAACACAGCGGCCGTTGGCCCGCAGCGGCTCTAATTGGTGTCCCTGTGACGCCCCCATCACGGCGGTCCTTCTCTCGGCGCTCCGGTCGGCTCCTGAGCGACCTTGGGCGGTTATGAGCCGAGGAGAGCTCGGGGCAGTCAGGCCGAGTTGTCTGAGCCCTCCAATAGGCTTCTGAGGAGGGCGAGTTCTCGGGCTGCCGAGATCGAAGGAGCGAATGCCCGTGGGAGCGAAGGAGATGGCTGGAGCACCCCGAAGATCCTCCCACCTTTCGTATCCCTCAGTGCAGCACCGATCGCGCCAGGGTATAAACGAACACCCTCTCCGCCCCCGCCTTCAGCAGGGTCTTGCTTGCCTCCTGGGCCGTAGCCCCTGAGGTGTAGACGTCATCCACCAGGAGGATGCCCTGCCCTTCGATCTTATCCGGCCTCCGCACGGAAAAGGCACCCTTCAGGTTACTGAACTTCTCGGAAAGGGAAAGATCGCTCTGGGGGAGGGTGGGACGAGAACGAAGCAATAGGCGGGCTTCCAACTTGAGGCACAGGGAGTCCGTAAGCGCCGTGGCCAGGATCAGGGATTGATTGAATCCCCTCTCCCACCGACGGCGAAGGTGAAGAGGAATGGGGAGGACGAGGTCGATGCCGGAAAGATCCCATTCTGGGGGGAAGCAGCTTACCATGAGGCGGCCCAGATGTCTTCCCATATCCTGCCTTTTCCCGTATTTGAAGAGGTGGATTGCCTCCCTCATCGTCCCCTCGTAATAGGCTACCGACCGAGCCTGTTCAAAGGGAGGCTCTTGGAGGCGGCAGGTCCCACAAAGAAATTGGACCGCCGAAGTCTGGCTTTCCTCCCAGGAAAAAGGGGTGCCACAGCAAGGGCAAATAGGGAACTCGATCAGGCGGATTGCTTCCCAGCAGGACTCACAGATGAGGGAGCGATGGAAGGTTAATGGTCCCTGGCAGATCCGGCAGGGAGAGGGAAAGAACAAAGAAGACAATGCATCGAGCCAGCTGCCGCCCTCCTCCCCCGGGCGTAATCCCTTTAGGCCTGATGGTCTTCTTACGGCATTTGTCAATTCAGATCCTCCCAGCCCCACTCCAAACCCGGGATGCACTGCTATCCATGAGTCTGCGGGTCAGCCCTCATTCCCTGCCCTTTCCGAACCTACACGGATTGGGAGAATCGATGGGGGGATCGTCCTGGGAACCCGATAGGGCTCGGAAAGGTTGGGGACTCCTAATGCCGGGGTGGAATCCCGATGGTCGGAGGGGCTTTCCCACCCCAGAGAGGTAGGCGGGCCAGGATCTTGGAGGGCGCTCAGTGCCGCTCAAAAGAGCAGGGATCGATAGCCAAAAAAGGCCATGACCGTTGGCGAAGAGGGTGATAAAGAAGACAATAAGGATCACCGAAGAGGGACGGAGGCCGCAAGCACGCTCAACCCCTCATCGAGTCTTCGCTCCCTCCTCTTTCTCTTTGCATTGGATGCAAAGCTGGGCGAAGGGAAGGGCATCCAAGCGCTTCACCGAGATCGTCTTTTTGCAGCCCTCACATATGCCATAGTTCTTCTCTTTGATCTTCTGCAAGGCAATCTCGACCTGTTTCAGCACCCTTCTCTCCTCATCGCCCACGGAGAGAAGGAATTCCTTGGTATAGGCAGAAGAGGCCTGGTCGGCGATGTCTTGAATCCCGTCGCTGCCGGTCTCCTTACTGGAAGTGCTGCTGCTCTGCACCCCCCTCAAGACTTCTCTCCTCTTCTCCAGTAGCCTGTTGCGAAATTTCTCAAGCTGAGCGGAATTCATGGTCGCTAACCTCCACAAAATGGTGAGGGAAATTCCCTCTTAGTCTACCAGCTGTTATCCCAATCGGAGGATATCAGGTCCCGGGAGGGAGAATTCTGGTGAGGGGAGCATCCCTCCAGAGCCTCTCCAGCTGATAATAGTCCCTGGTCTCCTCGTCGAAGATATGGATGATCAGGTCCCCATAATCCAGCAGGATCCATTTTGCCTTGTCGTAGCCCTCTCGATGATGGGGCCGAATCCTTTTTGTGGCCATCCGTTCCTCTATCCGGTCGGAAATCGCCCATACCTGGCGTTCGGAGGAGGCGCTGCAGATGAGAAACCGATCGGTGTAAGAACAGATCCCCCGTAGATCCAACACCAGCAGGCTATCGGGCTTGATCTCCAAGGCGGCGGATATGGCGGTCTTCAACAACTCGTCAATTTCGATGGGCTCGCTAAAGGCCACTTCCCTCCGTTTTTTTCATCTCAGAGAATTGAGGATCCCCTCCCCTGAGGAATCCCTTATGGACTCCCGATCGTTGCCTGAACTCTCTCGATAGAGCCGGTTCTTGGCCACGTAAGCGGCCACCGTATCGGGAACCAGGAAACGCACGCTCCGGCCTGCTTCGGCCAGCCCGCGGATCTCGCTGGAGGAAATGTCCAGGGAGACGACCTCAACCAATAGCACCAACCCCCTCTGTGGGGTCTTGATTCCCACCTCAGAACCGATTTCCGAGATCTTGAGGTAACGAAAGCGTGGATTACCAAGCTTCTCCAATTGCTTCGGCTTCAGGGACCTCTCCACGTCGTCCAGACGCCAACCGGGCCGGGCAGTGACGATAAACTGGACCAGGGCCAGAAGCTCCTTGGCATTCTTCCAGGTTGAGATCTCCAGGAAGGCATCCACCCCGGCAACGAAATAGAGCACCGTATCCTTCCCGTAGACTCGGAGCAATTCCTGTACCGTCTCTACGGAATAGGATCGGCCCGGACGATCGATCTCGATGGAAGAAACCGAGAAGTAGGGGGTGAAAACCGTGGCCAAGGAGACCATTTCATAGCGATGAAGGGCGGATGCCATCCTGTTCTCATCCTTATGGGGGGGGCGGGAGGAGGGTATAAAGATGATCTTGTCCAGGCCAAAAGCCCAGTAAATCTCCTCCGCCGCCCGAAGGTGACCCAGGTGGATGGGATCGAAGGTACCTCCCATGATTCCGACGCGCATGAAATCTCCTTATTCTCCTATGGATGCCCCTGACTCCAAAAGGAATCCGGGGTACAGCCAGCGCGGCGTGCTATTCTGCCTGATTTGATCGTGCCCCCTAAGATGTGCCTGTTAGGCAGGGTCAAGAGGCACAGCATCAATACCAATGGGACACCCATTTCTTTCCCGGGAAGGTTTGCCCTGCCGCCGGGCAGCTTCACTTCCTGACCTGTCCCTGCCCCAGGACGATAAATTTGGTGCAGGTCAACTCGCGCAGCCCCATGGGTCCACGGGCATGCAATTTTTGGGTACTGATGCCGATCTCGGCCCCCATACCAAATTCCCCTCCGTCCGCGAATCGGGTGGAGGCATTTACGAAGACGCACGAGGAGTCCACCTCTTGCACAAATCTCAAGGCATGGGAGTAGTTCTCGGTCACAATCGCCTCCGCCAACCCTGAGCCGTGGAGGGCGATATGGCCCATCGCCTCCTCCAAATCCGAGACGACTCGAATCGACAGAATGAGGTCGAGATATTCCGTATCCCAGTCCTCATCGGACGCCTCTCTCAGAGAGGAATAGATGGCCCTCGACCTGGGACAACCCCGCAATTCCACCCCGGCCTGTTCCAGCCTCCTGGCTACTCGGGGGAGGAAGATGGGGGCAATCCTCTCGTGGACGAGGAGGGTCTCCATGGCATTGCAGACCCCAGGTCTTTGTACCTTGGCATTGAAGGCGACCTCCTCGGCCATGGGCGGATCTGCGCTCTCATCCACAAAGAGGTGGCAGATCCCTTTTTCATGCCGGATCACCGGAATCTGGGAGTTCTCTGCCACGAAGCGGATCAGATCGGGTCCGCCGCGGGGGATGAGGATATCGATGAGCCCAAAGAGCCGTAGAAGCTCCAGAAGGATCGCGCGGTCGGGATCATCGATCAGAGTGATGGATTTGTCCGGCAAACCCTCCCTCTGGGCTTCCCTGCTCAGGATGCTGGTAATCGACCTATTCGAGGCCAGCGATTCCTTCCCTCCCCTGAGAATGACTGCATTGCCCGATTTCAGGCACAGGCCGGCTGCATCAGCACTCACCGAGGGGCGGGATTCATAGATCACCCCCACCACCCCCAAGGGCACTCGCATCCGGCCAACCCTCAGGCCATTGGGTCGCACCCTCATCTCCGTCACTTCACCCACTGGATCGGGCAGATCGGCAATCTCCTCCAGCGCCCTGGCCATCGCCCGGATCCGCTGGGGATTCAGGGTCAATCGATCCAGGAAAGCAGCGGTTTTTCCAGCATCCTGGGCCGCCTTCCGATCCTCGCAATTCGCCGTCATGATGGACTCCTCTTCCCGGACCAAGGCCTTCGCCATTTGTCTCAAGGCTTCGTCTTTTTGAAGGGAGGCGGATCTTGCCAGTATCCTCGAAGCCTCTTTGGCCTCTTCTGCCTGCTTTCGAATCTTCTGTGTCGCAGTCAAAGGGACTTCTCCAGCAAGACCAGGTTATCGCGGTGGATGACCTCGTCCGAGTGTTTATATCCCAGGATCTTCTGGATCTGAGTGCTGCGGCAGCCTCTAATCTCGTTGACCTCCTCGGCCGCGTAATTCACCAGGCCCTTGGCGAATTCCAGCTTCCCCTTGTCCAGGAGGGAGACCACATCACCAGGCCGGAAATCCCCCCTGACCTCGATCACCCCTGAAGGAAGCAGGCTTTTCCCTTTCTGGATCAGAGCGGACTTGGCACCTTCGTCCACCGTGATCACGCCTTGGGGTTGGGTGGCGAAGGCCAACCACCGCTTCCTCCCCCTCATCCGGTCCAGTTCGGGAAGGAAGAGAGTGCCTGTTGCCTTTCCCTCCATGATCTGCCCCAATATCCCCTCCGTCTTCCCATTGGCCACGATGGTGGGAATTCCGGAAGCCACTGCCATCTTGGCTGCCAATATCTTGGAGCTCATCCCACCTACACCCATCCCACTACTGGATTCTCCTGCCCAAAGGTCGATTTGAGGGGTGATCCTCGGGACTTCACTGATCAGGCGCGCCCCCCGGTTCCTCCGGGGATCGGCCGTAAAGAGACCATCGGTGTCTGTCAGGATTACAAGGAGGTTGGCATCCACGAGATTTGCCACTAAGGCCGAGAGCTGGTCGTTATCCCCAAATCGGATTTCCTCCGTCGCGACCGTATCGTTCTCGTTGATGATGGGGATTACCTGAAGATGCAGCAGGGTTAGAAGGGTGTTGCGAGCATTGAGGTATCGGGACCGATCCCGCACATCATCCTGCGTGAGAAGGACCTGGGCGACCATCTGTCCCTGAAACTGAAAAGCCTCCTGATAAGCCCACATCAACCGGCTCTGCCCGATGGCCGCCGCCGCTTGTTTGAGAGGGATATCCTTGGGCCTCTTTTCCCATTTCAACTGGTTCAGTCCCGCCAGGATCGCACCTGAGGAGACCAAGATCACCTCGCGGCCTTCTTCCCGGAGGCCGGAGAGCTCGAAGACCAGATGATGAATCCGGCAAGGATCGAGGCGGCGTCCTTTGGACGCCAGCACGCTGGAGCCCACCTTGACGACCAATCTCCTGACAGACTGGGTGATCTCCAGGCGAGGACGGATCTCTTCAGGCTGTCTTACATTCCGCATGGATCAGCCGTTCTGCGCCCTGGACTTCCGGGCTCAAGATCAAAAAAGAAATTAGGGCTTCGACGCCCTCGCGAGTCAGGGCGGATATGAAGAAGAGAGGGATCTGCTTCGTCCGACAGAATTCCTCGAACCGCTTAAGCGAGGCTGCATCGCAGGGAAGATCGATCTTATTGCCGGCAATCGCCTTGGGCCGCTCGATCAACCGCGAATCATAGGAAGAAAGTTCTCGCTCCAGAATCAGATATGCGCCAATTGGATCATGGGAAGCTTCTTTGCATACATCGATCACGTGCAACAGAAGCCGGGTGCGCTCAACGTGGCGAAGGAACTGGTTTCCCAGGCCGGCGCCCGCGGCAGCGCCCTCAATGAGTCCAGGAATGTCAGCCACCACAACCTGGCGAGAGCCGCATGCAGGCAGGGTGCCCAAATTGGGGGTCAGGGTTGTGAAAGGGTAGGAGCCGATCTTGGGATGAGCAGGAGTCATAGCCGCCAGCAGGGTGGACTTGCCTGCGTTAGGTAATCCTACGAGCCCAACGTCGGCAATCACCTTCAATTCCAGGAGGATCATCCGGGTCTGGCCCTCTTCTCCAGGTTCCGCAATCCGAGGGGCTTGCCGAGAGGCGGTGGCGAAGTGGGCATTTCCCCGGCCACCTCGTCCCCCTTTGGCTACCAGAACCCGCTCTTGCTCTCGGGTAAGATCCGCCAGGGTCTCTCCGCTTGCCAGATCGATGACCAAGGTGCCGCAAGGTACCTTAATGAAGAGATCCTGTCCGTCCTTTCCCTTCATCAGTTTTCCCTTTCCGTGGACACCCCTCTCTGCTCCATAATGTTGCTGGTATCTCTGGTCAATCAGGGTTCGGTAGGAAGCATTCGCCTCCACATAGATCGATCCTCCCTTGCCTCCATCTCCTCCGTTAGGTCCCCCCCGGGGTATTCCCTTTTCCCGGCGAAAACTCAGGCATCCGTTTCCTCCATCCCCCGCCTTGACGTAAATCCTCACTTTATCGATGAACATCGATTATGGATCCGCGTAATTCGGCTTCAGCGGAGCGGAACTCTCGCCCCGCCTTACCTGCTCGCAGCGAGAGGGCCATTGGAAAATGCATTCCATTCGCAGAAGGTTGCGTTGGGGAATACGTCCTTACGCCACCTTGATGCTCAGAAAGCGACCCAGGCTGCCCCTTCTCTCTACCATGACCCATCCCTGGACTTTGGCAAATAGGGTATCATCCCTTCCCCGGCCGACATTTTTCCCTGGCTTGATCCTCGTCCCCCGTTGACGCACCAAGATGCTGCCGGCAGGAACCATCTGGCCCGAGAAGGCCTTCATGCCCAATCTCTTGGAATGGCTGTCCCGGCCGTTTCGGGAACTTCCCACGCCCTTTTTGTGTGCCATAGTTCGTCCCTCCCCTTTTACGCCACTACGATCTCTTTGATGCGCAGGCAAGTCAGGGATTGGCGATGGCCCTGTTTGCGGCGGTACTTCTTTCT
This sequence comes from uncultured Methylomirabilota bacterium, assembly GCA_963718295.1. Taxonomy (GTDB): domain Bacteria; phylum Methylomirabilota; class Methylomirabilia; order CAVQYV01; family CAVQYV01; genus CAVQYV01. The sequence goes on along the minus strand of CAVQYV010000004.1, from coordinate 506,508 downwards.
CCTGCGAAACTTGAAGACGATGATCTTCTTGGCTCGTCGTTGCGCAGTGATCTCTGATACGACCTTCGCCCCCGGCACCAAGGGATGTCCGACCCTCGCCTCCTTGTCATCATAGACCAGGAGCACCCGGTCCAGACTTACCTCTTCTCCCGTCTTCCCCTCCAGCTTCTCCACCTCCAGGAGTTGACCAGGAGACACATAATATTGCTTAGCCCCCGATTCGACAATCGCGTACACCGTTTTCCCTCCAAAACTATATTGAAATTAAAGGCGGCCAACCGTCCCGCCCCTCAGAGCTATCTATCCGCTCAGCGGCCGAGCCGTGAAATCCAAGATTCCACCCACCACCAGGTTTCGTCCGCTGCAGACCCGCCGCGTTGAGGTTGGCCTTTTTAAGTAACATAAGAGCCCGCCCGTGTCAATCTTCACCTCTCCTTTTTTCCGAATTCATCAATCCGATATACCTGCTCGTTCATGGATTCCTGGGGGGAAAGGACGATCTCCCCCCCACAATTGACTTGAAGGGACGCAATCAGCTCAGCCTCTTCCGCTTTGAGCCAATCGATGAGGCTTGGGTGTCCCTTGATGGTAATCCTGCTTCCTTGATTCCGGGACATCTTCCACTCGACCTCCCGGAGGATTTGAGCCGCAATGTTCTGAATGGATCTCATCCATCCCGTACCATTGCAGACAGGACAGGGAATCCCCATATGCATGCTCATGGCGGGGCGAACCCGTTTCCTTGTCATCTCCACCAGGCCCAGCTCATTGAGAAAGAGGACATTGGTGGGAGATCGGTCCGGTCTGAGGCCGTCTCGCAATTCCTCCACCACCCTTTCCCGGTTCTCTGGCCTCAACATGTCGATGAAGTCGATGATGATGATCCCACCCAGATCCCGCAGCCTGACTTGCCGCGAGACCTCCCGGCTCGCCTCCAGATTGGTCTTCAGTACCGTCTCCTCGAAATCCTGTTTCCCCACGAATTTTCCGGTATTGACATCGATGGAAACCAGGGCCTCGGTTTCCTCAATGATAATGTAGCCTCCGGATTTCAGCCAGACCTTCCGCCTGAGGGCCTTTTCCACTTCCTTTTCGATCCCGAAGGACTTGAAAATGGGCTGCTCCTCAGTGTAAAGGAATAGGCGGGACTTGAACTCCGGCTGCAAGGAATCCACGTATTCCAGGCACCTCTCGTATTCGGAACGCGAATCGATGATAAAGTGCGATACCTCCTCGCTGAAGATGTCGCGAATGACCCGAAAAATGAGATCCAGGTCTTGATGGGCCAGGGAAGGCGCAGAGAGCTTCTCTCCCTTATTTCGGATCCGCTGCCAGAGGTTGCGCAGGAAATCCAGATCGGCCCGGAATTCACCTTCTCCCCTCGCGATGCCCACCGTCCTCACGATGAGTCCCTCGCCGACAGGATTGATCCTCTCGATAATCTGACGGAGTCTCATCCGCTCTTCATCGTCGGAGATCTTCCGGGAGACCCCGATCTGACGATCCATAGGCATATAGACCAAATAGCGTCCGGGGAGGGTAATGCGGGAGGTGATGCGGGCGCCCTTGGTCCCAAGAGGCTCCCTGGCCACCTGCACCAGGATCTCTTGCCCTTCCTGCAACAGCTCCTCGATCGAGGAAGAACTCCTCTTGGGCGGGAGACGAAGGGGGGCTTTCTCTTCCTCCTCCGTGAGGGATATCTCCGGGTCTACCAATGCAAGAAGCCTCTCATACTCCTCCAGGTCCTCGTAGACATCCCTTACATAGAGGAAGGCATCCTTATTGAGACCTATGTCTACGAAGGCGGCCTGCATCCCGGGCAGGATTTTGAGAACTCGGCCCTTGTAGATGTTTCCCGCAATGCCCTGGACTTTGGAGCTTTCCGAGAGATACTCCATCAGCAGGCCATCCTCCAGGACGGCAACCCTTGTATCGACCAAGGAAACATTGACGATGATTTCACGCTTCATCTTTATTTGAGAATTGAGGATATGGAGGATAATATATTTTGTGCCCCTCGACCCTGGGCGCCCAAATCACAAGCCAACAGGATCGTACGGGGCACTCGACTCAGAAAAGGGCCTTTCGGTTTATCTTGAGTCGCAAGACTAACTGATTCGCTTCTTCTTCGTCAAGATAATTCGAAAAGAGGCGGCTCATTACCTTCAGGGGAGATATGCACCCTCTCTGATCCAGCCTCAGGGTAAGTTGCCAGCATGGTGAAGGGGGGGCCTCAGCCAGGAAGAATTCATGAATCAGGGGCTTCAGATCCACGAGCACCTCCCTTCCTTTTCGTTTCGTCCGTGCAGTTATCGAGTCTGCCCCCAGAAAGGCGGTGGGAGAGCCAGGAGAAAAGAGGAATGAACTCCGAGGAGTCCATTCCGAAGCAGTCACCGGATCGAGACAGATGCGGTAAAGGGCTCGGGAGAGAAACGACTCCAAGGAGGGACTCGATCGAGGGATTTGCTCCATCTCCGAGACAGATAGCCCCAGAGGGAGGTATGGGTTAAGGCAGCCCATCGTCTCTGAGGGGAGCATCTGCCCCTCCAGTTCCATCTCTCCCCATTCTTCCTCCCCACAGACCCCGACCGGAAGAGGCCATGCGATCATAAGCCGAGGCTGGGGATGAAAGCCCTGGGAATAGGACACGGGGAGTCCACCCCGGCGAAGGGCGCGGGAAAATGTACGCACTATCTCCAGATGGGAAAGGTATCGGGCTTCTTCCCCCTTCTGAAAACGGAATCGAATCCTTGACCTCTGGAGGGACGGCCCATTTGGATCTGGTGCCCGAATCTCGTCCCATACAGGGAGGGGGAGGGTTTGGGATGGCCTGCGCGGAGGACAATCCAGCCCGCAGCTCAAGCAGGGCGCGAAGCGGCAATCCCCGCTCACCTGCCCGGTCAGAGCCCTCTCATATTCCCGGCAGAGAAACTGCTTGCTCAAGCCGGCCGAGATGTGATCCCAGGGGAGGTGAGCCCCGGGCTCCCAGTGTCGATAACTGTAACCCCCGGGGTCCATATCCAGATCGGAAAAGGCCTTCTGCCAGAGGTCAAAGCGAAATTGCTCGGTCCAACCATCAAACCGGCAACCCAAGGAGTGGGCTCGGCCGATAGCCCGTCCCAAGGCCCGATCCCCCCGAGAGAAGACGGCCTCCAGAAAGCTCATCTCCGGCGATTGCCATTTGAGGGTCAAACCCTCTCTTCCCATTCGATCCCGAAGAAGCTGCAACTTCCCCCTCAGTTCTTCCATCGGAGCCTGGCCAATCCACTGAAAGGGGGTGTGGGGCTTAGGGATGAAGGAGGAGATGCTGACCGTTAGATGAAAGTCACGGCTGCCTTCCCTTTTCCCGGCTCGGAGTGCCTCCCGAGACAGGCGAATGATATCCACGATATCGCCCTCCCTCTCGGTGGGCAGGCCAATCATGAAATACAGTTTCAATCCCTTCCATCCCATGGAGGCCGCTGCTCTTGCCGCATCCAGTACCGATTCCTCATCCAATCTCTTGTTAATCACATCCCGGAGGCGTTGACTGCCGGCTTCGGGAGCCAGGGTGAGGCCGGTCTTGCGCACTCGTTTGATCTGTTCGAGGATTTTCAGATTCAGGCCATCGATGCGAATCGAGGGAAGCGAAAGGGAGATCTTCTGCCTCTCGAGCACGTCCATGAGCGGTGGAAGAAGAGACTCCAGGTAGCTATAGTCGGTAGTATTAAGCGAAGAAAGGGAGACCTCCTCATAACCGGTCTCCCGGAGGCAACGGAGGATTAGGTCTCGAATGCGATCTACCGAACGTTCTCTGGTGGGCCGAAAGATCATCCCGGCCTGGCAGAATCGACATCCCTCAGAACATCCCCTCCCCACCTCCAGATTGAGGCGATCATGGACGATCTCCAGGAAGGGGACGACGAAGGCCGTGGGATAGGGTGCTGAGTCGAGATCCTGAATCCATCGTCTTTCGATGACCCGATCCTCCTGATCCAGCGCCGGAGAGTAGATGCCCGGGCAGTGGCCCAGACGCTCCATAAGCGCTTCTCTGGCTTGACCCGATCCCTTCCAGGAAAGGAATTCCTCTGCGATCTCCAAGATCGCCTCCTCTGCCTCTCCCACCACGAAGAGGTCCACAAAATCCGCCAGAGGCTCAGGATTCAAGGCGCAGGGGCCGCCGGCGATGACGAGCGGAAATCCCTCACCCCTCTCCGCCCTCCGAAAGGGAATCCCCGACAGCTCCAACATGTTCAAAAGGTTGGTATAAGAGAGTTCGTACTGGAGGGTGAAGCCCAGGATGTCAAAAGAAGAGAGGGGAAGCCCTGATTCTTGACTCGATAGGAGAATTCCCTTTTTCCGGTGGAGGATCTCCGCATCGATCCAGGGCGCGAAGACCCGTTCCGCCAATACCTGGGGATGGCTATTCAGGATGTGATAGAGGATCTTCAGACCCAGATGGGACATCCCGATCTCGTAGGCATCCGGAAAGGCCAGAGCCACCTTCAACCGAACCTGTGATGGGTCTTTGTGGATGGCATTGTACTCCCCTCCCAGGTAGCGGGAAGGCCTGGACACAAAGGGTAGGATCTCGGAATTTCTGCTCTGAATGTGCACGGTGAGCACAATCCTCGCGGTTTTTGGTTGGGGTTAGCCGGCAAATTCGGACAAAAACAGGATTTCTTGTATTACAGGGCTCCTCGCAACTCTGCCGGGGCTGGCTTGAATCAAGGGACACCGCAAACGGGCTATCTCCGAAAAAAACAGGAGGGAATGGGACTCATTCCCTCCTGCCATTGTACCCAAGGAGAATCTACTCCTTCTGGGACTCCGATTTGGGCTCTTCCTTGCTGGGGGATTTGGCCGGCTCATCGACCTTCTTCTTCGCTCCATTCCCGTTTCCTTTCTCCGCATCCAACCCTTTCTTCCGATCCTGGCTCGGAAATTCATTTACGTACCACCCCTGCCCTTTGAAGACCAGGGCCGGCAGAGAGATGAGCCTTTGGACCTGGGCGGAACACCGAGGACATTCATGGATCGCCGGATCCGAGAATTTTCGCAGAACTTCAAAGGTATGTCCGCAACTCTGGCAGTGGTATTCGTAGATCGGCATGTTACCCTTTTACCCCCCTCAATGGATCGCCACCGGAAGGCAAGGTGGCGGGAATTCCGAGATCAATCATAGACGATGATGACTTTCGACCTTTCCAAGTAATTGGAGACCCTCAAGGTTGCAGTGATGGTCGCTGCCTCCCCCCGGGAGATGACCAGGTCAGTCTTTTCTCTGCCCAAAGCCTTTATCCCCTTTACCAGGAGCGGCTTATCGAAGACCCGGCTGTCCTTTTGGGCCGCGGATATGTCTTTGGAATAACCAACCAGGCCCTGTTCCAATGCATTCTGCCTGCCCACCTGCCTGACGCCGTAGATCACTTTGCCCTCTTCATCTAAGATGCGGGGGAGGAGAGCCGGTTTCAGGCCCAGGCCCCGGCCGTCAACCACCAGTCCTGTAGCCTGAAGGGATGCAGGCGCAGATTCGGGTTTCGCCTCGCCCGCTTTCCTTCCCGGGGAGTCAGGGGAAGAGGGCCTTCCTCCTTTCGGGTCTTGATCCGCAACTCCCGCTTCCCTGTCCCTCCCTGCCACTCCTCCTTCCGGCCCCTTTCGCGGGTGCGAGGGCAGAGGCTGATCCTCTTGGGGCATGTCCTTCTTCTTCCCCCTTCCCGCTTCGGATAAGCGGCTGCCTGACACGACCTGGGCAGGAGGCTCTTGCCCTTTCACGCTTTCCTTGATTGCTGGGACGACCTCTTCCCCTGAGACCGGGGCGGGGCCTGCCGAGGAATTCTCCGGGGCCTTACTTTGAGATATGGCAGAAGGCAAAGCGGCAGTCGAGAAGAAGAGGGAGGAAGGGAGCAAAATGGAGGCCAACTCGCCTCTGATCCGTACTCCCACCGTCACTTCGATCGAGCCATCCGAGAAATATTTGGTCTGCATTACCTGCGAGCCGCGCAGAATTCCGCTCACCTGAGTCAGGAACAGATCGTTCGAGAGGATGAGATTCTCTATCTTGGCACCCGAGTCAATCCTCACCCCTCTGAGGACCTCCAAGAGGTTCCGCCGGGCAGAAAAGATCGCTGCCCTCTGGGTCATAGCCCGAACCTGAGCAGGATTCTTGAGGTCTTTGGGAGGCGCCCCGAGACCATTGGCCGTTACCAAGGCTTGGCTCCAATTGATCCTTCCCATCCCAATATTTTCAATCAGGTCGGCGGCATGAGCGCAAGACGGCCCACCTGGGGGCGTATGGGCAGAAGGAAACAGAAGCACCAGAAATAAGAGAGATGAGAATAGGAAAACACGAAACAATTCCATTGCCAGACTCCATCGCCTCACTTTCTCCATGCGCGAGCGGTACGGCCAAAAAGCCTTCTCTCGCATAAATTAGGGCATGCTCCCCTTGTTGTCAAGCGATTTGTCCCCCAGAAATTCAGACCGGCAGCCGATGGAAGACTTGACAGACGCGGGAAATGAGTGTATAGAAGTATGACTTGATTCAGGCTATCTCACCCATGAGACCGGGGAATCTCCCGATTTATAGAAAGAGGGCGCACGAGAGCCTCGGTTGAACCGTGGCATTTGCTACCCTGTAACTCCCGACGGGGCTTTTGCCGCTATTTGACCTGAATTGGAGGGATATCACCTCGGTTGTGGACGTTCATGAAGAAACTGTGATTTGAGCCAGCACCATGATCCTGTCCAACGCCTCTTGTACGACCCATTGCCTTGCCCCGGTCGCCAAGGTGTTTTATCTTTACGGGGGAGGGAGGGACGCCGCTGGAATACTTGGGGGGCAACCGAACTCCCAGGCATGGCCGAGCGGAGGGACAGAAAATAACGAACAGGGGGCCAAAGAGGCCCTCTGGTTTGGACCGGCCCGTCTGATTTTCGTACCGGGATAGGGAAAAAGGAAGCAATGTCAGAGAAGTTGCTCATGAAATTTCGCAGGGAATGTATAGAGGAATGAACAAGGTGATGCGAAAACCTATCGTCGCTGGAAACTGGAAGATGAACAGAACCATTGGGGAGGCACAGGACCTGGTAAGCAAGCTGCGGGGCCATTGCGATGGCCTTTCCGGGGTGGAGGTCGTAGTGTGCCCTCCCTTCACCGCGCTGCGAGCAACCTCTCACGCGCTTGCTGACTCCTCCATTCATCTAGGGGCTCAAAATGTCCATTGGGAGCCCCGGGGGGCTTATACCGGCGAGATCTCCGCGGAGATGCTGAAAGATGTGGGATGTGAATTCGTGATCCTGGGCCATTCGGAGAGGCGACAACTCTTTGGGGAGAGCAATCAGGGTGTGAGCCAGAAGATTGCCGCGGTCCGATCCGTCGGACTGACCCCCATAGTCTGCGTAGGAGAAACCCTGACGGAGAGGGAAGCGAACAGGACTTTTTCCGTAATAGAGGAACAACTCAGCGGCTGTTTGGCCTCGTGGATACGCGATCCGGTCGACCCCCTGGTGATCGCCTACGAGCCGGTTTGGGCGATTGGCACCGGAAGGAATGCCACACCTGAGCAGGCCAGCGAGGTTCACGCCTTCATTCGCAATCGGTTGCGGGATCTCTCGGACGAGGGGGTGAGCTCGCGTACACGCATCCTGTACGGAGGGTCTGTGAATCCCAAGAATATCGAGGCCCTCATGGCCCAACTTGAGCTGGACGGCGCCCTGGTGGGAGGGGCCAGTCTGGACGCGGAATCTTTTGCCCACATCGTGAAATCTTCCATTAGAACCTATCATGGCATTTAGGAGGAAAGAGGCATGTACCTGGCGTTGGCCATCATCCACCTTATCATGTGCTTTGTGTTGATCCTCGTTGTTCTGCTGCAAACCGGAAAGGGCGCTCAGATGGGCAGTGCCTTTGGCAGCGGTGGCAGCCAGACGATCTTCGGGGCCCGAGGGACAGCTACCTTCTTGAGTAAATTGACAACCATAGCAGCGATTGTCTTCATGCTGACCTCCCTCTCGCTGGCCATGATCTCGTCGCGGCGCGGCGCGTCTTCCATCATCCGGGAGGAGCCCACCAAGGCCCCTCAGACCCAAACAACCACCCCCCCCGCCGGAAGTGTCCCAACCTCTCCCACCCAATCATCCCCGCCTCCCCAGCGGTGATCGGAGCCGAATCGCCGTGCCGACCTGGCGATCTGAGGGGAAGCCTCTTTTGCTTTGCTTCCTCTTGGCGGCGCTCTTTCTGGCCTCATGTGCCAGAAAAGAATCTACGCCCGGAGCAGCCATTGACTATGGAAAAGGTGGCCCCCCCGCCTTTGGAGACACGATCGTCATGGGCTCGATCGGAGATGCCAGCAGCATGATTCCCAATATCACCGGGGATTCAGCTTCCCACGAGATCGGCAGTTTCGTCTACAATGGACTGGTGAAATACGATAAGGACTACCACATAGTGGGGGATCTGGCCGAATTCTGGGAGGTGGCCTCCGATGAGCTCTCCATCACCTTTCATCTTCGCAAGGACGTTAAGTGGCATGATGGAAGGGAATTGACGGCGGATGACGTCCTGTTTACCTATCGCTTCATGATCGATCCCAAGACCCCCACGCCCTATTCAGGGGACTTCCTCTTGGTCAAGTCGGCAGAAACCCTGGATCGGCATACATTCAGGGTCCACTACTCCAAGCCCTTCGCTCCGGCCCTGATCAGCTGGGGGATGTGGATCCTGCCCAAGCACTTGCTCGAAGGAAAGGATGTCCGTCAGAGCCCACTCAACCGTCACCCGGTGGGCACCGGGCCCTACCTCTTTCGGCAATGGAAGACCGGGGAGAAGATCGAACTGGTGGCCAATCCCGACTATTTCGAGGGTAGGCCTTACATACAAAATCTCGTCTACCGGATCATCCCCGACTCCGCCACCCTCTTCCTGGAGTTGAAATCGGGAGGGGTAGATTGGAGCGGATTATCTCCGCTCCAATACCAAAGACAGACCGATGGCCCGGAATTTCGACGGGCTTTTCGCAAGTACCGTTATCCGGCCAATGCCTACACCTACTTGGGCATGAACCTGAAAGATCCCCGCTTCGCCGACAAGAGGGTGAGGCAGGCGATCTCCTATGCCATCAATAAGGAGGAAATCATCAAGGCGGTCCTCTTGGGGCTGGGGGCAGAGGCCACCGGTCCCTACAAGCCCGATACCTGGGTCTATAACCCTCGGGTCAGACGATATCCTTACGACCCGGAGCAGGCCAAGAGGCTTCTGGCAGAAGCAGGATGGAAGGATGATGATGGGGACGGGATTTTGGAGAAGGATGGTCGTCCCTTTCGCTTTACCATCCTTACCAACCAGGGCAACGAAGAGAGGAAAATGGCTGCGGAGATCATCCAGAAGAGGCTCAAAAGAATCGGAATGGAGGTGGAAATCCGAATTGCGGAATGGGCCTCTTTTATCAACTACTTCATCAAGAATCGCCGGTTTGAGACCGTGATCCTGGGATGGACCACGGGCCAGGACCCGGATCTTTACGACATCTGGCATTCGAGCAAAACCCTTCCCGATGAGTTCAACTTCGTCTCTTTTCAGAATCGGGAAGTGGATCGACTCATCGACGAGGGACGCCATACCTTTGACCAGAAGCGCCGCAAGGAGTGTTACAACCGCATCCAGGCGATCTTGGCCGAGGAGCAACCCTACGTTTTCCTCTATGTGCCGTTTGCTCTTCCGGTGATTCACGCTCGTTTCAAGGGAATCGAGCCAGCCCCAGCCGGGATTTCCTACAATTTCACCCAGTGGTATGTCCCCAGAGAACAGCAGATACATTCCCGGTAATTGCCCATGCTCCAGCACATCCTAAAGAGGATCCTCATCTCCATTCCCCTCCTGATCGGAATCACCTTCATCTCCTTCGTCGTAATCCATCTTGCGCCTGGGGAACCTACGAGCCTCCAGACGGATCTGAATCCGCGAGTCACCGCGGCTTCGAAGGCACAGCTCAGACACCTTTACGGGTTGGACGAACCCCTCCCCGTACAATACCTGAAATGGGTTTGGAGGTCTTTTCGCCTCGACTTCGGGAGGTCCTTCGCCCCGGATGGGAGGAAGGTCTCGGAGAAGATCGGGGAAAGGATACCCATCACCCTCCTTCTGAGCCTGCTGGAGATGGTGGTAATCGTGCTGGTCGCCATCCCCATTGGCATCCTTTCTGCCACCCGCCAGTATTCCTTGTTCGACAAGGCAACCACCGTCTTCGTTTTCATAGGATTTGCTATCCCCACCTTCTGGCTCGCCCTCCTCTGCATGAATCTCTTTGGGGTCCATTTGGGATGGCTCCCCATTTCCGGCTTGAAGTCGATGGATTACCCTCAACTGGGCCTCTGGGGTAAGTTCTTTGACCGCCTGAAGCATCTGATTCTGCCCGTCCTGGTGGGCTCCTTCGGGGGTTTGGCCGGATTTTCGCGCTATATGCGATCGAACATGTTAGAGGTGATCCGCCAGGACTACATTCGGACTGCCCGGGCCAAGGGCCTATCGGAAAAGACCGTCATCTACAAGCATGCCTTACGAAACGCGCTTCTGCCAGTTGTGACAATCCTGGGACTTTCCGTCCCGAGCCTCATCGGGGGAGGGGTGATCTTCGAAACCATCTTCGCCATCCCGGGAATGGGGCAGCTCTTCTATGGCAGCGTCATGTCCCGTGACTATCCGGTCATTATGGGCATCTTGGTGATCGGAGCCGCCCTGACCCTTATAGGTAATCTATCGGCAGATATCTCCTATGCTCTGGTCGACCCCAGAATCAGGGTGGCTAAGGAGTAGCTGGAAGAAAGAGGCGGTCCAGGTCCGCAGAGGCCAAGGTTGAAAGGATCGAAATGAATCCGCAGGAGGGTTCAAAAGGGCAGGGATTCACAAAGGTATGATGAGAGGAATTCAGACAAGTTTCTTCTGGAATCGATTTCACAGGAACAAGCTGGGCCTGTTTGGGGCGGGGATCGTGCTGGTCCTTTTCTTCATTGCCCTGCTGGCCCCGTGGGTATCCCCCCATGATCCCACCGATATCGATCACGAGCACATCCTCTCCCGTCCCGATCCCCATCATTGGTTCGGAACCGATCGCCTGGGTCGGGATGTCCTCTCTCGCGTCATCTGGGGTTCTCGAATCTCGCTCCTGGTGGGATTTGTGGCCGTAGGAATCGCCACCTTCATTGGGATCCTCATCGGCGCCTTAGCGGGCTATTATGGTAGATGGGTGGATGGCCTCGTCATGCGCTTCGTGGATCTGATGCTCTGTTTTCCCACTTTTTTCCTGATCCTGGCGGTCATCGCCTTCCTGGAGCCTTCGATCTGGAACATCATGGTCGTCATTGGCCTCACCGGATGGATGGGGGTGGCCAGATTGGTCCGGGCGGAATTCTTGAGCCTGAGGGAGCGGGAATTTGTGTTGAGTGCTCGGGCTCTGGGGGCCTCGGATCTCCGAATCATCTTCCGCCACATCCTCCCCAATGCCCTGGCTCCCGTCCTGGTTTCTGCTACCCTTGGGGTCGCGGGAGCCATCCTGACCGAATCCGCCTTGAGCTTTCTGGGCATCGGAATCCAACCTCCCACGCCTTCCTGGGGGAATATCCTGACTGCCGGAAAAGACAACCTCGAGATCGCGTGGTGGCTTTCCTTTTTCCCTGGGCTCGCCATCCTGATCACCGTGCTGGGATACAACCTCCTGGGGGAAGGGATCCGAGATGCGCTGGATCCCAGGCTCAGGCAGGGATAGCCTTCCGTTTCGGGCCCGGATGCTCTTCTTGCCCCGGTCCGTCTTCTGAGTGCCTGGCGGTGAAGCGGCTGACCTTATCATGCGATGAGCCACCGAATGCTATTTGAGACCATCTGATTCCGCGCGCAGCTGCTGATAGATGCGTTCTACCGCCCTTTCGGTGCCGGATCGGTCTCCTGAATTATCGATCACATAATCCGCCCACTTCACCTTCTCCGAGAGAGGCATCTGAGAGCGAATCCGAGACTCGGCTTCCTCCTCAGTAAACCCCCTCTCCTTCAATCTCTCGATTTGGATCTTTTCCGGGGCCACCACCAGGACAATACGGCCATATCGTCGATAGGAGCCGGATTCGATCAGAAGGGCCTCCTCGACCATCACCAGATCTACATCTCCTGATCGCTCCCATTCTGACATCAACTCTTCCTCTTGTGCAATAACCGCAGGATGCATGATCTGCTCTAAGAGGGCCCTTTTCTCAGGGTCAGAAAAGACGATTTCCCCAAGCTTCCTCCGGTCAAGGGAGAGATCGGGGCGAAGGATATCCCTGCCGAATGCCCCGACAATCTTCTTCCAAATGAGAGAACGGGGTTGCTGGAGGCCATGGGTGATGGCGTCGGCGTCCATGGTCCTGACCCCTAATCTCCGGAACATCCTTGCTACCGTGCTTTTTCCGGTGGCGATCCCGCCGGTCAACCCAACTCGCAGCATGCCTTTCTCCCTTCCTCCCGAAACGACAACCCGCGGCCTGATCAGTCGTACAGCGCTATATCAGTCACATGCCACAAAGTCGATTGACTTTTCGGACCTCTCGTGATATGAAAAAATAAAGGATCCGCTACGGTGGACCGAACTGCATAAGGCCCTCGATTTCGATTGGGCGTCGGTTGCCCGGTTGCGGAGGATCTAATGCGGGCAATGGATGAAGAAAGACCTTGTGGAAGGATCGCATGCCCCCTCACCCTTGAACCCTCAGCGAAAGGCAGGAATAGGAATGAAGACATTCATTGCAGTCACAGTCATTTTGATTTCTTTGGCATTCTCCTCCGTGGTCCTGGCCGCCACTTTCAAAATGAACGACGGAACCACCCTCGAAGGGCAGCTGGCAGAGAGATCGATCAAGATCAAAATGTCCTATGGGGAAGCCAGCATCAAGGCCCAAGACATCGTATCTTATCAAGATGGGGTCATCAAGCTGCGGGACGGAAATACGTTTAAGGGAACCATACTGAACCGCTCCTTGAAGATCAAGACTTCGACCGGATCCATCGCTGTCGACCCACTGAAATTGCTCTCTTTCGAGCTCTGAGATCCCAAGACTGAAGAGGGAAAGAATTCCATCGCCCTTCCTTCTCAGGGGTGGGCCTCCCTCCAGTTCCTTCCTACTCCAATGTCAACCCGGATGGACACCTCCAGGTGGATAACCCCCTCCATCTCCCTTCGGACTAGGGCCTCCACCTCTCCTCGCTCCTCTTCCGGGACTTCAAAGACCAATTCATCATGGACCTGGAGGATCATCTTCGCACGGCAGCCCGTTTTCCTCATGCTTCGATGGATTGAGACCATGGCCTGCTTGATCAAGTCTGCTGCGCTTCCCTGAATGGGGGTGTTGATTGCCATTCGTTCTCCCAGCTGTCGGCTGGCGGCATCCCGGCTCTGAATATGGGGGATAAAGCGCCGGCGGCCCAAGATGGTCTTCACCCATCCCGAAGCCCTCGCCTCTTTCAATAGCTCCTCGATAAAAGCCTTCACTCCTCGGTAATGAGAAAAATATTCATCGATATATCTTTTTGCCTCTGCCTGGGACACGCCCAGTTCGGTGGACAATCCGTAGGGACTCATGCCATAGATGATACCGAAATTGATGGTCTTGGCCATCCTCCTCATCTCTGGACTTACCTCTTCGGCGGCAACACCAAAGATCTCTGAGGCGGTACGGGCATGGACGTCCTCATCTCGCCTAAAGGCCTCTATCAGGGCCTCGTCACCCGAGAGATGAGCGAGTATGCGGAGCTCGATTTGGGAATAGTCCGCTGAGAGCAGCCAAGATCCTTTCTCGGGGATGAAGGCCTCCCGAATCCGGCGGCCCAACTCGGTGCGGATGGGGATGTTTTGAAGATTCGGCTCCGTGCTGGAAAGACGGCCTGTGGCGGTCACCGTTTGGTTCAAAGAGGTATGCACCCTCCCCGTCTCCGAATGGAGGAGTTTGGGCAGGACATCCACATAGGTCGATTTCAATTTCGCCAGGCTTCGATACTGGAGGACCTGCGCGGGCAAGGGGTGGACGTGGGCCAATTGTTCCAACACGTCTATGTCGGTCGAATATCCGGTCTTCGTCTTCCGAATCGGATTCAGGCCCAAACGCGCGAAGAGCACCTCGGAGAGCTGCTTCGGGGAATTGATATTGAATCTTCCCTTGGCCAGGTCGAAAATGCGGGCCTCGAGGTTGGCAAGCTCTTTCTCCAGATCCAAAGACATACCATGGAGAAGGTTCACATCTATTTTGAAGCCATTGCTCTCAATGGCTGCCAGCACCTCGATCAGGGGCATTTCTATCTTCTGAAACAGCGCCTCCAATTCGTTCTCCGCCAGCAAGGTCTTCATGGAGGAAACCAGTTGGATCGCTGCGTCAGCCCGGGCGCAGGAGCAGTTGGCAATCTCTGTGATGCCTTCCTCATCGAAGCGGCTCTCCCTCCCCCTTATCAATTTCTCATGGCTCTTCATCCTCCAGTTCAGATAATCGAGGGCCAGATCTTCCAGGTCGTGACTCGATTTGTGGGGGGCAAGCAAATAGGAAGCAACCATGGGATCGAAGGCTAACCCGGCCAAGGCAATTCCCGCCCTTTTCAGGATCAGAAGATGGAACTTCAAATTCTGCCCATACTTCTCGTATCTTTCATCCTCCAGAATCGGCTTGAGTGCCTTCCAGACCGTCCCCTCGGACAGTCGGGCCGGCCCCTCCAATGATCCGTGATTCAAAGGAACATAATAGGCCTCTCCAGGACGAGGCGCGAAGGCAACCCCTACGATCCGGGCTCGCATCGCATCCTTGGAGTCAGCCTCCAGACTCAGGCCGAAGCCCTTTATCTCCTTCAAGACACCTGCCAAGTGGGTTAGCTGCGCCTCATCCAAGACCGCACCATAGCTCCCCCCCTCGGCCGAGGTGGATGGGAAAAGACCGCGCAGCAGACCGTAGAATTCCAGTTCCCGAAAAAGGTCCATGAGTGAAGCCTCATTGGGGAGGTTTCGCTTGAGATCCTCCACTTCGATCTCTACTGGGAGATGGGCGTGCAGGGTAGCCAGTTGACGACTGAGAAGGGCCAGGTCCATATGCTCCTTTAAGGTCTCCTTCAGCTTCGGCCTCTGGATCCGGTCGAGGGATTCCTTTAGAGCCTCGATGCTTCCAAACTCCTGAATGAGGGAGATCGCCGTCTTCTCTCCCACGCCGGGCACACCGGGGATGTTGTCGGAGGCGTCCCCCATCAACCCCATCACCTCCACCACCTGGTCTGGTCTCACCCCGAAGCGCTCCCGAACTTCTGGCTCACCCACGATTGCCTCTTTCATGGGATCATAGACCCTGACCGACGGGCCCACCAATTGCAGGATATCCTTGTCGCTGGCCACGATCGTGACCTCGTATCCTTTATCAAGGGCCTTCTTCGTTACCGTAGCCAGGATATCATCCGCCTCGTAGCCTTCCATCATCAGAAGCGGGATCCGGAGGCCTTCTACCAACTTGTAGATATAGGGAAGCTGCAGGGAGAGCCCCTCTGGCATGGGCGGTCGATGGATTTTGTAACTCTCAAATACCTGATGCCGGAGCGTTTTTCCTTTATGGTCGAATGCGATGGCCAGGTAATCCGGTTGCCTCTCTTTCAGGATCTTTAGGAGCATGTTGGTGAAACCAAGAACGGCGTGGGTGGGCTGACCTTTGGAGTTGGAAAGGTAAGGAAGGGCATGAAAGGCCCGGTACACATAGGAATTGCCGTCGATGAGATAGACAGAAGGACAAAAAGAGGTGGGGGTCATTGACCTGGGTATGATCGATTATCCCATGCCATCTTTTGGAGACCAATCCGGCAAGGGGAATAGGATCTCCGCCGTGCTGCCCTTGCCCTTTTCGCTCCAGATCCTGAACTTGCCCTCGTGGGCTTCCGCAATTCCCTTGGCCACCGCAAGCCCAAGCCCGAGGCCAGAGGCAGGCCGAGTGACGCTCATATCCGCCTGGGTGAAAGGTCTCATCAGCTCCGAGAGACGATCAGGGGGGATTTCTCCCTTGGTGTTTGTGATGCGGAGCTTCAGGGCACCTTCGGAGGGGGCCATTTGGGCTTCCACTTCCACCCTGCCACCCGACTCATTGAATTTGATGGCGTTATCCAGGAGATTGAAGATCAAGATCTTCATCTTCCCCGGATCCGCCAGCAAAGAGGAAAGATCTGGGTCCACCGACTTCACCACGGTGAGACTTCTTTGCTTTGCTTCTTCCTCCGACTGCTGCACCGCCTCCTCCAGGAGGGGCAAAATCTCCACCTTTTCTTTGGCCAGGCGCATCCCCTCCGCCTTGGTCAGCCCCACATATTCCAGGAGATTGGAGATCATCCTCCCCAGACGAAAGGAGCTTTCCTTGATGGCTTTCAGGCCCTCCATGGCCAGGGAGTTCTGGCCGCACGATGAATCTCCCATCAGGAGGTCGGTCCATCCGTGGATGACGGTGAGAGGGGTTCGAAACTCGTGAGAAATCGCTCTCAGCAAGTTCGATTTGATCTGATCGATCTCGCTGAGCCTGCGGTTCAACTCGTTCAGCTGAACATTCTCCCTCTGCAACCGTAACTGCTCCAGCGCCCGCCTCACCACGTGCAGGATCTCATCCAGCTTAAAGGGCTTCAGGATGTAATCATAGGCCCCTCCCTTGAGGGCTTTAATGGCTGTCTCAATCGTTCCAAATCCCGTCATGACGATCACTACCAGATCGGGAATTATGGCATGGGCGTGCTCCATCAGTTCGATGCCATCCATCCTGGGCATCATCAGATCGGTCAGCATCACCTGGAATTGCCCAGTCTTCAGGACCTCCAATGCTTCCCTTCCGTCGCCTGCCAGACAGGTCTCGAAGCCTTCCGTCTGAAAAACCTGGTGGAGCGGCAGTCGCAGGCTTTCCTCATCATCGACCACCAGAATCCTGGCGTCCGTCATCGGAGATTCTCCTTTATAGGATGTGATGCTCAAGCCCCTAACCCGATTTCACTTCCGGCGGGTCGAAAGATCGGCAGGGTGAAGGTGAAGGTGCTTCCCACTCCCAATTCACTATCCGCCCAGATTCTTCCCTTGTGATTCTCAATGATTCGCTGGGCAAGGGTGAGTCCCAGCCCACCCGCTTTTCCCGCAAACTGAGTGGCAAAAAAGGGATCGAAGATTCGATCGATATCCTCTGCGGAGATGCCTGAGCCGGAATCCCGGACGCAAACCTGAAGGAATTGCTCGCTCTCCTGCTTAGCTTCAATCCGAAGATGGCCGCCCCTCGGCATTGATTGGGTGGCGTTGAGCATCAGGTTCAGCAGGACCTGTCCCAGCTCTGAGGAATCCCCAGATATCAGGGGCAGGTCCTCCGGGACTTCGCAATGAATTTCAATACCATGAAACCGCGCATGCTTATCCAAGAGCCCCAGGGTACTCCTTATGATCTCCGGAAGACGAAGCGGAACCACCGCTCTGGGCCTGGGCTGCGAATAGTCCAAAAGGCCTCGAACGATCTGGGCAATTCGATCTACATTCTCCTCGATCACCTCCAGATGCCTCTGGGCTTCCTCATCCAGCGGCTCTTTCTTCGACAAGAGTTCCCTGTAGATCGAGATGGAGGCGAGGGGATTATTGATCTGATGCGCAATGCCAGCGGCCAGCTGCCCTAAGGAGGCCATCTTCGCCGTTTGGACCAACTCAAGCTCCAACTCCTTCTCCTTCGAGATATCCTTATGCTGATAGATGACCTGAGAGGCCTTTCCCTGCCCCATCATGATCGGGAAGGCAGATATCCCCCAGATCCTCTCCTGGCCATCAGATGCTCTTTCCCTCCTCTCCCCTCGAAGGGGGATCGCCTTCTCCAGGACCTCCGGGGCCATACAGTCAGGACATGGATCGCTTCGTCGATGCAATGACTCGTAGCAGGTCCGGCCCACCAGGGCCCGCGGGACTTCATTCAGGTGGGAGGCGTAGGCCCGGTTGATCTGGGTGATCCGGAAGTCCTGATCCACTGCGTAAAGGAAGTCTGTGATCGAGTCAATTACCGCAACCAGCTTCTTCTTGCTTTCATAAATCAGATTTTCCAGCCACAGTACCTCCGACATATCCTTGTCCATGGCCGAGATCATCTGAGGATTGCCCTCATGATCCCGAATCAAGGACCAGGTGATGACAACGGGGATAATCCTGCCGTCTTTGCATCTTCGACTGCCGCGAGAGACTTTTCCTCCTCCCTCTTTGATGACCGATTCGATATTCCTCCACTCCTCCTCCCATGACGCTTCAGGAACTACCGTCTCGATCGATCGCCCCTGCACCTCCTCCGCCAGATAGCCGTAGGTCAACTCCGCTCCCTTGTTCCACCACCGGATGATCCCCTTCAAGTCAAAGACGCTGATGGCATCATAACTGCTGTCCACGAGATTCTTCAGATATTCTTCCGCTTCTTTGGCCTGGGCATAGGCCTTGGCGTTTTCGATCGCAACTGCCGCCTGCCGACCCAATCCTTCGAGGAGGGAGAGCGGCTCAGCAGCCCACTTCGGGTCATCCCCCCGGCCGTTGAAGTTCAGGAGGCCGATGGCTCTCTGCCCCATCAGCAAAGGAATTCCCAGATAGGCGGTGACTCCGTATTTTCGAGCCAACCCGGCGGAGCGATAGGCACATGGGGCATTGGAGGCGATATCGGGAAGGCAAAGGATCTTCTGATGCTGGATTACCCATCCCTCCAGAGACTCCCCAATTCCCACCGGTCGGGTGCGAAGATCCTCATGCCATTCCTGCGGCAGGCCGATATGGGCCGCGGTCATCAGCTCATCTCTGTCATTGACAAGCATGATGTGAACGGAAGCGGAGGGTCGCAGTCTCCGGCAAGTCTCGAGGATGTTACGGAGGGTTTTATTCAGGTCCAGGCTTGACGCAAGGGTGACGCTGAAATCGATCGGCTCGAAGGGCTTCAGTTCTTGCTCCCGAAGCCTCGCCTCCGCCCTTCTGATCCTCAACCAGAGATCCATTCTGGACAGAAGCTCCTGTTGGGAAAAAGGCCTTAGCAGGTAATCCTCGCTCCCCGTTCTTATCTCCTTCACCTTGCCAGATCTCCCGGACTTAGGGAAAAGGTATATCACAGGCAGGTCCTGGCAACCGCCCCGCTTTCTGAGTTCCTGTAGAACCTGACCGCTGTCCATATCTTCAATGGTGGCGTCCAGAAGGATTAGGTCAATTCTCTCTTTGCCCAGTATGGAAAGCGCTTGGTCTTTGGAAGAGGCAGGAAAGACCAAGTATCCCTTGCTTTCCAGCAGAACTTTAATCCTTCTGGCTGAGGTCAAATCATCATGGATTACGAGGATGCCTCGCTCTGAACCCGGAACCATATTCATGATTGTAGGCTCCATACTCCAGTGCTAAGAGAGATCCAAGAACGATAGAGTGAAGAAAGGCGGATACCGGTGACGCACCCAGGACCCAGAAGAGGTGAGATTCCCTCCGTGGCCGCGATAAGGCCCCCGATTCAGATCCTGAAAGCTGAATGAGCATGCGATCCTCTTCCCATCTGCTTATCCCCTCGCCCCACGGCTCTTCGGCGCCTGCACACGAAGCCATGCCTATGCAATTCCGGAGCCAACCCCGGGTTAAGCCCTGCCATTGCAGGCGGCGCTTGGGGGCAGGCCCAATCAAGTGAACCTTTGCACCCATTGCCAGCTTGAATCCACCTCGTCTCACCCGGTTCCGCTCCCCCTCAAAATACCGAATACCCAAAATCCCGTCAAGGCCCACTGCCGAATCATGCCAAATCTCCCCTCTCGTATTGCAGCAGGCTGAGTGCCACCAACGGGACGCTCTCAGCGCGGAGGATGCGACTTCCTAAAGAGGCGGAAATATATCCTTTGCTCTCGGCCTTCTCCACTTCCTGGCGCGAGAACCCTCCTTCCGATCCCACCAAGAGGACGTAGCCCGGCAAAGGGGCGGGATCGGACCGAAAAACCTCACCCAGGCGACGCCGGGTCTCTCCCTCCCAGAGGAGGATCTTCTTCACTGAAACGTCCTGTTCGAGGAAATCCCTGAGATCCTGGGGTGGCGAAATCTTGGGAATGGTCCGGCGGAGACATTGCTCAGAGGATTCCTTCGCGATCCTTCTCCAGCGACTCAACCTCCCCTCGCTTGCCTCACCCCGAAGACAAGTCCGCTCCGTCCTGAGGGGAATCAACTGGCTGATTCCCAGCTCGGTGGCTTTTTGGACCACCCAATCCATTTTGGTGAAGCGGAGCAAGGCTTGGGCCAAGATTATGGGCACCTGGAAATCCAGATCCTTTTCCCCTCCCCCCAAGATGGTGCCTCGGACCTCCGATTGCCCCACTGCCTCCAAGGAGACAACAAAGCTGCCACCAGCTCCATTCAAGACTTCTATCCTGTCTCCAGGCTTCAACCGTAAAACCCTCCCGATCTGCCTGGCATCAGAGCCCAAGAGCCGCACCTGATTTCCCTGAAAGGCATCCTGTTCTGCAAAAAACCGATGCATCTTAGTGCAATCTCCTGACCCCCAACCCGGCCCACTCTCCCTGAAACTCCAGTTCCACAAATCTCCAAAGAGAATGATGAAGCAAGGTCCGGAGGATATCCACCTCTGCTCGAAGGATGCCGGAGAGGAACAAGATCCCCTTCTCGGATCTAAGATGGAATCTGATGGTCGGCAACAGGGATTGGATTTCCTTCAGGCTCAGATTGGCGACGCATAGATCGAAATCGTGATGTGGGCAAAGAGGGAGGCTGCCCTCCCATATCTGGATCTTTTCCTCCGCTCCATTCAACTTGGCGTTCTCCCGGGCAATTTGGGCCGACTCGGGATCGATCTCCAAGGCCACGATCCTCTCCGCCCCCAATTTCGCTGCGGCAACGGCCAAAATCCCCGATCCCGTTCCCAAATCCATGACCTTTTCTCCGCCTTGTATCCATCGCTCGAGAAAGCGGAGGCAAATTCCGGTGCTGGGATGCCGACCGGTCCCAAAGGCCCTCCCCGGGTCAATCTCAATGACGGCCTCTGACAGGTCTGGCTCGTAACAATCCCAAGAGGATTTGACCACCAGTCTTTTTCCCAACAGCAGAGGTTTGAAGTAGTCTCTCCACCCCTCTGCCTCCCCCATATCCCTCCAAGGAAGCCACTGAATCATGCTCGAGCGAGGGGCGATTCCTAATTGGGCTAATGAATCCAGATAATGGGTGATGACTCTCAGTGTGGAGGGAAGGTCGCAGTGGGAAGGAAGGTAGGCGGTAAGGAGGGAACCGGAGGGTTCTTCTTCATGAGTTTCCAGGCCCGCCGACCCGAGCTCGAATAGGAGATTGGCCAACCCCTCCTCCGCCCCGGGGGCAACTCGAATCGTCACCTGGATCCAGGGGTCAGTTTCTGTTTCCAGGCGATGCTCGTCCATCCTGGCAGAAGGGCCTTAGCCCCACTTCTCCCTCAGGCGCTCAAAGATCCCCTTTTGACTCTCTTTGATCTCTGCCTGCTCCAGGGTAGCCAACTCCTCCAACAGCTCCCGTGCGCGAGGGCTCACCTTGGTGGGAACTTGTATTACCAGCCGTACCTGCTCATCGCCTCGACCCCGACCTCGCAGATTGGGGAGGCCTTTTCCCTTCAATCGGATACTCTTTCCCGACGGGGTCCCTGGAGGGACGAACATCCGTTGCGCGCCATTCAGTGTCGGGACTTCGATTTCCCCCCCCAGGACCGCCTGAGTATAGGATATGGGAACTTCGCAGATCAGTTCATCTCCCTCCCGACCGAAGACCGGATGAGGCAATACCTGAATCTCAAGATAAAGGTCACCTCTGGGGCCTCCCTTGATTCCGGTCTCTCCCTCGCCTGCCATTCGAAGCCGGGTCCCGGTTTCCACCCCAGGAGGTATCTTCACCGAGAGTTTCCTCTCCACCCGGATCTGACCCCTCCCCAGGCACTCGGGACAGGGATCAGAAATGATGCGCCCCTCTCCTCCACATCGATTGCAGGTCTGGCCGACGCTGAAAAAGCCCTGGGAATAGCGCAGCTGACCGGTTCCCCGGCAGTTGGGGCAGGTCATCGGGGCGCTCCCTTTGCGGGCCCCCTGACCGTAACAGGAGGAACATACCTCGTGGCGGGGTATTGTGATTTCCCTTTCCGCACCGGAGGCCACCTCCGCCAATTCAATCTCCAGATCATAGCGGAGATCGGCACCCCGCTGTGGCCTCTTCCTCCGTGATCCGACCCCAAAGAATCCATCGAAGAGGTCGTCAAAGAGGTTGCCGAATCCCGTTCCAAAAGGAGAAAACCCCGATGGATCCCCAACGTCCCTCAATCCGGGGAGATAGCCGTACTGATCGTAGGCAGAACGCTTCTCCGGATCGCTCAGAATGGAATAGGCCTCGTTGATCTCCTTGAATCGCTCGCCCGAGGCGGGATCTCCCGAATTCTTATCTGGATGATACCTCTGGGCCAATCCTCGATAGGCCTTCTTGATCTCATCCTGGCCTGCCTCCCGGCTCACGCCCAATACGTCATAATAGTCCCGCTTGCTCAAGATTCCTCCCCTTCATCCTCAAGCTTGTCGGGGACCACGGATTTGGAGACCCTCACGATGGAAGGCCGCAAGACCCGGCCATTGAGGAGATAACCCTTCTGCACCTCCTCAACGATCGTATTATCCGGATGATCTCCCGACTCCACCACTGAGATCGCCTCGTGAAGTTCGGGATTGAAAGTCTCTCCCTGAGCATGGATCTCCTTCACTCCCGCCCTTTCCAGCAGGAGGTTCAGGAGCCGGCGCACCAGTCTCAGACCTTCCAGGAGATTCTCGATATCGACATTCTCATTGGCTGACTGGATGGCGCGCTCCAGGCTATCCACCACCGGGATGATTTCCCCCAAGAGGCCCTCATTGGCGAATTTAATCACCTCTGTTCGTTCCTTGGCAGTCCTCCTTCTAAAATTCTCGAATTCGGCCTGGAGCCGAAGGAGCCGGTCGGAGAGCGCTTTGATCTCCTGGTCCTTTGACTGAAGAAGCTCGGCAGTCTCCGCCATGCCACTCTCCTCCGGGATTCCCGGGGCAGTCGCCTCCGGATCCATTCCTTCTGACAAAGAATCCTCCTCGGACTCGATCGGGGAGGACTCCATCGGTACCTTAATCCTGACCCTTTCCGTCATTTGAAATTTCCTTCCTTTGTCCTTTCTCCATAAGCACCGCCAATCTCTCTCCCCTTCCTACCCATGCGCACTCCGCTTGCCTGAGCCTTCCGCTCATCAGGTCTCCCGAAGATCTGCTGGCGCCTCTGATCCGGACGACAAACCGACGGCCACAGGACCCAATCTCTGGAGGGGAACCTGCGGGTGCCGTTCAAAGTGCCACTTTAATATTGGTGAGGGAAGGATAAGCTCTTAGAGAGGTCATTCAGGCAAGAGAAGAATTAGGCATTCACGTCAGCCAGGATCCGGCTGACGAGCTTGGCGGTATATTCCACCAGCGACATGATCCTGGGGTATTCCATCCTCTTGGGTCCCAGGACTCCCAAAATCCCAACCGGAACGTCACGGTAACAATATGGGCAGGCCACCAAACTGCAATCCTGTATCTCAGCCACCTGGTTCTCGGACCCGATGATTACGCTCAGGCTCGGCTGTCGCATACATTCATCCAGGATTTTCACCAGGGTGCTTTTCTCCTCAAAGGCGGAGAAGATCGATTTCAGGCCTTCCACAGCGGCAAATTCCGGTTGGCTGACCAGGTTCGCGGTGCCGCCTACATAAAAGTCCCCCTCCTCGGTCCCCTCGAAGGCCTTTTGCCCCAGTCTCACAGCGCTCCCCAGCAAGTCATCATAAAGCAACCTCTCCTCGGCCATCTGAGAGAGAATCAATTTCCGGACTCCATCCAGAGTGAGGCCTCCCAGGATCTCATTGAGATAGGCAGAAATCCGGTTGAGTTGGTCCTGGTTCATCAACTCATCGACCATGATCACTTTGTGGATCACAGCCCCAGATTCGGAAACCAGGACGGCCAGTATCTTCTCCCTCTGCAGATGTATAAATTCGATTCGCTTGAATTGCACGTTGCGGATCTTGGAGGCAAACACCATCCCAATGTACCGCGAATAGGTGGAAAGGACCTTGGAGGTCATCCTCATGATGTCGTCCATTTCGCCGCTGCGAGGAGCATAGCTTTGTTCAATCCGGGCCTCTTCCTTCTTGCTCAAGCGAGAGCGCTCCATGAGTGAATCCACATAAAAACGGTATCCCAAATCAGTGGGAATGCGGCCTGCTGAGGTGTGGGGCTGCATGAGATAGCCCCTTTCTTCCAGGTCTGCCATGACATTACGGATGGAGGCAGGGCTGAGCTTCAGGCCATATCTTTTGGAGACATTTCGAGACCCTACCGGCTCTCCCGAGTGAATATACTCCGTGATCGTAGCCCTCAAGATCTCTCTTTCTCTTTCGTTCAGAAGGTCCTCTTTCATAATTTCCCTTTTCCCTCCGATACCCTACCTAAAACAAAATAGCCAAGGGTCCTTGGAATGTCAAGAACAAATGAATCCCAAGCCAAAGGGCCAGAATGAAGGAAACATGTCATTGGGAGGATTGAGAATGAAAGAAGAAGGTAATGGAGTAGAAGCAGTAGTGGTGGGAGGAGGAGGAGGAGGAGGAGGAGGAGGAGGGTCGATCAGGGCAGAATGAGAGAGGGGATGACGTTAACGGGCTGGCGGTGAAGGGGAAAAGACCAGGCGAGGAAGCGGTCCGCCCAGCAGCGGATCTGCACGTCTTTCCCTGGTCTTCCTCCCTCAATGAACGATCTTTCCGATGCGCAGCCACCGAGGTCGCAACTTGTCGCTATCCCACGACCAATAGATGAGAAAGGCCTTGCCCCGGATCTTCTTCTGATGGAGGAACCCCCAGAAACGACTATCCATGCTATGATCGCGATTGTCGCCCATCATGAAGTAATTCCCGGCAGGGATGATGACCGGTCCGAAGAAGTCCCTGGGGGAAAAAGACTGGTCCTGAGTACTGGGATCCGCATGAACGGCATAAGCTTCCTCCAGCGGGCGATCATTCAAGAAGACTTGCTTGTCTCTTACCTCCAATTTGTCCCCGGGAACTGCCACGATCCTCTTGATGAAATCCCGTCCCTCGTCCTTGGGGTACTTGAAGACGATGATATCCCCCCTCTTGGGGGAAGTGAAATGGAAAATGAACTTGTTCACCAGGATGTGATCTCCGATCTGGAGGGTAGGAAGCATCGACCCGGAGGGAATCTTGAACGCCTGAACGATAAAGGTCCGGATGATCAGGGCGAGGACCAAAGCGATGATGATCGCCTCGGTATATTCTCGAAAGGCAGATTTTCCCTTCTTGGGAGCTTTGGCCATGGATCACCTCATCAAAAGGTTTCCCACCCGGTCGCTGTGAACCGGAGTGGTCCCGTCACGGTCTGCATCATCCTGCCAGCGAAGGGAAGGTAATGGAAAGAGGACGGCCTGTCAAGGGGTTTTTCCCCGGGAGGAGGAGACCAGTTCTTCCAGATAATGGATGGCGGAATGCGCCGCCAACGCCCCTTCTCCCACCGCAGTCGCGATCTGGCGGAAGGACTTCTTCCGACAATCCCCGGCTGCAAATACCCCGGAGGCCGAGGTGCAAAGTTCCTCATCGGTGATGATGAAACCCTGATCGTCCAGGGGGAGGATATCCTTGAGGAAGGCCGTATTGGGTTGGCTGCCCACGAAGATGAAGATGCCCTTCACCGCAGTTTCCCTCGACTCGCCGCTGATCCGATCGATCACCCGGATCTCCCGTACCTCCTCACCTCCCAGGATCTCGGTCACCTGGCTATTCCATAGGATTTGGATCTTGGCATCCTCCTGGATCCGTTCCTGCAAGATCTTCGCCCCCCGCAGCCGAT
This sequence comes from uncultured Methylomirabilota bacterium, assembly GCA_963718295.1. GTDB lineage: Bacteria > Methylomirabilota > Methylomirabilia > CAVQYV01 > CAVQYV01 > CAVQYV01. Next base: position 480,617 of record CAVQYV010000004.1, on the reverse strand, counting down.
CCCGGCGATGAATCAGAGTTACGGCGGAGGCAAATCGGGTAAGAAACAGGGCCTCCTGCAACGCCGTATCCCCTCCCCCCACGACCGCCACTGGCAGATCTTTGAAAAAGGCCCCGTCGCAGGTGGCACAGTAAGATACCCCCTTGCCCCGTAGACGGTCTTCCCCGGGCACGCCCAGTCGGGCGTAGTCGGCCCCGGGGGCCACGATGACCGAAAGACAGCGAAGGTCTCCCTCCGAGGTCACAACCTTCCAGGATGCCGCCTCCTGAGCCAATCCTATGACTTCCTGGATCTGGATCTTGAGGTCGAAGGCCTCCGCCTGTCGCAGCATCTTATCTACCAGCTCCATGCCGCCGATCCCCTCCGGAAACCCCGGATAGTTCTCGATCCAATCGGTGGTGAGAACCTGGCCCCCGGGTCCCTGGCGGTCCAGTAAGAGGCAATTGAGGCGGGAACGAGCTGCATAGATGCCGGCGGTCAGCCCCGCCGGACCCCCGCCGATGATGATCAGATCGAGCACTTCCTCCATCCGACAAAAAAAGGAAGACCCCAGGGAGCCCCTGGGGTCTTCCGCTTTCTACCCGACTCCCAGCAGAGAGTCGGTGAATTGAGATGCAATTAGAAGGTAAATACGCAGTTGGCCCTCAGCACATATCCCCAATCCGGAGAGCCTTCCTTGGTGAGCTGGTATCCGCCGGACCCCGTATCGGGATCAAAATTCTCGACGTCCGTGACTTTATAGCTATTCTTGGGCACCTTGAAGAAGTTCCCCGGGAACCAGGGGCAGAAGGCGCCGGTGACCGCGAAGTTCTTGTTCAGGGTCCACTTGGCGGTGAAATCGAGCTCCCAGCCCAAATCGTTGTCCTGCGCCTTGGACCAATAGATGCGGCTGTCCGCATCCCAGCCCTTCTTGGGAGTGGTCTCGACCGCCCACATCTTGAAGACATCCACGCCCAAGGTGACCGGGGCAATCGGGGTGTAGGTGCCGCCCACGGTCAGGTAGAACAGGTTCTCCAGGCCCCTCTGGTGCCAGACGGCTGTCGCTTTGTTGCCATCCTTGTTCACGCCGCCGCCGAAGCTGCCACCGAAATCGAAGGGATCGCCGGTGGCTGAGCCATCGAAGAAGCTCCACTCGTCGAACCAGACCGTCCTACCCCACTGGGCCATGGGGACCTTGAATCCCTCATAATTGCCTTCAGACCCGAAGTTGGCTTTGGTCATCTTGCTCCTCTCGTCCCCGGAGCCATAGGCGCCTTCCAGGGTCACGGTGGCGGGCCCCATGTTAAGGGTGCCCCCCAGGAGCAGCGCCCAGCCGCTGATATCCTGTTCCCTCTGCTTTGAAATCCCGTAATCCGTCTTCTTGACGGAATCCGTCAGCTGTCCGCCGGCATACACCGCCTCGGCCCGGTAGCTGACGTTCATGCCCGCGCCGCCCATGGGGATCGCACCATCCGCAGTCAGCCCGAGGGTCCAGATGTGGCTGTCGAAGGTGATTGAGGGATCCCAGATGGTGAAGATGTGGTCGAAAGCCCCAGCCCGTGAGCTGGCGTTGTTATTGATGTTCATGTTCCGGCCTTCGAACCACTGGATGGCGGCGCTCATCTGGTGGCCTTCCGCCACCGCAAACTGCGTCTGGGCGAAGTACTGGTCGATGTCGTTGGCGAAATCGTTTTGCTCGTTCATCTTCATGTAGCCCACATCGACCCGAACATTGTTTCCGATGGGCGCCCAGAACTTCATGCCATCCCCACCATAGCCTCCGGTGTTCATATAGAAGCCATGGCCCAGGGACTGATTGAAACGTCCCAACCGGTAGTGGACCGGGGTCCCGGGGATCCGGACATCAAAATAGGCATTGGAGAAGCCGATATCGTGGTACGGCTGGCCCGGTGCCAGAGCCGCATAGCCAGCCCCACCCAGGGAGTAGTTGGCACCCAGGGTGTAGATCTTGAAATAGGCCTCCGCGTAATCCTCGGCCTTGTAGCCCGCCCCTAAGTACAGGATGGGAAGGATGTGCGCATTGTTGGTATTACCGCCGACGTTATCCTTTTGGAAATCCGTGTTCCAATAGACCCTGGGGCGGTAAAACACCATCCCATCGATATAAGTCTCAGCCAAGAGGGGGGCGGCAACTGCCAGGATTAGGAGCCCAGCAAATAGAGCTACCGCATACTTTTTCATCCTTTATCCTCCTCCGTCATTGAACTCAGTCCGCCTTCTCGCACCAGAAAATCCGCTCCCGACCAACCTCCTAGGTTTTGGCCATCGCATCCCTCCTTCATCGATTGAATCCTCGCAGCATAGCTCATCACCGCACGCGCCTTTCCATCAGGCTTAAGTAAGGCTAAAGAAAAACAAGAATACCGAATCGGTCATGGAGAACTCAGTCCGAAAACCCCGCTCCCAAGGACGTGAGAGACGCTACATCTTCACCCCCTTTCCTCCTACCTCTCTCAGGATTTTGGATTGGCTCTACCCAGCACAAACCCCATCGCAGCCTTGGTGGATCACTTCTTGTGAAACGGGTCGTGATTTTCGCCTGTATCCTTAACACTTGCCCCTAAGCTTGTCAAGAATTTTTTAGCAATCCCGCAAGAAAAAAAACACTCCCCTTCTCTTCTCCAGGGAATCAAAGGCGAAAAGCCTCAACCCTTGCGACTCTGCTCAGGTTTGCATATTACGTGCCATACATGATATACCCTGTAACCAATTGAATTTACAGGATATTTTCCTTGTATCCTCAGACCGCCCGCCCGATTCGTCCCGATTCTACCACGCCCCCGTGGCATGTCCGCTACAAAACCCTGTCTTTCAAGGCTGCCTGGGCTTCCCTCTCCGCGACCTTTCGCTTTTCGTCTTCTCGCTTGTCGTAGAGCTTCTTTCCCCGGGCCAGTGCCAGCTCCACCTTCACCTTCCCTCCCTGGAAATACAGGCTGAGGGGGATCAGTGTCCATCCCTTCTCAGTGACTTTCCCCGAAAGATAGCGGATCTCCTTTTTGTGAAGGAGCAAGGGTCGGGGACGCAGGGGGTCATGATTGGAACGGCTCCCCGCCTCATAGGGAGAGATATGGCAGCCGGCGAGGAAGATCTGCTCCCCCCTTACCTCTCCATAGGCATCCTTCAGATTGGCGCGGCCGGCTCGCAAGGACTTCACTTCCGTTCCCTTCAGGGCGATTCCGGCCTCAAAAAGCTCCTGGATGTGGAAGTCATGTCTCGCCCTTCGGTTTTGGGCGATCCACTTGCGCTCCCCCCCCTTGGGCCTGGGAGTGACCTTTCTCAGCTCTATCATCCCCGCCGCACCTCTCGCCTCCCTCAGAGGGCGGACCTCACGATGGCCTCCAGATCTTTTACCCCGATCCTGCGCGGATTTCCTCTTATGAGTCGGGTGATTCCCGCCGTGGATTCGGCAATCCACTTCACATCCTTCTCCTCTACCCCCAGATCCGTCAGGGTCTGAGGAAATCGGATATCCCGCATCAGGGCCCGTACTGCCTCCACTCCCCTCTGGGCCGCCTCCTGCAAGGGGAGGTCATCCACTTCCTCCCCCATGAGTTGGGCAATGGTCGCCATCTCCTCCAGGCAGACGGGAAGATTATACTGCATGATGTGGGGCAACATCACCCCGTTGCAGGCGCCGTGGGTCGCCTTGGTGAGGCCCCCAATCGGGAAGGAGAGGGCATGAACAGCGGCCACTCCCGCATTGGAGAAGGCCATTCCCGCAATCAGGCTGCCCAGGGCCATCTGGGTGCGGGCCTCCAGGTTGTTTCCCTGGTCCACGGCCAGTCGCAGATTCGCTCCGATCAGCTCGATGGCGCGCTCGGCCAGGCAGTCAGCCAAAGGTTGCTTGCCGGAAAAGACCACCTCGGCGTCTTCGGCCACAGGCACGTAGGAGTGAGGGATATTGGTGTAACACTCAATGGCATGGCAAAGGGCATCCATGCCGGTATCCGCCGTCACCTTGGGCGGCATGGTGAGGCAGAGCTCGGGATCGACCAGGGCCACCCTGGGCCGAAGGAGATTATCGGAGATGCCGATCTTCATCTTCTTTTCCTCATCCGTGAGGACCGAGACCGGAGAGACCTCGGAGCCAGTGCCGGAGGTCGTCGGGATCGCGATATGAGGGAGGATGGGGCCGGGAACCTTGAACTCCCCGAAGTAGTCGTGAAAACTCCCCCCATACCGCAGCACCACCGCCACCGCCTTGGCGAGATCGATGTTACTTCCTCCCCCCAGGCCCACGATGAGATCGAAATCCTCTCCCTTGGCAAAGGCCACGCATTCTTCAGCCACCCGAATCGGGGGGTCCTCCTGGCCACCGTCGAAGACCTTCAGCACAAGGCCCTCCTCGGAGAGCGGCTTTTGTATCTTCTCCGTCATCCCTAAACTGACCAGGATCTTGTCCGTTATCAGCAAGGCCTTGGAGGTCTTCAGACGACGAGCGATCCTGCCGATCTTCCTGCATGACCCCGGACCGAAAACCACTTCCTGCGCAATACCGAATTGCCACACCGACCGCATTCTTCGCTCCTTTCCTCAGAAAACCGACCCAGTAAGGCTCCATTGAGCTGCCCAATCTTCCCTTGAGTTTTTCTATCCTATCCCCCCGCGCCCGTCAAGGGGTTTTTGGATGTGGCTTTGGGATATGGCCGAGGCCAGGCGTGCTGGATTCTGGGCCTGGGCCAGTCCTTCCCTATGGCTCCCAGAATGCTTTTGACTTCACCCGGGCAGACGTGATATTCGTCTGTCATGGCCCACCTCTATTGCCCTCAGTGCACAAGTCGCTATCCGGAACCCTCCGCCCGCTGGCTCTGCGCCTGCGGGTCCCTGCTCGATCTTTCCGCGCCAGCTTCCTTCCCCAAGCTTTCCATGGCTTCCCGGCCACCCGGCCTCTGGCGATATCGTGAGGCCCTGCCCCTCTCTTCCGAGACTGAACCAGTGAGCCTGGGGGAGCCTATGACTCCCCTGATTCGACTGGATTCGAAGTTCCCTCACCTCTTCTTCAAGCTCGAATTCCTTTTTCCTACTGGCTCCTTCAAGGATCGGGGCTCTGCCTTGCTGATCAGCAAGGTCAAGGAATTGGGCATCACTTTCGTGATCGAGGACTCCTCTGGCAATGCTGGGGCCTCCATCGCCGCGTACTGCGCCCGGGCGGGAGTCACCTGCCGCATCTTCGTCCCCGCCCAGACCTCCCCGGCAAAGTTGACCCAGATTCAGGCCTATGGGGCCCAGCTGGTCAAGGTGGAGGGGACCCGGGAGCACACGGCCCAGGAGGCTCGGGAGGCCGCCCAAGAGGTTTATTACGCCAGCCATTGCTGGAACCCCTACTTCTGTGAGGGAACGAAGACCTTCGCCTTTGAGATCTGGGAGCAGATGGGAGGGAAGGCACCGGATCTGTTGATTCTGCCGGTGGGCAATGGGACCCTACTCTTGGGGGCCTTTCTCGGCTTTTCCCAGCTGATCCAGGCAGGGGAAATCAAGGGATTGCCCCGTATCATTGGCGTCCAGTCTGAGCATTGTGCGCCCCTCTTCAAGGCTTATCAGGAGGGCCAGGCCGAGGTCCATCCCTTCGCCAAAAAGGATTCGGTGGCGGAGGGGATCAGCGTGGCCCATCCCATCCGAGGAAGGCAAATCCTGGAGGCGGTGAAAAAGAGCCGGGGATCATTTCTCACGGTGACGGACGAGGAAGTCATTGCCTCCCTCCGCAAGATGGGCCGGATGGGCCTCTACCTTGAGCCCACCGCCGCCACCGCCACGGCGGCCTGGGATAAGATCAAGGGGGAAAAGGGAATGGCCGATCAAAGGGTGGTGATTCCCCTTACCGGCTCCGGGCTGAAGGCAGGGAATGCGATTGCGAAGTTCCTATAGCAGAGAGGATGGCTGCTTCATTCATCGGGCCCACCCCCCCCAAAGCATGGGGGCGGGACCTTAGCGGACCATGGCGCCATGGCCATTCACCATCCGATTTCGTCAGAAGAAGATGCCCTTCGCTATCATCGCTGGTACGAGAGGCCTCCGGGAGCCACCCTGGCAGGCCTGGAGAAAAAGGTCCTGCTTCATCTCCTTTGCCGCTTCCCCAAAGGACCCCTCTTGGAGGTCGGCTGTGGCACCGGCTACTTCACCTCCTGGTTGTCGGAACTGGGATTTCAGGCTATCGGGGTCGATTGCTCGGCCCCCATGGTGAAGGTCGCCCACAAGACTTATCCCACTATTCCCTTCCTCCAGGGTTCCGCGGAGGCCCTGCCTTTCTCCGATCGCTCTTTCGACATCGCCGCCTTCATCACCTCTTTGGAGTTCATGGTCCGTCCGCAGACGGCCCTGAGGGAGGCGGCCAGAGTAGCCCGGGAGGCCATCCTGCTCGGACTGATCAACCGATGGGGATTCTATGGGCTCTATCGTAGCCTGCGCCAGGATGTCTTTTTCCGCCTGGCCCATCTTTACTCGATCATGGAAGTCAAGGCTCTGTTGGGATGCTGCCTGGATCGGAAATTCGCTACCTCCTGGGGGAGTGCTATCCTTTCATCCCGCTTTGGTTATGGTCCCTCCCGGAACCCCGGGGGAGGTTTCATCGCGATGCGAATCGACTTCCTGGAAAAATAGGTCCGTCCGCATGGGGTAGCTTAAGAGGGGAGTGAGGCTTCCCGCCCAGAGGGCAGGGCTTCCCGTATAAAATGGAAATAGCGGTTTCATTGGTCTTGTGACCCTTGCCCCGCCTGAGACGCGCGTCTTGCGGGGTACGATCCGGATCTCTTGCAGACCTCGAGAAAGGAGGCGTGAATATGACCCAGTATGAGATCTACGCCCTGTGGCTGGGGGAGAAAACTGCAGACAATACCCGCTTTATGTATCTGACGAATCCGGGGAGACAAACCACCATTTACTACTATCTGTGGCTGCTCAAGGGCAAAGACGAGTGGATTCTGGTCGATACCGGATTCAGCCCGGAGGCGGCGCAGAGGCGGGGATTGGAAAACTATTGTCATCCCCTCGAACGCCTGGCGCAGATGCGGGTCAATCCAATCTCCATCCAAACGGTGATCGTAAGCCACCTGCATTGGGATCACTTCTGCGCCCCGGAATTCTTTCCCTCCGCCACCTTTTACCTGCAAGAGAGGGAGGCCGCCTTTTATGTCGGACCCTATGCCCAGCATCGTGCTTTCAACGAGTTCGTCGATAGTGAATCAGTGGGCAAGATGGTCAGCTTGAGCTATCAGGGCAAATTCCGCTTCCTGGAGGGGACCAAAGAGATCCTGCCCGGTCTTCGCCTCCACCACACGGGTGGGCACACCCCAGGCCATCAGATCGTGGAGGTGGAGACAGCCAAAGGCAAGGCTGTCCTCGGTATCGATGCTTGCCACCTTTATGCGAATCTGGAGGAGATGATTCCCGGAGGGGTGATCGTGGATCTGAGGGAGATGGTGAGAGGGCTGGAGACCGTGAAAGGCCTGGCCCACCCTTCGGACCTGGCCTTCCCTGGACACGATCCGCTCCTCCTCAAGAAGTATCCCAGGGTGAGGGAAGGAATCGTGCGATTGGCTTGAAGGTTGAAATACCGGGTTTTCTCTGCCCGGGAGGTTGATCGTGGCAGCGGCCAAAGGAATCCTTTTCGATTACCATTCGCTCGCAAATCCCCCAGGAGAGCCGTGGTGGTTGGGCTCGCCATAGCTTTTCAGATTCCGCTCACCGCCCGGTCGCCCACCTTGAAATCGGCGACCTCTGGGCCCACTTCCGATCAGGGCCTCCTTTTCTTGTGGTTCTTCTGGCAGAGGAGCACGACTTTTTCGGAGAAGAGGCAGACCACAGGGATCCATCTCCTGATGGAAAGTCCAGCTTCGCTCAGCTCGGAGGAGATTTGGGAAAGGGAGTGGCGGGGACGAAGCGGCTTGGCCACCCCCAACCGGTGTCGGATCCACCGGGACAGGGACCGGAAGGCATATCTGTAGCGATAATCGACGATCAAGGAGCCGTGGCTCACCCGGGAAAGCTCCGAGAGAACCCTCCTTCGATTCTCTGGAGGAAGGTGGGGGAGAAAGCGAAAGCAAAGGACGCCGTCAAAGGCGCCATCCCGGAAGGGCAAAGCCTCCGCATCGCAGCGAACCGAGCCCAAGATCCCCTGGGAGGGACCCGCCACCTCCCTTGCATGCCGCAGCATCTCCAGCGAGATATCGGCCCGAACCACCCCATATCCCATCTCCTGCAAGAGAGGGGTGAACCGACCGGTACCGCAGGGCAGATCCAAAATCCTTGATCCTCTTCCCAGCCTGCCCAGAGCCTTTCTGACCGCATGTTTCTCCAGGCGGTCCCGGAGCCACCCCGAGGGGCCGGAAAATCGCTTCTCCTCGTATCCCTGGACGATCTCCTCGTCCTGATAATGACCCTTCGCCTTATACCCCTTCGACAAACTCCCTGCCCTCCTTTTCGCCCCCGTGATCTCTCACGGGGTGAGAAATTCGATGCCGGATAGCTCACAGAATTGGGTCAACTCCGCTGTCCAGTCCCCATAGACCATCACCGGGTGGTGCTCCACTCCCTCCCGCAGCATCTTGTCGATGAAGGCAGCAGGTGACGGCTCCACCTTCACCGTTGCCACGCTGCCTCGAATCTCCTCCGCCGTCGGTTGTGCCTGCCCCCGGGCCACGAACATTTTCACCTTGCCATCGATGGGCCGCAGGAGCTTCGCTATCGTCACGGTTCCCTCCTTGAATCCGAATTCCAGCATGGCTCCAGCACCGGTGCGCATATGCCCTCGGATCTTCGCCTTTTTGGGATCCCGGGACAAAGAGAGGGCTGCTGAGCCACAATGGGCGAGTTGAAGGGCGGCCTCCGTCTCCAGATAGCCAGTGATGTCGAAACAGTAGGCGGGGGTCCCCGCAAATCGATTGAGGATGAAGGCGGTGATCAGGGCGGGCAGGTCCACCTCACAGACACTGGGGATCCCCATCTCCGCCATCTGGGAAAGGGTGAGGCAGATCGTGGTCTTGTATTGATCCCGCAACTCGGGCCAACAGCGAACGCAGAAGGCGTCCAGCTTGTTCTTCTCCACCAGCGTCCTCATCCCCAAATAGAGGCGATAATGCTCCGCGATGCTCGCCTCCCCCATCTCCTCCATGCCCCCTCCCCCAGTGCGGGAGATCAGATCCTTGGCCAGCTGAGAGGCCTCATCGGCGGGGGCCTCCCGGGAAGCCTTCAGGAGGGCATCCAGGTCCAGGCGGATGGCGGTGGCCCCTACTGCCTTCTGCATCAGGGCCTCGTCGCATCCGGCATCGATCATCCCCGGACAGCCTGAGCCGACCAACCCGAATCGGGCCCGGCGCAGCCTTCTCAGCGTAGCCGCCACCCTCGCAGTTCGTGACGCCTCCTGAATCTTCTCGCGATTGACCTGACCGATCATATAGACATAAGGTTTTCCCAGCCTGCGGATATTGCAGCCAGAGGTGGTAAGCCCGGTCATGGGGGAGGGAATGGGGGTTTCTCTGTCCAGGTACGGGAGGGCCCACATCAGGAGGGGAGTATCCGCGAGCTCCTTGGCCAAAGTCAGAGGAATATCCTCGGCCACCCAGGTACAGAAAAAGAGGAGGAGGAGATCGATCTCGCTCTTCTTGAGAAGACTGGCGATCTCCAACGCATCCAGAGAGGTCCGCGGGATCTCCATGGATAAAACCTCACACTCCGCCTGAGAAAGGCCGGCAATCGCCTGATCCCGGTACTTCATGACGGCCGGGATCTCATAAACGGGATGCACGCAGGTGACAAAGCCAATCTTGGGTCGATCCATGAAAGAACTCCTTTCTGCCTCCTCTAATGCATACAATGGATATCTAATTGCGCAGGGAATCGATGGGGGGCGGAAAGGTCCCCCCTCTTTGGATGAATTCTCGGGAGGAAAAGCGGCTGACCTTCATCACCACCGCGGATCCGAAGAGACCCCCAAACTCCACGAACTCCCCGGCCATGGCCCCCGGAACCGGTATCAAGCGGGCCCCGGTGGCCTTATGGTTCATCACCCCGATGGCCATCTCGTCGGCGATGAGTCCGGAAATGGTCTCGGCGGGCGTGTCCCCAGGAATTGCCACCATGTCCAGTCCCACGGAACAGACGGAGGTCATCGCTTCCAATTTCTCGATGGAGAGGGCGCCAGTGGAGGCTGCGGCCACCATGCCCATATCTTCACTCACCGGGATGAAAGCCCCTGAATATCCTCCCACGGCGGAGGTGGCCATGGCGCCTCCGGTCTTCACGGCGTTGGTGAGCAACGCCAAGGCGGCCGTGGAGCCGGGCGCACCGACCCTCTCGATCCCCATCGTCTCCAGGATCTCCGCCACGGAGTCGCCCACCTTGAAGGTGGGTGCCAGGGAAAGGTCCACCGCCCCCAAGCGGGTATGGAGGGCCTGGGCCATCTCCCTGCCGATCAGCTCGCCCGCCCGGGTGATCTTGAAGGCCCGCCTCTTGATCTCCTCGGCCAGCTCGTGGATGGCCAGGCCCTTCTTGGCCAGGAGTGCGGACTTGATCACCCCGGGCCCGGAAATGCCCACATTGACTACCGTCTCTGGGTTGCCAAAGCCGTGAAACGCCCCTGCCATGAAGGGGATGTTCTCCGGGGCGTTGCACAGGACCACCAGTCGGGCGCAGCCGCTGCCTTTCTCTGTCAGCTCCGCAGTCTGCTTGATGATCTCCCCCATGATCCTGACCGCGTCCATATTGATGCCGCTGGAGGTAGTCGCCACCTGCACCGAGGCACAGAGGGAGGAAGTGGAGGAGAGGACGGCGGGAAGAGACTGGATCAGCGTCTCATCGGCCAGAGTCATTCCGATGTGAACCAGGGCGGAATATCCTCCCATCAGATCGATACCCATCTCCTGACAGGCCTCATCCAGTTGGGCAGCGAACTCGCAGCAAAAGGCCTGGGCCTCTGCCCGCCCCATGCCCCGAATGGGCCCCGCGATGACCGCCGAGAGAGGGGTCAGGGAGATCCGGAGGTTCACGATGGGAAGACCATATTTCCTTTCCAGAGCCCGGGCAGATGGGACCAGGCCGCCCCCGAGGCGCCGAATCTTCTCCCGCACCCTGGCAATCATCTTTTTCCCACTGGCATCCAGGCAGTCCAAGAGCGAAATCCCCAGGGTGACCGTCCGGATGTCCAGGTTTTCCAGATCGATCATCTGGATGGTTTCGAAGATCTCCTCCTTGCTGTAGATCATCGCCTCTCCTCTCAGATCCGATGCATGAAGTCAAAGATCTTCTTGTGCTGCATCAGAACCTTCATCCCCAGGACATTCCCCTCCTGGCTGAGGGCCTCCTGCAAGCTCTCAAAACTGGTTCGGCAGGCAGAGATATCCACGATCAAGATCATGCTGAACATGTCCTGGAGGATGGTCTGGCTGATGTCCTCGATATTGACCCCATGTTCGGCCAGCACCCGCGAGATTCCCGCTACCAGGCCTGGTCGGTCCTTTCCCATGACTGTGATAATTGCCAGCTCTTTTCCGATCATCCTTCGGCCCCTTTCCATCTCATCCTTGCCGACCTCCTCCAAGGGCAACCCTTCATCCTGCTCCCCGCTCCGAGCCACCCCTCCTCAGATCCCCAGATAGGCCACCTTGATCCGGGGATCATCCAGCAGCTCTTGACCTCTGCCTTTCATGGTGATCCGTCCTCGATCCAAGACATAGCCTCGATCGGCGATCTTCAAGGCCCGCCGCACATTCTGCTCCACCAGAAGGATCGTGACACCTTCATCTCTGATCCGGCCCATGAGGGAAAACAACTCCTGCACCATCATCGGCGCCAGGCCCAGGGAGGGCTCGTCCAACATGAGGAGCAGCGGTCTGGCCATGAGTCCCCTCCCGATCGCCAACATCTGTTGTTCTCCTCCGCTGAGGGAACGCACGATCTGTCCCCTCCTCTCCCGCAGCAGGGGAAGGATTTGAAATACCCTCTCCATGACCTCTTTCGCCTGGGATCGGGCCCTTCGATTATAGGATCCCAATTCCAGGTTTTCCTGAACCGTCATGAAGGGAAATAGCCGCCTGGCCTCCGGGACTTGGATCAGGCCCGTCTCTACGATCCGGTGGGGGGGCATTCCCTGGATGATTTGGCCCGCAAAAAGGATGCTGCCCGACTTGGTGGTGGGATGAAGCAGTCCGGAGATAGTCCGCAGCAGGGTGCTCTTCCCCGTCCCATTGGCCCCCACCAGACTGACGATCTCCCCCTCCTCAACCTCCAGGGAAACCTGGCATAGCGCCTGGGCATCCCGATAGAAAACGTCGATCCCTTCAATCTGAAGCAAGGACATACTCTTCTCCCAGATAGGCCTGGATGACCCGAGGATCAGAGGCAACCTCTTGGGGGGACCCTTCCATGACCTTTTCCCCATGGTGTAGGATCAGAATCCGATCGGATAAGCTCATTACCGATTGCATGATGTGCTCGATGAGAAAGACGGTGATGCCCTGATCCCGGATGGATCGGATCATATCCTCCACCTGCTCGGCCTCGATCGGGTTGAGGCCGGCAATCACCTCATCCAACAGGAGCAGATCTGGTTTGGTGGCCAGCGCCCGGGCAAATTCCAGGCGCTTCCTATCTGCGATCGTGAGCTGATGGGCCCGGGCCTCTATCCTCTTCGTCAATCCGGTAAAGGCGATGATCTTGAGGGCCTCCTCTTGCGCCAATCCGGGGTCCTTGTCCCGACAAAAGGCCCCCACCATCACGTTCTCCAGGACCGTCATCTTTCCGAAGGGCTTCACGATTTGAAAGGTTCGACCGACACCTCGACGGCACATCTGATGGGGGTGCCGCAGGCCCGCAATCTCCTCTCCCCGGAACTGAATGCTCCCCGAGTTAGGAGGATAGACTCCGGAGATGAGGTTGAAGAGGGTGGTTTTCCCCGCCCCATTGGGGCCGATGAGGCTGAAGATCTCCCCTCTTCCAATCCGCAGATCGACTCCAGAGAGTGCCACCAATCCCCCGAAATCCTTGGTCACACCTCGGCACTCCAGGATAGTTTCTTCCCCTGGTTCGGGAATGGGCAATTTGCGAGAGAGCATGAAGATCCAATCTGGGGTCTGGCTTTCAACCACAGCAGGGGCAGGGGCGATGAGCCTTTGCCACCTCTCGGGAAGCCGGAGTTTTCGATTTTGGAAGAGACCGACGATGCCTTGGGGCATGAAGACTACCACCAGGATCAGGGTAAGCCCATAGGCTACCCAATGGAGCCCCACGAATCTGCCCCCCAGCCAGGCTCGACTCAGCTCCTGCAAGGGCGTCAGGATGAAAGAACCCACCACCGGGCCGATGGAAGTCCCCATGCCTCCTACCATCGGGATCATGGCAAACTGGATCGAATTCTCCAAGGAGAATTCGCTGTAGGGCTCAATGAAGTGGATGAACTGGGCATAGAAGACGCCAGTCATAGAGGTGAAGAAGGCGCTGATGACCAGGGCCGCCATCTTAGCCCAGGCGGTATTGATCCCCACGGCCTCGGCTGCATCTGCGTTCTCCCGCAAAGCGATCAGCGAAAAACCGAGCCGAGACCTCTCGATGAAAAGGGAGATGAATAGAATCATTAGCAGCATTCCCAGAGAAATGAAGAGATACGGAACACGGCTATCGAACAGGAAATGGGATAGCGATGGGGGGGCATTGATCTGAATCCCCACCGATCCACCCGTCAATTCCTTGAAATAGATGGCCAGAATCCGGAGCACCTCAGCGAGGGCGATGGTAGACAAAGTGAAGAAGGGCCCACGGAGGCGAAAACAGGGAAATCCGATGATCAGGGCGAAGATGATCGCTACCCCTCCTCCCGCTGCCATGCCGATCCAGGGGCTGACCTGATAGTGTATGAACAGCAGGGTAGAGGTGTAAGATCCCAGCCCATAGAAGGCCGCGTGTCCCAGGGAGAGCTGTCCGGCAAATCCGCCAATCAGATTCCAGGAAAGCCCGACGGTGGCGTAGAAGAATGTCCAAATCACCAGGTTGGTGAAGAATTCGTTCTGCACCAGGAGGGCGGCGGCAACCGCCACTCCCGTGAGGACAAGGACAAGATATAGATCCGGGTAGAAGATCCTCTTCCAATTCATGGATCAAAACCCATGGCGGATCATCCCAAATCCTCCGCTCCAATCTGCCCGAAGAGCCCCGAAGGACGAAGGACCAGGACCGTCAAGAAGATGACGAAATAGATTCCTTCCTTCAGCTGGGGGGAGACGAAGAACCCCGCCAGGGAGTCAATCACCCCGATGATCAATCCCCCCAAAAAGGCGCCGGGAAGGCTCCCCAATCCTCCCAGCACCACGACTACAAAAGCAGTGAGCACAAAATAGACACCCACGGTGGGAAAGATGGCATAAATGGGCGACATCAAAGTCCCTGCCACGCCGACGCAGAAGGTACCAATTCCAAAGGTCAAGAGATAGATGCGGTGAATGTCGATCCCCATCAGCTGGGCGGCCTCCCGATCCTGTACCACCGCCCGGATGGCCTTCCCCAAATAGGTGCCCTTGAGGAATACGTGCAATCCAAAAGTGATGAGGATCGAGGCAGCGAAGGCGATGAGCTTGGGGGCACCGCACATCAAGGTCCCCACCCTGACCCCGCTGCTCCCGCAGAATGATTCTACCGTGCGAAAGTCCGCTTTCCAGAAGAAGAGGGCGAGATTCTGCAGGATCACCGAAAGGCCCACCGTGGCGAAAATCTGCATATAGGAAGGGGCACTTAGGATGGGTTGAATCACCAGCCGATGGGCAATCAGGCCTGCTAAAAACAGGAGCGGGGCGACCAGGACAAGGGAGAGATAAGGATCGACGCCCTGGAGGCTGTTCAGCCAGAAGGTGAGATACATGGCCAGCATCAGGAATTCACCGTGGGCGAAATTCACGATGCGGGTTACGCCAAAGATGAGGGTCAACCCGATGCTGATGAGGGAATAGATCCCCCCCAGAAGGATGCCATTCAGGATGAGCTGACTGATCAAGATGGTCATGGACGTGATTTCAAAAAAGGAGGGAGGAACCCTCTCCTCCCTCACTTGACTCTCTGAGAGATACCTTCACTACCGCTTGAGGCTTGCTCTTTGCTTACTTCCGACTATCCCAGGTGGGAAGCGGCACCAGGATCATATCCCTCTCCTTGAACTTCTTGGGGCTCACGATGAAGAGCTGTCCCCCTTGCCATTGCATGACCATGGGAAAACCCTGCAGGTTTTGGCCCGCAGCCGGATGTCCAGGTCCGGCGAACTTGACCCCCCAGCCCTGCCAGGTACTTCCTGCCGCCATGTTGAGCGAAAGGGCCGCCTTTCGGATCTCCTCTGGATTGATCGATCCCGCCTTGGGAATGACCTGTTGGAACAGGACCATTGCTCCCACGAAGCCGGCCGTGGCATGGACTGCCGGATCTCGCCCGTGCTTCGCCCGAAAGGCCTCTCGAAATTCGTTCAGGCTGGGCTTGAGCTTCGAATCCAAGGCCTTGGGGTCCTTGATCACAGGAAAATCCACATTGAATACCCCGTCCGACTGTTTTCGAAAGGTCTCGGTGAAGTCCATCATCCCATGGCCTGCACCCGTCCCGACCATGGCCTTCACATTGAAATTGAGTTCCCTCGCCTGACGCCAGAAGAGGATCGCATCGTTCATATAGGAGGTGGCGATGACGATATCCGGCTTCTTGGCCTGGACCTTCATGATGAGTGAGGAAAGATCCACCGACTTGGCACTGTAGGGCTCCTGGGAGACGACATTCAAGCCCATCTCCTTTGCCTTCTGCTCGGCGGCAGTCCCTACGCTGGTACCATAGAGGGTATCTTCATACACGATCGCGATCTTCATCTCTTTGGGCTTCAAGCCCAATTTAGGGGCCAACTCCTGGGTGGCGAACTCCAACGCGCTCACCCCAAAGCTGGAGGCCCGGGGACAGGTTCGGAAGATATATTTGAAACCCCGGGCGGTGATGTTGTCGGCGATCGCCCCCTGCTCCCAGTAGATCACCCCATGCCGCTCAGCTACCTCACTGGCAGCGTTCGAAAGGGAACTGGAATAGGTGCCGAAGATCACCTTCACCTTCCCCACGGTGATCAACCGTTCGGCTTCACTCGCTGCGGCCTTGGCATCCACGGCGTCCCCTTTGACCCATTCCACTTGCCTGCCCAAGAGGCCACCATGAGTGTTGATCCACTCTTTCGCGATATCGGCGCCATGGAAGGTCTCGTTGCCCAATTTGGCCAGATTGCCGCTAAAGGGGAAAAGTGCCCCGATGCCAATCGGATCAGCCCCATAGGCAGGGTTCATTCCCCCCCATACTCCCAACCCTACGATCAAAAGGCATATAAGAAAGCTCTCTCTTCTCATGGGCACCCCTCCTTTAATCCTGCTCGATCCCCAAGTGACTATCCTGAAGAACTCCTCCCTGGGCACAATTACATAATAGGCTTGCTGCACATCTGTCAAGAAGAAAGTGGCCCGCGTCGGATCGAATGCTCTCCTCTGCTGGCAGGCGAAGGGCTACATCTTTCCTCCTATCACCAGGTAGAGATAGGCGATGCTCATACAGATATAGGAGCCGCAGCAGATGTACATGATGACTTTGTTAATAGGGTGGGGCTGAACCCACTTGGGGAAGGCCTTGGGCACCAGGTAATAGTTCAGATAGATCAGCCCCGGGGCGAAGATCGACATAGCGAGGAAGGAGCAGACTCCGCGAATGACGATCAGCTTTCCGGGCTGGGCCAGGGCCATGGTGAAGATGGTTGACACCGAAAACATGGCCACAAAAATGTAGTACCAAGTCCGAAAGTGATATTTCCGGGCGGGCTTGATATTGGAGTAAACGAAGTCGGCCCATACGCGGGAGAAACCATCCGTGAGCTGCAGCCAAGCATCGCAGAGGAAGGCAGCAGCTACCACCAAGAACAGGGCCCTTCCGACCCGACCCCAGGCTACTTCGAAGAAGGCCGATTGCACCACCGCAATCTCCCAGCCCTTGGGAACTTTATGCTCCGGCAACAGGAGGGCCCAGGCCAACCAACACATGATCGCAGTCGTCAGGGTGTTCAGGAAAACGCCAATGAAATTCTCGCTGGCTATATAGCGTACCCAGCCTTTGTAGTTTCTTTTATTGTCCTCGGTATCTACAAAGGCCATGCCCGTGGCAGGGATGGACTCCACTTCCCCGGTGATGGGGCTGGTCACTCTGCCGATGAGCCCGCCCATTCCAGCCCCCTTATCCCGCATCCAGTAGCCTATGAAGAGCTGCCCAAATCCGCCGGCGCCGGCATAGGCGATGCTGGTGACCAAGATCCCCAGGTCCTTGGGATCCCAGTTGCTGGGCCAGGACCAGTGGGGCACCAGGGCGGGAAGGAATTGGGAGGCAGTGGAATATACCTTTGGTTGGAACAAGGCGGCCAGGACTCCTCCGATGGTGACTATGACAATCAGCATGGAGAACTTTTCCACTATTTGGTAGACCACCCGTCCAAAGGTGAGGGCAAGGAGGTAGATGCCGATGGTGAGATAACCCCAGAAGAGGGCCCTGCCACCTGGGCTCCACCCTGCAGGAAAGTGAGTGAGGGAGCCTAAAGCGGTCCCCCCTGCACTGGCGTAGGCACCGAACCAGATATTCTCCACGAAGACCCCCATGAAGATGATAATGGCATACCATCTTCCGATCCGGGTGAATC
Source organism: uncultured Methylomirabilota bacterium (assembly GCA_963718295.1). Taxonomy (GTDB): domain Bacteria; phylum Methylomirabilota; class Methylomirabilia; order CAVQYV01; family CAVQYV01; genus CAVQYV01. The sequence goes on along the minus strand of CAVQYV010000004.1, from coordinate 462,949 downwards.
CGGTCATCGGGGTCTCTCCGGTGAGAATGACGTAGCGCATGATCTCCAGGTTGATCCAATACTGCAGCAAGGAGGCGGGGATCAGGAGGCCCAGGAAGGCCGCCCCATATTTGGCAGTCAGGTAAGGCCACCAGATCAGCTCTCCACTCCCCTGAGCCAGGGCTGCCCAAAGGATCCCCGGCCCTATGTAGGCAAAAATGCCCACAAAGGTCGGCATCACCGCCAACTTCAGGGGATCCATCTTCCCCATCTGAACCTCGCCCCCGATCAAATGATTCGCCGCGCTCGATTGGGTTTGCTCTGCCATCTCTGCCCCCCCTTTCCATTGAATTCGCGGGTCAAGAATTGGGCTGCGAATGCGGCGCACAGCCCCGCAAAAGAGATCCCCGCAACCCTCTCTCGGATTACGGGGATCGGACTGAAGGGATCCCATCGATCTGCTGTCTCTGAAGGACGATCATGAAAAATCAACCTTCCTGCTGGTCATCGATATTGGCACTTCTGCCTGAGGGAAATCCTAATCCCGGCGAAATGTGACACGCTCTCGGGGGAGCCATATATGAAACAACGGTTGTAGTCAAGGGAAAAATGGGACAGGGAAAAATGGGCCGTCAAGGGTCTCTGGGGGCCGCAGGAGCATCATCTGTCTCCTGAGCCCTATTGTCTCCCGGGAATGAGGCTGGATGATAAAGATTAGCATTGCCCATGGATCTTCAGTCAGGCCAGACTTGACAATTGACCCAGCTTCCGGTATTCACTCTCTGTCACTTCAACCCTTAGCGGACCAGTCCGAGGAGGAGAGCCCTGTACCAGCCCCCCAAAATATCGACTCACTGCCCTCAATGTGGAGGAGAACTCGATTTTGCTGAGGGCTCCAACGCCATCCGGTGCCGATTTTGCGGCAGCGCCCTGCTGGTTACCGGATACGCGCGAACCTTGAGCTATTTCCTTGCCCCCATCATGAAAGAGGAGGAGGTACGGGGGGCCACCCTCCGCTTCCTCGCCTCCCGGGGCAGAAAGGATCGAATTCGGAAGATCCATATGGCCTTTGTGCCTTACTATCGGCTGAGCGGCCTGGACTTCTGCTGGACCTGGAGAGAGAAAACCGTCTCCTCCCCCTTGCTGGAGCGCTGTCCGGAAACCAATGCCTCTTTGCTGTTCGGCCCGTCCCAGTCGGAGGGATTGGACCCCTGGGACGCTTCGCCTCTTCCACCTCTTAAGGAGAAGGAATATTCGCTTGCTGCTTCCCACCTCGACCGGAGCTTTCTGGCTGCAGATCTTCCTGCCCTCACCCTGCGCTCTCTGAGTGTTCGGCCCCAGGTCCTGACCCTCCGGCTCTTCGATCCCAAAGAGATCGGTCGGATCGGCAGAATCATCCCGGTGGCCATGGCCCCAAAGGAAGCCTGGGATAAGGTTGGAAAGGACTTCACCCCGGATAAGGTAACCCGGAGGGGCATCATCAATAGGACCCTCTCTCTGATCTTCTTTCCCATATGGGAGGTCGAGCTGGAGCCGGATGAGCGCGTTGGTTCGCTTCTCTTCGATGCCGTGGGCCGCACTCTCCTGCAGGAGACCCCTTCGCCTTTCTTCCCGGGACCCCGGAAGGAGGCTGATTTCTCCGCTCAGACTCTTCGCTTCCGCCCCCTGAGCTGCCCCAACTGCGCCTCCGGACTTCCCGTGGAGCCGGACTACCGCATCTTTTCCTGCCCCGCGTGCCATCGGGTCTGGCACATCCAGGGGGATGAATTCGCGGATCTCCGCTATCGGGTCGCGATGGCTCCTGTGAAGACGGATGAGAAGAAGGACCATTACCTGCCTATTTGGGTCTTTTTGGGCCAAGTCTTCTTTGAGGAGAGACAAATCAGAAGCAAGTATGATCTGAATCAGATTGCCCCCATGGCCCGCCTGCCCCAGGAGGCGGATCGGAACATCCCGCTCCGCTTTTTCATTCCCGCCTTCAAGCTTCGGGATCTGGCCGTGGCCAATCGCCTCGCTACATCCTTTACCCGCATGCAGCCTCCAGTGCACACACGAGAGCCAAGCGGGGAGCCGCTTCATCCGGGCGCAGTGCTGGATCGGGAGGAAGCGGCAGCCTTTGCCCAGATCACTCTGGTCTCCATCGCACCCAAGGCAAGTCCCAGAAGGGTGGAGGCAGTCGCAGGGGCTGACATTTCCCTTTCTCCAGGGGAGCTGGTCTTTTTCCCCTTCCGAGAGCAAGGCAATTCCCTGCAGGAGGACTTCCTCGGCACCGCCATTCAACTCAGCACCCTGCGATGAGGAGAACCTTGTTATTTCGCAGATTACAGCAGAATGATCTCTGGGCAATTCTTCTGGGCAGCGTATTCATCGCCCTTCTCAGCCTGGCTTTTGCCCTGGGGTCCAATCTCCTTCGGGCCTCGCCTCTGCCCTTGATTCCGCCCTTTCTTTGCGAATCGTCTTACTCCGAGATCGATCCCGAGCAAGCGCAAAGATGGGCCCAGGAGGGACAGGCCATCGTCCTGGATAGCCGTTCCAGGAACCAATTCAGGAAGGCCCGCCTCCCTCAGGCCCTGAACCTCCCACCCAAGGATTTCCCCTCCTTGTATCCATTATTCTATTCTTCGCTCCCCCAGGAGAAGTCGATCATTGTCTATGGGGAGGGGCGGGGGCGGCCCACGGAGAAGGAATTGGCCTATCTGCTTCAAAGGACGGGAAGGAGGCAAGTGAAGATCTTGCAGGGCGGAATCCTTGCCTGGGAAAAAAAGGGATTTCGAATGGAGGGCAAATAAGGTATGGGCCCCAGGGAATCCCATTCTCTCGCCAGGAAGGTCCTCTTGCTCCTTTCGAGCCCCTATCTGACCCCGATCTTGAGGGTCGTCCTGGGGGCCCTCTTCGTTTGGGCGAGTTGGGAAAAGATCCTTTACCCTGCCCGGCTTGCGGAGGATGTGGCCAACTATGCCATCCTTCCCCCCTTGCTGGTCAATCTGTGGTCGCTGTTCCTTCCCTGGCTGGAGATGATCGGGGGCCTCTTCCTGATTTTGGGTTTTCTCACCCGGAGCAGCTCATTGGTCCTCTCGGCCACGTTGATGAGCTTCATCATTGCCATCTCCATCAACATTGCCCGGGGGACACAGATAGACTGTGGCTGTTTCGGACCTGGGGAGGAGCTGGGCTGGAGTACCCTCCTGCGCGATCTCCTCATGCTGGCCATGGGAGTTCTGATCCTCCTCTTCGACCGGGGCTTTCTCGCACTGGACTCCCTGCTGAGTCACCGGATCCCGGCTTGCCACAAGAAATAGACTCAGGTATACTGAATCTGCATCAGGATTGAATAACTCATCGGCTGGTCCGAGAGGACACGCAGAAGAAACAGGGATCCACGATGGCAGATTCTGAATCCCTTTTACCTTTTAGGAGGTTCCAGGACCGCAGGGGGCGTATACCGATGTCAGAAAAATCAGCGACCTGATGCCAGATCCAGCCTCGACACCTCCATCTCCCAAGCCCCCGGCTCTCCCGGAGCATGACCTTCGGGCTGCAGGATTCGAGGACCTCGCCCGGGCAGAGCGTAACTTTGCCCAATTGGGCAAAGATCCCTCATGCGGCGTCCTCTTATCCTCCATGCTTCCGCCCCTCCTCGCCTCTTTGGGCAACTGCCCCGATCCGGACATGGCCCTCAACAATTTCGAGGCTTATGCGGATAAGGTCCTGAACCCAAAGTTCCTGTACTCGTTCCTGCTGGAGTCCCCCCGGGTCCTGGATGTGGCGATTGCCATCTTCTCTCACAGCCAATTCCTTACCGATATCCTTCTCCGCCATCCCCAATACCTCTACTGGCTGCTCGAGCCTGGACAGTTGAGGAGGGCCAAGCTCAAGGAGGAGATGATGGAGGAACTGGATGCCCAGGTGGAATCCCGATCCAGCCTACAGGAGAAGGTTCGGGCACTTCGCCTCTTCAACCGCCGGGAGATTCTGAGGATCGGAGTAGCGGACATCCTGGGAAATCTGGATCTGATCGATGTCACCCAGCAGCTCTCTTTCCTGGCTGAGATCACCCTCCAGAAGGCTTTCCAAGTGAGTCAGGCCCAGCTGGTGCGAAAACATGGAATGCCCCGATTCCTCGACCCTGATGCGGTGAGCCGTGAGTCCTCCTTCGCCACCCTGGGCCTCGGAAAATTGGGAGGCGCCGAGCTCAACTTCAGCTCCGACATCGACATCATCTACCTCTATTCGGAGGAGGGGGAAACGCATCCGCACTCTCCCGAGATCCTCAAGGTGGATAACCGATTCTACTTCACCCGCCTCGCCAAGATGATCAACGAGGCCATAGCAGATCCGTCAGAGGAAGGTCACTGTTTCCGGGTGGATCTGAGACTGCGCCCCGGGGGGCGAAGTGGGGATCTGGCTCTCTCTCTGCGGGCCTACGAATTGTACTATGAGACCCAGGGTCGGACCTGGGAACGACAGGCCCTCATTAAGGCCAGACCGGTGGCGGGGGATGAAGCCCTGGGGAAGAGGTTCCTCCAGACCCTTTCGCCTTTCATCTACCGTCAATACTTGGATTACCAGGCCATCGGCGAGATCAAAGCCATGAAAGAGAAGATCAATCTCTCCATTGCCCTGGATCCGAAGGTGGAAAGGGACGTGAAACTGGGGCCCGGAGGAATTCGGGAGATCGAATTCATCGCTCAGGCCTTCCAGCTGGTGCACGGCGGCCAAAACCCTTGGATCCGAGAAGCCAACACCCTCAGGGCACTGCACCGCCTGGCCGAGGAGCGCTTTTTGCCCCTGGAGGATTACTCTCAACTGACCAAGGCCTACATCTTCCTGCGACGGGTGGAGCATCGACTTCAACTCCTGCATCAGATCAAAACCCATACCCTGCCGGAGAATCCGAAAGAGATCATCAAGCTTGCCAAACGCCTGGGATACCATCGGCAGCTCACCAGCACCCCGGGAGACGACTTCCTCCATGATCTTCGTGAGCACACCAAGACGGTGAGATGGATCTATGACCGCCTCTTCTATCAGGCCGTCTCGGTCCCCGTCCCCGGAGAATCCCCCGATTTCTCCCTCCTCCTGGAGGACCCCGAGGGGGGGAACATCGTGAGAAAAAGGTTGAAAGAGGCGGGCGTCCTCGACGTGGAGCGCGGCTACCGGAACCTGCTGATGTTGAAGGAGGGGCCCCAGGCCTCCCAATTCGCAGTATCCGAGAGACGCCACCTTCCCAAGCTCCTGCCCTTGCTCCTCGATGCCCTGAAGCTGGCCCCCGATGCGGATATGGCCCTCAACAGCTTCGAGCGTTTCGTGCGGGCCATGGGCGCCCGGGACTCCCTCTTTTCCCTTCTGAATGAAAACCCGGGGCTATTGAATATCCTGATCCGGCTCTTCGGTCATAGTGAATTCCTTGCCCAACTCCTGATCCTGCATCCCGATCTCATGAATGTATTTCTCTATCCGGAGACGTTGGAGGCCCGCAGAACCAGGGCCGAGATAGCAAACGATCTCTCCTCCCTTCTCTCCGATGCCTCAACCCCCGCCCTGAAACTCGATGCCCTCCGGCATTTCAAGAAATCCCAGGAATTACGGATCGGCATCCGGGAGATCTTGGGAAAAGCGGATATCCAAAGGACCCTTCATGACCTCACGGATGTCGCCGAGTTGTGCCTGAGTGCAGCCCTTCAAATGGCCTCGGAGGAGATGGAAGCCCAATACGGGATTCCCCAAATCCAGGGGGGAGACCAGACAAGGAGAAGCCAAGTCACCATTATCGGCCTGGGGAAATTGGGTGGCTACGGGCTTAATTTCGGCTCAGACCTGGATATCCTCTTCGTCTATGATGAAGAGGGCGAAACCGCGGGGATTGAGAGGGGCAAGGAGCCTCCCTCGGAGGGCATCACCCTCAGGGAATACTACAGCAAGCTGGCACACCGCACCCTGAGGATCCTCACCACCCTGACCAAAGAAGGGGCTACCTATCGGGTGGATGTACGCCTCCGTCCAGGAGGACAAAAGGGGGAGCTTGCCCAGAGCCTCGCTTCCTACGTCCACCACTTCCAGACCCTGGCAGACCTGTGGGAAAGACAGGCCCTGATCAAGGCCCGGGTGGTAGCGGGAGATCGGGATCTGGCCGATCAGTTCTTGAATCGCCTCAGCCAATTCGTGTATGGAGGATCCCTGGGTCCAGAGGAGATCCAGCAGATGGTCCGGATGCGGCAGCGAATGGGCAATGAGAGGGGAGGCTATCATCCCAATTCCCTGGATATCAAATTGGGGGTGGGAGGAATCGTCGATATCGAGTTCGTGGTCCAGATGCTGCAGCTGCGCCACGGACAGCAGGTGGAAGCCCTGAAAGCTCCCAATACCCTAAAGGCCTTGGATGCACTGAGGGCCCATGGCCTCCTCTCCCCTCCTGAGGCGGACATCCTCAAGGAATCCTACCTGTTTATGAGGAGGGTGGAGAATCGGCTGCGCATCCTATCCGATCAGGCCATCGATGCCCTGCCCTCCTCGCCGGAGAAGGTCAACAACCTGGCCAGGCGTCTCGGATATCCGGATCCAGGAGGGGGGGAGGCAGGGAAGAGCCTGCTCTTTGAGCTGGAGTCCCGCCGATCCGAGGTGAGGAGGCTGTTTGGGATCATCTTTGCCCGAGAATCTCAACCTCAAAGGGATTAGACTTTTTCCCCCATTGGGAGTATACTGTATCCAGGCGGAAGGAGGACAGATGGCCGCCGCGATCTCTCCCTGAATGGGCGGGATCGGGGAGGAAAGTCCGGACTCCACAGGGCAGGGTGCTCCGTAACGCGGAGTGGAGGTGACTTCAAGGAAAGTGCCACAGAAAATACACCGCCGATCTCGATCCCTTACGGGACAGAGAGGTAAGGGTGAAAAGGCGCGGTAAGAGCGCACCGCTTCGATGGTGACATCGAAGGCAGGGTAAACCCCACCCGGAGCAAGGCCAAATAGGGGGGCGATGTTTCGCATCTGCCGATGCGGGACAGGAGGGCGGCCCGCCCAAGCCCTCGGGTAGGCCGCTGGATTCCGCTGGCAACGGCGGAACTAGAGGAATGGTCATCACCCCAAACCCCCGCAGGGGGCCAGGGGAACAGAATCCGGCTTATGGACTCCTTTCGGCCTGGAGCCCGCCAGCACATCACTGGCGGGCTTTTTTCTTTGCCTGACTGGAGAGCCCAAAAACCTGGACCTGCCGCAATGGGCAGACTGGCACAGGGCCCCACCGGGGGCCGAACCCGCCCGCCTCCGTTCCGATCCATATGCCCTATGCCCTATAGCTCCGATCCCTTCCCGATTCATCCCCAAAGCATTTCCAGGGGCACCAGGATCTGGATCATTCCCGCCACGATGAAGGCGAAGATCCATATCGGGACGGGCACATTTCTTTTCCCCCTTTTTTGCTCATCCTTTCACACCTTTCTCAAGCAGCCTTCTGCTCACTCAAACCCCACCAGCTCCTCCAGGGCCAGGATCATGGCCTTGACTCCCGGGATCATGGTCTTTGGTTCCATCCATTCGTAAAGGCTGTGATTGTCCATCCGGACGCAGGGGCCAATGCCGATTCCCGGGATGCCCATGCGGATTCCTGCGTTGGCCGAGGTGGTTCCGTTCGGGGTCGGCCTTGGCTGAATCCCCAGAGTCAGATAGGCCCGTTCGAAGCTTTGTACCAGCTGATGATCCCGCATCCCCGGCAGCTGAAGGGAGGGCAAGATCCGACCCCTGACCTCGACCTTTACCCTCCTCGGGTCGGGAAAGGCCGAATTGACCTCCTGGACCGCGGATTCCGCAACCTCCTCCACCCTTCCCTTCACCCATTCCAGCACCTCTTCCGCCTGGATGGATTCGTTGACCACTAGGTTGAAGGAGGCCGAGGTAATCATGCCGCTCCGGTTGATGGTGGGGGTGGATGCCTCCACCGCATTGACGTTGAGGAGGAAATGGGGCGTGCCGGAAATATCAACGGGAATGGCGGGCCCAGGGAAGCAGGGCCGCTGGATGGCATATACCCCCTCGATCGCCTTGGCCATGGCCAGGACTGCTGGAGGGACGCCGGTGGAGGTGAGGGGATGGGTTCCCGGGGCGGTGAAGATCACCTGAGCATAATAGCCCCCGCTCACCCCATACATGATCTCCCCCAAGGTCCGATCGATGGCAATAATCATATCCGGCGCAGGATTCAGGTCATTCAGGACTCTCTCCATTCCTTTCGGGTCGTACCGTTCTTCTCCCATCTCGGAGAGGAAGATCAGGTCCCCTCGGGTCTGAATCTTGGCCTGATCCAGCGCCTCCAGCACGGAGAGCATGGCGATCACCCCTGAGGCGTCATCCCCGATCCCGGGAGCGATGAGCCGCTCGCCCTCCTCCCGGATGGTGATGGGGTATTTGTCGGCGGCGAAGACCGTATCCGAATGGGCACAGATCAGGAGGGAGGGACCCCTGGCGGCTCCCGGCCTCCTCGCATAGACATTGCCGTTCTCATCCACCACTGGAGCATAGCCCAGGCGCTGGAAGGCCGCGGCGATCCATTTCACCCGGGGCTCCTCTACCCCAGCCCAGGGGGCGGTGGGGGCCGGGATTCGGGCCAAGTCCTTCAGATCCTGAATCCACGTCTGGTGGTTTTTCTCCACCTCCTTCAAGGCCGCCCCGATTTTGCCTCCTTGGTGGGATGCCCAAGCCGAGGGAGATGCCCCTTTTACCATCGCCAGGGCCAACGCAGCAAGGCCCAGCACCACAAAAGCCTTCATCGAAGGTCTCCTTTCCTTGCTTGAAAATGCGATCATATAGGAAGGAAGGGCTCAGAAACGGGTCAAGGATAATCAGCGGAACAGGATAACCGGAGGGTGTCGAGCGGAGACTGCGATCAGGGCATCCGAATTGCGCAATTCCTCCCTTGTGCCGGCTGGGGCTCTTGTGTTATGAACCGAATCGGCCATCCTTCCAGTCCTTTCAGAAATATCTTGGGGAACCAAAGATGCCAAAAGAGATCCTGGTCATTGGTGGCGGCGCCTCCGGCATAATGGCCGCGGGCCGGGCCGCCGAGTGCGGAGGGAAGGTGACGCTCCTGGAGAAGATGCCTCGACTCGGGGCGAAGCTCCTCCTTTCGGGGAAGGGTCGCTGTAACTTCTCCAACACGGCGGAGCTTCGGGATTTCGTCGCTGCCTTCGGTCCGGAGGGCAAGTTCCTGTATGGAGCCTTCTCTCAGTTCTTCCGGCCCGAGCTTTTGGACCTGTTGGAGCGATTCGGCCTGAAGGCAGACGTGGAAAGGGGTGGCCGGATTTTCCCCGCCTCCAATCGGGCCTCCGATGTGACGGGGACTCTCAAAAAATATCTCCAGGGAGGAAGGGTCAGGATCCAGCTCAGCTCGCCGGTTGATCAGATCGAGGTCAGGGGAGGAAGGGTCTGCGGGGTCCGTCTCAGGGGAGGACAAATCATCGAAGCCGGGGCTTGTGTCCTCGCCACTGGCGGCCTCTCCTATCCCCTCACCGGATCCACAGGAGATGGCTATGAGATCGCACGCCGTCTCGGACATACGATTGCGCCGCTGGGACCCTCCCTGGTCCCCCTTGAAGTGAAAGAGTCCTGGGTAAAGGAGCTGCAGGGGCTCAGCCTCCGAAATGTCAAGGCTTCCCTCTTTGCGGAAAGAAAGAAGGTCGCCGAGGAGTTCGGGGAGTTGCTGTTCACTCATTTTGGGCTGTCAGGGCCCATTATCCTGCGACTGAGCCGCCTCGCGGCGAGACTCCACCCCCAGGAAACCCGAGATAGGCTCACGATATCTTTGGACCTGAAGCCGGCTCTAAGCCCGGAGCAGTTGGACAAGAGGCTGATCCGGGACCTTGCCCAATACCACCGCCGTCAATTCAAGCATGCCTTGGTCGATCTTCTTCCCCGGAGGCTCATTCCCATCATCGTCGGGCTCACCCACATCCCTCCGGAAAAACCGGCCCATCAAATCACCTCCCAGGAGAGGGAGAGGCTCCGGGCTCACCTCTCCGCCCTGCCCCTGACCATCCTCCGCCCCCGTCCTATCGAGGAAGCGGTGGTGACAGCGGGGGGAGTCGAGCTGGTCGAAGTCAACCCCAAGACCCTCGAATCCCGACTGATCTTCGGCCTCTTCTTCTGCGGTGAGATCCTGAATCTGGATGGCCCCACCGGCGGCTACAACCTTCAGGCCGCTTTCTCCACTGGCTATCTCGCCGGGCAGATGGCCGCCCAGGTGCGATAGAGGGCGATCCCCCCGCCACGGGGTCAGACCTACACTTTGCACAACCTCAATCTCTGGCAGAACCTACGGATCTTTCCTCTGAGCTGGTTGTTCTGATCCAAGGCTAGTTGGAATCGGCGACTCGCCTGCGATACCGCCGACTCGCCGATTCCGAAGTGACTCCCAATCTCCTTGAGGGTCCTTCCACTGTATTGGCGGCAGAGATAGAGGGCGACTTTCTGGGCGATAGAAGGGTCTTCTCCCCATTCCGCTTTCACCGATTCCAGGATTTCGGGGATGGAGGGCTTGGACAGCTCGGCCAGGGCCGGCAGATCCCGATCCGGCTTTCGGTCTGCCAGATATTTCTCCTGAATGGTATGAACGAAATCGAGGTTCCCCAAGATGGTGGAAGCCACGGTGTTTCGGAGCGGACTCTCAGGTCGCTGGTCGACAGAGGCTTGGATGAACTCCCGATACCTGCGATGCGCGGAAGGGGACTTTTTATCGAAATAGCCCAGGATGAACTCCACCGTGAGCCAATCCGGCTTCTTCTGCTGGCCCGTATAGCAGGGATAGCTGGACCAGGGATATTGCTCGGGGTGGGTGACCAGGCCCGCTCGGACCGGATTCAGATGGATGTACCGGGATAACTCCATGGCATAGGCGTCGGCCTCCACCAAAATGGCCTTATAGCGTCCCTGGAACAGATGCCCCGATCGGTTCCGTTTGATATTGAAGTAGGTGGTATAGGCACCATTGATATGCTGCAGGATCTGGGACAAATTCGCCGAGGGGGTCTCCAGCAGGAGATGATAATGATTGCCCATCAGGCAATAGACATGGATGATCGCTTGATAGCGCTGGGTGGCCGATTGAAGGTAGAAAAGGAATTTCTGGCGATCCGGTGTGCTCTTGAAGATCTCCTTTCCCTCATTTCCCCGGGCGGTGATATGGTAAAAGGCCCCTGGATATTCGATTCTCAGTGGTCGTGCCATGGATGGACCTCAGGTGAGGAATTTGAGTGCGAGCCTGCCTCTGATTTGTATATCAGGAAGGAGGGAGGTCTGTCAAGGGTGTAGGTCTGACCCCTTTTGCTCCCGACCCGGGCGCTTTTTCCACGAGCGAAAACCCACCAGTTCTTGCCGTTCCTCGTCCCACAGATTCAACCACAGAGACTTCAGGCTTGTACGGATGGTCAGCGGCTCCACTGCCTGCAACGCCGGGGTGTCGTCGTAGCACTGCTGAAGATTGTAATTGGGAATACGCGGTTGAACGTGGTGGACGTGATGCAGACCGATGTTGCCTGTGAACCACTGTAACACCTTTGGTAATTTGTAAAAGGAGCTACCTTCCAATGACGCCCTCATCGGGTCCCAGTCCCCGTGACGAGCCCAGTAGACACCCTCAAACTGGTGCTGGACGTAGAACAACCACACGCCGACGGTCCCGACAATGAGGATGATGGATAACTGAATCAAGAAATACGTCCGCAGGCCGATAGTCAGGCTGGCCACCCCGACGATGGCCAAAATCGCCAGATTGGTGAGAATCACGCTGTAGTGCTCCTGCTTTTTGGCCCCCTTGTGAGGGAATCGATTAAGCAGGCCAAGCAGAACACCCGGGCCTACTCCGAACAAGACGAATGGATTCCGAAAAAGCCGGTATGCAAGCCGCTTCCATCTGGACGCTGCCGAGTACTGCTCCACCGTCAGTGTCCAGACATCACCCACGCCCCGGCGATCCAGGTCTCCAACCGTAGCATGATGCATGGCGTGGGAACGCCTCCAGTTTTCGTACGGGGTGAAGGTTAATATGCCTGAGATATAGCCCAGAATCCTGTTCGCCCGCTGCGAGGCAAAGAACGAACCGTGACAGCAATCGTGGAATAAGATAAAGATGCGTACCAGCAGCCCGGCCGCCGCCGCACCTAATGTCAGGGTGATCCAGTAGGAGTAGCCCCGTTGCACCGTGTAGATCATCAGCACCCATAGGACCAGGTAAGGAATGAAGGTGTCGAGAATCTGCCACGTTGCCTTTCGGCGATTCGGTTGCGCATATTTCGAAATCGTCTGATACCAATCCGGTTTGCTCAATGGAATCTTGGTAGAACCTGGCTCAGGCTGCATGTTGTGCCTCTTGTTGGCTGGAGCACAGCTTTTCTAACGACATCGGGGTCAGACATTGCACAACATGGACGAACAGACGGGATTTTGACCACACCCCTTAGATAAACCCCCGCAAACACCAACGGGCACCGTGCCCTCGTGCTGGAAGATCTTTCCGGTGCCCATTTATCTCTTTACCCCTCCTGCAGACAGTGAAGAAGGTTAAGGTCCTAATGGATAGGGAGCGTTACGGAGACTACGCCCTGGTAAAAGAAGTGCCACTCTGTTTTGTAATTTATACTTCTCAGGTTCTCGTGTCAATCCCCTTCTGATGGTGGAGTGGATGGCCGGGGGGAAGAGAACTACTTTAGGAAATGCTCCATCAGGCGGAAGCCGTCGGGAAGGAAGACTCCGGAGGCCTGGGCGGATGTCTCGTTATACCGCACGCCTGCTTTGGGTTCGGAGTCGAGGGAGGAGATGAGGAAGGGTACGGGGTCGTCGGTGTGGGTGCGGACGACGATGGGGGTGAGATGATCGCAAAGCAGGAGAACCTTGACATCCTTTCGGTCCCGGAGGCCTTCAAGGACAGGCCCGATGATGCGGGCATCGAATTGCTCGATCGCCTGGATCTTGGTCCTTACATCGCCGTTGTGGGCGGCCTCATCCGGGGCCTCCAGGTGGAGAAAGGCGAAATCCATCTTCTCGATCGACGTTAGGAGGGCATCAGCTTTGCCCTGGTAGTTGGTGTCCAGATAGCCGGTCGCCCCCGGGACCTCGATCACTTCCAGACCTGCGCATCGGCCCAGCCCCTTCACCAGATCCACCGCGGAGATGATGCTTCCAATGAGGCCATATTTTTCTCGAAATGAAGGAAGGGCGGGTTTCTTTCCTTGCCCCCAGAGCCAGATGAGATTAGCAGGCAGCTTCCCGGCCTGTTCTCGTTCCAGATTGAGGGCATGACCAGATAAGGGTATGTAAGAGGCCCGCATCAAGGAGATCAGGAAGTCAGCCCCCTCCCCCTTCGGAAGATGAGCGGTAAGAGGCTGCCCGGGGATATCGTGGGGAGGGGTGCAATCTACCTTTTCGGGGCCATTTTTCACCACCATCAAATTTCGATAGCTCACGCCCGGGTAAAACCGCCAGTCCTGATTGCCGAGCCGCTCATCGATAAATCGCATGAGGACCTCCGCCTCGGCAGAGCTGATATGGCCGCCGCTGTAATCGACCATGACCCCCTCTTCCAGGAGGGCCTCCGGGGAAGGGGTTTTGATATTCACCAGGTTACAGCGAAAGGCGACCTCCTCCTGAGAAAGGGAGAGCCCCAAATTGGCGGCCTCCAGCGGGGCCCTGCCGGTGTAGTATTTTGCCGGATCATACCCCAGGATGGAGAGGTTCGCCACATCCGAGCCTTTGGGCATCCCTGCCGGAATGGTCTTCACCAAACCCAGGCTTCCCCGCTCGGCCAGATAATCCATTCCGGGGGTCGAGGCGACCTCCAGGGGGGTCCTATTTCCCAATTCCGGGAGGGGGTAATCCCCCATCCCATCCCCCAAGAGGACGACATATTTCTGGCTCATTCTCCCTCCACCCGGATGCAGATCGTGCCCGCAGTGACCACATCCAGCTGGTCGATCTCTTGTAGGGCTTGCCTCATATTTCCCTCCCGGGCCTCATGGGTCATCATGACCACCGGGACGCTGGATTCCTCCTGCCGCTCCTTTTGAATGACCGAAGAGATGCTGATATGATGGTTACCCAAGATCCCCGAGACCTGGGAGAGGACACCCGGCTTGTCCAGGGCGGATACCCGCAGGTAATAGCGGCTCCGAGCCTCGGAGATATCCAGGATGGCAATGCCCACCTCCTCGGCCTTGCGCATGGGCAGAGAACTGGACCGGGAGGGCCGTTGCGACAGGATGTCCTGGGCGATCTCCACGATGTCGGAGACCACCGCCGAGGCCGTGGGCATCTGCCCGGCCCCCTGTCCGTAAAGCAGGATGGGACCTGCGGCATCTCCCTTGATATAGACCGCATTGAAGACCCCACCTACCGACGCCAAAATGTAGTGCTCGGGAATGAGAGTGGGATGCACCCTCACCTCCCGCCCTCCGTCGGACTCCTTGGTGATGGCCAGCAGCTTGACCTTGTAGCCGAACTCGCTTGCGTACTTGATATCCAAGGGCGAGACGGAGCGGATGCCCTCCACATAGATCCGATCGAAATCGACATATCCTCCATAGGCCATGGAAGAGAGGATCTGTAATTTATGGGCCGCATCGAGGCCCTCCACGTCCAGGGTAGGGTCCGCCTCCGCATATCCCTTCTTCTGGGCCTCCGCCAGCGCGGAGGTGAAGTCCTGACCCTCCTCCGACATCTGGGTCAGGATGTAATTGGCGGTCCCATTGATGATGCCCATCATCGATTGAATCCGGTTGGCGACCAGTCCCTCCCGTAAGGCCCGAATGATGGGGATGCCGCCGCAGACGCTCGCCTCAAAGCCGAGATCCACCCGGTTTTCGGCCGCGGCCTGGTAGATCTCCCGGCCGTGGAGGGCCAGCAGCGCCTTGTTGGCGGTTACCAGGTGTTTTCCGTTCTTCAGGGCCTTCAGAGAGAATTCCCGGGCCGCCTCGATGCCGCCAATGAGCTCCACCACAATCTGAATCTCGGGATCTTTGATGACTTCGTTGCCATCGGTAGTGAGCAAGGAGGGATCTATCCTGAGGCCGCGGGAGGTCGAAAGATCCAGATCCGCGATCTTTCCAATGCAGAGCGAGGCACCGATCTTCTTGTTCAGCATTTCGGCATGCTCCTGGATCAGCTTCACTACGCCGGTTCCCACCGTCCCCAGACCCAGGATTCCCAGATGGATATTTGGCATTCCTTCCCTTCTCCTCATCGCTTTTGCTTGCTAACGGAAATAGGAGGACAAAGAGCCCTGGTAGGTCTCGCGCATCTTTTTCAGATCCACATCCAGGGAGAACTTCCAGCCCTTGATCCGGAATCGATCGCCTTTGACCCTTCCCAGAAGGGTCGCCTTGATTCCAAATCGGCAGGCGATCTCCATGAGATGCTCGATCCGGGCCTCCGGCAGGGAGATAATGATCCGGGATTGGGACTCCCCGAAGAGCAAGGCATCGGGCCTCATATCTTCCTTCAATTCTACCTCGATCCCCCATTCCCTTTCCGGATGGCTGATGCAAGATTCGGCCAGGGCGATTGCCAGACCGCCATCCGAGCAATCGTGGGCCGACTTCACCATGCCCAGACGGATTGCCTCCAGACAGGCATCCTGCACCGATCGCTCCCGGCAGAGGTCCAGGTGGGGAGGCCTGCCTCCCTCAAACCCATGGGCGACCTTCAGATACTCGCTTCCCCCTAACTCCTCCCGATTCTCGCCCAGGAGGAAGATCAGATCCCCCTCCTCCTTGAACCACTGGGTCTGATGGAGCGAGATATCCTCCAACAGGCCCACCATGCCCACAATGGGGGTAGGAAAGATCGGCTGGCTCGAAGTCTCATTGTAGAAGCTGACATTCCCCCCGGTCACCGGCACCTCCAGCAGGCGGCAGGCCTCGGCCATCCCCTCCACTGCCTCGGCAAACTGCCACATGATCTCCGGGTTTTCCGGGTTCCCAAAATTGAGGCAGTTGGTGATCGCCAGGGGCCGCGCACCCGAGCAGACCACGTTCCGGGCTGCCTCCGCCACCGCAATCATCCCTCCCATTCGGGGATCCAGGTAGCCATAGCGCCCATTCCCATCCAGGCAGATCGCCAGACCTTTCTGGGTCCCCTTGAGGCGAAGCACCGCCGCATCCGACCCGGGCAAAACAGTCGTGTTGAGAAACAGCATATGGTCGTATCTCTCCCAGACCATGGATTTACTGGCGATGTTGGGGGACCGGAGCAGGCAAAAGAGGATCTCTTCCAGGTCGAAGGGAAGAGGAAGGCTCTCCAGGTCCATCTCCTGCAGATCTTGGATGTACGCCGGCGTCTGCATGGGCCGCTGGTAAACCGGGCCCTCCTCCGCCAGGGCCTTGGCCGGCATCTCCCCCACCACCTTCGGCCCCTCCGTCACCCGCAGCATCCCGTCATCCGTCACCTTTCCGACGATGGCCGCATCCAGGTCCCATTTCTTGAAGATCTCCAGTACCCTGCCCTCGGTCCCGGCACGGGCCACCAGGAGCATCCTCTCCTGAGATTCGGAGAGCATCACCTCATAAGGAATCATCCCTTCCTCTCGGCGGGGGATCTTCTCCAGGTCCATCTCGATCCCCACTCCGCCCCGGCTGGCCATCTCGCAGGAGGAGCAGGTCAGGCCGGCCCCTCCCATGTCCTGGATGCCCACCAGGCAATCGGTGGCCATCAGCTCCAGGCAGGCCTCAATCAGGACCTTTTCGGTGAAAGGATCCCCCACCTGCACCGTGGGCCTTCGCTCCTCCCCCCCCTTCCCAAATTCCTCGGAGGCCATGGTCACCCCGTGAATCCCATCCCTTCCTGTCTTGGAGCCCACATAGATGACGGGATTGCCCAGGCCCTGGGCCCTGCCCAGAAAGATCTTGTCTTTGGGGGCGATCCCCAGACAGAAGACATTGACCAAGGGGTTCCCCCGATAGGTCTCGGAGAAAAACACCTCCCCTCCCACGGTGGGGACTCCCACGGCATTTCCATAGCCGGAGATTCCCGCCACTACTCCGTCGAGGAGATATCGGTTCCTGGCCTCCCGCAAGGGACCAAAGCGCAGGGAATTGAGGAGGGCGATGGGACGGGCCCCCATGGTGAAGATATCCCGGATGATGCCTCCCACGCCGGTGGCCGCGCCCTGATAGGGCTCGATGAAGGAGGGATGATTATGGCTCTCGATCTTGAAGATCACTGCCAATCCGTCGCCGATATCCACCACGCCCGCATTTTCGCCGGGTCCCTGAAGGATCGCCTTTCCCTTGGTAGGAAACCTTTGGAGATGGACCTTGGAGCTCTTGTAACTGCAGTGTTCTGACCACATCACGGCGAAGATCCCCAGCTCGGTGAAATTGGGGGTTCTGCCCAGGATCGACCGAATGCGCTCGAACTCCTCCGGGCTCAGGCCATGCTCTCTGGCCAAAGCTTCATTGATTTCCGGTTCCCTTGCGATCGTCCCGCTCATGCCTCCCCCTTCCAGCGCCGGATCATCGAGGCAAAGATCAGCCCCCCATCCTCGGATCTCAAGATCTTTTCACAGGCCCTCTCCGGATGGGGCATCATCCCCATCACATTTCCCGCCTGGTTTACGATGCCTGCGATATTCTCCAGGGAGCCGTTAGGGTTGACTGCATCTGAAACCTCGCCCTCTGGGCTGCAGTAGCGGAAGAGGACCTGTCCCCTCTCATTGAGCTGCTTCAAGGTCTCCGGATCAGCATAAAAGCAGCCCTCGTTATGGTTGATGGGAACGCGCAGGATCTGGCCGGACTTACAGGCATTGGTGAAGGCGGTCTTTTCGTTTTCCACCCGGATCTGGACATGTTTGCAAATAAAATGGAGGCTTCGATTGCGCATCAGTGCCCCTGGCAGCAGGCCCGCCTCGCACAGGATCTGAAATCCATTGCAGATGCCCAGGACCAGCCCCCCGGCTCCGGCGAAGCCCTCTACCGCCTTCATGATGGGAGAAAACCGGGCGATGGCCCCGGTGCGAAGATAGTCCCCATAGGAGAACCCTCCGGGCAAGACGATCGCGTCGTAGTCGGAGATCCTCTCCTCCTTGTGCCAGAGGAGGTCAGCCTCCTCGTGAAGGACCTCCCGGAGGACATGCCGGCAGTCCATTTCGCAATTGGATCCGGGAAAGAGAACGACTCCGATTCGCATTTGGCTCACCTATCTGGCTCAGGGGGAAGTTTTCTCTTCGACCTCTTGGATCTCATAACGGTAATCCTCGATCACCGGGTTGGCCAGCAGCTTCTGGCACATCGCCTCCACCTGGACCTTGGCCTCCTCGGCAGATACCCCATCCATTTTGATCTCCATCACCTTTCCGATTCGCAGATCGACCAAGTGCTTGAAGCCCAGGGATTCCAGGGCACTGCGAACCGTCTTTCCCTGCGTATCCAGCACCCCCGGCTTCAATGTAACCATTACCCGAACCGATAACATTGGCTACCTCCGGTCCCCTTTCGCCCCTCATTTCTCAGGCCAGATTGCCTGGTCCCGAAACCTCGCCCCAGTCCTGCCCTGGAACCGATCGAAACCTCCATCCTCGTGCCAGAGTTTCAGATCCAACAGGAATTCTCATCTCTTTGCCAAGCAAATCCATGAGTACAAACTTCAAGGCTGGATCCCTAAACGGGCGAAGATGGCCTCCACATTATGGAGATGGCCTGCCAGATCGAAGCACTCCCGTATTTCCTTCTCGGAAAGCCGCTCCCGGACCTCCGGATCGCCCAAGAGGAGGCCCAAAAAATCCTCTCCCGATTCCCAGGAACGCATCGCGTTACGCTGCACCATCTGATAGGCCTCTTCCCGGGATTTACAGCATTTCGCCAACTTCAGCAAGACCTGCTCCGAATAGATCAGCCCATGGGTCATCTCCAGGTTCCTCTTCATCCGCTCCGGATAGACAATCATTCCCTCCACCAGATCGGAAAATTTGACCAGCATGTAGTCGATCAGGACGGTGGAATCGGGCATGATGATTCGCTCCACCGAGGAGTGGGAGATATCCCGTTCGTGCCAGAGGGGCACATCTTCAAGGGCTGCAAGGGAATGACCCCGGATCACCCGGGCCAGTCCGCAGATCTGCTCTGAGGTCACGGGATTTCGCTTGTGGGGCATGGCAGAGGACCCCTTCTGTCCTTTGACAAAGGGCTCCTCTGCCTCCAGCACCTCGGTGCGCTGGAGATGGCGAATCTCGGTGGCGAACCTTTCCAAAGAGGAGGCGATCAGCGCCAGAGTGGAGAGAAACCGGGCATGACGATCCCGAGAAATGACCTGGGTGGAGATCGGATCGGGCCTCAGCCCCAATCGCTGGCAGACATATTCCTCTACCGCCGGAGGGAGATTGGCGAAGGTCCCCACGGCCCCCGAGAGCTTGCCGTAGCGGATTTCCTCCCGGGCCTGGTGCATTCGCTCCCGATTCCGCCCTGTCTCCGCATACCAGGAGGCCATCTTGAGACCGAAGGTGGTTGCCTCCGCGTGGATGCCGTGGGTCCGGCCCACCATGGGCGCTTCCCGGTACTGCTGGGCCTTGGCGCGAAGGACCGAAAGGAGCCGATCCAGATCCTCCAGGAGGATCTGCCCCGCCTCCGCCAATTGGAGGGCCAGGGTGGTATCGAGTAGATCGGAGGAAGTCAACCCCAGATGGATGTAGCAGGAGTCTGTGCCTACTTTCTCTGCCACCGCCGAGAGGAAGGCGACCACGTCGTGGCGTGTCACCTTCTCGATCTCATTGATCCGAGAGAGATCGCAGGTCGCTCTTTCCTTGATGCAAGCCAAGGCATCGGGTGGTATTTGACCCATCTCTGCCAGCGCCTCGCAGGCCAGGATCTCAATCTGAAGCCAGCGATCAAATTTCGATTGGGGCTCCCAGATGGCTGCCATCCTCGGCAGCGAATATCGGAGTATCACGATCGGTCCTCCATCTCGAAACTCACAGGCGCCGCCGCCTCAGGCGAAGGGGCCAATAGCGGTCAGGGTGTATTGATGGGATCCGAAGAGCCGGGCCGCCAGATCCTTGATCTTTTCCCGATTGATCTCCTCGATCCCCTGGATGATTTCCTCCAGGCTGAAGAGCTGGTTGAAATAGATCTCCATTTTCGCTAACCGGCTCATGCGCGCATGGGTGCTTTCCAGCCCCAGCAGAAGGTTTCCCTTCAACTGGTCCTTGGTCCTCCGCAACTCTTCCGGAGCCAAGATTTCTTCCTGCAATCGAAACATCTCTTTCTCGGTCCGGCTCAGGACCTCACCATAATGCTCCGGACCTGTGCCGGCATAGACCACCAACATCCCGCTGTCGTGAAAGGAGGCCTGGTAAGAGAAAATGGAGTAAACCAGACCGGCCTTCTCCCGCACCTCCTGAAACAGTCGGGAGGACATGCCTCCCCCCAAAAGGCAATTCAACAGGTAGAGGGCGTAGCGGTCCTGGTAGGCATAGGGGAAGCCCTCGACCCCGAGGCACAGATGGATCTGAGAGAGGTCCCTCCGGTCCTCCCATCGGCAATATTGAGAAAGGGGGACCGAGGTATTGGTCGGCACTCCCTGACCTGACCACCCGCCAAAGCTCTTCCATAGAAGTTCGGCCAATTCCTCATGCTCCAGATTTCCCGCTGCCGCGATGATACAATGATCAGGGCGGTAGTAATCACTCAGAAAAGAAAGGAGTACCTCCCTTTCGATCCGCGCCAAGGTCTCCATCCTTCCCAAGACCGGACGGCCGAGGGGGTGGTCCGGCCAGAAGGTCTGGGCGAAAAGGTCGTGGATGAGGTCATCGGGAGCGTCTTCCACCATCTTGATCTCCTGCAGGACCACCTGTTTCTCCCTCTCCAACTCCTTCTCCTCCATCACCGAACCTAAGAGGATGTCGGAAAGGAGATCGACTGCCAAGGGGAGATGCTCCCCCAAAACCTTGGCATAAAGACAGGTATTCTCACGAGTGGTAAAGGCATCCAGGGACCCCCCCACCGAATCGATCTCCCGAGCGATCTCCTCAGCGGACCGCCGTCGGGTTCCCTTGAAGAACATGTGCTCCAGGAAGTGGGAGATGCCGGCCAGCTCGGCCGGCTCGTGGCGGGATCCTATCCTGCTCCAGACCCCAATCGAGGCCGATTGCACGTGGGGGATTCTCTCGGTGAGGAGGGTAAGTCCATTGGGAAAGGTAACCTTCTGAAAACCATCGCCTTGGGCAGGAATCGGCTCGAACTTGGGTCCCTTATTCTCTTTGGTCATGGGCGAGATCCTGCTTCGCACCCGGCTCCGCAGTCTCTTCCCGCAGAACCTCTTTACGGCTCAAGCGGATCTTGCCAGAGCGGTCAATGTCTATCACCTTCACCATCAACTCTTCTCCCTGGGAGAGCTCATCCTCCACCTTCTTCACCCGATGCTCCGCGATCTGGGAGATATGGAGAAGGCCATCAGTATTGGGTAGGATCTCCACGAACGCCCCAAAATCCATGATCTTTTTGACCTTGCCCAGATAGGTTTTCCCAACCTCGGGGACCTCGACGATGCGGGCAACCATGGACAGGGCCTTCTGGGCTGCAGCCTCATCGATGGAGGCAATCGATACCGTGCCATCGTCGGAGACATCCATCTTCACGCCCGTCTCGTCGATGATGCCTCGAATCACCTTTCCTCCTGGCCCGATCACCTCTCGAATCTTGTCCACCGGAATGCGGATCGTGAAGATACGAGGTGCATAGGGTGATAGGCCTTCCCGGGGTTCGGAAAGCACCCGGCTCATCTCACCCAGCACGAACAGGCGTGCTTGCTTTGCCTGCTGCAAAGCCTGCCGCAGGATCTCTTGGGTAACCCCGGCGACCTTGATATCCATTTGCAGGGCGGTGATCCCGTCCCGGGTCCCCGCCACCTTGAAATCCATGTCTCCCAGGTGATCCTCGAGGCCCTGGATATCGGTCAGAATCGAGTAGCGATCGTTCTCCTTGACCAGTCCCATGGCGACTCCCGCCACCGCAGAGCGAACGGGTACCCCCGCATCCATCAGGGAGAGGCTGGCTCCGCACACCGTGGCCATGGAGGAAGATCCGTTGGATTCCAGGATATCGGAAACGATGCGCATGGTGTAAGGGAACTGATCTTGGGAGGGAAGGATCGGGAGCAGCGACCTCTCCGCCAACGCCCCGTGCCCGATCTCCCTGCGACCCGGGCCGCGCATGAACTTCACTTCCCCCACGCTGAAGGGAGGAAAATTGTAATGAAGCATGAATCTCTTGGTGGTCTCTTCTTCGATATCGTCGATCCGCTGTTGATCCTCCACCGTTCCCAGGGTGGTAGTCACCAGAGCCTGGGTCTGTCCGCGGGTGAAAAGGGCAGAGCCATGGGTGCGGGGAAGCAAACCCACCTCGCTGCTGATGGGCCTCACCTCGTCGGGCCTTCGTCCATCGGCCCTCCGCGATTCAGAAAGGATCATGCCCCGCATTTCCTCCCGCTCGATCACATTGAAGGCCTCCAATGCGGAGTTGCGGATTTCCTCCGGCTCCTCCGCCAAACCTTCCAAGAGCTCGAGCAGGAATTCTTCTCTTCTTCTCTTCTGTTCCTCTTTGTCGGCCACGAACACCAGAGTTCGGATCTTCTCGCCGGAGATCTCTTTCACCCGGGAAAGAACGGACTCCTCCAGGCTTCGAGAGGGAACGGACGGCTTTCCCTTCCCGATCTCCGCCACCAACTCTTTCTGCATCTTTATCAGCGGAAGCATTGCCTGATGCCCCCTGGCAATCGCTTCCAACATCACCTCTTCCGGGAGCTCATTGGCTCCCCCCTCCACCATGATCACCGCATCCTCGGTGCCCGCCACTACCAAATCGAGATCACTCGCGTCCAGTTGAGCGTAGGTGGGGTTGATGATAAGCTCCCCCTTGGATCTGGCGATGCGAACAGCCGCCACTGGCCCATCAAAGGGGATCTGAGAGAGTGAAAGGGCGCAGGAGGCCCCCACCACGGCCAGGATATCAGGATCGTTCTCCTGATCTGCCGAAAGGACGGTCCCAATCACCTGGACCTCATGCCGGAAGGACTTGGGGAAAAGGGGACGCAGGGATCGATCGATCAGGCGAGAGGTGAGGGTCGCTTTGTCCCCTGGCCGCCCCTCCCTTTTGAAGAACCCACCTGGAATCTTTCCTGCCGCGTATGCCTTTTCCTGATAATCCACCGTAAGAGGGAAGAAATCGATTCCTTCTCTGGCCTCTTTGGCCCCAACCGCAGTCACCAAGACTACGGTGTCGGCGAATCGTATCCAAGCCGATCCATCGGCTTGCTTGGCCACCTTTCCCACCTCCAAGACAAACTTCCTTCCCTCGAATTCTCTTTCAATTCTATGAATCATGATATCCTTTCGGGCGAGCCTTTCGCCTCTTCTTCCTAACTTTCTGCCTGCTTCTCGGGACCGATTCTCCTCGTCCTCTACGCTATCGCCGCATTCCCAGGCGACCAATCATGCTTTGATATCTCTTGAGGTCCTTGTCCTTGAGATAGTCCAGGAGCTTTCTCCTCCGGCTCACCAGCCTCAAGAGACCTCTTCGGGAATGGTGATCTTTCTTGTGGATGTTGAGGTGCTCGGTCAGCTCACTGATACGAGTACTCAACAGGGCAATCTGCACCTCCGGAGACCCCGTATCCTCCTGGTGAATTCGGTATTGGTCAATGAGTTCTTTCTTTTTCTCCATGGCCAGGGGCATTCCTTGTCCTCCTCTCATCGTCTGATTTCTTCAGATCTATTAGCACAGAAAGGCAGCCTTGTAAAGGCATGGAAACTTGTTCTTTCCAAGCTGGAAGAATCGCCAAGTTCTTCAGATACTCGATGATGCGGGCTGGCCAATCTCGGTAGAAAGAAGCGGGGGGGCGCTCTTAGCCATTCTCCTTACCCCAACGCCCTCTCCTTGGGAAAGCAACTGCGCGATCAGGTCCGTATCCTCCCGAATGCGCCGAGCCAACTCCTCCTCATTCTTGAATCGACTTTCCTCCCGCACCTTTTCCCAAAAATGGATCTGCATGGTCATGCCGTAAAGGTTCCCCTGAAAGGCGAGCAGATGGGCTTCTATACGCCGCTCGAGGGGGGCAAAGGTGGGCGAGGTTCCCACGTTGATGGCGGCCGGATAGGTCTTTCCTCGCACCTTGGCCCATCCGGCATATACCCCATTGGGCAGCAAGAAGTCCTTCGGAAGCCCTATGTTGGCTGTGGGAAATCCCAGATGCCTTCCCCGTCCGCTCCCCTTCACCACCTGACCGGTCACGTGGTAGGGACGGCCCAACAGCCCTGAGGCTTCCGCCACTCTGCCTTCTTTCAGCAGCCCCCGAATGAAGGTACTGCTGACGATCTTCCCCTGGAGACGCACAGGGGGTACGATCTTTACCGAAAAACCCAATTGCCGGCCCCGCTCCTGGAGCAGGTTGATATCGCCCTGGCGATCCTTCCCGAAGACGAAATCGAAGCCCACCCAGATCTCACGCATTCCTAATCTTCCCAGCAATACCTCCTCGATGAAGGCCCGTGGCTCTTTCTGGGAGAACTCCTGGGAGAAGGGAACCTGGATGAGCAGATCCAATCCCATCTTTCTCAGGATGGCCCGCTTGACCTCGGGAGGAGTAATCAGAGGAGGGGCGCTCCCGGGGTCCATGACCTTGAGAGGATGATCGCTAAAGGTGAAGAGCATTGAGGTGCCCTTCTTTTCCCTGGCCCTCTCCCTTACCCTCCCAATGATCTCCTGATGCCCCAAATGGATCCCGTCGAAGGCCCCGATGGTGAGAACCGGGTAGGGATACCCTCCCACTATCGATTCCAGGCTGCGGATGATCCTCATCGGGAAGGGAATACTTTAACCGGCCGCAGGATGACAGATCGAGGATAGACATTCTCCATCTGGTCCGTGTTGACCTTCAGCTCCGCCAGCGAGAGAAGTTTCTTTCGCATGCCCAAAACCCTCACCAGAGAGCCCTCTAACAGCCCCGCCGGAAGGGTCACAATGTCCTGCCGGGCGATGGAGCTGCCATGGAGTATGGAACGGGAGCACTCGGGCAGGACCCTCACCTCAGGGAGGTGGTTCAGCGCCTGCTCGATGGGCAAAAGCGCCTCAGAGAGCTTCCCCTCTTCATAGACCTCCCGAAGGCGCGCCAGGGTGATCGCCTCTTCCAGCCGGAACTGGCCTGCCTTGAGACGGACCAGGCTAAAGAGATGGGCCCCGCAGTTCAACGCCCTTCCCATATCATCACAAAGCGCCCTGGCATAGGTCCCTTTGGAGCACAAGACCCGAAATCGCACGAATGGAGGCTCAAAGCTGATGAGATCCAATTCATAGACCCTCACCTGAACGGGCTTTCGATCGACGGTCTCTCCCCTCCGGGCCAGACGATAAAGTCTTTCCCCTTGGTGCTTCTTGGCCGAGAAGATGGGAGGAGTCTGCTCGATCTCCCCCCGGAATTGCGCAAAGACCTCCTCCACTCTTCCCCGATCCTGGGGGATGTCTGCTTTTTCCTCCAAGATCTTCCCCTCAGCGTCCATGGTGTCGGTGCGAATTCCCAGCTTCATACTGATCAGGTACTCTTTGTCGGCCGCAGTCAAGAATCGAGCGATCTTGGTGGCACTTCCCACGCAAATGGGAAGCACCCCTGTAGCCTGCGGATCCAGGGTTCCCGTATGACCCACCCTTTTGATCTTCAGGATGCGCCTCACTTCGTCCACCACGTCGTGAGAGGTCATCCCTGCCGATTTATTAATGTTCAACACCCCTTCCAGGGCATTCCCCGAACTTACATCCACCGTCGAATCTCCCCCAGGACCTTCTTTGTGACCTCGTTCAGATCTCCCGCGACGGTACATCCCGCCGCATTGTGATGACCCCCCCCGAAAAAAGCGGAGGCCACCTTTCCCACATCCACCGAGCCCTTGGAGCGGAGGCTCACTCGATACCGGCGCAGGTCTGCCTCCTTGAAAATGGCCGCAACTTCCACCCCCCCCACAGAGCGAGGATAATGGACGAAGCCCTCCGTCTCCTCCAGGGAAATCTGGCCCCGACTCAACATCTGCTGGGTGATCACCCCCCAGGCGATCCTGCCGCCCTCCTCCACCTGGATTCCGGACAGCATCTCTCCCAGCACATGGAGCTGTCCCAGGCTCCTTTGCTCGTAAAGGTAAGAGGCGATCTGACCGGGGGCGATTCCGGTCTTGAGCAATGAAGCGGCCATCAGAAGCGACTTGGGCGTGGTGTTCGAAAACCGGAAGGATCCCGTATCCGTCAGTATAGCTGTGTAGAGACTGATCGCTGCCTCCCGGCTGAGGGGAAGTCCCATCTCTTGAAAGAGCAAGGTATAGATCATCTCTCCCGTGGAAGAGGCTCCCTCATCCACCCAGTTGAGATCGCCGAATTGGCTGTTGCTCGCATGGTGATCGATATTGATGATCCTCCCGCTCGCGTTCTCCAGGAGCCTTCCCACCCGTTCGCGATCACCGCAATCCAGGACCAGATAGATGTCGAAGTATTGCTCCGAGGGGATTGTCGCCTGGATCTTCGTGGATCCGGGCAAAAAACCCAGGTAGGATGGCAGGGGGTCGGGATTGTAGACTGCCACTTCCTTGCCCAAGGCAGAAAGGCCAGAATAGGCGCCCAGAGAGGATCCGATGGCGTCCCCTTCCGGGTTCTCGTGGGAAAGGATCGCGATTCGCTTTGCCGCTCGCAAGGACCGACAGATCTCTTTCAGGTCGCTCATTCCTCTTTTGGTTCTTCCTTCTTCAGTTGGTGGATGATCTCCTCGATGTGGAATGCGTACTCCACCGATCCATCGATACGGAAATCGAGCTCCGGGATGAAGCGAAGGTCCAATCTCTTGCCCAATTCCCCCCGGATGAACCCCGCCGCCCTCTGCAATCCTTCCAGGCTCCTCTCCTTAGCCGCCTCGTCCCCATAGATGGAGAACAAGACCTTCGCATGCCGGAGGTCGCGGCTCAGCACAATCCGCGTAATCGTCACAAATCCGATGCGCGGATCCTTCAGGTCCCGCTGGATCAGCTGGCCGATTTCCTGCTTGAGGAGCTGAGCTACCCGTTCGAGCCGGTTAGTCTGCATTAATGGACCGAAATGTAGCCCCCAGATCCCCAAAATCAGGGTCAGGCGGACTGAAGCTTCCCGCCGCAGAGCGGGGAGGGATTTGCGAATGGGCAGTAATGAGACTCACGGGAGGATCTCGATCTGGTAATCGATGAGGGTGGCATCTGAGGAGGTCTCAATGAGGTTCAATACCTTGTTGAGGATGGAATCTACTAGGCCCAGGTCATTGCTGATACAGGCAACTCCCAATGTCGATCTTTGCCACTCCTCTTGGTGTCCGATCTCGGCGATGGATACATTGAACTTCGATCGAACCCGGTCCTTGATGCTCTTGATGACCCTGCGTTTTCCCTTGAGGGAGTGATTATTGGCGATGAGGAGCTCGATCTGGCAAGTCCCGATGATCATCCCTCTTCCCTGATCCACTTCCGTATGCCCTATCCAAGCGCGGATGCCCTTGCCCTCATATCTGGCCTCATCCGGGCATCTGCTCCGCCTATAGCTTTTGTGCTACTCTTTCCAACTCGTAGGTCTCAATCAGATCGCCGACCTTGATGTCGGAAAATCCCAGGATGGACATACCGCATTCGTAACCCGCGCTGACCTCCCTCACATCGTCCTTGAAGCGTCGAAGGGAGTCTATCTTTCCTTCATAGACGGATTGACCTCCCCGCAATACCCTTGCAGGAGCATCTCTCGTTATTTTTCCTTCCAGGATGTAGCAGCCAGCGATGGCCCCAGATCTCGCGATGGTGAAGGTATTCCTCACTTCCGCCCGCCCGAGCATCCTCTCTACATACTTGGGTTCCAGAAGGCCCTCCATGGCTGCCTTTACCTCGTTGATCGCGTCATAGATCACATTGTAGAGCCGGATTTCTGCCCCTTCCTGGGCCGCCAATTTCTGGGCTTTGATCTCCGGCTTCACATTGAACCCCAGGATGATCGCGTTGGAGGCGGAGGCCAGGGCGACATCCGACTCGGTGATGGCTCCTACGCCACTATGGATGACCTTCAATTTTACGGCTGCGGTGCCAATTCTCTCCAGTGAATCCTGCACAGGCTCAACCGACCCTTGAACGTCCCCCTTGATGATCATCCGCAATTCCTTCACCGCACCCTCTTCGATCTGGCGATGAAGATCATCCAGGGTTATGCGAGGCTTGGCCTCAATCACCTCTTCCCGATGCTTCTGCGCCCGGGAAATCGCGATCATACGAGCCTTTTTCTCATCGGGAACCACCAGGAAGGCCTCCCCTGCCGTCGGGACTCCGGAGAAGCCAAATACCTCTACCGGCTTGGAGGGACCCGTCTTCTCCACCCTCTTTCCCTTGTCGTCCAGCATGGCCCTCACCCTTCCGAAATACTCTCCCGCCAGAAAGGCATCCCCTACCCTGAGGGTCCCACCCTGCACCAGGACCGTGGCCACTGGACCCCTTCCCGGTCCAATCGGGCTTCCACAATGGTACCCTTTGCCCGAGAGTCGGGATTGGCCTTCAGCTCCAGGATCTCCGCCTGCAAGAGCAGCATCTCCAGTAGGTTTTCGATCCCGGTCCGTTTCTTCGCTGAGATCTCGACGAAGATGGTCTGCCCTCCCCACTCCTCGGATATCAGCCCATAATCCGACAGCTGTTGCCGAACCTTACCCGGATCCGCATCCAGTTTGTCGATCTTGTTGATTGCCACCATAATGGGGACCTTGGCGTCCTTGGCGTGGTTGATCGCCTCGATGGTCTGGGGCATTACCCCGTCATCAGCCGCTACCACCAGAACGACGATATCCGTAACCTGGGTCCCCCTCGCCCTCATGGCAGTAAAGGCCTCGTGGCCAGGGGTGTCCAGGAAGACGACCCTGCCCTTGTCCAGTTCCACCTCGTATGCCCCGATGTGCTGGGTGATTTCCCCGAATTCGGAGGCAATCACATTGGTGTGGCGAATTGCATCCAAGAGGGAGGTCTTCCCGTGGTCCACATGGCCCATGATGGTTACCACCGGGGATCGGGCCACGAGCTGAACTGCCTCTTCCTCCTTGACTTCCGTCGTTGCCTCCAGGGGCTCCACTTCCACCGTGAATCCAAACCGGGAAGCGATTGTCTTGGCGACCTCTCCCTCGATCATCTGATTGATGTTGGCCATGATGCCCATCTTCATCAGTTTCTTGATGACCTCACTGGGGCTGATGTTCAACAGGTCGCATAACTCTTTCACCGTAACCGACTCGCTGATCCTTATGGGAGAAGGCGGTTTCACCTCCCTCAGGGCCTCATCCGGAGGAAGCTCCCGGCCCGGGGCCTCAGCCCTTTGCAGCTCGGCGAGCACGACATCCGGTTCTTTTCCAGCAGGAGTCGGGGAGGGCAATGGGACTGCCACCTCGGGATGATCCAACACCGCTGCTTTCCTGGTCACCTCTCCCTGAGGCAATTCTTGGGGGACCAGAGGGACGGTTTTGGTTCCGGGCGACGTGGCGACCTTTGGGGGCTGGACCCTGGCCGACTTCTCAGGAGAGACCTTGGCCCTCGCGGGGGGAGTCATTTTCTTAACTCCCGGTTTGGCAGGCGCCTCTGTTGCCTCTTGCGGGGCTGAAGTCGGGGCCTTCATCACCTTCTTCTTCGCAAAGGCAGCCTTTAGGGCAGCCCTGGCCTCCCCCTCGTCCACACTGCTGCTATGGCTACGGACGATAATGCCCGACTGGGTGAGCTCGTCCAGTATCTCCTTGTTGGGCAAATCGAATTCCCTCGCCAGTTCATAGACCCGAACCTTCGGCACCCAAATCACCTCCTGGCTTCTATGATTTCGCCTCGCCTTTCCTGACTTCTCCTCCGGAGGTCAATACTTCAAGGGCCGCAGAAGCCAGTTTCTCCGCCGTTTTTTCTCCGATGCCCTTCACTGCTTTCAGCACATCCAAAGGGGCATAGGCAATCTTCTCCAGCGAAAGAAATCCCGCATCCGCAAGCCTCTCTGCCATCTTCTCTCCTATGCTCGGCAAAGATTGAAGGGCAGACACCTGCCTTCTCCGAAGTTCTTTCTTCCTCTCGGCCTCCTTGCTGACCGCCGAGACGCTCTTTATGTCCACCTTCCACCCGACAAGCTTGGAGGCCAGACGCGCATTCCTCCCCCTTTTCCCGATGGCAAGGGAGAGCTGATCGTCAGCCACAACGACGTTAAGGATGTGTGCCTTTTCATCCACACTCACTTGCGTTACCGCCGCCGGAGCCAGGGCGTGGGCAATGAATTCGCCCGCGTTTTCCTTCCAGGGGATGATATCGATCTTTTCCCCCTGGAGCTCCTTGACGATTGCCTGCACTCTGACCCCTCGAAACCCCACACACGCGCCGACCGGATCGACATTGGGATCCTTGGAGACCACGGAGATTTTGGCCCTTTCCCCCGGTTCCCGCGCAGCCGACTTGATCCTTACCAGCCCCTCGTGGATCTCCGGGACTTCCGCCTCAAAGAGCTTGATCAGAAAGGCCGGATGGGTGCGGGAGAGGATGATCTGGGAGCCCTTGGAGGTTTTTCTCACCTCCAAAATGTAAGCTCGAATCCGGTCTCTCGGTCGATATTCCTCATTGGACAGCTGTTCTTTGGCGGGGAGGAGGCCTTCGGTCTTGCCCAAGTCGACCACAATACCGCCCCTGGTGATTCGTTGCACTGCGCCATGAATGAGCTCCCCTTCCCGGGCCTTGAAACTGCGATACAACTCCAAGCGCTCCGCTTCTCTCACTCTCTGGATGATCACCTGTTTGGCCGTCTGGGCGGCAATCCGCCCAAAGACCTGGGGCTCCACCTCCACTTCAACCTGTTCCCCCACAGCCGCATCGGCACGAATCTTGAGGGCCTCCGGCAAGGAGATTTCGAATTTGCAGTTCACCGGCATCTCGACAACCTTCATCTGGGAGTAGAGGCGGAATCTCCCCGATTGATCATCGAAGCAAATCTTGAGATCTACGGGCGATCCGAGAGCCTTACGGGAGGCAGAGAGGAGGGCGGCGCTCACCGCTTCAATCAAAACGGAACGATCGATGCCTTTTTCTCTACCCATCTGCTCGATCGCCTGAACCAATTCCGGCCTCATGAATTCCTTACCTTTCCTTTCCCTGAGAATTCTGGGAGGATGCGGGCTCTTACGATTCTCCCGTACGGAATCTCCAGCCTTTGCCCCTCCTCCCGCTCGATCAGAATCTTGTGGTCCGATACCCCCAAGATCCTTCCCTGAAAATTCTTTTGGTTGGTGATGGGCTCATCCGTGGTAATTTGAGCCCGCTGCCCCGCAAATCGCACGAAATCCTTCTCGTTCACCAAGGGCCGATCGAATCCCGGGGAGGAGACTTCCAAGCGATAGCGGTGATCGATGAGATCCTCTACATCCAGGAGGTCTCCCACCTGCTCACTCACCCTCCGGCAATCCTCTAAGGTCACACCGCCCTCTCTATCGAGGTAGACCCGCAGCACCCAACCTCTGCTCTCCGGACGATATTCCACTTCCACCAATTCCAGCCCGAGAGAATTCAGGGCAGGGATCAGGATTTCCTTGATCCGGGAGACGACTTGATCTCTGGGAGAGGGCATTTTTCTCTCTTCTTATGTTCTGTCTTGCTTCACAAAAGGAAAGAGTGGGCGTGGCCCACTCTATCTGGACTAAAAAATTAACATATCTTTGCTCACCATGCAAGGATTTTATTTCATACGGCCTCGTTGATCTCCTCTTTGCCAATGGGATCCATCATTTCCCTTCCCGAGCGATAGATATGCAAAAAAGAGAGGAAATGGCAATTCCGGCGATCCACCTGACTTTACCCAGAACCCAGGGCATGGAGCCCTTCGCAGTCCATTTCAGCCCTGTCAGTCTGCGCTGGAATCCAGTGCCCCCCTACTGCTCTTCCTCTTTCTCCTTCTTGGACTGCTCGATGATCTTTTCCTGAATGTGGCCGGGGACTTCCTCGTAGTGAGAGAAATCCATGCTGTAGTCTCCACGATCCCCGGTCATGGATTTCAACTCCGAGGCATATCTGAGCATCTCCGCCAGGGGGACTCGGGCCCGGATGACCTGGATCTTACTCTTTGCCTCCACTCCCTGCACTCGCCCCCGTTTGCTGTTGAGATCGCCAATGACATCGCCCATCGATTCGTCGGGAACTATAACCTCCACGTTCATGATGGGCTCCAACAGCACCGGTGAGGCCCCTAACACCGCCTTCTTGAAGCCCATCGAGCCCGCGATCTTAAAGGCCATCTCCGAGGAATCGACAGGGTGATAAGACCCATCGTAGAGGGTCACTTTGATATCCGTTACGGCATACCCTGCGAGGGCGCCCTCCTCCATGGCCTCGATGACGCCCTTCTCCACCGCCGGGATGTATTGCCGGGGGATGACCCCTCCCACGATCTGATTGACGAACTCGTAACCTCCCCCGTGGGGGAGAGGCTCCACCTTCACCCAACAGTCTCCGTACTGGCCACGTCCTCCCGTCTGCTTCTTATATTTCCCCTGCGTCTCCGAAGAAGCACGAATGGTCTCCTTGTAGGGGACTCTGGGCGTTTTGACATTGACCTCCACCCCGAATTTTCGCCTCAATCGCGCCACGGCGATATCCAGATGCATCTCCCCCACCCCGGAAATCAGGGCCTCTTTGGTCTGGGGGTCTCGACCGAATCGAAGCGAGGGATCTTCCTCGACCAGGCGAGCCAGGCCGGAGGAGAGTTTTTCCTCATCTCCCTTTGATTTGGGCTCGATAGCGAGGGAGATCACAGGTTGGGGGATCGTGACGGCAGGAAACAGGATGGGGGACTTTTCGTCGCAGAGGCTATCTCCGGTGCTGGTCTCCTTCAACTTTACCATGGCCCCCAACTCCCCCGGACCCAGGGTGGACACCGGGACCTGGTTCTTGCCTCGCAATTGAACCAGTTGTCCCACCCGCTCCCTGATGCCTTTACTGGCATTATAAACCGAGGAATCGGAATCGAGATGACCCGAATAGACCCGGAAGAGGGTCAGCTTCCCCGCATAAGGATCCGCCAATGTCTTGAAGACGAGGGCTGCCAGGGGCTCCTCTTCTGCCGCCTTTCGGGTCTCCTTCTCTTTGGTCTTCGGGTTCTCTCCTTCGATGTTCGGACGGTCCAGAGGGGAAGGGCACCAGGAGATGATCTGATCCATGAGAGGGGTGGCACCCATGTTCCGGGTGGCTGAGCCGCAGAGGATCGGGACGATCTTTCTGGCAAAGGTCGCCCGCCGGAGACCTTCGCTCAACTCATCGAGGCTCAGCTCCCCCACCTCCAAGTATTTCTCCAACAGCGAATCATCGGTCTCGGCAACGGTTTCCATCAGCTTGCTCCGCCACTCCTCCGCTTTCTCCTTGAGGTCGGGGGGCATCTCCTTCAGATCGTATTTGCCATCCATCCCCTCTCTAAAGGTGAGTGCCTTCAAGGAGAGGAGGTCTATCATCCCCTGAAATGAGGCCTCTGCCCCGATCGGGATCTGGAGGGGGATTGCCACCGGGCAAAGGCCCTCTCGAATCTCCTCCACGGTTCGGAAGAAGTCCGCCATATCCCGGTCCATCTTGTTGATGAAGAGGAATCTCGGAAGTTCATATTCATCGGCGAACTGCCAGACCTTTTCCGTCTGAACCCGCACCCCCGAGACCGCACTGACCACCACCACTGCCGAATCCGCCACCCGGAGGGAGAGCTTGGTATCGGCCAGAAAATTGGAAAAGCCCGGGGTGTCAATCAGATTGATCTCGTGTCCCCGCCATTCACAAAAGGCAATGGATGAGCTGATGCTGTTCTTTCGTGCAATCTCGTCTTCGTCGAAATCGGAAGTGGTGGTGCCATCCTCTGCTCGTCCCAGGCGATTGGTCGCACCGGAAGAAAACAGCATCGCTTCGGTCAAAGAGGTCTTTCCCTCACCCCCGTGACCGATGAGTCCGATATTGCGAATTTTGGATATCTCGAATTTCCTCATCCCAACCTCCGTATTTTAGTATTCCCATTAGGACGACTTTTTGCTTATCATAATCTTGGGGTCATGTAAAGGCAAATGGAGAGTGGGAATAGCGAGGCCTTATGTATGCGCAAAAAAAAATTGGAAGGAGTCTTCGGTGCCTGAACTTCCCGAGGTGGAAACTATCAGATCGGCCTTAGCTCGGCTGGTCCTCGGAAAACGGATCCGCCAGGTGCGAGTGGCGGGAAAGCGGGTCATAGATCCAATGACCAAGAAACACATCCGGAAGGAAATCCTGGACCATCGGTTCGTGACCTGCCTTCGGCGGGGAAAGTATCTCATCCTTCAGGGAAAGGACTTCTCTTTGCTCTTCCATTTGGGAATGAGTGGCAGCCTAATCTTCTTCCCGCAATCCAAGACCCCCGGCAAACACACTCATCTGCTCATCCGGTTTCATGATGGCTCAGAGCTTCACTATGCCGACCCCCGGACTTTTGGGCGCATCAGATTTTACCCTCTCCTGCCCCTGGAGAGGATCCCTGAACTGAGCCGCCTGGGATGGGAGCCGCTGGTCGGCGGAATTTCCTTGTCTGAATTGGGAAAGGCATTCAAGAGACGGTCGGCTCCCATCAAACAGGTAATAATGGATCAGCGTCTGATCGCGGGGATTGGCAACATTTACGCCAGCGAGATCCTCTTCGATTCCTCCATTGATCCATGGAAACCGGCACGCGACCTCACCCGACCCGAGTTGGGGAGATTACGCCGGGCGATGGAGAGGGTCCTGAGCGCGGCAATCGATGAGGGTGGAACCAGCATCATCAGCTTTCAGGATGCCGAGGGAAGGCGAGGCGGCCACCAGAAGTCTTTGCAGGTCTACAGCCGAATCGAATCGCCTTGTCCTCGCTGCGAGGGTATCATCTTGAAGCGGAACCTGGGCGGCCGAGCCACCTATTATTGCCCTGGCTGCCAAAGGAAATAGGAAGAGTGCCAGAGGATTCCATTTGTCGGCTGCCCTCAGCAGTGGTGCCCCCAGGGTTATGTCTTATCGGACGAAGCCCTTGCGGCCCCCATAGGTCGCCACCTTGCCCAATTCCTCCTCGATCCGCATCAGTTGATTGTACTTCTCCACTCGCTCACCGCGGCATGGGGCACCCGTCTTGATGTGCCCTGTACCCGTGGCTAAGGACTCGGAATCGAGGAATCAAGGATCCATGGAGATCCTGCCGCCAAGGGATCACGCTTCTTTCGAGACATTACCAGGTCTTTCTTGGAGAGATCATGGAGGAGGTGGTTCGGGCCGTCGCGGGGGCCTATGGGCTTTCCAACCCTTATGCGGGGCCTTCGAGGTTACACCCGCCCTGCATCCTGAAGAAGGCCATAGAAAGGAGATTTCGTAAAGTGGAAAAGTCGCAGAAGAAGGATCGATGCAGGAAGCATCACACTCCACATCCAACCCGGAGGCTATCATGCAAAAACGCACCTCGGACAAGGTTCTCATCACCTCTCACATCTTCGGACTCCACCATCCTGAGGCCTTCGATCTGTTGGCTGGCGAAGGCTTGGAATATGACCTCCAGCGAAGGCCTGCAGGCTCCTGGAGCGAGGAGACCCTCATCAGCCTGTTAGGGGGCAAGGAGGCGATCATCGCCGGGGTGGAGGAGCCTTTGACCCGAAGGGTGTTCGACTCTGCTCCGCAGCTCAGGGTGATCTCTCGTTTGGGGGTGGGGGTGGATAACGTGGATCTTGCGGCCGCCTCCGACCAGGGGATCATTGTCACCATCACCTTGGAGGCCAATGTGAATGCCACCGCCGATCTCGCCTTTGCCCTGATCATGGCGGCAGCCCGGAGGATTCCTCAACTGGATCGAGCCGTGCGGGAGGGTCGATGGGAATTGATCATTGCTGAGGACGTATCGGAGAAAACCCTGGGGATCGTGGGTCTCGGCCGCATCGGAAAGGCAGTGGCCAGGCGGGCCAAGGGATTCGAAATGAGGGTCCTGGCCTACGACAAAGTTCAGGATGAAAGATTCGCCGAGGAATACGGAATTCGATATGTCTCCCTCGAAGAACTCCTTTCCTCCTCCGACTTCGTCACCATCCACCTTTCCCCCTCCCCCGAGAGCGGAAAGTTCATAGGCGAGTCGCAGCTGAGGCAGATGAAGCCCACTGCCTACCTCATCAACGCCTCCCGGGGGATCATCGTCGACGAGTCCGCCCTGATTCGAGCACTGCAAGAAGGCTGGATAGCCGGAGCCGGCCTGGACGTGTATGAAAAGGAGCCCCTGCAACAGAGCCCGCTCCTGGGGCTTGCCAACGTGGTTCTCACCCCCCATGTGGGAGGCGCGACCTATCCGGCGCTACGGGCGATGAGCCTCCGATCCGCCGAAAACGTAATCCAGGTCTTACGGAACGAACGGCCCAGTGGCGTGGTGAACCCGGAGGTCTATTCCCGTCAGGAGGGACGCCGGCGATAGATCAACATCAGATTTCGGACGTAAACGAACGTACCAAAGGCCTGCCCTGATGTGAAAACGAGGTCCTGGCGATGGATGGCATACAAGAGCAGCACCAGGCTCCCTGCGATGCTCAGGTACCAAAAGCTAATGGGGATGACACTCTGTTTTCTCCGCTCCGAGGCAATCCACTGGACGACAAAGCGCATGGAAAACAAGACCTGTGCGGCCAATCCAATCAACACCCATAGATCCAGTTTCAGCATCATGATGGCTCTTCCCCCCGATACAGCCGATGGCTATGTTCTCGCCCCTGAAAGCAGCAGCAAGCCTGCCGTTCCAAAGAGGATATTTCCTCCCCAGGCAGCCCAGAAGGGAGGCAATGCCCCGGAGTGGCCCAAAGAGATCCCTAACGCCAGCACAATCCAGTATCCCAGCCCCGCCAGCAGGCTGATCCCCGCACTGACGAGCAGGCTTCCCCTTCTGGCCCGCAGGGCGAAGGAGATTCCAAAGAGGGACATGATCAGGCTGGTGAAAGGAATGCTCATCTTGATTTGAAGATCTACCTTGTATCTCACCGTCCGAACCCCGCTGGCAGAGAGCTTCTTGATGTAGGCCTTGAGTTCGCGGAAATTCATCTCCTCCGGCTCCCTTTCCACTCGGGCGAACTCAAGGGGAGTTACAGGCAGATCGGTCTTCATCTCGGAAAATTCCTGAACGGCCGAAAGCATTCCATCCCGAAAGGTTCGGAGGAAGCCACCTCGCAAGATCCAGCCCGACCCGGTCCACTGTGCCTCCTTGGCATCCCACCTCTTGGCCAGTTGAGCCGATTTTCCCAGCTCGAAGATGCTCAAGCCATAGAGCTTTTGTGCTTCCACGTCGACCAGTGAGATATGCAGCATCCGGTTGCTCCGGGCCCGATAC
Organism: uncultured Methylomirabilota bacterium; assembly: GCA_963718295.1. Taxonomy (GTDB): domain Bacteria; phylum Methylomirabilota; class Methylomirabilia; order CAVQYV01; family CAVQYV01; genus CAVQYV01. The sequence goes on along the minus strand of CAVQYV010000004.1, from coordinate 425,594 downwards.
CAGATGTCATTCTCTTTGGTGTAGGTGAAGGGGGGAAGTCGCTCGATCTGGGTGCGCTTGATGTCAAAGGCCTTCCCGTTCATGAAGGGAAGGAAGAATTCGCTCACCACCAGGGCGGCCAGGAAAAAAGAGAAGGAAAGGATTAAGATCGAACCCCCCAATCGATAGGGGTTGAGCCCCCCCATCTTGAAGGCAACGAGCTCATTGAAGCGGTTCAGGTTTCCCAGGCTCAGGAGGCTGGCGAAGAGCACAGCGGCCGGGAGGACCTGGAAGACGATATTAGGAATCTTGAACATATAGTACTGTACGATCACCTCCAGCGTGGCCCCGGCGTCGATGAAACGGGAGGTGTTGTCGAAGAGATCGACGATCAGATACAGGGAGATAAAAATCGCAAGGGCCAAGCTGAAGATCCGTAGGAATTCCCGGGCGATGTACTGGTCCACCAGTCTCATTTAGCCGTCCCTCATTTCCGAGACTTAAGAGCCAGGGAGGGCCATCCCACGACCTTCTCCTTGGCCTCCCAAAAAAGCAGAGCTGTCCCCACCCCACCCAGCAAAATGTTGGGAATCCAGACCGCCAGGGCAGGGGAAACGACCGCCTTGTCCCCCAGGGTTTCCCCCAGAATATAGATCAGGTAATAGCTCAGGGCCAGGGCGATACTGAGGGAAAAACCGGAGAACCTCCCCGACTTTCTCACATGGATCCCCAGGGGGGTTCCGATGAGGACAAAGAGAAAAGAGGAGAAGGGAATAGAGAACTTCCTGTGAAATTCCGTGACATAGTGGGGATGGAGCTCCACTTGTCTCTTCACTCGAATCTTGCTGAGGAGCTCGGAGAAGGTCATCTCCCGATCCTCTTTTCTTCTGCCCAGGGGATTCTCGGATAGACGGCCGAAGTCTATCACGAGCTCATATTGGGCAAATGCCAGTTCCCGATACATGCCTGGGTCCTTGGGGTAAGTAAGATGAATCGAACCGTCGCTGAGGCGGAGAATGGTCTTCATCCCTTCCGGATCACTGACGACCTCCCCCTTTCTGGCCATGATGACCTTGAAGCTTCCCTTTTCGCGAGAGTCCGACAAAAGGATGCCCTCCAGGGTGCTGCCTTCCCTCTTGATATCGCGCACATAGATCACGAAATCGCCGAAGTTGCTGCTGAATACCCCTTCCCGCAGTGCCATGCTCACCTGGGAGCGGGCGATTTGGAACAGCAGGTTCTTGAAGGCATGGTAGCCCCAGGGCAGGAGGTAAATGGAGAGAAACAGGTTCAGGACAAAGGCTGCGGTTGCAAATAGGAGAGGGGGGAAAAGAAGGCGATAGAGGCTGACTCCACTGGTCTTCAAGGCCGTTATCTCCCGGTCTGAGGCCATTCGTCCAAAGGTAGTGAGAGTGGCCAGGAGCAGCGCCATGGGTATGGTCAGGATCAGAAAGGAGGGAAGAAGGAAAAGGAAGAGGCGCAGGGCGACCAGAAGGCCTATCCCCCTGGTCACGATCATCTCGGTAAGCCTGATGATCTTATCGAGCAAGAGAACCACGGTGAAGGCACCGATCCCGATGAAGAAAGCGGAGGCCATCTCCTTTAGGATGTATCGATCAATGATCTTCAAATCTCTCCCTGCCCTCTTGAGCCTCAATCCACAGTGGGCGATGATAAATCAAACGGCCCCACCTGTAAATCCTCATTATACTATTTTGTTGATCTCCTCCATCCGGGCTGGTAGATTGCAGGCCAGAGTGTCTGAGTTGGAAAGATCCCATGAAAAAGCCCCTTATTCCCGTCGCCTGTTCCTATGCTCTCGGGATCGCCCTTGCCTCCGTCATCCAGATCCCCGCCCCCAGTCCTCTCCTCTGGTTCGCCTTCGCCTCCCTGCTCCTGGTGGTCCTTTGGGTCTTTGCACGCTCTCGGCCATCGATGCCATCGACGCTGACCGTCCTGATCCTCCTGGCCTTTTTCCTGTTGGGAATCCTCTACTACCAGCGCCATGCCCATCCTCTCTCTCCGACCCATCTCGCCAATATCCCGGGGACATTCCTCAATCGGCCTTCCCTCATCGAAGGAACCCTCTGCACCCCGCCCGAGACCCTGCCCCAGGAAATTGAGGAGGGGAAAACGCCTCCCCCGATGTCCCTTAATCCGAAGAAGCTTCGGATCATCCTGGACCAGATCGTCATTTTCCAGGGCGACCGGGGCATTCCCCTTCAGGGGAAAATCAGGGCCACCTTGCGGGGGGACCCCGATCAGTTCGGATACGGGGAGCGGATCCGCCTCCAGGTCCAGTTGGAAAGACCCCGCGGATATCTGAACCCGGGGGCCTTTTGCCTCACCCGGTACTTAATCGCCGAGGGTGTCTATCTGGAGGGACGGGTGAACCCCCATGAGGTCCCGATGCATCTGGGTCGCCCGGAGGAGCCCACCATCCTCGGCCGGCTCTATGACTTTCGGGGCAGGATGTTGGAGGGGGCCTCGGCCCACGTCATCGGTCCCAACCTGGGAGTCCTCCAGGCCATCACCTTGGGCGAGCGATCGCTCTTGGACGAGAACACCAAGCAGGATTTTGTACGCTCGGGGACCTTTCATGTCCTCGCCATATCTGGCCTCAATGTCAGCATGGTGGCAGCGATCCTCTATTATCTACTCCGAATTCTGCGCTTTCCCCTCCGGGCGAGGGCCGGGCTCACCATCGTCTGGGTGGCGTGCTATGCGGTACTGGCCGGGGGAGGTGCCTCCGTGGTCCGGGCGGCCATCATGACCACCGTCTTCCTGGCTGCCCTGATCTTGGAGCGGGAAGCAGATCTGGCGAATACCGTCGCCCTTTCCGCATTGCTGATCCTGCTCTGGAATCCCTTCCAACTGCTTGAGCCCGGATTTCAGCTGACCTTTGGTGCCACCTTGGGAATCCTGATCCTGATGGAGGCCTTCCCGCTCAACCATCTAACCCGGCCTCTCAGGTGGCTCCTGACCTGCCTCCTGGTTTCACTGGCGGCCACCCTGGCAACCCTTCCCATCCTGGCGCACCACTTCCATCGAGCCTCATGGGTGGGAGTCTTGGCAAATGTGACCATTGTCCCCTTGAGCGGAGCCATCACCGCTTTGGGACTCCTCTTTGCCGGCCTATCCATCTTCGATTTCCCCGGCCTCCCCGGGCTGGCCCAACTGCTCCAGGTCCTCATCGCCCAGATGATGCGTCAGGCCCACTTCTTTGCTTCATGGCCCGGGGCCTCATTTCTCATCTATGGCCCCTCACCGGCCATGATCTGCCTCTATTTTGGGGTCTTGATCCCCGGACTCAAATGGCGAAGGGGCCGTTGGTTCCAGATCGCCTCTCTTCTCAGTGTCTTCCTGATGCTATCCCTCATCGCCACCAAGGTCTATGTCCGGAGCCATCGTATGGATCTCCGGGTCACCTTCCTGGATGTGGGCCAGGGCGACTGTACCCTCCTGGAGTTGCCCGCGAAGGGGGCAATCCTAATAGATGGAGGAGGAAGTCGACAAGGACATTTCGACGTCGGGGAGCAGGTCGTGAGGAATTATCTGCTGCACCGCTGGGTGGGAAGGCTCGATCGGATGATCCTCTCCCATCCTCACCCAGATCATCTCCGGGGGCTCCTGGTGATCCTGAGAGATTTCCCGGTGGGGGAGATATGGACAGGAGGAGATCCCCTTCACTCTCCCTTCTACTGCGAATTAGGCTCCCTTGCAAACCGAAAGCGCGTTCGGATCAGGCAGCTAAAGGCGAGGGACAGGCCCGAGCCGGCGGCTCCGCTGCAAGCAGAGGTGCTTCACCCCTCCGCGAAGCTTATCCGAGGTTCCCCCCGGGGAGATTTCTCTGATGTAAACAATAATTCCTTGGTCCTTAAGATCTCTTATGGGCAGATCCGGTTCCTCTTTCCCGGAGACATTGAGGCAGAGGCAGAAGGGCAGATTCTGAGGAAAAAGGATTTCGATCTTGCTGCCGAGATCATCAAGATCCCCCATCACGGGGGAAGAAGTTCCAGCACTCCCCCCTTCATCCGGGCGGTGCGACCGAGGTTTGCTGTCGCCAGCGCCGGATCTTCCAACCCATTTGGCCATCCCTCTCCCGAGACCGTACAGCGATTTGAGAAAACCGGGACCAGGGTGCTCTCCACAGCGGGAGAGGGGGCCGTCATCATCGTCACCGACGGAAGGGATCTTCTTGTCTCGACCGCCTCGGCCCAGAGGAGGCGCCCACCCCGAGTCCTGTCGGATTTCTTAGGGATCGAGTGAAGCTTGAGGGCCTAAGCATTTGTAAAGATTCGCTTTTCCGACCCCGGAGGAGAACCCACCGGGATCTCCAGGATTGAGTCCCGCCTCATCGGGGTCCGAACCGCTCATCATGAGCAGCCCTGCCCGAACGATCACCAAGGGGGGCTTCTTGTTATCGAGACCTTCGCAGACTCTCGATCGCCTGTTGATGGATTTTGGAACTGAAGGAGGCAACCAGACTGGTCCTGGCCTTCAGATCGATGGAGAGACCCCCCAGGTCTCGCCCTTCCAGATCGGTTACAGTCCCCTGTACCTCTTCCAGTATCAGCTTTCCCGCTGCCAGATCGAAACTCCGGGAAGAGCGAGGGATGATGAAGAGATCAATATGTCCTAATGCGGTGTAGCAGAGGTCCAGCGCGGTGGATCCCAGGCAGCGGGTGCGGGTGGCGAGGGGCAGGAGGGGCAGAATGGCAGATACGTCCAGGTCGGGGCGATTCGCTTCATAGGCGAGGACCTCTATTGTTTCCGATTTCTTGGGCTCAATGGGTCGTCCGTTGAAAAAGGCCCCCAACCCGCGAAAGGCCCAGAATTCGTCCCCATTGGCCAGATTCGTCACAAATCCCAGCTGGGTTTCAGAAAGCCTCTCGCCCTCTATGAGGGCAAAAGAGGAAGAGAAGAAAGGAATCCCCCTCTTCGCATTCAGGCTCCCATCGATGGGATCCACCAACAAGTAGGATCCCCCTTTACCGAAATCCCTGCGTCCCAATTCCTCCGAGAGCAGGGTAAAATCCTCGCCCCTGGACTGGAGGAAAGAGAGTTCCTCCAGGATGAGTTCCTCGGCCCATTGGTCGATGAAGGTGGTGGTGTCACCTCCCGCCCCCACCCGAATCTCGAGCCGAGCCTGAGGTTGACCAGAGATGGAAAGCACTTGGCTGCGCAGCTTGCATCCGGTCTCCCGCAGGAATCCCAGCCAATCCTCAAGCTTCACTTTTGGTGCCCCCTAAGAGGCCTTCATCCTCGGCCTCCCCCAGGTAAAGATAGCGGTCAAAGGCCTTGTGATAGATGGTCCAGTGCGGACGCTGGGGGTCTTTGGACTGAATCATGAATTGCTGAAATGCGGTCACCTTGGCATCCAGGTCCTCCACGTGATGGACGATGAGAGCTTCGATTGTCTTGGGTCGCTTGGGCGAACCCCAGGCGTGCTCCCCATGATGGCTGATGATGATGTGCAGAAGCTGGTATTTCAGGGGAGTGGGAAAATCGGGGAGGGAAAGGATCTTCTCCTCCACCATGTGCGATCCGATCACGATATGGCCCAGGAGCCTTCCCTGATCGGTGTAATCCGGGATCCCTTTTTCCATGTGCAGCTCTTGCACCTTGCCCACGTCATGGAGGAAAGCCCCCGCCAGCAAGAGATCGCGATCGATCCCCTGATAATGGCCTGTGATGGCCTCGCAGAGCTTGACCACGGAGGCGGTATGCTCCAGCAGCCCTCCCAAGTAGACGTGATGAAGGCCTTTGGCCGCTGGAGATTCCTTGAAGGCGGCCACGAAGGCTTCGTCTCCCAGGAACCGATTCAGGAGTTCCCTGAGGTGAAGGTTTTTCAAGGAGCTTGAAACCCCGCGCAGATAGTCCATCATTTCGCCTACGTCCTTTCGGGTAGAGGCCGAGAACTCCTCCCGATTCACCTCCTGGGGGTCCAGCCTGTCGATCTTGGTGACGTTCAGCTCCGGTGATCCCTGGTAGGAGCCGACGAAGGCCTTGACCCGTACGAAATCTCCGGGTTGGATGGTACGTTGTGCCTCATCGAAACCTTCCCAAAGGATTCCGACGATTTCCCCCGTCCGATCCGCCAGCAAAAAGGTCAGAAATGGCTCCCCCGTCTTTTTCTGACGTTGATATTTGGCCTTGACCCAAAAGGGCTGGGCGATCGTCATGCCATTCTTCAGATCCTGTACCATGAGCCTTTCCATCTTTCCATCCTCCTGCGACCAGACTCGGACCCAAGGGAGTCTTATCTCTCAGATCCCCTGAAACGAGGGGGGAATGCGACCGCCCCTACCTCTCCTCCGATACTCCCTGGAAGATCGGCGCGGAAAATATCAGAGCCCTTCTGGATTATCAAGAAATATTCCTTTGGATTTTTCGAAATCCTTTGCTAATATATGCCCTCGTAGTGAAGCTGCCCGCCCACAGGGCGGGACTGCCCGGCAATGAAGCGGTTTTATATCGGGTTGTGTCCCTCCTTTCCCAGAAAGCGAAGCCTGCGGGGTACACTCCGGCAAGAGGATGTCCTATGGAACCCATCAGGAGCATTTTGATCGTCGATGCCAACGAGGTGTTGGAGTCCGAGATCCTGGAGTCTCTGATCCGGGATGGATTCCATCCCATCTTGCTGTTGGATTTGCCTGAAAGGGCCGCCCTCCCCACCGACAGTGAGATCGAGATGGCCTTGGTGGCTTCGTCGGTCTTCGATAACGCGCTGCGGGAAACCCTCCATCGAATCTTAGAGTTAAATCCCGACCTGCCCATCCTATTCCTTCTTCAGGGAGAACCGCCCAAGGAATTCCATCCTGAATTGGAAGGCTTATTTTGGTGGCATGTGATGCCGCTCAAGGAACAGGAGTTCCTGGCCATGGTGAGGTTAGCATCGGAGATCTACCAACTCCGAAAGGGAACTCGGGACCTGGGCGGGAAGCTGGAGATGAAGGAACTGGAGCTGACGATTTTCAATGAGATCGGAAAGACCATTACCTCCACCCTGCAAGTGAAGAGGGTCCTCAGTGGCATCGTAAAGAATATGACCAACATCATCCACTGTGAGGCATGGTCGCTGCTTTTGGTGGACGAGGAGATGAATGATCTGGTCTTTGAAGTCGGGGCGGGGAATCGCTCCGATCGGGGCAGAGACCACCGAATCAAGATCGGGCAAGGAATTCCCGGTTGGGTAGCGAAGGAGGCCAAGCCCCTTGTGATTCCCGACGTATCGAAGGATCCTCGTTTCCTCAGGGATATAAATGCCCATACCACCCCTGAGATCAAATCGATTCTCTGCATACCACTCATCAGTAAAGGGAAGGTGCTGGGAGTGATCGAGCTGATCAATAAGGTGGAGGGCGGCCCCTTCGACCGGAGAGACCTCAATCTCCTCTCTGCCCTTGCTGATTTTGCTGCCATTGCCATCGAGAATGCGCGGCTCTATCAGAAGACGGAGGATCTGTCCATAACTGACGACGTGACCACAGTTCATAATGCCCGGTACTTCTACCAGGTGCTCGATCGAGAGATCAAGAGGGTGGATCGATATCACGGGATCCTCTCCCTCCTCTTTATGGATTTGGACAACTTCAAACCAGTGAATGATACCTACGGACATCTCATGGGCAGCCAGGTACTCCGAGAAGTGGCGGTCCTTCTGAAAAACAACCTCCGAGAGGTCGATTTCGTGGCCAGATATGGAGGGGATGAGTTCGTCATTATCCTTCCCCAGACGGATACCCAGACTGCGTGCAAGTTGGCCGAGAGGCTGTCGGTATTGATCTCCAACCAATGCTTCCTGGCGGATATGGGGCTCTCGATCAGGGTAAGCGCAAGTTTTGGGGTGGCCTCCTATCCTTCTCATGCCAGGACGAAAGAGGATCTGATCCGGCTCGCGGACAAATCCATGTACATGGCCAAGGGCAGCAAGACCCAGAAGATCTTCGAGGCGGGCAGAGAGAGTGCTTAGAAAGACCCCCAGACGTCACCAGATCCTTTATCACCTCCTCGTGATCCTGGTCATCCTTGCCGTCGTCCCCCTCCTGATCTCCGCCTACACGCTCATTCGCATCAACCAGGAAGTCTTGGAGAATGACTTGCTTCTTCTCCACACCCAGCTGGCAACCGATACGGCCAACCAGGTCTCCAATTTCATGGGTCGGATCTTCGAACAACTGGAAGTGATAGCCAAGACCCAGGTTCTAGAGACAGCCCCCTCCAAGACCGAAGACCGTCGGGAAAAGCTGCTTCTCTTTTTCCTGGAGCAATATCCCACCATCCTCCGACTGGCCCTGATCGATCCCTCAGGAAATGAGGTGGAATCCGCATATCGTGCCGACCGCGTCATACCCTCCCTCTCCGAATACGGGAAAATGAGAGAGGGCCTGCTTCAGGAATCCCTTCAAGGAAAACGGGCGGTCAGTACCACCTTTATCACCGGCTCACCCAAGACCCCAGTCCTATTGGTGTACGAGCCCGTCAAGAACGATTCGGGACAGACGATCGCAGCACTTTCCGCACTGATTACCTTGGAGGAGATCAACGAGTTGATCTCCAGGATCCGGGTTCGTCGCCAGGGCCACGCTTACCTGGTCAACAATCGAGGCAGACTCATCGCCCATCCCAATCGCGTCCGGGTGCTACAGGAAGAGGATATGAAGGATGAAGAGATCGTGAAGAACTACCTCCTCCTGGGCAAGACGGGTGGCACCATTCCCTTCCGGGACAAGAGCGGAAGGGAGATGCTTGGAGCCTACGCCACAGCAAAGAACATGGGATGGGGGGTGGTGATCCAAGAGCCCAGGGAAGATGCCTATCGCTCCCTGGTGGATATGAAGCGCCAAACCATAATCTGGGGCCTGGTGGCAGCGATCGTGGCAGGGGGAGTGGGAATTGGCTTCGCCCGCCGTCTCAGCAACCCGATCCAAACATTTGCCCAGGGAGCCCTTTCCATCGCCGGTGGAAATTTCAGCGGTCGCATCGAGGTTAGCACCAAGAATGAGATTGGCACCTTGGCCGAGACCTTCAATTACATGACCCGGCAGTTACAGATCTACGATGAGAACATGCGGGACATGTTCTTGAGCACGGTCAGGTCTCTGGCTGCCGCCATCGATGCCAAAGACCCCTATACCCGAGGTCATTCGGAAAGGGTGACCCAATATAGTTTAGCCTTAGCGGAAGAGATGAGGCTATCGACCAGGGAAAAAGAGAAGATCAACGTGGCCGCTCTATTGCACGACATCGGAAAGATCGGAATCGATACCCACATTTTGAGAAAACCCGATAGATTGACGGACCAGGAATACACCCTGATCAAACAACATCCGGTCCTGGGTGCGAATATCATGGCTCCCATCAAGCAGCTGCGCGACATCGTTCCCCTCATGCGCCATCACCATGAATCTTATGATGGCAGCGGTTTTCCCGATCACTTGACCGGAGATCAGATTCCCCTGGGAGCCCGGATATTATGTCTCGCCGACACCTTTGATGCAATGACCTCCGATCGCCCTTACCAGCAGGCAATGGATTTGAACTATGTAGTCGAAAGCATCGTGGCCTGGTCCGGAACTCGGTTCGACCCTGCCGTAGTGGAAGCCTTCGTTGGTCTCTTCGAGAGTGGGCGACTTCAAAGGAAGAACTGACGAGGAACGAGATGCCTGCCCCTTCATCTTCCGTCAAGGGAGCAAATTGGAGAAAGCGCTTAGATTGGAAAGTCCTGGTCATCTCCCGGAGAGCACTTTATGCTTGGATCACGATCCTATTTGTCCTGCTCCTTATCGGCGGCCTTCTGGCCTTCTTCTTTGTGCAAGGGTCCACCATGGCAGAGAAGGCGAAAGAGGCAATCAGTGCGGCGGAGAAATCCATCCTAAAAGCCTCGGGAACAGGGGCCGAAATATTCGCCTACGAGAAATTTGCCCAGGCATCCCAAGAGCTTACCAAAGCGAAGCGATTCTTCGATGCAGGAGACTTCAAGACCGCATACGATCACGCAGTCCAAGCGGATATGCTGGCCCACCATGCCCAATCCCAATCGACGGAAGAAAGTGCCACTGCCGCCAGGTTTGCCACTGTCTCCGGCGTCTCAGGAAAGGTGGAGTTCAAGCGAGCCAAGGAATTATCCTGGCAGCCCGCAACCGCAGGGATGAAGCTGTCTCCCGAGGATCAGATTCGAACCTTCTCCAACTCTCAGATCCAAATAGCCTTCGATGATGCCAGCATCCTCCGGGTAAAGCCCAATTCTTTCATTGTCATGGGAAATCTCTCCGAGGATATCAATACCAGGACCAAGAAATCTTCTATCCGCCTGATGGTGTCAGACGTCGAGGCCAAGATCAAAGGCCAGGGTACCAGGACCTCTGAATTCCGGATCGAAATGCCCACCGCTGTGGCAAAGGTCGAAAAGGCGAATCTGGCGGTCCAAGTCTCCTCCGAGAACGACAGCAGGATCCGGGTTCACTCCGGAGCTGCCGACATCTCCAGCCAAGATAAAACCGTCAAGGTGACGGAGAATCAAGAGGTCACAATCACCCGGAATTCCCAGATCATTTCCTCTCCTTCTCCTTTGGCCCCACCCCCTTCCTTGGTTACTCCGATCGACATGAGGCAACTTGTCTTCCCCAATCCCCAGCAAGGAAAGGTCACCTTCGTGTGGGGGAAGGCCTCAGGGGCTAAGGCCTATCACTTGCAGATCGCACAGGATCAGTTTTTCTTCGATCCGATCGTCGATTTCAAGCCCTTGGAATCTCAGCTTTATGAAGTGGAAAGGCTGGAGGCTGGGACTTATTTCTGGAGGGTAAGCAGCTTTAATTCTGGCGGCTCGGAGGGTGGATTCAGCGATGAGGAGATCTTTCAGCTAAAGTATACTGCGGAGGGCGTGCCCTTCAAGATTGATAACCTGGTGGTTATTGCAGGGCGAGAAGGGAATAACGTACACATCCAAGGGACTACGGAGCCATCCGCTTCCCTCTCCATCAACACCGTATCCATGCAAGCGGATAAAGAGGGCCGATTTCGGGTCAGCTTCAGAAAAATACCCAGCGGCAGGTTCGTGCTCAACATCCGGATCGTTAGCCAGAAAGGAGGCATCGCCACTTTCCAGAGAGATGTCCCCGTAGGGATTTAAAGGGCAGTATAATCTCAGCATATCCGAGGCAAGGCCTCCCCGGTCAGCATATCCACCACTCGGGTCCCCCCTATTCTCGTCCTCAGCAATACCATCCCCTTGGGATTCTCCGTAATTTCGCCGATGATCTCCGCCCCCCTGCCGAGAGGGTGATTCTTCATCGCCTCCAAAACGGATCCGGCGGCATCCTTCTTCACCATGGCCACCAGCTTTCCCTCATTGGCCACATACAGGGGATCCAGCCCCAGCAATTCGCACGCACCCCGAACCGACTCCCGAACGGGAATCCTCGACTCCTCCAATACGACCCCCACTGAAGACTGCTCTGCGATCTCATTCAGGGCAGTGGCCAGTCCTCCCCGGGTGGGATCTCGGAGCACATGAACCTCCCTGCTGACTCTTAGCATATCCTGAACCAGCCCATTCAGGGGGGCCACGTCGCTTTCAAGGTCCTCTCCCAGGAAGAACCCTTCCCGTCGGGAGATCACAGCGATTCCGTGATCGGCGATGCTTCCACTCAGGATCACCTGATCGCCAACTTGGGCGTTGCTGCCGGAAATAAAGATCCCTGGATCCTGAATAACCCCTATCCCGGAGGTATTGAGAAAAATCCCATCCGCCCCTCCCTTTCCCACCACCTTGGTATCCCCGGTGACAATGAGCACCCCTGCCTCCTGGGCCGCCGCCTGGATGGAGGCAACGATCTTTTCCAAATCCGAGAGCAAAAGCCCCTCTTCCATGATCAGAGAAAGAGAAAGATAGAGCGGCCTGGCGCCTACCATGGAAAGGTCATTCACCGTTCCGCACACGGCCAGCCTTCCAATATCTCCTCCCGGGAAGAAGGGGGGATCGACCACGTAGGAATCCGTGGTAAAGGCCAAACGGAAATCTCCCATTTTCAGGATGGCCGAATCATCCAACTGGTCTAAATGAGGATTCGACAAGGATGGAAGAAGGTGGCCTGCGATCAGCTGATGGGCCATTCTTCCTCCGGCGCCATGGGCCAGCAGGATCTTTTCGATGCCAGGGGAGGGATCTTGGCCTTTTTCCTTCATAAAACCCTCGATCCTTTTCCATAGCGGTAATAGGCCGAACACGTCCCCTCCGATGAAACCATGCAAGGACCCAAGGGATCTTCCGGGGAACAGACATTGCCGAAAAGCGGACAGTCGGTAGGCAGGAATACCCCCCTGAGAACCTTTCCGCACTGGCATTCCGGGTGATCCGACTCGGAGACGAAGTGCAGGTCGAAGTGCCCCTCCGCGTCCCATCTCGACCACTCCTCCCGAAGCTTGAGTCCCGACAGGGGAATCACCCCCAGCCCCCGCCAATGATCATCCACGGGACGGAAGATCTCCTCGACCGACCGTATGGCCTTCCAATTTCCCTCCGAAGCCACCACCCGATCGTACTGAATCTGAACGCTGGCTTCCCCTCTTTCCACCTGCTGGGCCAGCATCCAGATCGACTGGAGGATATCCAATGGTTCAAACCCAGAGATCACGGCGGGGGTGCGGAATTCCTCCGCCAAAAACTGATAGGGCCCGGAGCCGATCATGGCACTCACGTGGCCGGGAAGCAGGAAACCATCTATCTTCACCTCCTGGGAGGAGACCAGAGACCTCAGTGCAGGGGGGATCAGTTTATGAACAGAGAAGATATGGTAATTCTCCAATCCCAGGGAAATTGCCCTCTTGACGGTGGCTGCAATCAGGGGGGAGGTGGTCTCAAAGCCCACGGCGAAAAATACTACCTTCTTCTGTCGCTCCATCTGGGCAAATTGCAGGGCCTCCAGCGGAGAATAAACAATGCGCACATCGGCTCCCTGGGCCCTGACATCCTGCAAGCTGCCGCCGGACCCGGGAACCCGCATCATATCGCCGAAGGTGGCAAATATTATGCCCGGGGTGCGGGCTAAGGCAAGGGCCTGGTCGATGTCCTTCTTGGCTGTCACACAAACCGGGCATCCAGGGCCGGAAAGGAGACGAATCGTGGCCGGCAAAAGATCTCGAATCCCATGGCGAAAGATGGAGACGGTGTGGGATCCGCATACCTCCATCAGGTTTAAGGACTTGACCGAGCATCTGCTGATCCTGGATGCCAGATCTTGCGCGAGCTTCCAATCGCGAAACTCATCAATGTATTTCAAGCCCCGCCTCTCTCATCAGCTCCAGCGTCTCTGCCGCTTCCCTTTTCATCCAGCTTACGAATCGCAAATCCCGCGTGGACGATGATGTACTCACCCTCCTGGATTCCCTCTACCAGGTCCAGATTCGCCTGGCGTACACTCCCACCGAAAGAGACGGTGGCCACATCTCCTTCCACCTTCAACACCTTCCCCGGAACCGCGATACACATAATCTCACCTCATTTCAAAGGACTTTGGGCTTAAGCGGGGGCCATTCGCGCCTTTGCAATAGCCACCTGCCCCAGGGAGATCCCTCCGTCATTGGGAGGAACCCTTCGATGGAGGACAGGAACCAATCCCACTTTCACCAGGGCCTGCGTCAGCCTCTCCACCAGATAGCCGTTCTGGAAAACCCCACCGCTCAGTATCACCCGATCCAGGCCGGTTTCCTCCGCCATTTTCTGGGCCATCTCCTGCAAGAAGAGGACAACCGTATTGTGAAAGGAAGCTGCGATGCGGGAGACTCCGGTGCCGCACCGTAGGTCCTCGAGGAGGTCGGCGATCAAGGGGATCGGATCGACAATCCATCCCTCCCTCTCCCTTCTCACAGCATACCCGTAATGGCCCTCCCAGGAATCCTCCGCAGCCATCTCCAGCGCCATAGCTGCCTGTCCTTCAAAGGTGACCCTATCCCGAATCCCCAACAGGGAAGAGACCGCATCGAAGAGTCTGCCCATGCTGGAGACCAAGGGGGAGTTGAAGCCATCCTTTACCATCCTGATTACCGCCTGAACTTCCTGAGGTGGAAATCTCCTGCAAAATATGGATGATTCCAGGTCTTCGCCCACGTAGGCGTACAGATAGCTCAGGGCCATTCGATAGGGCTTCTTGATCGATGCCTGCCCCCCGGGGAGCGGAAGATACCTCAGATGACCCAAACGGGTGAAATCCCGGTAGTCTCCCATCATGAACTCGCATCCCCAGATTTTGCCATCGGCTCCGTAGCCAGTTCCGTCACAGATGATTCCCAGACAGGGCCCCTCTAACCGGTGTTCCGCCATGGCACTGCAAAGGTGGGCGTGGTGATGCTGGACCGGGATCCTCTGCCATCCTGACTGCCTCAAGGCGTGTTGGGTGGAAAGATAATCGGGATGCATGTCATAGGCTACCACTTCGGGCTTAATCTCCAAGATACGGCCTAGATGACGGATGGTCTCTTCGAAGTAGGAAAGCGTCTCATAGTTTTCCAGATCGCCGATATGCTGGCTGACAAAGGCGTACTCCCCCTTGTAGAGGCAAATGGTGTTCTTCAATTCCGCCCCACATCCCAAGATATGAAAGGGGGAAGCGGAATTGAGTCGAATCGGAAGGGGCGCATATCCACGAGATCTTCGCAAGATCATCTCCTGGCCCGCAATGACCCGGCTCACGGAATCATCGCTACGGGTATGAATTTCTCGATCGTGGAGGAGGAAATCATCGGCAATCCCCGCCAGCCTCCGCTCTGCCTCCTGGTCCTGATAAGCAAGAGGCTCCTCGCTGAGATTGCCGCTGGTCATCACCAACGCCAGAAGCCTTCCCTCCTCTCCCTCATAAGAGAACAAAAGGTGATGGAGGGGGGTGTAGGGAAGGAATACCCCCAGAAATCGATTGTCAGGAGCCACCTCCTCCGCGATCAAAGAAAAGGAACGTTTCCTGAGCAGGACAATGGGCCTAGCGGGCTTCTGAAGAAGCACCTCCTCCTCCCGGCTCAGCTGGCAGAACTCCCTGATCGTGGCCGTATCTTTGGCCATGATCGCCAGGGGCTTCTCCTCTCGCCGCTTGCGAGCCCGGAGACAGGCCACCGCCTCGGCATTCGTAGCATCCACCGCCAGATGATAGCCGCCCAGTCCCTTGATGGCCAATACCTTCCCCTGCTTGAGGAGATCATAAGCCTCCCGGATACAATCTCGGCCTGCCACCGAACGCTCCTTTAGGCGGAGTTGAGGACCACAATCCCAACAGGCATTAGGCTGGGCGTGAAATCTTCTATTCCGAGGGTCTTCGTATTCGGCACGGCAAAGGGGGCACATGGAAAAGGCCTCCATGGTAGTGCGCCCCCGATCATACGGGATATCCCGAATGATGCTGAACCGAGGTCCGCAGTTCGTGCAATTCAGGAAAGGATAGCCAAACCTCCTGTCCTGGGCCGAGAGAAGCTCAAAGAGACACTCGGGGCAAGTGGCTATATCGGGTGAGATCATGGCGGAGCGCTCAGCGTCCAGGGAGCTTTCCAGGATGGAAAATCCTTCGTACATCAAAAGAGGCATCCCATCCGACACCCAGATCCCTTCGATCTGGGCCAAAGGAGGGGCCAATAGGGGGAGATCGTTCACCAGCTGATCCAAAATAGCCTTTTCAGCCTGCGCCTCGATCTCAACTCCCCCCGGGGTATTGATGATCCAGCCTTGGACTCCTCTTTCCTCGGCCAGGCGGAAAACGAAGGGGCGAAATCCCACCCCTTGGACGACTCCCTGTATCTTAATCCTGCAGCGCGCCATCATTTTTCGATCCCGAATTCCTCTTCTTCTCAGCCGCCCTCTCGAGTATCCAATCCGTCCATTCCCCCATCCCCGTTCCCCTCAATGAGGATATCTCAAATATCTTCAGACTGGGATTGATCTTCTGGGCATCACTTTTGGCCGAGGCCAAATCAAAGTTCGTGAGAGGCAAGATATCTATCTTGGTAATGAGCATGACCTGGGAATGGAAGAAGGCGCTCGGATACTTCGCTGGTTTGTCATCGCCCTCCGCGGTGCTCAGGAGCACCACCTTCATATCCTCACCCAGGTGAAAGCCCGCCGGGCATACCAGATTTCCCACATTTTCGATGAAAAGGATCTCGATGCCGGTGAGATCGAGATTTTCCAGCGCCTTCTCGACCATTCCCGCGGTCAGGTGGCAGCCACCTTCGGTGTTGATCTGAACGGCCTTGAACCCCGCTCGCTCATATCTGTCTTTGTCCCGGGAAGTCTGAACATCTCCCACGATGATTACTGCATTCGCCCTTCCCTTCAGGCTCTGTAGCGTCTTCTCGATCAGAGTTGTTTTCCCCGTCCCCGGGGAGCTCAGGAGATTGAGGGTGAGTATGCCCTTCCTGGATAAAGAGCTCCAGATTCTTGCAGCCACTTGATTGTTGGCTTCCATGAGATCCTCGGACAATCGGATCTCCATCACTCTACCTCCATTCTGTCAAGTTGCATCTCGGTCCCCGCTATCAGGTCGATTTCGTTACCACGGCAGCTCGGGCACAGGAACTCCAACTCCTGAAGCTCAAATTCTGTGGAGCATCCACGACATCTACCCCGGACGGGAACCTTCTCTACCTCGACTCGAGCAGACTCGGCGATCGTATGAGCGGACAGGACTGAGAAGCAAAAACATAGAGACTCCGGCTCGACCCCGGATAGTCTCCCGATCTTGAGGTGAAGGGAATGAATCTTCTCGAACCCCTGATCCCTCGCATTGCGCAGGGCAACCTCCAATATGTTCTGTGCCAGACTCAGCTCATGCATTGATTTCAAGGGGAAAGATCATCAATCTCGCCCATTCAGATGAGAGTCTCGGTTCACTGCAAGAATCGCCCGTTCATGGTACTGGGAGGCAAGTCCCAAGAAGCCCTCCTCCTGACGGATCCAGCCAACTCTCCCATTACTAAAGATGCCGGTGCGTCCGATAGGGTTGCCGGTCGGAGGGAGATCTCACCGCCCTCCGGCTTCCCGGCCGCATCCATTGCCTTATCGATCTCGACTCATTCTCAATGTCTTCACAGCTTGAAGGATTGAGGCTGAAAGAAGAGAACGGAAATGAGCAGAGCGTTGGAAGGAAGTCCTCATCCCCACGAGGCAACTGAGGTTAACCGTAGGAGTGAAGGCCGCTTAGGAGCAAGTTGACCCCCAGATACAGAAAAATCACCCCCAGAAAACCAATGATGGAGATGAGGGCGGTCCTCTTTCCTCGCCATCCTCCCACGATACGGGCGTGGAGGAAGCCTGCATAGATGAGCCAGACAATCAGCGACCACGTTTCTTTCGGATCCCAGCTCCAATAGGACCCCCAGGCATAATGGGCCCAGACCGCGCCGGTCAGAATCCCAAGGGTGAGAAGCGGAAATCCCACCAGTATCGCCTTATAGCTGTACTCATCCAAGAGGCCGGCGTCAGGAAGGATGGTTCCGAGCCCTCCATTCACTTTCTTTTCCCCATTTTTCATCTTTACCAGGTACATCAAGCTGATCCCAAAGGAGAGCGCAAAGGCCCCATAAGCCAAGAAAGAGGTGGAAACATGGATCAGAAGCCAATTACTCTTGAGGGCGGGGATGAGCGGCTCTATTTCGCTGTTTAGGATTGCCGAATAGGCGGCGGTCAGCAGAGCGAAGGGAATCACAAAGGCACCAAAAACCGGCTGTTTCACTTTCCATTCAAAAAGCAGATAAACCAATACGATGCACCAGGAAAAAAAGATCATGGATTCATACAGATTGGAGAAGGGGGCATGCCCCATTCCCAGGAGATAAGACGTGATGGTCCTCCATACAATGGCTATCGTTTGGCCCAGGAAACCCAGACGTAAAAAGATGGTAGCGCCCTTTGCTAGGTTATCGATTCGAAAGACCGAGTAGCAGATGTAGAGAACCGAGGCCAGAAAATAGGCGACTATCGTGGCTCCAAATAGATGAGAAAAACTCATATTCCCGCTCCTTCTACAAGATCGCCATCTCTCTCCATCAAGCGTTCCGATCCAGGCAGGAGATGGCTATCGCATCCAGCCCGGCGGAGATTTCGTTCCATTCCCTGGCAAAGGCCTCCTCCCTTCGCCGCGATTGACCTGCAAGTTGCACCTTCCTGTTTTCCCCCTCTCTCGCTATCTGAATCCAGATCCTTTTCTCGGACCCGAAGAGGCAGATCGTCAGGCCAATCAGCATTAGGCTGAAACCGAACCAGACCCAGGCCAATCCAGGATCGAAGCCCACCTGGAGGCCTGTATACTGCGGAACCTCGTAATCAATGATGCCCACATGCAGCCGATCCTTTTCCCCCCCGGATGAAACCCCCTAAACCTGGCAAAGGCCCAGGTGCGGGACACTAGCCGGTCTCCTTTTCTGATTTCGACCTCTGCCGCGGGATTGTTGAATTTCTCCGATCGGGAAAAGGGGGAGAGATGCTCATCTAAGGCGAAATCCGGGAGGAATCGCAGCATCTGCACCGACCAGCCCGTCCCCGCCAGCGGATACGGCTTTCCCATAGGAACCTTGAATCTCAGGGATTCTTCCCCGGGGGGGGTATTCTCTAGGAGAAGGGTCACCGACTTGACCTCCCCACTGCTGCCGAAGCTGGATTGGTAGAAAGAGATACCCTTATAAATCAGGGGCTCGTTCACCCTTACCACCTTCTTCATAACCTCCCTGCCTCCCTCAATCACCGTGAGATCGCTCCGGTAGTCTTTGGGCCTGCCGGTACCCTCATAATAGGTTGCCTCAAAGTCATCGCACCGAAGGCTGAAGCCCAGTTTGTCCGCGCCCTTTCTATTTTGCAGTTGAAAGGAGTCGATCGTCTCCCCCTCCAAGATGTTGACATAGCCTCGAAACCCGAACAGGGACCCGATGGTGGCCCCGAGAAGGATGATGAGGACGCTCAAATGGACCACGTATGGTCCAATCCTGGACCATCGCCCTTTGGAGGCGAATATCTGACCCGGAGGAGACTCCCCTACAGCGCGAATTGCATATCCCCTTTGCCTCAGGAATTCCTCAATCTGGACTCGGGGATCCCCCTGCAAGCCGGACCAAGAACGCCTGAAGGCATCGGCCTTCTCCCCCTCTTGGACGCTCGGCATGGGAAGGGAACTCATGGGCCTAACCAGCGAGGGAAGCCTTTGGATGGAACACGCCACCAAATTCAGACAGAGGAGTGATAGAATGAAGATGAACCACCATGAGTGAAAGAGGTCAAGCAACCCCAGGAGATTCAGCCATCTGAAGATCGATTCCCCGTAATTTTGCAGGTGGGATGCAGGATCGCCTCCTTGAGGGACCACCGTTCCTATGATCGAGCTGACAGCCAGAAACAGAAAAAGAGCCAGGGTCAATTTGACCTGGCCTAACCCCCTCCACGCCTTCTTCAATTTCTCTCCTTTTCCGAATATGTCAAATCAATCACAAAACCAGATGAGGACCTTCCCCTGATAGAGGTCAGTTCAGGAAATCCTGAAGCCTCCGGGACTTGGCAAAAACTCGGAGTCGACTCTTGGCACCCTCTTCGATTTGACGAACCCTCTCCCGGCTCAGCCTCATCCGCTTTCCGATCTCCTCCAGTGTGAGAGGCCCCTCCGAGCCCAAACCGTAGCGAAGCTCTATCACTCGACGTTCTCTGGGCTTCAACCGATTTAGGATCTCTTCGATCTCCCGCCGGAAGGACTTCTGGATCAGCACTTCTTCAGCTCCAGGAAGCGCTTGGGAGTTAGCCAGTTCAAGAGGGTGGGATCGCTCCTCACTCTCCAGGGAGGAATTTACCCATGACCGACGCGGTTCCTGCAAGATCTCCTCTAACTCGTCTGGTTGCAGATCCAACTCTCTCGCCAAATCCTCCTCGCTCGCCCCCTGTTCCCTCCTCCTCATAGCATCCTCGCGGATTTCCCCCGCGTGAAAAGAACTTCGCAGCTTCCGGAGAGGCAAGTGGACGACGCTCATGTTGTTCGCCAGAGCCTGGAGCATGGCCTGGCGGATCCACCACACCGCGTAGGTAATGAATTTGACCCCGAAACTGGCAGAATAGCGCTTGGCCGCCTCCAATAACCCTATATTGCCTTCGTTGATGAGATCCAGGAGAGAAAGACCGCAGCCTCGGTAGCGGAAAGCAACCTTGACCACGAACCTCAGGTTGGACTCAACCAGGGTTTTGACGGCCTTCTCGTCCCCCTTCTGGATCCGCTCCGCCAGGATCAGTTCATCCTCTTTGCTCAATAATGAGGAAGTGGTAATCCTCTGGATGTACGAGGTAAAGGCCTCATCGGTGATCTCCTCATAGAAGAAAGGCGATGGTCGGAATTCACCCTTCATTTTGTTTCAGGCTCCACCCGGAAATGATTTCCCTCCAAGATCCGGAAACGATTCCTATATTGATCATCGAGGTCATTGGGAGGGCTCGCCTCCTTGTATATCATCGGCCGTTCCCTTGAGTGCGTCCGCCCCCAAGCTAACGATGCGAAATGTCCTGTCTTCGGATTGATACCGGTAGGTCCTCCCCCAGGGGTCCCGCTCCCTTAAACCCATCCCTTTCTCCCTCGCTTTCAACTCCTCCAGAGACCTGGGCAAAACACCCTGCTGGGCATAGAAATGGCGGACGGCCTCACTCCATCCCTCGACCTCAAACTTGGCCTGGTAGGCCTTGGCCAAGGCCACTTTATTCTCGCCGGAGAGGGATAAAGGAATAAGGACCCGGACGTCTGAGCGGAGGATTACCACTTGAAAGAGGATCAATAGGAGAACAATCGCGGACACCCCGATAGGGACGATTTTGGGCGATCCTCCTTGTGAGGGAGAGACAATAGGCTTCCCCTCGTGGACTTCCCATGAAGATCCCTTCCCCCAAGAGGACCCCTCGGGAACCCACTCGGCCAAGCGTTCCTTTTCAACCTCGTCTCCCGGACTCCTCTCCAGAGGATTTCCCAGCGAGGGGATCTCCTCCTCGATCGATTCCCGCCGTTCCCCCAGGCCTATCCCGTCCGAAAGGAGAACCGGGACGGAAATTGGCTCCACCAGGCGCTCGTCGATGTTCAAGTCCCTATGCGAGGAGAATCGGTATCGCCCGTCATTCCATTGAAGCACGGAGGATGCAGTCTCGATGACCTGGCGCTGCATTGCCCTCTCTAACTCCAATCCCTTGAGGTATCCCATTTCCAGCAGAACGACCCCCAGCAACTGCTCAGTCTTCTTCTGGCGGGCTAAGGCTTCATTCAGCTGACTCTGATCGATTTTCCCGGTTTCCGTCAGGATGATCCCCAGCCTCATCTCTGGATTGCGGACATTGTCCTCAGCCCACAGCACCTTTCCCCCGGAAAAGAAGATCTTGATTTCCTGCTTCCCAGACTCCAGGAATAGGATTCCCGTTTTCCGCGCCGAATCGATCCATTGGAGGATATCGGAAATGGGAGAGTCCTTGAAAGTCCCTTCAACTGACATGACTTCCTCTCAAGAGGACCATCTGAGGCCCCGACGGATCGAACTGCCGTAGAGGAGAAGCAACGAGGCCAAGAAGATAGTCGCCTTCGTGAGCGGGAAATATCGCGAGAACGGATCGGCAGTCGGAACAATCTCCGACCAGCCCGTCCACAGAAACAGCAAAAAGAAGAAAGCCGTCGAAAGGGTCAGCCCTGAGCCGACCTTCCCCAAATAGAAGCAGGTCGCGCCCGGGAGAAGCGAGAGGATGCGCACCCATGCCTTTCTCTTCTCCTCACGGCGCTCCTTTTCTATCAATCTCTCCGTGCGAACTTGAGGGCTCATGGCCTCGCGCGAGTGAAGGATTGCTTCACAAGACCTGCAGAGGGCACCTCTGGCGGATCCTCCATCACAAAGCTTGCAGAATTCCTTGCCACACCCCAGGCAGAACCTGGGATTTGGCCCCCGTCCTCGAACTCCCCAAGATATCCAGACCAAGGAGAGCAGCAAGAGGGGAAAGTATATCAGAGAATCAAGGGAAAGGAACCTGATCCTTTCTCCCCAGAGCGACTCGGCCAAAAGGCCACTCTCCCGGGAAGAGGACCGGATTCTCCCCCAAAATTCCTCCCTTGGCAAACCCTGGTAGAATAGGTATCGTCCAATCGAAGCCAGATCCAGGGATTCCATTCTCGGCGTAATGCCCGGATCCAATTTCTCTGCCTTCTCGAATTCGGATCGAGACTCCTCGAGCCGGAGGCGACGTGGATAGAAGCCATAAAGCAGCCCCAGATTTGCGTGGGTGGAGGCTACATCCGGATCATCCTTTATGGCTGACTTATATTCCTTTTCCGCTTCGTCGTATCTCTTCTCTACGAAATAGATGTTCCCTAAATTGTTATGGGCGATGGCCCAATCAGGGAGGCGTTGAAGGCAGACCTGAAATTCCTTTTCGGCCTGATTCCATTCTCCATTCCCCTTGAAAAGGAGGCCCAGATAAAAATGGGAGAATGGATCTTCGGGGTGGCTCGCGGCGAATTGTGTAAGAAAGCTCGACGCCCCCTCGCCAGCTCGGCCGTCCTCTATTTCCATCGCTGCCCTTGTCCAAGGGTCATCTCTGGCGATCTGCAGGCAGGCCGAATATCGATAGAAAAGGGGTAGAGCGCAGAGTACGACGATCAGCAGAGTCAAGGCTGCCTTTTCCTTCCACATGCAAAAGGGAAATATGAGAAAGATCCAGAAAAAAGCCAGCCAAATCCACCCCAAGAAAAGGAAAAGGGGGATCAAGTAGAAAAGACAGAGGAGGAGGCTCCCGATCCGAAGGCTCAAATAAATCTTCAGACTTTCCATTAACTCGTGGCGCACAAGGGACTCATATTTAAAAAAAAGTACCATTCCGAACATGAGGAGAAGGATGAAATAGGTCCAGACCGAGGCAGACAGTATGTTGGCGGACAGGCTACGAAGGCCCATATCTTCCCTCACCATTTTTAGAGAGCCGGAAACCATCTCCCTCGAAATCCTCTTCATGCCCCATTTCTCTTCTTGCCAAATTAAGGAGGCCCTTAGAAAATGGGGCTCCGGGGATCGGGGATCCAGCGAAAGGGCAACGTCGGTGAGGTCAAGGGCAAGCCTTGGCAGGTGGCGACCTCGCAACTGCTCTGCCAGGCGGAGTGACTCGGATGCCAAAAAGGGAAGCCTCTTGGGTCCGGTTCGCTCAAAAGCCCTCAAGATTTCCTGGATCCCAGTCTTTACCTCCTCATGTCGCCCATTGTGGCAAAGTTCCTTGACCAGCAGCCAATGTAGAAAGACGTCCTCGCCGGCGAGTGCGCGGGCTTTGTTCCACTCACCTGCCGCCTTCTCGTTTTCATTTTCATTGCCTCGACTGTAGATTTCTCCCGCTATCAAGTGGTAAAAGGGATTGTTCATCAGGCTGCTTTTCCGGAGGACAATGGCCTTTTCTGCCCTCTCTTCCAGCCCTGACTCCTTCCCTTCCTTCCCCAATCCTTTTATTTCCTGGGAAAACTCAAGAACCTCCCCCCTCAGCTCCTGGGCGGCCTGGATCCTGTGAAATTCGTAATCTCCAAATGCCTCACTGCTCCTGTAAGGCAGAGAGGTTAGACAAAGGAAAAAGGAGAAGAGAGGCCAGAAATGGAGTTTACGAGTCCTGCATCGACATGACTCGGGCACGTTACATGGACCCAATATGCTGGGGCCTTCCCCTACCATAGAATATGGGATCAACGATCCTTGATCTCCTGAAGATACTTCGTTCGAAGCTCATATAAGACAGCATCCAGGATCTCTTCTTCGTTGGAGGTCAGATTTCCCTTGGTCTTCTCTTTCAGCACCTCCAGGAGGAAGATGCTGTGCTTGACCTGAGTCAGATCCTTCTTGGCCTCCTCAGCAAGGGGGTCCGGTATCTCCCCCAAGCCAATCAGGCCGGAGGTTCGAAACATGAGGATCACGCTAGAAAACCCGAAATCCTGGACCTGGGTATCTGACTCTTGTCCCCTTGCCATCAGCTTCCTCCGGTGATCAGGTGGTGCAGGTTTGAAAGCTCTGCCCAGCAAACCGGGGAGGGGTCCTCGAACGTAAGAAGTCCCTGCTCTTCTTGTTTCTTTCCCTTCGCCTGGTATCTTCGATTGGGCTCCTCGGCTTCCTCAGTACTTCCAGAGGTCATAACCCGCCTTCAGCCCCCCATCGACAAAGATCATTTCCCCCGTGATATAGTCGGAGGCATCCGAGGCCAGAAATACTACAGCTCCCCCTAGGTCTTCAGGTGTACCCGTCCTTCCCAGGGGAATCCGATTACAGGTCCTTTGTACCCAATCTGGGTCTTCAAAGACCGCACCTGTCAGTGGGGTCTTATACCACCCCGGAGAGATCGTATTCACATTGATATGGTAGGGGGCCCACTCCACTGCCATCACTTTCGTCAGCTGCACGATTCCACCCCTGCTGGCTGCATAAGGGCCAACCATTGGATATCCCATAAAGGAAGTCAATGACCCGATCGTAATGATCTTTCCCTTCTTTCGAGGGATCATGTGTCTGGCGACCGCCTGGCAACTGAAGAAAGTCCCTTTGAGATTTGTATCTACGATGTAGTGCCAGTCTTCCTCGGTGATATCTGCCGCAAGAATCCGTCGGTTCACGCCCGCATTGGCCACCAGAATGTCAATCCCTCCGAAGGCATCCATTGCGGTCTCCACCAACTTGGAGATCTGAGCTACATCACGCACATCTGCCTGCAGGCCTAACCCTTTCCTGCCCATGCCCTCTATTTGCAGGACCGTCTCCCTGAGATGGGATGAATCTCGGCTGGCAACGACCACATCTGCCCCATTCTGAGCCAATGCAATCGCCATGCCTTTGCCAATCCCTGTTCCTCCTCCGGTGACAATGGCGACTCTTCCACTCAAGTCGAAGTTGGTGGATCTCACTTCTCTGCTCCCAATGCCAGTCATTTATGAAATGCCTATCATTTCCAGTTATTAATCAAATAATCCTAATATTTCGGTTTTAGGTATGCAATTCAAGTATTTGCATTAATTAGATATCTTCCCTGTGAACTCGACTGGCAAACCAGAGCGGACCCGGGGATCGAGTTCCGGGAAGAACCGCTATACAATCGCCACCAATCCCTCTCCGGAGGCACGAATCTTATAACAGCGGGCCTTGGAGTTGTCAAGGAGAAAGCGCCCGGGGATTCATGACGGCTGGGACTCGAAGGGTGAAGGAAAAGCCTGAATGAAGGCGGCTTGGGATGGGTAAGAGAAGGAAGCGTGCGGGGTGCAATCAGGGGCGGGGGCTCCAGGCAGCGCGGGATCTCCTCCTGGATCTTTTGAACCGAGGAGCCATTCTCTCTCAATCCGTCAGGTCATGAGCGCATAGAAACTGGAGGGGGAGAGGCAAGGGAAAGAGCCTCTCCCCTATCGCGATATGTTCCTCCTACGCCGCTTCCAAGTATATGGCTGCAGCATCTTCCCTCGTCATTTGGCGGGGATTGTTCGTCAGGAGGCGGCCCCATTTCATGGCGTCAGCAGCCATTTCTGGAATTGCCTCCACAGAGATCTTTAATTCCTTCAGCTGGAGCGGAATTCTTATGTCCTCGGCCAGCTGGAAGATCGCATCGACAGCCCTAAAAGCGGCCTGCCTCTGATTGAGGCCGGAGACATCCTCACCCATTGCCATGGCGATCTGAACATATTTTCCCATGTCACTCAAGCAATTATACTTCATTACATAGGGGAGCATGATGGCATTCGATATGCCGTGAGAGATTCCATAACGTCCGCCCAAAGGATAGGCCAGCGCATGGACGGCAGTGGTTCCTGCATTTGTAAGGGCGATTCCCCCACAGAGGCTACCCAAGCTCATGGCGTGCCGCGCTCTAAGATTCGCCCCGTTGGTATAGGCCTCACGGAGAGAGCCCGAGATCTGACGGATCCCTTCCAGGGAAAAGAGCTCGCTCATGGGGTTGGCTCGGAGCGAGATGAAAGATTCCAGGCAATGGGTCAAGGCATCCATTCCGGTTGAGGCAGTGATATCGGGCGGCAAGGTTACCGTAACCTCGGGATCCACAATGGCTACATCCGGAACCAGGTAGGAGCTGACGAAGGACTTCTTCACCTTCTCCTCTTCATCGATGAAGAGGGCATTGGGAGTGACCTCGGCTCCCGTACCCGCGGTGGTAGGAATCATGATCATTGGAGCGCCAGGCTTCGGGATCTTTTCGATTCCCAGGTATTCTTGAAAGGGGCCATCGTTGCTCAACATGACGGCAGCGACCTTAGCTACATCGATGGAGCTGCCCCCTCCCAAACCGACCACCAGATCGAATCTCTTCTTGCCCATCGCTCCCAGGCACCTCTCCAGCGTCTTCAGCGTCGGTTCTATGTCGATCCCCTCAAACGCTTCAACGACCGACCCTGACTTTTTCAGCAAGCCGACTACCCGATCAAAAAGGCTCAGCTTCTTTAATTCCGGATCTGCGACCAGAAATATCTGAGAAGGAGAAACCCGTGAGACTTCCTCCGTAAGGCTTTCCAGACATGCCATTCCGGTGTGAATCCTTCTCGAGGTGCGAAAGAGGTTTGGATGTGTTCCCATGTAAGTTGATCCTCCCTTTCATCAAGGAACATGAGATTGCCATTTCCTGTCCTTCCTCTCCGATTCTTGCACCCGATCCCACTGAATGATGGGATGGCCCCGGCCCCGTCTGTCTTATGGGAATGACCCCGTTTATCTTCATCCTCGGACCGGCGGTGGGGGCCATGGTTCCCTTCATGAGCCAATCGAGCGACATCCGTCTTGTTCCAGACCATCCGAGAAAAGGACGGAAATGCAATGGTGAAATGGGCAGGAAGCCGGAATCTGTCGAAATACGCGAAGTAACTTCCCCGTACGGATAAAAAAAGGAGGGTTGCCCGAAGGCAACCCTCCTTATCTTGGGCAAAAGATTTAGCCCTGTGCTATTTGTCGCAAGGCAGAGGCCAGATCTCATCCCAGGCCAGGGTTTGGTCAGCCTCGGACGGCCATCTCCAGGTGTGCATGGGAGCCACCAGCTTCTCCTGCACCTCTTTGATGGACTTGCCCACGACCTCGATCTTGCTCAGGTCGTTGCAGCCCAGGCCATACTGGGCCGCCATGCGATACTGGCCATAGTTGTGCGGATTGAAGCCCATCACTGCCGTGGTCACGCAGTCGGTCGCCACGCAGTCGGAGCCCGCAATGATCAGGCCCATGGGAACGGGGAAGGACCCCGGTCCACCCCAGGCGCCGCCCTGATCACCCTCACCGGCCCAGAGGGCATCCACCACCACGTAGTCGATCAGCATGGTACCCTTGCCGTCCTTCTTGCGGAGGGCGTTGATCTCGGTCGACATCTCCGCATACTTCAGGTGGGGCAGGGCCAGCTTGAAGGTACCATAGACCTTGTGGGTCGGCAGGCCGATGGTGGTGTTCTTCAGGGACAGGGAAGTCCCAGCCACGGTATGACACTTCATCTGGGGCACGGAGATCAGGACATCCACTTCCTTCATGAAGGAGGTGGGCATCGCATACTCCGCATTGCACAGGCCCAGCGTCTTCACCCAGGTATAGGGCGCCTCACCTACCGGCTCGATCACGATCCTCATTCCCTGGGCGTTGAGCTCATCTGCCATAGCATAGTAACCCCAGTGGGCCAGGGAGGCGGAATCGGCACCGGATCGAGTTCCCTCACCGATGATGATCTTCTTGGCCCCGGCCTCCCAGGCGATCTTGCAGATCTCCCGCGCGATGCGGACATCGGTCTGGTGCGCCTGCTGCTCCGGAGAGGTCAATGCCTGGCATTCATGCATATCGACATAGGAGTTAACCAGGTTGGGCTTGATGTAAACGACATCGCCCTTCTTCACCGGGAAGTTGCCCGCCAGCTCAATCGCCTCCCGGGTCAGCTTGCCGATGTACTCCTCCGACTCCTTGCTCCACTCCACCCGGATGATATCCATCTTGCGGCCCGGATAGCAGGCCTGCATGAAGGTCCTGGCGGTATTGATCTTCTGCGGTATTGAGAGCCAGGTCCATATTATCAGCCTTGACGATGCCTACCTTGGCCTTGGCCTCACCGCTGAAGGCTGGAGGGTCATAGGCGTTATCCCAGGCCAGGATGCTGCCAGCCGATGACGGCCACCTCCAGGCATGCATGGGCGGGTTCACCTTCTCGCGAACCTCGGATACCTTCTTGCCTACCACCTCGATCTGGCAGAGATCCGCCGTGCCTAAACCATGCTGCTCAGCCAGGCGGAACTGCCCATAGTTCTGGGGATTGAAGCCCATGATGGCCGTCATCACGATATCGGGCTCCAAGGCGCCCTTTCCCGCCAGGATCAGTCCCAGGTTGACGGGGAAGGTGTCCGGTCCCACCGCACCCTGCTCGGCCTCGCCGATGGAGAGGGCATCAATCACGGTGTAGTCCACCAGGATGGTTCCGGAACCGCCTTTTTTCTTGATGGTGTTGATGTCTACCGCCCACTCCGCGTACTTCAGGTGGGGGGCTGCCAGCTTGAAGGTCCCATACACCTGGGCAGTCATCAGGCCCACGGTGCAGAGCTTCAGGCTGCAGGTAATTCCGCCCACCGTGTGGCACTTGGGTTGGGCCACGTTGATCAGGACATCCGCCTCTTCCGCCACTATCTTGGGGATGGCATATTCTTTGTTGCAGAGCCCGAGGGTATCTACCCACACCACCGGCGAGGCAGCGGGATCATCGAAGTCCAGAAGCTCTACAGCGATTCCCTCTTTGGCCAGATCTGCCACCATATGATTGTAGCCATACCCCTGCATGGCGGCCAGGGCATGCCCCGCATTGGAGGCCTCACCGATGACGATCCGGCTGGCCCCTGACTCGTGGGCCATCTTGCACAGCTCACGGACCACGCGGGGATCCGTCGTCTGACACAGGATCTTGAGGGGATCCTTGCTGGCGTGAGGCGCATACCCCCACATCTTCCAGAAGTCGGTGAAGGAGATGACGGTGTTAATCTTGAACAATACCACATCGCCCGACTTCACCGGCCAGTCACCCGCCAGCTCCACCGCCTCCCGGGTCAGCTTGCCGATGTATTCCTCGGACTCCTTGGTCCACTCGGCACAGATGACATCCATCTCACGGCCGGGGACGGCAGCCTGCATGAAAGTCCGGTCGGTGTTGAACTTATAGGTCTTCAAACAGAGGTCGATATTATCGGCCTTGACGATGGAGACCTTGGCCAGCGCCGTTCCAGTCATCAAGCTCATGGCCAACAGGGCCAGAATCGATAGTAACAAAGTTTTTCTCATGGCCACTCCTCAAATTCTCTACATCCTACCAGCATTGATGGTTTGAACAAACCTCCACCTTGGCAAGAAATCGTCTCCTTGTCACCTCCCTTCATCTCAAGATATGGACCACTCAGGTGCCTTGCCTCTATCACCTCCTTCCAACACCAATCCAGGAGATAAAGACACTCCTCCGGAGATTGGAAACAAGGTAATTGAACATCTGAGACAGGCGAGAAGTTTACTTGCAGAGTCGTGGCCCTTATCGGCCCAGAAGCGATTCCTTTCTATCAATACCACGGGCTCATTGTCAACAGTTTTTTGCACCGAGCAGCCAAGCACCAGCCTGGGAAGTCCTGCCAGGCTCTTTGGGATTCCCAATTCTCCAGATGGTTTTCTATTTGCTGGAAAGGGTTAGCCTCTCATCCCAATTCTTGACTCCCCCATATTCGGAGGGCCACCGATTGTCCTCGGGTACCACCTTGAATTTCTTGGCCACAGCCGCGACCTGTTCACCCTCCACCGTAATTTGATTCAAGTCGTCAACCCCCAATCCGTTCTGGGCGGCCATGGTGATATGACCGATGTTCTTGGGATTGAAGCCCATAATTGCGGTGCAGACGGCATCTGTCGCCACAGGATCCGCCCCCGCGATGATCAGGTCCATATTGACTGGCTCTCCATTCAAAGGACCATTGCCTTCCATACCCCAGATCCCATCCACTACCGTATAGTGAATCTTGAATATGGAGGCCATGTCAACAATCCATTCCGGGATCTTCTGGTGAGGTGCTCCGTACTTGAAAAACCCATACACGCGGCCAGCCATCAACCCCACCGCCACATTCTTGAGGCTCACGGTCACCCCCGTCATGGAGTGGGTCTTGAGGGCCGGAACGCTGATGAGGCAAGTGGCCTCGGTCGCTACCTTGGGGACGGCATATTCGGGGTTGGCCAGGCCCTTGGATTTCACCCAGGTGTAGGGTTCATCGGTGAAATCCAGCAATTCCACCTTCACCCCTTCCTTTTCCAAATCCTCTGCCATGGTTACATATCCACATTGCATATATGCGGCCCAACCATCGCCGGCCGCCGGACCCTCTCCGATCATGATCCGACTGGCCCCGGATTCCTTAGCCATAACCGCCAAGGCCCGAACGACGCGGGGATCGGTGAGACACGCCTGATAATCCTCCTCCGTAAGCTTTCCACTGTACCAGAGGAAGAACATGGAAGCCACCAGATTGGGCTTGATCAGGACCACATCGCCCGCCTTCACTGGCCATCCTCCGGCCAGCTCCACCGCATCACGCACCATGGCCTCAATGGCCTTCTCACTTTCCTTCGACCATTCTGCCCGCAAGTAGTCAAATTTCCTTGTGGTATTCACCCCCTGGGAGATGCTTCGTTCCCAGTTCATCCTCCAGCTTTCGGCAACCAGATCATGTTTCGCTGCCTTCACGATGGCCACCGTAGGCTTCTCGGCCCCGAGGCTCATCGCGGTTCCTATCAGCAACGAAACGAAGATGGTCATCGCCTGTACTAAGGCCTTTTTCATCATTATCTTACCTCCCTGACACGAGTCTGCGGTCAACTTGCCATGCAAATCCAGATCTCATCTTAGGTCTGAGTGGGAGTCCATCCCTTCGCCTTGGCCTTGTCTACATGGGACGAGAAACGGACGTACTCGGGACTCGACAGATAACCCTCCGTCTTTTCAAAGGCTGCCCTCGCCTTATCGAACCAATCCACAGATTCCTGCCTCTTGTTGGCGATGTGGTTGGCCCACCCCAAAAAATCCATGAACTCCGGATCATTCGGCTCCTTCTCGTGGGCCGCCTGGATCAGCCGTTGCGCCTCGTCGAGTTTGACCTTCTTTTCCAGGTAAACGTAGCCCAGGAATCCCGAAACCTTGGGATCGTTAGGGTCGAGGGAGTAGGCCTTTTGTGTCTCTTGCTCCGCCAAGTCGAGAGAATCCATGCGGGCGTATAAGTCGGCAAGATACCTGAGAAATCGTGCCTCCGAAGAAACCCATGGACTCAGGGAAAAGTCCCGGACCCGAAACCCGCTGCTCGTTTTGAGGCAGCCGATCCCAATCGCCCGCATCCCCTCCTTTCCTTCGCCCCGCAACAGCTTAACCAGGATAGTCAGCGTGCTTCCCTTCTCCAAGACCCGCACTGTCTCCCAGGATTTCATACCGGAGAAGGTGTCTGCGATCTCCGGCGACTTGAGGAAGTCCTCTGCCGTCTTTCCTCGGCGGAGGCCCGAAGAGCAAAGCTCGAAAGCGCGTGCCGAATCGCCCTGGCTGACTGCCTGCAGGAACTGGTTGGCCACGGCCGAGGCATCTTGAGACGGCTCCGCGCGCAACTCTTGCGAGCCCGAAAGGACAATCATGATTCCCAGGAGTGAAAGACCTACCCTCATCCACATAGAACTTCTTTTTGCCATCTCCCCCTATTCTCCTTTCTGAATCTTACAGTGAAATCCTACGCTTCGAGGGTCAGCCCAAGCCTATGCTACCCTACTCTCCATCGGGATTCCCCTCGACTTCAAGTTCGAACCCCCCAAGTGTACCCCAACCCCTTTCCCCTGACAAGACCCCGTGGTCAGATCTTACCGGAACCCATTTTTCCGCCGGAGGAAATTCGGTCCCTATGCCTCCTTTTCTTTGAAATCCTTACGATATCACCGGTATGCTCTACACCCCCCAAATCCATTCTACTTTATGTTTGCAGTCCCTTCTTGCGGCTTCACTTCCCGAAAGAGCAAAGACTCCGATGGAACTGCATAGATCAAGAGGGCGACCGTCTCTTCGCTCTTCCAGGTCCTTGACCACTCCTCGATCATGGTCCTGAGGCCCTCGGCCGGCACATAGCTGACCTTTTCTCTCGTCTGCGTATTGGTGAAGATGACGCGGATCCGGGGCGCGGGAATGAACTCGATCGTACGATTTCCAAAGGTACAACCGGTGGAGAGCTGAAGGCCATCGATCAGCATACAATACGGAGCCCTGGGAATGCATTCCACCTGGATGGTCATCCCCGTGTATTTGTCCGAACCCAGCCTCTTCATGGCCTTCTCCCCCATCCGCAATCCTACCGCCACATAGGGACTTGCATGCCCGCTGAATTCCTTGGCTCGCTCCAGTTGGCTGGCAGGGCCGCCCAGTATCTGTGTCTCACCCCTGAGGGGGAATCCCCAGACCCAACCCAGGGTTGCCAAAAAGAGAAACCACGGGAGGCCCTGCCTGGCAAGGAATGGTAGAAATCTCCCATCTTTTCTCTTTTGCAGTTTGCTCGTGCGCCAATTCATCAATGCTGATCCCGTCGAGGCCGAATGGGTCGAGCCTTGAATTCTTTCACCAGCTCAACCATCCGTTCAATCACCTTCTCGAAAATCGCCCTCCCTTTCTCCTCCGTGGCCGTGGTAGGATCTCCCAACACCCCGCTCTGGGAAAAAGTGCTCCACCACTCCATCATCGCCACTGGAGAGCCACCCGCCAGATCGTGCCAAATGAACTCGGAAGGCAACATGCCTATTTCCTTTTTGGCCAGGGACATATTTGCTCTCTCCTTCTCCAGATGCAAGGTCAGAGAGGTCTCCAGCTCATCGGCATGGGCCATCCCCCCGGGGAAGGGTGACTCCCGTATCTCCTTCAGGAAGTCTCCCACCAGGGCAGTATAGATGAAGGAGGCGCACAGCGCCTCCGTCTCCAGTATAGTGCGGCGCGCCACAATGTCAAGGAAGGGAACATTGGAGCCATGGCCGTCGACGATGAGAATCTTCTTGAACCCGTGGTATGCGACGCTCTTTGTGATATCCAGACAATAATGGATGAAATGATCCGCCTGGATCCCGATGGTCCCAGGGAAGTCGATGTGGTGCCAATTGAAGCCATAAGGCACCAGTGGCATGACCAGCACCTCCTCGGGAATTTTCTCAGCCGTGGCTCGGCACACATGGGTGACCAGGAAGTTGTCTGTCTCCAGAAAGAGGTGGTGCCCATGATTTTCGATCGTCCCTATCGGCAGGAGTACGACCCGCTGCTGGGCTATTGCCTCTTTCATTTCCGGCCAGGTAAGCTCGCCATACATGTATTTGTTCCCTCTCGCCCGATGGATCATTTTCGCTCCCTCTCTTCTCGTCTATTTGCCTTCTCGTCATCTGTTTACGGACACCACATCCCACCATCCCTGATCATGCAGGGTATACCTCCCGCCCTTCATGCTGGCTGCCTGGCCGCAAGCACAGTCAAGGTCCCCGTCCACAGGCCGGCCCCCCTCAAAGATGAAGGAGATACCGATTCTTATGTGTCCCTTGACCCCACCGGAAGGACCATCTTGCAAGGCACGCTCCGGCAACACAAAGAGCCCGCCCCCAACCCCAGGGATCCGCCACAAACCCCCGTTTTGCCAGACACTTCCCGTTCTTGCCTGCCATCGCCATCAAATATGTAGATCCGTTCTCCGGGCACGCCTTCGGTTCCGCTGGCTCTTATAGATCAACCCGGACTGTCCGTCAAGGGGTCAGTGAATTTCTCGGCAATGGCCAGGATGAAATTGACTCCCATATATCCGTGCGATGCATCAGCATCCCTTTTCGGTCTGCATGCATTCCTCGGAGATGATATAGGATGGTTGACGTATCTTGGCGAAAGATTGACCAAAGTGAAAAAGCGGACGGAAATCCAGCATTATGAGACTGATTTCTTCGATGCCCGTCTACGGGACGACCTCGCCAGAAACCCCCAATTCGGCGTGACTCGCATCTCTCCCCAGGACTTGCTTCATTCCATTGCTGAGGATCCGGTATTTTTTTGATCTCTTGGGGAATATCCAAGGCAAGACCGTGCTCGGTCTATGCTGCGGCCGGGGAAAGAGCGCTATCGTATGGGCGCTGAGAGGAGCCAGGAAAGTCACGGGTATCGACTTGTCCTCCCTGGCCCTGGATATTGCCCGTCAAAATGCCCTTCTCAATCAGGTGGCGGAGCGGATCGGGTTTCGGGAAATGCCAGCGGAGGACCTGGACTTTCCAGATGAAAGCTTTGATGTGATAGTGGGCATAGACGCCCTCCATCATACCGATCTGCCCCTCTGTCTTCACGAGATCTTCCGGGTCCTGCGCAAAGGCCGAAGGTCAAGAAGTCTTTATCGAAACGACTGCCCTAAATCCCGTCATGATGTGGGTTCCTCGCTATCTCGCCCGTCACTTTGGGATCTTACGTTGTCAGAACCGAACACCCTCTTACACGGAAGGATTTCGAGCTCATGGCCGGGATTTTCTCACGGGTTGGGCGGGTTGGCACCGCCATGCTCTTCGAACTTCGCCGCCTCCCTCTCCTCTCCTCCTGGGAAGCCAGGCTCCACCGACGGGATGAGTCACTGTTTCGTGCCCTCCCTTGGCTCCGTTCGCTCAGTTACTACCAGGCAATCCAACTGCTCAAATAGAGGGCGTTGGATAAGGTGCGCCTCACGACATACGCCCCGCGAAGGCGCGGGATTCCTTTGGCCTCGCCCGGCAAGGCCTTTGATGGACGCAGATTCCCACAGAAGCTCGCCCTATGGCTTTGGGCAATGCCTCTTGGCTGACAGCCAATCTTCGCATGCACGAATCTTCGTTGTTTTTTTCGCTTGGCCGCGGTGTGGCTGCCTTGGAGCCTCAGTTGGGCATGTAGCTTCCCTGCGGCGAGGGAGTTCTCGTTTGGGCATGGCGCCTGAATCGCCGTGGGAGACTCCCCAAGGGCGAGCGGAAAGGCATGGGAGTGGCTTTGGCCACTGGGAAACAGGATGGAAATAGGACACGGGCAACAGAGACGGGGATTCTGCCCATAATCAACGGAGCTCCTATGAATCACAACTTCATGACATGATCTGCCCTTGGGCCTCTGGGACTATCAACCACCTCAAAGCTTACTTCATCCACCTTCCGCAGAGACTTGAATCCCTCAGTCTGGATGGCGGAGAAATGGACGAAGATCTCATTTCCGTCCTCTTGCTCAATGAATCCGAATCCTTTGGAGTCACTAAACCACTTCACCTTGCCTCTGGCCATTCCTTTCTCCCCCTTTTCAGCTTCCCAAAGTCCTCTTAGGTGTGGATTCCCTTATGGACGCCGAGGATATCAGAACTGACGGGAACAAGAAACGCAGAGCCCGGAACCCTTTCATCCCTTTGGTGCTTCTGGGATTCCATTCGATGCAGACAATGCCTATAGCAGGCCCCCATTCGCGGGTCAATAGGAAACTTTAGGAACATTCAGGCTGGATAATTCAGCCCTGAGATCCTCACCCTAGACAAGGTGACCAACTTCCTGTGGCGGCTCCGAGAGCTCCAGGAGTTCATCGACCAGGTCTACTTGCCCACGGTGTATCTGGTTGCCTCTGCCTACAAAGACTATCTGTCGATTGGCGCGGGATGCAAGAACTTCCTCTGTTACGGCCTCTTTGACCTGGACGACGAGGGCAGCCAGAAGCTGTTCCCCGCTGGGGTATTCGTGCTAGACGAAGGGGTGGGAGTGCATGTGGTGCGAGAGCTGAAGAGGTCTTCGCTGCCGCCATCCGTTGAGCTTATCGAGGCTGGAACGATGCCTCCTGGACTTCCTCTTTCAGATGCAGGAGGCGAGGCAGGTAATCCTTCATCGATGCGATGAAGGCGGATGGGCCACCGGGAAGCATTTACCTCTTGGACGGACAGCAACTGATCGAAGCCCAAGCGGATCATCCCCTCTCCCTGCACCAGGTAGATGCAGTGCAAGTGCTGCGGATCATGGCCCTGGAGAAGGATCCTCCGCCCTGCCTGGTCATCGGCATCGAGCCGGCGAGCCTGGAGTGGGGATTGGAGCCTTCCTCCCTGGTACAAAGCAAGATGGCCGAAATCGTGGCGGCTGGGGCAGGAGAAATTCGAAAGCTTCTGCCTCACCCAGAGGATCTCTCCCGCTAAGTGCTCCGTTTCATAAATGTCATACCAATGCTTTCCCGGAGACGAAGCACTCCGATTTGGGGTTGCGCTCCCATGGCGCTCCATCACGCTCCCCTCGTCCCGTGATTCCGCCGAACCCCGCCACGGGGGGGCGCCCCCCCGTCACCCACCCTCGGCGTGCGCCCCCTCCATTTTGCCGACGTAACCGATTTTGGGGATGGGGCACTAAGTACCGAATCTTTCCCAGTGGAGGACCTCTTTCAGTGCTCGCTTGCCGAACCCGGAGGGGGAATCGGCGGGATGCCCAATCGCCACCAGGCTGATCAGCTTATACCCCTCGGGCAAT
This sequence comes from uncultured Methylomirabilota bacterium, assembly GCA_963718295.1. Classification (GTDB taxonomy): domain Bacteria; phylum Methylomirabilota; class Methylomirabilia; order CAVQYV01; family CAVQYV01; genus CAVQYV01. The sequence continues at coordinate 389,093 of CAVQYV010000004.1, read as the reverse complement.
CCCAACAGGCTCCGGATCTCTTCGGCGTAGGCTTTCTTGTCCCCCGCCACCCAACAGGAGCCCAGTCCCAATGCCCGGGCAGCGACCAGCATATTCTGGGTGGCCGCACTCCCATCCTCCAGATAATATTTGGTCTCTTTGCAAAAGGTGACAATACAGGCGGGGGATTGGGCGATGAATTTTCCGTAGTCGGTGATCCCCGCGATCTCTTTTCTCGTAGCTTCATCCAGGACCACCACGAATTCCCAAGGCTGCCGATTATTGGCCGTGGCGGCCAACCTGCCTGCATCGACGATCCTCTCGATCTGGGACCTCTCCACCGAATCGCTCCGGAAACGTCTCACGCTCCTTCGAGTATAAAGCGCCTCCAAGGCTTCCATCTTGGGACCCTCCTGCGAGATATTTCACTCTTGAGATTGGAATTCATTTGGAACATCATCGGGGACCGGAGCTACTTCCCCAGGGCCTGTTCCAGATCCATGGCATGCTCCTGTTCATGATCAGGATCTGGCGAAGCTGCTGGGCCAAATGGAGCAGCTTCAACTCTTCTGCTTGCTCGATTCGAGCACTGTAGCGAGCAATAGCGCCGTTCTCTCCATCCAGGTCCTGCTGCAACATCACCTCGTTATCAGGAGAGGTCTGGGCCGGATAGACTTTGACCGTCGGGATGCCCCCCAGGTAATCGATCTGATCTGCCAGGGTGATCGCATGTTGCAGCTCTTCATTGGCATGCAGGATGATCTCGTTTTTGATGTCCCCAAACTGGGCGCCGGTAAGGACACCGGCGTGCTGAACATACTGGATGGCAGCGGTGTATTCCCAAGCAAGGTCATCATTCATCAAATCCAGCAACTTCTTCTTGGTGGTCGCCAAGTCTTTTCCCCCTTTCATTCAATCAGCGATGACTCAGCCCCGAGGGCCGAAGATTGCAGTCCCGATCCGCACCAAAGTCGCCCCCTCCTCGATAGCAGTCTCGAAGTCATGACTCATTCCCATGGAGAGATGGATCATCTCGATATTGTCGATCCCCATCGCGGAGATGTTCTCTGCCAGTTGCCTCAGCCGACGGAAATACGGTCGAGCCTGATCGGCCTCCTCCAGAAATGGAGGGACGGCCATCAGGCCCAAGACCCGCAGACAACTCATGAGGGAGACCGACCGAAGGATGTGGGGCACCTCCTCGACCGATACTCCTGCTTTGCTCCCTTCCTGGGCCAGATTGACTTCGACCAACACAGGAATCGTCTTTCCCTGGGCCATGGCTTGCCGCTGGAGGGCCTCTGCCAGATGAAGGGAATCCAGGGAGTGAATGAGATCGAAGAGGGAAACTGCCAGTTTTGCCTTGTTACTTTGAAGGTGGCCCACCAGGTGCCATTTCACCGGGCGACCCAGCTCCAAGATCTTTCCTTCCGCCTCCTGAACCCGGTTCTCCCCCAAGATCGCAATTCCTGCCTCAATTCCCTCACGAATCAGGGGTATGCCCACAGTCTTGGAAACTGCGACCAGCTCCACGACCTGAGGGTCTCTTCCCGCACGAGTGGCTGCCTCCGCCATCCGCCGTTTCACCTCGGTGAGTCTCTCCTGAATCCGATTCATTGCCCTACCTCAATCTTCTTTATTGCAATAAGCCCCATCATGCGCCCGGTTCTCTTTCCGTCCCGCCGATGGGAGAAGAAGAGATCCCGGCAACAGGATACGCAGCGTCCAGAGGAGGATATCGCCTTCGGGTTGACTCCGGACTCCTGGAGCAATATCCTGTTCGCCTGCGCCAGATCGAGATGCCAGCGGCCCTCCCCCCTATCCCTCACCAAACCCTCCCAGTTGGGAAAGAACTCAGCAAAGGCCTCCATGACCGGCCTATCTACTTCATAGCAGCAGATCCCAATGGAGGGCCCAATCCCCACCACACAATCCTCGGGCCGGGTGCCGAAGGTCTCTCTCAGGGTACGGACCACCTTATCTGCCAATCCGGCGGCTGTGCTTCTCCACCCTGCGTGAACTGCGGCAATTACCCTCTTTCGGGGATCGAACAACAGGATAGGGACGCAATCGGCCACCGAGATCGCCAGAGTGACGCCCGGAATACCAGTGACGAGTGCATCAGCAGGGTGAGAGAGGAGCTCCTCGGGAAATCCTGGTCTCTTCACGGTCTCTTCCCCGATGACCGATATGCCGTCTCCATGCACCTGCCTGACCTTTACCAGGGGAGATTCTCAATTCCCATATCCGATCGGAGGCGGCTGCGATTCTCCTCCACAGCGTCGGGATCATCTCCCACCTCGAAACTCAGGTTCAGAGAGGAGAAAGCACCCCCACTCACTCCTCCCCTGCGGGTGCTGAAGCCATGGAACAGTCCGGGATATCCGCACAGAGAGGGGAGCTGTAGATATCTGAAGTCCAAATGATCTGCGCCCATCTTCAGGACAGAGACGCCCGTTGAAATTCTTCGAGCAGCTCTTCCTTCCTCACCCCCACATCCAGATGATCCCAGGGAAAGACCTCCTGCATTGGACGGGATCGATAGACATAGAAATCCGGGTTGAAATTCCATTCCCGGGCCGCCCTCTTCCACTGTCCTCCCAGGCGAAGGACCAGGAGGAGGAGTTCCCCCACCCGCCGATCCCCTCTGGCTAGCAAAGCTTGAATATAGGCCCATTGAGGCTGATCATGGAAGCAGGCAATGTTTCCTATGCCCTGAAGTGCTTTTTTGACCCTCCCCAGCTTCTGCTGCAGCCGGCCTACCTCCTCCAGTCCCAGCCATTGAAATGGCGTCCAGGGCTTGGGGACGAAGGCATTGACACTCAGGGTGATCTGCCCCAATCGGCGGCTGTCTTTGGAGGCAGATAGCATGAGGTGCTTTGCCTTCTTGGCCGCTGCGGCAATCCCCTCTATTTCCTCTTCCCTCTCCGTCGGTAGTCCTACCATGAAATAGAACCTGAGGTTGGGGATTCCGTGCTTTTGGATTCCCTCGATGGTGGAATACAACTCCGCCTCGCTCAGGGGCTTACCGAGGAGGCTGCGGAGCCTTTCCGAGGAGGCCTCCGGGGCCAAGGTGATGGTCTTCTGGCCACTCTGGGCCAGAAGATCCAGGAGTCGATCCGACAGAGATCCCACCCGCAGGGAGGAGGCGGACAACAGATACCCGTTCTCCAACAAATCCTTACAAAGGTCTTCGATCTCCGGATGGTCGGAAATACAGGCACCTACCAGACCTATCTTCTCTGAGGGGAGGGCGTGATCGCGCACGGAATGGAGGAGGACTTCCTTGCTTCGGAAGCGAAAGGGCCGATAGACCTCCCCGGTCAAACAGAAACGACAACTCCTCTTGCAACCCCGGTTAATCTCCAGAAGCAGCATGTCCCCGAATTCCGTGTGGGGCGTGCGCACATAGCCTAAGATGGGGTATCGATCGACATCCCTCACATGGTGCTTTCGCACTCGGGGAGGGGCAGGGGGTTCAACATCGAGACCCTGAAGGAAGCCGCCCTTATCGTAGAAGAAGTGATAGAATCGCGGCACATAGACTCCCTCGACCTGGGCCACCTCCGCTAAGAAGGTTTCCCTTCCGCCCTCACTTCCGAAGTTCTGGACTTGAAAACGCTCGATGATCTGGGGGAAAGTGTCTTCTCCCTCCCCCAAAAAAACGAGATCGACGAAGTCTGCAAGTGGCTCGGGATTGGAGAGGGCGCAGATCCCTCCCATGAAGACCAGAGGATCATTGGGGGTTCGCTGCTCGGCCAATAACGGGACCTGAGACAGATCCAGAATCCTCAGGACATTGAGGTAATCGTTCTCGTAGGAAACCGAAAAGGCGAGGACATCAAAGGAAGAGAGGGGCCGACCCGATTCCAGGGAAAAAAGAGGAGACTGGGTCCTTTGGTATTCAGGGAGATCCTCGGGATTGGGCAGGAAAGCTCGCTCGCAGAGGATAAAGGGATGGGCATTGAGATAATAATAGATTGCGAGAAAGCCGAGATTGGACATTCCCACATGATAGGTATTGGGGTATATAAGGGCCACGGATATCTTGCCCCCGGGTGACTTGTATACCGTGCCCCTCTCTTCGGATAGGAGTTTGCGGGCCTTCTCTTTCAGCTTCCAGGACATCGATCGGCTAGCCTGATCTTCATTGGGATAGAAAAAAACCCCGCCTCCTCTTTCCTGTGGGACAGGGATCCTCCGCTTGACGGCCAGGCAAAAGGCCTTCTTCCAGGCCGAAAAGGCATTCCAGTTTCCACCCTCTGACAGGGGTCACGGTTGCCCCTGAAAGACTCGGCCGACGACCACCCGCAGATCCAGGTTTCCGGCCCTTTTCCTCCTCGGATCGCGAAATCCGATCAGTCGGCCTGCTTCCGCAGGAAGGTAGGGATCTCCAAATCCTCCTCGTCGAACGCCCGCAGGATTAGCTGATCAGGTCTGCCGTCCTGGGACCTACCTTTCTTCCGCAGATAGGTGGGCCGGTCAAGGTTTCTGCCATGGATCGTTCGGAAGTCAGTCGCCTTCGAGTCCTCATCCATTTTCTTGGCGATCGAATCAAACCCGGTGGCGATCACCGTCACCTTCATTTCATCCGCCAGCTTTTCATCAATCACAGCCCCGAAGATGACATGAGCATCGGGGTGGGCCGCCTGGGAGATCGCCGAAGAGGCCTCGTTGACCTCATAGAGGGAGAGGTTGGAGGAGCCCGTGATGTTGATGAGCACGCCCTTGGCCCCTTCGATCGATATATCCTCGAGCAGCGGGCTGTTGATGGCACGATTAGCGGCCTCCGCGGCCCGGCTCTCCCCGCTGGCCGTCCCCGTACCCATCAGGGCAAGGCCTTTCTCGGACATGATCGTGCGCACATCGGCGAAATCCAAATTGATGATGCCCGGGACGACGACCAGATCGGATATCCCTTGGGCGGCCTGCTGGAGAATCGAATCGGCGATCCGGAACGCGTCCAGGAAGGAGGTCTGCCTCTCCACCACATTGAGCAGACGCTGATTGGGAATTGCAATCAGGGTGTCCACCCCGGCCCTGAGCTCCATCAGGCCTTCTTCTGCCTGCCTCGCCCTTACCTTGCCTTCAAAATCGAAGGGCTTGGTCACCACCGCGACCGTGAGGATCCCCATTTCCTTGGCAAGGTTGGCCACGATCGGCGAGGCTCCGGTTCCTGTCCCTCCCCCGAGGCCGGCAGTGATGAAAACCATATCGCAACCCTCCAAGATGCTGAGGATCTTATCGGTATCCTCTATGGCGGCTTTCCTGCCGATCTCAGGATTGGAACCCGCCCCCAACCCTTTGGTCAGCTTTTCTCCAATCTGGATCTTGGAAGAAACTGGAGCAGCCTTAAGGGCTTGGGCATCGGTATTGATCACCACAAACTCCACTCCTTCGAAATTGGAGGTGGCCATTCGGTAAACCGCATTGCCTCCACCCCCACCGATCCCAATCACCTTGATCTTGGCCGGGCGTTCCGATTCATCCTCGAATAGAAAGCTCATCCCCTACCCCCTTTCTGGCCTCGACTTTTGGAGCGGGCCTCATTTCATCCGATACCAACTGCATTTCTTGCCTGGCGAGGATTCCGAAGACAGATCCTGGCGCCTCTTGGATCCTAAAAGTAACTGTCAAACCATTCCTTCATTCGACTGAATACCTTATTGAATATCACCCGGTCGGAGGCCTTCCGGAATCGCCGTTGGGTGCGATGGGCGGCCCCATAAAGAACCAGACCCACCCCGGTTGCGTACTGGGGGCTGGAAATGACATCCACCAATCCTCCCACCCCCTTGGGCACACCCATCCTTACCGGGAGATCGAAGATCTGCTCTGCCAGCTCCGCCATCCCCTCCATCTTGGAGGTTCCCCCCGTGACTACAATCCCCGCTGCGATGGCATCCTCATATCCCGTCTTCTGGATTTCCCGGTTCACCAGAGAGAAGATCTCCTCCACCCGGGGTTGAACGATTTCACAGAGCAGCTGTCGGGACAGGACGCGCGCCTTTCGCCCACCCACGCTGGGAACTTCTATCGTCTCGTCCCCTTTCACCAGCGAGGTCATGGCGCATCCATACTTCTTCTTGATCTCCTCCGCCTCGTGGGAGGGGGTGCGCAGGCCAATGGCGATATCGTTGGTGATATGTTCTCCCCCCAAAGATATGACCGAGCTGTGCCAGATGCTCCCCCGCAGGAAGATGGCCATACCCGTGGTCCCGCCCCCGATATCGAGCAAGACCACACCCAATTCCTTTTCATCGGGAAGCAGGGTTGCCTCCGCCGAGGCAAGTTGCTCCAGGACTATGTCGGACACCTCAATCTCCGCCCGGTTCACGCACTTGATGATGTTTTGAGCGGAAGTCACCGCTGCGGTCACGATGTGGACCTCTGCCTCCAGTCTCACCCCGGACATCCCCAGGGGTTCTTTGATCCCTCCCTGGTCGTCGATGATGAACTCCTGAGGGAGCACGTGAATGACCTCCCGGTCCACCGGAAGAGCGACTGCCTTGGCAGCATCGATCACCCGATCCGCATCGGCCTGGGTGACCTCCCGGCCTTTTCCGGAGATGGCGATCACCCCGCGGCTGTTGAAGCCCTTGATGTGCCCTCCCGCGATACCGACGAAAGCGGAATCGATCTGCACTCCCGACATCAACTCTGCCTCATGCACGGCCTTCTGGATGGACTCAACGGTGCTGTCAATATTCACCACCACTCCCTTGCGCAATCCTTTGGAGGGGTGGACTCCAATGCCAATGATATCAATGGCCCCATCATCGTCGATCTGCCCAACGACAGCACAGATCTTGGTGGTTCCTACATCCAAGCCCACCACCAGGCCGCTATCCTTTGCCAAATCTCTCACCTCCTCCTTCTTTGAGTTTCAGTATGACCTTCCGCGAAAACCGCAGGTCGATATAGTCCAATGAACCCCAGTTTCCCCCGCTCAGTGAACAGACCGTCTTTAACCTGGGGAATTGCTCCTCCAACGAGTCCGGGTGCAGTCGAATAGCTGGCATCCTCCTGCCCAAGTACAGGGTGAGGTCGCCATCCTTCGCTTCCCAGATTTCGCGAATCGGGACCCCCATACCTTTTAGGGTCCGGCTGAACTCGCGCCAAAGGAATTGAGACCTCTGAAACAGCCCCGATTCGATCCTATCTCCTACCTGAAACTGCCCCCGACCGGCCAACCGAATGTAAGGCAGGTTGGCGTATTCCTCTCGCCTTGCCTTCAGCGAGGCCAAGATCATCCCGTCCTCGCTCACCAAATAGGGGTTCTCACCCGAGAGGATACCCGCTGGCCTTCTCTCCACGATTCTCACCAGCAGGGTATGAGGCAGGTCGCGGCGAATGGAAGCCTCCTGAATCCAGGGGTTGCTGCACGCCCGCCCCGCCAGCTCGGGGAGATCAAGCAGAAGGATATTCTCATTCGGACCTAACTGCAAAGCGTTCCACACCTCCCGGGGAGAAATCTGCATGCATCTCTCGACTTCAATGGCCTCCACCCGGAATAGGGGAGACTGTTGAAACTGCCTGTAGGACCAACGACCGGAGAACCCAAGCAGGGGCAAGCCCAAAAGAAGGAGCAGGATTGACCTCCTCAATCTTCTCGCTCTATGTCGAGGAGCCGGCCTTTGGCTCACCCGCAGGCGGGAGGAATTAGGAACTCTGCGGATCTGCTGCTGGCATTTCCGCATGTTCAGACCTCCTCCTGAAGGGCCAGCTCCAGGATCTTTCGGGTCAGGGCGCAAAAATCATAACCCGCTGCCGCTGCTGCCTTGGGCAGCAAGCTCGTCTCTGTCATGCCAGGGACGGTATTGACCTCCAACACATAGGGTGCTCCATCGTCATCCAGTCGCAAATCCACCCGGGAGAAGCCGCTGCATCCCAGCGCCCGATGGGCGCCCATTCCGACCTCTTGAATCCGAGAGAGCAAAGGGCGCGGCAGCGGAGGAGGAACCCGATACTGCGTTAGGCCCGCGGTATATTTGGCGCGATAATCATAGAATCCGGAGGCAGGCACGATCTCGATGGGAGGCAGCGGCTCCTCCCCCAGGATGCCCACTGTGATCTCCTTGCCGGGGATGTATTTTTCGACGAGGATGCAGCAGCCATGATCGAACGCTCGCTGGAAGGCAGGCTCCAGTTCCTCCTCCTCCCGAACGATGCTCACTCCAATGGTGGATCCCTCTTCCAGCGGTTTAACCACCACCGGCAATCCAAGCTCACCCAGCAAAGCAGACATCGCCGCATTATCCACGCTCCTTAAGGCCCGGTAGGGAGGAGTCAGCAACCCGGAGGACTGAAATAGCCGTTTGGAATACACCTTATTCATGGCCAGGGCGCTGGCCAGGACTCCCGATCCAGTGTAGCGAATGCCGAGCCATTCCAGAAGTCCCTGGATGGTTCCATCTTCGCCCCCTCTCCCATGGAGGGCGATAAAGGCCACTTCCACCCTCTTTCCCCTGAGCTCTTCCACTATATCGGAGCCTACATCGATCGCCTCCACTTCCAGACCCTGGGCCCGCAAAGCAGCTTCAACGGCTTTCCCCGAGCGAAGTGAGACCTCCCGCTCCGCAGAAGTCCCCCCCATCAACACTCCGATGCGGCGATCGATCTTCATCCCTCTCCCACGACCTGAACTTCAAGGTCCAGCCTGAGACTTAACTCCTTCTGCGCTTTCCCCTGTATGAGTTCAATGAGTGCCATCACATCCGAGGCCTTCGCGCCGCCGAGATTCTCGATATAGTTCGCATGGATCTTTGAAATCCTGGCCCCACCGATGGTCTTCCCCTTGAGGCCTAAAGACTCTATGATTCGGGCGGCATATCCTCCGGGAGGATTCTTGAAAACCGATCCGGCCGTCTTTGCCCGAAGCGGTTGTCCCTTTCTCCTCTGATTCTGAAAATCCTCCATCTTTTCCTGGATCAGGGCCAGCTCCTCCTTCCGGAGGCCGAAATGCGCGGCCACGATGATCCCCTCCCGAGGGAGGACACAACTTCGATAGGAGAAGGCCAGGACTTCGCGGGGGAACCGGTGTTCCTGGCCCTGCCAATCCATCACCCAGACATGCTCCAAGACCCGATCGATGGAACCCCCATAAGCGCCGGCGTTTCCTTTGATGCCCCCTCCCACCGTGCCCGGAATCCCCGCCGCAAATTCAAGGCCTGAAAGGTTTGCCTGGGCGGTCCGATCTGCGAGCCTGGACAGGCTCACTCCGGCACCTGCCTCCGCCCCGTTATCGGCCAATCGGATATCCTTCAGGCCCCTGCTCAGGTTAATCACCGTGCCCCGGATTCCCCCATCTTGCACCAGGAGATTGGTTCCTCTCCCCATCACGAAAAGGGCCTCTCCCTCCTTGCCGGCCTCCTCCAAGATCTCCCTCAGATCTCCCAGCCCCCGGGGAAAGATCATCAGGTCGCAGGGGCCTCCGATCCTCCAAGAGGTGTGCGAAGAGAGCGGCTCATCCGGGAGGGCTGAGTCCTGCCACCTGCTGATTGCCCAAGAGACGAACTTCCTTCTGCCCAATGGCCTCCAGTTGGCTTACAGGTTTAGGCCTTTGCGCCCAACCTCTCCGCCAATCTCTCTCCCACCTTCCATATGTCCCCTGCCCCCAGGGTTAGCACCAGATCCCCCGGTTGGATCAGCCCTGCTGCCAGATCGCAGATCTTCTCCTTCTCTTTCACAAAATAGACTTCCTTGTGGCCGCGATCCCTGACCCCCCGAGCAATCAGGACCCCGCTGATCCCGGGGATCGGTTCCTCTCCCGCAGGATAGATATCGGTAACGATCAGGACATCCGCCTGATGGAAGGCATGATAGAATTCGGTCAAAAGAAACTGGGTCCGCGTATATCGATGGGGCTGAAAGATCACCACCACCCGCCGCTCAAAGGCGTCTTTCGCGGCCTTGAGCGTCGCCGCTATCTCAGCTGGATGATGGCCGTAATCGTCAACCAATATGATATCCGGGGAGAACACTCCCTTTACCTGAAAGCGACGGGCGACACCCGCAAACTCCTCTAAGGCCTCACGGATCACCGGGAATTCAATCTCCAATTCCAGCCCCACGGCAATCCCCGCCAAGGCATTCAGAATATTGTGCAATCCGGGGATCTGGAGGGAAACCTTTCCCAGCAACTGGTTCTGGGAAAGGGCCTCGAAAGTGGAGCGAAAGCCAGCGAATCGAATCCCGCGGGCGCTGACATCTGACTGGGAGTGAAGTCCGTAAGTGACGATCCGCTTCTCAATCCCGGGCAAGATCTCCTGGATATTGATCTGGTCCAGGCATAGGACCGCCGCCCCATAGAAGGGGACCTTATTGACGAACTCCAAGAACGTGGCCTTGATCCGATCCAGAGTACCATAATAATCCAGGTGCTCCTCATCGATGGTGGTAATCACCGCAAGGGTGGGCGAGAGCTTGAGGAAGGAGCCGTCGCTCTCATCCGCCTCTGCCACCAGGTAATCCCCCCTCCCCAGGCGAGCATTGAATCCTAAGCTGTTCAGCTTGCCCCCAATGACGATGGTGGGATCGAGTCCCGCCTTGGCCAAGATGGCCGATATCAGGGATGTGGTAGTGGTCTTTCCATGGGTCCCTGCCACTGCAATCCCATGTTTCATGCGCATGAGTTCGGCCAGCATCTCCGCCCGAGGAATGATGGGAATCGATTTCTCCTTGGCGGCCACCAGTTCCACATTGCTCGGGGGAACCGCCGAGGAGCGCACCACCACATCTGATCCTCCCACCTGTGAGGGATGATGACCAACGAAGACCTTAACCCCCAAGGTCTCCAGGCGTTTGGTGTTCTCCGACGCCTTGAGGTCAGAGCCAGACACCCGATAGCCGAGATTGGCGAGGACTTCGGCGATCCCGCACATCCCTACGCCCCCGATTCCCACAAGGTGAATTCTCTTTACTTTTGGTAGCATAGATACAACCTCGAAGATCCTACATCAGGGTTGAGATGCCAGCTTTACGATCAGATCTGCAATCTGCTCGTCGGCGTCGATCTTGGCCAGGGATCTCGCCCTCCTCCCCATGGTCTCTCTTCCCTGAGGATCCTTGAAGGTCTCCTCGATCATCCGGGCCAGGGAGGGCCCATCCAAATCATGGTCGAATATCCACCTTGCGCCACCCCGAGAGACCAAGGCCTCCGCATTATACCTCTGATGGTTATTGGCCGCATAGGGATAGGGAACGAGGAGGGAAGGCTTTCCCAGTGCCGCCAATTCGGCAATGGTGCCCGCCCCGGCGCGAGAGATGACCAGGTCGGCCAGGGCGTAGGCCGAGGCCATATCCTGAATAAAGGGGTAGACCTTGGCCCGGAAATGGCTGCGTGCGTAGCCTTCGCGCACTTTGATGAAATCCTTCTCCCCACTGGCATGAAGAAATTGAATCTGCTCGCGGAGGGAGGCCAGATGGGGAAGGGCCTCCAGGGCCGCCCCGTTGATCCTGCTGGCTCCTTGTGATCCTCCAAAAACGAGAATGCCAAAGTGGTGACAACTGAGCTCGAAGCGTTTTTCCGCCTCCTCCCGCTTGCCCTCCAATATCTCTCGGCGAATCGGATTTCCGGTATAGGTCAATTTCCCCCTCCCCCGAGTGAAGAACTGGGCGCTCTCGGGAAAGGCGAGGGCTACCTGTCTTACCACAGGAGCGAGAAGACGGTTCGTCAAACCGGGGAAGAAATTCTGTTCATGGATCAACGTGGGAATCCCCCTGATCGCCGCGATGAGGATCAGGGGGCCCGAGACATATCCTCCCACCCCCACTGCGACCTGGGGACGGGCCTGGGACAGGATGCTCCAGCTCCTCCCCAAGGCATGAGGCAAGAGAGCCAGAGATCTCATCATGGCCCCCAGCCTCTTTCCCTTCAGGCCTGAAATCTCCATCCGATGAAAGGCAAATCCCGCCGCCTGCCACCACTTTGCTTCCATCTCTCCTGCGGTGCCCACGAATTCCACCGTTGCCTCTTCCCTCCTCCTTCGCAGGGAGCAGGCAATGGCCAGGGCGGGAAAGACATGTCCTCCCGTGCCCCCCGCCGCGATCAGGACTTTCACGAAGCCCGCAGCTCCACTTGATGGGAGATGTTCAACAGGATCCCGATCTCCATGAGGCTCAGGATCAAAGAGGACCCCCCAAAGCTGATGAAGGGAAGCGGAAGGCCGGTGGTGGGGAGGAGACCCATCACCATGCCCACATTGATCAGGGCTTGCGATACGATCAGACAAGTGATCCCCATGGCAGCAAAGCGACCGAAGGGATCGGGGGCCCGGAGTGCGATGCGCGTTCCTCTCCACAGGATGATTGCAAAAAGCAGAATGATCAAGGAGGCCCCCAGAAACCCCATCTCTTCGCCGATGATCGCAAAAATGAAATCGGTGTGGGGCTCGGGGAGATAGAATAGCTTCTGGATCCCGTCGCCCAACCCTCGGCCCAACAGGCCTCCCGGCCCCAAGGCATAGAAAGATTGCTTGATCTGATACCTGGCGCTCTCCGGAACCCGGGAGGGATCGATCAGCGCCAAGAGTCGAGACCGGGCGTGAGTAAAGTTCATCATGATCAGGATCAGGAAAGGGATGGATCCCAGGGAAAGCAGCATCAGGTGCCAGATCCGCGCACCCCCCAGATATGAGATCATGAGGGCCACGGACAGAAGGACTACCACATTGCCGAAATTTGGCTGGAGCAAGATCGGAATAATGAGGATTCCGGTGGCCACGAGCAATGGCAAAAGGCCGTGGCTGAACTCCTTCACCTGTAGTCCCTTCTTGGCAACCAGATAGGCCAGGAAGACGACCAGGGCGATCTTGGCCAGCTCTGCGGGCTGAAAGGAGAGGCCGAAGAGGGAGATCCATCTGCGGGCCCCGTTTACCTTCACCCCCACATGGGGAATGAGGACCAAGATCAAGGAAAGGAAGGAAAACAGGAACAAGGGAAAGGCCAATCTCTGCCATCCTCGATAGTCCCGGTTCATCACCCAAATCATGACCAAGATTCCCAGAAATGCCCAGACCAGTTGCCTCTTCAGGAAAAAGTAGGGATCTCCAAACCTCTCCTGGGCCCGGATCGCCGAGGAGCTGTAGATCATCAGGATCCCTAAGGTGATCAGGGCCAGGGTGCTGGTGAAGAGCAACTTGTCGAAGGAAGGGCCCCTATGCATGCCCTGACTTCCCCATTTCCCCCGCCATCAGGCGGAGAACCTCAGTCTTGAATACCTTCCCTCGTTCTTCAAAGTTGGCGAACATGTCGAAGCTGGCGCAAGCGGGCGAGAGGAGCACGATGTCCCCTCTTTCGGCAACCGAGCTGGCCTTCGAGACCGCATCCCCCATATTGGCAGCCTCCAGGATCGGCGCAGAGCCCTGCAGGGCTCTGCGCATCTTCTCCCGGGCCTCACCCATCAAGATGAAGGCCTTGACTCTTCCTACAGCCATGGCAGCCAGGGGAGAGAAGTCGCCCCCCTTGTCCCTTCCTCCGGCAATCAGGATGATGGGGGACTCGAAGCTCTCCAGAGATTTCAATACCGCCCCTACATTGGTCCCCTTGGAGTCATTGACGAAGCGAATCCCATCTTGCATCCCCACTAACTCCAGTCGGTGCTCCAGGCCGGGGAAATCACGCAGCGAATCCCTGATGCTCATCCGATCCAGTCCCAGCAGGGACGCGGCAGCCGTGGCCGCCATGGCATTCTCCAAGTTGTGAACCCCTTTGATGGTGATTTCCGACGTTGAGCAGATCTCTTGGGAATCTCCCCTCCAACGGAATACCAGAACCTCGCCTCCGAGACAGCAGCCCTCATCTACCGGCCCTCGGCGGCTAAAAAGGAGGCGCTGGGCTCTCATGCCGGAAGTCAAGGATATGCTGATCTCGTCATCGCCATTGACGATCGCAAAGTCAGTCTCTTGTTGATTCTCGAAGATCCGAGCCTTGGCTTGGGCATAGGCCTTCAAATCGGGATATCGATCCATATGGTCAGGGGTCACGTTCAGCAGGATGCTGATGTGACAACGAAATCTCTCGATCGTCTCCAGCTGGAAGCTGGAAAGCTCGATCACCACAATATGCTCCGGGGAAAGACCACGGACCACATCGCACAGGGGAGTCCCAATGTTGCCGGCCACCAGGGCCGGTCTCCCCGCTGCCTTCAGCATCTCGCCCAGCAGGCTGACCGTCGTGCTCTTGCCATTGCTCCCGGTGACACCCACAAAGGTCGCTCGGGTAAAGAGGGAGGCCAGCTCCACCTCCCCGATGATCCTCACTCCCTGCTGGCGCGCCTCTCTCAATAGCGACAAATTCAATGGGACGCCGGGGCTAAGCACGATCACCTCTGCCCCCAGAAGACTCTCCCGGCCATGCCCGCCGAATTCGAATTCTACGCCTTTTTCGATCAGGCGACGAAGGGTATCCCGGCTCATCCGATCCCAAGGCGATGCCTCGCTCACCTTCACCTGGGCCCCCGCTTCCACCAAGAGCTCCGTTGCGGCCCTTCCGCTCCGCGCAAAACCCACCACCGTAACCCTTTTGCCTTGAAAGCTTTTCAAGTCCTACCTCAACTTCAAGGTAGTCAGAGAGATCAGCGCAAGGATAAAAGAAAGGATCCAGAAACGAACGATGATCTTGGGTTCGGTAAGCCCATTCAACTCGAAATGATGGTGGATGGGGGCCATCCGGAATACCCTCTTGCCGATCGTCCGAAATGAGAAGACCTGGAGGATGACCGAGGCCGCTTCCAGGGCGAAGACTCCTCCCACAATCAGCAAAAGCAGCTCCGATTTGATGATCACGGCGACGGTCCCCAAGGCTGCACCCAGCGCCAAGGACCCCACGTCTCCCATGAAAACCTGAGCCGGATAGGTGTTGAACCATAGGAAGCCGATGCTGGCCCCCACCATGGCCCCGCAGAAGACGGTCACCTCACTCGCCCCCCGCACGAAAAGAATTTGCAGATATCTGGCCACCGAGGCATGCCCTGCCAGGTAAGCCATAAGGGCGTAGGTGGCGGAGGCCATCAAGAACAGGCCAATAGCGAGGCCATCCAATCCATCGGCGAGGTTCACCGCGTTGGAAGTGGAGACGATCACCACCATAACCAGCAGGATATAGAATATGCCCAAATCCGGAAGCCACATCTTGAAAAAGGGGATGGCCAACCTCGTTACATTGGCGCCGGTCGGCCAAAAATAGAGATAGAGGCCCACTGAGAGGCCAAGCATCACCTGCCAGAAGATCTTATAACGGGGAGAGAGGCCCCGGCTATCCTTTCGGGTGAGCTTCAGGAAATCATCGAAGAATCCCACCCCCCCGATCGCCAAAAGGGAGAACAGGCACACCCAGACGAGGCGATTGCCCAGATCCGCCCACAGCAGAGTGGAGAACACGATCGCCAGGAGGATGAGAATTCCTCCCATGGTTGGGGTATCTGCCTTATGAAGATGGCTCTGTGGGCCATCGGGCCGGATTTGCTGCTGAATCTGATATCGTTTCAGCATCTTCAGCACTGCCGGACCCACGAGCAGGCTGATCAAGAAGGAGGTGAAGATGGCCCCACCCGTCCGAAAGGTCACGTACCGGAATACGTTGAAAACGATGAAATACTTATGTAAGGGAAAGAGAAGATAATACAGCATGTTGGCGGAGATCTTCCAAGACCTTTTCCATCCTCATGGCTCGCGAACCCTTCAGTAGAACCCAATCGCCCGGCTTCAGGCTCTCTTCCAAAACTGAAGAGGCCTCCCCATGATCCTGGCAAAGGTGAATAGGGGCCGAGAGCCCCTTCATACTGGCCTCCTCCGCCAAAGCCCAACTCTGGGGGCCTATGACAATCAATGCGCCAATATTGCTGTAGGAAGAAAGGAGGGCCCCGATTTCCCGATGCAGGACCTCGCCCTGGGAGCCCAGTTCCAGCATGTCTCCCAGTACCAGGATTCCCCGAGCCTCCCCTTTCATTTCAAAAAAGGCGGACAATGCCGCCCTCATGGACATGGGATTCGCGTTGTAAGAGTCGTTGATCAAGGTCACTCCCCCGGGGAGGAGAACCTTCTCCATCCGCATAGGAGGCTGATGGATCAGACCTAAACCTTCCCGAATCTCTTCCAGGCTGAGGCCGCACCTGACCGAAATGGCTGTGCTTGCCAGGGCATTATAGACACTGTGCCGACCCCACTGGGGAAGACGCACGGGAATGCTTCTGCCCTCATGATGGAGTAGGAACTCGATGCCCTCTCCTCCTGCCGAAATCCCTTCCGCCCAGAAATCCCATCGAGAGGAGAGACCGTAGGTGAGGCATCGTCCTGGAGACCTTGCGATCAGGGATCTAAGGTGGGGATCATCTCCATTGAGGATGGATACCCTTTCTCCTCTTAGGAAATCGAGCATTTCCGCCTTGGCGGCTGCCACCCCTTCTAAGGATCCCAGAAACTCCAGGTGGGCCGGCCCCACGTTGGTGATCAGCCCCATATCGGGCTGGCAAATGTTGCTTAGGCGACGGATCTCCCCGGAAGCATTCATTCCCAACTCGACCACCGCGATCTGATGGTCTTTCCTCAATCCCAGGAGGGTCAAGGGCAGTCCAATCAGGTTATTGTGGGTGCCGGGAGAGGAAAGGACATTGAAACGCTGGGAGAGAATCTGGCTGACCCACTCTTTGGTTGTCGTTTTTCCGGTGCTCCCGGTGACTGCAGCCAGGGGAATCGGGTGCTGACCTCGCCATAGACGGGCGATGTCTCCCAATGCAGCTAAAGTATCTTCTACTTGTAATAGAATATCGAGTCCCTCACCCGCCAAGCCGCCATCGGCAGAGACGATGGCCCCCCTGGCCTCCTTCCGGATGGCTTCCCCGACGAAACCATGGCCATCGAAATTCGGCCCCTTGAGGGCGATGAAGAGGTCCCCCGCCTGGAGCGTTCGAGTATCTGTGGAGAAGGATCCAACCCGATCCTTTGCATCTCCCCGGATCAGCCTGCCCCCCGTGACCTTTAGGATCTTTTCTGTGGTAAGATAGTCGTTCATTCCTGCTGCTTCAGTCTTTTCTCGATACAGATCTTCACCACTTCTCGATCGTCGAAGGGAATAACGCCCTCCCCCAGGATTTGATAGGTCTCATGTCCCTTTCCGGCAATCATGACCAGGTCGTTCTCCCGGGCCAGATAGATCGCCTTCTCAATGGCCTCTCTTCGATCGGTTATTTTATCATAATCATCCCTTCCCGGATACGTCTTTCTGACCCCTTGTTCGATCTCTGCCACGATCTTCTCGGGATCTTCGCTTCGCGGGTTATCGGAAGTGATGATAAAGTAATCGCTACACCTGGCTGCTACCTCACCCATGATGGGCCTCTTCGCTCGATCCCGATCCCCACCACATCCGAAGACCGTGATGATCCTCCCCCGGCACAGCCGTCTCGCCGCCTTGAGAGTCCTCTCCAGGGCGTCTGCTGTATGGGCGTAATCCACCACTACCGCAAATTTCTGACCTCCTTGTACCATCTCCCATCGTCCCGGAACCCGGCCCACCCTGGCAATTCCCTCTTCGATTACCGGGGGCGGGATTTCCTCCCAGATACCAACCCCGACCGCTCCCAGGACATTGTAGACATTGTGCTCACCGATGAGCCGTGAATGAATCCTCAGGGACCCTCTGGGGGTCTCGATTGAAGATTCTATGCCCTCCAGGGATAGATCGAGGATAGAGGCCCTGATATCTGCCTCCTCCCCCAAACCGAAGCCCCAGGTTTGAGTCGAGGTCACATCCTTGACTCGTCTGGCGAAGGGATCGTCGGTGTTGATCAGGGCGAGCTTGGGGGTCGTCTTCTTCCCATCCTTGCCCAGATCCGAGAAGAGGAGGAGTTTGGCATTCAGGTAGTGTTCCAAATCGCCGTGAAAATCCAGGTGATCATGAGTCAGATTGGTGAAGATGGCCAGATCGAATTCGCAGCCCGCCACCCTCTTGAGCTCCAGGGAATGGGAGGAGACCTCCATCACCACGTATTCCGCACCGTTGCTCACCATCTCCCCCAGAACCTTCTGCAGGTCAAGGGATTCGGGCGTGGTCCTCTCTGCCTCTACCCTATTCCCAGCAAAGCGGTAATTGATGGTGCCGATCACCCCGACGCTGTAACCCGCCTGGAGAAGCAAGGACTCCACCAGATAGGTCGTCGTCGTCTTCCCGTTGGTCCCTGTCACCCCGATCAGCCGCAGTTTTCGAGAGGGATGACCATAGAAAGCAGAAGCAATTTGGGCCAGGGCCAGGCGGGAGTCGTGAACCTTGAGCATGCTGATCCCGGTCTCGGGAAGTGCCGATGTATGCGGGAGATCGCATTCCACCACCAAAGTCGAGGCCCCCGCTGCCAGGGCCCGGGGGATGAAATCATGCCCGTCCTGCCGAAGACCGCGAATCGCGGCGAAGAGGGAACCGGGCTTCACCTGGCGAGAATCATAGTGGATCGACCCGATCTCCCTCTCCAAATCACCCCTCCGGTCGAGATAATCCAGGCCTTCAATTAGCCTTCCCAGACGCATCGGCCCTCCTTCCCCCCAAAGCCCGGGAGTCCCCCTCTCGGGACCGGGTCTCCAGATGAAGCATGGCCTGCTGCGCCACTTCAGCAAAAACGGGGGCGGCGAGAGTTCCTCCCCAGGACCCGATCTTTGGTTCATCGACGGTAACCAAGATGGCGAGCCGGGCGGAGTGGGCCGGGACAAAACCTGCAAAGGAAGCCACCACCTTGCTATGGGAATATCCGCCCGTCCTTCCCTCCAGCTTCTGGGAAGTCCCGGTTTTGCCCGCCACCGTGTACCCGGGAATGGCTGCATTTCTGCCCGTACCCTGCTGGACGACTTGGATCAGCATATCGGTCATGGTGGAAGCGGTAGCAGGGGAAATGGAGCGACGGATGATCTGGGGCGAGTTTTCCCGGATGATCTCCCCGTGAGGGCCCCGAATGGTCTGAATCAGATAAGGACGCATCAGGGCTCCTCCATTGGCGATGGAGCAGAAGGCTACCAGGAGCTGCAGTGGAGTAACCGAGACCTCCTGGCCCATAGAGACGGCCGCCAAGGAGATGGAAGACCAGTCCCTGGGATTCCTCACCACACCTCGAACCTCCCCCGGGAGTTCAATCCCCGTTCTTTCCCCGAAGCCAAACCGTCGAATGTAATCGTTGAATCGCTCTTTTCCGAGCCTGGAGGCCGCCTTGATGGCCCCAACATTACTGGAGTTCTGCAAGACCTCGGAAAAGCTGAGCCATCCGTACTTCTTGTAGTCACGAATATGGAATCCATTGAGGGTGATCCCACCCATCCCACAGTAGATCCGCTCGGCGGGGCTCATCAGTCCCTCTTCCAAGACTCCTGCTGCCATGATCACTTTGAAGGTAGAACCGGGCTCGTAGCAGTCGGTGATGGCACGATTGCGGCGAAAGGCAGGAGGATAGGCCGCATAATGGTTGGGATTGAAAGCGGGGCGATCGGCCATGGCCAGGATTTGGCCGGTCTGGGGATCCATCACAATGATCGTTCCGGCCCGGGCTTTGCTCCTGGCCACGGACTTCTCAAGGGCCCGCTCGGCAATATATTGAATCGTCTCATCGACGGTGAGGATGAGGTCGCAATTCTCGAGGGTTACGTCGGCTTCCGCCTCTCGAAAGGCAATTCGTCCCAGGGCATCGCTGTATCCCACCGGGTATTGGGTCGACCCCACCAAGTAATGGTTGTGGCTGAACTCCAAGCCCTCCAGGCCTTTATCGTCCAGCCCTACGAATCCCAGGACATGAGAGGCCAATTCCTGTTTCGGGTAATAGCGCTTACTCTCCTCTACCGAAAAGATACCGGGAAGCTTCCGCTCCAGAAATGCCTTCCCCTTCTCCGGATCCACCCTCCTCTTGATCCATACGAAGGACCTCTGGCTTAGGAGCTTTTTGGAGATCACTTCCTCAGGTATATCCAGGAGGGAGGAAAGCTCGGAGGAGGTCTGCGATACATCCTCCACAAAAGAGGGGTGAGCGAAGACGGAATATGATTGCAACGAGACCGCTAATTCCTTCCCATTGCGATCTAAGATGCTCCCCCGCTTGGTAGGCAGAGGGATCTTCCGCTGATGCTGGCGGATGGCCCCTGCAGTCAGCCGCTTATGCTGTCTGATCTGGAGATCAAAAAGCCTTACCAGGGTTAGGAGAAGGAAGGACGCCAAGGAGACGAAAATGACGAGCGTCCGGACCCTGGTCGATCTTGCATCCATGACCGAGGATGAATTCTTCCTCATGCTCCTCACCGCTCGGGAGGAATTTGGGCCTGAGTCTGTCTGTCCGAGGAAAGAAGGATGATTTGAGAGGGCGTGGGCTCTGCCATCTCGAGTTTCCTTCGGGCCATCGCCTCGATGCGGCCCAACGATTTCAGTTCGGCGATCTTCACGGTCAGCTCTTTCTCCTCTTGCATTAAGGCGGAAAGCTCGCTATTGAGGCGCTCCAAACTATATCCGAGACGAATGATTTGAATGTGCTGCCAGACATAGAGGAGGGCGCCCGCCAGGATGATCCCGGCAGTAAATAGGATCTTGGCCAGGTCTTTGGCGCGCCTTGCCTTCTCCCTCTTGCTGGGGATGGAGGCCGGCTGAGCGCGGGTCAGTAAATCCGTGGTGGAAGCCAAATGAGGCATTGCCATGATCCTATTCCAGTATCCCAGCAGCCCTGCTATATCTTCTCCGCCACCCTCAGTTTGGCACTGCGACAGCGAGGATTGCCCTTGACCTCCGCCGGCTTCGGGGTGATGGGTTTCTTCGAGAGCCTCATCACCCTCGGCTCCTCCGGGGCGTCGCGGATTTCGCCGGGGGAGGAAAACCCAGAGTGCCGGCTCAAGCTGACCAGAGTCTGCTTGACAATGCGGTCTTCCAGGGAATGGTAGCTGATGACCGCGATCCTTCCTCGCGATTGCAGCAGATCAACCGCCGCCCGGATCGCCTGCTCCAGACCTTCCAACTCTCGGTTCACAGCGATCCGCAGGGCCTGAAAGGTCCGAGTAGCCGGATGGATCCGGAATCTTCCCGACCGCGATCGGACCGCCTGCCGGACAATCTCCGCCAATTGCTGGGTGCGGGTGATTTCCTTCTTCTGCCGGAATTGGACAATCCGCCTGGCAATCCGCTTGGCCCCCCTCTCCTCCCCGAACCTCCAGATCAAGTCTGCCAAATCGTCTTCCGCCAGATGATTGACCAGGTCAGCAGCGTTTAGGCTCAGGCGCTGATCCATCCGCATGTCCAGCGGTCCATCCCGGGAGAAGGCAAAACCCCTTTCCTCCACTTCAAGCTGCAAGGAGGAGACGCCCAGATCGAAGAGGACGCCATCCAACTCGGATATTCCTCGTTCCTTCCCGATCTCTGCCAGATCCTTGAAATCCCCTTGAATCAGGAAGGTTCGCTCTCCGAATGGCCCCAGTCGGACTCTTGCGTGATGAAGTGCCTCTTCGTCCCAGTCCAGACCGAAAAGGACACCATTGGGGCTGATCTCCTTCAAGATCCCCTCGGCGTGGCCCCCCAAGCCCACCGTACCGTCCAGATATCTTCCTCCGGGAACCGGCCTCAGCCAACAGAGCACCTCCTCCAGGAGAACCGGAACATGGCGAATCTTGACTCCGTTTAGATAAACGCCAGAGCACCGCTGGCTCACCTCACCGGAGGCGTTCGAAGACGGGGTGGAAAGACCCACCTCCCCTTCCTCAGATCCCCAGCTCCACGAGCTTGGCGGTGATCTCCTCAAAGGAACCGGCAGTTGTAGCCATGAACTCCTCCCAGGACCTCTTGTCCCATATCTCCATCTTGTTCAGGAGTCCAACCAATACAACTTCTTTATCGATCTGAGCTCGCTCGCGCATGGGAAGGGGAATCAGGATACGACCTTGGGAGTCTAGGGGTGCTTCAGTTGCGCTGGAATAGAAAATGCGAAGGAAGTTCCGCACATCCCTTTGCATCATGGAGAGCGTCTTGATCTTCTCCTCCAACTGTCTCCATTCTTCTTTGGGATATGCGGCGAGGCAGGAGTCGAAATCGGTGAGGATTAGCTCATTCTCCCCTCGAGCAGAGAGGATATCCCTGAATTTGGAAGGTATACTAAGGCGGCCCTTATCATCAATGGTGTGTTCAAATCTTCCCCGGAACACCTCGCACCCCGTCCCCCATTTTCTCCCACTTTTCCCCACTTATGGGGCGCACTATATAAAGGGCGCAAGGGCTTGTCAAGATCATTTTTGATAATTTTACAGAAAAAATTCATGCCTCTACCACGCAGTTATCAATCAGCCTGGTCCGTCCGAATCGGACGGCCAGAAGGATCAATGTCCTGCCCTGGATGGCTTCCACCTCCGCCAGTGAGTTTGGATCGACCAGGGCCACATAATCAAGCCGCGCCGTAGCCCTGGACTGGATCTTATCCCTGATTCCCTCCCGAATGCATTCGGCGTTCCTTTCCCCATTGCGGATTTCCTCTTCCGCCCAGCGCAGCGAATGATAGAGAACGGTTGCCTCCTGCCGCTCTTGCGCCCCGAGATAGGCGTTGCGGGAGCTCATCGCCAAACCGTCTGCCTCTCGGATAGTGGGCAGAACCACCAGCTCGATGTCCCAATTGAGATCAAGGATCATTCGGCGAATGATGATGGCCTGCTGGGCATCCTTTTGCCCAAAATAGGCTCGGTGGGGCTGGACCAGATGGAAGAGCTTGGCCACCACGGTACTGACCCCCCGGAAATGACCAGGGCGCGATGCCCCGCAGAGCCGATCGCTGAGGCCCTCCACCTCGACATAGGTGGCGTATCCTCCCGGATAGATAGCCTCCACGGAGGGCACCAGGAGAAAGTCCACCCCCAGGGAAGAGGCCCTGATCGAGTCATTTTCCAGATCCCTGGGATATTCCCGGAAATCCTCAGCAGGGCTGAATTGCGTGGGATTGACGAAGATGCTGACCACCACGACTTCATCCCTTCTTCTCGATTCCCGCATCAGGGAAAGGTGACCGTCATGAAAGGCCCCCATGGTCGGCACGAATCCAATCGACCTTCCTTCTTCCCTGAGCCTTCGGGAGATCGCCTGCATCTCTTCCACTTCCGTTATGACTTGCATCCCTTCCTCCTTCAAGAAGATGGCCCCCCGGAAGGATCCGGAGGGCCAATGGCAAGGAGGAAGACCGAACCTCGACATCTCGAGGCGGATTCCCCCGTCCCCGGATGGTCTTTTGGGCTTCCATCACACATCAATCCGCCGTGACCCGTCTCAGTCCCCGTATCGGGGATCCAAGCGGTAGACCGGCTTCCTCACAAACCTTCCAACCCCTTAGGAAAACCCTGCAGAATCCTTTAGAGCCTGAACCCGTCACGCCTCCCAGAGGAAAGTCTCAATCCTCCTTACCTGATGAGGGTCCTTAAGATCTGCCCACAGGTCCTTCACTTTCTTACCCAGGCCAGGATGGATCTGCCCAGGGACCAACTCGGTCAGAGGCTCAAGGACGAACCGTCTCCGGTGCAGCAGGGGATGGGGGACAATCAGGTCCTTCGACTCCAACAGGAGCTCGCCATAGAACAAGAGATCCAAATCGATGGGGCGATTTGACCGGACTCGGCTCTTCTCCCTCCCCATCTCTCCTTCAATCCGTTTCAGATGCTCAACGAGAGCAACAGGGTCCAGGTCGGTCTCCGCCTCGGCCACCGCGTTGATAAACCAGCCTTCCAAGCCCTCCCCCACCGGCTCCGTCTCATAAGCCGAGGAGGATCGGATCACCCGGACCCCGGAGATCTCCTGGAGACGTCGCAAGCCCTCCCGGCAATTCTGGATTCGATCCCCCATATTGGAGCCGATCGCGATGTAGACCCTATGCAAACTGACCTCGCTTGATCTCCACCCCCACATAAGTGACTTGGGAATCGAAGGGAGGATCCAATTTCCGAAGGCGGATCAATACCCCCCGGGCCGGGAAACCCTCCAGCACTGCCGCTGCCATGGCCTCGGCCAAGGATTCAAGGAGATAGTGCTGACTTTGCTTCCCCATCCTCCGCAGAAGCCTGAATACCTCCCCATAATCGATGGTGTCGGAGAGGCTATCGCTTTCAGCCGCCCGGGAAAGGTCGTAATAGATCTCCGCGTCTACCTGGTAGTATCCCCCTGTCCTCCTCTCTTCTTCCCCCACACCATGGTAACCGTAGAATTGAAGACCTGCGATGACGATCTTATCCATACCCGAACGGCCCTCGTCTCAGGGCGGCAAAGGCTTGTCGCAGATGCCAGACTTACGAATCCGCTCCACGGCCTCCTCGATGCGCGCCTCCGGGACGGTGAGGGCCACCCGGAAGAATCCTTCGCCGTGCTGGCCAAAGCCGTTTCCGGGGGTCACCACAATCCCGGTGCGATCCAGGAGGGCGGCAGTGAATTCGGTGGAGCTATACCCGCGAGGAACGGGGATCCAAACGTAAAAGCTGGCCTGGGGCGGATCGACTTCCCATCCCAGATCGGTCAGTCCCTTCACCAATCGATCGCGGCGGCCCTGATAGATCAGCCGGGCCTCTTCCAGCGAATCTTGAGGCCCTCTCAGGGCGGCGATCCCCGCATATTGGACGGCTTGAAAGATCCCGGAGTCCAGGTTGGTCTTGACCCTGCCCAGACCGGAAAGGATCTGGGAGTTTCCCACCACAAAACCGATCCTCCATCCTGTCATGTTATAGGTCTTGGAGAGGGAGTGGAATTCGACGGCCACCTCCTTGGCCCCCTCTACCTGCAAGACGCTGGGAGGCCGCATACCCGCAAAACAGATCTCGGAGTACGCTGCATCATGGCAGAGGATGATCCCATGTTCGCGGGCCACCTCCACCACATCTCGAAAGTAACTGAGAGGAGCTACCGCGGCCGTGGGATTATTGGGGTAATTGAGAAAGGCCATCTTCGCCCGGGAGAGGATCTGGGGCGGAATCTGGCCCCAATCCGGGAGATAGGCGTTGGCTCGAGTGATGGGCATCCAGTAAGGGGTTCCGCCCGCCAGTACCGTGCCTGCCTGATAGACCGGGTATCCTGGATCGGGCACCAGCACTAAATCGCCCGGATCGACGAAGGCCAACGGGATGTGGCCAATTCCCTCTTTGGAGCCAATAAGGCTCAGGACCTCCATTTCGGGATCGAGCTTCACCCCGAATCTGGACAAATACCAGTCGGCTACGGCCTGGCGCAAAGGATACAATCCCTCATAGGAGGGATAGCGGTGGTTTTCAGCCTCCGCGCCGGCCTCCGCCAACTTCTCCACGATGTGAACAGGGGTGGGGAGGTCCGGATCTCCTATGCCCAGATTGATGATATCCACTCCCCTCTTGATTGCCTCTTGCTTGAGCCGATCGATCTCAGCGAAGAGGTAGGTGGGCAATGATTGCAACCGTCTGGCCTGTTCCCCTATCTGTCTCATGCTTAACCCTTCCTCAAGGAAGTGCCACAGTATTGCTCAAACGTCCCACTTTTTCGATCTCCACCTCTACCACATCTCCCGGCCTCATGGGCCCGATGCCAGAAGGCGTGCCGGTAGAGATGAGGTCTCCGGGAAGTAAAGTCAGAATGGAAGAGACGAAGCTGACCAGATAAAAGGGATCGAAAATCAAGTTTCGGGTATTGGAGGACTGCTTCAACTCGCCATTCAGGTAGGTCTTGATTGCCAACCCCCGCGGATCTATGTCGGTGGCAATATAGGGGCCGAAGGGGGCAAAGGTATCGAAGATCTTGGCGCGCAGCGGCCCTTTATCCTTCGCCACCAGGTCGCGCGCCGTCACATCGTTGAGGCAACTGTAGCCCAAGATGTAGTCCTTCGCCTCCTCGGGTCGGACGTCCTTGGATCTCTTGCCGATGACGATCGCCAGCTCTCCCTCGTAATCCACCCGGGAGGACATGGCCGGCAACAGGATCGCCTCACCCGGCCCGATAACGGCCGTGGGAGGCTTTAGAAAGACATGGGGCTCTTCCGGCAGGGGCTGACTGACCTCCGCCGCATGATCCTTATAGTTGAGGCCTACGCACACGATCTTCGATGGCTGGCAAGGGGCCAGAATTTGGACCTTGTCCACGGCAATGCCTGAAGGAGAGATCTCCCGGGATTCGAAGGGGCTTCCCCTCAAGGGAATCACCTTCTCCCCTTCCAGCAGGCCATATCGAATCGTTCCCTCCGCTTGAAACCTCAGGTACAAGGACATTTCAATCCCCTTCCTTCCCTTGATATGCGACTCACTGCCCCTCTTTGACTCTCCTAACGATCTCGCGGAATTCCTCCTCGGCCAAGAGGCCCTTCTTCTCCAAGGACTTCATCTTCACCTCCGAAAGGATCTTCCCGATCTCCTCCTCCGATGCCTGCTCTCCGATCCGCTCCAGCCAGGCGGCGATGGAGTCGAGGCCGCTGTTCTTGCCCAAGACGATCTCTGCCGCATGTTGGCCCACAAGCTCCCAGTGGAAGGGAAAGAGCTCGGTAGGACGATCTTTTCCACACTGGCGATACCAGCTGGCGATGATCCCCGATTCGATGTTGAAGAGCATATCGCCCACAATGGGGCGGTTAGATGGAATCTGAAGCCCGGATAATTCCCGTATCAGCCGGGAGAGGGAATAGAGCTCCCGGTAGCGGATCCCGAGATCCTGCCCATACATGGTCAAAAGGCTGAGCACCAGATCCTCAAAGGGACAATTCCCCGCCCGCTCTCCGATACCGGTCACCGTGGTATGGGCCACTTCCGCCCCGGCCACCAGGGCCATGATGGTGTTCGCCACCCCCATCCCGAAATCATCGTGGAAATGGGTCTCCAGGGGCTTTTTGATCCTCTCTTTGATCTTGGCAATCCAGAAAGTGATGGCATGGGGTGAGCAAACCCCGAAGGTATCTACCACTGCCAGGGCATCCATGTGGCCCTCGGTGGCTACCTTCTCGATGAGATCGAGATACCAGCTCATATCCGAGCGGGACGAGTCGATGGGGAAGAAGACCGTGTACAGACCCTGTTCCTTCGCATACTGGGTGGCCTCGATGGAGAGATCGATGGCCTTCTCCAGGGGCCACTTGTAGGCATACTGAATGATATGGGGGGAGGAGGGGATCTCCACCACAATCCCCTTCACCCCGCAGTCAACGGCCCTCTTGACATCGGGGACCATACAGCGGGAAAAGGCGAAGATCTCCGGCCCCAGGTTCAATTTTACGATCTCCTTGATGGCAGCCTCGTCCTGGGGAGAGACTGCGGGCATTCCCGCCTCAATCCGATGGACGCCCGCCTCCGCCAGTTTGGCGGCGATGCGGACCTTCTCCTCCCTCCGGAATTCGATGCCCGCTTGCTGTTCTCCATCCCTCAGGGTCACATCATGGATCCGAATCTTTTGGGGAAATTGAAAGCCCGAGGTGATCTCAGGCAGATAATTCCAAGCGCTGACAAACCATTTTCCAGTACTCTCAAGCCCCACTTTTATCCCTCCTCGGTTCGTTGTGCCCCAATTCCCTCACGTTCCATGAGGTAGTGAATCCAGGGCTTCAGTGATAGATCCTCTCCTTCGCTGTGGTCAGCTTTAGGGCGAGAGGACCCCCCACAACATCCTCCTTCTCCATCACCTATTTCAGCCCCAGGACATCCAGCATGTCCCAAACACCATTGCCGGCATGGGCCGCGAATTTCGCGGCTCGGAGGGCCCCCCGGGCGAAATTATCCCGACTTTGGGCTCGATGGACCAATTCGATCCGCTCTCCCATACCTCCGAAGACCACGGTGTGCTCTCCCACGATATCGCCAGCCCTCAGGGTATGGATCCCGATCTCCTCGTGGGTCCTCTCCCCAATGACTCCCTTGCGGCCGAAGACGCCCACGTCCTCCAGGTCTCTGCCCAAGGCGCGGGCTATGATCTGGGCCATGCGCAGGGCAGTCCCCGAAGGAGCGTCCTTCTTGAACCGATGATGGGCCTCGTAGATCTCTACATCGTATTCGGTTCCCAGGATGGGCGCGATCTCACCCAGCACCTTGAAGAGGATATTCACCCCCACGCTCATGTTGGGGGAGAGCACGCAGGGACAGCGAGCGGATAGTGTCCGTATCCGATCGATATCAGCCTTGGGGAAGCCGGTAGTCCCCACGACGATGGCCTTTTCCGCCGCAGAAACGAGCTCTATGTTGCGTAGGGAAGCCGCGGGAGCCGTGAAGTCAATGATGACCTCGCAATCTGAGATCACTTCCGAAAGATCGCCGCGAATGGGAACGCCCAGGGATGGAAGTCCCGCCTTCTCGCCCGCATCCCTGCCCACCGCCGCATGGCCCTCTCTTTCCACCGCCCCCGCCAGTTTCAGAGATTCCTCTTCTTGGAGCAGGGCGATGACCCGCGAGCCCATCCTCCCGGCCGCTCCGGTTACCGCAACCCTAATCATCCCTTGCCTCCTTCCCGCATCGTCCCTTTCCACGCTTCTCTCTGCCCCGCCCTACTGGCTGAATCAGATGAGCTGGTATCTGGCCAGGATCTCCTTCAATTTCTTGAGGTTTCCTTCGGACATCCCTACCAACGGTAATCGTAACCCCTCTTCGATCTTTCCCATGAGGGCCAGGGCCGTCTTCACCGGGATGGGATTGGTTTCCAGGAACATCGCCTGGCAGAGGGGGAAGATGTCCCGTTGGATCTGAGAGGCCCGCATGAAATCCCCCCCATCAAAGGCATCCACCAGATCGGCCATGAGGCGCGGTGCGGCGTTGGCAACTACCGAGATGACCCCTTTTCCTCCAACGGACAATATGGGCATCACAATGAAATCGTCGCCGGAGAGGACATTCAATTTATCGCCACACAGCGTGATCAGTTCCGTGATCTGCTGCAATGACCCGCTTGCCTCCTTGACCCCCACGATGTGGGGGATCTGGCTCAGCTCGGCGATGGAGTCCGGCAACATGTTGACTCCGGTCCGGGCAGGCACATTATAGATGATCATCGGGATTTCCACTGCGTCGGCCACTGCCCGGAAATGAGCTACCAGGCCTCTCTGAGTGGGGCGATTGTAGTAGGGAGTAATCAAGAGAGCCCCATCCGCACCGGCTGCCTTGGCGTGCTTTGTGAGGCCGATCGACTCTGCCGTGCTATTCGATCCGGTGCCCGCAA
The DNA here is from genome assembly GCA_963718295.1 of uncultured Methylomirabilota bacterium. Taxonomy (GTDB): domain Bacteria; phylum Methylomirabilota; class Methylomirabilia; order CAVQYV01; family CAVQYV01; genus CAVQYV01. The sequence continues at coordinate 359,999 of CAVQYV010000004.1, read as the reverse complement.
TAACAGGGATCCTTCCGTTCACTACTTCGATAGTCAAGTCGATGACTCGATGGTGCTCTTCATGGGTCAGGGTCGCCGATTCCCCGGTCGTCCCGCAGGGAACGATTCCATCGGTGCCGCTGGCGATTTGGAACTCGATCAACTCCTTCAGTCTTGGCACATCGATCTCCCCATCTTTGAAGGGGGTCACAATGGCAACGATCGATCCTCTAAACATCTTTTCTCACCTCCGCCCTAAGAAGTTCTGCGGCCGACCCTGGGGGCCTGTCCTGGCTCTCAGGCCAGTGCCTCCTCCCAGAGTTCTCCCTCATAAGCTACCGTTGCTCCTCCTTCCATGAAGACATCTTGGAACTGCCATCCCCTTCGCTCGAAATCGACGGTGATGACCTCTCCCCCCCGGGTGTGCAAATGGACCGGAGATTCCACCTGCCCCAAGGCGGCAGTGATCAGGGCGGAGGCGACGGACCCGGTGCCGCAGGCCAAGGTCTCATCCTCTACCCCCCGTTCATAGGTCCGAATCTGAATATGGTGGGAATCATTGACCGCAATAAAATTTACATTGGTCCCCGCGGGCCGAAAGGACTCATGGAATCTAATCTTTCGCCCCAGATCGACCACGGATGCCTCCTCCAGTTTCTGAACCGACAAGACTGCGTGAGGGACGCCGGTATTCAGTCGATGGAGAAGAACTTCCTCCCCCTCGATCCGGATCCGCTGGCTTAGCACCAGATCTTTGGGCTCACCCATCCTGATCTTCACCCGTCTCCCCTTGACCTCGGCCTGTACGAGCCCCGCCAAAGTCTCGATGGTCATCTTTTCCTGGGCAATCCCCTTCAGATAGGCAAAGCGGGCGATACACCTGGCTCCATTCCCGCACATCTCCGCCTCGCTCCCATCGGCGTTGAAGATGCGCATCAAGAAATCCGCCATCCCCGATCCCTCCAGCAGGAGGACCCCATCCGCACCCACTGAAACCTTGGGGCGACATACCTGGCGCGAGAAGTGGGAGGGATTCCTGATCAACGACGGATCTCGCCCATCGATCACCAGGAAGTTGTTTCCGCTTCCGCTCATCTTCCAGAATCCTATCTTCTTCATGCTCAACCCTATTCCAAAAAGGAGGGGATCCTCTCCCCCCGGATCAGATCCTCCCAGGTCTCTCTTTCTCGCAGGATGTGCCACTCATCGCCCCGCACCAGAACCTCCGGCACCCGGGGCCGGGAATTATAGGTGGAAGACATGGCGAAGCCATAAGCGCCCGCACTCATCACCGCCAGCAGCTCTCCTTGATCCAGCGGGGGCAGCTTTCGGTCCTTGGCCAGAAAATCCCCAGACTCACAGATGGGTCCCACCACATCCGCGATCAGGCCACCCTCTTCCCCCTTCTCCATGACAGGCAGGATGGAATGATAGGAACCATAGAGGCTGGGTCTTATGAGATCGTTCATGCCCGCATCTACAATGACGAAGTTCTTTTGAGGTCCCCTCTTCAAGTAAAGCACCTGGGTTACCAGGATGCCAGCATTTCCCACGATTACCCGTCCCGGCTCCAGGATGATCGTAGCACCCAGATCCTTAACCACCTCGATGAGGGCCCCGGCGAAGGCTGCAGGGGAAGGTGGATCCTCGTCGTGGTAGGTAATGCCGAGCCCTCCTCCCACATCGAGGTACTGAATGGGAATTCCACGCTCCCGCAGGGTTCGGATGAGTTCCGCGATCCTGGTGAGGCTATCCACGAAGGGTGCCACCTCCGTGATCTGAGAGCCGATGTGCTGGTGCACCCCAATGACCCGGATGTTCCTCATCCCCATGGCAGTCTGGTACTCCTCGACCGCCCGGGAGATGTCGATGCCGAACTTGTTCTTCTTCAAACCGGTGGAGATGTAAGGATGGGTCTGGGGGTCCACATTCGGGTTAATTCGCAGCGCTACTTGGGCCTGGGTCCCCAGCTCCCGGGCCACCCGGTCGATCAGGTCCAGCTCGGGAGATGATTCGACATTCAACATCAGGATTTCGGATCTCAAGGCAAGTTTGATCTCTTCCCGGGTCTTCCCCACCCCGGCGAAGACGATCCGGTTTGCCGGGATGCCCGCCTTGAATGCCCGATAGATCTCCCCTCCGGAGACCACGTCAGCGCCTGCACCCTCTCGGGCAAAGATCTTGAGAAGGGCCAGGTTGGAATTCGCCTTCAGGGCGAAGCAGGTCAGGTGGGGAATGGCCGAGAAGGCAGAATCGAAGGTCCGGAAGTGCTGGAGGAGGGTGCGGTGGCTGTACAGATAGAAGGGGGTCCCCACCTCCTCCTCGATTTTCCGGATGGGAACGCCCTCACAATACAATTGACCATGATGGTACTTGAAGTCATGCATGGATCATCTACCTCTCCCACCCAGGAGGCTTTTCCTCTCGAACGGGGGTTTCTCTTGATAACACATTACCTATTTCTTGTCAAAGGGATTTTCGGATGAGGGAGACCCTGCAATCCTTCATCCATCAAGGGATATCGGCTTTCACTTCCTCGGAAAGCCCACTTTCGTTTCGGCGGGGGGAGGAGTCCACGGCGGAGACGGCATAATAGTGGGTGGAGGACAAAGAGGCAGTCTTATCGACATAGGTGATCTGAGGGATGGGTACTGAATTGAGGCGCACAAACCCCACCCCTGAATAGGGACTGCGGTAAACGAAATAGCCAGCGAGGTCAATCTCAGAGTTGGGATCCCAGGCAAGGCGGACTCCCTCTGGGCCATAGACAAAACTGAGATTCCTGGGCCGGGAGGGGGGAGTGGTATCGCTGGGGATCGCCATGGCCTCATTGGAGTCCAAGCTCTCATGCCAGGGAGGGGAATCCGTGTCGGTCGATCTAACCACATAGTAATAGCTGGCCTCGTTTTCCAGCCCGATATCGGCGTAGCTCTCCCCCAGAATCGCCTCCTGGTTAATGGGGTCGGGACCGTAAGATCCGGGGCTCTTGCCCCGATAAACGTTATAGAGGGCGGGCTGCGGGAGCAATCTGCCGTCCACTCTGAACTTGGAAGCCTCCCAGGAGAGCAGAACGGTCTCATCCCCCGTAATTGCCTTCAGATCCCGAGGTGGGATCGGACTGGGATAGACGGTCACCGCGACCTCCCGGGAAGGTGGACTTGATTCCATGCTGTAATTGATCGCCCTGATGTGGTAGCCATATCGCTTGTCGTACTCCAATCCCTTACCCTCATCATCGTCCACATACTGATAGGAATCGCCCGTCACCGTGGCATTCTCCGGCATGAATGCCTTCACCTTGCCGATCAGGGAGAGCTGGGATTCCTCCTCCGGCCCCCGCAGTTGCCGGCGATAGATTTCAAACTCCATGAGGTCCTGTAATGGCCTGCCACTCACATCCTTGGTTGGCCTCGACCAGGCAATATACACCCGATTCTCCCGGCTGGCGGCAGACATCTGGGTTACCGCCGCCGGGGTCTTGAGTGGGGGGACCACTGGGGCCGCTTTGCGCCCACAGGAAACAGAAAAGGAGAGTGCCCCTGCCAGGGCCATCAGAGTCATGAGGTAATATCGCATATTCATCTCAGCAAATCCAGGACGGGGACCGCTGCAAGATGCGCACATATGATCAATGGGGAGGGCTCCCGCCGGGCGGCAACCCAGGGAGGTGTGGTCACGTCGCGCTCCCTACTTGAAATGGGAGGGAGGATCGGAGCGAGAAATCGTGCGCCCGCCACGATGGGACATTTTCATCTCCTGCTTGGCTGCCCTGAGCGCCTCATGCACCCTCTCTCTTGAAGTACCGCCCAAGGACCTGCGCCGGTCGATGCAAGAGTCCAGAGAGATGAATTCATAGACATCTTCATCGAATAGCAAAGAGAAGGCCTGGAGCTCCTTCAGGCCCAGATCCTCGATCCTGGCCTTTCCCTTCTGGAGGCAATGGCGGACGATTTGCCCCACCACTTGATGGGCAGATCGAAAGGCAAGGCCTCTTCTCGCCAGATAATCGGCGAGATCGGTGGCATTGAGAAATCCCTCTTCCGCAGCCTGCCTCATCCGCTCCCGATGGACCCGGATCTGGGGAAACATGAGAGAGAGGATTTTCAAGCAGGCCTTCACCGTGTCGGAAGCATCGAAGATGGGCTCCTTGTCCTCTTGCATATCCCGATTATAGCTTAGTGGCAAACCCTTCATGGTTGCCAACAAAGAGACCAAGCTGCCGATGACCCGCCCCGATTTTGCCCTCGTGAGCTCGGCCAGATCGGGATTCTTCTTTTGCGGCATCATGCTCGATCCGGTAGCAAAGGCATCGGGAAGCTCGATGAACCCGAATTCAGAGCTCGACCAAAGGACAATCTCCTCGCAGAGACGAGAGAGATGAACCATCAAAATGGCGGATATGCTGAGAAACTCCAAACAGAAATCGCGATCCGAGACTGCATCCAAGCTATTTTCCGTCACCTTCGGGAAGTGAAGGAGCTTTGCCACATAATGGGGATCGATGGGAAAGGTGGTCCCGGCCAAGGCCCCAGCCCCCAGGGGCATCACATTGGTGCGGTCGAGACAATCGGAGAAACGACGTAAATCTCGTTGCAGCATCTGCCAGTAGGCAAGAAGGTGATGAGCCAGGAGAATGGGCTGGGCCCGTTGGGTATGAGTATAGCCTGGCATCACCGTCTCTATGTTCTGCTCTGCCAGCTTCAATAGGGCGCCCTGGAGGGAGCGAATGAGATCGCGGACGGCGCCGATCTCTTCCCGGAGGTAGAGCCGGATATCCAGGGCCACCTGATCGTTACGGGACCGTGCGGTGTGGAGTTTTCCGCCTACCTCCCCCACCTTCTCGATCAGAAAGGCCTCGATATTCATATGGACATCTTCCAGCGCGGGGTCGAACTTCAACTCCCCTCCCTCGATCTGGAGACGGATCTCCTCCAGACCGGCTACGATCTTCTTTGCCTCTCTTAGGGGGATAATTCCCGCCTTCCCTAACATCTTCGCATGGGCAATGCTTCCCTGGATGTCATACCTTGCCAATCGATGGTCGAAGGAGACGGATTCGGTGAAGGCTTCGACCAGACCATGCATCCGAGCCTCGAACCTCCCCTCCCATGGCTTCTTCTTCATCGCAGCCGCCTCATGAAGGTCCTCCCCGAAGGCCCACACCCGACCGCTCTGCGTGCAGGCCTTGGGCCTCTCACCTTGGATATTTCTTTCCCACCCTGGCCCAGACTTTCAGGGGGAGACCCCAGATCTTGCAGAAGGATTCCCCTGCCTTATGGTCGAAGGCATCCGCCGCATCATAAGTCGCCAGGGCAAAATCGTAGAGGGAGAAGTCCGACTTCCGGGCCACGGGCACACACTGGCCCTTGTAGAGCTTCATCCTCACCGTGCCGGTCACGGTCCTCTGGGTCTCTCTCACAAAGGCGTCCAGTGCGAACTTCAGAGGAGAGTACCAAAGACCATAATAGACTAGCTCCGTGTAACGGGTCACCACGGATTCCTTGAAGTGAAAGGTGTCGCGGTCCAGGGTCAGGTTCTCCAGCTCCTTATGAGCGATATAAAGGACCGTGGCTCCCGGCGCCTCATACACCTCCCTCGATTTGATTCCCACCAGACGATTCTCCACCAAATCCTGCCGCCCAATCCCATATTCTCCTGCGGTTTTGTTCAGAGTCGAGATCAGGTCGGGCAATGCCATCCTCTGCCCGTCGATCGCCACCGGTACCCCTGCTTCGAAACTCACCTCCAAATAGCGCGGCTTATCGGGGGCCTCCTCGGGGGCCCTGGTCAGGATATAAGCGTCGGCGGGAGGCTCAACCCAGGGATCCTCCAGGATCCCACATTCGATGCTGACTCCCCACATATTGCGGTCAATGCTGTAGGGCTTATCCTTGGTGGCCCGGATTGGGATTCCGTGACTCTGGGCGTATTCAATCTCCTCTTCCCGAGATTTGAACTCCCAGGTGCGAACCGGAGCCAATACGGTCAGATCCGGATCCAGAGCCATGACCGAGACATCGAATCGCACCTGGTCATTCCCTTTGCCGGTGGAGCCATGGGCCACGGCATCCGCCCCTTCCTTCTTCGCCACCTCCACCAGGTACCTGGAGATCAGGGGGCGGCTGATGGCGGCCGAGAGCAAGTACTTGCCTTCATAGATAGCATTCGCCTGAAGCACCGGGAGGCAGAAGTCGCGGGCAAATTCCTCCTTCATATCTTCGATATAGACTTTACTGGCGCCGGTTTGGATGGCCTTCTCCCGCAAAGGCTCCAGGAATTCCTCCTGCCCCACGTCTGCCGCCAGGGCAATCACCTCGCAGCCATATTTGTCAATCAGCCATCGAATCATGACCGAGGTATCCAAACCGCCCGAGTACGCCAGCACCACTTTCTTCACCGCCCTCTCCATTCGCACCTCCCCACGGAACTGCCTCTCCCCAAGGGCGAGACATCCCGGAACATGGAATCGATCTTTTTCATCTTGGCCCCCCACCCTGCCTATGGGAGAGGGTCGGGAGAACCCATTCCGATTACGCTGTATCACGATTACCAAGGGCCTGCGGTCTCCAACTCCGAACCTCAGGCCCATTCTGACTCATTCTACCGCTGCCAGCATTCCCAGCGATGGGATCGTAACTTGGTGATCATATGCTCATTTGTTTTACCAGAATCGCCTTCTGCAGATGAAGCCGGTTCTCCGCCTGATCCCAGACGATCGACTGGGGCCCGTCCATCACCTCATCCGTGATCTCCTCTCCTCGATGGGCCGGCAGGCAGTGCATCACCAGGGCTTGAGGTTTGGCCAGCGAGAGGAGAGATCGGTTCAATTGAAAATCCTGAAAGGCCCGGAGCCGTTCTTGCATCTCCTGCTCCTGGCCCATGCTGGTCCACACATCGGCATAGAGGACATCGGCGTCTGCCACCGCTTCTCTCGGATCGTGAGAGACTTCGATCTCGGCTTCCATAGCGGCGGCCTCCTTCAGGGCCCCCTGATAGATCCTTCGGCTCGGCTCATAACCTGGGGGACAAGCTACGACCAGACGGATGCCCAGCTTGGCCGCTCCCTCGATCCAGGAGTGGGCCACATTGTTTCCGTCTCCCACATAGGCAACCTTGAGGCCCTTCAGCTCCAATCCCTTTTCCCGGAGAGTGAAGAGGTCAGATAGCACCTGACAGGGGTGGTGCAGGTCGGTGAGGCCGTTGATGACCGGGATGCTGGCATAACGGGCCAGATCCTCTACGATCTGGTGCCCAAAGGTTCGGATCATGAGGCCATCCATATAGCGAGAAAGGACCCGCGCTGTGTCCTCGATCGTCTCCCCCCGCCCCAGCTGCAGATCTTTGGAACTGAGGAAGAGAGCCTGTCCTCCCAATTGATACATCCCCACCTCGAAGGAAACGCGGGTTCGGGTGGAGGATTTCTCGAAGATCATACCCAGAGTCTTGCCCAAAAGGGGGGTATGCCGCTCTCCCCGCCTGTGTCTCTCTTTCAATTGTTTTGCCAGATCGAAGAATTCCTCGATCTCTCGCCGACTCAGGTCGGCAACGCGCAACAGATCCTTCTTCATTTACCCGTCCTCGCTCCCATCCCCGCGAAGATCTCATCCAGCACCCCGATCGCTTGGTCGATCTCCTCCTTCTTCACGTTCAGGGGGGGGATGATCCTCAGGACTTTATCTCCCAAGCTGTTGATCAGAAGCCCTTTTTCCTGGCATCGAACATCAATCTCCTTGCCGGGGAAATCCAACTCCACCCCGATCAATAGGCCTTTGCCCCGTACCTCCTTGATGAACCCATAGCTCGACTGCAAACCCCTCAATTGCTCCTGGAAATAGTCGCCCATTCGACGGGCATGGCCTGCCAAATCCTCCTCCTGAATGATCTTCAGCACTTCGGTCCCTACCCGGGCCACCAAGGGATTGCCCCCAAAGGTGGCCGCATGGGTTCCCGGGCTGAAACTCTTGGCGACTTCCTCCTTCGCCAGCATGGCCCCCACCGGGAGTCCCCCGGCCAGGGCCTTGGCCAGGGCCATGACGTCCGGTTCAATCCCATAATGTTGATAGCAAAACATGCTGCCCGTACGGGCGATCCCGGTGAATACCTCATCCAGAACCAGGAGCAGGCCCTTCTCATCACAGAGCCTTCGCAGTCCCGGGAGGAAATCATCAGAGGGGACATTCACTCCTCCCAGGGCCTGAATCGGCTCCAGCATAACTGCGGCGGTCTTATCACTCACCGCGACCTCCACTGCCCTCAGGTCATTGAAGGGGACGTATTTGAAGCCATCCGGCAGGGGCTCGAATCCTTTGTGGTATTTGGTCTGGGCAGTAGCTGCCAGGCTGCCCAGGGTGCGCCCATGAAAGGAACCCTGCATGGTGATGATCTCATAGCGATCGGGATGCCCCGCATCCTTGGCATATTTTCGGGCCAGCTTGATGCATGCCTCATTCGCCTCCCCCCCGCTATTGCAGAAAAAGGCCCGGTCCGCAAAGGAAATCTCGCACAGGGCCTTGGCTAATTGGATCTGGGGCTCGATGTGGTAAAGGTTGGAGACATGGAGGAGTCGGCTCGCCTGCTCGCAAATGGCCTCCACCACCCGGGGATGACAGTGACCCAAGCCATTCACCCCAATCCCCATCACGAAGTCCAGATATCGATTCCCCTCACTGTCCCAGACGTAGGAGCCCTCTCCTCTTACCAGGCAAATGGGAAGCCGGGCATAGGTCTGGGCAACATATCTTCCTGCATCCTCCATCCACGGTTGGATCATGTTGGTCTCCTAAGTTGAAGCGTGACTGCGGCTTTTCACCCTGATAGCCCATAGGGAGATCGGCCAAGCCTTCATACGTACTGAGCAAATCCCGTCAGGAATCTCTCCCCTCCGCCCAGCCCATCAGGCCGGCCCGGACTCCAGAGCGTGTCCTTCACGGCATCAAGGGTCAAGGGGCCCGATCAGAACCTGACCAAATGCCCCAGCCAGAAGAAAAAGGCGATGGCAAGTATATGCAATATCCACCAGCCCGATTTGAACAGCATGAACCTATGCATGGTGCAGCCTCTCCCCTAATCCCCTGCTCACCTCCACAGGACATGACCCAAATAATAGACGATGGACACCAGAACCAGATGAACCCACCACCAGCCCATGCTCGGGTATCGAAGGAATCGCCCTTGCCGCACCTTCTCCTCCGTTCTCTTCATCAGATTTAACTCGAAGAGGGCCTTGCCCATTGCAAAAGCGGCCCAGAGAATCAATACGTCGGGAAAGAGGGTGTTCATCAGGATGTCGGGAAAGCCCATCCTGGATCGCATGATCGCCAGACTGAAGTGGGACATCGTCACTGTCCCGACGATCACCACCATGCCGTTGATGATATAGGCATAAGGGGTGGTCACCTCGAACAGAAAGAGGATCGGAATGACGATGGAGCTCAGGATCCCCGCCCCAAAGGGAACGAAGTTCCGTACCGCCATCGCAGGTGGATGCAAACGCAGATGCAACAGCCATCCTCCGGAAGATACAAAGAACAATCCCAGAATCAGTATGATCTTGAGGTATTGTCTTTGAGTCATCTCCTCCTCCGATTTTTCCCTCCCGTCAAAAGCATCCGATTCGACGTGGCTTCCTGCCTGGATGATCCATGGATATTGCCAACCCTCGGGGAAATCCTCCCTCCATCCCCTTCAACCTGTGATCTGTGTGCCCACCCCTCTCTCGGTGAAGATCTCCAGGAGCAGGGAATGTGGCACCTTCCCATTGATAATATGGGCCTTGCTCACCCCTCCCTCCAGGGCCCGAAGGCAGGCTTGGACCTTGGGAAGCATGCCTTTGGTAATTACGCCCTCCTGGATCTGCTGCGCGATCCCTTTACGGTCCAACGTGGACAAAAGATTGCCTTCTCGGTCCAGGATTCCATCGGTATCGCTCAGGAGGATGAGCTTCTCGGCAACCAGCGCCGCTGCAATTTCTCCTGCCACCAGGTCAGCATTGATATTATAGGTGTTCCCCTCCCCGTCGGTCCCGATGGGGGCAATGCAGGGAATGAAACCTGCCTCTTCCAGGGTGAGGAGCAGGCGGGGGTTCACCTTCACCACCTCGCCCACTTGGCCCAAGTCTATCCTTTCTTCCCCCTCGCTTCCGCGACGGACATACTCCAGCTTGCGCGCCTGGATCAGACCTCCGTCCTTGCCGCTGAGACCCACTGCAGATCCTTGGTGCCGATTGATCATGGAGACCAGTCCAGAATTGATGTCCCCCACCAGGACCATCTCCACGATCCGCATGGTCGCCGCGTCCGTCACCCTGAGCCCATCTACAAATCTGGGCTGCAAACCCTGGCTTCTGATCACCTGATCAATCTGCGGTCCCCCCCCATGAACGATCACGGGACGCATGCCCACATATCTCATCAGGGTCACATCCAGCATGACTGCATCCTGAAGGCCCTCCTCCGTCATCGCCGATCCCCCATACTTGATCACCAAGGTCTTGTTCTGAAACTGACGAATAAAGGGCAGCGCCTCGATCAGAACCTGAACCTTATGACCCGCTCCCTCCGCCATCGATTTGCTCTCACTCATTGCATCTCCAGAAAGTTTGGCTCAAACAAGTTATCACAGGATGTACCGACTCAAATCCTGGTCTTTGATGACATCGGTGAGGCGATCCCTCACATAGTTTGCGTTGATCACCACCTTGGTCCCATTCATCTGGGGAGCCTCAAAGGAGACTTCATCCAATAGCTTCTCCATGATGGTGTAAAGCCTTCGGGCCCCGATGTTCTCCGTGGCCTCGTTCACCGTACAGGCCATATGGGCGATCTCTTCGACCGCATTCGGGGAAAACTCGATCTGGACCCCTTCGGTCTGGAGAAGGGCGACGTACTGTTTGGTCAGGGCATTCTGGGGTTCGGTGAGGATGCGGATGAAATCGGCCTTTGCCAGGGAGTCCAACTCCACCCGGATTGGAAATCGTCCCTGCATCTCCGGAATCAGGTCGGAAGGCTTGGATACGTGGAAGGCACCCGCGGCGATGAACAGGATATGGTCGGTCCTCACCAACCCATACTTGGTGGAGACCGCACATCCTTCGACGATGGGCAAGAGATCTCTTTGAACCCCTTCCCGGGAGACATCGGGGCCATGAACCGACTCTTTCCCTGCGATCTTGTCGATCTCATCCAGAAAGATGATCCCGGAATTCTCCACCCGCCGGATGGCCTCACCCACCACCTCATCCATATCGATCATCTTCTGGGCTTCTTCCTGGGCCAGGATCTTCCTCGCTTCCCTGATCTTCACTTTTCTTCTCTTCTTCTTTTGGGGGAGGAGATTGGAGAGCATCTCCTTGATATTGATATCCATCTCCTCCAGGCCACTGCTGGAAAAGATCTCCACCATGGGGATGACCCGGTCCTTCACTTCCAGCTCTATAGCCCGATCATCCAACCTTCCCTCTTCCAGCCTCTTACGGAGTTTTTCCCGGGTCTCCGATTCCTTCTCGGCTCCGCCGGCCAAATCGTTCTGTCTGCTCGAAGCGACCGATGCCCTGGAGGGAGGCAGCAGCAGATCCAAGATTCGCTCTTCCGCCAAGATCTTGGCCCGAGACTCCACCTCGCGAGCCTTCTCTCCCTTCACCATATTCACGGCGAGGTCGGTCAAGTCCCTCACCATGGATTCCACATCTCGGCCCACATATCCCACTTCGGTGTATTTGGAGGCCTCCACCTTGATAAAAGGGGCCTCTGCCAGCCTGGCCAATCGCCGGGCGATCTCCGTTTTTCCTACCCCCGTGGGACCGATCATGATGATATTCTTGGGGGCCACCTCGTCCCGCAGCTCAGGGGGCAGCTTCTGCCTTCGCCAACGGTTCCTCAGCGCAACCGCCACCGCCCGCTTGGCGTTCTTCTGGCCGATGACATATTTGTCCAACTCCTGCACGATTTGCTTTGGCGTCAACTGTTCCATGGGTCCCGCTCGATCCAAGTCGGTCACCTCAGACCTCTTCGATGAGGATCCGGTCGTTGGTATAAACACACAAAGAGGCAGCGATCTTCATCGCCTCCTCCACAATGCGCCGGGCTTCCAGATCGGAAAAATTCATCAGGGCTCGAGCCGCGGCCGCGGCATAGGCGCCGCCGGAGCCAATGCCGATCACCCCATCATCCGGCTCGATCACATCACCGGTCCCCGAGATGATGTAGGAATAATCCTGATCCACCACGGCCAGCAGGGCCTCCAACCTGCGAAGCACCCGATCCATGCGCCAATCCTTGGCCAATTCCACGGCCGCCCGCGGGAGATTTCCATGATACTCCTCCAATTTCGTCTCAAACTTGGAGGAAAGGGCAAAGGCATCGGCCGCCGCTCCCGAAAACCCAACCAGTACCCGATCGTGGTAGAGACGGCGCACCTTCTTGGCAGTATGCTTCATGATCGTATCGCCAAAGGAAACCTGGCCGTCCCCTGCCAGGGCCACCCTCCCCTTGTGACGGACCGAGAGGATGGTGGTGGAGCGACGGATCACGTTGAAGACAGGAGATGTCAACTGCAGGCCTCTGTTTTTTCCCATGGTCCTCTCTTTCCTCTCGCACTGTTGCGGCCTCCCAAATCCCCTTCAGGCCCGGGGATGAGCCCTATCGTACACCTCCATGATCCGATCCATGCTCAGGTGGGTGTAGCGCTGGGTGGTGGAAAGCCGGGCGTGACCCAAGAGTTCCTGAATCGCTCTTAGATCCGCCCCCGCATCCAACAGATGGGTGGCGAAACTGTGCCTGAGTCCATGGGGGCTGATATAGTGGGAAATCCCACTCTTCTGAACATATTTTAGCACAATCTGCGCCACCGATCTGGTGCTGAGCCGGCCCCCATAACGGTTCAAGAACAACGCTGGGTCCTCTTCAGCCCCTCTCCTGTCCGCGGGCAGAAAATCCAAGCGTCGCGCCAAATATGACTTCAGGGCCTCTGCGGCGTAGGAGCCGATGGGGACGATTCGCTCCTTGCCACCCTTGCCCCGAACGCGAATCAGGCCAGCTTCCAAATCCAGATCAAGGAGATTGAGGCTCATCAGCTCACTAAGGCGAATCCCTCCTCCATAGAAGAGCTCCAGGATTGACCGATCCCTCATCCCCCGTGCAGTTGGGTCCTCAGCGGATTTGAGGAGGGCAACCGCCTCATCGGGCGAAAGAAAGGAGGAGAGGCGGCGAGGGAGCTTGGGGGCCGAAACCCGCTTGGCCGGATTGGAGAGGATTTTGCCCTGCCTCAAGAGATACTGGAAAAAGGTTCGGAGGCAGGCCAATCTCCGGGCCACGCTCGCCTTGCTATTCCCTTTACGGAGAAGTCCGCTCAAAAAGGATCGGATGACGGCAGGATCGATCTCCTTCCAATCGACGGGTTCGGAGGGCTCTTTCCTTTGAGGGACCAGATATTCCAGGAACCGGGAAAGATCCCCCTCATAATTGCGAAGGGTATGGGGTGAGGCATTCCTCTCCACCCAAAGGAATCGCAGAAAATCGCCGACATCTCCCTTCGTCTCTTCGCGCTCACGCCACACTGTGGCCCTTCCACTGCTCGAAGGAAGCCAGGGCGCGTCGAGAATAACCCATCCGCCTCTCTCGAAAAGGGATCTTTCGTCCTTCGCCGAAGGGAGGGAAGAGGCCAAAATTGACATTCATCGGCTGGAAATGATCGGGGGCGGCCTCAGTGATATAACGAATCAAAGATCCGAGGGCAGTATCGGGCGGTGGAACCTCCATCGCCTTTTGCTGAAGCAGGAGGCCGGTATTCAGCCCAGCCAGCAGACCGGTGGCGACTGACTCCACATACCCTTCCACCCCGGTAATCTGGCCGGCCAGAAATAGGTTCTCCTTTCCCTTCCAACGCAGGTTCTTATCTAATAAAATCGGGGAATTGATGAAGGTATTGCGATGCATGCTGCCGAATCGGCAGAACTCCGCCTGCTCCAGACCTGGGATTTTCCGAAAGATCCTCTTCTGCTCTCCCCATTTCACGTGGGTTTGGAAGCCCACCAGATTATACATGGTCCCATCCCGATTCTCCCGACGCAGCTGAACCGTCGCCCAAGGCCTCCTTCCCGTCCATGGATCAATCAGGCCTACGGGCTTCATTGGGCCAAACCGGAGGGTATCCTTTCCCCGGCACGCCAGTTGTTCTACGGGCAGGCAGCCTTCGAAAAAGGGGACCTCGAAATCCCTTGCCTCCGCAATCTCGGCGGCTTTGAGCTCTTCCCAAAACCGATCATATTCCTCCTGGCTCATCGGGGAATTCAGAAAGTCATTCCCTCCCCGCCCATAGCGCGAGGCCGGGAAGAGCTTCGAGAAATCCAGAGATTCGGCCAGCACGATGGGGGAGATGGCGTCGAAGAATGAGAGCAACCCACCTCCGGGGGAGGGGAGACTATCCAGGGGTCTGGCTGATAGGGTCTCATCGATCAAGGAACCCAACGCCGCAATCAGGGCCGGGGAGGTAAGAGGTCCGCTCGCCAGAATGGTCAGGCCCTCTGAGGGGAGGTGGGTAACCTCCTCCCGCAAGATACGAATTCGGGGATGGTTCCCCAAGATGGAGGTCACCGAGGAGGAGAAGGCAAAGCGATCCACCGCCAAGCTGGAGCCAGCGGGCACAGAATGCTCATCGGCCACCCTCAGGATAATGGACCCCAGTCTCCTCATCTCCTCCTTCAGCAATCCACTTGCGGAATCCAGGGCATTGGATTTCAAGGAATTGCTGCAAACGAGCTCTGCCAGGAGCCCAGTTCGGTGAGCCGGGGTGTATCGGCCAGGCCTCATCTCAAAGAGGGCCACCTCGAAACCCAACTGTGCCACTTGCCAGGCAGCCTCCGATCCTGCCAACCCCCCTCCGATGACATTGACTCTCAATGGCTATCTTTCCCTTTCTCCTGGGAGACAGTCTGCTCTCCGCTTCCGGAGTCCCCGGCCTGCTGGATCTGCCAGGCGGTGTAATTGCATTTCGGATATTCGCTGCACCCGTAGAAGACCCTTCCCCTGCGAGAACGCTTCTCCACCAGATGGCCCTCGCATCCTTCCCTCGGGCACTTGATGTTAAGCTTCAAGGATTTCGTGTTCTTGCAGGTCGGGTAGCCGCGGCATGCCAGATACCTTCCGAATCGGCCTTCGCGGATCACCATCTCGTTGCCGCACTGCTCGCATTTTTCACCGGCCAATTCCGGAACGGAGAGCTGAGGTGGCTTCTGCTGATCTTCCTTGAGTTTTACGCTGTTTTTGCAGGAGGGATAGCCACTGCATGCCAGGAATTTTCCATACCTCCCCCACTTGATCATCATGGGCTTCCCACACTTCTCACAGACCTCGGTGCTGGGCAGGCTGATCGCTTTGATGGTCTTCATCTCTGAGGTGGCCCGATCGAGCGTCTCTCGAAACTGGCGATAGAATGCCTGCAAGAGTTCCTTTCCCGCCATGTTTCCTTCCTCGACCGCATCAAGTTGCTTCTCCATCGCCGCGGTGAATTTCGCATCCAAAATCTCCGGGAAATTCGCTACCAGCAAATCTGTTACCACCATCCCCAGGTCCGTTGGCCGAAAATGACCCTTCTCCTTCACCACATATTCGCGATCCTGGATCGTGGAAAGGATGCTGGCATAGGTGCTAGGCCGTCCGATCTCCTTTTCCTCCAGTTCCTTGACCAATGAGGCCTCGGTAAAACGAGGCGAAGGCTGGGTGAAGTGCTGCCGAGGCTCCATTTTCAAGACCTCCAAT
The DNA here is from genome assembly GCA_963718295.1 of uncultured Methylomirabilota bacterium. GTDB lineage: Bacteria > Methylomirabilota > Methylomirabilia > CAVQYV01 > CAVQYV01 > CAVQYV01. Next base: position 344,268 of record CAVQYV010000004.1, on the reverse strand, counting down.
GCCTCGCCCACGGTCAATGGAGGCAGGACTCCCTCTCCTTCCTCGTCCTCGCCTTCCTCTCCCTTCGAGGAGGATTTCTCGTCTCGTCCCTCGGAATAGAGAACGGAGAAGCCCTGGAACTTCTTCACCGAGCCACTGGCTCGAAATACCAACCTGCCTGCCTCAATGTCCGCAGCAGTCACCTCCAGGACTTCCGGGCTCATCTGGCTGGCCAAGAAGCGCCTCCAGATCAGGGAGTATAGCTCCCATTGATCTTTGCTCAGATGGGGCCTCAGGCTTTCTGGATCGGCCGCGGGTGATGTGGGACGGATCGCCTCATGGGCGTCCTGAGCGCGGGCGCGATTCTTATATAAGTTCGGGCGAGCCGGGAGGAACTGGGGGCCGTATCTCCTTTCGATCCAATTGCGGGCCTGGTCCACCGATTCCCTGGAGACCCTCACCGAATCGGTTCTCATATAAGTTATCAAACCGACTGCCCCCTGCTGGCCGATGTCAATGCCCTCATAGAGCTGCTGGGCAACCGCCATCGTCCTCTGAGGGGAAAATCGCAATTTCCGGTTAGCCTCTTGCTGCAGTTTGCTGGTGGTGAAGGGTGGAACTGGATGACGGCGTTTCTCCTTCTGATTCACCTCCCTCACCCGAAAGGATGCCGTTTTCCCCTCGGAAACCAGCGCCTTCGCGTCCTTCTCGTTCTTGATCTCCGCCTTGCGCCCTTCGATCTTGGAGAGTTGGGCCTTGAAGGGGGGAGGGGTGTTTCCCGCTAGCTGAGCCCTGATGCTCCAGTACTCGGAGGGGACGAAGGCCAGAATCTCCTTTTCCCGTTCGCAGACCAGGCGAAGGGCCACCGACTGTACTCTCCCGGCTGAAAGGCCATTTCTCACCTTACGCCAAAGAAGGGGACTGATCTTATATCCCACCAAACGATCCAAGATCCTCCGAGCTTGCTGGGCATCGAATTTCCTCTCATCCAACCGGCCGGGCTTGCCCATAGCCGATTCCACGGCTGAGCCCGTGAGCTCGTGGAAGAGGACCCGGAAGATCTGGTCCGGAACCACCTGTATCTCCTCAGCCAAGTGCCAGCCTATCGCCTCCCCCTCTCGGTCGGGATCGGTGGCGATGAAGACTCGTTCTGCTTGCTTTGCTGCGGATCTAATCTCCTTCACCGTCTTCTCTCGCCCCTTTACGATCACATACTGGGCATCAAAATTGGACTCATCCACCCCCAGCTTGTCGGAAGGCAAATCCTTGATATGTCCCAAGGAGGCCATCACCCGATATTCTGCACCTAACATCTTCAGGATGGTCTTGGCCTTCGTGGGCGATTCCACCAGTACCAGCGAATTAGACACAAGCAATCCTCCCCAAAAAGTCAATCATTTCGCCCTCTGGAAACGTTTTCCTCTCTCCTGGCGACAATATCCCTTGATCTCCAGGCTCATCAGCACCGACGCCACCCTGCCCGCGGGGATTCCGGTTCTATCGATCAGCTCGTCGATGTGCAAGGGTTGATCGGAGAGTATCCCATACAGCAGAGCCTCTTCCCCTTCTGAGAGGGCTTTTCCATTTTCCTTGCCGCCCGATTCTGCTGCGGGTGCCGCTTTGTAGGGGAGTCTCTTCCCGAGCCTCAATTCCTCCAGCACATCCTCCGCGCTCTCCACCAGTTTTGCCCCCATCTGGATGAGGCGGTGACACCCTTTGCTTCCCTGGAGATAAATCGATCCGGGAACGGCGAATACCTCCCGTCCCTGGTCCGAGGCGAAATTGGCGGTGATAAGTGCCCCGCTGCGCTCGTCCGCCTCCACCACCACGACTCCCAGGGAAATCCCGCTGATGATCCGATTTCTTCGAGGAAAATTCCCCGATACCGGGGCAGCCCCCAGGGGGAATTCTGAGAGGATAGCGCCCGATCGAGGGATCTCCTCAGCCAGTTTCCGATTCTGCGGGGGATAGGGAACATCGAGGCCCGATCCCCACACCGCCAGGGTCCTTGCACCTGCCCTTAGGGCCCCGCGATGCACGGCAGTATCGATTCCCAGGGCCATCCCACTGACTATGGTCAGACCACAGCCCGCCAACTCGGCGCTGAGCCTTTCCGCCACTTCCCTTCCATATGCCGTAGATCGCCTTGAGCCAACGATGGCCACGCTCGCCTCATCCTCTTTTCGTAAATCCCCCTTGACATAAAGCACTGGGGGCTTGGAGGGGATCTGGCTCAGAAGGGTTGGGTATTGCGAATCCAGACCCGTGAGTATTTCGACCCCTAAATCCCGAGCGCGAACTTCTTCTCTTTTGGCTGCAGCCTCTTCGCCATGGGTGCGGAGGGAGTGAATCACTTTCGGACCGATGCCATGGACCGACCCCAGGTCCGCATCGCTGGCCGCAAGGGCTCCCAGCGCTGAACCAAAACGTGCCAGCAATGCATGAAAAGTAAGAGGACCTATGCCAGGGACCATATTTAGTGCGATCCAGGCCTGTCGCTCGTTCATGATCGAGGGATTATACTCCAGTCATAATGGGTGTCAATAGCTTACCTCAGGCGATGGGTCGATGGGGGGACCCCCTCCAGATTTCCCCAACAGCCCACTGACGCTGAATGGCCAACGGGTTTGACTCCCATCACCCACAACAAAAGGAGGGAATGAAGCCTCGCTTCATTCCCTCCTCGGCTCCTCCAGTCCTCCTCCGTCAGGTCATGCTCTGCATCATGGAATCCTCTTCCCCAAGACAACCTGATCGCCTCTTTCTATTTCCCCGTGACACTCCGAGATCAACGCAGATGAGGTCTCATCGCCCGGTCGCAAGACCACGAGCTCGCCCATGGGAGTGAAGGAGGACTGGGTCCTTTGGGGATTCAATCGCTTCATTACCATATCGGGCCGCAAGATGGAAAAGACATCGCCCGGCTTAACCCCCTGTTTCTCTCCCAAATCGATATAAACGATATCCCTATCGCCCAGGACCCTCTCTTCCCGGGAGGCCGCGATCCATCCCTTCATTTCTGCGTTGCTGGGTTGGGCCTGAAGGCCGACGGGGAAATCTGGAACCTGGTAGGGAACGAGGCGGTCACCCACATTGACGGGGATATAACTATAGCCAATCTCCGCCTTCGAGTAATCTTCCATGACCTCCCGGATCTCTAACCAGCCCACACTGAGCACCAGAATCCCTAATCGGCCACGCTTCACCGGGTGCTCGATCTTTCGGGTAGGCCTCAGAATGGAAAACCGATCCCCCACCTTCACCTCCCCCTTGGATCCGAAGTTGACGATCACCCAGTCCCGCGCCGAGAGCTCCTCGATCTTGCCCAGACGTTGCGCGATCTTTCGAGGCTCGCGCAGGATGCCCTCACTGCCGATGAAGCCGCTATCGGCAACCAACTGCAGGGTAACCAGAGGTGCGGGCTGGTAGGGCTGGATCTCGAATTTGGAGCCCACAGCGGTTTCCATCGAGGTCTCCGCCTTTTCCCCTTCCTCTCCGGCAAGACCGGCTGAGACCGCCTTTTGCCCCTCCTCCATTACCTCCGGCGAGACTGCAAATTCCCCCTTTTGAGTGGGACCTCCGGGGGCCCTGGCTCCTTGATCGAGGGGGCCCCAACCCGGGATCACAATGGGATCGCCCGGATAGATCAAGTTTGGGTTCTGGATGTATCGATTGTTATGCCAGATCTTGGGCCAGAGTCGAGGATTATTCAGGTAGCTGCCCGAGATGTGCCAAAGCGTATCGCCCTTACGCACCGTGTAGACCCCTTTATCTGGGTCTTCAGCCTTGGAAAGTGCACCGTAGCTCATAACCATAAAGAGTATCAGCGAGAGACCTAAAAGAGACCGACCTCTCTTCGTCCACATGGTCCATCTCCTTCGTTCAAGAATTGATATCCTCCCGGTTCCCGCTGAGCGGGATTACGTCCGGGGTTCCCGTCGCGCTTAAAAGGCCTTCCAGGGCCGTATTGGATCCAGAGAACTCCTCCTCATCCGCCTTCAGCCTCTCGGGCGAAATGAGAGCTTGAGCCTTCTCCCTCCCCAGGACCGAGAAGCCGTATTCCAGGAGTTCGCAGGCATCATTCCATCTCTCCTCGTCGTTCAACAAGACCGCAATCAGCCGAAGACCTCCTCTCTGTGCTGAAGCCACCAGGCATTTGCCCGCCTCTTCCGTGTAGCCTGTCTTGATCCCATCTGCCCCTAAGTAGATCCTCAGAAGTTTATTGGAGTTCCTCCATATCTTGGGCCGACGATTCCCTCCCAGGGAGACCACAATCTCCCGCTTTCTCACACAATCGGCAAGAAAAGGGAAGGAAATGGCGTATCGGCTCAGTTTTGCCATATCGTATGCAGAAGAATAATGGCCCGGCTCATCAAGTCCATGACAGTTGCGGAAGTGAGTATCAAACAGGCCTAAAGATCGCGCCTTTTTATTCATCAAACGAACAAACTCCTCCTCGCTGCCCCCGATATGCTCGGCCACAGCTACCGATGCATCGTTGGCCGACCTCATCAGCATCCCTAATAGCAGATCCCTCATGCGGACCCGTTGTCCAGCTTTCAATCGCAGGGAGGCACCTGATGTCAGAGCAGCCCGTCGACTTACCCTTACCATATCCCGAAGGCATCCTCTCTCCTGTGCCATGACTGCGGTCATGAGCTTCGTCAGGCTGGCAATTTGACGCCTCTCCTTGGGATTCTTCTCCAACATAATCCTTCCGCTTCCCTCTTCCAGAAGGAGGGCCGATGAAGCACGGATCGCCGGAGGGGGGGGATCGATCCAGTTTCCCTCCGGGCCGACGATCACGCGGTCCACCTCCGACCAGGGAAGGGCAATCCTGCCATCCGGAAGCTCCAGATGAAGGAGGCCCCCCTCTGACCGCTCCGAGATCTTCCCCTGGAGAACGCTGCCGTTCTTGAGGATCACTTGATCTCCCTGTCCAGGGAAGGCCCACAACAGGGAAACGACCAAAAGGATCGCGGATAGAATCGACCAGGTCCTTATGACTTCCCCCCTTCTACTTGGAAAGTTGAGCCAGCTTTTTTCGAGCCAAGGAGGCAGGAGGACTGTCCGGATACTGGGAAATCAATTTTTTCAATTCCACTCGCGCCTTTTCCTTCTTTCCCATCTCCAGATAACTCAACCCGATCTTCAGGAGGGCGTCGGGAACCTTGTCCCCTAGAGGATAACTGTCCTGCACCTTCTGAAACTCGGACACGGCACGGTCGTATTCCCTTTGCAAATAATATGCCTCTCCAATCCAGTACCGAGCATTGTCCGCCAACTCACTATGGGGAAATTCCTGGATATATCTCTCAAACTCGAGGATCGCCTGACCGGGCTCGCCTCCCTTCAAGAGCTCCATCGCATGGTTGTAGAGCCCCTCCGATCCCAAGGCCCCTGGTGGGGGAGCAGGCGCCGTCTGCGGCTCCGATGAAGAGGTGGAGGCAGGTACAGGTTTCTCTGGCATACCAGCCGGGCCCTCCCCCACTTTCGTCTCCACAGAAGGTGCGGGGTGGGAGGATGCAACCGTCGCAGCCCCGGGGAGCTGAACGGACTTTCCCAGGGATATCTTCATCTCATCCAAACTCTCCCGGATCTCCCCGGTATTGATCTCCAGGGCCTGTAACCTGGCCTGAATCTCCCCCATCCGATCATTGTTCTCTTTGAGTCGCTTCTCCAGAAGAAGATCGGCCGTCTTCTGATCCTCTATACGGGATTTCAACTCAATATTGTCCCTTTGGAGCACGCCGATCTGCCTTTGCTGGTCGGCAGTCTTCTGGGAAAGGGCCTCAATGCTGCTGTGGGCACACCCCGAGACCAGCAACAATACCAGCACAAATCCCAATTCTGATGCCCTTAAGTGGATGACCGGTGTGGATCGATTCATCATCTTACCTCCTGATAAAACATTCTGGTCCTCAGTTTCCCTCGCCTTGAGGCATGCATCCGCGGATGTTTCCGATCATTTCGATCTTGGAATTCAGGCCCCTTGGGCCTGACTTACCGTAATGTCTTTGTGCCTGCCTGTCAAGAGGGAAATCCCCGGAATCCCTCAATGGTTGAAAGGATTGCGCACGCTCTCCCTCTCAGGAACCTTCGACAGGGAACAGCCCTTCCTCCACGATCTGGCAGATAATGTGCCCAATGGTGATATGTGCTTCCTGAATGCGGGGAGTGGACCGGGAGGGAACGATGAGGGCCAAGTCGCACAGCGGCGCAAGCTTGCCGCCGTCACCACCCGTAAATGCTACTGTCTCGATGCCCCGTTTTCGGGCACCCTTGACGGCCTCGATCACGTTGCCGGAATTACCGGAAGTGGAAATCGCATAAAGGATGTCCCCTGCCTTCCCCAGGGCCTCGACCTGTCGAGCAAACACCTGGGAGAAATCCGAATCGTTTCCAATGGAGGTAAGGACAGAAGTATCCGTCGTCAGAGCGATTGCGGGAAGGGCAGCCCGGTCCAAGAGGAATCGATTGATGAACTCCGCTGCCAGGTGTTGGGCATCGGCTGCCGATCCCCCGTTCCCGCACAGCAGGATCAGATTTCCTCGCTTCAATGCCTCCAGCGTCGAATCTACCACTTTGGCTATGGCATCCAGGTGATATCGGATCAGATCCTGTTTCACCGCCAGGCTTTCCGCCATGAGCCTCTCAATCTGGGCTTTTATCCCTGCCTCCATATCCCTCACACCACTTTCACTTTACCGGAAGTGTCTCCCTGAGCAGCGGCCCGAGGCACTCCCAGGCACCCGATTCGCCTCCATTGGCGAAAACCAACTTACTCCTTCTCCTTCTTGCGGTGGGCAGGCTTCTTCGGAGTCTGCCTCGGCTCCTCTTTGGCCTCCGATGTCTCCGGCGTCGGGGCCGGTGGGGGATTACGCCGCCTTTCTTCCAGCCTCCCTTGCCTCTTCCGATGGAGCTTCTTGATCTCCCTCTTCGATCTGGCCATTGTCCTCCCCTTCCTCTGTTACCGATACCTTGTGGACAATTCCATGGAGCGCATCAACATTTGCAGAACGAATTCCACTCCCAAAGCCGCGGGAATCGCCGCGCGATGAATGTCTCAGACCGCATCATTTCTTACCCCATTTCCCAGATGGAGTCAACCATCAATTCCCTCGCAAAGTGCAAAGGGGCTATCCGAAGATAGCCCCTTTGCCCTCAGAGGTCGGGTACCCCTTCTATTCGATGGGGATATTCAGGCCCTCGAAGTACCAGATACGGGAATGGAAGCCCGAGCCATCCTTAGCTTGGACGCAGGGCATGACGAAGGCGAAGCCCTTGGAGTTGGCCGCCTGCTGCAGGTCGCCGCCCACGTTCTCGGTGACATAGATGCCCTTGCCGAGCAAGTTGATATGCGTGGGGTTGTTTTCTACATCGTTCCCCTTGCCATAAATGGCAACTTTGGCGGCATCGATGCTGGTCACATCGGTGAGGGCACCCACGATGCCCTTATCCGCCACGTACTTGGCCACATCGGCACCGATGCCCGGGAATTTGTAGGTCACCCAGTCACGGTGGAATCCATTATTGTGCAGGGCCCACTTGTGAACCATGTCCTGAGAGAAGCAAACGATGTCACCCTTCTTGACGGTCAGGTTGGGGTGCTTCATCATCCAATCCTGGAACATGTTCATGTCGAAGATCCAGTCCCCTTCCTCCGGGCCGTACCGGGAGGCATTGACGACCAGACAGGGGGCTGCCCAGTGCTGCATGGGTACCTTATCTAGGGTCCACTGGGCCCCTTCCCGGCGATGAGACGGGGAATCGGTATGGGTGCCGGTGTGCTCGTTGCAGAAGATCTGGTTTCCAAAAAAGCCACCATCGTAGTAGGCAATCCAGGGGTAGATGCCCTTGAAGTTGTTCAGGTCGCCCACGCCGACCAAATTCCCGCCGAAGACGCCCTGCCAGATGTGCATGCCATTCCGGACGTCGTTGGCCAGATCGTACATGGGGGCCGCCGCGATCTTCTTCTCCAGAGCAATCATGGAGGACAAGGAAGCGCCCAGCCCCTTGGCGTTGGTATCGTCCAGGATGAAGACCCGGCAGGGGGCGCCGGAGCCCTGAAAGATCTTCATGGGCGCCGTTACAGCGTAAACCCACTTGTCGGCCACGGAAGGATCGTACTTGACATTCTCGATGACCCAGATGAGGTTGCCGAACAGGGCGTTATGGGCCAAGGTCTTTCCCGCCACAACCCTCTTGTAGGTGTCGATGGAGAGGGTATCGAAGCCGAAGCCCTTGATCCGGCAATCCGCCAGGTATTTCGCGGCATCCTCGGTGATGCCGGTGAATTTGGCCCCCACGAAGCGATCGTTCTTGCCTTCAATATAGTCATACCAAAACTTATCCCAGCCGGTCCACATGAAGACCATGGAGCGGGCTGCATCCCGCATCAGGTCGCAGCCGGTCTTCTTCTCCCAGGCCTTGATATTGGCCAGGCTCACCTCGTAGCCGTCCTGGTCCTTCACCCAGGGCCGCATGTCCATGATCACGGCCTTGCCGACGAATTTATCAATGGGGATCTGATCGATCCTCCAGAACCCATAGGCATTGTGAGACGGGCTGTCCATGTGGGTGCCGGTGTGCTCGGTGAACTTGACGTCATGGCCGTAGAAACCGGGTCCCACCTTGTCGTAGCACTCCATCTGAGATTTGCATCCACCCCACATCTCCAAGCCTGTCCACTTGCCCGCCCAGGCAGGCATTCCGTTCTCCCACTTATGGCTAAAATCGAGGAGCTTGTAGGCGGAAGCTGTTCCCACGAATACCGAGAGCACAAAGATCGCAGTCACGACAAACAGTGCTTTCTTCATGGATTCCCTTACTCCTTCCTTTCGAGTTAGAGCCTCACGGCAGGGCCTTCATTCTCCGAGACCCCACCATTATCCATCCACGCCGACAGATCTGTCTTCACCTCCCTCCCCTTCTCAATTACAGTCGAACCCGCACCGAAAGGATCTCTCCCCAAGATGAAGAGAAGGACCCCCGGTGGGACTGAGAAATCGGATTCAGGAGACCGGTATTCTTTCTGCCAAGGTTTGGATCAGCCAAAGGAAAGGAAACGACAAGTCACGTGCTACATCTTACTAATAGACAGATTACACCCTTGATTCAAAGGGGTCAAGGCTAAATTGGGGACTAAATTTGGGACGGCGCCAACTGCAGGTCTTTGATTCGCAATTGAAGGGATGGATTACCCTGATAGGTGTTCACCGTGGGGCAAAAGGCCAGATCAATCGGCTGTGCCGAGTTTTCGAGATCCCCGTAAAGGTCACCCATGCCAAACCCGATCGCCTCCAGGATCTTGCCTTTCTGCCGCACCCTGATCTTCAGGTGATCTCCGTTTTCCCCCACCCGCCGGGGATATTTCATGACCTGCAATCCTTTACAGGCCAAGGTGGGCTCCGGGTTTCCCAGTCCATAAGGCTCCAGCCTTTTCATCTCCCTCATCAGATTCAGAGAAAGATCCTCCAGGGAAACCTCTCCATCCACAAAGAGGGTGGGAAGATAATTGTCATCGGTCAGAGAGGACCGAACGATCTCTTCAAATCGTTCCCTGAAGGCAGCGAGGTTTTCACGGCGGATCGCAAATCCTGCGGCCAGCGAATGGCCCCCAAAGCCCTCTAGGAGGCCACGACAATCCTCCAGAGCCTGATTGATGGGAAATTCGGGAATGCTGCGTGCCGAGCCCCTTCCCCGATCCCCATCCAAGGAAATAATGATCGAGGGACGATGATAGGCATCCACCAGCCGGGAGGCCAGGATTCCGATCACCCCCGGATGCCAATGCTCCGAGTGCAAACAGATCCCCTTGGGCAAATCTCCCCGGGCCTTTACCATCCCCGTTGCCTCCTCCAACATCCTCCTCTCCAACTCCTGCCGGTCCCGATTCAACTCCTCCAAGATCCGGGCGGATCGGGCTGCCTCAGAAGCGGATTCGGTGGTTAACAATCGAAAAGCCAATTCCGCCTCACGCATTCGCCCCGCCGCATTGAGCCTCGGGGCCAAGATAAAAGCGATGTGGCCTGACTTCAATGAAGAGGCGGAGAGTCTGGAGGTTTCGAGGAGGGCCTGAATTCCCCTCTTCTGGGAATTCTGCAACTGAGCCAGCCCAAACTGGGCGAAGACCCGATTCTCTCCCCTGAGAGGAACCAGATCTGCAATCGTCCCCAGGGCGACCAGATCCAGGTGTTGGTCCATCCATCCCTCTGCACCCGCCGCCCCCGCCAGGGCCTGGCACATCTTAAAGACCACTCCGGCAGCGGCCAGAGGCTTGAAGGGATAAGGGCAATCCGCCTGCTGGGGATTGAGGACCGCCGAGGCCGCCGGGGTCTTCTCTCCCGGCAGATGGTGATCGCAGATAATCATGTCGATGTCCAAGCCACCCGCCAACTCCACCTCGCGCCAGGCACTGATACCCTGGTCGATGGCGACGATCAATCCCACCCCTTCTCGCTTCGACCAGCGAATCACCTCCTCCTGGATTCCATATCCCTCCCGTACCCGATGGGGAAAGTAATGGATGACCTCGCCTCCCAATTGGCGCAGTAGCAACCAGAGAAGGGCGGTTCCGGTGATGCCATCTACATCATAATCTCCGTACAGGAGGATCTTCTCGGAGCGAGAAAGGGCCAAACGGATGCGGCCGACTCCCTGCTCAATGTCCTTGAGCAGGGAGGGAGAATGCAGGTCTTTCAGGGAGGGATAGAGAAAGGATCGGGCCTCGGAGGGAGATCTCAAGCCTCGATTGAGGAGGATCTGAGCCAGCAGAGGATGTATATTCAGGTCTTGGGCGATCTGAGCCGCCCCTCCCGGATCCGCCTCCGGCAGACGCCACCTTTTTGCCATGGGTGATCTGACTTATCGCCTCTTGCCGGTGCGGGCTGGCTTCACCCGGACCTTCGCATGCCATTCCAATACCAGGGCGCTGGCCACGAAGATCGATGAAAAGGTCCCCACAATGATCCCCATGCATATAGCGAGAGAGAAGTCATGGAGGACCTCCCCTGCCAGAAAGAGGAAGGCGAGGATGACCAGGAATACGGTGAGGCCGGTGACCATAGTGCGAGAGAGGACCTCGTTGATGCTGGAATTGATCAACGCAGCCAATGGGTCTTTGCGCCGGGACCTCAGATTTTCCCGAATTCGGTCGAAAACTACAACCGTGTCGCTCAGGGAGTATCCCGCCAGGGTCAGCAGGGCGGTCACGAGCAGGAGATTGATCTCCTTTCCCATCAGATAAAAGACCCCAAACACTGCCAGGACATCATGGAGGGTGGCGATAGTGGCGGCAATACCGAAACGGAACTCGAACCGCCAGGCGATATAGATTAGGATTCCGAGCATCGACAGGGCGATCGCCCACGTCGCGGATCTACGTAGTCCTTTTCCGATCGCGGGACCGACCTCATCGCTCCCCTCGATGATAAAATTCTTGTTCGGGAGGTGCTGTTTTAGGACATCCTGAATCCGGTCCACCATCCGCGCCTGCTGGACGAATTCTTTCTTGACGTGGACCAGGACCCGGGAGCTATCGGAGAACTGCTGCAGATTGAACTCCGGGATGTCGCCCTTGCCCAGGGCATCCCTCACCTGCCCCACCTCCACCGGGCCGTCGAACTTCAACTTCACCGAGGTGCCTCCTGCGAATTCGATGCCCAAATTGGCATGTCCTCGGACTACTTGAATGATGGCGAAGAGGCCCAAGAGAATTAGAAAGCCGGAAAGGGCAAAGGAATAATAGCGCTTTCCCATGAAGTCGATCTTGGTCTTTCCCAGGATTTCGATCATCGATCCTCCCCATCTCTCCTCAAAGCCGGAGGCGAGAGCTCCATAATGGACTTAATGTGCTGCAACCCACAATGCGGGCCCAACGGAGGGCCCTGGCGAATGATACCCTCAAACACTGATCTTCTTCATCTCCCATTTAGTGGTCATCCAGTCCAAGACGGTCTTGGTTCCGACCAAGGCGGTGAAGAGATTGATCAGGACACCCAGACTGAGGGAGACCGCGAAGCCCTTGATCGGTCCGGTTCCAAACTGGAAGAGGACCACGGCCGTGATCAGGGTGGTAACATGGGAGTCTAAAATGGTAAGGAAGGCTTTGGTGTATCCGTTATCGATGGCCGAGCGCGTTGTCTTACCCATGCGTAATTCCTCTCGGATCCGCTCGAACATCAAGACATTGGTGTCCACGGCCATGCCAATAGTGAGCGCGATGCCCGCGATCCCGGGCAGGGTGAGAGTCGCTCGAAACCAGGACAGGGCCCCCATCAACATGATTATGTTCAAGAGGAGGGCGAAATCGGCCACGGCCCCTGAGACACGATAATAGAAGACCATGAACAGCAGCACCAATGCCGACCCTACCAAGGTGGCCCGCAGGCCCTTCCGGATCGAGTCCTGGCCCAATGAGGGCCCCACGGTGACATTGGCGATGATCTTCACCGGCGCCGGAAGGGCTCCCGCCCGCAGAACGATCGCCAGATCTCTGGCCTCCTCCATGCTGAATCGCCCGGTGATCTGGGCCTTGCCGCTCGGGATCTTCTCGTTGATGCGGGGGGCAGAGTAGATATTGTTGTCCAGGATGATGGCCAGACGGCGATTCACATTGGCGCCGGTGATATCGGAGAAAATCTTGGCCCCCACCTTATCAAATTCCATTGAGACATAGGGTTCGTTCATTTCGTGCCCGATCGCCACCTCCGCCGACGTGATCGCATCTCCGGTGAGGAGAGTCTTCTTCTCCATGAGGAAGGGAACCGAGCTCACGTTTCCTTTGGCATCGGTGGTCTTCTGGTAAAGGATTTCCGTATCGGCAGGGGGACGGCCAGCGAGCGCCTCCTGCATCATGTTGCTGTCGCCGGTCCTTTCATCCACCAGCTTGAACTCCAAGAGGGCGGTCTTGCCGATCAACTCCACTGCACGCTGGGGGTCCTTGACCCCGGGGAGTTGGACCACGATACGCCGCTCCCCCTCGGGCACGATGTGGGGCTCGGATACCCCGAACTGATCCACCCGGTTGCGAATCGTCTCCAGACACTGACGCACCGCATACTCCTGGAGCCGCTTGACCTCGTTAGGCTTCAATGTGAGGAGCATCTCCGAGGGATCGGCAGTGGGGGATGCGTCCAAGACGCCGATGTCGGAGATCCGCTTGGAGGCTGCATCCCGCTGCTCTGATTTCGCGACCTTCAGGCGAATCCTATCCTGGCCCTCCCGAACGACTCGTTCCAGCCCGATCTTCTCCTTTTCAAAGGAGGCCTTGATCTCATTGGTCCATCGCTCGGTGGCATTCTCCACCGCCTTGTCCGCATCCACCTCCATGACCAGGTGCATCCCTCCCTGCAAGTCCAATCCCAATTTCAGCTTATCGTGGGGGAGATGATCTCGCCACCAAGTTGGGAAGACCTTAAATCCGGGTAACGAAGGCAGGACATAGACCAAGGCCAGTGCGGTGGTAAATGCCAAGAGGATGGCCCTCCATTTGATCGTCTTTTTCACCCTCTACCTCCTACGCCAACAAGAGTATGCTAATTCATGGATCGGGGCATCATCTCCCGGTCGCTGCCTTGAAACGGAACCCAGGGATGCCCCATCTTCACGCTACCCTCACTCTGTTTCCGAACTCTGCAATAGGGGATCGGGCCACAGCGGAAAGCGGCCGCGCGAGGCCCACCTGACACAGGCCTATTTTGTATAAGCCATTACTGCGGAAAACGCAATGGAAAACTTCCTGTCACCCCCCGATGCTCAATGGGCAACGACCCGGATCTGCGACGAGGGGGCCTCCCTCAGACCGTCCACCCTTGCCCCTTTGCTGCCCATGGCTTGGAGATATTCGGCGATCTCCCCTTGGATCTCCTCTCCGGGAACCAGGAGTGGGATACCCGGTGGGTAGATAGTAATGATATCAGAGCTGATCTCTCCCACCGCCTCCTTCAGATCCACATAACGATAAGGGGCGAAATAGGCCTCTCGCGGAGACAGCCGCAGGGGGCTGGGGCTAGGGGGAAATATGACGGGAATGGGCCCCTCCTTCTTTCGACCGTACCTCAGGGAAATCCTCTCCAGGCCGCTGACCAGACGGGATAGATCGTCCTTTCGATCGCCAATGCTCACGATCACCAGCAGATTATACAAGTCCGCCATCTCCACCTGTACATCCGATTCGCTATTGAGGAAGGATGAGGCCTGAAAGCCGGTCAATTCCAGGGCTCTGGTGGAAATGGTCAATTTCGTCACATCCAGATCGAACCCCTCCTTTGCCTGGATCTCGGGCCTCCCAAAACACGAGACTCCCCCGATCCGCTTGATTTGGGCCCTCGCCTCCTCAGCCAGATGAATCGCCTTCTCCAGGAGCTTATTACCCTCGGTAGCCATCTGCATTCGTGCCAAATCCAGCGATGCCATGAGGACATAGGAGGGGCTGGTGCTTTGCATCAGTTGGAGCACGCCTTGAAGGCGGGCCAGATCGATCCGATCGCCCTTCACATGGAGCATGGAGCTTTGGGTCATTCCCCCCAGGATCTTGTGGGTACTCTGCACACAGAGATCGGCCCCTGCCGACAGGGCAGATGGAGGCAGACGGGGATGGAAATGAAGGTGAGGGCCATGGGCCTCATCAACCAGGATGAGCGTTCCCCTCTCCTTCGCCTCTGCCAAGATGCGGGGAAGATCCGCAGTCACCCCATAATAATTGGGACTGGTGAGGACCAAGGCCTTCGCGCGAGGATGGCTTTCCAGGGCAGGCCTGACCTGCTCTGGCGCGGCATTGAGCGGTATCCCCAGATCATGACCCCAGTCGGGCATGAAGAAATAGGGGATCGCCCCGGCCAAGATGATTCCGGTCAAGATGGACTTGTGGGCATTTCTCGCCACCACGACTTCGTCTCCCGGATTGCAGGTAGCCAGGACCATGGCGTGGTTTCCCACCGTAGAGCCGTTGACCAGAAAGAAGGACTGATCCGCACCATAGGCCTCGGCCGCAAGCTCCTGGGCCTCTTTTATCACTCCCACCGGCTTTTGCAGGCAGTCCACCTCATCCAACGTAGTGAGATCAATGCTGAAAATCTTGGGGCCCACGAATTTCTTGAACCGGGTGGAGATGCCCTTTCCACTCTTATGGCCGGGAGTATGGAACGATACCTTACGCGATTCCGCAAGGCTCACCAAGGCATCGAACAGGGGGGTCTTATACTGCCTTTCCGAGGTCATCCTCTGGGGCGGGCTTTCTCAACGGTAGGTGAAGAGAGGGGCATTATCCTCGATGATTCGAGGCTCTTGGGCAAGGCGGGCCCGGACATGCTTGGGAAGAGAGAAGATGCTCTGGTGGGACAAGGAATCGTAGAAACGCAGCCGGTCATGGTCCTCGATGCGGGAAGCCAGCAGCCTGTCCAGGGATGGCAGGGAAAAGGGATCCATCCCTTCATCCGGCGAGGCCATGCAAAAGCCCCAGGGAACCCCGAAGCTGGGGATCGAAACCACATAGGGGCTGACTGATGAGAAGACCGATCTCAAGGTGCTATACAAGGCGGGAAAGCATTCCCCGCCCACACATGTAGCACTTCCCGCCTGCAAGGCGATCAGGCCCGGTCGATTGAGCCGCTCCTTCACCACCTCATAGAATTCCCTGGTGAAAAGGAGGTAGGCAGGGCCTTCTTGCACCGGCTCCGAGATGTCGATGAGGATTACATCAAAGGTCTCGGAGGTCTCCTCGAGGTACTTACGGGCATCCAGGAATCTGAGATCGGCCCGGGGATCGTCAAAGCAGCCCTGATGGAATTCCGGAAGCAACTCCCGGCACTTGAAAACCACCTCCCGATCGATATCCACCATCAGTGCCCTGCTTACCGAGCGATGTCTCAACGCCTCCCGCAGGGTGGCACCCTCACCCCCGCCGATAATGAAGACCTGCTGGGGGCTGGGATGAGCAACCATGGCCGGGTGCACCAATGCCTCATGATAGATGAACTCATCCGCCATGGTGGACTGAATCCTTCCATCCAACACCAGGCATTTTCCGTAGCTTCCCAGCTCGATGATATCCATACTCTGGAATTCCGTATGGCCTGAGTAGAGAACATTCTGGATCGAGACGAGGTGAGCCTCCTCCGGGCTTTGCGCCTCAATAAGCCAACGATAATTCTTTATCGGCATGCGCCTTTTCCTCGCTGGATCCGATTTTGTGAGGGAGTCTCCCCACATTCTTGCCAATCAATCCCCGTCTGACTTCCACCACCGAGACATTCTTGGACTTGAGCTGCAGGGTAATATAATCCACTGCAACTTCCGGCTTCAGTTGATCTCCACAAGTAAATATATCCACCGCAGCGTACCGGTATTCGGGCCAAGTATGGATCGAGAGATGGGATTCCGCAATCACCACCACCCCACTAATACCAAAGGGAGAGAATTCGTGAAAGCTGACCCCGATGATGGTGGCGTTTGCTATCTTGGCTGCAGTGACCATCGCCTCGCGTATCAAGTCAATGCTCTTGAGCGCATCTGGGTCACATCCATGTAACTCAACCAATAGGTGTTTCCCAAGTGCCTGCAATCGATTTACCCCCTTTTCGGAATTTTAGCTGTTTGATCACCCTCTGCAATTAGGCCCTGGCAATTTCCCAGAGTTCCTGAACTGGGGACGCTCGTCTTTTTTGTACTTCCCCTTGCCCAGCGCCCATACAGCGTAAAATTGGGGGCCATATTCTACATTATTCTATCCTCCTTTGCCCCGGAGGGGAGGCCTCTAATGCATTGATGGGCGAGCAATTCCGCTTGGCCGGAGGGTGCCCAGCCAGATGTGCCCTGCCTCCGGCGGCAAGGTGGTCACAGTCAATGAGCGAAATTCCAAAGAAAATCTCCTCTACTCCCCAAAAGCCGCACCCCGCCGACGGTTAGCTTCAGTGTTGCTCTGCCAGGCCGAAATTTGTTATGGGGTTTATACTCCATTTAGTCAGAATTGCAAGAAAAAAAATCAGGATGGGAGCATTTTTTTCCGCATCCCATCCAGGTGCGGGATTGACCCACAAAGGGGCCTCCGGAGAAGGCGCGCGGGATGTCACGAGACGATAGCTCGCGGGCTCATCCGAAACCTCGCTGCAGGAATTAGCCTGGCTAGGCACTCCTGCCGAAGATCTGCCTCTGCCACCCGGACCTGTGGGGAGATCATTGTCCTTGCAGGACCCGGCGCAGGAATTGGCCCGTATGAGACCGATCAACCTGCATGACCTCCTCCGGTGTCCCCGTGGCGATAACATATCCCCCTGCGTCTCCCCCCTCGGGGCCTAAATCGATCACATAATCGGCCGTCTTGATGACATCCAGATTGTGCTCGATGACCAAGACGGTATTTCCTCCGTCTGTCAGCCTATGAAGGACGTCCAGGAGCTGCTGAATATCTGCAAAGTGCAGTCCCACCGTCGGCTCATCCAATATGTACAGGGTGCGACCGGTTCCCCTCTTGCCCAGTTCTTTGGAGAGCTTCACCCTCTGGGCCTCCCCACCGGACAAGGTAGTAGCCGACTGGCCCAACTTGATGTAGCCCAAGCCCACATCGTATAGCGTTTTGAGCTTGAATTGGATGGAAGGGATCTTGCCGAAGAATTCCAGCGCCTCTTTGACCGTCATATTCAGGACCTCGGCAATGCTCTTGCCCTTATATTGGATCTCCAGAGTCTCTCGATTGTATCGCTGGCCTCGGCAAACCTCGCAGGTCACATAGACATCCGGCAGGAAATGCATCTCGATCTTGATGATTCCATCCCCCTGACATGCTTCACATCTCCCACCCTTTACGTTGAAGCTGAACCGGCCCGGCTTATATCCGCGGACCCGAGCTTCCGGAGTCAGAGCGAACAGATCCCGGATGAAACTGAAAACCCCGGTATAGGTAGCTGGATTAGAGCGAGGAGTGCGGCCAATGGGAGATTGGTCAATGTCGATTACTTTGTCTATAAGATCGGCTCCCAAGATCTCCCCATGTTCCCCAGGCTCCTCCCTGGATCCGTAGATCCTTCGGTTCAGGGCCTTGCGCAGGATTTCATTGATGAGAGTGCTCTTTCCCGATCCGGACACGCCGGTGATGCAGGTGAAGACACCCAGGGGAATCTCTACCTCAATATTCTTCAAATTATGCTCCCTGGCCCCCAGGATGGTCAGATAGTTGCCGTTGGGAGGCCTCCTGGCCCCGGGAACCGGGATCCTGAACTCCTTGCTCAGGTATTTCCCAGTAATGGATTCCCTGCAGGCGATGATCGCCGGGGGAGGACCATCAGCTACCACAAATCCTCCCGCCTCTCCGGCCCCCGGGCCCAGGTCGATGACATGATCGGCGATCCGGATGGTCTCCTCGTCGTGCTCGACCACCAAGATGGTGTTTCCCAGATCTCGCAGCTGCTGGAGGGTTCGAAGGAGCCGAGCATTATCCCGCTGATGCAGGCCAATGCTCGGCTCATCCAGGATATAGAGAACCCCTACCAGACTGGATCCAATCTGGGTAGCCAGCCGGATCCTCTGGCCCTCTCCACCGGAGAGCGTGGCTGCGGAGCGATCGAGGGTCAGGTAATCCAGGCCCACATTGGCCAGGAAACCCAAACGCTCCCGTATCTCTTTCAGGATGCGACGGGCGATCTCCTGATCCTTCGGGGAGAGGGCCAGACCCTCGAAAAACCGAATGGCCTCCTTCACCGAGAAACGGGCCACTTCCGCAATGGACAATTCTGCGACCTTGACCGCCAGGCTCTCCTTCCGCAGTCTGGCCCCGTTGCACTCTGGGCAGGGTCGAACGCTGGCCAGCCTATCCATCAAATTCTCGATCTGCTCCTTCACCCGGCTGGATTGAGTCTCCTTATAACGGCGATCCAGCCCGCGGATTCCTCCGTATGGATATCCCATCCCTCCTTCCAACAGGAGATCGAAGTGGGGGTCGATCTTGGTTCCCAGCCCGCCGCAGACGGGACAGGCCCCGTGGGGATTATTGAAGGAGAAGATGCGGGGGGAAATCTCGGGGTAGCTTACCCCGCAGTCGATGCAGGCCAACCGGGTGGAGAAGAAGAGATCCTTCCCCTCGGCCACGTTGATAATGACCAGGCCCTCCGCCATCCCCAGGGCGATCTCCAGGGAGTCGGCCAGACGGGTTCGGATGTCCTCTTGGATCACCAATCGATCCACTACTGCCTCGATGGTCTGTTTCTTGTTTCGATCCAGCTCGATCTCCTCATCCAAATCCCTCAGGACCCCGTTCACCCTGACCCGGACGAGGCCTTCCTTGCGAAGGTCGGCGAAGACCTTGCGGTACTCCCCCTTTCTTCCGCGAACCACGGGAGCCAGGATCTGGATGCGGGTGCCCGGGGCCATGGCCAGCAATTGATCCACGATCTGCTGCACGGTCTGAGAGGTGATCGGCTTCTTGCATTGATAGCAGAAGGGCTTTCCCACCCGCGCAAAGAGGAGGCGTAGGTAATCATAGATCTCCGTCACCGTGGCGACCGTGGAACGAGGGTTCTTGGAGGTAGTTTTCTGTTCGATGGAGATGGCCGGAGAAAGGCCTTCGATCAGGTCCACATCCGGTTTATCCATCTGTTCCAGAAATTGTCGGGCATAGGCAGAAAGGGACTCCACATAGCGTCTTTGCCCCTCCGCATAGATCGTGTCGAAGGCCAGAGAAGACTTCCCCGACCCTGACACCCCGGTAATGACCACCAATCGATCCCGAGGGATGACCAGATCGATGTTCTTCAGATTGTGTTCCCGTGCTCCCTTGATGATGATCTTATCGCTTCCCATCGCTTTATCCCTGAACGAGCCCTCGACTCCTCACGAAATCCTCCAGCGATCTCTGATAGCTCCACATCAGTCTTGCCAAACCTGATGCCACCCCTGATCCAGACCCAGATCCTCCAGCACCTGAATGGCCTTCCTAAGCTCCTTCCGATTCACCTTGCGCCGCAGATCGGGAAACATCCTTGCCTTCCACGCCGGAAAATATTGGCTCATCAGACTGACATGGATATGAGGATTCAACTCCGCGGCCAAGAAGCCAAGGACCTTCCGGGTGTTCTCCGTTTGTCCGGGAAGCAGCAGGTGGCGAACGATCAGGCCCCTCCTGGCCCTCCCCTCCGAATCCACCTGGAGGCCTCCCACCTGTCGATACATCTCCCTCAAGGCTGCCCGATTGACCTCTACATAATCCGGCGCCCCCGAGTAGAGTTGGGCCCATTCGATCTCTCCGTACTTGGCATCAGGCAGATAGATATCGATGATTCCTTCGAGAAGACGAAGCGCCTCCAGCGACTCATACCCGCCGCAATTGTAGACCAATGGCAGCCTCAGTCCCCCTTGGATCGCCGCGGGCAGGGCCTCCAGGATCTGGGGAAGGAAATGGCTCCCGGTAACCAGATTGATGTTGGCCGCACCCCTTCCCTGAAGGTCGAGCATCATCTGGGCCAGGCCGACTGCATCCACTTCCCTGCCATTTCCCAGGTGGCTGATGGGATAATTCTGACAGAAACAGCACCGCAGGCTGCAATGGGAAAAGAAGACCGTTCCCGACCCTCCTGCTTCCACCAGCGGAGGCTCCTCTCCCCAGTGCAGATTGGCGCTGGCAACCTTGGCCCATCGGCCTGCTCCGCAGAATCCCACCCCTCCTCCGATCCGATCGGCTCCGCAGGCCCGGGGACAGAGGCGGCAGGGTCCCAGGAGCTCCAGGGCATGCTCGATGCTCCGAACCAGCCCCCCCGTAGGATTAAGCGTGATGTAAGACGGCTCAGAATGGAGAATCTTGTCCCTCCCCATCGACGGTGAATCGAAACTATATCTTAGCACATCTTTTACCCGATGGAAATCACCGCCCAGCGATTTGACGATTTCGAGGCTCTCTTGATGATGGCTGGTAGAGTTGCAGAGATCTTCCCCCATCCCCCTCATTTCGAAGGCAGGGAAAATGCCCCCGATGTCCACGACCGAATCGAAAGAGGACTTTCCCACTCTTCATTTGACCCCGTTCCTCAATTGTTGTAGATTGTTTCTTCGGCCAGACCTAATGGTTCCCTACGTATTTCTGTGGCAGCAGCAAGTTGTGTCGGGTCGATCCATCACCCCAATAGACATACTCCATCACGCATAGGAAAGGAGCACAAGATGTTGGTGAGAGAGAGTTATCGGGAAGTAATGCTCGAGAAACCCCAGGGCGCCAAAGCGGGACTGCGCTGGGTCATCAGCGAGAAGGATGGGGCCCCCAATTTCGACATGCGGGTGGTAGAGGTGGAGCCAGGGGGCCAATCCCATCATCACCGCCATCCCTGGGAGCATCAGGTTTTCGTACTCAAAGGAGTCGGCATCGTCTTCCAGAAAGGATTCCAGGCCCCCATCCAGCCGGGATCCGTGATCTTTGTCGCCCCGGGGGAGGAACACTGCTTTCGCAATACCGGCACCGAGAACATGGAGTTCATCTGCGTGATTCCATCCCGGAGCAAGACCGAGGATGCGATCAAGGCGGAGGCCATCCGCGATTAGGGACTCCCTTCTTTCATCTTCTGCTGATTCCTCTATAATGGCCTCCATCTTCACTGGGAAAGGAGAACGGAATGCAAGGGTTGGTCCTCTATCCGGATGGACGATACAAGCTGGAGGAAGTCCCCAAGCCACAGATCGGGAGGAATCCTTTTGCCCCGAATGATGTCCTGATCGAAGTCGCCTTTTGCGGGATCTGCGGCAGCGATGTCCACAAATGGAAGGATACGGATCGGAGAGGGATCAAGGGTCCTTCCCGGGCGGTCGTCTCCGGTCATGAAATGTCCGGGACCGTGATCGAGGTGGGCCCAAAGGTCACCGATTTCAAGGTGGGCGACCGGGTGGTGGGCGAGATCGTCACCTTCTACTGCGGCAAATGCATCAACTGTCGCACCGGGCGGATCAACATCTGCGCCAATATGATTCCCGCCGACCAGCGCATCCATTACATCTCCGGAGGGGCCTTCGCCAAATATGTGGTGTGGCCGGAGAAGCACCTTCACCGTCTCCCAGACTCCATCGGATTGAAGGAGGCCACCCTCATCGAGCCCACCGCCGGTTCCTTCCATAGCCTGGTTGAACGCATGCAACTCACCGCTGGGGAGTCCTTACTGATCCTGGGTCCTGGTGCCCGGGGACTGATCCTCCTCCAGATTGCCCGGGCGGTCGGGGCTTCTTCGGTCATGATCACGGGATTGAGCCGGGATGAGAAGAGCCGCTTGAAGCTGGCAGGCGAGTTGGGGGCCGATCGGACGGTGAACGTGGAGAAAGAGAACCTGTTGGAGATCGTCAAGGAGATGACCGGGGGGATCGGAGTGGACGTGGTGGTGGAGAACACCGGCTCGCCCCAGGCGGTGGAGGAGACCTTGGATCTGGTTCGACCCGGCGGGCGGATCCTGATCTCCGGGGGCGGCATCCGCGGTGGTATCACCGCCTCTCTCGATACCCGTAAGATCATCGTCAAGGAGCTGGACATCAAGGGGGAGATCTCCCACCTCTGGACTTCCTGGCGCTCTGCCATCCAGCTCGTGGCCCAGAACAAGGTGAACCTCAAGCCCCTCATCTCCCATGTCTTTCCCCTGAAGGATTGGGAAGGGGCATTCGATCTGGCAGCCTCCAGCGCGGAGGCCCTGCGGGTCGCCCTGATCCCTGATTGATCTCCCGGAGTGACCCATTTATCGATACTCCAGGGCAAGCCCGCAATCTTCTCTCTCCGGTCCGGCCAGTTCCTGAGCAACCTTGGGCGCTTATGAGCGAGGAGAGCTCGGGGGGCAGTCAGGCCGAGCTGTCTGAGCCCTCCGATCCGCTTTTGAGGAGGGCGAGTTCTCGGGCTGCCGAGATCGAAGGAGCGAATGCCCGTGGGAGCGAAGTGGCGGCCGGACCGAGCCGCCTGGAGCAAGAAGAAGCCATTCGCCTGCGGCTAAAGCCGGGGGAATCAAAGAGGCTATCAGAGAAAGGACGAAGAGATGGCCAAGAGGAAGATCAAGCCCGCCACCCTGCTCAATCCCCTGCCAGTCTGTCTGATTACGTGTCAGGCTGAGGGGTCAGCTCCCAACATCCTCACCGTGGCGGCCATCGGCATCTGTTGTTTCGACCCTCCCCTGATCGGGATGGCCATCCGGCCCAGCCGCCACTCTCATCGCCTGATTATGGAAACGGGGGAATTCGTGGTCAATGTGCCGAACAAAGACCTGGTGAGGGAGGTGGATCTCTGTGGCAGCCTCTCGGGAAGAGAAAAGGATAAGTTTCCCACCGTCGGCCTCACCCCCCTCCCTGGAGAGGTGGTCCGAACGCCCCTCATCAAGGAGTGTCCCATCAATCTGGAATGCAGGGTCAAGCAAGTCCTGAACCTGGGGACCCACGATTTCTTCCTGGCAGAGGTGGTGGCCAGCCACGTGGATGAGGAATACCTCGACCCAGCGGGCAACTGGCGGGGAGAGCTGCTTCAGCCCCTGGCATATCACCTCCTCTCCCGGGAATACTGGTCGTTGGGAGAGAGTCTCGGCATACACGGATTCACGAAGACATCGAGCCTCTGACGGATCTTGAAAAGGGATCCCAAGAGGCAGAGAAGGCACAAAGATCCAAAATCACGGAGCAGATCCGGTCATCAAAGAGACAGTCTCAAAGAAAGGGGATCGTTATGAGCCGAAGAAGCCAATCACTCTTGGGATACGAGAAGGAGACCCCCCGCTCTCGGCGCCTGTACGAGCGCGCCATCAAGGTGATGCCGGGAGGCACCACCCGCACTTCCGTCTATTTCCTCCCCTATCCTCCTTATGTGATCAAAGGCAGGGGATGTCGCGTTTGGGATGCAGATGGTCACCGCCGCATCGATTTCGTGAATAACTATACGGCCCTGATCCTCGGCCATGCCCATCCCCAGGTGCTGCGGGCGGTCAGGGAGGCCGTAAGCAGAGGTTTTGCCTTTGCCTCCCCCACCGAATCGGAGATTCGATTGGCCCAGATCATCAAGGAACGCGTACCTTCGGTAGAGCAACTCCGCTTCGTCAATTCCGGGACCGAGGCCGCCATGTTTGCCTTGCGTGCCGCCCGGGCCTTCACCGGACGGCATAAGATCGCCAAGTTCGAGGGAGGATTCCACGGCACCTCCGACCTGGTTCAAGTGAGCGTCCGCACCCCCCTGGAGAAATTGGGCCCCAAGGAGGCCCCCCTCAGTGTCCCCGAGGCAGCCGGTATCCCCCAGGAGACGGCCGATCAGGTGGTGGTCCTCCCCTTCAACGATAAAGAAAACGTGGAGCGGATCTTGGCTCGGCATAAAGGGGAGATCGCCGCCCTCATCGTGGAGCCCATACCGGCGATGGCCGGCATGATCCCCCCTCGGGACGGCTTCCTCTCCTTTCTGGAGGGAATCTGTCGGAGGGAGGGAATCCTCTTCATTCTGGACGAGATCATCACCCTGAGGGTGCACCCCGGAGGAGCCCAGGCGCTTTACGGGGTCAAGCCCGACCTGACGCTGATGGGAAAGATCATTGGGGGCGGATTCCCGGTAGCGGCCTTCGGGGGAAGACAAGATATCATGGCGCTTTTGGATCCTCGAAGCGGCGCCCCGGCCATTCCCCATCCCGGGACTTACAATGGCAATCCGATTGGAATGGCCGCCGGCATCGCCACCTTGAAGCTCCTCACCCCCAAGGCCTACGAGCACCTGAATGGACTGGGCGATCTATTGCGAAAGAGGCTGAACCTGCTCTTCCAGCGGGTGGGGGTGGCAGCCCAGGCCATCGGGGAGGGGTCCCTGTTCTTCCTCCACTTCACGGATGCGGATATCACCGACTATCGGATCAGCCGCTCCGTCGACCTGGGGAAGGTGCGGGAGACATTCTTGGGCTTGATGGGCGAGGGGATTTTCTTCTCGGAGCGGGGGATGGGTTGCATCTCGGCTCCCATGACCGAGCGGGAGATTGACCGCTTCGTCAAGGCGATGGAGAAGGTGCTCAGGGGATAAGAAGCGTTCGAGGGGGTCAAGGATTCAAGGGGTCGAGTGTCTCTTTTTCCAAGGACCTGATAAGGGCCTCAGTAGAGCGAGCGAACATAATCCGCAGTGGTTTTTCTCCCATACCCTTCGGCAATGTTCGAGGGAACAGAAACCACAGCCCTTCTGATCTGTGATGCTAATCCATATTTCTCGTCACCACGGAAAACCCTTGTCGCACGATAGAGGTCTAAACACAATTGATAGGACTTCTGCCAGACCTGCAAGTCTCTGTAATTTCTCAGCATTTCACTCGAATCCTTGACCCCTCGGTCTTCGATTCCTCAGACCCTGGGCCCCTTCACCGGAGGGGGAGGACCAGGCGCAAGCCGCCGCTGACGTACCGGGACGACGGGTCGAACCAGCCCCGGCTCGCAGCCCGAACGTTCCTCGGCCCATTGAGCCAGGAACCGCCGCGAACAATTCGACCCTCGCCGCTGCCCGGCCCGGAAGGATTGTCTTTAGGGCTGCTGGCATAATAGTCCTTCCCGTACCAGTCCTGACACCACTCCCAGACATTTCCGGTCATATCATAAAGGCCCAGTTCATTGGGAGAGAAGCTCCCCACCGGGGCGGTATAGACGAAGCCGTCGTCGTATCCCTCCCATTGGCCTTTCACCTGCGGATAGGCGCGTTTGATCGCCTCGTCCGCGATATTGCCGGAGGGGCTCCCGTTTCCCCAACTGCATTTATAGCTCTTGCCTCCGGAGCGCGCCGCATACTCCCACTCCGCCTCGGTGGGGAGGCGGAAGGCCTTGCCGGACTTTTGGCTGAGCCAATCGAGGAAGGCCCGGGCATCGTTCCAGGAGACGCAGACCACAGGGTGCCGATCGGTCTGGGAGAAACCGGGGTTCCTCCAGCTCCGATCCTTGACCTGGGCCCATCCTTGGTCGATCAGGGCATATGCCCAGCCCTCTCGCTCCGCCTCGGTCCGGTATCCGGTGGCGTTCACGAACTTGCTGGAACTGCCCCACGGTGACCTCGTGCCGGGCCAGGGAGAAGTCACCGACGCAGACCTCGTGGACCGGTTTCTCGTCGGGATCGCCATCCCCGAAGGTGTCCCCCATCGGGTAGCAGCCCCCCCTCACCAGGACGAACTCCATGGCGGTGACGGGGTCCTGGTATGTCGGCTCCGGGGAGGCCTGATCCAGGGCGGGATTTTGGGCAGCGTAAGCGAGGGTAAACAGCAGTAGGAGCAGCGATAGAACGATTAAGATGCGGCGCATGGCTACCTCCCTGGCATGCAAGCGGGTGAAGGGCAAAAGGGGACGAGATCCAAGGGTCCCCTGGGTCCGCAGAGATCAACACGTAACATCACGCGTGGTAACCGGTTCTTGAAGCGGCATCTCCCACCACACGGAGGGGGTGCAAAGATAACCGTTGGAATATACACCGCGGTGGTGCAAGTGATCCTGCCAGGGAGGCCCCGCACACTCTCCTGCCGGTCCGGACAAGTCCTGAGCGACCTTGGGCGGCTATGAGCGAGGAGAGATCGGGGAGGTCAGGCCGAGCTGTCTGAGCCCTCCGATCGGCTTTGGAGGAGGGCGAGTTCTCGGCCTGCCGATCTCTATGGAGCGAATGCCCGTGGGAGCGAAGGGGCGGCCGGACCGCAACCCCGCTGCGGGAAAAGGCATTCCGACCACGAGGAATCACGATCGGTCGCCCGAAAGAGGAGGATTCATTGCCTCCTCAAAGGACGTGGTGGGGCTGCGGCTCTCTGTCTTTCACCTTGGACAGCGCTCGCTCGAACTTGCGGCGGCTGCTCTTGGTGCGCTCGATCTCAGCAATGGCTTGCTCAAAAGGGATAGCTTCGTCACCGGAGGCTTTAGCCGCGTCATAGGCACGTATGGTTTCCAGTTGCATGCTACCATCTCCGTCAGGAACGGACAACCCAAAACGCGCCCCGTCCTCGTTACCCCTTTCTTACAATCGGGCATAGTCCATTTGGAGTCGATTGGATCAAAGGGATCGAGGGAACGGACCATTGATTCCTTCCCTTGAACCCTGCTTCGGCAGGCGTCGTGCGCCTACGGCAGCAGGTGGTCGAAGTCCTTCTTGAAGCGCTCCATGAAGTCGGCCAGCCGCTCGATGGCCCCCTCCACCCAGATCTTCCCCTTCTCCGCCGAGGCAACCAGGGGATTGCCCATCACCCCGGACTTCGATAGCTTGTCGAACCTGGCCCGGATGTACACCGGGGAGGCGGAGGCCAGATCGCTCCAGGTGAATTTGGACATGATGGGCGGGATCTCTTCCACTGCCTTGCTCATATCCACGTGCTCCGGATCCAGGTAGAGCTTACAGGAGGTCTCAAACTCGCAGGAATGGGAGATCCCTCCCAACTTCGATCCGCGGTGCTGGGCCACCAAGTCGGAGATCAAGTCCCAGTAGGTGATGGCCGCCACCAGGGCATCGGACTTCTCCATGACGATGTGGGCCGCTTGGGGGGCGATGAAGCGATTATAGCCGTGGCCGTTGATGATGACCATCCGGCGAAACCCGGAGCGGGCCAGGCTGACGCAGATATCTACCAGACAATGCAGCAAGGTTTCGCTCTGGAGGGAGATGGTACCGGGAAACATCCACTCCTTCTCGTTGTAGCCGAAATTGAGAGGAGGAGCCACGATGGTCCGGGAGCGCTCCGCCGCCTTCTCGGCCACGTGATAGCAGATGGCCATGTCGGTGTCCAGCGGCAAATGATAGCCATGCTGCTCGGTGGAGCCCACCGGGACGATCACCGGGGTTCCCTTCTCTACCTCTGCCTTCACCTCTGGCCACTTCATCTTGTATAGGATCATGGCTCTTTTCCTCCTTTACCACAAAAGGATTACCGTCAGGACCTCGATTACCCCCACCACAATGCTCCAGAACCAGACCTGCTTGTACCACGGGATTCCCGAGCTCCCATAGATCGGCTTGCCCGTCTTGAGTACCACCTCGCCCTTTGCCAGGGCCGAATCGATGACTCCCTGGCTATCGGCCTCGACATAGGCCCGGCGGCGGATGGCGTCTTCGATGTCGGCGTATTGTCTCAGGTTCTCGGGGAAGGTTCCTATGACTCGCCCCTCCCACTCAGACCTGGGTCTGGTCCCCCGCAGGGCATTTTCCAGCTCGGAGATGAAGAAGAAGGCCAGGGCAGAGAAGGCGAAATTGACAGCCGGGAAGACCAAGAAATGCCCCCAGATCCCCAGCTTGATGATAGGGATCACCGTCACGAAGGTGCCGAAGGTTCCCCCCAGGATCATGGCGCCAAATCCCGCCCAGCGGCTCGCCCGGCGATAAAGAACCGACAGGAGCATCGTGGGCATCAGCGGGGTTACGTAGGCACCCGTGACCTTGACATAGGTATTGGCCATACCTCCCTTGGAGATGATGGGCACCAAGGCCGCCCCCAGGAGAAACCAGAGCGCGGTGAGCACCCGGGACACTCGCATATAGTGGTCTTCAGAGCCCTTCCTGTAGAGCAGCCTCCCATATATGTCTCGGGTGACCATCCCAGCACAGGATTGGGCATTGGCCGCCACGGTGGAGATGGTAGCCGCCATGACCGAGGCGGCCACAATTCCCAACAGGCCGGAGGGCAGGAACTTCACCATCATCAAGGGATAGAGGATATCTCTGGGTACCAGGGACGAATTCGCCGCCCCGTAGATCAAGAGTCCGAAGAGACCTGTGATTAGGATTGCCCCCTGATGGATGTAACAGACCGGACCGGCGAAGAGATAGCCCAGTCGGGCATCGTGCTCGGTGCGGGCCGAGAGGGGACGAGAGGTCTGCTCCGCCTGATAGACCGGATAGCCTCCCACCGAAAATAGGGAGCCCAACACGGCCAAGCCGGGCAGAAGCTGAGGAAAGCTCGGCTGGGTGGCGACATGAAGATATTGGGGAAACTGGGCAGCCACCGCGGGCAGCCCCCCGGTCTTGGACCAGGCGACGATCAGCATGGCCCAGGCACCTACACTCATCAAGATCAGCTGGGCGGTTCCCACTGTAACCGTGGCCGCCACTCCCCCGAACAGGACATACAGGGATCCCAGAAAGATGGCGACGCCCACCCCCCAAATCATAGGAGATCCGACCAGGACCTTGAAGAGCAGCGCGGTCCCCAGGATCATGTTCCCCATGACGAAGATCCGCTGCAGCACTATCAGTAAGGCCCCCCACAGGCGAGCCGGGGCATTGAAGCGAATCTCCAGCCACTCCGCCGGCGTCCAGACGCCGCTTCGATACAGATAGGGAATGGTGATATTGGCACCGAGAAGCCAACCGAAAGGCTGGGCCACAATCCAATAGGTCAGGCCAAACAGCCCGTGCTGATAGATGAAGGATGCCGCACCGAAGAAGTCTCCCACATCGCATTGTACCGCCTGACACGAGGGGGCCAAAAGGTACCAGGGCTGGGTCCTGCCTGCCAACAGGTAATCCTTGACCGATCGGATGTACCTGCGGAAAGGAAGTCCGGCCAACAACACGACCGCAATCGAGGTCCATAGGATGATCCAATCCAAGCGCTTCATCGCAAACCTCTCCCTTCTTCTTCCTCCGACTTATCCCAGTCTTCTGCCAGCGAGGTCCCCCTTGAGGAAAAGGGCCCGCTTCGCCAAGTGCACCACATTTTCCACCGTAAGGCCTGCCTCCGTCCAGAGCTGATCCTGGGAGGCCGATTCGCCGAAGCGGTCTTGGATGCCCAGGCGGAGGACGGGAATGGGATAGCTCTCGGATAGGACCTCTGCCACCGCTGATCCGAGTCCGCCCACGATGTTGTTCTCCTCGATGGTCACCGCCGTTCCACATTGGGAGGCTACCAAGGTGATCGCCTCCTTGTCGATGGGCTTCAAGGTGTGACATTCCAGGACCGAGGCGGAAATTCCCTCCCCTTCCAGGGCAGATGCTGCCTCCAGGGCAAGACCCACGGGAAGGCCGGTGGCGATCAGTGCTACATCTTTCCCGGCAGACCGCAGAAGGTTCGCCTTCCCAATCTCAAAGGGATGGTCCTCTCCGAAAAGGACCGGGGACTTGATCCGGGCCAGGCGCAGATACGCCGGTCCAGGCCAGTCCACCAATCCCTTAACCGCCTTTTCCACCTCGACGGCATCCGCGGGATTGATCACCGCCATGTTGGGAATCGAACGCATGATGGAGAGATCCTCCGTGCCCTGATGGGTGACCCCATCCAGGGCGCCCGAAAAGCCCCCGAGACCCGCCACCACCCGCACCCGTAAGCCCGGATAGGCAATGAAGGTCCGGATCTGCTCCAGGGTGCGCATGGAAAGGAAGACGGCATAGCTGGCCACAAAGACGATCTTCCCGGTGCTGGCCAGGCCTGCGGCCGCCATCATCATGTTCTGCTCCGCAATGCCCAGATCGAAGACCCGATCCGAGCAGACCTCTTTGCAGGGCAGGACAGCCATCGATTTCAAGGTGTCGGCGACCAGGGCCACCACCTCTTTCCTCTCCTGGGCCACCTCGCAGAGGGCCTTACCAAACGCCTCAATGGTGGATCTGGACTCGGTCATGAAAGCCTCACCTCCTTCCCCAATAGCTCGACCAGGGCCCTCTCCGCTTCCTCCCGGGTGGGGGCGGTCATATGCCACTTATTATCGTTCTCCATGAAGGAGACCCCTTTGCCCTTGATGGTATGGGCAATGATCGCCGAGGGCTGACCCTGGGGGGCCTGGGCCCGATCCAATGCTCCCAGGATGGCCTCCAGGTTGTGTCCATCGATCTCCTGGGTAGCCCAGCCAAAGGCCTGCCACTTCGCGGCCAGGGGCTCCAAAGACATGATCTCCCCCACGGCCCCGCCGCTCTGCCAGCCGTTATAATCGATGATGGCTACCAGATTGCCCAACCCGGCCTGGGGAGCCGCCATGGCCGCCTCCCAGACCAGCCCCTCCTGAATCTCCCCGTCTCCCAGGATTACATAGGTGCGATAATCCAGGCCGTCGATCCGGGCGGCCAGGGCCATTCCCAGTCCGGCGGAGAGCCCATGGCCCAGGGAGCCCGCGGTCATATCCACCCCCGGCGTCTTCGCCATATCCGGGTGCCCCTGGAGCCGGCTCCCAAGACGCCGGAAGGTCAAGAGCTCCTCCTGAGGAAAATAGCCGCGCTCCGACAGGGCCGCATACCAGGCCGCACATCCATGTCCCTTGGAGAGGACGAGGCGATCTCGGGCCGGCCAAGCAGGATTTCGGGGATCGATCCGCATCACCTGGAAATAGAGGACGGCAAGGATATCGGCAATGGAGAGGCTGGGACCAATATGACCCGATTGAGCCGTATAGACCATCCGGATCACGTGGGCCCGGATCGCTCGCGCCCTCTCCTCCAAGCTTCTCAAAGTATCGAGGGAAACCATGTATTCCTCCTCAAAAGAAAAGGCCCCAGGTGATCTCCCTGGGGCCTCGTTCGCCTCCCTTATTTGGTCAGATCCAGGAATTGCTGGAATTCCGCATCCGGGATCTTGAAGCCGTGCTGCTCCTCGGGGAA
Organism: uncultured Methylomirabilota bacterium; assembly: GCA_963718295.1. Classification (GTDB taxonomy): domain Bacteria; phylum Methylomirabilota; class Methylomirabilia; order CAVQYV01; family CAVQYV01; genus CAVQYV01. The sequence goes on along the minus strand of CAVQYV010000004.1, from coordinate 312,791 downwards.
GACTTGTTTCTGAATATCATCCGCAAACTGCTTCAGTCCTCCCACCACCACGTCATAGACATTTCCGTATTTCTTCACGAACTTGGGGGTGAAGCGGGGAAACATGCCGAACATGTCGTGGAAGATGAGGCATTGCCCATCGCAGCCCAGGCCGGCGCCGATGCTGACGGTGGGCACAGTGAGCCTCTTGGTGATGATCTCGGAGACCTTCATGGGGACGCACTCCAGCAGGACTGCGAAGGCCCCCGCGTCCTCCAGGGCCAAAGCATCATCCAGAATCTTCTTGGCGGCCATGGCCGACCTGCCCTGGGCCTTGAAGCCGCCGAAGGCAAAGATCGATTGCGGGGTGAGGCCCAGGTGTCCCATCATCGGGATGCCCGACTGCACGATCGCCTTGACCTGGGGAATCACCGAGGCCCCTCCCTCCAGTTTGATGGCGTCGCACTCCGCCTCCTTCATGAAGCGGCCCGCGTTGCGCACTGCCTCTTCCACCGAGGCCTGGTAGGCCATGAAGGGCATATCCCCGATCAGCAAGGGGTATTTCAGCCCGCGTCGCACTGCCTTGGCGTGATGGATCATCATATCCATGGTCACCGGCAGAGTGGTCTCGTAACCGAGCATGGTCATCCCCAGGGAATCGCCCACCAGGACCACATCGATTCCTGCCGCATCCACCATCACCGCGAAGGGGTAATCGTAACAGGTGATCATGGAGAACTTTTGCCCCTTCTGCTTCATCTCCGTCAGCATGGGGGCGGTGATCTTCTTGCGCTCTTCCTTCTTCTCTTCCATCGAATCCTCCTTTATTTAAGGGCAGCTCACGCCGCCCGGCTGGCTCCTTGCTTTATTGATCCACCCGATACTTCCGGAGGATCTCATCGTCGATCTCGATTCCCAGCCCCGGCCCCTCGGGCATCCTCACGCGGCTCTCGCCATCGATGCGAAACGGCTCCTGAATCAATTCCTCCCGGAGGGGATTGGGGTTGCGATCCATCTCGAGAATATATCCATTGGGAACGGAGGCAATGAGGTGCATATTGGCCGCCATGGCCACCGCCGAGGAGAAAGAATGGGGGACACAGGGCAGATTGAAGGCCGAGGCCATGGCTGCGATCTTGCGGCACTCGCTGATCCCTCCCGTCCAGATGCAATCCGGCTGCACGATGTCCACCGCCCGCTGGACGATGAGGTCCCGGAAGGCGAAGCGGGAGAACTCGCTCTCGTAGCCGTCGATGGGGATGGAGGTGAAGGCAGCCAGCTGGGCACTGCCCACCACATCGTCGCAAGAGACCGGCTCCTCGAACCAGGCGATGTCCAGCTCCTCCATCCGCTGGGCCATGGCCATCGCCTGCTTGGGCGTATAGGCGCAGTTGGCGTCCACCATCAGCTCCACCTCCGGGCCGATGGCCTGTCTGACCGCCCGGACCCGCTCCAGATCCTCCCTCAAGGAAAGACCTCCGATCTTCATCTTCACGGCGGTATATCCCTGGTCCACATAGGAGGCCATCTCCTTCGCGATCTCCTCCTTTCCCTTGCCCGGGGCATAGAAGCCGGCGCTGGCATAGGCCCGCATGCGATCCCGGGCTCCTCCCAGCACCTGATAGAGGGGCCTCCCGCACGCCTTCCCCACGATGTCCCAGAGGGCGATGTCCAGGCCGGACATGGCTGCGATGATCAGACCCCGGCGGCCCCTCATGATCGTCCCCTGATAGATCCTGTCCCAGTGTCGCTCCGGGAAGAGGGGATCCTCCCCAATCAAATAGGGGGCCAATTCCAATTCGATCACCGCCTGGGTGGATCGTAGCGGGCCCCCATAGCACGCCGATTCTCCCCAGCCGACGATCCCGGCATCCGTCTCTACTTTCACGAGGATGCAGGAGCGCCGGGAAAAGGTGAGCCGTGAGTCCCGCATCTCCCCTCCCATGGGATAGGAGAGGAGGATAGTCTCGATCTTGGTTATCTTCACCGAATGGGTCCCCTTAATGGATGAAGAGGACTTTCCCGCCCCTTCGATGCTTCACGTTTTCAAAGGCCTCCTGGAATCCCTCCAGCGGGAAGCGATGGGTGATCACCGGATCCACCTTGAGCAGGCCCGAATTGAGCAGGTTGGTGACCTGAAACCAGGTCTCCCACATGATGCGGCCAGTGATCCCCTTTACCTCCGTCTCCTTGTAGATGAATTCATTGGGGATATCCAGGACCACCTGCTGGTCCGGGATCCCGACGAAGGTGAAGCGCCCCGCTTTGCGCACCACATTGACCCCCGTCTTGATCGCGCCGGGTGCGCCGCTCACATCCAGCACCACATCCACACCACACCCATTCGTTTCCTTCAGGATCTCGGCCGTCACATCCACCTTATCGGCATTGTAGGTGACGGTAGCCCCCATCTTCTTGGCGATCTCGAGGCGCATATCGCTCACATCCGAGGCATAGATCTTCAATGCCCCGCAGGCCTTGACTACCCCGATGGCGAAACAGCCGATGGGGCCGCACCCCAACACCGCCACCGTCTTCGCCCCCACAGGCCCCACCATGGCTCCATGGGTGCCCACCCCAATCGGCTCCAAGATCGCCCCCAGTTCCGGGCTGAATCCCTTGGGCAGCTTCCAGGCACACACCGCGGGCATCGCCATGTACTCCGCGAAGGCCCCCTCAGTGTGGATGCCGAGGATCTTCATGTCCTGACAGATATGCTGCAGGCCCGTCTTGCACTGATAGCACTGACCACAGGGGATATGGGTCTCCCCGGCTACCAGATCTCCCGCGGCAAAGCCCTCCACCCTGTCTCCCATCTCCACCACTTCCCCGCAAAATTCATGTCCGAAAGCCATGGGGAGCTTCAAACGGGTCTGGGCATAGGGAGTCCAGTCCCAGATGTGGACATCGGAGCCGCAGATGGCCGAGGCCTTCACCTTCACCAACAAGTCCTTGGGTCCGATCTGGGGGATGGGCCAATCCTTCCTCAATTCGGCCCCCACCTCTGGCTTGTTCTTCACGATGGCGCGCATTACACCTTTCATCTTCTCCTCCTTGCAAAATATTCGCTTCTTATTTCTTTCAGGGATACATCAATAACACCTTGATCACATCCTCGCTCTTGCGATAGAGGATTTCGAGCCCCTTCTGGGCCTCCTCCACCGATAATCGATGGCTGACCAGGGGCTTCACATCCACCCGTCGGAGACGAATCATATCGATGGCCGCCTGGAAGTCATCGCGGCGATACATCTGGACCCCCTTGATGTTTATCTCCCCCCCGATGATTCCAAAGCTGTTCTTGATCACCACCGGCTCCTCGAAGAGGGCAATGAGGACGATCTCCCCCTTTCTTCGGGTCACCGAGAGGAGATCATCGACCACGGCGGGATATCCGGCCGCATCGAAACCGATGTCGGCCCCCGCGGGATGAACTTCCTTCGTCACTACCTCCGCCAGTTTCTCCTTCTTCGCGTTCACCGGACGGGTCGCGCCCATCTTCTCGGCCACCTTTAGGTTGAAATCGATGACATCGGCGGCAATGATGTGCCCCGCCCCCTGAGCCCTCGCACAGGCGATGGTGGCCAGACCGATCGTCCCCGATCCGATGACCACTACCGAGGAGCCGAGCTTGACACTGGACTGTCTCACGGCATGGAGGCCCACTGCCAGAGGCTCCACCAAGGCCCCCTCCTCGTAGCTCATATTCTCGGGCAGGTGATATACGATTTCCTCTGGGGCGGAAACGTATTCTCCGAAGGCCCCGTTCCAGGTCGTGGTCCCCAGAACCACTTTCTGCTTACAAAGATAGTAATCTGTCCCTTGGCAGTAAATACATGTACCGCACGTTTTCTGGGGCTCCACCACCACCCGGTCCCCGGCTCGAAACCCCTGGACCGCTGGTCCCACCGCGACTACCTCCCCGGATAGCTCATGACCCATGATGGCAGGGGGATGGCGGAAGGGGTGGGTCCCGTTGTAGGCGTGAACCTCTGACCCGCAGATGCCTGCGGCCTTGATTTTGATCTTCACCTCATTGGGCTGCGGCTCCGGCTCCGGTATCTCTTGCAGCTCAATGCGAAAAGGAGCGGTGAATACCGCTGCTTTCATAGTACTGCCTCCTCTCCCGGTTCTCTGCGAAACAGAGGGATGATATCATATGATAATACCCGTAAAAAGATGAAAACCATGGGGGGTCCGCATCACGCCCTGGTCCTGGCCAAACCCTGAAGGGCGCCAAGCCCCTGTCCGATCAGGTGCTTGGTCCTTCCCCCTTCCAGGTATCCCCGAACCCCATCCACCACCTCCAGGTCCACCCTGCCACTGGGCCTTTGATAGTACGCCACCCAGAAGGGGAAGTGGAAGAACAGGGCCCGGGAGCTGAGGAGTTCAGGGGGCTTCCAATGGAAAGCGTGCCGGCGAAGGTTCCACTTGGTCAGCCAATCCCTCGCCTTCTCCTGAGCCTTCTCCTGGGGGACCAGGGCCTGCAACACGGCCTCCTGCGATCCCTCCCTGCGCAATTCTGGCTCTGCATTGGTGAAGGCGCCGAACCCGCAGACGGCATCGATCAAAAGGTAATGGACCTCGACCCCGGAGCGAGCGGACTGATGGAATGTGAACAGGTAATGCGGGACATACACTCTCTCGACTCGGATGAGCCGCCGTTTGCAGGAATCAGGAAAGAGGAGGGGACCCAGGAGCCCCCTCCTCTTTTTTTCCCACTTCGCCAGGATCGACTCGACCTTATCCCGAGGCAAGGTTTCTTCGGGTACCTCAATCTCTCCTTCGCTCATTTCTTGGCTACACGGGCCTCGGCCTCGGCCAATTTGACCTTGACCCTCTTCCAACCCCGGTAGGCCCAGATGGCAACCCCGGCGAAGAGAAGCGCAGCCAGGCCGGTCACCCAACCCTCTATGGCGGTATTCACCGAGGGGAGGGCTACGATCAGAAAGGTCCCGAAGAGGAGAAAGAGCCAGAACATCGTGATGCTGGAGATTCGGGACATGCGAAGATCATCGATGTCCGATCCCACCTCCTGGGCAGTTTTCTTCCACCACTCGATCACCTGTTCCTTATCCACCTTTTCCGGGGGATTATTTGCTTTGGTCACATCTGCCATCATCTCATGAACCCCCTTTCTACCAGAAGTAGATGGTTACGGCCGCCAAGAGGAGGCCCACGATCCAGGTCCAGGTCCCTATACGCTTGAACCAGGGCAGCCCACTTCCTCCGTAGATGGGCACGCCGTTCTTCAAAACCACCAGGTCTCCAGCCAGGGAGGTGTCGATGTCCAGGTTGGAGGGCGCCTCGACAAAGTTCCCCTTAGCCAGCGCCTCCCCCACGTTCTTATAGTGCTTCATATTCTCCGGCATGGTCCAGACTACTTTTCCCACCCATTCGGACTTGGGCCGCGCTCCCCGCAGGGCATTCTCGATCTCGGAGATCAGGAAGTAGGCAAAGGTGGTGAAGAGTGTATTGGTGAGGGGAAAGACCAGGAAGTGGCCGAACTTCGGCCCCACCAAGGCCTTCAAGGGCGCCCAGGGAAAGACGAGGTTGAGGGTTCCGAAGAGCCCCCCCGCGATCATGGCCAGGAAGCCCGACCAACGGCTGGAACGGGGGTAGATGGTGGACAAGAGCACCGGCGGCAAGAGGGGGGCCACAAAGGCCCCGGTGACCTTCATCCAGGTGTTCATCATGCCGCCCTTGGCGATGAAAGGAACCAGGGCAACTCCCAGGACAAACCAGAAAAAGGTGATCACCCGGGAGACATTCAGATAGTGGCGATCGGTGGCCTCATGCTTGAAGAGGCGGGCGTAGACATCCCGGGTGAGGATGCCCGCGCAGGACATGGCATTGGCCGCGATCGTGGAGACCGTGGCCGCCATGATCCCGGCCGCGCAGATCCCCAGAAGGCCCGAGGGCAGAAGCTCCGCCATCATCTTGGGGTAGAGGATATCCCGCGGGGTCAGGCTGGGATTTGCCACGCCATATAGGATCAGGCCAAAGATGCCCACCGGGATCACCGCCGCCTGATGGAGGATGCAGATGGGCCCGGCCAGGATATACCCCAAGCGGCCGTCCCATTCGGTGCGGGCCGAAAGAGGCCGGGAGATCTGCTCCGCCTGATAGACGGCATAACCCAGGGTGCCGACGGCGATTCCCAAAAATCCCAATCCCCAGCCGATCTGGGGGTTGCTGGGTTGAAATCCGATATGCATGTACTGGGGGAATTTCTCCCACATCGCCGGGAATCCGCCGGTCGCCGCCCATCCCACGATGAAGAGGGCCCAGGCGGCCACGGTCATCAGCACCTGCTGCGCCGTTCCCACCACCACGGTGGCGGCCACCCCGCCGAAGAGGACATAGAGGAAGCCCAACGCCAGAGCTACAATAGAGCCCCCCAGCAGGCTGGCGCCGGTGAGGACCTTGAAGAGCAGCGCCGTCCCCAGGATCATGTTACCCATGACGAAGAGACGCTGCAGAAGGATGAGCATCGCCCCCCAGATGCGAGCCGGGGCGTTGAATCGAACCTCCAGATACTCCGCCGGGGTCCATACCCCGGAGCGATACATGACCGGAATGGTGGTGTGGGCCCCGAAGAGCCAGGTGAGAGGACAGGCGATGGCATACCAGGCAAAGGCCACAAAGCCGTGTTGGTATCCAAAGGCAGCGGCGCCGAAGTAATCGCCCACATCCGATTGCACCGCCTGACAGGAGGGGGCAATCAGGTACCAGGGCTGGGTGCGGCCCGCCAGCAGGTAGTCCTTTACCGACTTGATGTATTTCCGAAAGGGAAAACCTGCGACCAGGACCCCCAAAAGGGAAGCCCAGAGGATAACCCAGTCTATTGTCTTCACAGACTTTATTCCTCCTTACCAGGGATGGCGATCCTTGTTGATCCCTCCCGCGGCCCCAATCCCATTTCCTCCCCCCTTTCTGTCTGCAAACCATGGGCGCCGAGAGGGGCGTTCATTTGCGATCCACTTCGGAAGATGCTAAATTTGTCGAGTTTTTATCGCAGATAAAGGGGGCCTTGTCAAGGACAAAATCGGGCTAAAGTGGCCCCCATTCCCCTTGACAGGGACTCGCCTGCGTAATAGTTTTTCCCATGGCCTAAAGGCAAAATTGCAAACTTCAGCAAAAGGAAAGGATGACCCCTATGGAAAATCCAGTGATGGGAAGAAGGGGGATGGTGGCATCGCCCCATTATTTGGCCTCCCTGGCGGGGGCCAGAATGCTTATGGCAGGAGGGAACGCGGTGGATGCGGCGATCGCGGCGAATGCCGTCCTGGGCGTGGTCTATCCCCACAACTGCGGAATAGGGGGCGATCTGTTCATGCTCATCTATTCTGCTAAAGACGGTGAACTCATCGGCCTGAATGCCAGCGGGAGGTCTCCGGCCCGGGCCGCCCGGGACTTCTTTGCCCAGAAGGGACTCAGCTCCATCCCTTTGCGGGGAATCCTTTCCGTGACCGTCCCAGGCGCCGTGGATGGATGGTCCCTGGCCCAGAGGCGATTTGGGAAAATGAGCCTGGACCAGCTTCTGCAGCCGGCCATCGAGTATGCGGAAGGGGGCTTCCCGATCACGGCCCGGCTGCACCGTTGGATCGGCGAATGCGCCCCCGTGCTCTCCCAGCATGAGGAGAGCCGGCAGACCTTCCTTCCCAATGATTCGATCCCTCAGCCCGGGCAGATCCTCAAGTTTCCCCATTATGCCAACTCCTTGAAAATGATCGCCACCCAGGGTCCGGAAGTCTTCTACCACGGAGCACTGGCAGAATCCATCAGCCGATTCTGCGAAGCGGAGGGAGGGCTTCTCCGGCTGGAAGATCTGGCTTCTCACCGCTCGGAATGGGTGGCCCCCATCCACACCAGCTATAGCGGATACGAGGTTTACGAGCTCCCCCCTAACACCCAGGGGCTCGCTACCCTGCTGGAGCTCAATCTTGCGGAGAACTTCGACCTGGGGCCCCTGGGACATAACTCAGGGGAATACATCCATCTTCTGGCCGAGATCAAAAAAATCGCCTTCGCGGACCGCGATGCCTATATCACCGACCCCGAATTCTCGGAGATTCCAGTGCAGGAGCTGTTATCCAAGGACTATGCGAAACGATGCGCCCTCAGGATCGACAGGAGCAAGGCAAACCCGGCCGTCCATGCGACCTACCCTCCGGGAGGAGACACCATCTACCTCTGTGCCGCGGACGCATCCGGGAATCTCGTCTCTTTGATCCAGAGCCTCTATTTCTCATTCGGGTCCGGGGTGGCCGTGAAAGACACCGGCGTCTTACTGCAGAACCGGGGGTCTTACTTCTCGCTCCAGGGGGATCATATCAACCGATTGGAGCCCGTAAAGAGGACCATGCATACCTTGATTCCCGCCATGGCCTTCCGGGATGGAAAACCGGTCCTGGTCTTTGGCACCATGGGGGGAGAGGGGCAGCCCCAGACCCAGCTACAAGTCCTCTGTAATCTCATCCACTTCCGGATGAATCTGCAGCAGGCCATCAACGCCCCGCGCTGGCTCATGGGTCCCCGCCATCAGGGCGGGCCTCCCGAGCTCTATTTGGAGGGCGGAATTTCTCAAGAGGCAGGAAAGGGGTTGGAGGCAAAGGGGCATGCCGTGAAGTGGTTGGAGGAGCGCTCTGAGTTTTTCGGTCACGCACATGCCATTGCCGTGGTCGGGGAGGGGGAGCAGAGGATTTACGAGGGAGCAGCGGACCCCAGGAGCGATGGCTGCGCCATCGCCTGGTAGGAGCCCGAAAAGCAGGATCTCAGTCGGGAGGGAGCCGGAGGGGAAGAACCTCCCCCGGAGTCCTAAAGATCCTCGAAATGGGAAAGGCGCTTGAACTCTCGATAACGAGCCTCGATCTCCGAGTAGGTGAGTGATTTCAGGCGATTGAGGGAGAAGTCCTCCACATTGAAGGAGGCCATGACGCTCCCCATGATCACGGCCTTGCGGATGTTCTCTTCAGAAAAATTCAGGGTGTTGGCCAGATAGCCCATGAAACCGCCCGCAAAGCTGTCTCCGGCCCCCGTGGGGTCGCAGACTGCCTCCAAAGGATAGGCGGGGGCGGCGAAGCAGCCATCCTCGCTAAACATCAATGCCCCATATTCCCCCCTCTTGACCACCAATGAGCGAGGTCCCCAGGTCAGGATCCGGCGGGCCGCTTTGACCAGATTGGGCTCTTGGGCCAGCTGACGCACCTCCGCATCGTTGATCAGGAGCACGTTCACCTCTTTCAGGGTCTTCTTCAGGGAATCCAATTTTCCCTCGATCCAATAGTTCATCGTATCCGCTGCGACCCACTCGGGATCCCTCACCTGGTGCAATACCTCTCTTTGCAGATCCGGATCGATGTTCCCCAGGAATACTACTTTCTCCTCTCGGAATTCCTGGGGGATCTTCGGGGAGAAGCCGGCAAAGACGTTGAGCTGGGTTTCGATGGTCCTGGCCTGGTTCAGGTCGTAGCCGTACTCCCCCTCCCAGCGAAAGGTCTTCCCCTGGACCCGCTGCAGCCCTCTCAGATCCACGGACCGCTCCCGCAGAAAGGCAATATGTTCCTCGGAGAAGTCCTGTCCTACCACTGCTACCAGGGAAACCGGGGCAAAGAAGCTGGCGGCCGCCGAAAAATAGGTGGCTGATCCCCCCAAGACCTCCCGGGCTGCCCCAAAGGGCGTTTTCACGCTATCCAAGGCCACCGAGCCTACCACCAAAATCCCCATTGTTTTCTTCCTCCCCGATCTCCCATCTGACCGATTTGAAGGCTGGCCGATCCTTATACACACCTGCTCATCCTCTGTCAAGAGAAGGCAAAGTGCGGGTGCAACAGATTCGAACTTGCAGCCAATTTCAAGTTGACAGTCTCTCCCGATTGTAATATGTAAAGGTGGCGTCAATCGGACTCAAACGATCTGATAAAGGGGGAAGAGTATGGAAACATTGAGCCAGGAAAAGATCTCCTTTCTCAAAGGGAAGGCTAAGACCATCCGGAAGAATGTGGTGGAGGTCCTTTCTCAGACCAGTGGAGGCCACTTCGGCGGGGCCCTCTCCGCTGCGGACCTCTTAGCGGCCCTCTATTTCGAGGTGATGAAGATCGATCCCCAGAATCCCTCCTGGCCGGACCGGGATCGGTTCATCCTCAGCAAGGGACATATCAGCGTTGCCAAGTGCGCTGCCCTGGCGGACGCAGGGTATTTCCCCTACGAGGACCTCCTCGCCAAGTACAACAGATTGGGCAGTCCTTATGGCATGCATGAAGACATGACCAAGATCAAGGGCTGCGATATGACAGCCGGCTCCCTGGGACACGGCCTCTCCGCCGGGGTTGGCATGGCCCTCGCGGGGAAGTATGACAAGAAAGACTATCGGGTCTTCGTCATGATCGGAGATGCCGACTTGCAGGAAGGATCGACCTGGGAAGCCATCATGGCGGCGGCCCACTTCAAGCTGGACAATCTGATCTGCATTGTGGACCGAAACCAGATTGGGGTGGATGGTTTTACGGAGGAGCTCATGGGACTGGAGCCCCTGGCCCAGAAGTTCCAGGACTTCCGCTGGCAGCCGAAAGAGATCGACGGGCACGATATGGAACAGGTCGTGGCCACTATGAAGGCAGTCCCCTTTGCCCCGGGGTCCCCCTCTGCAATCATCGCCAACACCATCAAAGGTAAGGGCGTCTCCTTCATGGAGAATAATCACCACTGGCACTTTGGGGTCGCGACCAAGGAACAGGCAGAGGCGGCCTTGGCGGAACTGGAGAAGGGAATCTGAGGGAAAAAGGAGATGACGATGGAGAAAACGGCGAATCCAGTACAGGCCTACGCAAAGGCCCTATTAGAGGTAGGTGGGGAGGATGAGAGGATCTTTTGCCTGACCGCGGACCTCATGCACCCCTTCATGATCGAGGATTTTGCCCTCAAGTACCCCGATCGATTCATCAACGTAGGGGTGGCAGAGCAGAACCTGATGGGAATTGCCGCCGGTATGGCGACCTGCGGCAAGATTCCCTTCGTTCATACGTACACCCCCTTCATGACCATGCGTTCCTGCGAACAGATGCGAACCGATGTCTGTTATCCTTTCCTCAATGTGAAGATGGCCGGGATGTGCAGCGGGATCAACATGGGCGTGGGAGGGGCCACTCACCATTCGGTGGAGGATATCGCCATCCTCAGGGCAATCCCCAATATGACCCTTCTCTCCCCGGCAGACCCCTTCGAGATCGGAAGGGCGGTGCACGCTGCAGCCAAGCATATAGGCCCCACCTTCATCCGCTTCGGCCGCGTCCCTTCACCCCTGGTCTATGAGGAAGGATCGGACCACCCCTTCATTATCGGAAAGTCGATCACCCTGAGGGACGGAAGAGACGTCTCCCTCCTGGCCACCGGCCTCATGGTGCACCGAGCCCTGGGGGCCGCAGAGCTATTGGCCAAAGATGGCATCTCCGCCCGGGTCATCAATATCCACACCATCAAGCCCATCGATCAGTCTGCCATCATCAAGGCGGCCAAAGAAACCGGCGCCATCGTCACGGCGGAGGAGCATAACATCATGGCCGGGTTCGGGTCCGCGGTAGCGGAGGTGGTGGTGGAAGAATGCCCGGTTCCCATGCGGAGAGTAGGGATCGAAGATACCTTCTGCGGCCTGGGTCCCACCGAAGAGATGTACCAGAAATGGGGGCTCACCGCAGAGAAGATCGCCCAGGCGGCGCGGGAAGTCTTGCAGGTTCGCTCCGCAACCAAGGCCTAATTTCAGGGAGGAATGATGAAACCCGAGCCGAATTTCGCCCGATTCCGAAAGGCCCTGACCCGCCAGGGAGAACCGGACCGAGTTCCGCTGGCCGAGGCCGGGGTTGACTATGATGTGAAATGCGCCTTCTTGGGAAGGCCCATCCAGGGCGTCGCTGACGAAGTTGATTTCTGGGTAAAAGCGGGCTATGATTTCGTGCCGATCCAGGCCGGATTTCGCGAGGTCTTCTGGCCTCACCATCTCTCCCGCAAGCGATCGGAAAAGGCCTCGGAGATGACTCACAGGAAGCAGGGGGACTATACGGTCTATGAAGGGGGCACCAGCGAGCGTGCCTGGGCCCCGGAAGGCAGGGGAATGATCACCAATTGGGAGGAGTTCCATGCCTTCCCCTGGCCCAAGGCGGAGGACCTCGATTATTCCGTCATCGAAGAGTCAAAGGCCTATCTGCCTGAAGGCATGAAGGTCGTGGTCTACATGGGGTACATCTACACTTCGGTCTGGTGGCTCATGGGCTTCGAGACCTTCTGTTTCGCCCTCAAAGAGAACCCAGGCCTGGTGGAAGCGGTACAAGAGAAGATCAAGGAGATTCAATCCCAGGCCCTGAAGATCGTGGTTGGCTTTGACCATTTGGGGGCCGTCTGGCATCCCGATGACATCGCTTACTCCGAGGCCCTGATCATATCCCCTTCCTATCTGCGCAGATACGTTTTCCCCTGGTACAAATGGGCGGCGGACCTCTGCGGGCAGCGGGGCTTGCCTGTCATCTACCATTCCGATGGCAAGTTGAACGAAGTCATCCCGGATATCATCGACTGTGGCTTCTCTGCCCTCCATCCCATCGAACCCAAGGCCATGGACATCGCGGAGCTGAAGCGACAGTATGGGAAGGAGCTTTGCCTCATCGGCAACATCGACCTGGGATATACCCTCACTCGGGGGACTCCGGCCGAGGTCGAGGAAGAGGTGAAGCAGCGGATTCGCGACGTGGGCCCTGGCGGTGGGTATTGTGTGGGATCCAGCAATTCCGTCACCTCCTATGTCCCATTGGCGAACTTCAATGCCATGCGGGAGGCAACTTTCAAGTACGGGCGTTATCCCCTCCAGATCTGAGGAATTGGGATTCAGGCGAAAGAAGGCATGATGCCTGGCAATTTCCTCGGCCATCTGTCCCCGCCCAACTCAGAGGGATGGAGGACGGAAGAGAGAATAGATTAGCCACAGCTGCTATCCTGGCAAGGGAGTCCAGGATGGCAAAGGGCGTTTCAAATCCCAGGCAGAGGTGATCCGTGTCCAAGGGTAGAGACAAGGAAAGGGTTCTGATCGTTGATAATAACAGGAGTTTCGTCAACCTCCTGAGCCTCTTCCTCACCAGGGAAGGCTATCAGGTCACAAAGGCCTACGATGGGGTGGAGGCCCTGGAGGCAGTGCGTAGCTCTCCTCCCGACTTCATCATCTTGGATCTCGTCATGCCCAAGATCGACGGAGGAAGAGTGTGCCACTATCTCAAGCTGGACCCCTCCTATCGGAACATCCCGGTCGTCATCCTTTCCGGGGTTGCGGCCGAGGTGTCGTCCAAGATGTTCGAGATCGGGGCCGATGCCTACATCGCCAAAGGGAATTTCGAGGAGTTGAAAAAGGATATCGCGGGTACCCTGGAGCTTTTCCAGGGGAAGAGTTGGATGGCCTCCATCCGGAAATCGATCATTGGGGTGGAAAAAATGCAGCCCCGGGAGGTGGTCAACGAGCTTTTGCTCGCCAACAACCGCCGGGGAATGATACTGGAGAACATCGCGGAGGGGGTCCTGGAAGTGGACTCGGAAGGCAAGATCATCTACGCCAATCCTGCCGCCTCCCGGATCCTGAACGTTCCGGAACAGGATCTCATCCTCAGCTCCATCTCCGTCGCCCTGGAAGAGTACGTCCGACCAGAGGTCGACCTGATCATCAAGAAGTTCCGAATCAGCTCCACCCCCATGAACGAAAGCCTCACCACTCCCTACCGTGACAAGACCCTTCGGATCAATTTTTCCAATATCATGGAGGATTTGAAATTTGCTGGATTCTGCGCCATCATCCAGGATATTACCGCCCTTACCGAGAGGATCCAGGAGCTCTCTCTCCTTTCCGAGGTCGGGATCGTCCTCACATCCACCCTCAATCTCAAGACCGTCCTCGATCTGGTCATGACCAAGGTGAAGGAAGTCCTGAATGTCGAAGCGGGATCCCTCCTCCTGTGCCACAAGGAAGAGAAAGAATTGACCTTCGAGATCGCCCTGGGAGAAAAATGGCAAGCCCTCCGCGGAAAGCGGATGAAGGTCGACGAGGGCCACATCGGCTGGGTGGTCCAAAGGGGACAGCCCTTGTTCATTCAGGACCCGTCGGCAGATGACCGATTCGATGGCTCCTGGGACAAAGAGACCGGATTTGTCACTCGCTCGACCCTCTGCACGCCGATTATTACCCGAGGCGAGGTGATCGGGGTGCTTCAAGTCTCTAACAAGATCGAGGAAGGCTCATTTACCGAAAGCGATATGAATCTCTTGTCTTCCATTGCCAGATATGCGGCCATCGCCATCGAAAATGCCAAGCTCTACGATGAGCAAAAATCGATGAACGAGGACCTGAAGGCCATGCAGCAGAGTCTCTTGGAAGGTCAGCGCCTCAAAGCCATGACGGATCTGGCGGGGGCGACCGTCCGTGAATTGCGACAACCCCTGAAAAGCGCCCAGGCGCGATCTGAGGAGATCCTGACCTCATTGCCCCAGGATCACACCGCCCAGCCTCACCTCATGGAGCTGAGGAAGGACATCTCCAAGCTCGGTGAAATCGTGCGCCACATCGAGCGAATTACCAAGATGGGAGAACTGGTAAAGAAAGAGGGGCATCGCGAAAAGAAGAAGCCCTGAGCGGGTATCGATCATAGATAGATATAGGAGGAGAGACCGATGATGAGAAGAGTACGGCCGGAAATACTTGGATGAAGGGCTTTGTTGGGGTAATTGCGGTAGTCTTGATCTCCCTGGCGGCCCCCATCTTTCCGATCGCAGAGGGAGCCGACCTTTCTTGGGCACAGTTGATTGAGGGATTTCAGAAGGCCACCGTGGCCTCCGTATCCGATGCCGTAGATCAGGTAACCGGCCAGCGGGGTTTCATGTACCACGATATGCGGCCGGTCTTCAAGGCCAAAATCGTAGGACCGGCGGTGACGGCCCAGATCCGCCCCTCCATCCAGGCCTCGGGTCCCTCGATTCCCAATCACTCCTTGATGGCCATCGATGAGGCAGAGCCGGGATCAGTCCTGGTGATCGTGGTGGAAGAGAGCCTGGATATCTCGGGGATCGGCGGCCTGATGTCCACGGCCTGCAAGGCCCGGGGACTGGCCGGGGCAGTGATCGATGGAGCTGCCCGGGACGTGGATGAGATCGAGGAGATGAAATTCCCGGTCTTCTCTCGCAGTATCACCCCTTCCACCTCGGTAGGCCGGTATGTGAGCATCGGAAAGAATATCCCCGTGCAGTGTGCCGGGGTGATGGTGAACCCCGGGGACATCATCGTGGGAGGAAGTGATGGCGTGGTGGTGGTCCCCCGGGAGAAGGCTGCTCAGGTCCTGGAGATCGCCCAGAAGATCGACGAGAAGGAATCCAAGATGGTGCCCATGATCAAGGAATACAAATCGATCCTCAAGGCGGTGGAGAAGTTCAAGAGGTTGTAGCATAGGAGTTGCTTCGGGAGCAGTTGCTTCAGGGTCAGGCCCCCATTTTCGCCCTTTCCGGGGAAGGCAGCGTATCTCTTCCCATTTTCCCTTCGCGAGAATCCTTTTCCCCTGCCCTGATCTGTTGGGAAAGACGTGGTGGGACCTTTGCGAAGTCGGCCGGGGAGGGTCCGTGAGTGGACTAAATGCGGCTGTTCTTGAGACGCCGCAGGAGTCCGTTTCATCTCCCACCCCTCCTCCCCGCGCGCGGAGGATTCGGCCTGGATCCCGTTGGAACCAATTGAACGAACTTTAGGTAGGAAAGGATGCCATCTATGGCCCTGATGACGGCTGACCAATATCGTGATAGCCTGAAAGAACTGAAGCGCACTATCCATTTCATGGGCTCCAAGATCGAGGATGTGGCGAGCCATCTCGCTACCCGACCCCATGTCAATGCCGCGGCCATGACCTACGAGATGGCCCTCGATCCGCAATTTGAAAACCTCTGCACTGCCACTTCCCACCTGAGCGGCAAGCGGATCAGTCGGTTCACCCATATCCACCAGAGCCCCGAAGACCTGGTGAAGAAGGTAAAGATGCTCCGCCTCATTGCCCAGAGGACCGGCTCCTGCTTCCAACGGTGCGTGGGCCTGGATGCCCTGAATTCCTTATTTGGCGTCACCTACGAGATGGATCACAAGCTGGGAACGAGCTATCATCAACGTTTCCTCAACTATCTTTCCTATGTGCAAGAGAAGGATCTCATGTGTACCGGCGCCATGACCGATCCCAAAGGAGACCGGCACCTTCCTCCCAGCAAGCAGAAAGATCCCGATCTCTACCTCCATGTAGTACAGAAGAGAGAGGACGGGATCGTGGTAAGGGGTGCCAAGGCGCATCAGACCGGGGCAGTGAATTCTCACGAGATCATTGCGATGCCGACAGCCGCCATGGAGGCCGCCGACGAGGCCTATGCCCTCGCCTTTGCCATTCCCGCCAATGCACCGGGCCTCCTCTATATATTTGGCCGCCAGACCAATGACAGCCGCAAGTGGGAGGGCGAGATCGATCAAGGGAACGCCTGCTATGGCACGGTAGGGGGCGAGGCCCTCATCGTCTTCCAGGATGTCTTTGTTCCCTGGGAGCGGGTGTTTCTCTGCGGTGAGTATGAATTCACCGGACCGCTGGTCGATCGCTTTGCCTCCTATCACCGGCAGAATTACGGCGGATGCAAGGCCGGCAATTGCGATATCATCATCGGGGCTGTCTCCGCCCTCGCTTTTGCCCAAGGGGTGGCGGGTGCCTCTCACATCCGAGATAAAGTGGCAGAGATGGTTCATCTGACGGAGACATTGTATTCCGGGGCCATCGCCTGCTCCAGTGAGGGCAACAAGACCCCCTCCGGGGCCTACTTCGTCCATCCCCTGTTAGCCAATACTACCAAGCTGAATGTAACCCGATTCTACTACGAGGTGTGCCGGCTGGCACAGGATATCGCGGGAGGTTATCTGGCCACCATGCCCTCGGAGCAGGACCTGAAGGATCCCGAGGTGGGAAAGCTCATCGAGAAGTATCTGGACCCGGGAACCGGGGCCTCCACTGAGGAGAGGTTACGCCTCGGAAGACTGATCGAGAATATGACCTGTGGGGCCCCTCTGGTGGAGGTGATGCATGGGGCAGGCTCTCCCCAAGCGATGAAGATCATCCTCTTGCGGCAGGCAGCCCTGGAACAGAAGATGAAGCTGGCCAAGAAGCTCTGTGGCATCGATAAGTGAACCACCTCACAAAATCCTTGATTTTGTGAGAACCCCGGTCTCCAAGGGGGTGTTATCCCCCTTGAGCCCCCGCCATAAGGTTCCCCGTGCTTGTGCACGGGGCATAGGTTTTAGCAAAGTTTCCCGTCCCCGAGCCGAGTCGCCGCGGGGCTCCATCGTTCATGAAGATCAACTTTCGATACTGCGGCTGCTGTAATCCTCAGCTGGAGCTGTCCCAGATCGAAGAAAAGGTCCGGAAAGAGGTTCAAGGGATGGAGGGTGGTTCCTCCTCCGTCACCCTGGGGGAAGAAAGGGAGCTTACTATTTGCCTGAACGGCTGCCCGGTGGGCTGTGCCGATCTTCAGGCCTCCGGATCTGGATCGGCGGCCGTGAGAAGGATGGTGGTCAGGGGATGGAGGGCAGACGGGCAGCCTGATTGGCACTGGGAGAAAGGAGAGAACCAGCCTTGATGAAAGAGATGCGGATCCACGGACGGGGAGGTCAGGGATCGGTGGTTACGGCCGAGATCCTGGCCATTGCCGCCTTCGAAGATGGCAAGTTCAGTCAGGCCTTTCCCTACCTGGGAGGAGGAGGAGATCGGCGAGGGGCGCCCGTACAGGCCTTCCTGCGAATTGCCGACAGGCCCATCCGCCTGCGCAGCAAAGTCCATGATCCCGATTTTGTCCTGGTTCAAGATCCAACCTTAGTGAAGGAGGTCGAAGTGACCAGAGGGCTGAGGCCGGAGGGTCTCCTCATCATCAATTCGGAGAAGGATCCCCAGGAATTGGGGTTGCCTTCCGGGATCCGGGCCCTCTCCGTCCCCGCAACCCGAATCGCCCTGGAGGAAATCGGCCGCCCGATCATGAACACCGCCCTCATGGGGGCCTTCTCCGCCATTACCGGCGAGGTCTCATTACCTGCTGTGCTCCGAGCCATTCGCAGTAAGTTCCCGGGGGAGGTGGGGGAAAAGAACGCCCGGGCAGCTCAACATATGTATGAACATGTGAAAGGAAGGCAGGCCGTATGAAGCTGACGATTGGAGCCATCTGCGGTCCGGCCGGCTCTAAAGCAAACCGGACGGGCGCCTGGAGGGTCTTTCGGCCCATTTTGAAATCTGAGATCTGCACCGGATGCGGCCTCTGTTCCACCTTCTGCCCCGACAGCTGCGTCTTCCCTGAGGAGGAGATCTATCGCATCGATTATGCCTACTGCAAGGGGTGTGGGATCTGCGCCGAGGAGTGCCCAGCCGAGGCGATCGAGATGGTGGTAGAAGAGAAATGAACCAGGCTTGGCAGGCCCATCATCTATCCTTAAAGGCAAATCCCCTGCCCTGCCGGATGTTGGGTAGAGAAAGGACGGTCTATGAAATCCGCTGAAAGAGAAGGCCAATGGGCGATCATGGAGGGCTCGATGGCGGTGGCCCGGGCGGTGGCGCTCTGTCGCCCCGGGGTGATTTCCGCCTACCCGATCACCCCCCAGACCCATATCGTGGAGGATCTCGCCCAGATGGTGGCCGATGGAGAGCTGGCCGCTGAGTTTTTGCGGGTGGACTCCGAGTTCTCCGCCGCCTCTGCTGTCTACGGGGCCTCAGCAACCGGGGTGCGGGCCTACACTGCGTCCTCTTCTCAAGGGCTGCTCCTGATGACCGAGGTCTTATATAATATGGCAGGGACGCGCCTGCCTGTGGTGATCAGTGCCGCCAATCGCACCCTTTCCGCCCCGATCAGCATCCAGCCCGATCAACAGGATACGATCTCCCTTAGGGACTCCGGGATCATTCAACTCTACGTCGAGGATTCTCAAGAGGCCCATGATGCCCACATCCAGGCGTTTCGCATCGCCGAGGACCCGGAAATCCTCCTTCCGACGATGGTCTGCATGGATGGCTGGCTGATCACCCACACCTTCGAGCCGGTAGAGGTGGCTTTGCAGGCAGAAGTCGATGCCTTTCTGCCCCCTTATTGCCCCCCTTACTCCCTGGATCCAGCCCGTCCTTTGACCTTTGGATCCTTTACCGACGATGACAAGCTTATGGAATTCCGCTACATGGTGCATCAGGCCCAGCAGAAGGCCAAGGAGAAGATCGAGGAGACGGCCAGGACCTTCGAGAGAGCCTTTGGCAGATACTATGGGGGCCTGGTGGATACCTATCGGGCGGAGGACGCCGAGGTGATGCTTGTGGCCATGGGGACCATGGTGGGGACCATCAAGGATGCCATCGACCGGATGAGGGAGGAGGGGCAGCGGGTGGGCCTCATCAAGATCCGCTCCTATCGGCCATTCCCTTCCGAGAGGATTCGGGAAATCAGCAGCCCTGCCAAGGCCCTGGCGGTCCTGGACAACAACATCTCCCTGGGCGCCTACGGGGCGCTCGCCGCCGATGTCGCCCTCTGCCTCGCCAATCAGCCCAAGAGGCCGGCACTGCTGCCCTGCATCGTGGGTCTGGGAGGCCGAGAGATCACCATCGATTCCATTCGATCGATCGTCGAGCGCGCCTATCAGGCCGGAGAAGGAAAACTACCCGCCACGGAGCTTTTCTGGGTGGACCTTCACCCGGAGTTGCTTTGAATTCACCCCAGGAGGCAGACCTCCTGATCCATCAAGGAAGAAAAAATGCCAGCCAAGAAGATGAAAGAAAGAGAACCTGAGTTATTGGCCCCCGGCCATCGGGCCTGTCCCGGATGTGGGGCGGCAATCGCCGTGAGGCTCATCCTGAAGGCCACCGGACGCGACGTGATCCTGGTCTCCCCGACGGGTTGCCTGGAGACCTTCGCCTCCCGTTATATGGAGTCCCCCTGGGAGGTCCCCTGGATGCATCCCCTCTTCGAAAATGCAGCCGCCGTGGCCTCCGGCATCGAAGCTGCACTTCGAGTCAAGGGGTCACAAACCAAGGTGGTCGTCATCGGGGGGGACGGGGGGACCTACGATATCGGCATGGGGGGCCTCTCGGGCATGTTCGAGCGAGGCCAGGACATCCTTTATATCTGCTACGACAATGAGGCCTACATGAATACCGGGGTGCAGCGGAGCGCCTCCACGCCTTTTCTGGCTTCCACCACCACCAGCCCCTCCGGCAAGGTGTCGTGGGGTGAGGACCGACCCAAGAAGGATATGCCGGCCATCGCGGCTGCCCATGGCATTCCCTATGTAGCCACCGCCTCTTTGGCCTATCCCCAGGACCTGATCAATAAGGTGAAAAAGGCCCTTTCCATTCAGGGTCCCAAGTACATCCAGATCGACTGCCCCTGCAACATCGGGTGGGGATTTCCCGAGAACAAGACCATTGAGATCGCCCGCCTCGCCTTCCAGGCGGGAATGGTCCCCCTATATGAGATGGAAAACGGCGTGATCACCAAGGTCAGAAAGATCAAGGATCGCAAGCCAGTAGAGGATTACCTCAAGCCCCAATCCCGATTCCGCCATCTCTTTCAGAAGGAAGGTGGCAAAGGGCAGATTGCTCGCATCCAGGCTGCGGCAGATGCCAATGCCCGCCGGTACGGGCTGGATGCTTGAGGCCCGGGCAATCCCCAACGGAAATCGCCGCGGGTATTCATCATGATCCTCAATCATCCACCGGGATGCCTCTGGGGATCCACACCGCAGTCTTCCCCGGCCGGGGCCTTCGTCCGATGAGTCAGCCTTGATACCCATCCGCGACAATGTCCCCCATCGCCATCCACCCCTCATGACCTGGTCGATCATCCTGGTGAACGGATTGATCTTTGCCTACGAGCTCACGCTTCCTCCGCCTGAAATCAAAGCCTTTTTCTTTCATTTTGGCATCGTGCCTGCCCGCTATTTCCATTCCGAAGTCCTCTCCCTGAGCGGCCTCCCCTTCCAGGATTTCCTGCCTTTCCTGGCCTCCATGTTCCTCCATGGAGGCTGGATGCATGCCATCGGCAATATGTGGTTCCTCTATCTGTTTGGAGATAATGTGGAGGATCGCATGGGTCCTCTGGGTTTCCTGGCCTTCTACCTTCTCACCGGCCTCTGTGCAGGGGGAGTCCATGTTTGGACCAATCCTCATTCCACCGTGCCGACCATCGGAGCCTCCGGGGCCGTCGCCGGGGTGATGGGAGCCTACTTTGTGCTCTATCCCCGGGCCCGGATCATTACCTTGATTCCCGTCTTCTTCTATCCTTTATTCATGGAGATCCCTGCACTAGTCTTCCTTCTCCTCTGGTTCGCAACCCAGATATTCAGTGGAAGTCTGGCGTTAGCCAGTGGGGGAAGCTTCGGCGGGATCGCCTGGTGGGCACATGCAGGGGGTTTTCTGGCAGGGATTGTCCTGCAATTCCTTTTCGTCCGTTCCAAAGGGCATCATCGGTTCTATTTCGAGACCGAGCATGATCCCTGGTAAAGAAGCCCCCTGGAGGATGGACAAGGATCGAGAGGCACGATTTGCACCACGGAAAGAGGTGGGTGGGCTCGGCTGATGATCAGCGTCCCATGAAGGAGGAGTCATGAACAACCTGTCCAATCTTTTTTGGCTCTTTTTCATCTTGATGGCCATCCAGCCGGCCCTTAAACAGAAGATGCTGGAGTCGGCAAGGCAGCGTCTGATTGCGAAGATCGAAAAGCAATTGGGCTCGCGCTTGATCTTGCTGGTTCATCGACAAGAGACCATGGCCCTGTTGGGCTTTCCCATCTTCCGCTATATCGACATCCAGGACTCGGAAGAGGTCATGCGGGCCATCCGCCTGACCGATCCCGACCTTCCGCTGGACCTGGTGCTCCACACCCCTGGAGGCCTGGTACTGGCGGCCACCCAGATCGCCTGCGCCCTGCGCAAGCATAGGGCAAAGGTGAGGGTCTTCGTCCCCCACTATGCCATGTCCGGGGGGACCCTCATTGCTTTGGCGGCGGACGAGATCATCATGGACGAGCACGCCGTGCTCGGACCCGTAGATCCCCAACTGGGAGAATACCCAGCAGCCTCCCTCATCAAGGTCCGCCGGGAGAAGCCCATCGCGGAAATCGACGATCGCACTCTGATCCTGGCCGATGTGGCGGAGAAGGCCCTGATCCAGATCCATGACACCCTGCGGATTCTGCTCTCCGATAAATACGAACCTGCCCAGGCGGAAGAGATTACCAATATCCTCTCCCAGGGCACTTGGACCCACGACAACCCGATCACCTTCGACAAGGCCAGGGAGTTGGGGCTCAAGGTGAGCGTCGATATGCCCCCCGACGTCCACAAACTGATGGCCCTCTTCCCTCAGCCCATCCGGCGGCAGGCCACCGTGGAATATCTGCCCTGGCCTCGAAAAAGAGAGAAGTTCCCCGGCCCAACGGGCCTGGCGGATTAGGCTACGGTCGAGGCGTCAGGTTCAAGGCCCTTTTCCTGTATTCGCTGGGGGCTGCTGCGAGCCAACCCCCCCCCCGGACTTATTCCTTTTCCGCCTCCTCCAGCAGGATCTCCGCCACCCAGCGGGCGCCGTTGCCCACCACGGAGGGGCACTTCTCCTCGTGGGCCCCTGCTTCCTCGAATTTCTTGAAGTCATCCGCATCCCGAAGGTAGAAGGGCCGCCCGAATATCTTCTGCTGGATATCCCGGCAGATGATGGTGCCATATTCGGCGATGAATCTATCATGGAGCTTCTTGGCCAGATCGGAGGCCCTCTTGCGAGTGCGACTCGGATCGAGGAAGTTCTCTCTCGTCCGGCCATAGAGCTGACTCAGCGCCACGACCCCTCCCGTATAGGCGCCGCAGCAGCCATCTCCGCACGATCCTACTCCGCCAGCCAGGCCGCTGGCCGCGCGAAAGACATCATCATTCTTGACCTCAAAGAGGTCCTGAGTTGCCGCCAGGACGCACTGGGAACAACCCATATAGGTCTTCTCATACTCGAAGCCCATTTCATATGCCTTTTTCAAGGTCTCTTCCCTATCCCTCTTGCCAGCTTGACTCGACATGATGTAACCTCCTGTGATGAATCAAATGGGATTCCGGGCGGGGAGGATAGCAGTTGGCCCCGCCTCTGTCAAGATCGATAGCGGCTGGCGAATTGCCTCGATAAGGAGGGCTGATTTGATACTGGGCGTTCTGGGGAAAGTACCTGCCGGTTTCGTCCTGGCTTGCGAAGGGATGGACCTTGCACCCGAAACCACCACTCACCTCTTGCCCGTGGCTGGGGGGAGGCGCCGGATCTATCTGGCCGAAAAGAGGCCTCTGGGCCTCCTCTTCTGGGGATTGGAGTTCGTGGGGTCGGACATCTCCACCGAGACTGCCGCCCGGATCCAGGATTGGGAGGAAAAGGCAAGCCAGCCCCTGAGCGAACTGGTCAATTCCTTGGCGAGATCTCTCTATGAGCGATTGAAGCGGATTCATTCCGATGGGCCACCTCCCTTCTTCCCCCAAATCGGATTCTTCATGGCTGGTTTCGAGATCGGTCAGGACCTGGGGCGAGATTGGGTCTGGGACATGTCGCCACTCTTCTCCCCGCCCCGTCCGGTCCGGTCAGGCCGCTCCGATGAGCCTCAATATGGATTCAACTGGCGGGGTCAAATGGAGCTCTGGCTGACCCGCCTGATTTTAGGCTATGATCCCACCCTTCTGGATCTGCTGAAGTCCGACCTGGGTCTGGCCCACGAAAGATTGATCTCCATCGTTAGAAAGGTCGAGATGGCCGTATCCTATTCCGGGATGGGCTTGGAGCAGGCGATGGAGTTCGCCTCTTTTTTGATTCAAACGGCACAAGGCCTCTATCGTCTTCACGCACCGCGGCGAGGATGGAACCCGAGAATCGAATTGGCAACCATCACCCCTCAAGGGGCGCACCTGATCCTGCCAAAGGAGAAAGAGGAAGGGAGTGAACAAAGATGAGGATCCAGATCGAGGGCGGGGCTCTGGAATTGGTGGAAGGAGACATCACCCTCCAGGATACGGAGGCGATCGTGAATGCTGCCAACTCCGGCCTGCGGGGAGGCGGGGGAGTGGATGGGGCGATTCATCGGGCCGGAGGCCCCCAGATCATGGAGGAATGCCGCAGGATTGGCGGATGTCCCACCGGAGAGGCAAGGATCACCACCGGGGGCCGGCTGAAGGCCAAGTATGTAATCCACGCCGTAGGTCCCATCCATTCCGGTGGGAAAAGAGGGGAAGCCGAACTTCTGGCCTCGGCCTATCGCTACAGCCTGAAGTTGGCCGCTGAGCACGGCATCCGGAGCATCGCCTTTCCCTCTCTGAGCACCGGGGCCTATGGGTATCCCCTGGAAGAGGCTGCCTCCATTGCCCTGGAGACCGTCATCGACTACCTGAAGGCCCATCCGGGGATCGCCCTGATCCGCTTCGTCCTCTATGGCCAGACGGCATTTCAAACCTACCAGAGGACATTGGAACAGATCATGACTGGGGAGGAGCACCCTGCAAAGAGGTGAACCCTGTCCACGAGGCGCATCTTGCCGGGCACGACCCGGTCAGCTTCCCACACCATGCATCACTGGGCATCCATGGCACAGCGAAAGCCGATGATGCAATCTGCCAGGTTCAATTCCCCTTTCGCCCGGCTGGTAACCTGGACGCCATCCCGAGGATTTGTCCAGGAGCCTCCCTTGCCGATGCGCAGGAGCTTTGACTCTGGGGGCGCATCCGGGCCCGGCTCATCGGCAATCCATTCCCAGACATTTCCCGCCATATCCATTACCCCATAGGGGCTTGCCCCGGAGGGAAAGCTGCCCACAGGCGACGGCCCTTCGAAGCCATCCTGGCCTCCGGCACTGTTGCACCGATCGGCCATCCAGTCGTCTCCCCAGGGATACATTCTTCCATCCATACCTCGCGCCGCCTTTTCCCACTCCGCCTCAGAGAGGAGGCGCTTGCCGGCCCAACAGGCATAGGCCTTCGCATCTTCCCAGCTCACCCCCACCACCGGCTGGGCAGGCTGGTTGAAGGCCGGATCTTCCCAGTAGCCAGGCTTTCGGTGCCCCGTCTCCTGAATAAACCGGGCATATTGGGCATGGGTCACCTCGAACTCGTCGACCCAGAAGGCCCTCAGGGGAGCCTTCTCGGCGGCCTCGCCCGCCGGCCCCCCTACGAATTCTTCCTTTGGAATCAGAATCATCGCTGCCAGATCTCTTCCCCTTCGCTCGGTCACCGTAGCAATGGCCGCCGACGGCGAAAGCTTGACCTGAAGTCGGATGACCTGATCTGCAACGACGGTGATCTCTTGACTTTTTGCTAGGTATCCATCCAGGGAGATTTTGACCTTTCTGTCTCCTGCCGGGACCTCCAGGATCACGGGGCTCACCCCCTTCTGCCCCGAATCCACCTCCACCCTCGCCCCCTCGGGATCCGTCTCCACCTTGATCATGGCTACCCCCTCCAGCGCAGCGGCCAGAGCAGGGAGTCCGAAGAGACAGCTCAGCAAAAGAAGCAAGACGCTCACATTCAAAATCGTTCCTGGCTTCACGGGATTCCTCCTATATGCTCATGGGTTCTCGAATCCACCACTCATCGTGCCCCGGCCCGACCCCATACCTTCGTCATCGCCCCTCGTCCGCCTCGACCCGAAATTGGCTGCTCACCTCCGCCACCCCCGATACTGTCGCCATGACGGAGCAGTATTTCTTCTCCGACAGCTCGATGGCCTGGGCCACCGCCTTTTCCGGAATGTTCGGGCCCCTCACCACGTATTCCAATCGAATCTTCCGAAAGGCCCAGGGCGGCTCGGGATCCTGTTCTCCCTCTACTTTGATCTCCAGCCCCATGAGCCGGAGCCTTTTCTTTTGCAGGATGTCCACTACATCAAAGGCAGAACAGCCGGCCAGGGCCACCAGCAGAAGCTCAGAGGGCTTCATCCCCACGTCCTCATCCGGGGATGACAGAACCACGCTGTGACGGGTACTGTCGATGCCCAGGAATTGGTGCCCCCCAATCCAGCGGACCATTGCTTCTCCCATTGTCTAACCTCCCATCCATGATAAGATCGTCTGTCTCGATTGGCGGGAACTTCTATCCTCGCCCACCCCGGAGCAAAAACCTGAAAAGATCTATCATCTCAACCAGCTCCGAAATCAAAGCATTTTTCAAACTGCCGTTAAAGCGGGCAGAGGAAGGCCTGGGGAGACCTTTGCCTCTGATCTGGCAAACCTTTGCCTCAAGATTCCTATTGACCATGATCTGCCTCTGATACTATCTTTCCTGTGTCTTGGACCAACCGAAATCCCTTATGGCGAATATGGACTCCCCCGAGCAAAAAAGGAGGCAAGAAATGGCCCAAACCCAATACAAGGTAGTAGCAACCAATGCCCATTTACTTCCGATCACGGTGGAGCTAAAGATCCTGGCCGAGGTGGGGGCGGAGATCATCCCCAGCCGTTCCCTGACGGAAGAGGAGGTCATGGAGGCTGCGCGCGACGCCCATGCCATCATACATGCCATCTCCCCCCTGACTCGACGGGTTTTAGGCTCTCTGCCGCGGTGTCTGGTCATCTCCAACTACGGAATCGGGGTGGACACCGTAGATGTTGCGGCAGCCACTCAGGAGGGGATCATCTCAGCCAATGTCCCCGACTTCTGCCTTGACGAAGTATCGGATACGGCTATGAGTTTGATCCTGGCGGTCACCCGCAAAGTCGTCCTCCTCAGCAACGCGGTAAGGCGGGGAATCTGGGACAAAAGTCTGGCTTTTCCCATCCATAAGTTTCGGGGTCAGACGCTGGGCCTCCTCTCCTTTGGCAACATAGCCCGAACCCTGGTTGCCAAGGCCAAGGCCTTTGGATTTCAGCTCATCGCCTATGACCCCTACGTCTCCCAGGAGGTGGCCGATCCCTATGGAGTGAGGATGGTGGATCTGACCACGCTGCTCCGGCAATCGGACATCCTCTCCATTCACGCCCCCCTCACTGCCCAGACCCGGCATATGATCGGGGAGAACGAGATGCGCCAGATGAAGCCCTCCGCCTTTCTCGTCAACACCGGCCGCGGCCTGGTGGTGGATGGAAAGGCACTCTATCAGGCCCTCAAAGAGGGCTGGATCGCCGGCGCAGGACTGGATGTCCTGGAGAAGGAGCCACCGGATCCGGATGAGCCCCTGTTGAGCCTCGACAATGTGGTATTTACCCCCCACTATGCCTCCTACACCGAGGAGGCTTATCTGGAGCTTCGGATCAAAGCGGCAGAGAATGTCGCCTCGGTGCTCCGCGGGGAATGGCCCAAATATGTGGTTAATCCGGAGGTCAGGGGCAGGGATCGAATGTCCAGGGCATTTCCAGGCAGGCTATAGCGGGCAAGCCACGCAAAGGGCAGTGGTCACGGGGGCCCAAGGGACGATCGGGACTTACTTCATCCCTCCCAAATCCTATCCACTGGAACCTTCCCCTTCGGCGAGAACTTTACCCCCTCCAGTTGCAGCAAGGCCCGCTTCATCTCCAGCCCACCCCGAAATCCTCCAAGCCCTCCGTCTGATCGCACCGTTCTATGACAGGGGATGAGGATGGGGAAGGGATTTCTGGAGAGGGCACCGCCCACTGCCCTCGCCCCACCTGGGACTCCCAAGGCCCTGGCGATTCCTCCATAGGTGCTGACTCGGCCCCGGGGGACCCCCAACTGAGCCAGGAGGACCTTTCGCTGAAACTCGGAGCAAACCTCCAGGGCGATCCGATCCAAGGGGAAATCCGCAATCTCGCCCTTCATATATGCTTGCAGCCGTTTGCCCCATTCCGCAATCGCCGCATGGGATGGACACACCCTTTCGGCGTGAATCGCATGCACCTCGGCCTCTCCCGGGATGGTCTCATTCGGCAGATAGATCCGGCAGATCCTGGACCCTTCGTCGGCCTCCTGCCAGGCCACGCCGATGGCTCCCCATGCAGAGGATATCCTCGTATATGAAAGGGACGTGAGTTTCATCCTGCCCCTCCCCTCTAAGGGATTCCCCTCTTTCCGATCCTGGCCGGAATCCAGGGGTAATCCCCTACGAATAAGCCTTCCTGACATATTCCCGGAGCATCCTCTCGGTATTGAAGAAGGACCCATTCAAGGCGATGCTGCGCCGCATGATATCCAGATAATGCTCCCTATTGCGATAGAAGAGAGGAATGATCACCCGCTCCAGCTTCTCGTAGAGGGATGCGGCGTCCTTGGGTCGGTCCTGATCCTCTTCCATTTTCCCGCTGTCTTCTCCGATGGACCATCCGGTCACCCCTTCGATATGGCCCTCGATCCACCATCCATCCAACACGCTCAAGCTCGGAATCCCATTGAGAGCGGCTTTCATCCCACTGGTTCCCGACGCCTCAAAAGGCCGTCGCGGAGTATTCAGCCAAAGATCAACCCCTGCGACCATGGACTTCCCCAGTTCTGCGTCGTAGTTTTGAAGGTAGGCGATCCTGATTTCTTCCTTCAGCGATTCCTTCGCTTCGAAAACTCGCCTGATCACCTCTTTGCCCCCCTGGTCCTGGGGGTGGGCCTTTCCGGCATAGATCAGCTGAAAAGGACCGACCTGGCGGGCGATTGCCCTCAGCCGATCCATGTCGGAGAAGATCAGGTCCGCTCGCTTGTAGGCCGTGGCACGACGGGCAAAGCCTATGGTCAGGACATCGACATCCATCCCCGCATTGGTTTCGCGATTGACATATTGCAGAAGGCGCCGCTTGTCCTGCACGTGGGCCTGCCATAATTCCTCTTTGGGGATGCTTACCGCGTACCGAAGGGTGAAGTTGTCCTGACGCCAGCCCGGGATATAGCGGTCGAACAAAGCCTGCAAGGGATGCGAGGTCCAGGTAGCTGCATGAACCCCATTGGTAATGGCGTCCACCAGATAGTCGGCGAACATCATTTTGGAGATTTCCCCATGTCTTTTGGCCACCCCATTCACATAGGCACTCATGCTGAGGGCCAGATAAGTCATGTTCAGTGTATTCCCGTCCCTCGATAGTTTTTCGACGTCATCAAGGCCTCGGCGGGCTGCGAGTATATCCTGGGTGAGCCTGGTGCTGAATAGGTCCTTCAGGGCAAAGAAATCCGGACGGACTCCCAGAACCCGAGCAACCAAATCCATGGGAAACTGGTCATGTCCTGCCGGAACGGGGGTATGGGTGGTGAATACACATTTGTGTCTCACCGCCTGAATATCATCTCTGCTGACCTCCTCCCTGCCCGCTTTCTTGGCCTCCTCCTCCAACAGCTCCAGCGTGAGGAGAGCCGCATGGCCCTCATTCATGTGAAATCGCTCGATCTGGGCATAGCCCAGGGCACGAAGCATCCTTACCCCACCGATCCCCAGGATGACCTCCTGGCAAAGCCGATACCGGGAATCGCCCCCGTACAGCTGATGGGTCACCCTTCTGTCCCCTTCCGAGTTCTCGGCCAGATCCGTATCCAGAAGATAAACCGGAATCCGGAATCCCCCTATGCCTGCAACTTCATATCGGAAGCAGCGGACCCAGATAATCCTTCCCTCCAGGGCTACGGAAATCCTCTGCGGCATCTCCTCCAAAAAGTCTTCCACCACCCATTTCACCGGCTCCTCCATTTGCCGTCCCTCTGGGTCAAGCCTCTGGTAGAAGTAACCCTCCCGATGAAGGAGCGTGACCGCTACCATCCCTATCTTCAGATCGGCAGCGGATCGAATCATATCTCCCGCCAGGATGCCCAGACCTCCCGCATAGGTGGGGATGGCAGGATCGATGCCGATCTCCATCGAGAAATAGGCAATCCTTGCTTCGTAGGCCATGGCTACTTGTCTCCTTCTACTGGCGTATTGAACCCTTTTTCCCGTCCACCCTTCAAACCGACCGTCTCCTCTTCAGCCACTTGTGGAGCTCCACGGCGATGACAATAGTGGCAGTCACCGCCGCAATTCTCAGCCATTCGCCCCCGCTCAGGGGCACCGTCCTGAAGATCCACTGGAGGCCTGGGATATAGAGCACCATGAGGTGTGCGATGAAGGCTGCTGCCACCGCAAAAAACAGATAGGGGTTTCCGAACGGATTCATCCGAAAAATCGACTCCTGTAAGGATCGAGAATTCCAGGCCTGGAAGAACTGGAAAAAGACGACCGTCGTGACCGCGATCGTTCTCGCCTTCTCTATGGAATCCCCGGAGTTCAACGAGGAAAGGAAATTATAGAGCACCCCTGCCGAGATGAGCAGGCCCACCAGGAGGGTCCTCTCCAACATGAGCCGCGACATAATACCCTCTTTCGGGTTGCGGGGTGGCCTTTTGCTGATTCCTTTCTCCCCGGGTTCCAGGGCAAGGGATATGTCCTGCAGTCCGCTGGTAACCAGATTGATCCAGAGGAGTTGGGCGGCCACGTAGGGGATCGGGATACCGAGTACCATCGTCGCCAGCATGGAGAAGAGGGCTGCGAATCCTAAAGGGATGAGAAAAAGGGTCACCTTCCGAATGTTGTCAAACACGATCCGGCCCTCCTCGACGGCATTGAAGATGCTCACGAAATTATCATCCGCGAGGATCATGTCCGCCGCCTCCTTGGCCACATCGGTACCAGATCTTCCCATGGCAGCTCCAATGTGTGCCGCCTTGAGGGCTGGGGCATCATTCACGCCGTCGCCGGTCACGGCCACGATCTCCCCGCGCCGGATCAACTGCTGCACGATTCTCAGTTTGTGATGCGGGGACACCCTGGCATAGATGGATACGTCCCTCACCCGGTCGAAGAGCTCTTCGTCACTCATGCCCTCGATCACCCTTCCCGTCAAAGCCTGAGAGCCCTCCTCCCCGATGCCGAGCATGCCCCCTATGGCAGAAGCGGTGGTGGGGTGATCCCCGGTGATCATGACCACCCGGATGCCTGCTTCTTTGCAGGCTTTCACGGCGGCAGCGGCCTCGGGCCGGGAGGATCCATGATGCCCTGCAGGCCTGCCAGCACCAGATCTCCCTCTACCACCTGGGGGCTGAGTTGCTGTATTTGAGGTGATACCTCCTTATAAGCCAGGGCAATAACCCTCAGACCGTGCTCTCCCAACTCATGGGCCTTGCTGAGTATTGCCTTCGTTTCGATCGCCTTTTTGAGCTCACATTCAGTGCACAGATCGAGGATCCGTTCGGGCGCCCCCTTCACAAAGACGACTCTCGCACCCTTCGATCGGTGCAGGGTGGCCATGTATCCCCGATCCGATTCGAAGGGGATCATCCCTAACTGCGGATATGAGTCCCTTTCCTGCTCGTAAACCAGCCCGCCCTTCTTCGCCGAAACGATCAGGGCGGCCTCGGTGGGATCGCCATTCACCTTGATCTGGCCATCCTCCTCATACAGACTCGACTCATTACAGAGCATCCCGATCCTCAAGGCCATTCGGAGCTTTTGCAGCTCCGCCGGGTCAATGGGCTGGCCCCCTTGCTTGATTTCGCCCCGCGGATCGTAGCCCGTCCCTGTAGCCTCATAGGTTTCTTCTCCATCGTAGATGACCCGTACCGTCATCTCGTTTTGGGTCAGGGTGCCGGTCTTGTCGGTGCAAATGACGGTGGCACTGCCCAGGGTCTCCACGGCAGGAAGCCTTCGGACGATCGCGTTGCGCTTTGCCATCCTGCTCACACCTACCGCCAGAACGATCGTGGCGACCACCGGCAGCCCCTCCGGTACGGTTGCCACCATGGCTGCCACTGCGATCTTGAACATCTCCCTTGCCTGCACTCCGATCAGGAGGCCAACTGCGGATATGACGGCCGTGCCACACAAGGCGAAGATCGCGATGAGCCGGGCGAACTTCACAATCTTCTCCTGCAATGGCGCCTGCGCAACGGAGACCTCCTTTACCTCGCTCGCGATCTCGCCCAGTAAGGTGCCTCCTCCTGTTGCCACCACCAAACCCTTGGCCCTGCCCGCCACCACAACGGTCCCCATGAAGGCCATGTTTCGTTGATCACCCGGGGTCAGATACTCCTCACCAATGGGATCGGCAATCTTGTCCGAAGGAAGGGATTCGCCGGTGATCATGGCCTCCTCGATCCTCAGCTCGGTTACCTGAAACAGCCTGAGGTCAGCGGGAACCTTGGCTCCCGAGGCAAGGAGAACGATGTCGCCCGGCACGAGCTGCTCACTCTCGATCTCCCTCTCTCTTCCCCCGCGCAAAACCCGTCCCCTCGGCACCACGAGCCTCTTGAGGGCCCTGACGCTCTCTTCCGCCTTGTTTTCCTGAACATAACCGATGATTGCATTGAGAACGACGGCCACCATGATTACAGCCGCATCCACGAAATCCTTGTAGAAGGCTGTGATTACGGCGGCAATGAGAATGATGTAAATCAGAGGGCTCGTAAACTGATGGAGGAATATGGCCACCTTGCTGGTCTTCTTCTCCTCTGCAAGCTTGTTGGGGCCATATTGTCGAAGCCGCCCCTGGGCCTCTTCCTCGGTCAGCCCCCCTTCCGAGGTATTCAATCTTCGCAATATCTCTTCTACACCGAGTCGATAATAGCTCACCATCGCTCCCCCCCCCGCCCAAGATCCCGATCCACATCCGGGCGTATCTGCGGGCAATCTCCCATCATCGTCTGAATCCAGACAGTCCCCATGCGCCCTGCCTTCTCCAACAGCAAGCCCCAAAACCATTCAGGCCCTGGGGCTTCTGGCAAGCCTTTGCCTTCTCCCTTGACCTTCATTGACCAAAATCAATTCTCACCAACGATCAGGGAGAAATGGAAATGAACAACACCCCTCCCCCTTCCTTCTCTGTCCGGTCCTGACTCACATCCTTTCCCTCTGATGATTGGCAACCGATCCATCCTTGGGCGGCCCAGTCGATTCCATAGGATCGCTCGCGCTTGCGGGGCCATGTTGCCATGATCATTACCATCAAGCCGGTTGGAGGTCAATCCTGAATTGGACCCTGAACTGGACCTTCTTCTTGACAAAGAAAGCTCATTCAAACGATAATCCAATTCGGCAACTTCCACCGGTCCTAATCTTGAGCTCCGGCGATGAGCGTGATTTGTCTTCCCATGGGGGAATCAGGAGAGAATCCATGAAAGAACAGGGCTTCATCGAATCCCGCGAGGAGATGGAACAGATCTTACAGGAGGAGGAGTTCGGCTACCTGGGCTTGTGCGTGGACGGAAGGCCTTATGTGGTGCCGGTGAATTTCGCTTATCAGGATGGCAAAATCCTGTTTCACTGCGGCCTGAAAGGAAAGAAGCTGGATCACATCCGGTCAAACCCGCAGGTCTGCTTCGTGGTGGCCCGACAGCCAGGCGAGGTGCGCTGGCATGCGGGCGGAAATACCTGTCATGTGGACAGCGACAGCGTCATCTGCTACGGCACGGCGCGGATCCTGGAAGATCTGGTACAGCGGGAGGTTGCACTGAACGCCTTCAATCGCCGCTTCCGTCCCCAATCCCCGGAAATCGCTCCGGAGGGGGTGATGAATTGCGGTGCGGTGGAGATCACCATCTCCGAGATGACGGGCAGGCAGGAACGGGAAAGAAAGCGCACCTGCTGGCGCTACGTTTTCCCCAGATAGCTCGATCTTCACCGAAAGAGCGGCGAAGCGGACGATCGAAGCCCCCTGCGCCGCAGTGAATCATTCGGACAGAAATTCCAGACGGGCCATGAAGTCCGTCTGATGCTATCGACCCGAGTGAGCTGGCACAAGTCCCTCGCCTCCTTGAGCAGGTGGGTTTCAAACCGGGAGCGCCTTTTCCAAAGCACAACCGGATCATTCAGCCGATCGATGGCAGATCATCGGTAGAGTAGTTTCTTTTACGAGGATTCAATCCAATAGGGAGCTGGCAAGATGAAATCAGATCGATCCTGGCGCGAAAAGCTGTCCGACAGCCAAGGCCTGCCCAAGGTGGAGAAGATACCCGAGGGCATGAGCAAGCAATGGGGCGAAGGAACCATGGCAATCCCCTCCCCCCAAGAGGTGAACGACATCATGAAGAAGGTTCCCAAAGGCAAGGTGATCACCATCCATGAGATTCGCTCTTGCATCGCCAGAAAACATGGAGCCACCATCGGATGTCCCATCACCACCGGCATCTTTGTCTGGATCGCCGCCCACGCCGCCGAGGAGGAAACGAAGGAAGGCAAGAAGAGGATCACTCCCTATTGGCGGACCCTCAAGACAGGCGGGATCCTGAATGACAAATATCCAGGAGGGGCTGAGGCCCAGCTGCGGAAATTGGAATCCGAGGGCCACATAATTGTCCAGAAGGGAAAGAATTATGTGGTGGAGAACTTTGAAGTGATATTGGTTGAAATAAACTGAGAGAACCTGCTTGCAGGCACTTATTTCCTTTTTATGAGGCCACCATGAACGACGTGCCCGTTCTCCTCTCGAAGATGACCCGAAGGCAGTTTCGCGAGGGTGTGGATGAGGGCCGCATCCTCGGCGCGATCGTCCCCACCGGCAGCACCGAGCAGCACAACGAACACCTGGAGATGCTCCACGACACCGAGAGCGTCCTTCACATCGCCCGGCTGGTCGCAGAGAAGCTGCGCCCCCATGTCGTCGTCACCACCCCGCTGGCCATCGGCATCTCGGAACACTGGATGGACCACAAGGGCACCCTCACCACGCGCCCGGAGGTCTTGGTCGAGCTCCTCCACGACGTCTGTGACAGCATGCGGCGTGCCGGCATCCGCAAGATCCTGATCCTCAACGGGCATGCCGGCAACACCCGCCCCCTACAAGACGGCCTGGAGCAGCTCCGAAGGCGCCTCGGGCTCCACCTCGACTTCTGTTCCTACTGGGAGGCCTATACCCAGGAGGATGTCGCATCATACCTGGATTCCGGCGACTGCCCCGGCCACGCCAGCGAGTTCGAAACCTCCTTCGCCCTAGCCGCCTTCCCCTCTCACGTCCACTGGGAAGGAGTCGACTACGACCGCGCCAGGCTTACGATCTTTAGCCCGGAGCAGGCGCAAAAGGATCGGGTATACCACCAGGAAGCCAAGCTGGCCACTCCTGAGAAGGGGCGGGCAATGATCGAGATCGCCGTGAACTGGGTTGGGGAAAGGATGCGAAGGGTGATCGAATGAGAGCCGTTCCGGCCTGGATCCATGCCAGTTGTTAGCTGCATGCATCCCCGCCCGAATCGAAGCGAATAGAGGCGAAAGGAGGAATCCCCATGGAGCGACCGTTTGTCGCCGAAAATGCCCGGGAGCGGGAAAGACTCCGTGCTCTCGTGGCGCGAATGAACGAGGAAGATCTGAACCTCAAGTTGGGAGAGGGCTGGACCGTCGGGTCCGCCCTGGCGCACCTGGCCTTTTGGGACCAGCGAGCCCTGGTCCTCATGAAGAGGTGGAAAAGGGGCGGAGTGGCTCCCTCTCTGGTAGATACCGATGCCGTGAATGACGCACTTCTTCCCCTTTGCCTGGCAATCCCATCCCGGGCTGCTGCAAACCTGGCAGTGGCTGCTTCCGAGGCGATCGATCAGGAACTCGAGCAAGCCAGCCCCGAGTTGATCGCCGAGATCGAAAGGCTGGGAGACAAGTTCAGGCTCTGGCGGTCGGAGCACCGCCGCGTGCATCTGGATGAGATAGAAGGCATCCTCAGCCCTCGGGGACGTGGGAGCAGCACCTGACAGGGATGGCAGCGGACTTCCTGCCGCAAAACGCCCCAGGTGGGGACAGGGTTACGCCGCGACGGGCGTCGCGAAATCGTGGTTCACGGATTCTCCGATGAGACGGAGGACATCATCGATACCATCTTTGTTTATACGCTTCCCCCGTCCCCACCTCCTGCCTGCCTATTCGTCCAGGCCATTTCATCCTTGCATTCGATGTAGTCGAGGCCCTTCTTGACTTTCACCGTGTCTGCTGACTTTGAATAGCGGCGCAGGAGGTTAGCGTCATGGCCAAGATAATGGGTATTGCGCAGTGCCTCATTTTTCCCTCCTTCGCCGGAGAGGGGTTTCTTGTCCTCTGGGCGTGATCGCTTTCATTACGAAGAAGGAGGCGTGTGCGTGAAGGCCTTGGATACTAAATAGCCTGCGTGGCTAATGCCCAACAACGCCACCATACCCGTATCGAATGCAGGGAACTCGGTGATCTTACCCGTATTGCCAGTAAACATTGATCCCAATGCAAAACCATAAGCCAGCAGCAGGATCAAAGTGAAAAGGAAATTCTGCACTTTGCTCAAGTCGATTTGAGCGATATTGGCGGGCTCTTCACCCCTGAAAAGATCGGACCATTGGGAGTCTTGAGGAGCGGGATTCATGATGATCTGGCCCCGGTTGGTCATTTTTCCTGGATTCACTCCTTGATCAAACAGCAGGTTGAGGGATCTCGCCATTTCCAATTCATTGACAGGCTTGCTCATCTTATTGCTTCTAATGAGTGGGGAGCCGATCAAAGAAGCGGTGCTGATACCCATCAGAAGCCAGAGCGTCTCAGGGAGTGAAATGGCAACCGGATCGCTTAGCTGATTTCTTATGTTGCCTATCACAGAAATCAGAAACGCAGAGAGTATGAACAAGGTCCAAAGGGTTATTTGGAACCTGGAAAGACTCATCATATTTCGTTCGTCGATCAAGATCCCCCGCCATAAATTCGTAACACCATGACCAATGACGCCACCCAATATAGCCAGGAGGAGCAAGGTACCCAGCCAAGCCAGCAGCCTGCTGTCGTTGGGGGTCAGCGCACCGGTCAACAATATGGCGATGATAACAAAAAGAAGACTCAATGTGTGCCAAGCAGTCCATTTTGATTTATCTGGCATGGGAAACCTCCTCCTTCCCTAATCACGTGTTTATGGAGTGGCATAAGACTCTTGGTGAAATAGGAACGCTCTTGAGCTGGGGGTTGCCAGGGGAGCGAAGTCAAAGCCTCTCGCTGACCAAATAACTGGGATCCGCAACTACACCTCCCAATGTGTCCAGAGGAATCCGAATGTGCAGAATAACAGCAAGTTTGCAGTTCTATCTTCCACCGAGGCCGCGTAATTCGGTTACTCGACCTAACTCTTCCAGGGCTGATTCGATTTTCATTTCCTCAAACAATCCTTTTGCCTTCTTCAGATATTCCTCTGCCCTCAGGCCACCCAGTTTCATATACTTGCCCTTCGACTCGAGCAGGCACTTGCCGACCTCGAAGTATAGCCTGGCCAGCTGAGGGCGCGCGCCCAGGCGTTCCCCTTCCTGAACCGCTCTATTCCACCACCCCAGAGCCCTTTCCGGCTTATTGATCATCCAATAGTAGGCTCCCATGAGCCTATATGAATCGGTTCGATGGTGAGCTACCTTCCGCGCTACTCTTTGCAGTTGCTTGGCCGATCTAAATGCGTTCCTTTGGGATTCCTGTGCCTTGACTCGATTTCCCCCTTTCAACGATTCCCCCAATCGATAAAGATCAATCTCCAATCGGATTCGATAGAGGTTGGATAGCTGAAAGGGGGCTGCTTGGATCTGACGCCTGATCTTATCCGCACGCTGAAAACATCTCTCGGATTTCTCTATGTCTCCCATGAGAAGGTATATCCAGGCTTGGGATGTGTGGAGCTCCCAGAAGGCCGAATGCGCCTTTTCCTCGAAGTCGATCCCTTGCTCACTTTCGATCAGCGCATCATTGAGTCTCTGGGACTTGATCAGCAGATAGGTATGCAGTTCGTATTCAAAAATCTTGGAGAGATCATTCTGATAGTCTTCGAAGAGCTCATTCAGTTTGTCTATAATCGATTTGGCCTTGTCGAAGGATCCCTGCCAGATATTTCCAAGGGCATGCCAATACAGATGTTGTGAGGCCTCCCAGATTTCTCCAATCTTACAGTTCCTATCAACCAAGATCATCGTCATAATCCTTTAATTCCTTCCAATTTCCTCCCAAGAAATTATGAAAGGTTTCGCACAATTCGTAGATGGTGTAGTCTCTGACATCTCCCTTTTCCACTTTGTCTCTGATGACATCGAGTATCTTTCTGCTCAATCCGAAGGAGATGCCACTACAGGAGAACAGGGTACTGATGCCAGCAAACAATGCAGGCCCGTTTTGGAGTTTCTGGAGATCGAAGGCAGTGATTATCTTATGCAAATAGAGAGACTCCACCAGAAATCTCTTGGTATCGATGACGGCCAAGGATTTGTTCTTCTTGGAGAACAGACTGACTACCTCCACATCCCTCTCCCCCGGCGTCTTCCTGAACTTCAGGGAGGGGAGGTACAAGGCGACGAGGAGGTGTAGGAACGCCCACAAGACCTTCGCCCCCACGACCAACCCATTCTGGGGCAGCTTCCCCCAGTAGTACTCCAGGGCCTTGTCAAAATACTTGATCGCCTCCTGGTGCTGCCCCCGGTTATACAATGCCAAAGCGATGTTCTTCTCCAGCATGGCCACCTTCTCCGGATCGGCGTCCTTGCCGGACTTTTGCAGATAGAGCTGGAGGGCCTCCTCGTAGTAATGCAGGGCCTCATCGGAGGCGGCCGATTTCAGGGCCTCCTCACCCGCCTTGATCAGGTACTCCTCCGTCTTCTCCCGATCCTCGGCCCGGCTGTAGTGATAGGCGAGCATCCCGTAGAACTCGGGGAGCCTTGAGGAGAAGATCTTCTCGATGGAGTGGGCCACCTGGAGGTGGAGCTCTCTCCGCCGGGGAGGCAGCAGGGACTCGTAGGCGGCCTCCTGGGCCAGGGCATGCTTGAAGAGATATTCCACCTCCCCCATCCGCTCCTGGGGCTGGAGGATCTGGATCTCGCTCAGGAAGGACAGCTTGCCCGGGATATCCTCCACCTCGCGGGCCACCTCGGAGAGGATGCGTAAAAAGAAGCTCCGGCCGATGACGGAGGCCACCTTCACCAGATGCCGGGTGGGCTCCTCCAGGCGGTCGATGCGGGCCATCAGCACATCGGTGATGGTGGAGGGGATGGAGATGGCGTGGGCCTTTTCCGTGACCTCGAAGCCCCCCTCACTCCGGACGATCGCCCCCTGCTCGAAGAGGGACCGCACCACTTCTTCGATGAAGAAGGGGTTGCCCCCGGCCCGCTGGACGATCTGTTGGATCAAGGTATGGGGAAGGGCGATTCCGTTTACCATGTGCTCAGCATGTTCCCGATGAGGGCCTCGCTCATGCGCTCATCCAAGGGGGAAAGGACCATCTCCAGGTGGTACACGGGGAGCCGCTCCTTTAAGGTCTTGCAGATCCGGTCGCCCGTCTCGGGGAAGCCGGGGCGAAAGAGGTTGAGGAACAGGATCCGCTGGGTCTCCGCCAGGCGGAAGAGGGATTCCAGCAGCTCGAGGGAGCTGGTATCCGCCCAGTGCAAATCCTCCATGACGATCGCCAGGGTGCTCCGCTCCGTGGCCTGGAGGAGGAGGTCCCGCAGGGCCTTCAGGATCAGCTTCTCCAGGGCCTCGCCCTCCAGCCCTTTCACCCGCTCCGCATGCTTGCCCCAGAGGGGGATCCCCATGAGGGTCGCCACGAAGGGGACCAGCTCGCTGGCCTCTTCCGGCACCAGATTCCGGACGGTCTGCTGGAGCTTGGAGAAGGCCGCCCCGGGATCGTCATTCTCCCGGATCCTCATCCACTGCTTCAAGAGGTCGATGACGGGATGGAAACTGAGGTTCCTCCCAATCGAGATCGCCCTCCCCTCCAGGAGGGTCACCTTCCTCATCGTCTCGCGGCCTTTCAACTCGGCCACCAGCCTCGATTTGCCAATCCCCGCCTCCCCGATGAGGTTGACGATCGAGCCCTGGCCGTTGATGGCCTTCAGGACCTGGAGCTCCAGCTTTTGGAGCTCTTTATCCCTTCCGACCATCTTGGAATAGATCGCCCGCTCCGCACCCAGACGGGGACGGTGGGCCTCCGGCTTCGGGGAGAGCAATTTGTAGACGGAAATGGCCTCCGTCTTTCCTTTGACCGTCCTCTGGCCCAGGGCCTCGAAGTGGAACATCCCCTGGGTCAGCCGGCAGGTCTCCTCGCTCAGGCAGGTCGTCCCCGCCTCCGCCAGGCCCTCCACCCGGAAGGCGAGGTTGGTGGTGTCACCCACTGCGGTGTAGTCCATCCGGAGGTCATCCCCGATGGCCCCCACCACCACCGGTCCGGAGTTGAGGCCGATGCGCATCTGGAACTCGATGCCGTACTCCTCCCGCATCCTCTCGGCGTAGGGCTCCAGGGCCCGCTGGATGGCCAGGGCGGCATGGCAGGCCCGCTGGGCATGGTCCTCGTGGGCCAGAGGGGCCCCGAAGAGGGCCATGACCCCATCGCCGGTGAACTGGTTGATGGTCCCCTCGCATTTATGGATCTCATCCATGAGGATCTTGAAGCAGCCGCTCAGGATCTGGTGGACCTGGGTGGGGTCCAGCTGGGAGGAGATGCCCATGTAGTGGGCCACATCGGCGAAGAGGACGGTGACGATCTTGCGCTCCCCCTCGAGGGCGGCGCGGGAGGTGAGGATCTTCTCGGCCAGGAAGGGAGGGGTGTAGGAGTGGGGGCGGGAGGGATCGAAGGAGGAGGGATTGGGGTTGGAAAGGTCGTGGCCGCAGTGGTTGCAGAATAGGGCGGTGGGGGGCAAGGGATGACTGCAGTGGGAGCAGAGTCGCCCCAGGAGTCCGCCGCAGGAGAGGCAGAACCGGGAGCCGGGAGGGTTGTCGTGGTGGCATTGGGGGCAGGTCATTTCGGAGCCCTGGGAGGGGGACATTTCATGGAAATGAGGTCCGCTGGTCGCCTGGTTTCACCATTGATGATCACATGACAGTTTCCTGAATGATCCGACTCTCTGGGTAGAAAATATATGAAAAATGCTACGCCTGTTTATTTTAAAGGGTGGCCCCTACGCCCTCAGGGCAAAAGGGCCTTGATCCGATCCATCACGGAATGCGTAGCCTCGCGGCCAATCCCCACCAACTCCTCGACCCGATGAAAATCATCCCAACGGAAGTCATCTATCGCGGGGTAAATAGCGACGTTGACAAGCTCTGATAGTATCTCAGATGTCTGAGACCTGACGATATCGTACGTTCTGGTCAACACGTTGATGATGTACGGTCCTTTGATCGGATTCCATTCGGCCTTCGATCGCCTGCTCGACAGGAAGACCCCGATGACATAATTCATTCCCCTTCTGATCAGAATATTCGCCGGAACCGAATTGACTACAGCTCCATCCACCAGCCACCTTCCTTTGAGCTTCAGCGGCTCAAACACCCCCGGCATCGCGATGCTGGCCCTTACCGCAGCAGCGACCGAATCGGAATCCAGTATCACTTCCTCCCCAGTGGCGATGTCGGTCGCCACTACGGCCAAGGGAATTCTCAGGCCAAGGAAATCCGCCCCCCCCAGGTTTTCCCGGAGCATCTCCAATGCCCTGTTTCCCTTTATGAAACCTCGGAGGGGAAGGAAGCTGTAGTCAAAGAACGTCTTTCTGGCACTTCCTTTGCTCCGGAAGCTGCTGCTGATAAGCTGGTAGGATTCCTTGAAAGAGCCGGTCTTGGCGTAGACTGCGCCCACCAAAGACCCGATGCTGGTTCCAGCAATCATATCGATCGGGATGCCCTCTTCTTCCAGGGCTTGGAGAACACCGAGGTGGGCCCAACCCCGGGCTCCTCCTGCCCCAAGGGCCAATCCGATACGAACCCTCCCCATTTCCCGAGCCACTCTTCTCGGTCCCATGATTCCCTTTGCCTGATCTCTTGCTGCAGTCGACCCCTGCGGCTCCACCCAGATTTCAGGCATCTCGGGGACTTCCAGCACCTCCTTCACTGCAAAACGGCGAAGCCTGGGGGTATCCGCCAGGTGGCTCAATCCAACCTGAATCACGGAAGGGGAATCCCCCGCTGCCTTCTTGATCTCCATCAGCTTCTTCTTTGCCCCCTCAATCCCCTCGGGGGTATCTGCCACCACATAGAGCACTCGGTCAGAGAGCCTCAGCACTCTTCGTGATAAGGGTTGCAAGATGGGGGGCAAATCAAAAATGATGTAGTCGAACTTCTCTCTTAATATCCCTAAAATAAACGAAAGGCGTATCCCGAAATGAGGAATCGCTCTTTTGATTTCAAAAGAGGGGGGTGAAAAGAGGATGTATCCTGAAGGATGGTGAAACCAGCACTGGCAGAAGAACTCCCGGTAACGGGAATCAATCTCGTCCAAAAGTTGCGAATCGGGAATGCAAATTCGGGTAAGACCCACGGCGCCCCTTTTCCCTTCTCCCTCCAGGTCGACGACCAGGACCCTCTTCTTAACCTCCGATGAAAGGATCTTTGCAACCTCTCTGATAAAAGTGGTGGTCCCCACCTTCTTCTCTGAGCCGATCACCGAATAGGCGAAGGGCGACAAAGCCTCAAGCAAGGGGGATTTGGCCTTTATCAGGCGATGAGAAAGGAGCCGACTCAGGTACATACTTACGGGGGGGTGCTCATGGATGATTCCTTCGAAACTGCTTTTCGGAAGCACGAAGAGGTCCACATCCAGGAGGGCCCTTACCGTTGCGGACCTCGGCTCACCGGTGAGCAGAGCCATCTCACCGAAACAATCTCCCCGATGAAGCTCGTTGAGTCTCCTTTCCGCGCCGTCACAAGCGGTGTAAACCAGTACGGCACCGGCGCGAATGATGTAAAAGGCGTCTCCCGGCTCTCCTTCCATACATATGACCGTTCCCCGTGGTATCCTTTTACACTCCAATCCCCGGCATACCTGCAAGAGCTCCTCTTCGCTCAAGGAAGCAAACAAAGGGGCTTTCCGCAGGAATGAGAGCCTTTCAGACTCTATTTGA
The DNA here is from genome assembly GCA_963718295.1 of uncultured Methylomirabilota bacterium. Classification (GTDB taxonomy): domain Bacteria; phylum Methylomirabilota; class Methylomirabilia; order CAVQYV01; family CAVQYV01; genus CAVQYV01. Next base: position 270,000 of record CAVQYV010000004.1, on the reverse strand, counting down.
TGACGAGACCCTTCATCCTCAAACATCATCATAGCTGGGCTACCGATTTTGGAGCTTGACAGGCTCCTTCGAGTGGGGCCATTGGGTGAGCCACTTGTATCATCTGGGTTAGATCCATTCGACCCCTTCGACCGCAAAGGGACGATGCTCTTCCATGTCGCTGCCGGTGGTCACCTGAGTTGGCGATATACTCACCTTCGCTTGAAAATCGGAGGTCTCCTCAATCGAAAAAGGAGGGGATATGCCACCAGACCGGGAATCAGCATGGTTAGATCCCGGAGGAATGTAAGCCAGTTCATTTTCCCCACCTCCGGGTCGGAAGTGAAGCATCCGCAGTCGATGTTCAATCCTCGAATGAGGCTGAGGGCGATGGCGGACATAAACATGATCAAAAGGCCATTGTAAAGCGTCAAGGAGGCCCATTCGAAGATCCCGGCTATCAGGAAGAACCCACATACCGCCTCCAGCCAAGGCAAGACCAAAGCGAATAGATTCACCAGGGGTCTGGGCAGGAGTTTGTAGTTGGCGACTGCCTCTGCGAATCGGTCTGGGTGGAGGATCTTGTCATAGCTGGCATAGAAGAAGATCCCGCCCATGATCAACCGCAACAACCTCCAAGCCCACACCATCCAGGCCGGATTGTTGGGCTGACCCGTTTCGCTCAGGTTACCGGAAACGCCTTCATGGCTCACTGGTGTCAATCCCGTCCCCTCCCCTCTCCTCCCACCTGATCTTTCCGGACCGCCCATATTCCTCACGCGATGCCTGCCTTTCAAGTAGTCCGATCCTGGTGCCGGAGCAATTCCCGGAAATGCTTGGAGTCGGGCTCCATGTCCAATATCTTGACCAACCCGTCAAACAGAATCCGCTGATCTTCGATCACCCCCTCATGGCTGCCGATCACCAAACCCAGCCTTCCCGAGGCATCCCGGCGGATATACACGGAAAATGGAGGGGGGAGGTCAGGGCCCATGAGTTTGGAGGAAAGACCCTCGGAGTCTGGAATCACGGGAAATGACAAACCATATTCCCGGCGGAAGTCATCCGCCTCTTGCTGGTTGTTTCCAATGGCCACCCCAATCAGCTTGATCCGCTTCCTCAACTCCGGCCTCTTTTGGATCAACTGATAGACATGATTGAAGGCCAGCGCCTGGGATTGGCAGGCAAAACAGTACACATTCAATACCTCCATGACCAGGAGGTCGGCCTGCACGCTGGAAATGGTAGTCGTCTCTTGGTTCGAGGAAAACCCGAGATAGCTGCGTAGGGTGGGATCGGCGGGACGGGGTATGGGGAACTGGGGAAGGGTGTCTCCAGCTTCAATCGTCCTGCGGGTGTCGACCCACGGGATTCCGTCCTTTCGGAGGGCGTTCACCGAGATGGCCAGGAGAACGCTGAGGGCCCCGATGAGGACCAGCCCTTTCAATTGTTGAATCAGCCAGGCGCGGGAGTCATCGTTCATCTTGTTGCCTTGTTGTTTCGGCTAAACAGGCGGTTAGCAGTGGTCCATGAGATCCTTAGTGCTGCCAAGAGGTAAGTGCCAGGTTCAGATCAGCCCAATCAAACCCACCAGGGGGCTAACGGGATCTGGAGCGGCCGCTTGCCAGGTCGCGTTCCCTCCACCCCGGAAAGGGATAGATGTATTTTTGAGAAGCCAACCGGGGAGGCCAAACCGTCCACGCCTTTCCGTCGATCCATTGGATCAGATATGGGGAGAATCGATTCTGCTGCGTCTTCTTCCCATAGGAGACGAACCTGACTCTTCCCAAGATGGAGATCAGATCGGTGGAAGCGAGGGCCTTCCTCAGGTCCGCCGGGCTGGCACTTCCCGCCCTTCGGGCTGCATCGGCAAGCACCTGCACAGCTCCATAGGACATGGCACCAAAGTAGTCTGGGGGAGTTTCATACTTTTTGAGGTATCGGTCGTGGTATTCCCGGCAGCCCGGAAAGGGGAGAGTAGGCACCCAAAAGGTGGTAGCAAATATATAGTTTGCTGCCTCACCGGCCAGCTTCCAAAAGCCTGGCAGATCATAGGCAACCATTCCGATGAACAGCTTGGGAGTGACGTCCAACTCCTTGCATTGATTCAGGAGGATCACTGCATCCTTTGGATAGGAGATCATATAAATGGCGTCGGGATTTTTCCTCTTCAATTGCTTGAGAAGGGGTCTGAAATCCGTAGTGTCCTTCGCGTATTGCTCCAAGAGCACCAATTCCATGCCCGCCTTTTGCTCATTTTCGAACATGGAGGCATGGAAAAAGGTAAGTCCTTCCACATAGAGGCAGGCAAAAGTCTTGGGCCTGGCCACCATGCTCAGGAAATAGCGGATCCCATTGAAATACTCGCTGGCAGGGGGACTCAAGCGGAAAACGTACTCCCACCCCTGCTCCGTGATGCGGTCCGCACCAGAAAGGCAAACGAGGAGCGGCACCTTGTGCTTCTGGGCTAAAGAAGCGATCTCAAAGACCGCAGCGTCCTCCGGGACCGAGGTTAGAAGGAGGGAGACGCGGTCTCGCGAGATCAACTTCTCTGCGACCTCCCGTACCCGCCTCGGATCGGAGGGCACGTATCTCTCCACGAACTCCAGCGTCCGATCGCTGCCGAGGATGCCTTGCGTGCGAACATCCTCCAGCGCCATCTTGATGGAGTTCGAGACGTGAGGACTGAAATGTGTAAACTCCATCCGAATGACCCCCACCTTCACGGCTTCGCACCAGGCTGGGACTGGAGTTAACATCCAGACCATGAAAAATAGGGGGATCATGAACAGCCAGAGCCCAACTTTACGCATCGGGTGCCTCCGAAATACTCTCCTCATCCTGTTGGAATCATCCCTATCGAAATCCCGCTCCAAGGATTTGTCATCTCTGTAGCAGCGAAACGGAATCAGTGCGGCCTTTCTGGTACGTCACCCCTCTTTACGCTGTATTCGCCTTTCAACTCCACCACCTGGTATCTCGGTGTGGTAATCTTCCCCTCGAAGGTGCCGGTACCCTCGATATTGGCAAACTTGCCCGTCCCCTCGACAATGCTAAATGTCCCTTCGAATTTCGAGACAGCACACCCCGCGGGGGGTTGGGTGGTGGTCCAGAGGCCGGTCCACTTGAGCAGCACACTTTCACTCCGGCCGGTCAGTCTGCTGTAACCTTGAATGGGTCCAGTTTGCTGAATAGCATCAGCAGCGCACCAATAGACCACATCGGCACGATCCAAAAAAGCCTCCTTGCCCGTGCTATGGTTGCTACCCTGCCACAGGTACAACCCCAAGTAGTGGCCCTTCTTGGCGTCCACAGCGAATCTATAATGATCCTTCCTCACCAGAAACATCGTCCCTGCAAACTGAGTATTCTCCTGGCTCACCGCAGGCGCCACATCCAAGACGAACATCATCATGAGACTCAAGAGAAGCACCCACATCGGCTTGGACCTCAGCACTGGCATAATCCTCCTCTCCTTTTCTCTCATCTGCTGCATCTATTCCGGGTGACGATCACCCTTCTTCTCCTGAAGGGCCGCCAGCTTCTGTCATTGGCCCGCTGGCCTTGGTGGCCCGCAAACACAAAAAGGTACCGTCGGTTTTTGAAGCTCAATAAATCAAGCCTTGTCCGGTACCTTTTTTCTGCTGACTGCTCCTCCCGCCAAATAGGGGGCGATTGTCTAACGGGAAGCGAATAGAAACCACGTATGACTATTCTTCAACTACCCCAAAAAAACCAGAAAATCCACTACTGTCGAATAATTAGCTCTTTCATCTCCCTTTGTCAACAACTTTTCCAATTCTTTTTCAATTCCGGTTGGAATGAGGGCATAACTCATGACAAGCGGACTTGAGACCTCTCTGTATGAACACCTCACACGGAAACCCCTTGACTTTCCCCCGGGATGCCTTATAAGTACGATTTATCCCTTCTCTGTAAGTCCTGAACAATCTTATGATTTCCTTCGGGGAACAAGAGAAAAACCCTCGCCCTCGGACGAGGACTTCAGTTCGATTTCCTGCAATGGAAAGGGTTGGAATTGCGGGGCCTGTGGATTCAATAGCTGTGCGGAATTCAATCGCTATAGCAGGAAGAATCTCAGTCGAGGGACCACGAAGGTCGGACCCAATTGCGGCTGGAAAATGGTGGATCATGGGATCGCTTGCAGCTTCGCCGCCGCGGCCATTTCCGCCTTGCATATCGAATGCCGCCTGCAGGCCTCCTATGCGATCGCCGCAGTCCTCCTGGGACATCTGGAGGGCTGTAATCTGGGCGTCGGCATCACGGTCGGTCCCGTCAAGGAGTCGGCCTGGTTTGACCGAGTGGACCTGAAGAATTCTTTCACGCTGGCGGAACACGAGCAGTTCGTCAAGGACACGCTGCCTCAGTTGTTCGTCGCCTTTTGCGGCAGCGGGCATCCGCAGATCAAAAACAGACCCGATTGGGCTGCCGAGCCCAGATTCTGGAAGGAATCGGCAGATCCCGAGTTCCTCGCCAAACAACAGGAGGTCCGCGCCCGAGTGGCCAAAGTCGTCGAGAGAGAAAAGGCAGAAAGGGCTGGCAAGTGAGCCAGGCTGGCTATCTCTTCACTTCATACGACCACAGGGTGGGCATTCCGACGAAAGTGTGATTCACCTTGTTCACGTTCTGAAAGTAGCCACGGCTGGCCTCATAGGCATCCCCATCCGCTTGGCTCTCCCAGGAGGTGAAGGAGAAGACCTGTCCCTCCCGGTCCAGGGACTCCATCAAAAAGACATCGATGTTGCCCTTCTGGGCCTTCACCGCCGGCACGATCTGCTCGTTGTAGATCCTTCTCATCTCCTCCAGCTTGCCGGGCTGAATCCTGACTTCGATCAGTCTGATCCACATGGTTGTTACCTCCTTGCTCATTATTGTTGACCATCCCCTTGCACCCTCTCAAAAACACTCAGCGATCCTCCCCTCCCCTTCCTTTCGATTCCTTGGGACGGGGACGCTGAAGCCTGCTGAGAGCCTCCTCCGCCTGCGCCAGCCAGTGGTTCATGCCCATCTCCTCGAACATCCCCCTGGCCTTTCTCAAGGTTGTCGAGGCCTTCTGCTTTTGGCCTGAGCCAGATCGCGTGCCTGCAAGGACTGACCGGAAATGGAATAGCTGATACACAAGTCCCATCCGACTCTGGCCATCAATCCGGTGTCATGCATCTTTTCAGCCTCTTGAAAGCAGCGTCGCGAGTATTCCACTCCAAGCGACGGATAACCCCTCAATGAATGGTAAACGCCCAGATCACTGGAGAAGAAGATGAGGCTTCTGCGATCTTCAAGCTCTTGGGAGAGCCGTTTCCCTTTCTCCAGCAGTTGCAGGGAATCCTCCGGATACCCCAGGGTCCTCAAGGGCCCGGTCATGGCGTAGAGAATCTCTATCTGCTGTCTCTTGTTTTCCTCGTTTTCCGCATCGGGCGTCTTCTTGAGCAGATCGAATGCCTCGTGGAAGAAGTGGAAGGCCTCCCGGGTGGCATAATTCCTGGTTGCCTTTTCTCCCGACAGTCTCAGGTAGTGATAGGCCTTATCCGTATTGTCGCTTCTGGCGCAATGATACGCCAGCATCTCGTAGAACTCCTCCAATCGCTTTGGATAGAGCTGTTCGATGGCCACTCCGATCCGCTCGTGGATCTCTTTGCGACGTTTGAGGAGCAGGCTATTGTATGCCACCTCCTGGGTGAGGGCGTGCTTGAAGAGGTACTCCAACTCCGGGAACAGCGCCTTCTCGTAGATGAACTCCAGGCCCTGCAGGTTGAGGAGGTGGGATTTCAGCTCCTCTCTCATGCCGGTGATCATCTGCAGGATGCGGAAGGCGAAGTCTCTTCCGATCACGGAGGCGACCTGAAGGGTGCGCTTCAGGTTCTCCTGAAGGCGGTCCATGCGGGCGGCGATGATGCCTTGGATGGTGTCGGGGACCTGGATCTCGGAGGGGGATTTGGTGAGGGTGTAGGTGTGATCTTGTTTCCGGATGGTGCCGTTCTCCAACAGGGAGTGCGTCAATTCCTCCATGAAGAGGGGGTTTCCGGCGGCCCGGGTGAGAATCAGGTCCTTCAGTTCGGGGGCCACCTCTCCTCCTTCTAAGAGGGCCCGAATCAGCTCGGCACTGGACTGCAGCGTGAGTTGGTCCAAGCCGATCCGGTTGTAAAAGGACTTGCCACCCCAGGGAGGGGTGTACTCGGGGCGGTGAAGGAGGACCAGGAGGATGGGGGATTTGGCCATCCAGCCGACCAGGTAGTCCAGAAACTCCTGGGAGGGGCGGTCGATCCAGTGCAGATCCTCAATGACCAGGGTGAGGGGCTGATGCTGGCTCTGGCGGAGGAACAAGTTGCGGAGGGCCTCAAAGATCCGCTCCCGCTTTTGTCTTGGCTCCAGCTTCAGGTAGCTCTCCTCTTCTGCCTTGAGGGAGAGAAGATCGTGGAAGGGAGGAAGGAGGAGAAGGAGCTTTTTATCCAGAGTGGAGATTTTCTCTCTCATCTTCCTCTTGATGAGAGATTCCCGATCTCCCTCTTTGATTACGAAGTATGAGCGAAGGATATCCAGGATAGGCAGGTAGAGGATGGAGCTTCCATATTGGAGGCACCTGCCCTCCAGGTAATTGAAGGTCCCCTGGGGAAGGCGGTTCCGAAACTCCAGAAGGAGGCGGGACTTGCCTACTCCGGCCTCACCCACGACGCCCACCACCTGTCCGGAGCTGGAGAGGACCTTCTCCCAGACCTCCGTGAGAACTGCCATGGAGTTCTTGCGCCCGACGAATCGCGTTAAGCCCCTCGCCACGGCCGCCTCTATACGAGCTTCCACCTCGGTGGCTGCCAGGAGCTGGTAGGCGTCCTGGGGCTCTTCCTTGCCTTTCACTTCGATCTTTCCCAGAGGGGAAAATTCAAAGAAGTCCCTCGTCAGCCGATAGGTATGCGAGGAGGCCAGGATGGTGCCGGGAGAGGCCAGGCTCTGCATGCGGGAGGCGAGGTTGGTGGTGTCCCCGATGGCGGTGTAGTCCATGCGCAGGTCATCGCCGATGGAGCCCACCACCACGGGGCCGGAGTTGAGGCCGATGCGAAGCTGGAAGGGTAGCTGATATTCCCGTTGGATCTTCTCCCCGTAGTCCGCCATGGCCTTCTGGATGGCCAGGGCCGCATGGCAGGCCCGTTGGGCGTGGTCCTCGTGGGCCAGCGGAGCCCCGAAGAGGGCCATCACGCCATCCCCGGTGAACTGATTGATCGTCCCCTCGTAGCGATGGATCTCGGTCCATGAGGATCTGGAAACACCCATCCAGGATCTGATGGACCTCCTCGGGATCGAGCTTTTCGGAGATCGAGGTGAAGTGGGCCACATCGGCGAAGAGGACGGTGACGAGCTTGCGCTCCCCTTCCAGGGCGGAGCGAGAGGTGAGGATCTGGTCGGCGAGGTGCTTGGGGGTATAGGAGGGAGGCTTGGATAAATCTATGACAAGGGCTTCTTTCCGTTCCTCGAGTCGATTTCCACACTCATCGCAGAAAGAAGCTTCCGCTGGCAGGATATTACCACATTGAGGACAATTCCGCTCCAGCTTCCCTCCACACTGGAGGCAAAATTTCGCTTTTCCTCTATTCTCGAATTGGCAGTTCGGGCATTTCATTTCCTTCTCTCCACCGGATCTTCTCACCCCAAAGACTGCAGGGCCTCCTTCGCCTGTTTCAGGTAGGCTTCCGCCTCGCACTGCTCGAAGACTTCAATAGCCGTGCGGATACATTCCCTGGCTTTGTCCTTTTTGCCCTTTGCTCTGTGCAGAAGCCCCAAATCCAAATAGGCCTGGCCCAGTGTCCCTTTGGCCCCGATCTCTCTTGCGATCTCGATCGCTCTGTTGAAGTGATCTTCGGCCTTTTTCGCGGCGAAAGGGATGCTCCTTATCAAGAAACCGACATTCCTTACCAGGGTTGGGAAATCCCTTCCCCCCGTCCCTCCACGATTTGAAGGTATAGTTTCCCCCAGGTATAGGCCATGATGGCCAAACGCTGTCTGCTTTGATTCTCCTTCCACATGTTCTCTGCTTCTTCTATGGCCTTTGCACCTTGGCTCATCTGGCCCTCGACAATCGAGAGCAAACCCAAGAACGCTTTGGCAGGGGTTCCCAAGTTTTCGCAGCCGAGTCTCTCGCTGTAGGTGAGGACCTGCTGCAGGGCACACTTGGCCTCCTGATACAGGCCGCTGGAGAAATAGCTCATTCCGAGGGCCAACCTCGACATTTCCGCATAATAAGGTTCCCTCGAGAGCTGAATCGCTTTTCGATGGCATTCAATGGCCAATGAAAGATCACCGTCCAAATAATGGCTGCACCCGATAACCCAGTGGCCCATGACCAGACTTCTTATGTTTGAGTGTTTCTGGCCGTAATCCAGAAGAGCTCTTCCAACCTCGAAGGCTTTCTTCTTTTCTCCCTCGTACCAGTAAGCGTACCCCATGCCGCCCAGGGACTTAAAATAGAGATAATGATCCGTCTGGAGAGCCTTGCATATTTCCTGAGCCCTTTCTCCGAACTTGATTGCTTCCTCCAGCAGGCCCAACTCCGCACAATTCCAGGTGAGCCACGTGCAGGCATAGCCTATGACCCGCAAATCTCCTAATTTCTCCCCGACCTCGAGGGCTTTGCGCAGATACTGGTCAGCACTCTGAAACCTCTCTCTGTTCCACAGGGCAAAGCCCAGCCATGCCGTGAACATCCCGAGCCGTGCCTGATCCTCCAGAGACTCAGCCAGCTGCTCATGCGCTTTCAGCAGATTCACCAAGCCCTTGAAATCTCCGCGATAGTAAAAGACATAGGACCACTGGATGAGAAGATCGATGAGGAGTTCCTCTTCTTCTTTCGTCTTGTCCCCTTTTTGGGTGAGAAGATCAAAGGCCTCCTGGTAGTATTGATGTGATTCTTCCACGGCATACCTTTTCAGGCTCTTCTCGCCCGACCTCACGAGGTAATCGACGGCCTTGGAGAGAGACCGGCCTCGCTTGAAATGAAATGCCAGGGTCTCATAGAACTCAGAAACCCTGTGGGAGAAGAGCTGTTCCATCATGATGGCGATTCGCTCGTGGATATCCTGCCGCTCCTTTTTGAGGAGGCCGCTATACACTACCTCTTGGGTGAGAGCATGCTTGAATACATACTCCAACTCGGGCTCAAGGGACCTCGCCCGGATCAGGTCAAGCCGCTCCAGGGCTCCCAGACAATGGTCCATCTGGTCTTCGAGGTCGGTGATCTTTTTCAGAATTTCGTAGAGAAAGGACCTTCCAATGACAGAGGCTTCCTGGAGGATCCGTTTGGTCGCTTTTTCCAGGCGGTCCAGCCTGGCGGCAATCACACCCTGGACGGTCGGAGGAATATCTGATTCACTGACCGATCCCATGAGCCTCCAGAATCCATCATCTCGGACGAGAGCCCCTGACTCCGTCAGGGAGTTGATCACCTCTTCCAGATAGAAAGGATTTCCCTCGATCTTCTCCTGAACGAACCTGCGTAGCTCCAGGGGAACCTCCTTGGATTCCAGGAGAGCTTCCATCATGTCCTGAGCCTCCCCAGAGGAGAGATCCCGCAGTCTGATCTCTCGATGAAGATTCCCCAAGCTGCTCAGCTGATGGCTGGTGAACAAGCTGAAAGGGAGCCGGTACGTACAGAGAAAGAGGACCGGATAAGTGAGCTCCGCCGAGAGGAAACGAAGGAGGTCCAAGGACGAGGGATCGGCCCAGTGAAGATCCTCCAGGCATATGATCGTTGGTGCCCTCTGCGCCAGGGCTCCCAGAATCGCGCGAATTGCCTCCTGGAGGCGGGATTTCCAGAACTCAGGGCTTACGCCCTCTATCTCGGGATAGCTGAGGGAATAGAGACCTCCCACATAAGGGACAATGCCTTCGCTTTTTCCGATCAGATCCTCTATCGCCGATTCGATCTTATTCCTGATCGCTTCCGGAGGGTCGTCCTCCTCGATGCACCAGGCTCGATTGAGGAGATCGATCACCAGAAAGTAGGGGATGTTCTGGGCATAGGCGTAGGCATGTCCCTCTCTCCATTGAACCGTCTCGAGATCCAAAGTGGCTCTGAACTCCTCAATCAGCCTGCTCTTTCCCGTGCCCGCATCCCCGCAGATAGAGATGATCGCTCCTTTGCCCTCCCGGAGCCGCTGGACCGCCTCATTCAGCTGGCTCATCTCGACCTTTCGTCCAATGAGGTCGGCTCTCAGTCCGTGCAGACGGTGAACCGTAATGGGCTCCTCCCTCGGGACGCAAGACCCTATAGAGCTGAATCGCTTCTGCCTTACCCTTTACGGTCGCTGGCTCCAACTTTTCAAAGGCGAAATAGCCTTCAGCCTGACGGTAGGTCTCGGGGCCGACGAGAATCTCTCCGGGGCCGGCCAGACCGCTCAGCCGGGAAGCCACGTTGATGGCATCTCCAGCCACCCCGTGGATGCCCCCTTCCAGCTTGACCTCGCCGGTGACCACCAGTCCGGTATTGACGCCCGAATGCATGGAAATGGGCTTCCCGGTCCTCTTTTCCACTCCCGGGCTCAGGGTGTTGGCGACCTCATGCATTTCCCTCGCCGCCCGAATCGCCCGGACTGGGTCGTCCTCGTGGGCCTTGGGCACCCCGAATAGGGCCACCACGGCATCGCCGATGAATTTCTCGATGAACCCCTCATACTTGGTCACGATCTGGGCGATCTCCCCGAAGACACGAGCCATGATCTCCTTGACCTCCTCCGGGTCCAGCTTCTCGGTCATGGCGGTGTAGCCGGAGAGGTCGGAGAAGAGGACGGTGACCTGCTTGCGCTCGGCCTCGGTGGCTGGCTTTGCCCGTTCCACCTTTTCCGCTAACGGAGATCCACATCCACCGCAGAACTTGTTGGTGGGTGGATTCACATTTCCACACTTCGGGCAAGCGAGGGCTAATCTGCTTCCGCAGCCCCCGCAGAACTTCATCCCTTCCGGATTCTCGATTTGGCAGGATGGGCACTTCATGGTTCGGTCAAGTAAGGTTGGTTTTCAATTTTCCCGTGAGAGCAATGGGTTTCATTTTTTCTTTAGCAGCTTTTCGATGAGCTGTTCGGATTCGGGAGAGGACCACTCGTAGACCCCCGCCCTCTTATCCACCACGGTTCCGTTGCGATCCACGACAAAGACGATGGGTACAGAGCGGGCCTGGTAGGTCTTCATCGCCCTCTTTTCCCCGTCCAGCAGGATAGGGAAGGAGAGGCCATCCTTTCTGACCGCCTCCTGAATGGTCCCCGCCGGTTCCCGATCGATCGCCACCCCGATCACCTCCAGCCCCTGATCCTTGTATTTCTTGTAGATCGCATTCAGCTTCGGCAGCTCCTGGCGACAGACATGACAGTAGATGGACCAGAAGGCGACCAGGACCACCTTTCCCTTGAGGCCGGAAAGGGACACATCCTTACCCTCTAGGGTGGGAAGGGTGAAGTCCGGGGCGGGGGCGTTGATCTTGACCTGCTCTGCGGCCTGGGCGGAGAAGGCGCCCAGGATCAGGCAGAGGGAACAGACCGAAGCCAAGAGCAAAGACCAGAGGGATGATGGGTTTCTTATCACATTCATGATTCTCCTCCTCTCTCCGAAAAAGGGTCCTTCACCATGAAACACACCTGATAAGACTTCTACCAGACTTTGAGATTTCTGCAACTCCTTAGCATTCCGCTTGGCCCCCTGCCTGCCGGCAGGCTTAACCCTTTGGCCCTCTTCCAAAGCATTCCCCTGGACCCCTCGACCCTTCAAGCCCTTTGTCTCCAAGCTCTTCCAGCAATGCCTTGGCGTCCTGCAGATCCGGGGTATCGAACCCCTCCGTGAACCAGCCGTAGATCTCGGAGAGGAGCTGCCGGGCCTCTTCGGATCGGCCCTGCTTTCTGGAGCAGGCGGCTCAGGCTGAGGGTGGCACGCAGCTCCCAGGATTTCGCCTCCTGTCGCCGGGCGACCTCGATGGCCTGGCGGAAGGAGGCCTCGGCCTCGGAGAGCTCTGCCGCTCAATTGCAACAGCTCGCCCTTGACCCGATGCACCTCCGCTTCCCAAGCGCGCTCTCCGGTCTTCTCCACTAGGTCCAGCGCCTCCTCCAGCCAGGCTCAGCCCCTCCTCGGCTCGCCCGGCCTTCCCATAGGCCTCGGCCAGCCAGGCAAGAAATGCGGGGACAGCCAGCTTCCATGCCCATAGATCGCCAGCCACTCCAGGCCCTGCAGCATCTGGGCAATTCCCTCTTCCACCTCTCCCTGCTGGGTTCGGACCCACCCCAGGTTCAGGTAGCCCATGCTTGGAAGAGAGAGAACCCTCCCTCCATGGAAAGTCGCATTGCTTCCTCCGCATATCTCTGGACGACCTGGGGATCTCGCCGGAGCATATGGAAATCGCACCAGCCATGACAAGGGCATAAGGCCAGGGAAAAGGGGTGATCCAGCTCTCGAGCCAAGGCCACCGCCTCCTGGATCCGGTTGAGGGCCTGATCGGGATAGCCCAGGAACCATAGAACCCAAGCCTGGTAGGAAAGGGCAGTAGACCCCAGGTCACTCCGTAGACGAATGCCAGGGCTCGGTGCTGTTCAGGATCATAGAAGACGATCACCTGCTCCAAATGGATCCGAGCCTGCTGGACATTCTCCCACGAAAAATAGCGACAACCCCATGCCACAGTGGGCCCCCAGGATTTGGAGAGGGTCTTGGCTGCGCTGAGCCAGACCGAGAGGCTTGCTCGGCCAACTCGAGGCGGTCCGGTGTTCTCGCTCGCATCACATAATAGACTCGAAGCAATACCAAGCGCGGTAAAGGTCTGCGGGATCTCGCCCATCTGCCGGCACAGCTCCAGGGCGCGGGCGCAGGCACGCCCCAATTCAGGGGCACCCCAACCCCGGGTGGCTACCAAGGGGGCGAACAGGCCGAGCTGCAGGGCCAGCTCCTGCTCATCCCGCTCTCGTCGATTCGGGAAGCGTCTGGAGCAGCTCCAGGCCGCGATTGAAGTAGGCGATCGCCTCCTCGTAGGCCGAGAGCCGGACCGCCCTCTCCCCGGCCAGGTGGAGGTACTTCACCGCCTTCTCCGGGACCCCTGCCCTCTCGAAGTGATAGGCCAGCATCTCATAGAACTCCTCCAGCCGCTCGGCGTAGATCTGCTCGATGGCCAGGCCGATCCGCTCGTGGATCTCCTTGCGTCGCTTGAGGAGCAGGCTGTTGTAGGCCACCTCCTGGGTCAGGGCATGCTTGAAGATGTACTCCAGCTCCGGAAAGAGCCGTTTTTCATAGATGAACTCCAGGCCCTGGAGATTGCGGAGGTGGGATTTCAGCTCCTCCTGCATGCCGCTGATGGCCTGCAGGATGCGGAAGGCGAAGTCCCGGCCGATCACCGAGGCGACCTGCATGATCCGCTTGAGCGTTCTCCTCCAGCCGATCCATGCGGGCGGCGATGATCCCCTGGATGGTATCGGGAACCTGGATCTCGGAGGGCTTCCTGGTCAGGATGTACTGGTGGTCCTTTTTCTGGATGGAGCCGTTCTCCAGGAGGGAATGGGTCAGCTCCTCCATGAAGAGGGGGTTGCCGGCGGCCCGATCCAGGATGAGCTGGCGGAGGTCGGAGGCCACCTCCCCTTCGTCGAGGAGGGCCTGCGACCAGCTCCGCGCTGCTTGGAGAGGGAGCTGATCCAGGCCGATCTTGCTGTAATAGGACTTGCTCCCCCAGGGATGGGTATATTCGGGACGGTAGAGGAGAAGGAGCGAGAATCTGGGCCTTGGCCAGCCAGTCGAGGAGATAGCCCAAGAATTCCTCCGAGGTCTTGTCGATCCAGTGAAGGTCCTCCAGGACGAGAAGAAGGGGTCGGCTCTGGCTCTCGCGGAGGAAGAGGTCCCGGAGGGCCTCGAAGGTCCGCTCCTTTTTCTGGCGGGGCTCCAGCTGGAGGATAGGCCTCATCCTCCACTTTCAGGGAAAGGAGTTCCTGGAGGGGAGGCAGCATCTTCTGGAGGGAGGGGTCGAGGGCGGAGATTTTCTCCGAGAGCTTCCGTTTGATCAGGGCCTCCCGGTCCCCTTCCTTGATTTCGAAGTGGAACCGAAGGACATCCAAAAAAGGCAAATAGACCATGGAGCCCCCGTAGTGGAGGCAACGGCCCTCCAGGTAGAGGGGCTCTTCTCCGAGGAAGTGGCGGAATTCAAGGAGAAGGCGGGATTTGCCCACTCCGGCTTCTCCTACGATGCCCACCACCTGGCCCGAGCCGGATTGGACCTTGGAGTAGGCTTCCAGGAGGGTCTGGATCTCCTTCTCCCGGCCAATGAACCGGGTGAGGCCCCGGGAGACCGAAGCGGCGATGCGGGTCTCCACTTGGCTGGGTTGCAGGAGCTGATAGGCCTCCTGGGGCTCCTCTTTGCCCTTGATCTCCACTTTGCCGAGAGGTTGGAACTGGAAGAAGGCCTCAACCAGATGATGGGTGTCCTGGGAGACCAAGATGGTGCCAGGACTCGCCAGGCTCTGCATCCGGGAAGCTAAATTGGTGGTGTCTCCGATGGCGGTATAGTCCATGCGCAGGTCATCGCCGATCTTGCCCACCACTACCGGGCCGGAGTTGAGGCCGATGCGGAGCTGAAAGTCGATGCCATAATCCTTCTTCAGCTTCTCCCCGTAGTTTCCCATGGCGCTTTGGATGGACAAGGCGGCATGACAGGCCCTCTGGGCATGGTCCTCATGGGCCAGAGGGGCGCCGAAGAGGGCCATCACTCCATCGCCGGTGAACTGGTTGATGGTGCCCTCGAAGCGGTGGATCTCGGCCATCAGGATCTGGAAGCACCCATCCAGGATCTGGTGGACCTCCTCGGGATCGAGCTTCTCGGAGAGGGAGGTGAAGTGAGCCACATCGGCGAAGAGGACGGTCACGAGCTTACGCTCCCCTTCGAGGGCGAACCGGGTGGTGAGGATGTTGTCAGCCAGATGCTTGGGGGTGTAGGTCTGCGGAGCGGAGTAGTCGAGGGGAGGGGGCTGGGGCTTTCCCGTCTCCGCCAAAGAATGCCCGCAGGCCATGCAGAACTTGCCCCGGGCTGGGGTGGTGACTCCGCATTTAGGGCAGCGAAGATCCAAAGGCAGTCCACACTGGATGCAGAACCTGGCCGCTTCGGGACTGTCAAATTGGCATTCCTGGCATTTCATGTTCGACACCCCGACTCTTCTTGACCATAGGACTTGAGGAACTGGCCGGTGAGCGTCTGCCTCCCTGCGCAGCGCCTCAGGAGGTATCTATTGATTCAAGAGTGTCCCCGCTTACTGTTACCGGCTCTTACCGGCTCGCGGCATAGCTAAACCTTCAACTCTTTCTCCAAGCGCTCTGCGAGAAATATCTTGATGAGCGATTGATAGGGTACATCTCGCTTGTTCGCCAACAACTTGAGCTCCTCGATCATCAGTTCGGGTAAACGAAGAGAGATGGTTTTCAAAGAAGGTTTGAGATAGGGGAATCGTACTCTCTTTCCTTGGGACCAATCGAGATAGTCCGAGGAATCAACTTTGGCCCAAAAATCGCGCTCTTCAGCCTCTGAACGGAACTTGGGGATCTTCTTCATGATGCTTCGTAGGCCTTCCTTTCCTTATGACTCATATCTCGGGCTGAGATCACTCGGATGACTTTGTTCCGGACCGTGAAAACTACAAAGAGATACCTGCCCCCATCACTTTGACCTAAGACGTAGAACCTCGACTCACCGGTAGAATGCTGTGGATCAGGCATCGCGATGAGTGGGCGATTAAAGAACAATTGCTCGCATTCCGAAGCTGATACCCTGTGCTTCTCCCAGTTCTTCAGTAAGTTGCCCTCATCCCAATCAAGGCCGGCACAGCCGGCAATCAATTCTATAACATCCATGAGGTATGTATATTCCTGATATATACACCTGTCAAGAAGAATTCGGGACGAGGTTAAGGCCCTGGGCTACCGGGATCGGAGGGCCCAGGGGTGCGCCCTTGGCTACGATCTGCCACACCCTGCCTGTGGCCCAGTCGCTCACCCAGAGGTTGCCGTCCGCGGACGACTCCAGTCCAATGGGGAGCACCAGGCCCTGGGAGGCATCGGCGAGGGTGATGCGTCCCGAGGGGCTGATCTGGATCACCCGGGCGGTCCCGGGGGAGTGCCCCAGCTCGACCACCACCAGATCGCCCTGGAACCGGACCGCGTTCAGGGGGACGGCGAAGTCACCATAGTTCTCCAGGACCTGCCGGGTGGCGGGATTCCAGACCTGGACCGCATTCCCAAACCAGGAGGACAGGACCAGGTTCTGGCCATCCCGGGAGACGGTACCCGGGCTGGTGAGGCCCGGCAGCGTGATGAAGTGGCGGGCCAGGCTCAACGGCTGTCCACTCGCTCCGTCGAACTCGCGCAGGGTGAAGACATCTGCGACGAAGATCGATTCTCCCCCATCGGGCCGGGGCATTACGACCATCCCACCCGGGTGCACCAGGCCGCCGGGGCTGACCACCCTGGCCTGGCCGCCAGGAAGGACCTCCACAATGGAGCTATCCTGGGAATGAGAGACAAAGAGGCGGCCCTGGGAGTCGAAGGCCAAATTATCGAGGCCGGGCTCCAGGCGGGCGATGACCTCTTTGGCCCCGGTCCGGATGTCGATCCGCATCACCTCGCCGGTCTGCAGGTCGAGGGCGTGGAGCCGACCCTGGGAGTCGAACTTCACCGCCACCGGTAGGCCGAAGCCATCGGCCACCGTAGTGACGGTCCGGGCATCCACATCGATCCGCACCACCTGTTCTGGTTGAAGATGGGCCCGTAGAGGTACCCGTCCGGGCCGAACTGCATGGCATTCAAGAAGCCCAGGGTCGGGATGAGGAGCTGGGGAGGCTCCTGGAGGTTAGGGTCGAGCTCATAGAGCCCTTCTCCCAGAAAATCGAGGGCGGTAAACAAGCGGCCCTCCCGGGAGAAGGTGATGGGGTTGACGCCGGGGGCCACCCTCTGGCCGGTCTTCACCCCCTCCGGGGAAAGGCGCCCGATCTCGCCGGTGAAGATCGAGGTCCAGTAAAGGGAGCCCTCGGGGCCCAAGATGAGGTCGTCCGGACCCTCCACTCCCTGCTCGGGAGCGATCCGACGGAGGATCGCACCATCCTCCCGATCCATCACCTGGATATCCCGGCCTGCGACGCTGGCGATGTAGAGCAGGTCGTTCTCGTCGAAGTAGATGCCGTTGGCCCCATGAATGGAAGTCCCCTGGACCAGGATGTTCACCTTCCCAGTTGACATGTCACACCCCCTTTTGTATCAAAGAGAGGGGTCCAGGAGTCAAGGGATCAAGGGTTCAAGTGGTACTTCTATAAAGACACAAAACCATCTTGGCGTCTTTCTGCACTCTTTCCCTCGAATCCTTTACCCCTTTCCTTCTACTTTGTTCAGAGTCGCCTCCGCCTGTCTCAACCAATATTCCATGCCCATCTCCTGGTACATGCCGATCGCCTTTTTGAGGTGCTCCAAGGCCTTTTCCCTCTCGCCCCGGCCGGCGTAAAGCTCTCCCAAGAAAGAATATCCATAGGCAACGAATGGCCTGATCTTCCTCTCTTCGGCCATCTCGATTCCTCGCCGGATCTCCTTCTCCGCCTCCTCCGCCTGGAGAGGGTTGGCTTCTTGCCAAGGTCCGCCCCAGCCACATTCGGCAAACTGATTCCATAAATCTTCCTGGTGCTGTTGTGATGACCTGAGGCCCTGCTCAAAGGAATCTTGCCCTCTCCAGGTCACCGGAATCGAAGGACACCATTCCGAAACCCCAAAAATGCGTGGCAGAGCCACTCCAATTCCGCATCCCTCAGCGTCTTGAGGCCCTGTTCCATATACCCCTCGGCGGCCTTCAGCTCTCCCATCTGGCGATAGGCCTCACCCAGGGCCGTCCAGGAAGGCCCCAGCAATGTCAAGTATTTCTACCTCCTCCCCCAATCATCGCATTCTCCAAATGCCGGGCGGCACCTTTACCATCCCCCTTCATCACGAGATCCCAGCCATAATGCATCTCTGTTACCCCAGGGTGATCTTATCGTCCATTGCCACCGCAAGGAAACAGCCCTGTCGAGCATGGCGTTCCCAGCGCCGAAATCGCCCAGATACCCCAGGGTGCGGCCACACCGGGCGAGGATAGCGGAGTAGATATTGAGCCCTTCCCGAAGGTCTCACGCTCCTTTCCCGCAGTTTCCAGCAGGCCAAGGACCTGGGAAGCGAGGTCACGATCTCTAATGATCTCCCTGCCGTGGTAAGTCAGACAAAGATCGTTCCCGCGATCGCCGTCAGCTCGACATCCTGGATCTTCTCGGCCTCCTGCCAGCATCTCTCCCCGTATTCGATCCCGAGGAGGGAGTTGCCCTCCCTGTAGGTGAAATAACGGCCCATCTGACTATGAAAGGCCGTCAGGCTCTTTTTTCATCCATCTCCTGGGAGAGCCGCTCTCCTTCTTGTAGGAGGGACAGGGAGCCCTCCGGGTAGGCCAAGATCCGCATGGCGCCGGTCAAGAGGAGGAGGATCTCGATCCTCTCTTTTCGATTCTCCTCCGTATCGGGTTGCCTGCGGAGCAGATCATGTGCCTCCCGGTAGAAGCCGAAGGCCTCCCAGGGCGCATAGTTGCTCATTGACTTCTGACCCGACAGCTTCAGGTAGTGGCAGGCCTTGGGGAAATTTTCGCGCTTGGGCGTAGTGATACGCCAGCATCTCATAGAACTCCTCGATGCGTTCCGCATAGATCTCCTCGATGGCCTGGCCGATCCTCTCGTGGATCTCCTTACGCCGCTTGAGGAGCAGGCTGTTGTAGGCCACCTCCTGGGTCAGGGCATGCTTGAAGATGTACTCCAACTCCGGGAAGAGCCGTTTCTCGTAGATGAACTCCAAGCCCTGGAGGTTGAGGAGGTGGGATTTCAGCTCCTCCCGCATGCCGGTGATCATTTGGAGGATGCGGAAGGCGAAGTCCCGGCCGATGACCGAGGCCACCTGCATGGTGCGTTTCAGGTTCTCCTCCAAGCGGTCCATGCGGGCGGAGATGATCCCCTGGATGGTATCGGGGACCTGGATCTCGGAGGGGGATCTGGTGAGGGTGAAGGTGTGGTCCTTCTTTCGGATGGTCCCGTTCTCCAGGAGGGTATGGGTGAACTCCTCCATGAAGAGGGGATTTCCGGCGGCCCGATTGAGGATGAGGTCTTTCAGTTCCGGGGCTACCTCTCCTCCTTCGAGCAGGGCAGCGACCAGCTCGGCGCTGGAGGAGAGGTTGAGCTGATCCAGGCCGATGCGGTTGTAGTAGGACTTGCTCCCCCAGGGGTGGGCATACTCGGGGCGGTAGAGGAGAAGGAGGAGGATCGGGCGTTGGCCAGCCAGCCGATGAGGTAGTCCAAGAACTCCTGGGAGGTGCGGTCGATCCAGTGGAGGTCCTCGATGGCCAGGATCAGGGGCTGTTCTGGCTCTCCCGGAGGAAGAGGTCCCGGAGGGCCTCGAAGGTCCGCTCCCGCTTTGTTTGGGCTCCAGCTTGAGGTAGGCCTCGTCCTCCACCTTGAGGGAGAGCAGATCCTGGAAGCGGGGAAGGGAGCTCTAAAGCTTCTCATCCAGGGAGGATGAGCTTCTCCTTCAGCTTCCGCTGCAGGAGGACCTCCCGGTCCCCCTCCCGGAGGTCGAAATAGGAGCGCAGGATGTCCAGGATGGGCAGGTACAGGCATGGAGCCTCCGTATTGGAGGCAGCGTCCCTCCAGGTAGGTGGATGCTCCTGGGGAAGGCGGTTGCGGAATTCCAGGAGGAGGCGGGACTTGCCCACTCCCGGCCTCGCCCACGATGCCCACCACCTGGCCGGAGCCGGAGTGGACCTTCTCGCAGGCCTCCATGAGGGCGGCCATGGAGTTCTTGCCGGCCCATGAATCGGGTGAGGCCCCTGGACACGGACGCCTCGATCCGGGTCTCCACGTCGGTGGGCCGAGAGCAGCTGATAGGCCTCCTGGGGCTCCTCCTTGCCCTTGACCTCGATCTTGCCCAGAGGGTTGAAACTCAAAGAAGTCCTGGGCGAGCCGATGGGTGTGGAGGAGACCAGGATGGTGCCGGGCTGGGCCAGGCTCTGCATCCGGGAGGCCAGGTTGGTGGTGTCCCCGATGGCGGTGTAGTCCATGCGGAGGTCATCGCCGATCTTGCCCACCACCACCGGGCCGGAGTTGAGGCCGATGCGGAGCTGGAAGGGAAGCCGATATTCCCTCTGGATCTTCTCGCTGTAGTCCTGGATGGCTTTCTGGATGGCCAGGGCCGCATGGCAGGCTCTCTGGGCATGGTCCTCATGGGCCAGGGGGGCGCCGAAGAGGGCCATCACCCCATCGCCAGTGAACTGGTTGATGGTGCCCTCGTAGGCATGGATCTCATCCATCAGGATCTGGAAGCACCCATCCATGATCTGGTGGACCTCCTCCGGGTCCAGCTTCTCGGAGAGGGCGGTGAAGTTGGCCACATCGGCGAAGAGGACGGTGACCAGCTTGCGCTCCCCTTCCAAGGCACTCCGGGAGGTGAGGATCTGCTCAGCTAAGTGTTTGGGGGTGTAGGAGGCGGGGTGGAGGTGTCGAGAGGAGGAGGGGAGGGCTGGGCGAGATTATGCCCGCACTTGCCGCAGAACTTGAATTGTGGTGAGTTCGAGAAGTTGCATTCTGGGCACAGGATCTTCAGTCTTACGCCGCACTCGACGCAAAATCCCATCTGGTCTGGATTTTCAAACCCGCACTTTCCGCATTTCATCCGAGGCACCTGCTAGAACGACGGATCGCCCTTGTTAAATCAAATCAACTCATATCCCTCTCTTGCATGGGGGTCTAATGGAGTTAACGGACGGGGGCCTTGGGCGCATCTCTCCTGCGCCCAAGGTTAGGCGCTTCCCTTGGAAATGAGGGGGTACTTCTTGGGATGTCGGATCGAGTCAAGAGTCAGGTCTACATCGAGGCCTGGCCAGTGGAGATGCTCGGTACCACGCAGTTCCACCTTGAGAATGGATTGGAGGGCTGCGTTTTCGAACCACGGGAATTCCTTGAAGGGCAGAAAAAGCTCTTCGTCTCCGACCAGCAACCAGAAGCCGTGCTTGGAGATATTCGTTACCTCAACTCGTGAAATGCTTGTACCAAGCGCTGCGGATTTCATCCTCATGCTCCTTTATGATCGACACAATCGTCTGCAGGTCTTTTGATGAGAAGCCAGTGTTCTTGGCCAGGGTTAATTCCGGCTGAAGCCAGTACTTGGCCTCCCCTTTGGATGATTGGACATGGACATGCATTCTGGGCTCTTCTCTCGAGAAGAAGAGGAATTGGAACCCTCTCTTGCGGAGGATGGTTGGACTCATGGAGATTCTATCGCCTTACTCTCTGTTGGCGGACCGACTGACAAGTTGTTTATCCCAAAACCATCCTTGCTTGTCAATCGAATTCCCAGAAATCTCGACATGAGGGAGGACTGGTTGTATCACTTGCAATCCGCCAGAGAGGGTTCCCTGATGAATTCAGGATCAAACTGAATGCAGGTAATCCCTGTGAGGCCCTCGCCTTCAAGCGTGAGGGAGCTTCCATACTCGAGGGAGGGGGGGAGAGGGAGTAGGGAGGAGAGTAGGAAAGAATAAGGGCAGGGGAGGAAGAGAGAGAGGGGAGAAGAGAGGGAGGGAGGGGGGGGAAGAGGAAGGAGGAAGGGAAGAAAGAAGGAGGAAGAAGGAGATGGGAGAAGGGGCGAGGATATACTGGTGGTCCTTCTTCCGGATGGAGCCGTTCTCTAAGAGGGAATGGGTCAGCTCCTCCAGGAAAAGGGGATTGCCAGCTGCTCGGTCTAAGATGAGCCGGGAAAGGTCCGAGGCCACTTCCCCTTCGAGGAGAGCCTGGACCAACTCCGCGCTGCTCCGGAGCGGGAGCTGATCCAGCCCGATCTTGCTGTAATAGGACTTGCTCCCCCAGGGGTGAGTATATTCGGGGCGGTAGAGGAGAAGGAGGAGAATCGGCTCGTTGGCCAGCCAGTCGATGAGATAACCGAGGAATTCCTCCGAGGTCTTGTCGATCCAGTGCAGGTCCTCCAGGACCAGAAGAAGGGGTCGGCTCTTGGCTCTCGCGCAGAAGAGGTCCCGGAGGCCCTCGAAAGTCCGTTCCTTCTTCTGGCGGGGCTCCAGATGGAGGAAGGCCTCATCCTCTACTTTCAGGGAAAGGAGCTCCTGGAAGGGAGGAAGCAGGCTCCGGAGGGAGGGTCGAGGGCGGAGACTTTCTCCGAGAACTTCCTTTGATCAGCATCTCCCGGTCCCCTTCTTGGATGTCGAAGTAAGACCGCAGGACGTCCAGGAAAGGCAAAGTAGACCATGGAGCCCCCGTAGTGGAGGCACCGGCCTTCCAGGATCAGAGGCTCTCCGGGGGAGGGGGATTGACGGAATTCGAGGAGCAGACGGAATTTTCCTACGCCGGCCTCGCCTACGATGCCTACCACCTGGCCGGAGCCGGACTGGACTTTGGAGTAGGCGTCGAGGAGAGTCTGGATCTCCTTCTCCCGACCGTGAAGAACCCCGTCTCCGCACGGGGCATCAAAAATCAAAATCTAATTGCTTAGATGTCTTTTCCTCATGTCGATGATACTCTATATATCTCTTTATCGTCTCACCCGTTGACCCTATCTCCCTACGGTTCGGACAAATATCCGTCTTCCAGAATTCTCCTACCCCAGAGTTTCTTCTTAACCTCGGGATATCGTCTAAAAAATCTCTTTCGCGCTTACCGCTCTTGAGGACCCTCACCGTCTCCCCGATCGAATATCTTGGAGGGATGCTCGCGAATATGTGCACATGATCTTTAGCTATTTCCATTTCCACCACTTCACAGTCTCTGACCTCCAAGATCTCCTTAAACAACTCCTTCACCGCATCTCGAATATCTCCATCCGGAGGATCCACTTGCGGTATTTCGGATGCCCAGACCAAATCATACGCGTATCGTAAACCACATGGCTCATTCGTTTTAGGCTCATGCCGCCAGATTATACCTCACATTCTTCAACTAGTTAAACCCTTTCCTCCCGTGCTCCCGCACGGGGTATCCAGGGTTAGTTTTTCATGAAGCGGGTGAGGCCGCGGGAGACGGAAGCGGCGATGCGGGTCTCCACCTGGACTGGGTCGGAGGAGCTGATAGGCCTCCTGGGGCTCTTCTTTGCCCTTGACCTCGACTTTGCCGAGAGGTTGAAATTCGAAGAAGTCCTCGACCAGCTGTATGGGTATGCTGGAGAGACCAAGATGGTGCCGGGGGAGGCCAGGCTCTGCATCCGGGAGGCCAGGTTGGTAGTGTCGCCGATCGCTGTATAGTCCATGCGGAGGTCGTCGCCGATCTTGCCCACCACCACCGGACCGGAGTTGAGGCCGATGCGCATGCGGAAGTCAGCTGCATATTGCTCTTCAACTTCTCCCCGTAGTCCGCCATAGCTTTCTGGATGGCCAGGGCCGCATGGCAGGCTCTCTGGGCATGGTCCTCATGGGCCAGGGGGGCCCCAAAGAGGGCCATCACCCCGTCCCCGGTGAACTGGTTGATGGTGCCCTCGTAGCGCATGGATCTCATCCATGAGAATCTGGAAGCACCCATCCAGGATCTGATGGACCTCTTCCGGGTCCAGCTTCTCGGAGAGGGCGGTGTAGGAGGCCACATCGGCGAAGAGGACGGTGACCAGCTTGCGCTCCCCTTCCAAGGCACGAGCTTGGAGGTGAGGATCTCATCGGCCAGGTGCTTGGGGGTGTAGGAGGCGGGAGGTGAGGGGTCGAGAGAGGTAGGTCCTGGCTCAACAAACTTGCTCCCGCATCCACCACAGAACTTGAATTCCGGCGGGTTGGAGAGGCTGCACCTGGGGCAAATCCTCTCCAGCTTCGCGCCACATTCCCCGCAAAACTTCATGGGGTCTGGGTTTTCAAACCCACATTTGGGGCACTTCATTGGAGACACCTCCCAGCAAGAGGCTTGATCCACAGCCAATTGGAAACCATCAGCCTATTACTGCCTCTCTGAATGTCCGGGGGCGGAAACACCTCCACCCAGAGGACCAGGGATGGGAAGGACCTTTCTACCCAGCCCATAGAGCAGGGAAATAGCCATGCCCAGGTAGACCATGACCAGGCCGGCTAAACCAATTAACCATCCGGCAGTCTGCCCTACGGCACGCCAGGCCCCAACACCCTGCTGCTGAAAGGGTTGCAGGTTGAGGAGCGCCAACATGAAAATATGCATGTCCTGCATGCCGATCCTGCCGGTCATCAACGCTCAGACAGCGGTCGTGCCCGCCCCACCTGCGAACAGGCCAACTGGTGTCGGATCTCCCCAGGTCCCTTGCTCCTCAGACATCTCACACCTCATTTCGCTAAAGTGACTGTTGGTTGCAGAAATTCCTGTCCGGTGGATACGATGTCTCACATTTAGGACAGACTGCATGCGATTGGGTTTTACACTCGCCGCAGAATTTCGCACCCTTCCGATTCTCGAACTCACAGGATGGGTAGTTTATCTATCTCCTCGAAACAAAAAGCCCTCCAGGCGTATACCTTCCCAGAGGGCTTCATCAGTCCTGACAAGCACAGGCAGGACTTCTTCGATTGTCTTCACCATTCCCTAACCCCATTTCCCAGCGGAGTCTCATGGATCGACCAAGACGGTCGGAAGAGACTCCTCTGGAGGGCTTCATCAGATCATGAGACGATTCCGTATTCCGCTTTCTATTCCGTGCGCTCCATGATAGCCGAACTTATAGTCCTCAAAGCACGATCGTGTCAAGTAGTATAACGAAAAACGGCCGCGGAGGTGTCCGTTTCCGTCGGCTTTCAGCCGATTAGGCTCTTGGAAACCCATACCAGCAGTCAGCTCCAGGCAATTGCGGATCTTTACATTGGAACTGGATCCTCACCGCGGAAATAGAAGAGACACCATCTGATTCTATCCGATCCGCTCGATCTTGAAGAACACGGGACGGACGCCGTCGGTGCAGCAGGAGTAGATCATCCCCTCCTTCTTGATCCAGGGGAAGTCCCCGCCGAAGCGTAAGGCCGTCACCTCCGGATAGATGTCGTGCCAGGCCCAGGTGCAAAAGCCGGCCGGCATGGCCCCGGTCTCGTCCACCATGAACTCCTGCCCCACCTCCAGCCGATCGCAGTAGGCGGCCATGCTCTCGTCCACCTCCGGGAGGGGATGGCCGTAAACTTCTTGTGCGCTCAGCTTCTTCAATACGGTGATCTTGAGGGGATGTCGCTTCGCCATTTTTCATTCCTCCTTGGCTTATTTCTTGATGAATTTTTGCACGCGCCAGTTCGCGATCTCGGCGGTGTAGATCTCACGGTTGGGTCCCACCGCGATCCCATGGACCAGGCAGAATTGGCCCGGCGCCTTTCCCGGGACCCCGAAGGCCCCCAGGATGTTGCCATCCCGATCCAGCTTCAATACCCGGCTGGCATAGCCGTCCACCATGTAAATGGATTGATGAGGGGTGATGTGAATCCACCAGGGGGAGCCCACATGGGTCCACTCCTGGATGAAGTTTCCATCGGAATCGAAGATCTGCATCCGCCGATTCTCCCGGTCGCCCACATAGACCCGCCCCTGGGCATCGACGGCCACGGTATGGGGAAGGTTGAACTCCCCGGGGCCCGTTCCCTTCTTCCCCCAGGTCTTGATGAGATTTCCGTCTTTGTCCAGCTTCACCACCCGGGAGTTTCCGTAGCCATCGGCCACGAAGATATCTCCCGAGGGACCGATGGCGACATCCGCGGGCTTGTTGAAGAGCACCGTGGAGGAAACGGAGTCTTTCTCTCCCGCGATTCCCTTCCGCCCCAGCACCATGAGCACCCTTCCCTCCGGGCTCAACTTCAGGACCAGATGGGCCTCCACATCGGTAGTCCACAGATTGTCTTCCTCATCGACCCGCAGACCATGGGCCATAGAGAACAATCCCTCTCCCAGGGAGCGGATGAAATCCCCATTGCCAGCAAATTCCATGATCTGGCGAGGGCCCCGATTGAAGACGATGATATGGCCTTTGGAGTTCAGCTCCACCGCGGTGACCTCGCCAAAGTTGGCGCCGGGCGGAAGCCTCAGAAAGTCGGGCACCACCTGGTAGCCCAGATCGGGAGGATCTCCAGCAGCCTGCGAATGGGCAATGACTGGGGCCAGCAGGAACAAAAGCATGAGCAAAACCCGGATGCCCTTCATTTCCCTATCTCCTTTCTCCTTGGGG
This sequence comes from uncultured Methylomirabilota bacterium, assembly GCA_963718295.1. Classification (GTDB taxonomy): domain Bacteria; phylum Methylomirabilota; class Methylomirabilia; order CAVQYV01; family CAVQYV01; genus CAVQYV01. The sequence continues at coordinate 243,810 of CAVQYV010000004.1, read as the reverse complement.
AAAAGCAATGATGCATATCGATTAGCGCCCTCGAATCCACTCCGTCCATTTCTCCATCCAGGGCTCGATCTGGCCCTCGGGGAGACAGTACCGCATTTTGGTGAACCTCTTTCGGAATGCGGAGACCTCCCGGGCCATGGGCCGATGGTGAAGGATCACCTGGCTCATGTAGTCGGCCAGCTCCGAGAAGTCATCTTCGGCCATCCCGAAACGGGTCATCTCCTGGACCCCCATCCTCAGACAGCTGGCAGCGGTGAAGCCCTCATCATCCGGAGCGGCCTGATAGTTGACGATGATGTTGTTCTCCTCCAGGCGATAGGCCATCTCCGGCCCCCTCGCATATCCCACCCGCAGGATCACCTGATGGGTCTCGGTGAATCCGATCCCGGGATCCCCTTCCACCGCCAATCCCCGATCCTTCAGGGCCAAGGCAAAGGCTTTGGCGTTGGAAAGGACGGCCTTCTGATACTCGGATCGGAAGGCGTTCATCTCATAGGCAGCCAGCAGGAGGCCGACCAGGGTCCCCAAATGATGGTTGCTGAGGCTTCCCGGGAAGGCCCGGCGAATGATCGCCTTCCATAGCTCCGCATCCTCTGTTCCCTCGCCCATATTGCTGGCAATGAGGCCCCGCTGGGGCCCAAAAAAGGTCTTGTGGGTAGAGCCGGTGACCAGATCGACCCCCTCGGCGAAGGGCTCCTGGAAATGGGGTCCAACCAATCCCAGCACATGGGCCATGTCATAGAGGATGATCGGCCTGGGCCTCATCTGGGACACCATCTGGGAGATCTCCCGGACGGGCTCTTTGTGAAGCACCATGCTCTTTCCCAGGATGATCAATTCCGGCCTGTGGAGCTCCAGCAGCTCCGCGGCCCTCGACAGATCGATCTGATAGGGATTCTCTTTCCGCACCGGGAATGGGATCACCGCTGGCCTCTCCGTCCGCGGATCATGGGCCACGAAATCCCTCAGTGCCCCCATGTATTGAGCGCTGAGATGGCCTCCCCTCCCCAGGTGGTTGTTCATCACCATGCGGATCCGGCGGGGCTCTCCCCTCCGGTTCGTCCGGTTCAGATGATCCATCAGCCCGCCGAAGGCCACCGTATTGGCCATCTGGCCGCTGATCACCCGCAATTCCACCTCCGAGCACCCCAGGAATTGGCGAAGCTCCAGGGCGGCCAGCGCCTCCACCTCTTCGACCAGCTTCGTCCCTTGATAGTAGAAGACCTCCTGTCCTCCCAGGGCCTTGAGGCCCCGGTGCTCGGCATATCGACCCGAGGAATCCGAGATGGTAAGCCATCTGACCGCAGGAGAAGCGGTCTGCTCGGAGGGAATGAGGTTGATCGTCTCCTCTTGCCTCCATTGGGTATTGCGAACGACCGTGTTCAGGAACCTCCCCGCAGACTCCTCCAGATTGGCGGCCTCAGCGGATCCGGGCCCCGGAAAAGGGGACTTCCCCTTCTTGTCCTCCTCCGCCTCCACCAGGAAGGGATGGGCGTAGGGTGGGGCATCCACGGAAATATGCCTCTTGACCAGGATCCCCGGCAGGGATTTCCCCCTCTGGCGAATCTCCACCCTCTGGCCGGGCTTCAGGCCTGCATCCACGTAGGCCAGGGCGATCGCCCGCATCCCCTTATCCTCGGAAGGCCGAGACAAGATGCCCTCCCGGGTGAATTTCCAATAGGGAACCATGGTTCCGCTTGTCACATGCCCTACCCGCGCTCCTTCCCAGTAGACCTCGGCCCCCTGCCTGGCCACTCCCGGGCCGACCACGGCGAGGGGTTGGATCTTCCGGGGGAGGACCCTTGCCTCCTTGGGGGGGAGGGCACCTCCATGGATCCTCGATTGCAGCTCCTCGGACTGGGCCTTCAAGGCCTCCCTTCCGATGTAATCCCCTTTCAGGGGAGAGAAGCTCACCGCCAGTCCGCAGGAGTGGACCGCATGGATGGGGATCTCCTTTCCCTCCGGGTCCAGGCCCAATTCATGGCCGTAGAGGGGAAGGGCCGCCTCCAGCCTCAGGGTGTCCCTGGCCCCCAATCCCACGGGGACGATCCCCTCATCCTGGCCCAGGGCCAGGATCTTCTCCCAGATCATCCCCACCTGCTCTTGCGGCAGGAAAAGCTCGAAGCAGAGAGGCTCCCCCGTATAGCCGGTGCGAGAGATGATTACCGAGGTCCCTTCGATCTGGCAAGCCTTCAGCCGATTCCTCGAGGGGTCGGGCAGCGTTTCCTCGCTCTCCCCGAGGATCTTCTCCAGGACCGCCTTGGAGTGGGGGCCCTGGAGGGCAAGCATGGCGATCTCCTCGGTCTTATCCTCCATGACCAGGTCACGATATCCCTTCCGGTGCTCCGAAAGCCAAGCCCAATCTTTTTCCCGGTTGGCGGCATTCACCACCAGAAGGTATCGCTCTTCCCCAGGGGTGGCCCCATCATCTATCCGATAGAGATAGGCATCGTCGATCGCCCCGCCCGTCTCGGTGGGAATCAGGGTGTATTGGGCCATGCCGGGATCGAGGGCCTGGGCATGATTGGTTAAGAGCCTCTGCATGAAGGGGATGGCGTCCTTGCCGTGGATCCAAAAGCGGCCCATGTGGGAGATATCGAAAAGGCCTCCATATCTCCTGGTGGTCAGATGCTCTTCCAGGATTCCTCGCGGATAGGCGACGGGCATATGCCATCCGGCAAACTCGACCATCTGCGCCCCACGATCCTGGTGCCAGGAGTTCAGGGGGGTCCTCTTCAGTTCGCTCATGATTCTCTTGCTCCCCTCATTGGCTTCCCTCGCTCTGTGCTCAATAACAAAAAGCCTCGTGCCTGATTCATCTTCATTCCCCGATCTTCTTGCCGCACTCCGGGCAGAACTTGACCCCAGGGGAGATCTCGGCCGAGCAGGCGGGACACTTGGCTTTGCCCGCCAGCTTGCCACCGCAATTGGGGCAGAACTTGGCCCCATGGGTCTCCGCCCCGCAGGCTGGGCAGACCAGTTGCCGCTCACCCTTCACATCCATCTGTTTTCCGCGCTGGATGCCCTCCAAGGCCGCCTTCTCGCCGGCGGCATACACCTCCCCTGAGGCGCGGGCAGCCTCGATCTCCACCTCGGCATCGGGCGCGCAGTTCAGGCACAGCCCTTTGCCATTGTTCCAGCAGGTGTCGCAGACATACTGATAACAACGGGCGCAGCGGTGGAAGTGACTCTTGGCCTGCTCGATGGCGGCCTTGAAGGCTCCATCCCTGGCCTTGCCCCATCCGGATTCGGCCAATCCTTCCAGTGCCTGCCCCGCGCCGCCCAGGACGCCGCCGAAGAGACCCGCTGCCTTGCCGACCCAGCCCGATGCCTGCCCACTCCGGTAAGGCACAAACTCGGCCCTCCAGGTATCGCTGCAGCGCTCGCAGAAAAACTCGAACTGAAAACCCGCATTCACGCCTGATTGATCAGATAGGTCGTTATAGTTGTCGCTGAATTTGAGTTCTCCCATGGCTGCTCCTTATCGAGAGGATGGATTGGCAAGCGAAACTGGAGGCCCTATTTCCTCCAGAGTCCTTGATACGCCAAATGCTGCAGGTAATGGTCCAGGAGGATCATGGCAACGAAGGCCTCCGCCACCGGCCACACCCGGGGGACGATCGTGGGATCTCGGCGGGTCACCGCGCTCAGGGCCTGATTCTCCAGGGTGACCTTGTCGATGGTATGCTGATCCTTACCGATGGTGGGGGTCGGCTTGACGGCCAGGCGGACCACCAGATCCTGCCCGGTGGTCAGGCCCCCGGCGACCCCTCCCGCATGGTTGGACCCGAATACTACCTTTCCTTCCCGGACGAACATCTCATCGTTGCATCCAGATCCGGTCATATCCTTGACTGCCATCCCGGCTCCAATCTCCACCGCCTTCACCGCCGCGATGCTGAGCATCCTTCCCAGCTCCCCGTCCAGCTTGCGGAAGACCGGCTCGCCCATGCCTGCCGGAAGTCCGGTGGCTACCACCTCCACCAGGCCGCCGCTCGAATCCCCCTCCTCCTTGATGGCGATGATCCTTCGATACATCTCCTCCGCTGCCGCCAGATCCGGGCAGTTCAGCTTGGGGTGGATCTGATACTCCTCCTTCACCCTTGGCTCGTCCAGGGCCTTCACCGGGGTCTTTGCCATGATCTCTTCAAATTGGGAGAGGACGACCATCTTTTCCAGAAAGGACATCTCGGGAGTGATCCTTCCCGATCCATAGATCGCGGCATAGACCGGATCGTGGTCTTTGCGGACTTTCCGGTAGGCGGCCACCTTTTCCTGGATCGCATCCAGGGGCATATCCTTTGCCCTGATGCCGGCGGCCTCCTTGATATAGGAGACGATCTCGATCCCGTGTTCCTTCAATACTCTCTTGGCCAAGACGCCGGCCGCTACGATGGTGCAGGTGTAGCGTCCGCTGAAAATGCCCGCCCCGATCGCATCGTCATAGACCCCGTACTTCTGAAACGAGGCATAGGAGGCATGGCCCGGTCGGGGAGTTCGGTTGGTCCTCCGATATTGCTCGATGTGGATGGGTTGCCGATCCAGGTTGGGGATCAGGATGACGAAGGGGGTCCCGTTGGTGAGCCCCTGGTTCTCTACACCCTCCATGGTATTCGCCGCATTGATCCCGCTGTAGATAATTGGAATGTCCGGCTCTTTTCGGGGCGAGGTGAGCTCGTCCTGTCCCGGTTTTCGAAGGAGCAGGTCTCCATAAATCTCCTCCTCCGTGACCAGAAGTCCTGGCGGAACCCCTTGAACATGGATGGTCATGCCCTCCTGGTAGGACCCCCCCGCCACTGCCACCTTGAAGAGGGTTCCGATGTCACAACCTAACATGGTGAGCCTCCTGTTGATTCATACCTTCTCCCGTCATCCTCAGTCACCGTGAGATTTCCCCCCACCCTGGCCATGTATTCGGCAAATTGGGGAAAGGTAACACACGCGGCCTCTGCCGTGTCGATCTCTGTTTCCCCTGGGACCCCCAGGCCGCCTACGGCGAGAGCCATCACCACCCGGTGATCTCCGTGGCCGTGTACTCTCGCGCCCTTCATCGGACTCTCCTGGATGATCAGCCCGTCCGCCATTTCCTCGATCCGGGCCCCCATTTTCCTCAGTTCGGTCGCCATCACCGCTATCCGGTCCGTCTCCTTGATCCGGGCCTGGGGGACATTGAAAAGACGGGTGGTCCCCCTCGCAAAACACCCCAGGACTGCCATCATGGGGAGGGCATCCGGGGTATGGTTCAGATCGAGATCGGCCCCCCGAAGCTCCTTCGCCCGGACCCGGACCCGATCGCCTTGCACCTGGACCTGGGCGCCCATCTGCCGCAGGTAATCGATCACCGCCTTATCGCCCTGAGGATCCTTGATATCCAGGCCGCAGCAGGTAATCTCATTGCCCTCCAGCGCCCCGGCCGCCAGAAAGAAGGTGGCGGAGGAGAAGTCCCCCGCGATCTTGCCCACAAAGGGCCAATACGCCTGGCTGCCGGGGATCCGAAACTCGCGGAGGTCATCCTGCTCGAATTGAATTCCCTGGCGCCTCATCCAATCCAGGGTCATCCAGACATAGGGTTGCTCATTGAGCAAGCGCACCTGAATGAGGGTCTCTCCATCGCCCAGGGGGACGTTGAGCAGCAGGCTGGACAGGTATTGGCTGGAGTGGGCTTCGATGGAGGTGACTCCTCCGCTCAGCCGGCCCCTTACCACAAAGGGGGCCCTTCCATTGGCCCGGGCGGAAAAGGCGTGGGCGCCCAGGTCGTTGAGGGAGGCGATCAGTGGATCTGCGGGTCGGCGACGGGTCTGGGCATCCCCGGTGAGGACGGCCGCCCCTTCCTTGAGAAGACCGCAGGAGCCCAGGGTGAACATCAGGGTGGTGCCAGAATTGGCGACATCCAGGACATCGGCCGGCACCTGCAATTCCCCTCCCGTCCCGCGGATCGACCAGGCCTCAGGGCCAGCTTCAATCCCTGCACCCAGGCCCCGATAGACCCGGACCGCCGCCTCCGTGTCATGGGAGTCCAGGGGATTCAGGATCCGGCTCTCGCCAACGGCCAAACTGCCGATGGCAACCGCCCGGATGGTATGGGATTTGGATGCCGGGATTTGAACTTCCCCCCGGAGGACTGATCTGCCGCAACGGAAAATAGATCCCACAGAGGCCTCTGTCTGCTTCGGTCAAAAGAAGGAACGGCCAAGTCGAGCCAGCGGGCTACATTGGCGAAAAAAAGTCGATGCTTCCTTTCATTTCATTGGGGCCGGGATTCTTCTATTCCACCCTCTCCGCTTTGTCAACGAGTTTTGCTTTTCTTTCCATCACTCCTGGATTTCCACCAGCCTTCCTTCAGATACCTCCCCGAAGAGCTCGATGACGTCCCTATTCCTCATTCGGATGCAGCCGTGGGATCGAGGGGTTCCAATAAAGCCCTCCTCCGGCGTTCCGTGGATATATATGTACCGCTCGTGGGAATCCACGCCGGGCCCCTTATTCACTCCTTCCTCCTGCCCGTCGAGCCAGAGGATTCGGGTGGTGATCAGGTCCTCTTTCATGGGGGTGCGATCCCGGTAGATCGGGGCGATCTGGCCCGTCCTCTTCCTGCTCCGAAAGAGGGCTCCCAATGGGGCATCCTTGCCGATCTTCTCTTTAATCCTGTGAACTCCCAGGGGCGTCTTGTTGCTATCCTTTTGGCTCCCGGTGCCGTATCGGGAGGTGGAGACCGGATAGGATCTGAGCACTTTCCGCTCCTTGATCAGGTAGAGCTTCTGCTCGGAGACATCCACGATCACCGCCGGCTCATCCGGGCGCAGGGAGAACTGATCCCGAAGCCTGGATAGGCTGGCTTCCAGCCCTGCCGTCACCGGATCCTGGCCAGGCCCGGTCTCTGCCGGACATGGGAATGCCGCACCCATCCACACCCATGACGCAGCAACCCAGAGAAGGATCGCCCGGGCTCCTCTACCCCTTCCCTGGTGCCGTTTCCTGATCGTCATCTCTCTTGTCATTGACCCTCCTCCCCTCCCCTTCCGCGCCTTTCAGGAGCCTTCTCAAAAGATCGGCCAGGCGCGACTCCTCCACCTGGCAATAGGAGCAATTGGGGCACCGAATCAGCTTGCATTGCCGGTGGAGGGGGCAGGAGGGACAGGCCGCAGCCTCCTTCTCAAACCGAAAACCGCAGAGGGGGCATCTCACAAGGAAACTCCCAGGCGGCGGAGCAGGAAGTTGAGGATCGCTCCCACCAGGAAGGCAAAGGGGAATATGAACGAAATCATGAGGGCCGTCGCCTTCCATCCCCGTTCCTTGATCGACACCAGGAACTGGGCAATGCAGGGAACAAAAAGGGTCATGGTCACCAGGCTTACCAGGATCTGGATAGGGTCCATCTGTCCGGTCCTGGCCAGCATGTAGAGCCCGGCTGCCCCGTAGTCACGGCGGAGAAAGCCGATGATGAAGGCCTCCGTCGCCCTGGCCGGAAGGCCCAGGCCCCATACCACCAGAGGGGAGGCCCAGATCTCGATCAGGCGAAGGAAGCCCAGCTTGTCCAAAACGAAGAGAAATGAGGTCCCCACGATGAAGAGGGGGACTGCCTCCTTCAGATACCACTCGATGCGAGCCGCAGTCTTGATGAGGATATTGGAAAGCTGAGGGATCCGCAGGGGAGGAAGGTCCATGATGAAATCCGAGCTCGCCCCCGGGATGATCTTGGAGGCCAGATACCCGACCAGGATCATCACTCCCACGATGGTTCCGGCCCAGATCAGGGTCGCATAGAAGGAGAGGCTTCCCAGCATACCTAAAATCACGCCCAACTGGGCTGAACAGGGGATCGCCAAGGAAAGGAGGAGGGTGGTCAGGATCCGATCTTTCTCGGTCTCCAGGATGCGGGTGGTCAGGGTGGCCATGGTGTCGCACCCCAGACCTAACACCAAGGGAAGGACCGCCTTTCCGCTGAGGCCCATGATTCGCATCATCCGATTGACCATGACTGCCAGGCGAGGGAGATAGCCGGAGTCCTCGAGGAGGCCAAAGAAGACGAAGAAGGTCCCCACTATGGGCAGGACGATGGCCACCGCGTAGTTCAAGGCCATGGTGAAAAGCCCGTAGGGACCCACCAGGAAATCTCGCAGGATCGGCCAGGGAAGGAGGGAAGTGAGGCGAAGGACCCAGGGATTGAGGAAGCGGCCAAAGACCACCTCCTCTAAAAAGCCCACCAATACCTGGGCTCCCAAAAACCCTACGAATCCATAGGCAAATAATAGGATGAGCAGGAGGAAGGGGATTCCGCCTATGGAATGCACGGAATACCTTTCCAGGAGGGCGGAGAAGGCCCGGCTCTCCCCCCTTCTGGAGGCCATCACTTGAGTCAGGAGCCTTCCCGTCTCCTGGAGCCTCTCCCGGTCGATCACATAGCCTAATGGCTGGCTGTAGCGGCCAGCGATTTCCTCCCGAATCTCCAGCACCCGGGCCGCCGACTCGGGAGAGGAGTGACCCCGCAGCCATTTCATCAGGCTCAGATCACCCGCCAAGGCCATGAGGGACAGGGATCTCCTGGAGAGGCGACTCTTTGGCAGGTGAGGCTCCATCCTCCGAATCCCCTCCTCGATGATAGGGCTGTATTGAAATTGAAAGGAGGAGGGATGGGCGTGGGAAAGACCATGAATGAGCCTCTCCATGCCCTTTTTCTGGGTGGCCACCGAGGGGATCACCCCGACGCCCAGGATCTGGGAAAGCCTTTGGATGTCGATCTGAATGCCCCGCTCCTGGGCCTCATCCATGAGATTGAGGTCCAGCACGAAGGGAACCTTCATCTCGGCCAGTTGGAGGGTAAGGAGGAGGGATCTTCGCAGGTTCTTGGCATCCGCCACCTGAAGGATGACCTGGCAGTCCTCATCCAGGAGGATGTCCCGCGTCACCCGTTCTTCCTCGGAAAGGGGAATGAGGTTATTGACGCCCGGCGTATCGAGGACCTCGAACCGCTTGCCCCCCAACGAGGTTTCTCCCCGGCTCACCTCCACCGTCGTTCCGGGGTAATTGGACACGGTCACATAACGGCCGGTGAGGTGACCGAAGATGACCGATTTGCCCACATTGGGATTGCCCACCAGGATGAGGCGTGGTTTGCTGCCGGAGTGGACCGAAAGGGGAGAGCGCCCCTCCCCCTCATCTTTTGTCATCGCCATAGGATGTCCTCAAAAAAAAGACCCCCTCTTTTAGAAGGGGTCCTGACAAAGGGAGCGGATCAACCTCTTCAGACCACTTTCCTCTGCCTCAGGGCGACCACCTCGTCCCTCTTCATGCCCAGCAGCCCCACCAGAACTTCCTCAGTGTGCTCTCCCAGACGAGGGGCTGGCTTGTCCACCATGCCCGGGGTGGCCGACAACTTGATGGGAAGCGCCGGCATCTTGATCTTTCCTAAAGATCCGTGATCGATCTCGGCGATCATCTCTCGGGCCACGATCTGAGGAAGATCGATGACCTTATCCACCGTATTGATGGGCCCACAGGGGATTCCTTCCTTCTCCATGATCTTGATCCAATCCTCCGTGGACCGGGAGCGGAAGATCTCTTCCAGGATCGCCTTAAGATCATCGTAGTTCCGGCTGCGCTTGTTGTTGTCCTCGAACCTCTTGTCCTTGAGGAGGTCGGCCCGCTTGATGCCCTTGCAGAATCGCTCCCACAGCCGATCGTTTCCGATGCAGATGACGATGTAGGAATCCCTGGTGGGAAAGGCCTGGAAGGGGGTGATAGAGGCATGCCGGGACCCTACTGGCCGAGGAATCTCGTGGGCCACCAGGTAGCGGGCGATGGCGTTTTCCAGGATGCAGATCTGGCAATCCAGCATCGCCACATCCACAAGCTGCCCCATGCCGGTCCGCTCTCGGGCATGGAGCGCAGTGAGGATCCCGATGACCGTGTAAAGGGCCGCGGTCAGATCGGCGATGGAGGCACCCACCTTGGTCGGGGTCCCACCCTCCTCCCCGGTGATGCTCATCATTCCCCCCATAGCCTGGATGATCAGATCATAGGCCCCATTGTTCGCCAAAGGACCGGTCTGACCGAAGCCGGAGCAGGCCGCATAGATCAGACGGGGATTGACCTGCCTCAAGACCTCGTAGTCCAGACCCAGCCGCTTCATGGTACCGGGCCGATAATTCTCCAGCAGGATATCCGCCCTTTCGACCAGCTCCTTCAGAATCTCCTTGCCCTTCCTCTCCTTCAGGTTCAAGGTTACCGATCTCTTTCCGCGGTTGATACTGATGAAATAGGCTGAGAACCCGTCTTTGAGAGGAGGAAACCCTCTTGACTCATCTCCGAAGCTCGGCTCCTCCACCTTGATCACATCGGCCCCCAGATCGGCCAAGATCATTCCCGCGAAGGGCCCGGCCAGGACCCGAGAGAGATCGATAACCCGTAATCCGGCCAATGGTCTTAGATCGCTCATCGTTTTCCTTTCGTCAGATTGGATACAGAATCGCTAAGATCGATCAGTGGGAGCTGCTGCCGCCTGACGTTCCGGCTCCAGGACGACCATCTCCTTCGGCTCCACCGGCTGGAGGGCACCGTCAATCAGGGCAATCTCCAAGGCTTCCTCGACAGTGGAGACCAAGTGGAAGGTGAGCTCCTGAGAGATCGGCTCGGGAATATCCTCCCGCAGGTTTCTCTCGTTGGGGCGGGGGAGGACAATCTCCTTGATTCCCATCCTCCGGGCTGCCAGGACCTTTTCCTTGAGGCCCCCCACCGGCAATATGCGGCCGCTCAGGGTGATCTCCCCGGTCATCGCCAATCCTGCCTTCACCGGACGGCCCGTGAGCAGGGAGACCAGGGCAGTGACCATGGTAACACCCGCCGAGGGGCCATCTTTCGGGATCGCACCTTCGGGGACATGCAGATGGAGGTCAAACTCCCGGAAGAAGTTCTCATCGATGCCTAACTCCTTCGCATGAGACCGAATCCAGGAGAGGGCGGCCTGGGCAGATTCCTTCATCACATCCCCCAGCTGACCGGTGAGCTGCAACGACTTCTCCCCCTTCATCTTGGTCGCCTCGACGAAGAGGATCTCTCCGCCCGCCGGGGTCCAGGCCAATCCGATGGCCACCCCCGGAGATTTGGTCCTCTCCGCAATCTCCTCCCACAGAAACTTGGGGGCACCCAAGAACTCCTCCACCAGGTTGGGCGTGATCGTCACCGGCTCCATCTTCCCCTCGGCTACTCCCCTCGCCACCTTCCGGCAGATGGAAGCGATCTCCCGCTCCAGGTTGCGGAGCCCCGCCTCCCGCGTATATTCGCGGATGATCTTCTGGATGGACTCGGTCTGAAACTGGATGCCTTCTCCCAGGATCAGCCCATGCCCTTCCACCTGCTTGGGCAAGAGATGGCGCTCCGCGATGACCACCTTCTCCTCCTCCGTGTACCCGGGCAGCTCCAGGATCTCCATTCGATCCTTGAGGGCAGGAGGGACCGGATCGATGATGTTGGCCGTGGCGATGAAAAGGACATCCGAGAGGTCGAAGGGGACATCCAGGTAATGATCGCGGAAGCTGAAGTTCTGCTCCGGGTCCAGGACCTCCAGCAAGGCAGAGGCGGGGTCCCCTCGGAAATCGGACCCGATCTTATCCACCTCATCCAACATGAACACGGGATTCTTCCTCTCCGCCCGTCGGATCCCCTGGATGATCTGGCCCGGGAGAGCCCCGATATAGGTGCGGCGATGGCCCCGGATCTCCGCTTCGTCCCGCATCCCGCCCAGAGAGATCCGAATGAATTTGCGCCCCAGGGCGCGGGCGATCGACTTCCCCAGGGAGGTCTTTCCTACGCCCGGAGGACCCAGGAAACAGAGGATCGGATCTTTCACATCCGGCTTGATCTTATGCACCGCCAGATATTCGAGAATGCGGTCCTTCACCTTTTCCAGGTCGAAATGGTCGGCATCCAAAACCTCTTTCGCACCGGGGATGTCAATCTCTTGTTTGTCCTGCTTGGACCAGGGCAAGGCGATCAACCAATCCAGATAGGTACGAGACACCGTGTACTCCGCTGCCGCCGGGGGCATCTTGGAGAGCCGATCCAGCTCTCTCAGCGCCTCCTTGTGGGCTTCTTCCGGCATGCCCGCCGCTTCGATCTTCTCCCGAAGCTCGATGATCTCCACGGTCCGCTCGTCCGCCTCCCCCAACTCCTTTTGAATCGCCTTTATCTGTTCCCGGAGGTAATATTCCTTCTGATTTTTTCCCATCTCCGATTGGATCTGAGACTGAATCTTGGAGCCCAACTCCAATACCTCGACCTCCTTGGCCAAAGCCGAATTGAGCTTCTCCAGGCGGGCCTTGATATCGAAAGACTCCAGGATCTCTTGCTTCACCTCAGCGGAGAGGGAATGGAGGCTGGAGGCGATAAAGTCAGTCAGCCGTCCGGGCTCGGAGATGTTCATCACCAGGGCCTGGAGCTCATCAGAGAGCATGGGCGAAAGGCTCACAATCCTCTGAAAGGTGGTCATGGCATTGCGAGAGAGTGCCTCGACCTCGAGGGACTTCTCGGCCAGCTCCTGCTCGCGGATGACCTCCACTCTGGCTCGATAGAAGGGCTTTCGCTGGAGGAACTCCAGCACGCGGATGCGGTCCAACCCCTGAACTACCAGGCGAAGGCTCCCATCGGGAAACTTGAGCATCTTGTGGATCACGCAGGCCGTACCATTCAAATACAGATCGGTCGGCTCAGGGTCCTCGATGGCTGAATTCTTCTGGGCCACCACCCCGATGATGCGGTTCCCTCCCACCGCCTCATCCACCAGGCGCACCGAAGCCTCCCTGGCTACTGCCAGAGGGAGTACCGTATGGGGAAATAGGACCGTATCCCGCAAGGGCAGAATTGAAAGCTCTTCCGGGACCGCCAACGAATCATTCCCCGCATCCGTGGGGTCGGGCAAAGGGATCTTGATATCAGGACTCATTTCGAAATTCCTCAAAATGGATTTGGGTTCGTTTTCTCATTTTCACGCTATTCGATCTATTCGATGCCGACAGAGCGAGTTCGCTTCTTCTGCCCTTCCGCTGCTTTCCTCTTGGCAATCCTCAAGAGGAGGATTCCATTTTCATACGAGGAGTCTACGTCTTCCAGATTCAGGAGGGTCCGCGGGGGGAGGACGATCTCCAGCTCGAAGGGTCCAAAATAGATCTCCAGCTGATGATACCAGGGTCGGACCGAAACATCTCGGGAGGCATCCCTCCTCTCCCCTTGCAGCCAGAGTTGCCTCCCGTCGCTGGATTGCTGAAGTCTCAGTGTTTCCCGGTTGAGACCCGCGATCTCCAGGCGAATGATGAATTCCTTCTCCGTCTCCAAGACATCTGCCGCCGGGCGCCAGTATTGAGAGGAGTGAATGGTGGAGGCCAGGGAGGGGTTTCCCACATGGTTGGCAATCAGGGGAAGGCCGACATAGCGCCGCCACATCTTGCCAAAGGCCTCCTCCATCTCGGCTTCCAGGCGCTTCATCAATTCGAAATACAGCTTTCGGATGCCTTCGTTCATGACTGACCTCTCTCGCTTCCCCCTGCCTCAGATCTGCCTCAAGTCGCCCCCTGCCCAAAGCCAGGGAAGGCCGCCTACTCGATAGACTCTTCCCGAGGGGCGGACCTCATCGCCACTTCCTTGGGCAACTCCCCGATCTCAACCTGAAGGATCAATTCTTTATTATTGCGCCAGATCTTCACTGGAACGCGCTTTCCCGGCTCGGTGGCGGCCACCTCATTGCGCAGGTGGACAGGATCCTCCACCTTCTTTCCGGCAAACTCCAGGATCACATCTCCCCGTTTGATCCCGGCCGCCGCCGCCGGGCTCCCTTCGCTCACATCTCCCACCAGCAGGCCTTGAGGCTCCTTCAGCCCGAACTTCTTGGCCAACTCCAGGGTTAAGGGCTGCATATGCACTCCCAGCCATCCCCGGGTCACCTTTCCCTGCTTGACCAGGGCCTCCATGACCTGCCGCGCCATATTGGAGGGGATGGCAAATCCGATTCCCATGTACCCGCCGGACCGGGAAAAGATGGCGGTATTGATCCCGATCAACTCTCCCCTGACATTGACCAGGGCTCCCCCGCTGTTTCCCGGGTTGATGGCCGCATCGGTCTGGATGAAATCCTCATATTCCGCGATCCCCACGTTGGCTCTCCCGGTCGCGGAGATGATGCCGGCAGTAACCGTCTGATTCAGCCCGAAGGGGTTGCCGATCGCCAGGACCCATTCCCCCACCTGGAGGCGGTCCGAATCCCCCCAAGGGACCAGGGGCAGGTCACGGCCCGAGATCTTCACTACCGCCACGTCGGTCCGGGGATCGGTGGCCACCACCTTTCCCGTGAATTCCCGGTTATCCCCCACCAGGACTTTGATTTCGTTGGCCCCTTCCACCACATGGTTGTTGGTCACAATATAGCCATCATGGCTGACGATCACTCCAGAGCCCAGGCTCTGTTCCCTTCGCTCCCGAGGACCCCCGAATTCCCGAAAGAAATCGGGCCCAAAAAAGCGGCGAAACAATGGGTCATTGAAGAAGGGATTCGGGGGTGCCTCCCGAAACCGGATCACCTTGGTGGTGCTGATATTCACCACCGCCGGCTTGGTCGCCTTGGTCACCTCCACGAAGGCCTCACCTGCCCCGGAGAGATCTCCGGAAGGGACACGCCCCCTGGGGGCCGAATAGGTGGGGCTGAAGGGGAAATGCTGCAGGTTCGCCGCCAGCAGCAGACCGATTCCGATCCCGATCAGCAAAACGATAACGACCACGGCCCTGGTAGAGGCCGCCTCCCTGCCCCACAAACCTCGCATTTCCTGCTCCCTCCTATCCTTCCCTGCGCTCTTTGCTCTGGAAGGTCAATGCTCTCCCTTCCAGATCCACCTCGATCAGATCGCCCTCCTTGAATTTGCCCTCCAATACCTGCAAGGAAAGGGGATCCTGAATCAGTCGCTGGATGGCCCGCTTCAAGGGACGTGCTCCGTAAACCGGATCGAAGCCCTCCCGGGCCAGGAATTCTTTGGCGGAATCGGTGAGCCAAATCTCCAGCTTCCGCTCCGCGAGCCGACGGCGCAGGTTGGCAAGCTGAATCTCGACGATCTCCTTGATCTGTGCAAGTTCCAGGGAATGGAAGATGACGATCTCGTCGATGCGGTTGAGGAACTCGGGGCGGAACTGGGCCCGCAGGGCCTCCATCACCCGCTTGCGCATCTCCTCTTCCTCCCTGGCCCCCAATTCCTGGATCCACTGCGATCCCACATTGGAGGTCATAATGAGGATGGTGTTCTTGAAATCCACCGTTCGGCCGTGCCCATCGGTCAGGCGGCCATCGTCCAGGATCTGCAGGAGCAAATTGAATACGTCCTGATGGGCCTTCTCGATCTCGTCGAAGAGGATGACCGAGTAGGGCTTGCGGCGCACCGCTTCGGTGAGATAGCCCCCTTCCTCATAGCCCACGTAACCGGGAGGGGCCCCGATGAGACGGGAGACGGTGTGCCTTTCCATGTACTCCGACATATCGATGCGGATCATCGCTTTCTCATCATCGAAGAGGAACTCCGCCAGGGCGCGTGCCAATTCGGTCTTGCCCACCCCCGTGGGTCCCATGAAGATGAAGGAGCCGATGGGTCGATTGGCGTCCTGCAGCCCGGCCCGGGCCCGGCGCACCGCATTGGCGACCGCCTCGATCGCCTCCTCCTGCCCCACCACCCGCTGACGGAGCTTCTCCTCCATCCGGATCAGCTTGGCCGTCTCCCCCTCCATCATCCTGGAGACGGGGATCCCGGTCCATTTGGAGACGATCTCCGCAATATCCTCCTCATCCACCTCCTCCTTGAGCATCTTCTGCTCCTTTTGGAGGGCGGCCAGCTTGTCATTCGCCTGGGCCAGCTCCTTCTGCAAGGAGGAGAGGACGCCGTAGCGGAGCTCCGCCACCTTTCCCAGGTCGCCGGCGCGCTCTGCGGCCTGCTCTTCCACCTTAGCCTGCTCGATCTTCTCCTTGACCTGGCGGATCCGTTGAATGGCCTCCTTTTCCCCTTGCCAGCGTTGCTTCAGGGCGCTCGACTTCTCCTTCAGCTCTGCCAGCTCCCCCTCCAGCCGCCCCAGGCGCTCGGCGGAGGCGGGATCGCTCTCCTTCTTCAAGGCCTGTCGCTCCACCTCCAGCTGCCGCATCTTGCGCTCCACCTCGTCGATCTCGGAGGGCATGGAATCGATCTCGATCCGCAGCTTGGAAGCCGCCTCATCGATCAGGTCGATCGCCTTATCGGGCAGGAAACGGTCGGAGATATACCGATGGGAGAGCACTGCGGCCGCCACCAGGGCCGAATCCTGAATCCTCACCCCATGATGGACCTCGTAGCGCTCCTTGAGGCCCCGCAGGATGGAGATGGTATCCTCCACCGAGGGCTGCTCCACCAGGATGGGCTGGAACCGCCGCTCCAGGGCGGCATCCTTTTCGATACGCTTCCGATATTCATCCAGGGTGGTGGCCCCCACCGCCCGCAGTTCTCCCCGCGCCAGGGCCGGCTTCAACATATTGGAGGCATCCATGGCCCCCTCGGCCGCCCCGGCACCGACCAGGGTGTGGAGCTCGTCGATGAAGAGGACCACTTTTCCCTCCGCCTGACTGATCTCCTTGAGGACCGCCTTCAGGCGGTCTTCGAACTCGCCTCGATATTTGGTGCCCGCAATGAGGGCGCCCAGATCCAAAGCCAGTACGCGTTTGTCCTTCAAAGTCTCCGGGACATCGCCATTGGCGATGCGCTGGGCCAGGCCCTCGGCGATGGCAGTCTTGCCCACCCCCGGCTCTCCGATGAGGACCGGATTGTTCTTCGTGCGACGGGAAAGGACCTGGATAACCCGCCGGATCTCATCATCCCGGCCAATGACCGGGTCCAATTTCCCCTGGCGGGCCAGATCGGTCAAATCGCGGGTGTAACGCTGCAGGGCCTGATATTTCTCCTCGGGGCTTTGATCCGTGACCCGCTGGCCCCCTCGCACCTCCATCAGGACCCGGTAGATGTCGTCCTTGCTGATCCCCGCCTCGCGCAGGGCGGCTCCGGCGCCTTGATCGCCATCCGCGGCCATGGCCAGGAGGAGATGCTCGGTGCTGACATATTCGTCTTTCAGCCGCTCTGCCTCCCCCTCTGCCTCATTGAAGGCCTTCTCCAGGGAGGGGGTGATATAGACCTGGCCCAAGGGAGCCCCGCCGGCACGGACCTGAGGGATCTTCTGCATCTCCTTCTCCAGGCGGGCCTCCACTTGCTGGGGGCTCACGCCAATCCGCTGGAGGATGGGATTCACAATCCCGTCAACCTGCTGGATGAGGGCCAGCAACACATGCTGGGTGTCGATCTGCTGATGGCCCCTCTTTTGGGCCAGGCTCTGGGCTTCCTGCAAGGCCTCCTGGGCCTTCAGGGTCAACTTATCCAATCGCATCGGTCTTCACTCCTGGAAGCAAGACTTCTCACGGAACTTCCGTTCAATATAGCATTTCCATTGAGAAATATCCACTGCTTTTTGACGAGGCATTGGGGCGGGGCAAGTCTGGAAGGAGTGTCCTTAAGAAAATGGGGTCTGGCTCTTTTATGGCTTTTTCTTCTGGTGCCCCCCTGGATGCCAGTCCAGAGTTCGGTTCCCTGGATGATGGAACCGATGATTTTGTGGTCCGCATTGTGCGGAATGGGCCGATCGGAGGAATGAGTTTCTTCCTGCGAGCCTGGATCCTATTGGGTGGGTGTTGCAGTAAAGGCTAACATCGAATGATCGCAGAAAGTTCGACAAGGGTGGGGATGGAGCTGAAAGGGATACGTGAAGCTCCCACTTGCAAGGCAGGAGCTTCCCGACAAGGAAACAGGTTTTATCTCGGCTGTGCCCCGCCTACAAGGCGCATCTTGCGGGACCACGCTCCAATCACGCAGTCATTGGCGGGAAGGACCAGTTTTCGGAGGAAATACGTTACTTGTATTGCCAGGGACTTTGAACAGATGACAAGACCTCTCAATGAGTAACCTATTTGCTCTTCTAAGTCGCCCGGCCCTATTCGACGCCGATCCAGACTTCTCCGCCGGTAACTTTGTCCTGCGCGTCCCGCACGGCCACCCTCTGGCGCACCTGAGGGACGAAAGGACCTGGTCCCCGACCGATTTCGCGCTCTCCCTGCCGGTCGTGCAGCCTCAGAATTAGCCGGAATTTTCGTTCCGACTCCGCTTCCGTGGTCCGGGCCATCCGGTCCAGGGCCTGGGAGGAAATCCTCGCGCCATCCCAGAGGAAGGCAAACTTCTTAGAGGCACTCAGCTCCCGCTCCAGCGCCCCCAGAAGTTGGCAGCCAAGGGCCACCCGCTTCGTCTCTTCGACGGCCGGATTCGCCCGGCGAGAAATTGAATCGCTTCCAGGACGCTACGGAGGGGGAAGCGGTCGGAACCGCCTCCATCCTCACCTCATATGCCGGAAGGAAGCTCGCTGGGTAGGCCTCGAAGATGCCGGCCGCCGGGCAGGTGAAGAGGGCGGTAGAAAGACCGGTGCCGGGGGCATAGAGCAGGTCGGCCTGCACTTGACCCTGGGCCTTGGCCGTGATCTCTAACGTGAGGCCTTTGTGGTCGGCCCGCAGCCGGGCCTGGTCCACCTGGAGCCAGCCCGGGGTCTCCGACTGGGGATCCGCGACCCCCAGTCGCCAGAGGTAATACCCCGGCAGCCCGCCCGCTTGGGCGGAAAAGTAGAGGTATAGATCCAGGCGGTCCTGGCGATCCTCGGGGTTCCTGATCTCCTCCATTCGGGCGGCTTGACCGTCCTCTCGGACTACCAGATCGGTGACCTCCTGCAGGAGTTCCTGGCCACTCAGACAGCCCCAGCTTTCCTGAGTCAGGACCAGTAAGGCCCGGTGAGGCAAGATCTCGGATTGGCTGGAGTTGGGCGCGGTGCAACTCACGAGAAACTCACCCATTAGAAAGCTGGCTGCCAGCAGCAGGCTGCCCGCCATAGGACAGAAGGCAAGAATGAACCGCCGCATCGGGGTCCGGAAACACTCCTGTAAAATAAGGTAAGCTTGGCCCACTGGTGGGCGAATTCCACCTTGCGTGACAGCAGGAATTCTCCTGCTCCGTGGGAGAAGATACGCTTCCCATCGGCGAAAGAATTGGGGCACCCCGCAGCCAAGCTGCGAGGAACGGGTTCGCTATGCATTTCAAGGGTATTCCTGAAGCAAAGCCTGAGGGGAGGGCCGGCCACGTCGGCGCCGCCCAATGTCACAGAAGATCGCAAACCGCCAGGATCTTCCCGGCGGTTTGCGATTTCAAACAGCCAGAGCAGCGATCCCAGCTCACCGGCCCTGACGTCATTCAGAGATCCGTCGGCGTCTCAGGGCCCCACTCTCCAGGTATAGGTGGCGCCGGAGCTCTGTCCCGACACGATGAGGCCCATCTTGTCATAGGTGCCTGCGGTGAAGGTGAGGTCCCAGGTTTTGGGGCTGGTACTGTTGTTGTAGATAATCTTCCAGGCACCGCTCTTGCTGCCCATCAGCGCCCAGTCACAACCACCAGCGGTCCGGGTAAGCAGCATCTTGAACCGGGTGACCGCGGCATTGATAGTGAATTCGTAGTAATCCGCCCCATACTCCAAGACCGACCGGGGGCCAACCGGTCCAATGATGGTGCTGTTGCTGGCGACAGTGTAATAGCTTCGGGGCGCGTGGTGCAGGGAAAAGGTGCCACAACCGGTGGTGACGTTAAGCGGGTCCTCATCGTAGTCATACACGCCGCCGGCCGAGAAGTCCTTGACGTAATTCGCCTTGTTCCAATCCCGGGTGAAGACATCGAAGGAAGCAGCCAAGCTCCGGGCCGTAACCACCGTTTGCACGGCTAACTTGGCGTTCTTGCCGTTGATGGAGTACTGATACCAAACGTCCTTGATGGCCGCAGAAGTGGCCGCCCGCTTTTGCAGCCACACCCAGTAGTGACAGGCGTCGTAGGACCGGGCAGAGACGCCGGTGATCAGAGCCCTGTCTGGCACGTCCAGCCCCGAGTTCATGCGCCCCATGTAATCCCGAAGGCTGAGGTTGGTGAATTTCTGGGACCAACTGGCCGTTCCTTCCACGATCCACTTCAAGTTGGCGGTTCCGGAAATGTAACCGTAGGCATACTGTACCCGATGAAAAAGCTCGTGGGCCGCGGTGGTCCTCCGCTTGCAGGAGGCATCTTTAACGCAATACTTGCTGTTTAGCTCAATGTAATTCCAGGACGAGGAGGTTTGTCCCAAGAGCGAGGTCCCCAAATAGTAGACCCTGATGTTGATCAATTCCAAGCCCCCGCTGTCATAGTGCTTGGGCTTCGTGAAATTGGTCGTGTAACTGGTCCAGTAGCTGTTCAAGTACGTGGCCAGGGAGTCGATTTCGGCGTCCGTCACCCGGTCGTCCGCTATGCCGCTGGCAACGCAATAATAGAATTTGTAGTGGCCAATGGTGCGGATCTTGTCGAAAGTAGGGACGGAGATTCGAATGATCTGGTCCACCTCTATGCGGGTGGCGTCGGAGATGGCCGGGTTCTGCAGGGCGGCGAAGAGCAGGCCCATCTCGTACTCCCCGCATTCAGACTCCTCCGTGGCGCTCTCCGGTAGTTGGGTGTTCCGGGGCGGATAGAGCTTCCGGGCTAAGGCGATGACTCCCGCGTCGTTGCGGGGGATGTCTGGGTTATCGCCGAACTGGGCTTCGAAGGAAATTTCCGGCAGGACTTCGACCGTGACATCCGCGGCCTGAATCTGGAACAGCCGCTGCGCGTTCGCCCAGGCGGGCGTCATCAAGAGGAATACTGCCAAAAGCAACATGATCAATCTCTTGTTCATTCCCATGTGCGCTCCCTCCTCTTTGCTTGCCTAATACAGGCGGTGAGAGACCGGTGGGGTCGGTGGGGCTTGCTGACCGACCCAAGAATTACGCAAACCACTGCCTATCGAACGCGAAATCCTACTATCAATATAGGAAGGCGGTCCCCCCTTGTCAAGGACGAGCGAGAACAACGATGAAATGTCGCAGGCACTTCTCTCAGGAACTCAAGCATCTTGTGGGGACCTTCCACGGCCCTTGAAAGTGTATTCAACCGGCCAGGATGAGCTGCATCATCCTCCCCCCAGAGGCATTTGAGTGAAGGCAAGAGGGAGTCACACCCGATGCGATCCTGATGGGTGGGTCTTCATCTTGGGCCTTCCGCATGGGTTCGAGAAAAATGGAATCCGCCCCCGTTTCAGCCGTAAGTTTCTATCCCTTTCCTGTAAGTTACCATTTTATGTACCCCTCCGGATGCCATACGCAAAAGGCAAAAAGGCAGGGATCGTCTCTGGCCCTGCCTTTTTGCGAACCGCGAAAGAAAGATCACCGAGAATTCCTCCAAAACGGCCGGTCCCGCTGAATTAGGGAACGCGTTCCCTCAAACCAGGGGATTCCGCCTTCACCCGGCCCACACGCGACTACTTGGGAGATAAAGTATATGTCCCGGTGACATCACTATAGGCCTGAGCGCCACCGCCAAAGGGCGCGAGGCGCCGGCCCGTAGAGGTGCCTCCACCCTGGATGCCAGCCCACCGTCCACTTCCCTGAATGTAGGTCCACGTGGTTTCCCACCGCGCGCCCTTTCCACTCGGGTCAGGCCGCGTGGTGCCCTGGTACTTAGCGGTCATAGTGGATCCATCTTCGAAGGTGTAGACCATATATCCCTGGATGGGTCCACTCCCTTTGATGTAGTCGAGGGTGCCTTTGATCGTCATCGAGGCCACCTCGCCGGTCTCGAAGGACGCCAACCCTGTCTGGTCGTAGATCCCAATGATGTGGTCCGGAACATCCCCAATCTGGAGGACTTCCCCTTTGGTGTAGAACTGGACCTGCCGCCATTTCATCGTCTCCGCCCCGGCCAGGGACACTGCCGCAAAGACAGTCAGGGCAGCAACGGAAAGCATCACAATCCACAGTCTCGCTTTCATGATTTCTCCTCCGTACAGGCGATCGCCCGCGGCATGCATGACACTTCCAACCGATGGATTGAACTTTATCTCTCCATTTTCCTCCTTCCTGCGGGCGTAAGGCTGCCCACTGGCCTGCTCTCCACCTGCATCAGCTGTCACCCATCAGCCGGCTTTTGCTGGCTATTCTTTCGGACCCGGTGGCGCCGATGACATGCCCTTTCGCGACCTGCCTGAACTTGCTCCGACTTGCCCACATGGCCTATGCTTCAGAGCGATGGGGGCCTCCACCCGCCCAGAGCCGTCTCGATGTGCTGAGCCACTGCCAAGGCCACATCTTCCCGCCAGGGACGCGCTACCACCTGCACCCCAATGGGCAAGCCTTCGGGCGAGCTGCCGGCCCGAACCACCGCAGCCGGCCATCCCGTCAGGTTATAGGTCTTGGTGTAGCTATAGACGGCAGTGTTGGCAAGTGATTCTCTGTGAGGTTTGGCAGGATGCGCACAAGCCGGACAAACGATTACGTCGTACTTCGCCATGAAGGAAAGCATGGCAGCACGGAACGAAGACCACCTGGCCAACAAATTGCTGAACTGGCCAACGGTCATGGGATTGGCCCGTTGCCAGTCCAGAAATCGTCGCATAAGATCGGATAACTCGGTGTCCGCGGTTCCAGCCATCTGAAGCAGCCGTTCCGATTCGGCACCCCCGTCCATAAAGAAGCCACGGAAGATCTCGTTGGACTGCTCGATCCCTTGAGGGCGCGCTTCCTCAACGGCCATACCCGCCTCTGACAGTACCTTTGCGGTGGTCTTCACCACTTCCACGGTTTCCGTGGTCGGGGATACGATCCCGTTATCGGTATGGAAAGCTACCCGCAGGCTCTTGAGATTCACCTTCCGGGGATCACCCAACGGGACTGGGATGATCTCCGGGTCTTGCCCGTCCATTCCCGCAATGATCGGGAGCACCAAGACCAAGTCTTCCACAAACCGGGCCAAGGGACCCAGCTGCGTGAATGGGCCCCATACTCCACCAGGGGGTGGAATATGGCCCGTCCTGGGTACTCGCCCGGTGTTGGGCTTGATCCCAGCAATACCGCAGAAGTTAGATGGCACCCGGACGCTTCCCCCGGTGTCGCTCCCGATATCCATGGGTGACCCTCCCGAGGCGATGATAGCCCCTGCGCCGCCACTGCTGCCTCCTGGGGTTCGCGACAGGTCATACGGATTATTGGTACGCCCATAGACCGCGTTGTCGGTCTCATAGGACATCGTGATCTCGGGCGTGTTGGTCTTGCCTAACACGATCGCCCCGGCAGCACGCACTCGCGCCACAACCGTCGCATCTTCCTTCGGCACAAAGGAAGCGCGGCCTTTCGATCCAGCCGTGCTGATGATCCCTGCCGTATCCAGCGAATCCTTGATCGTCATCGGGACTCCGTGCAGTGCTCCCTTGATCTGTCCCCTTGCCAGGGCGGCATCGGCCTCGCGGGCTTGAGCCAGGGCCTGATCTGCTGCCAGTTGCACGACCGCATTCAGCTTGGGATTCACCGCCTCGATGCGCTGCAAATAGGCTTGCACCACCTCCTCCGAAGAGACCTTTTTGGCGCGGATCGCCTGCGCCAGCTTTGTGGCAGAGGTGTAGATCAATTCACCATCGAGCGCGCTTTCTGCGAAGGCCGGTTCGTTCAGCGGATTCGCAATGAATCGCGAGACCGATGACGGAAAGGCAGCGACCACGGCCGCCACACCGCCGCTGCCTAAGAGGACCAGAAACTTTCGCCGCGACAACCCGAGCGGCGCGACCTTTTCCCACAGTTCATCAATTTGCTGTTCTTTCGGGCTCACAGTGTTGCTCATAGGAACCTCCTGCCTTCCTATACGAAGGCCTGATATCGCCATATGTTTCTCGTGGCTCGGGAGATTCGCCCCCAGGTCGGGAATTGTCGCTTCTCTCCATAGGTCCTCCGACTCACTCCTCCTCAATCTGACCAAGGCTTCTCGCTGGCTGCATTCCGCCCGGCGACTCGTCCAAATACAATGCAGTCTGCGATGGCGTTCGCTCCCACCCGATTTGTACCGTGGACACCGCCTACGATTTCCCCCGCTGCATACAAGCCCGGAATGACGTCATTCCAGCGATCCAGAACCCTGGCAGTCGTCCCTTTGGTTCTCAGTCCCCCGCACATGTGGTGCAAGGCTGGTGATCCAGTAGCGGCCCAGAAGGGTGGCTTTCCGCACTTCCAAATCAGATTGTGAGGCTGCTGGCCGAATTCGGGGTCGTTCTTGGCATCCACATACGAATTGTATTGGGTCACCGTTTGCTCCAGAACGCCCAGATCAGGCATACCGAGCTTTTGGGCCAACTCGCGAATACTATCGGCCCTGAATAGCTCGTGAGGACGCTCTTTCAGGATCCCTTCCAACTTCTCAAGCGTCATACCCCCGATTAGGGGATTCTGTCGACTGACCTCGTCAGTGACGCTCACACAGACCTTTTCCGGGGTCCTCATTACCGCTTCGGTGATATGATCCCTGCGGGCGTCAGCTGCTACGATCCTTTTGCCCTGGAGATCCGTGTAAATGCAATAGTTCACAGTTAGACCGCCGAGGAAATTCATCGGGCTGAAGGCCCGCCCCGTAGGCGGGGTGGTATATCTCACATCTCGGCCAACCGGGCCAATGCTTTGGATGAAATCCATGCCTGTTTCGTCCGCTCCGATATCCTCGGCCATGTTCAAGATTTCTCCCGTAGCACCCCGCTGATTGGTGGTCGCAAATCGACCGTCGAACCGAGGATCATGCCGTGCCCTCATCTCAACATCCGCACAGAACCCACCAGAGGTAAGTACCAATGCCTTCTTTGCTTTGAAGTTGTAGTTTTTCCCTTCACCTTCCACTTCGACGCCCAGTACGGACCCTCTCAACTCCAAGGGCATATATCGGATGATCTCCGTAACCTTGTGATTCAGGAGGATTGGGATTCCTCTAACCTTTGCCTGGTCGTGCAAGGCCTCAGCAAGCGCCCAACCCTTGGTCTTGTCCTTGTACTTTCCCTGGTGTGTCCTTGGCCATAACGCTCCATAGATCTGAAAAATCCGGGTAAGCTGTACCCCCATGCCTTCAAGCCATTGCCAGCCTTCCAGGGCGTGTTCCACGAGGTACCGCACCTTCTGCGGTTCCCCTCTGTAGTCCCCAGCGGCTATGGTTTGCTCAAAATGCAAGTCGACGGAGTCTTCAATTCCCTGGGCCTTCTGGCGGACAGGGTCTACGGCGTTATATGCCCCCTCCGAGATGATCGAATTTCCCCCGTAGACTGGCATCTTCTCCAGAATCGTAACGGAGGCCCCGGCATCGAAGGCCTCTATGGCCGCTGCCAGGCCAGCATATCCCGATCCGATGACGAGGACATCCGTTTCCTTCTCCCACGCCAGGGCAGTGGCCTTCGCCTCTTTGGTGCCCAAGCCTGCCAGGGCTGCGGCACCGATTCCAGCCGCCGCACCCTTCAAGAAATCTCGCCTGCTGATCCTGTTTTGAGACTCTTCTTTCGACATCGGAAGTTACCTCCATCCAATAGAATCTCCGGTCCTTATTCCTTATCTGATTCATCAATGATCCCTCATCGGCTCTGGCGCTTACCAGGACGCAGAACGCAGAAGCCACGGCACCCTATAACCAGGCAAATGAGGTATTCGTCTCACGTATCAACCCAGCATCGAGGTATCAGTACACCTTTCCATTGGGAAGGAGGGGGGAGGCGGATCCCTTGGCATGCACCCCCCTCCAATATGGCCTTGGAAAAGTGCCAAGGTCCGCCGTGCACTCTAGGATCACTGGAAGATCCTTAGGGGAGTGTGTACTCCGCTTGTCCATCGGTATACCAAATGCCGGGAGCAACGGTTACCCACTTGTAGGTTCCCTCTCCTTGAATGCCCTGGAACTTGCCGGTGCCCTGAGTGAAGGTGAAGGTTCCTTCACCTCCTCGCCTTCCTGCGGTGCCAGGAGCAACCCCCTTACCCTCGCCTTTGTACTTCGCTGTGATGGTAGAACCATCGGCGAAGGTCCAGTGGTTATAGCCTTGAACAGGTCCCCCACCCTTGAGGTATTCGGAGACGCCGGTCACCGTAGCGAACGCAACGCCCCATTTTTCATCGAAGTGGATTCCTTTTGCATCGACCAGGTAGATGGTGTGACCTTCCACATCGGGCACCTTGGCCGAAGGGAGGGTCGGCGCAACATAGGCGTCTCGGTATGAGAGCCTTCCCTGTTCTCCACCCCAGGCCGGCGTCCCGACCAGAAGGAGCAGAGAGAACGAAAGGCTAATGGCAATGACCAGAAAGGCCTTGGTTTTGCTGGACATGTCTTCCTCCTTAGGATAACAGGGACACATCCCTATTTTTCCTATTTTTCAAGGAAATGGGGATGTGTCCCTAATTCCCTAATTCCCCTAATTCCCCTCACAAGTTTCAGAATCCTGCTACCCTCCATTCGGTCTGACGGAGATCATCGAGTAGGTAGGGTGTGGCTCCAAGTGAAACCGGAGTACAGTCAGCGGAACCTCCCAGACTCAGGGGCGCAAGGTTAGCCTGTTCAGAACGGCACATTTCACCGCACAATGTATACATCGTACTTAACGAAGGAGTCCTCGCCCCCCTTGACCTCGACAATCTTGCCTATGCATTGAACATGGTTCAGCCAGGCGTACTTCTCAGCCGATGTCTGCATGGTCGGTGCAGTAATGAAGTAGTGGTCCTTTGATGTCAGCACCTCCCCTTTCATCATTCGGTCAGCGCTTTCCTTTGAATGGCTGATGATCCCATTGTAGGTGATGTAGATAAGCGCCCCGTCGTCGGTCTTAATTGTGCCACGCACCTCCAGACGAAGACTACCA
Source organism: uncultured Methylomirabilota bacterium (assembly GCA_963718295.1). GTDB lineage: Bacteria > Methylomirabilota > Methylomirabilia > CAVQYV01 > CAVQYV01 > CAVQYV01. The sequence goes on along the minus strand of CAVQYV010000004.1, from coordinate 216,984 downwards.
CCAGGCATGACGCGAAGCCAGTCCGCTGCCGGCGCGATCAATTTTCCGTTGATCTTTGGACCCTTAACCCATCCCCCATCGCGCACGTTGTAGATAAAGAGCGTATCGTCGATCTGCTCGAGGCGGGTCGAGCGGCGCATATACCGTCATCAGATACTCGGTCGTGATTTGCGTTGTTTGGCCGTACGCAATTGCTGGAATGATCGCCAGTCCGGCCAAGATAACCCAGAATCCGCGCTTACGTGCTGAAAACATATTCATCTCCTCCTCCGGCGAGCTGTAGAACTTCAAGCAGTAATTCGTGCTACTCCCTTAACGAAGGACTCTTACTATAGGACATCACCTCCCTGATGCGCGGGGCCGTTGAGGCAAGCAAGGATTTTCAGATCCCGGTTCCCTTTCCTCTCTTGCGCTCTTCTGATTTCACCGTGTGGCCGATCTCTGCCCCGCGATTACCATAGGATGCCAAATTGGGTGGAGAATCACCGGGAAGGCAGGGTGTAGGTCCGAATATAATCTGTGTAACAATCGGCGGAACCCCCCGGAGTTAGTGGGGCCATGCGCTTGCCGGTAAAGGAAGCGGTCCCTTGGATTCCTTCAAATCGTCCGGTCCCCTTCATGGAGGAAACCGTGCCCTTCCATGTGGATACTCCCCCTGGAAGAGCCGTAGTGGTCCCTTCATACTTTGTTATCAGGGTTGATCCGTCCTCAAAGGTGGAAATGGAATATCCCTGAAATGGCCCGCTCCCGTTGATGTAATCAAACATGGGTTTGTTGGAGTAATTGGCGACCTGGCCGCTGCTCTCGTCGAACTCTAACCCTTTGGCCTCCGCGATTCCGGTAATATGGCCGTCCACGTCGCCAACTTTGATCACCTCCACCTTGACGTAGTGGAAGACATCACGTCCTTTCTCCGTTATGGTCTCCGCCCCGGTCAGGGACGGTGCGGCAAGGACTGCCAGGATAGCAAACGCAAGAATCGTGAACCGCAGTTCCGTTCTCATGACTCCCTCCCTTCGTGCACCCTGTGCACAACGTAGACATTGCAATGGAAACATGGACTTCAGATCCACAGAAGATCAATAGCTCCTAAAGGTGATCACCTCCTTCTCTTGCGGACTGAAAATGCTTGTCTCCTGAGACTTCGAAAACTTATCTGCCGAAAGGGACAGGTAGTCTCTCTCTTGCTACCTTCTCCCCTTTCTCCGGCAGGAAGGTATTAGAGCTCAACAACTCCTTTATCCAGCAGGATTTCCATGGTCCACTTCGATGCATTTCCGACGATGTGCATACATTTCGTGGGATCGGAGTGGCCTCCGGCTTTCAGGAACTTCTGGAACTCATCCGGATCTGGCAGGTAGTAGGTACGCCCAAAGAGCTTCGTCTGAATTGCTGGGCAAAGAATGCTACCGTACTCTTGGACGTATCGATCGCAAAGCAACTTGGCCGTCTGTATGGCGTTCCGCAGCCTTTCGTAATCCGGTTTCTTGGATGCCTCGCTCGACATAGCTTCCACGGGTCGGCCCAAGAAGGTATCCAGAACCATCGTCCCCCCGATGACTCCCCCGCAGGTTCCCAGTCCGGTGATGGCTTGTCCGCCGCAGGAGGAATTGGCCGCCTTGACTACCGCATCCTCGAATTCGAGAAACTCGTGCAACGCAGCTGCCGTCGATTGAGAACAGCTTCCCGAAATCGATTCATAGGCAGCCCCCTGCGCATAGGTTTTATCCAGCAGTTCCTGCCGGGACAAGCCCTGGTACTTTCCTCTCAGCTTGACCTGGTTGCCGGAGCCGGTCTGTCCCCAACAAATCTCCTTGGAAACAGATCCCAGACCCCCCAAAGTGACAACTGCCATTAAGGCCGATTTACAAAGGAAGGTCCTTCTGGTCAGATTTTGAAAGAATCCCTTTTCCCGGTCCATTTTTCTTCCTCCCTCTTCGTCAGTTGATGGGAGCCATTGACAACTCCTTCAGACAGTCAATTGCTCCTATAGGCGGCCACCTCCCTCCATGCCCGGAAAGTCCCGATTGGAAGGCTTCCAGGCTTATAGAGTGACTCCCTCATCCGTCCTATCTTTCCTCGCATCCCCCCTTGCAAACTGACTTGATCCGGTGGCAGTCACCGCTACGGCAGGGTATAGGTGGCGGTGAAATCCATGTATCCTTGGGTACCGGCAGCCGGGCCCCCGAGGCGCTTGCCGGTGAAAGTCCCGTCCCCCTGAATCCCGGCGAAACGGCCGGTCCCCTGGAGGAAGGTAAACGCTCCCTTCCACCAGAAGGCTTTCCCACCGGGATCGGCCGTCGTGAGGACCTGATACTTGTGCAGGAAGGTGGACTCGTCCTCGAAGGTGCACAGCATATATCCCAAGCTCGTGCCAGCCCCCTTGGTATAGTCGATCGTTGCCTTCCACCAGTAGGTCGCGACCTCGCTGTCTCTCGAAGAACGCTACGCCTCCGCCCTCCGCCACGCCCACGATGTGGCCGGGCACATCGCCCACTTCGATTCGTTCCACCTTGCTGACGTAGAGAGTCTGCCGCCATTTCAAGGTCTCCGCCCCGGCCAGAGGCGGTGCCACAAGGATCCCCAGGATGACGATCACGAGAATCGTGAACCACAGTTTCACTCTCATGACTTTTACTCCTTGTTCGCGGACCATGGCCCGCTTTGGAAATGCGAAGATGGAGAATGCGTAGGTGCGGATGGCTTCAACGCTCAGGAGATGTGTCGCCTATCGAGGGAGGAATGCTTGGAATCATCGAGGTAGGATCCAACGAGGTATGGCAACTCAAGCGATGATCTCAAGGAAAGCAGCGGCAATGCAGAGAGAGAGAGAGAGAGAGAACGGGGACCCGATGCTTTCTGCCCTCTTCTCGCGACCGGTGGGACTGACCCCGGGCCGAAAATACGAAGCCTCCCTGGAGGGTTTAGAACCCCCGGGGAGGCTAACTTAGGTTACTTTCCGAAGACCCCTTCTCATCCTATGCCCCACAAGGTTGCAGACAGGAGATGGATGATCAAGTAAGGCCTTTCACAGGGTGGCGTCTTGAGTGACCTTCACTTATATTGCCTTACGGACATACTATGGTACGACAAACGAGCAAAGTCAAGGAAAATTCTACGCTTCGGAAGGGAAAAACGGAGCGAATGGGAGAAAGGCGGAATCCCGTGCTCCGTTGGGCCATTTGGCGATTCCCAATGAGAAAAGGCAGGGCTCATTGCTGACCCTGCCTTTTCCTCTTCCTATTTCCTATAGCTGCCTCTCGTCCCACTTCGGCGCTATTTGTTCCTTCTCAGAAATGATATAGGGAGACGAATTTCTTCTGCCTTCTTGCTACTCCTGTCTTGAAGGCTGCCTTGGCCACCTCGGAGGCCACTGCTTTGGCCACCTTCTTATGGAAGACGGAAGGGATAATGTAATCGGGGCTCAATTCATTCTTTCCCACCACCGAGGCGATGGCCCTCGCCGCAGCGATCTTCATCTCCTCGTTGATCTCTCGCGCCCGGCAATCGAAGACCCCCCGGAACAGGCCCGGGAAGCAGAGAACGTTATTGATCTGGTTGGGATAATCAGAGCGGCCAGTGGCCATGACCTTCACATAGGGCTCCGCCTCCTCGGGCATGATCTCGGGGGTGGGATTGGCCATGGCAAAGACGATGGGGTCTCGGCCCATCTTCTTCAGGGCCTCTACTGGGAAAAGTCCCGGTCCGGATAAGCCCAGGAAGAGGTCCGCACCCTTGATGACATCCATGAGGCCTCCCTTGAGCCGCTGGGGATTGGTATTCTGCGCATACCACTCCTTGATGGAATTCATGTTCTCTTTCCGGCCCTTATAGATCGCCCCCGCGCGGTCGATGCCGATGAGGTTCTTCACCCCCACCGACATCAAGATCTTGCTGCAGGCCACTCCGGAGGCACCAACCCCCGAGACAACCACCTTGAGCTCCGGGAAATCCTTCTTCACGATCTTGAGGGCATTGATCAGGGCAGCCAGCACCACCACCGCAGTTCCATGCTGGTCGTCATGAAATACCGGGATGTCGATCTCCTTCTTCAGGCGCTCCTCGATCTCAAAGCAGCGCGGGGCCGAGATGTCCTCCAGGTTGATTCCCCCGAAGGTAGGTGCGATGAACTTGACGGTGTTGACGATCTCGTCGACATCCTTGGTGGCCAGGCAGATGGGGAAGGCATCCACCTCCCCGAACTCCTTGAACAGCACCGCCTTGCCCTCCATGACCGGCATGGCCGCCTCGGGCCCGATGTCTCCCAATCCCAGGACGGCCGTCCCATCGCTCACCACCGCCACGGTATTCCTCTTGATGGTGTAGGAGAAGGCCCTCTTGGGATCCTCGTGGATTGCCATACTAACCCTCGCCACCCCCGGCGTGTAGGCCATGGAAAGATCATCCCGGGTCTTGAGCGGGGTCTTGCTCACCACCTCAATCTTGCCCCCCAGATGCATGAGGAAGGTGCGATCGGAGATGCTGACCACATGGATCCCCTCCAGCTTCTTCACATGATCCACGATCTCCCGGCCATGCTTATCATCCCGGGCATTGACGGTGATATCCCGGATGATGGTATCCTTGGTGAAGCCGGCAATATCGACCGCACGGATGTCCCCGCCCGCCTCCCCGATGGCAGTGGTGGTCTTTCCTAACATCCCGGGCTTGTTATGAATCTCCAGCCTCATAGTAATGCTATAACTGGCACTGGGCCTGACATCCATCCCTTACTTCCTCCTTTTCTAACTTTAGGCTTCTCCAGGTTCATAATTCGCCTGACTTCCGCCCTCCTGACTCGACCCACTTTTTGCGGAGGCAAGCTCTGCCTCCGCATGAAATGAGCAGAGATCGGGGTCCGAAATCCCCTCCAGGCAGAAGAGGCGTCGATCCCTCTTTACGTCCTTGTCGCCATTCCAATCCTCCATTACATCCAGCAACGCCCCTCTCTCGCAGGCCAGGCAGCGTTCCGGCTGGCCGGAGAAGGATCTGCCCAATCTCTGGGCCAGGAGGGCCTTGCTCTCGGTCCAGAATTCTCCCTCACCTTGGGCTTCCGTCTCGATGGCCCTTAACCGATGAAGGATCAGCCTCCCTCGATCCATCCGCACGGTGGCCCGGAAACTCACCTGATCTTTCCTCCGAAATCGGCGGAGGGCCTGAAGTCCTTTGCCGATTGTGGCATAGCAGAGATCCTCCCACTGGACCAGATTCAGGTAGGCCTCACGGAAATTCAAAAGAAATCCCTGAAAAGCTACATGGGAGCCCCTCGGATGGATCACTTCCTTGAAGTGCGGCTTCACCGAATTGATGACCCCCCAGACACTGACCTCCCGGCCCACAACCTCTTGCAGCCAGCCTTCGAAACTGCGTAAGTCTCCCAAGAATCGATGATATTCCCGGGAAGGGAGGAGGAGACGGGGATAGCGAACCACCTTTTCGTCATAGAAATGGGGACAGGATAGGCACATCCTCCCCACGTGTCGAAAGCCCTGAGAGCATCCTTTTTCTCCCAGGGGGTGGCGACACTTCCAAAGGAAGTAAAGGCATCCTTCGGGATAACACCTCCGCTCCCTGAGGACATGATAAACCGATACCGCATTCTCGAATCGCCGGTGGCCATCCCCGTTGCAGCGGAAGACATCCATTCTCTTGTAGAGGTTCTTCATCCTAAAGGATCCTAAAAGGGATCTCAGGGGCCTGAGGGCTCCTCGGGAAAGGACTCCGCCCCTCTCAGATGCCAAAGTATCGCCAGGTTGATCTCATCCAGATTGCGGCCCCCTTCGATTCCCTTCGGCGTTTCCAGCACCATAGGGAGGCCGCCGAATCGCTCATTATGAAGCAAGAGATAGAAGGGCAGCTTGCCCAGTTCACCTCTTCCGATGTGCTCATGCCGATCCACCCTGCTGCCCAGTGCCCAGAGGCTTTCGGGAGTCATTGAGATGAAAGGCGGCCACCGATTTGTCAAAGATCTCCTGCTGGGGCGAGGCCAGATTGATCAGATAGCTCGCATGGGCCAAGAGAGGTTGAATTCCCGTTCTCGCCTGCTGGGTCCGGAATCTTCGGATCTCAGGCCGCGCCAGGGGCTTGGCCTCCCATCGATTCCGATTCCTGGTGAATAGCTGGATGGTCTCGCAGCCCAGGCTGGCGCCGCGCTCCAGGGCCTTATCCACCCCTCCGGCGATCGACATGTGAGCCCCGATGGGCAAGGCTCATCTCCGGGGAGATGGGGACGATCGATTAGAATGGCGGCCCGGGACCCGGTCCTTTTCTGCAGCGACGCCCATCTCTTCCGGATGAGGCGGACCTTCCGGACGCCACAGGTGCCTCGCAAGATCCACCCTTCCCTCAGGCAAAAATGCCACCCCCTCGACCTCGAGGAGAGACCGTTGCACCTCGGGTCCTCCGAAGGCAAATCCACCGCTGAGCTCTCCTCTCTTGTTGACGACCCGGTGGCAGGGGACCTTGCCGGGGTAGGGATTGCTGTGTAAAGCCCAGCCCACCGTCCTCGCACCACGAGGATCTCCCAGGAGACCGGCGATCTGCCCATAGGTGGCCACTTCCCCCCACGGGATGGAGGAGACAAGCTGATAGATCCGGGAGAAATGATCGCCCCTCTCACCCTCCTCTGACCGTAGGATCTTCTCCGGGCTTCTCATTTCTGCCAGGCGAGTTGCCTTCCCTCTCACCAGGGGGGACAGGATCTCATATTGTGCTATCTCTAAAAGATCCTGGCGCAGAAGAAGGGGCAAGAGCCCCAAAGATATCCGGAGCGGGGTGTTGGGATTGTATACCAGGGAGAGTTTCACCTTGTAGCAGCAGATCCACTTCTGGTCCTGACCGATGGTGGCCAGAATCGAGGGTGGTGTCCGGGGGGAGGAGGTGATTTTCAAGACCTCCCCCTCCGTGACGCGAGGGTTTTCCAGGATCGTCCCGATGACCCGCTCATCCGGGTCATAGATCAATTTCTCGATGATGCGAGGCGTGGTCTTGCGGGCCAGGCTGATCCGCGTGCCCAAGGCCTCCCTGGGGCGGCGCTCTCCCTCCTGATCGCGCTCGAATCGAAGGTTGGGGGGATCTTTCATCAAATATCGCTGGGCATCTTCGCAGCCCAAAAGGCGGAGCTCGTCCAAAAGCGAGGCGACCTTGGCCTCCCCCAGGACGCCAAGCAAGGTCTCCTTGGCCAAGAGATGAAGATGGGCTTGCTCAAAGAGGGGGTTTCCCTCCTCTCTGCCCTTACAGATCTGAGCCAAGATCATTGCCCCCTCCCGGGCAGGCATACGCCTCAATCTCTCACCAAGACTGTAAAGTTGAAGATCTGGATCGGAGAGGGAGGAAAGCTGAAGGGCGAGAGTTTCGCCCAGGCCTCTCGCCCGGCTCTGTTTGGCGGCGCCTGCCATTCTTTTCAAGCCAGATTGAACCGGTATTTTCCCTTCCATTTCTTCCGCTCTCCGAGGGGCAAAAAGCCCATTTACCATAGATCAAATCTTGGGTGAAAGCAAGGCCAAAATCCCCAGGCTAAACCGCAGAGTAACCGAAAAAGCTTGACTTGCCGCTTCCCGTTTCTATATATAATGGGCCGACTTGGGAGGGGATTGACATGCTAAAGGACAGAAAGATCGGATTCTTGGGTGGGGGCAATATGGCAGACGCCCTCATTCGCGGTCTGCTGGAATCCAACCTTGTAGATCCGGGGTCGCTTCTGGTATCGGACATCAGGCCAGAAAGGCTGCAATATCTTAAAGAGAGATACTCTCTGCGGACCTTCGACCAGAATCGCCCGCTGGTGGGCTCCTCTGACATCTTAGTCCTCGCCATCAAGCCCCAGAATATGAAGGAAGTCCTCCAGGAGATTCGAGGGAGCATCCGATCCGATCAGGTCATCATCAGCATCGCGGCCGGCATCCCCACTACATTCATCGCCGCCATTCTGGGGGAGAAGACAAGGGTGCTGAGGGTGATGCCCAATACCCCCGCCCTGGTACTGGAAGGGGCCAGCGCCCTTTCCCCCAGCCCTCACACCACCCCAGAGGATCTGGAGATCGCCCGGTCGATCTTTTCCTCCGTAGGAAAAGTGGTAGCGGTGAAGGAGGATCTGATGGACGCCGTGACCGGGCTTTCGGGAAGTGGTCCTGCCTATGTCTTTCTGGCGATGGAGGCTCTGAGGGAGGCAGGAGTCCGTCTGGGGCTCCAGGCGGAGGTAGCCCATCTTCTCGTGGTCCAGACCTTCCTGGGGGCAGCAAGGATGGTGGCGGAGACGAAAGAGGATCCCAGGACCCTGCGCGAGCGGGTCTCCTCCCCCGGGGGAACCACCTTGGCGGGCCTGAAGGTCCTCCAGGAGAGGGACTTCGTGGGCATCCTCAGGGAAGCGGTGGAAGCGGCCACTCGAAGGTCGCGGGAATTGGCTGAGCAGCAGCAGACGTGAGGGATTGAGGGAGGATCGAATTGTTCGTTTTAGGCAATTTCATCGGGGCCCTGGCTCGGATCCTGGATGCGCTCCTGGGCCTCTACATCTGGGTCATCATCATCCGTGCCGTCATCTCCTGGGTTCATGCGGACCCCTACCACCCGCTGGTGCGATTCCTCCATGCCGTCACCGAACCGATCCTGGCTCCGCTGCGCCGCCTACTCCCTTTGAGAGGCGTCGGATTGGATCTGTCCCCCGTGATCGCCCTCCTGATCATCTACTTCCTGCGTAGCTTTTTCGTTCGCACCCTGTTCGATCTGGCGGAGAGGCTCAGATGATGAAAATCAGCCCCCTTGATCTCTTGCAGCATCAGTTCAGCCGACGGCTCCGTGGCCTGGATCCGGAGGAGGTACAGGATTTCTTGAAGCACGTGGCAGATCAGTTCGAGGAGTTGATCGCCGAAAACACCACCTTGGAGGAGAAGTTGAAGCGGCAGGCCTCCGAGATCAGCCAGTTTCAGGAAAAAGAGACAGCCCTTCGCAACACCCTGATCACCGCCCAGAAGCTATCGGACCAGATCAAGGAGAGTGCCCAGCGAGAAGCTCACCTTCTGATGAGAGAGGCGGAGATTCAGGCAAAGAAGATTTTGGAAGAGACTCAGATCCGTCGGAGTCAAATGGAGGCAGATATCATCGAGCTGAAACGCCAGAGGAGCAATCTCCGGACCAAGATCCGGTCTGCCATCCAGGCCCATCAGGAGCTCCTCGCCTTTGATCAGGAGGATCGGGAAGAGGAGCCTAAGCGTGATGCGACAGATGGAAAGGCAGGTCCGAAGAAATAGGGGCAAGCCCCTCCCCTCCTCCCTCCTGCCTTGCCTGCAGGAAACCAGTGGGGGCTGCCTCCTCAAGGTCCTGCTTCGTCCCCGTTCGCAGCAAAACAAGATAGAGGGGCTTCAGGGCGATGCCCTCAAAATCTGGGTCCATGCTCCCCCGTTGGAGGGAAAGGCCAATGAGGCCTGCCTCCGGTTTCTGGCGGACCAGCTCGGGGCCCATAGATGCCAACTCTCCCTCAGGGGATCCCAGATCTCCCGCCATAAACTGATCGCCATATCCGGCTGTCCCGCCGAGGTGATCCAGGATCGCCTCAATCATCTTCTGGGGCTTGCAACTCAGGATTTGCCGGGGAAAGCTCAGAGCTGGATGTCCGAAACGGAAGGCACCACGAAGTCCGGCCGATAAGGATATCTGGCGATATCCTCCTGGGAAGTCACGCCGCTCAAGACCAGGATCGTCTCCAGTCCGGCCTCCACTCCCGCCACGATATCAGTATCCATCCGATCGCCGATCATCGCGGTCTCACTGGAATGTGCTCCTATCCTCTGCAGGGCCTTGCGCATCATGAGCGGGTTGGGTTTGCCCACGAAATAGGCCGATCTGCCCGTGGCCTTCTCGATCATGGCAGCAATCGCCCCCATCGCCGGCTCGATGCCGTCTTCTGCCGGACCCGTCACATCCGGGTTGGTGGCGATGAATGGTACGCCCCCGGCGATGAGCTGGGTCGCCCTCTTGAGCTTGGAGAAGTCTTCGGATTGGCCCAAGACCACGTAATCCGGGTTCTTCTCCGTGATTCCATATCCCACGTCCCTCAAGGCCTGGATCAGCCCCCGCTCTCCCACCGCGTATGCCTTGCCTCCGGGCCGCTGGGAATGGAGGAAGGCGGCAGTCGCCAGGGCCGAGGTATAGAAACATTGAGCTGAGACCTCGATTCCCAGCCGGAGAAGCTTCCTCTGCAGGTCACCGGGCGTCTTGCTGGAGGCGTTGGTAAGAAAGAGAAATTTCCTCTTTTGGGCCTGCAATCTGGCGATGAAGGCATCCGCTCCGGGGATGAGCTGATCCCCCCGGTAGATCACCCCGTCCATGTCGATCAGAAAGTGCTTAGCCTTTAGCTTTTTGGTGTCGACTGCCTGTACACGCAATGGCCATATCCTCCCTCAAGTCCTCAGAAAAACCGGATTGCAGGGCCTTCAGGACCTCCTGAAAGTCGGCAGGCAATGGGGCTTCCATGCTCATGGGCTCTTTGCTCCTGGGGTGGGCAAAGCCCAGCCGCCAGGCATGAAGCATCTGGCGTCTCGGGGTGAGCTCTTCTCCCGTTTTCTGCAAGATCAAGTTTTTCTTTCTCCCCCCATAGACCGGATCCCCCCAAACGGGATGGCCGATGTGAGCCAGATGGACCCGAATCTGATGGGTTCTTCCGGTCTCGGGGGTGACCTGGAGCAGGGTGAAATCGGGGAAACGTTCCCGGACCAAATATCGGGTGAGCGCCGCCCTGCCCTTCTGGGTTCTCACTCCCATCTTCTTCCGATCCCCCATAAGCCGGCCGACAGGGGCCTCCACCTCGCCCTGATCCTTGTCTACCCTCCCTAAGACCAGGGCCAGGTATCGCTTTCTCACCTTCCTCGACTTGAATTGTTGGGATAGATGATGCAGGGCCTCATCGGTCTTGGCCACGATCAGGACGCCCGAGGTATCCTTATCCAGGCGATGGACGATGCCGGGGCGGAGCGCGCCCCCGATGCCTCCCAAATCGGGACAATGATGGAGCAGGGCATGAACCAGGGTCCCGGAGGGATGCCCGGGAGCGGGGTGGACCACGATTCCCGGCTCCTTGTTCACCACAATGATTGAGTCATCCTCAAACAGGATTTGCAGGGGGATGGCCTCCCCCAAGAGATCAGAAGGCTGGATCGCCGGCAAGGAGAGGGTTACTGCCTCCCCGGCCTTGACCCTGTGATCTTTCTCCCCCGCTTTTCCATCCACCCGAACTCGGCCTTCAAGGATCAGTTTCTGGGTCTGGGAGCGAGAGAGATGGGAGGCCAACGAGAGGTAAGAATCGAGGCGCCGCTCGGCATCGGAGGGGGATACGACATAATGGAATTCCCGGATCTCCTCCTCTTTCATCCATCATACCCTCTTCTTCTGAGTCGGAGGAGCATGATCAGGGATGCCCCCGCCAAGAGGATGCTAAGGCCCTGGGAGGTGGATAGGAGAGAGGGGATGATGAAGCCTCGCGAATCCCCCCGCAGGAATTCCAGGAAAAACCGAATGAAAGAATAGAGGAGGGCATAGAGCCAGAAGACCTGGCCGTCATATCTGCGGTGAGGCCAGTAGAAGGAGAGAAAAAGGAACAGCAGGAGGTTGGCAAAGGATTCATAGAGCTGCACCGGATGTAGAGGCACGCCCAAGACCGCCAGGGATTGAGGATCGAAAAAGGTGACTGCCAACGGGGATTCCGTGGGCTTTCCGTAACAGCATCCCGCTGAAAAACAGCCGATCCGACCCAGGCTATGAGCTAATGCCAGGGGGGCCGCCCATAGGTCTGCCGTCTTCCACAGGGGCAGCCCATGGCGCTTGATGAACCAGATGCCTATCGGAGCCGCCAGGGCAAACCCTCCGAAAAAGACCAGCCCGCCCTCCCAGATTTTGAAGATGGCCCATGGCCGCGCCAGGTAATCCCGATAGGAGATCAGGACATAGAGCAGACGAGAACCGATGATGCTGGCTACCAGGAGATAGAACCCAAGGTCAAGTATCTTCTGTCCATCTAATCCTTGCCTGCGAGCCTCCCGAACCGCCAGGGAAACCGCCAATATGACTCCCATGGAGACGAAAAGGCCGTAGGTGCGAAGGGTTAGGGGACCAATTTCAAACAGGATGGGGTGCATGAAGATCTGCCTCATTTTGAAAATGCGCAGCGAGCGTGTTCTTTGCAGCTCTGCCGCAGGGAGCTTGAACGCTTGCCACTGGGGTTACAAACGGGTCCACTACGGAAAAGAGATAGGGAGCTTTGCCTATTGCCTCGCCTCCCTCCATAGCTGCCAAACGAGCAAGGCGACCCCGATCGAAATGCCCGAGTCGGCCAAGTTGAACGCCGGCCAATGGTGTCTGCCCAGATGAAAATCGAGGAAGTCTACGACCGCCCCCTGAAAGATACGATCTAAAAGATTCCCGAGAGCGCCCCCGGCGACGAGCCCCAGTCCTGTGCCATATAACGGTTTCCCTCTTCCCTGTCGCCAATAGCAGTAGAGTACGAATAGGATAGCCACCAGGGAGACCCCGATGAAGAAGGGGTTCCGGTAGGAGGGATCCCCCTTGGAGAGCAGCCCAAAAGCCGCCCCGGGGTTCAGGACATAGGTTAGGTTAAAGAATCCTGGAACGATGGGAACGAGGGTATAGGCGGGAATGAATCTGATAATCAAAGACTTGGAGATCTGGTCAGCCATCAAAAGTAAAAGGGCCATCCCATAGAAGCGTATTTCTCTGCCTTGATCCATTTCAGTTTCCCGAGATCTCTCGGACCGCGAGGCTGCACCTGGGACAAAGGACAGGATGAGCGGGATCCGTGCCTAACCTTTCGCTGAAATTCCAGCACCGCTCACACTTGGCTCCCCTAGCCCGCTGGACCCGAACCTCGAATCTGTGCCCATTCCCCAATTCCGCCTCCCCCACGCATCGAAGGGCAACCTGAGAGACGATGAAGAGGGTAGGCAATTCCCCCTTATGTCGAAGCAGGAAATCATAATGCATAGAGTTGGAGCGAATTTCCACCTCCGCTTCCAAGGAGTTGCCGACCCGTTTCTCTTGGCGGGCGATTTCGAGGGCGGCGAGCACCTTATCCCTGATCTCCAGCAGCCTTCTCCACCGGTCAGCCAATTCTTCGTCCACGTACTCATCCTGCGGTTCAGGGAAGAGGCAAAGGTGGACGCTGGAGGGATCTGAGGGGAGCTTGGGGATCTGCTGCCAGACCTCTTCGGAAAGGAAGGAAAGGATGGGGGCAATGAGCTTAACCAGGGCAGTCAAGACCTCATAGAGGGCGGTCTGGGCGGAGCGTCTTAGCTCAGAGTCTGCCCGGGAGGTGTAGATCCTATCTTTCAGGACATCCAGATAAAAGGCGGAGAGGTGCACCGCACAGAAGTTGTGAACGCTGTGATAGATAACGTGGAACTCATAGGACTCATAGGCCTTCCGGACTCTTTGGATCAAGAGTTGGAGCTGGTGCAAGGTAAAACGATCGATCTCCAGAAGATCTGGATAGGCAACCCGATCCTGGTTGGGATCGAAATCATGGAGGTTGCCCAGTAGGTAACGAAAAGTATTGCGGACCTTACGATAGGCCTCGGAAAGCTGCCTCAAGATATCTTCGGAGATGCGCACATCGTCTCGATAGTCCTCTGCTGCCACCCAGAGACGGAGGATCTCCGCTCCAAACTTCCCGATCACCTCTTGGGGAGAGACCACATTTCCCAGGGACTTGGACATCTTCTTCCCTTCTCCGTCCATCACAAATCCATGAGTCAGAACCGAGCGATAGGGCGCCAAACCATGGGTACCGACCGCAGCCAACAAGGAGCTGTGGAACCAACCGCGGTGCTGGTCGCTTCCCTCCAGATACATGTCAGCCGGCCAGCTTTGATCGGATCTGGTCCTGAGTACCGCTGCCTGGCTCACCCCCGAATCGAACCATACATCTAAGATATCCATCTCCTTTTCAAAGGCAGTCCCCCGACACTGAGGGCAGAGGTATCCAGGAGGGAGAAGATCTTCCGTCTTCCAGGAAAACCAGATATCTGATCCTGATTGGGACATGAGGGAGGCAACATGGGCAAACAGGGACTCCTCTGCCAGGGCCTGGCCACAGGATCTGCAATAGAAAACCGTAATAGGGACCCCCCAGGCTCGCTGTCGGGAAATGCACCAATCAGGGCGATTCGCGATCATATTCAGGATTCGCTCCTCACCCCAGGGCGGGATCCACTTCACTTCCCGGATCTGCTGCAATGCCTTCTGGCGAAGGCCGTTCTTCTCCATGGAGAGGAACCATTGCTCGGTAGCTCGGAAGATGACGGGCGAACGGCATCGCCAGCAATGGGGGTAGGAATGAGTGAGAGCCTCTTGGGCCAGCAACATGCCATCCTCTTTCAGCTTGGCAATGATCGCCTCATTTGCCTTCCAGATCTGCATCCCCCCGAAAAACTCGACTTCGGGAAGGAAGAACCCCCTATCATCCACGGGATTGTAGATGGGAAGGCCGTAATGGACCCCCGATTCATAGTCTTCCGATCCATGCCCGGGGGCAGTATGAACGGCCCCAGTTCCCTGGTCCAAGGTCACATAGTCAGCAAGGATGCAGAGGGACTCCTGAGGGAGGAAGGGATGACGGCATTTCCTCCCCTCCATGACCTTTCCTTTGAATGCGCCCACGATCTGTGGCTCCCTCCAGCCCGCCTTCTCCCCTATCTGTTCTTTGAGTGCTTTGGCCAGGATGAAGACTTCCCCCCCCACTTTGACAGCTACATAGTCATACTCCGGATGGAAGGCGATCGCCAGGTTGGCGGGGAGGGTCCATGGGGTAGTGGTCCAGATGATGACCGAGTTAGACGCGCCCCCTAATGCGGGGCAGATGTCCGAAAGATCGGAAATCATAGGAAACTTGACATAGATGGATGGTGAAGTGTGATCCTCGTATTCAACCTCTGCCTCCGCCAGGGCGGTCTGACATGAGGCACACCAGTGAACCGGCTTCAGACCCTTATAAAGGCTACCTCCCGCCACGAATTTCCCCAACTCACCGACGATTCTCGCTTCGTACTCAAAATCCATGGTCCGATAGGGGTGTTCCCAATCCCCCAGTACCCCCAGCCTGCGAAACTCGGATCGTTGAATTTCGATAAATTTGTTCGCGTACTCGCGGCAAAGCCTGCGGACTTCAACCACTGGCATCTCGTGCTTCTTCTTCCCCAGTTCTTTTTCCACCTGATGCTCAATGGGGAGGCCATGGCAATCCCATCCCGGGACGAAGGCCACATGATTCCCTGCCATGCCCTTGCTTTTCACCACGAAATCCTTCAAGATCTTGTTCAGGGCATGGCCGATGTGAATCTGCCCATTGGCATAGGGGGGGCCATCGTGGAGGATCCAAAGGGGACTCATCTCCCTCTGCTTCCGCAATTGATCATAGAGCCGCATCTCCTCCCAAAATTGCAGGATCATGGGCTCCCTCTCAATCAGGTTCGCCTTCATTGGAAAGGAAGTTCGGGGTAGATTCAGGGTATCCTTATAATCCATGATTTCCTCGGACAGATTAAGATTTGGCCCGGGCGTTCTGTCTTGGCCTATCGTCAAACCGTAGAGTGCTCGCCATTATGAAACAGGAGGGCGCGAAAATCAAGCCTCAAAGCAGATCAAAAGCAGCAAAATCCCAGCGAAGGATTCTGGATATGAGACCGATCACCCCCCGGATGACCAATCCTTCTGAGAGTCTTGTGTATGGGCGGCGTTTTCTCAAGGCCCTTCGTTCGTTGCTTGCTCTCCCATTGGGAGATCGGCTGACTTTCCCTCCCTCCGCTTTTTCCAGCGGGTCCAGTACATCATCTACCAGATCTGCGCCCGAAAATGAATCTGTGGGCACTGCAAGCGATAAATTCGGCATTGAATACCCCCTTAGGCCTATGCTATTTTGAGCATGCGTGGAGGATGCTTCACGGAAACGGTATGACTGATTGATACACCGAAAAAACTCGAAAACCATGGGTGATGTCATGAATCCTCTCTTGAGAAGGAATATCCTTTGGGGAGTTTTCACCGTGATCGCTTTTTTCATGGCTTACACTCCCCTGCGTGATTTGCTCCGATCTGCCGAGCAAACTCACTTGTATTCGCACATGATTCTGATTCCCTGGATCAGTGCGTATCTCATCTACCTGAAGAGGAAGACGCTCTTCTCTCATCCAGAGTATTCCTATGGCCCGGGCATCGCCCTGATGATGGCTGGGGCAACCATTTATCTCCTCGGGATGGCTCAAGGAGCGCGACTGAATCCAAATGACTATGCAGCGTGTCATGGCGCTATCCGCCCTCCTATGCTGGGTGGGATCCTTCGTCCTTCTCTACGGCATCACTGCCTTTCGAAAGACACCCTTTCCCTTTCTCTTTCTGGTCTTCATGATTCCGGTACCCAGCTTCCTGATGGAAAAGATCATTTTTCTTCTGTTGAGCGGGTCCAGCCACGCTACCCATCTACTCTTCCAGATCACGGGGACCCCTTTTTCGCATCAGGGGTTTGAATTTGATCTGCCGGGTCTTTGTATCGAGATCGCCCCTGCATGCAGCGGAATTCGTTCCAGCATCGCCCTTTTGATCACCACGGTCCTGGCCGCCCATCTCTTTCTCCGGACCACCGGAAAAAAGGCCATCCTGATCCTGTCAGTCGTGCCCATCGCTATGTTCAAGAACGCCGTCCGGATCGTAACGATTTCTCTGCTTTCCATCTATGTCGACGAGAGGATCATTACTGGCGGATTCCTCCACAGATCAGGGGGATTCATTTTCTTCGGTATCGCCCTTTTCATCCTTGCCGTGATCTTACTGACTCTCAGGAGGTTCGATCGTGCCTCATCTGTGTCCCTTGAGAGTGGCTAAGACTGCTGTATTTGGGGGGCATCTTTCATTTTTTCCTTGACAAGGTAATTGGGTTGCTCTAAATTATTGATAGCCCCCCCAAATACAGTTTAGAAAGGAGGCTCACTATCGAAATGAAACGCGCAGTTAGGATGATGGCCTTGGTAGTTCTGGCCGTGGTGTTGGTGGTATTTACGCTTTCTACCTTGGCCTTCGCTAAGGACGGAGACAAAGGCCCGATCGGGGTCCCCAAGAAAATTGGCCACGGCCATAAGGGGGGCAGACATGGTGTTCCAGAACCGGCAACAATGTCTCTCCTTGGACTTGGTTTGATTTCTTTGGGTTTTTTGGGAAGTAGAACGAAAGAATAATCGTCTTAGCAAGAAGGCATGAGGCAGAACCAACGGACCTTCGATTCTCGAAGGTCCGTTTTTTTGTTAGTAAATCAAGGCTGACCACGCAAATAACTGCTTAGGGGGAGGCACCTTGGCCCTTACCCCCTTTTCGCCCTCAAAAACCTCCCTGGATCAGTCATCCTCCTCTTCCAAACGATTCCTTCGTCCCCGCCAGTAGTTCTCCTACGCCCTGGACTTCTTGCTTGAACCACAGAACCATCCCCAAAGTCCAATCGATTGCGCGGCGAATTGGTGCATTTGGTATTTCCCAGACATGTCCCTGCTCGCACTGGGGTTACGCTTTGGGGCTCTACTCCTGTAGCCCTTCAGGAATCAAAGACCTGGTTGGAAGCAGCTGTCGGTGATTAACATGAGTACCAAATATGAATGAGGCTACCTAACCTATCACCTAAGAGTAATACCTTCATGTGGCCAGATGATCGGGGATTCGGGTTTGGCAATGTTGGCTGCTGCGGCGCCTGGCAGGGGGCGGGCCTGAAAAACAAGAGACGCCTCCTTCCCTGGCACGCGTTTTGCCTTACCCATGAGGCGAAAGTAACAATCGAAGTATGACGCTGAAAAAGGCAAACCACTCCGAAAGGGTGGGACGCAAAGCCACTGGCCTAAGTCTTCAATTTGAAGATATGGCAGCAGGGTTGCCAAGCGAAGCCAGTACCTCCTCGGGGGCTCAGGTTCGCGCGGCATTACGAATTCACCCCAAATTCCAGCCAAGGAGGTTCTGGCATGTTGAAGACATACCTGCGCGCCAATTGCTCCATCAGAAGGTTTCTCCTCCTATTCCACTTAACCCTCATAGTCATCCCCACCTTCCTTTCCATCGCCCCACTCTGCATCCAAAGTAGCTATGCCGCCCAAGTACAGCTCGAATGGGACAGAAGTCTTGATCCCAACATTGCCGGGTACAAGGTCTACTACGGTACCAGATCCGGGGATTACTCGTATGTCGTGGATGTAGGCTGCACGACTAGTTGTGTCATTGCAGGCCTGGAAGATAAGAGGACCTATTTCTTTGCTGCAAAGGCATACGATGGCTTTAGGACTGAGAGTGATTTTTCAAATGAAGTCTATTATTTCGCGCCGAAGCGGCCAAAGCCTCAACCCCGTTTTGCATCTTCTCCACGCCGATAGCCGATAACGGGACTACCTGCCTCACAACTGGACCGCACTGACGCGGACGAGCAGACATCCCAAATTCAAGGATGGCTAATTCTACCCAAAGTATATAGGAAAGACGCATGCCAGGCCGTATCACGAAATCTAACCGCTAAGGAGAACTCATACTAATTTGACAGCAACCATAGAGTAATAGTATAATGCTGGGCAGGAGGTAAGCGATGAAACCACCCGCCCGGCTTGTGTCATGGCTGACGCCCGAAGAATTGTCTATTTGGGTACGAGAGGCCCCCACTAAGGAAGCGTACCAGAAGCGGCTTGCCATCTGGCTCACTCACCTGCACCACTCTGCCCCCGAGATCGCAGACCTGCTTCAGGTCTCCAAACAAGCCGTATGGTTATGGGTGGGCCAGTATAATCACCAGGGTCCGCAGGGACTCTTACGCCAGGGCAGAGGGGGGCGTCGCTGGTCCTATCTTTCCGTGGAAGCAGAGGCATCGCTGCTGCGGTCCGTGGAACAGACCGCGCTGGCGGGCCAGATTCTCACGGCTCCGCAGCTGCTTCCCGAGGTGCAGCGGGCGGTGGGGAAGACGGTATCGTTAGACTACGTCTATAAGCTTCTGCACCGCCATCAGTGGCGCAAGTTGGGTCCGCGGCCCCGGCATGTCAAGGCCGACCGCGAAGTCCAAGAGGAGTTTAAAAAAAATTCCCCGAACTCCTCCGGCAGGAGGCCGCCAAAGCGCCGCTGGGGATGAAGCTTCGCGTCCTTTTCCAAGACGAAGGACGCTTCGGCCGCATCAGCGACCGGCGTCGCTGCTGGGGACCCATGCCCGAGCGTCCGCAGGTCGCACAGCAGGTGATCCGGGAATTCATCTATTCCTTGGCGGCGGTCTCTCCGCAGGACGGCCACTTGGCCTCTTTGATCATGCCCGCAGTGGATACGGAAATCATGTCCATCTTTCTGGCCCATACCGCGCAGGTTTTCCCGGGAGATTTTTGCCTCATGTTTCTGGATGGGGCGGGCGGGCATCAAGCACGCGAGCTGCAGGTGCCGCCAACCATCCGCTTGTTGCCGCTGCCCCCTTATAGCCCGGAACTCAATCCGGTGGAAGGCATATGGAATCACCTTCGTGAAAACCATTTCGCCAACCGAGTGCTGGCCAGCTTGGAGGAGGTGGAGAACCTCCTGTGCCAGGCCCTTCGCCATCTTATCCTTCACCCCGACCTCGTCCGATCCATGACCAATTATCCATGGCTTAATCCTCCATGTGTGACGGCAAATTAGTATTAGTAATTCCATTGCAACAACTGGCCGAAGCTATTGGAATGAGATATGAGAATCTTGGCGACAAATACATGTCTTGCCCCTTATAGTAAAGGAGCTTATCCTGTGGGGATCCAAATGGACGACACTTTAGGAAAGGCGATTCATAATGCCCTCCCTTGAGGGCCGAGCTATCTCCCGCGGGTGAAGCTCGGTGAGGGTTGCCAGTTCACTGGATCTCTATATCTGGACGGATCAGATTCGGAAGAGAGGACTGGTTAAGATCACCATTCGCGAAGCTTCCGCGCTAAACCCGGTAGCGAGATTTCGGGAAATAATGAGGGGATAATGCATGGTGTCAATGATGGGAGGCCACCATGTTTTTCCGCGGAAAGAAGACCAAGGGGTATTCCCACCTGTAGGTAGTGGAGAACCAGTGGGAAAATGGCAAAAGTCGCCAGAGAGTCTTGGGGACCCTGGGTCGACTCGACCAGATCAGGGAGACGGGACACCTGGATGCACTGCTCGCCTCTAAAGCTCGGTATTCCCCCTCCCTCATGGTCCTGTCCGCCCACCGGAAAGGACGCATCGCAGAGGTTGGGAAGAGGAAGATCGGTGCCCCCCATCTTCGAACGGCTCTGGCAAGAGACCGGATGTGCCGAAGTCATCAGAGGACAGGCCCAGGCCAGGAAGTTCCGGTTCGACCTGGAGCGCGCCGTGTTCGTGACCGTGCTGCACCGACTGTTGAACCCCGGATCTGACCGGGCCTGCGAGAACTGGAAAGAGGCCTACCGGATTCAGGGGGGCAGATGCATTGGATCTCCAGCACTTCTACCGGGCCATGGCATGGCTGGGAGATCCCCTCGGGGAAGAGGAGCAGGACGGTCTCGTTCCCTTCTCGCCGAGGTGTGGGAAAGATGTCATCGAGGAGGATCTGTTCTTCAGACGCCGCGATCTGTTCACGACCATGGACCTGATGTTCTTCGATACGACCCCCATTTACTTCGAAGGGGAAGGGGAAGACACCATGGGAGAGTACGGGCACAGCAAGGATCATCGACCTGATCTGAAGCAGATGGTAATGGGTACCCTCCTGGATGGAGAGGGCCATCCGATATGCTGTGAGATGTGGCCGGGGAGCACCGCGGACGTGATCACCCTGGCACACCGGTGGTGAAGCGCATGAAGAAGCGGTTTGGGGTGGAGCGAGCCTTCGTGGTTGCGGACCGGGGCATGATCTCGAAGGAGACCTTGGCGTGGATGGAGAACCCGGAAGATCCCAAACCCTACATCCTGGGCACCCGGATGCGCAGGGTCAAGGAGATCGATATCGAGGTGCTGAGCCGTGCCGGCTGCTACCAGGTGGTCCACCGTCAGCGATCACATGCCCAGGATCCGTTCCCCGCTGAGGGTCAAGGAGGTTCTGGTGGAGGGGAAGCGATACATCCTCTGCCACAACGAGGACCAGGCAGCCAAGGATGCATCGGACCGGGAGGCGATTCTGAACTCCCTCCAGGATCAGATCAAGAGCGGGGACAAGTCCCTGGTGGGGGACAAGGGCTACCGGCGGTACCTGAAGGCCAGGGGCAACGCGTTCGCCCTCGATGAGGAGAAGATAGCCCGAGAGGCAAGGTACGACGGGAAGTGGGTGCTGCGGACCAATACGGATCTTTCCGCCTCCGAGGTGGCCTTGAAGTGCAAGCAGCTTTGGATTGTGGAGTCATTGTTCCGCACCATCAAGTCGGTCCTTGTCACCCGTCCCATCTATCACAAGCGTGATGAGACGATCCGGGGTCATGTCTTCTGTTCATTCCTGGCGCTCGTCCTCATGAAGGAACTCATGGGTCGCCTGGAGGAGAGGTCGTTCAGCCTGGAGTGGAAGGACATCGTCCGGGATCTGGACAACATGGACGAGGTGGCGCTGGAGGAGGACGGCAAGCGGTTCCTGATCCGCACCGGAACATCGGGCTGCTGCGGGAAGGTGTTCCAGGCAATCGGGGTAGCAATGCCGCCGACGATCAGGCAGATTTCATAAGACTCGGGAAAAACCAATTCTGGTGCCAAAGCCAAAATACGCGGCGCTATCTTGCTGTATTTAATGATCTTTTAAAAAACAACTGTCGAAGACGGGTCTAACACATATTGTCCAATTCATGGGGTGCAGTCCACGAAGAGCAGACCACATACGATCTATATGTCCGATAAGCATCTTATGGTCTTCGCAGCATCCTTGCCGGATTGCCCGCATATATTCCAGGCTTTAGTATGTCTTTCGTCACCACCGAGCCAGCACCAATTACGACATGGTCGCAAATTTCTACCGGCAAAATGGTGGCGTTCGTTCCGATTGAGACCGAGTTGCCAACGTGGGTCGGTTTCCATAATTCCTTCCTTCCCTTTGCTGGCCCACCGGTAGAGAATTTGTCGTTGATGAACATCACCCCATGGGAAATAAAGCAATCATTCCCTATCGCCACCAACTCGCAGATGAATGCGTGCGATTGCACTCTGCATCTGTCCCCAATGGTTGCACCTCTCTGAATCTCTACAAAAGGACCAATGAAACAGTTACTGCCGATTTTGCATTCATACAGGTTCACCGGCTCCACGACGGTCACATTGATCCCGAATTCCACGTCCCGAATTTGGCTTCTCAGTAACTTGGGCTGGTTCATTGTGCCAAGATCTCCACAACCCTTCGGGCGTGATCAAGCCCCGCCATGCATTCGACGCCATTTTGAATGCAGTCAATGAAATGATCGATCTCGACCTTGACAGGTTCCTCAAAGTTGACCTTTGGCAACAGGATATCTCCGGAACGATGGGTGAAGGATTGAAAATAAGGTCTATCATAATCCATGTGTTCCCCCAAGACTGCTTTTCGATCAATGCCCTTGTCATAAACTGCGATCTTGTCATCTGCGATATCGTCATAAACGACCATCTTCTTGGATCCCACCACCGTCATAGAGCGGACCTTTTTAGGGTCAAGCCAGCTGACGTGGATATTCACCATCACCTTTCCTGGATAGACGATATTCATAAACACCACGTCATCGATTCCGCTTTGAATATAGTCGACACCTCGCTTGACCACGGAGACGGGCTTTGGATTGTTCATCCAATATTGAACGATACTCAGGTCATGAGGAGCAAAATTCCACAGGGCGTCCACGTCTGAACGAATGCGTCCCAAGTTCAGCCTTTGGCTGTAAATGTACCGAATTTCTCCCAGATCTCCTTGATCGATCAGTTTCTTCACATAGCGCACCGCAGCATTGAAGAGAAATGTATGCCCTGCCATGACCAGCAAATCACCTTTGCTTGCCTCTCTCTCTAAACGATCCACCTCCTGCAAGCTCTTAGCTAATGGCTTCTCAACCAGGATATGCTTTCCTGAACTCAATGCCCTCAAGGCCAAATCGAAATGGGTAGCCACGGGTGTTGCAATGATGACCGCATCAACGCTGGAATCATCGAAGATATCATCTGCCGTATCAGTGGTATGTAGAGCGGGATAAAGCTTCCTCACGTAATCCCGACGTTCAGAGGAGACTTCGGCGATCTTTTTCACCTCACACCTGTTGTTTGCTATCAGGTTTCGAAGAAGGTTTGGTCCCCAATAGCCAACTCCAATCTGCGAGATATTCAGCATTTCTCGTTCTCCATGCTTTTAGTCACCTCAGTCAGCTGACCACAGACAAATTCTACTTGATTTCTGGTTAACTCAGCGTACATGGGCAGACTCAGGATTTCTTTCGAATATTGATTTGCAACGGGAAAATCCTCGGGGGCATGGTTTAGATATTGGTAAGCCTGCAAGTTGGGTAGGGGAATGGGGTAATGAATACCGGTGGCAACACCCCTCTTCTGCAATCCTGCCTGTACGAAATCGCGATTCTTCACCCTTACCACAAAAAGATGATATACGTGTCGCACACCCTCTGCTTCGATGGGAGTAACCACCTGCGAATCCAGCAGTAGTTCCCTGTAAGTAGCAGCCACAATTCGGCGTCTTTCCGTCCAATCCTCCAGACACTTCAGCTTTGCGCCCAAAATTGCCGCTTGAATTCCGTCCAGTCGACTATTAACCCCCTCAAGCTCATGATCGTACTTCTTGGTCCGGCCGTGGTTCGAGATTTTACGGCAAAGTATCGCCAGATCTTCATTATTCGTTGCAATCGCACCGCCATCTCCATAAGCTCCAAGGTTTTTTCCTGGGTAGAAGGAAAAGCAGGATAGATCGCCGAAAGTCCCAACTCTTTGACGTCCGATTGCTGCACCATGAGCTTGAGCAGCATCTTCCACAAGATATAGACGCTTTTCTTTAGCCATCTCCCTCAGGGCTACCATATTTGCTGGCTGACCATAGAGGTGCACTGGGAGAATCGCTCTTGTGCGAGGAGTGATTGCAGAGGCGACCTTCCCAAGATCGATGTTGAATGTCTCCCGCTCGCAATCCACAAAGACTACTCGCGCCCCCGTCATGGTAACCGCCTCCGGGGTGGCGATAAACGAATTAGCAACCGTAATGACTTCATCCCCTTTTCCAATACCCAAGGAGCGGAGAGCAATATATAACGCATCCGTGCCATTTCCAACCCCTATGCAGTATTTGACGCCGCAGTAGGCCGCGAAGTCCTCCTCGAATTGACTCACATACTTACCACCAACAAATGCCGAGTCTTTCAAAACATTAGCGATCGCTTGATCGATATCAGCCTTGATGCTCTTATATTGAGCTTTCAGGTCAACGAATTCTACTTTCACAGATGATTCCAATTTTCATACCCCCTTGTAGAGATTGATGAGGTCCATCTGACTCTTTTCCCATCCATACTTGTTTGTGAATTCTTTCGCCAACTCGGCCTGTCTTTTCCTTTTCTCCAGATCCCGGTAGAGTTCGTAGATGGCGTCCGCCAAGGACTCGATATTCTCTGGTTCAAAGTACTTCACCATTTTATCGCTGAAATGGTACTGAATTACTTTCAGCCTGGGTGCCACTACTGGAATCCCGAGGGTCACATACTCAAGCAGTTTCGTAGGGAGCATCAGATCTGTGGCCATACTCTCTCGGTTCGCAATAACCCCTAAATCCATCTTGTTTAACACCCTGGGGAGATCTTTTAACGGAACGAAGCCTTCGAAGAATACTTGCTTTTCCAGTCCCAGATCTCTTGCAACGTCAAGGAACTCCTCCTTATCCTCGCCCATTCCTAAGAAATGGTATTCAAGGCCAGGTATGCGGGACATCAGCTTCCCAACTGCTCGGATTGCAAGATCGATTCCCAGTCTTCTGGCAAGGGTTCCATGGTAGACCAGCAAGAACCGGGCATTCGATCCTCTTGTTGCTCCTGGCGCGCTTGGGATGAAAGTCCTGTGGTCAGGTACGTTTGAGGAAACCATAATTTTTCCTGGATCAATTCCCCTCGCGACCAAAACGTCCCTTTGGACGTGATTTGCGCAGATAATTCTATGGGCAAATCCGCAACTCAGTCTCTCTTCGAAACAGAAGACAGTAAATAGGAGCCTCGCTACGATCCTCGGGTAACTCTGGAATTTTGCTACAAATGTCTCTGGAACATTATCATGCATATCCAGAATCACTACTGTCCGGTTAAGGAATTTCGAATCCTGTGTAACAGGCTATCAAATAAATAGGTAGTGTACCCTCTTTTCTGTAAAAGCAAAAAGGGGTAAGATCCTCCTGGAGAAAACAACCGCCCAGATGGGCAGAAGGAGGTTTACCCCTATGGCCGAGATCATAGCACAAGTTCCCTGGCAAGTCACCCCGAAGGTGGGGAGGAAGCTGCCTCGCAAAGCAGCTCAGCTGCTGGAGGCCGCGATGCAGATCACCGCCAGTCAGCATCCCCTGGCCTGGATCACCCAGTGGGGAGCCCGGCTGATGCTCCAGGTGGCCCTGGAAGAAGAGGTGATGGCCTTCCTGCAGCGGGATTGGTATGAACGCCGACCAGAAGGTTCCTCGTGGCGCAATGGAAGCAAGCCCCGGACGGTGAAGGTAGCCGGCGGGGATGTGAGGATCGCCATGCCCCAGGTGCGAGGAGCGGGAGGACCGTTCCACTCCGGGCTGCTTCCACCTTACCTCACCCGCATGCGGGAGCTGGAGGAGGTCATCCCGCTGCTCTACCTCCATGGGCTCTCCACCCGACGGGTGAAAAAGGCCGTAGGCAAGCTGTGGGGCCAGCGAGGTTTGAGCAAGACGACCGTGGTGCGTCTGACCCAGAGGCTGGTAGACGCCTTTGTTACCTGGCGCCAACGGGATCTCTCCCGGCTCGATGTAATCTACCTCTTCCTGGACGGGATCCGCCTGGGAGTCCGCAGAGGGACCCGGGAGAAGGAGGCCATCCTGGTGGCCCATGCCGTCCTGGCCGATGGTGGCCGGGAGGTCCTGGCCGTGGCCCTGGGGAGCCGAGAATCCACCCGGGCCTGGGCCGATCTCCTGGAGGATCTGAAGCGCCGGGGACTGTCTGAGCCGCTGCTGATCATCACCGATGGGGGGTCTGGATTGCTGGCGGCCGTCGAGGCACATTTTCCGGAAGTCCTCCGCCAGCACTGCACCAAGCATAAGCTGGCCAATGTCCTGGAGAAGGTCCCGAAAGGATCCCAGGCCAAGGTCGGCGATGCGGCTCGGCGGGTCTTGTATGCCCCCACCTTGGCGCAGGCGGAGGAGGCCCTGGCGCTGTTTGAACGGGCTTATGCCAAGCGTTTCCCCTCGGCGGTCGAGTGTCTCCAACGGGACCTTCAGGCCTGTTGGACCTACTACCACCTCCCTCTTTCCCACTGGAAGCGAATTCGGACCACCAATGTCCTGGAACGGAGCTTTAGGGAGGTGCGGCGCCGGGTGCGTCAGATCGGCCGCTTTCAGGATGAACTGCGGGCTCTGGCCATGGTTCATGCCTTGCTCCAGGAGGCGCAGGCAGGCTGGCAGGCCCTCTCGATGAGCCGGGAGGCCCAGTGTATCCTGGAGGCGATCCGAATCAGAGGAAAAGCCCAAGCCGCTTGAGAGAGGATGCATAGGATGCCCTTCATAGAAACAGGTGGATCAAGCCCTGGGAGCATTTACAGAAAAGAGTTGACGGTACCTATCAAATATGGACATTTCGCACAAAAAAGGATTTTTCGATTTGAATGTCGTCAACTTCTTTTCAGGCTACACTACTCCGAATTCGCCCTTTGGAGGTAGCCTCAATGAATTCGGGGAAGATCGTTTTTTCTCAACTGATGCATATCCTGCCCCGGTACGAGTTCAACCAATGTGTGCAGCGTTACCAGGGCAACAGAAGGGTTCGGGACTTTTCGTGTTGGAGCCAATTCCTCACCATGGCTTTTGCTCAACTGAGCCATCGGGAATCGCTTCGCGATATCGAGGTCAGCTTGAATTCCCAGGGCGAAAAACTATACCATATGGGTCTTTGCGGACGGATCGCTCGATCGACCCTAGCCGATGCCAACGAAACGCGAGACTTCCGGATCTATCGCGATTTCGCCTACGGCCTAATGCAGGTCGCAACCGAACTGTACCAGGACGAGCCGTTGCCTGTGGACATCCAACACGAGCTGTATGCGTTGGATTCCACCACGATCGACCTCTGTCTCTCCTTATTCCCGTGGGCGCGGTTCCGAAAAACCAAGGCCGCTATCAAGCTCCATACTCTGCTGGATCTGAAGGGCTCCATCCCCACCTTTATCGCGGTCTCCGACGGCAAGACGCACGATGTGAACCTTATGGATCTGGTCCCGACACCACCGGATGCCATCCAGGTGATGGACCGCGGATACCTCGATTTCGCACGGCTCTATCATATCCATCTGATCCCGGCTTACTTTATCATCCGCGCCAAAACCAATCTCAGATTCCGGCGAATCCGCTCTTTGCCCGTAGACAAAAACACCGGGGTGCAATGCGATCAGATGATTATGCTCACAGGAATGTACTCGAAAAAGGAGTATCCCGAACCGTTGCGTCGGGTACGATACTTCGATCCCGAGCGCAACCAACAGCTGGTCTTTCTCACCCACCACTTTGCGATCGCTGCCATTACCGTAGCCGACATCTATCGTTGTCGTTGGCAGGTAGAATGGTTCTTCAAATGGATCAAAGGCCACCTTCGGATCAAAGCCTTTTACGGCACCTCGCCCCATGCCGTCAAAACCCAAATCTGGATCGCGATCAGTGTGTATCTGTTGGTGGCCATCGTGAAAAAACAATTGAGCCTCCCCCTCAGCTTACACACTTTTCTGCAAATTCTCGAGGTGAACCTCTTTGAGAAAAGGCCCATAAATCATATAGTTGAGGATACCATGCGTCATGAAGCCTTGGCACGTGCTTGGGCCTTCTTGGGCAGTTTGTCCAATACATTCAGGATCCGATGGTTCCAGCAGCGCTGCTCTTCGGCCTGGGGGAACACGTGACACAAGGCGGCCCAGATCCCCAGGTGTCCATCTCCGATGACCAGACAGGGCGCCTGCATGCCCCGGTCGCGCAAGGTACGCAATACGGCCGACCAGGAGGCCTCCGATTCCCGATGTCCGGCTTCCAGGGCCACCAGGACCTTACGGCCATCCGACAGGCCTGCTACCGCCACCAGGAGGGCGTCCTTCTCTTTC
Organism: uncultured Methylomirabilota bacterium; assembly: GCA_963718295.1. Classification (GTDB taxonomy): domain Bacteria; phylum Methylomirabilota; class Methylomirabilia; order CAVQYV01; family CAVQYV01; genus CAVQYV01. Next base: position 188,706 of record CAVQYV010000004.1, on the reverse strand, counting down.
TCCAGGCCGGCCTTGACGTAGACCCCGTCCACCCAGAGGTAGACCACCTCCAGGTCTTGGAGAGAACGAAATGACCACTCCTCATACTCCCCCTGCCACTTCTGCTTCAGTCGGGCCACCGTGCTGGCCGAGAGCGGTGCTTTTTCTCCCAGCAGTCCCCGCAGGGCCAGATCGAAATCCCCGTGGGAGAGGCCATAAACGACAGGTTGATAACCAGTTGAATTTATTTGATTATTAACCGGACAGTAGTGATCCAGGATGATTTGTTTCCCCATGATTCTAGGGATAATTGCCGCGAAAATCAGGAAGTTGGGCATGTTGTGAACGTGAACTACGTCGGCCTTCCAGGTCCTCATCCAGCGCTGCCAGTAGCATAGAAGGTAGAACATCGTGAGCTACCTCCCCAAATCCCAGCAGGCCCTCTGGCGGAGGAAACTCCAGCAAGCCCATGAGAAGCCTACCTATCTCGAGGCCCGGGCTGCCCTCCTGCGGATCCGGTAGGAGCTGCGCCTGCTCAATGCCTCGGCGGTGGCCAGCCTGGAGGAGGGGATGGAGGAGACCTTAACCCTGCCCCGGCTGGGAGTCTTTCCTGCCTTGGGAGCCAGCCTGAAGACCACCAACTGCCTGGAATCCGTGATGGCCCAAGTGGGGGAACCAACGGATCCGGTGGACCGCTGGAGAAACAGCGATCAGAAGCAGAGATGGGTGGCCTCTGCCCTGCTGGATATCGAACCCAGACTTCGTCGGATCCAGGGATACCGCCATCTTCCTGCCCTGCAAAGGGAGATCCAAGGGGAGGAGAAAACCACCGGAGATCAAGTCGCATAAGGCCATGACAAAGGGGTCGCTGAGGAATTTCAACTAAGACTGGGATTGACTCGAGCCAAATCCTGGGATCAAGTCGATTCATGCCTCAAATCTTCGGCTCATCCTTGCCCCAGCTTGTTCAATGCAGAAAGTAGAGTGAACCAATTCACAGGTTCTCGGACTATTTCTCATGCCAAAAACAGATGATAACTGCGGTCACATCTGTGCTCACATTCATGAATGCCGCCATCGCATATTACACCATCCAGAACACATAGGGGGGAACGGGCCTTGAACATCTTATATCGGTATTTATCAAAAGGGTTACCGCGGCTTTCAGGACTCTAAATCTGAGACCACAGTAATCCCACATCTGCTCCATCAGCAAACAGCCATCCAGTCTGTCTGCCGAGTTCAGGGTCCTTAGTATCTCTTCCCCTGAACGAACCTTGACCTCATCTCCCACCTGGAACATATGACTCTTGGTGGGCCTGTTTTGCTTCAACAACTTTCTCATGCCCGAGCCGGTTATCCTCAGCTGAGGATCTCCAGACACCTCCGATGATCACACCTGCCGCTTAAGTGGCTCCCTTCACTTGATTTTCACTGTTGGAAGATCCTCTGCCAATATTTCATCATGTGAACTCACACAAAGATGTTTCAATATCCCCTCTTTCGTGGGAGGGCATCCGGGGATATGGAGATATCCGTTCTCGTGGGCCAACTCCTTTGTGCAGTCTCCGAAACACACAACGTTTCGAGATTTGGGTTCAAATTGAGGCCTGAGGCCAAATACGAAGTCTGCTCCCTTTACGGCATATTGTGCCAACTTCCCGTATATCGGAAAAGACCGCCCAATCTCCCGAACCTGAAGCCTCAAAAGATGATTCAGACACATGCGACACATGGAACAAGCCCTGGGGCTTGTCCAAAATCTCATTCCCAGGAATTTCTTGAATGCTTCCTTTCCGCGTTTGATAGCCTTGGGTTGCAGGAGATCATATCCCTCGATTCTGTGGTCAGCTTCCCTTGACTCATATGCTTCTGCCTCTTTCAGGTATTCCGCTTCGCCGAGGTCCAATACCTCCGCCACCAGTTTATCCATTTCATAAAGATTGTTCCCAGCAATGAGTACATTCCCCCTAAAGAAGCTGGAACCATCCATTATGGTGATACTTGGCCGAACCGCTTGCGATAACTCGGCGATCGGACCATGTAACCCCCACCGGTGGAATTTCTTTTTCATGGAGGGCGTAAGCAGGCCTTTTTGATTTTTCATGGCCCCGGACATGACCGCCGCCGAACTTGCCTTCAAGATCGGTAGGCTGATGTAGGTCTTATCGAAGACGATTTGGGGAATTTCAAGGGTCCCGTATTTCCATTGCAGCTCCACTCGGTCGGCTTGATCAAAATCCAAAAGGGTTACCCCAAGCTTCCGGGCCATACTGGCATATCCTGAGATTTTGAAATTCTCGATCGGATTTGTTCCTGCAGCGGTCCCTTCTCCAATGATAATCTCAATATCAGGATGAGCCTCCCTTAATACCTCGATCACGGCCCTTACCATGTCAGGAGGAGTCACTTGCCTGCTTTTCGGCCGCATGGGAAAGACGATATTTGGCTTCAGGAGAACCCCTTTGGAAAAATCGAGGTCTTCCCGATAATTGCAGAATATCGCTCTTATCGATTCCTTGATGTCCCTCTTCGGTCGTGCGACAAAAACGGACATGAAACTATTCCCCAGTCTTTGTGTAAACTTCCCAGTCAGGCCGCAAAGAATGCATCCCTGTAACTCTTCGGTATCTCCAGATAGTCAAAAACGTATTCCAGCTTTCCCCTTAGCGCCTCCCTATCTTCGCTTGCATACATGGCCTTGAGCGCTTCATCCCGGCCTATTCTCCCATCTCTTATGAGATTAGACAAATATATGCCAACCGTGGAGACACCAAATTCCCTCAAATAGGTATAGTCCAACAGGGGCTCAAGGATGCAGTCATACCTCCAACTTATTGATTTCTCAGGCTTGATCCACCCCGTTTTTTCAATCAGAATTCCTTCCATCAGCTCCTGGTCCCATTGCACATAGTCAAATACGTTAATGTGTCTCGTCGAGTTGGAGGGGACCTCTGCCCTCGAATACACCCTGAGGGCACTGCATGATGGTATTCTGAACTGTCTCCTCTGGTCAACTAACCGCAGGTAGGCTTTGAATTGATAATAGGCGAATCGCATTATATCCGGAAAGGGAAGTCTACGAATTCGCCTCAAGAGTATTCCCGCACGGCTTCCGAGATCCCATAGTTCATATTTTGTGATTCCACCTAGGACGAAGGGAATCCTCTTTTGCTCAGATATCTGAAGTAAGATAGCGTCAATTCCATAATGGCAGAAAAGGCACTGCCCCCACGAGGTGCCCGTTCCTGCTACTGACATCAGATGATTACGGATCAGATTGTATTCCAGATTGTTCTTGCTCTTTACAGTTATCAACTCGATATTGAGTGCATTACACACCTTGTCTACATTGACTCTGGCCAAGTCACATAAGAATGGAAAATCATAGCACACGGCCAAGGTCCGGAGTTTGTATATCTCTTTGGCCAGGTACGCCACATAGCAGCTGTCCTTTCCCCCACTGATTCCGACAATACAATCGTATTCATTGCCGCTTTTCGAACGTAATATCTCGAGCAACGCATCCTCTCCAAGCGGCTCCTTCTTCTTGAACTGAAGGCATTGATCGCAGATACCCCTCGCATCAAAATGAATTCCCGGGTATGAGCTAGGCATTAAACACTTGGTACAACGTTGGACCATGACGTTCTGCATTCGCTGTCCTCGTTTGCCGTTCGCAAGAAAACCGGATGATCTTGCCCCGTTGCAATTGAACCAAGTCCTGGATTCAAGGTGCATTGAAGGTCTTTATGACCCTTGCCGGTGCTCCAGCAACCACCGTGTAATTCGGAACATTTCTTGTGACCACGGAATTTGAGCCAACAATTGCCCCCTCACCGATTTCAATGTCGGGCAGAATAACGGCACCCGTCCCTATCCAGGCATCTTGTCTTACTACGATTCTCCCCTTCTTTTCAAACAACTTCCTTATCCGCGACTCGTTGGGTGCAGAATGCAAAACGAAGGTGACGCGGGGAGATATTGCAGTTCGATCTTCTATGATTAAACAGGTTGCTGGATCGCTGAGATCATCGATGATAATGAGATCTTCCCCCACATATACATCCTTGCCAATCATGTAGTTGCACATTCTCAAGAGCCGCACTCTGAGGGCGTTACCAGGTAGGATTTTGGCGAAGTACTTCAGAATCTTCTTTCTGATCATGATCATGCTCTTCGACATTTTTGCCAGTCTATCCACGCAGCTTCCTTAACGGGATTTTTCAGCTCTTCGCGGTCATTCTAAGGTACTGATCAGTCTCATTGAGCGTACCCACGAGGTAATGCAGATCCCTTCTTGCTAGGGAGTAATAGTGGGGAATTACGAGGATTGTTCTTGCGCACACCTCGGAATTAGGACAGCCGCCTTGATAATCGTATACTTCCCGAGCGACATCAGCTACATCACTTAGATATTTTGCACTGTCAATACCCCGCCTCCAAAGGTAGTCTGCCACAAAATCTCTCTGGCTGCTGGTGTCAAACCTGATCGCGAATTGATAGTAATTGCTCGAGCACCCGTCCCTTTCGGCGGGAAGAATTACGTTCTGCAGCTTGATCTCACTCTTAAGATAGAGGGCATTTTCCCTTTGTCTATTCACCTTGTTGACGAAGGATCCTATCCTGTCATTTAGAATGTGAAGGTCACCCTTGGAGATCTTGATCTCGCTAAAGCCCGTTTTGGAAGTAACATTAAGCCGTTTATCCAGCAGTCTCCCAAGTGGGTGTCCAAGAATTCCATACCACGGCCTGTGATAGAAGGTGGACTTCACATAGGTCGCTGCGCAATGAGCTAATTCCTGAGATAGACTCCTTTGTGCAAATTTCTCCACCAATCCTCTTATTGATTCCCTCAACAACGGTTCGCCGCAAAAGATCGCACTCCCCTCACCAGCAGAGATATACTTACCGGAACGGAACGAAAAAAATGACGCAGTAGATTGAAAACCGGTATAGGATCCCCTGTACCTGCTGAATAGCGATTGGGCACAATCTTCTATGACAGGAATGCTCTTGCAAAGGACAGAGATGGAATCCATGTCTGCGGGGTGGCCAAACATGTGGACTACAACAACGGCAGACAAGGTGTCCTTCTTCCTCTCCAGGTCAAGCGGTGACAAATTATAGTTGTCCAGATCGATATCTAAGAACTTTGGAACCAGATTGGCTCGTCTTATGGCATCAAACACAACCGGACAGCAAAACAGAGGAACACCAACGTGAGATCCGTCACGGAGGTCCAAGGACTTCAGAATTGCATACAGCGACGCCCTTCCCGAGGTGGTAAAAACCGCCTCACGGCCAAACACCCTGCCCACCTTCTCTTGAGGGCACGATTCATCCATCACAACTGCCTTAGCCGCCTTCAGGAAGTCGGACAATCCGTAGTCCCAGTTATATCTGGGGATCAAAGCCATTCTTCTTCTGTACATGCCTGCGGTCTTTCTTTCTACCTTTGCCCTGCTTTGGTCGACACAGACAACAGCTTCTGTCAATCCAACCGACTCCTGACCACTTTTCATCCCAGAATGAATAACCCATGCGGGCGTATCAGCACTTTGATTCGCCAATGGGGTCTTACACAACGGACCCCGCGGAATACGCAGGAAGCATCATCGTACAAGCACAACGAGCCCTGACTGCCCTTTCTCTCGAAGCTTGTGTTTCCAGTTGTTGATCAAAGTACTCAACGATTTATTCGTGCTCGACTGATTACCCTTTATCGGCAATAGCGTCCATGTAAGCCCTACACTATCCCATGAACCTGTAGATTTTAGGTCCTATGGCCTCAACAAGCGAATCAGGCAAAGCCCTCCAAGCGCTCGTAAAAATTCGGTAGAGCAACCCGCTGCCTTCCATGGATGTCGCCCCTTTAACCTGAGGATAGAAGTAGTATGGCAAATCCAAGGGATCGGCTCCCCACATCTCCTTATATCTCATCAGCCCAAGATTATCGGGTGATGTCCGACAAAAATCAAAGAATGAATAACCCTCCAAACAAGCCCGCTCGATCGCATACCAGGTCAACAGGTGGTTAGGAGTCATCTTTGACAGATACTCAGGATCAGAAGCGTTGTACTTATAATAAACCGTGTCCTTAAATCTCAAAAATACCGCCCCTGATATGACCTTGGAATCAATTGTAGCAAGCAGTATGTACCCATTTCCGCTCAAGATCACTTGGTCAAACAAATTCTTGAAAAAGGACTTTGGTTGGGAAGGAACACCGTGTTTCTTTCGGGTCAGTTGATTCAGCCTGTAGAATTCCTCCAACCCCCGCTCATTGTTCTCCTCCCTTATTTTCACGCCGAGTTTCTCGGCCCTCTTGATACACCGCTGAATAGTCTTCTTGTCCATGGTCGTCAGCAATTGCACAGGATCAGGCAAGAGCTTCAATACATGGCGCTTATAATGGCAGAAACAGTCCAGGCCATGGGCATTTGACATTTTGCTTCTGATCTCGATGCATTTGACTCGATTCTTATATTCCTCAATGATCTTGATCAGGGATTCTGATTCCTCAAATTCATCATCAAACAGCGGGCCACAGTAGTCTGAGAAAGGAAGTGAAACAACTCGAGTGCCCCCAAATGGTCCTTTTACCATGAAGAAGGGGAAAATCCCCGAAATGCTTCCCGTTCCATTTATGTAAGCGTAGAGTAGCGGTTCGAATGAGTATGTCTTCTGAATCATCCTAATCCAGCAAGTGAGATGAAAGGGGGAACCTTTGGGATGCGATCTGACGAACTCATCCCACTTCTCCTCATCGGATGTCTTTTCCAAGTGGACCCTCTCCAGCATGGCTAAGTCCCGTCTTCCTGTGATTTGCCGTCCTTTTGCCCTTGACTATTGATTCCAGAGGCTCTATTTACGAAACTCTCTCTCCAAAATCGAGCCATTTCCCGGGGCAGCACGTGCCAGTATTGCCCTTCGTATTCGGATAGAATGTGGCTCAGGAAATCCTCATAGTGTCTTGCTGGATATTCAATTGAGGACGTTTTTGCATGATCAAATCTCATATAGTCCGGATGCGTGTTCACTAGTGCCATCCCACCCTTTTCTACAATCCAGCGCAGTTTCCTCTTCCACACGTCAATACTTTTTTCCTTCAGAAGCAAGAACAGAGTAAAGTCTTGCGGCAACGTATATGGCAGCTCTACAAACCCCCCCCTTCCCGTTTGACCTTCCACCCAAAATGGGAATATCGTCCCCACCCCATCGGGCTGAGGCTCAAAGGGATCTGTGTCAAAAGTCGAGGAATCATATTCTATCTCCAGTTCGCTAATCCATTCCAGATTGTGGTACATAGAAGGGGTACGAAACCCAACGGATTGCCATTGTTTCAAATAGCGGTTGATTCCGGCTTTCGTTTCCCTGAAAGCTTCCTCTGAACGGAATAGATTTCCTCTATGGGTCAACCCATGAACGCCTACCTCAAATCCTTGCTCTACAATGTAATTCTGGAGGCGACGGTTTATCTGGTAGCCCTCCGCGACGAAATTGAAGGAGGATCGAAAACCGAGCCGAATCTCGAGCTCGACCAACTCATGACAATTCTTCTGCCCCAGATCACCCTCAACATCATGCGTCAAGACAAGTGCAAAACGTTTGCCTCCTGGCCACCCTCTCCAGGTCTCTGGGGGCCTGTCGCTATTTTCATCAATGGGCCAGACACCGCTGCTGCATTTCTGTATCAACATTGCACATCTGCTTCGAAGATAAATCAACAAGGGTTTAGGAAGGATCGGCTTTAGAATAGGATAGGCACCCATTGCAACTCCGATCCAGTACAGATTGCTTCCTTGCCTTCGAAATTCTTTTCCGGCATTGCTCGATATCATTCGTGTCCCAATCTGAAATCACATCACGAAAGATGTGGTGCGTGCTTGCCTGAAACCAAGGCACTTGGTATGACTCGTCTTCGAGGCGGGAGTTGTCAAAAAACTGAACTACTACCGCCTAAAGGCGGTAGGTTCCGATTCGGCTGCAAGCCGACTAAGGACTTATCCGTAATTACCTTGCGTTAACCTGTCCACCATACTATACTCCTGCCAGGAGGTGATGGTATGGCCAAGATTCGATCATGGGAAGTATCCGATGAGTTCTGGAAGCGAGTGGAGCCCCTCATTCCCAAGCGAGAGCGAGACCAAGCTCGGACCTTCCGGCGGAGGCCGGGCGGTGGACGCAAACCCATCAATCCTCGCAAGGTCTTTGAAGGCATCGTATATGTGCTCCGGACCGGATGCCAATGGAAGGCCTTGCCCAAGCAACAGTACGGGAGTACCAGCTCCGTGCACCAGTACTTCCGGGACTGGCTGAAATCGGGTTTCTTCCTGGCCCTCTGGCGTGCGGGTCTGGCCGAGTACGACGAGATGGAAGGCATTGCCTGGAAATGGCAAAGCATAGACGGAGTCATGGTCAAGGCTCCCCTGGCAAAAGAGGCCGTCGGACCCAACCCGACGGATCGGGGAAAAAAATGGGAGCAAGCGCCATGTGTTGGTGGACGGGCGTGGCGTCCCGCTGTCGTTGATCGTCACCGGAGCGAACCGGCATGATGTCAGCCAGCTGGAGGCGGTGCTGGATGCCCTGATTCTCCCCCTGCCCCACCACGACCCCTTTCTGTGCGCCGACCGGGGCTATGAGGGGGAACCGGCCCAGACGATCCTTACCGCTCATGGGTATCTCTCCCGAGTTCGGCACAAGAAGCACAAGCCGGGGCGTCCCCCCCCAAGAACCGGCGCTGGATGGTGGAAGCGGTCCACTCCTGGTTCAATCGCTTCCGCAAGCTCCTGGTGCGGTATGAGAAACTGGCTGAAAGCTATGAGGCGCTGGTTCATTTGGCCGCTGCTATCATCTGTTGGAGGAAGGTAGCTCCTATGTAGGGATAAGTCCTAAGGCTCCCCATCCACCCTGAAATCGCCATCCGGAGGTTCTTTGCCTTGTTGTTCGATGTACTTCATGATCACTTCATCGGTCACGTTTCCCGAACTGGCGGCAAAGTAGCCTCGGGCCCAGATATGGCGACCCCAGAATGCTCGGCTCAAAGACTTGTACTCCATCATCATCTTGCGCGACGTCTTCCCCTTGAGCGATTGGGTCAGCTGGCTTACGGACAGATGCGGTGGCACCGAGAGAAAGAGATGGACATGATCGCTGGAGATATGACCCTTGATGATCTCCACGTCCCTGGCTTTGCAGATCTCTCGGATCAAATTCCGGACCCGCTCGGCGATCTCTCCGCGCAACACCCGCTTGCGGTATTTGGTGACCCAGACGAGGTGATACTTCAGATCGTAAACGGTATGGCTGGATTTCCGATAATTCTCCATACCGCAAGCGTACTAAAGTCTTCGCCTGAAGGCGAGGGTCTTTCTCCCATTCCCCGAGGGGGACAATAAAAAGATCCTTCAGCACAAACTCTCTTGTTGGAACTCAATGGGTTATCAGTTTCATAACGTCGATCCCATCAAGAGATTTGAAGGTTTCCGGCAAGCTCCCATCCTCCGCTTGACTTTGCTCCTAAGAAATGCTCCGGTCACCGGGCAGGCGTTGAACCTAGCCCCGCGCAAGGGCTATCCTTTACCCCCACTCCCTCAGCGCGTTGTGCCTCGTCCCTAGGGGCGTAACACACGATTTGCCGTCAAGATATCATTCCTGCCGATTTCTTTCCTTCAGCGGCCTCAGACCAAAAACAAATCTCTTATAATTACTCTTCGTGGTTAACGGTATGGTCACTTTGGCTAAGGCTGCCGCATCGGGTAGACCCCAGAAGGTGTAGGGCGGCACGTTGCAGCTGACAACTGTTCCGCCTTTGATAACTGATCCTTCACCAATTCTTATGGCAGGCAGCAACAAACAATGCGGCCCCACATAAACATCCCTTTCGATCACTACTTTGCTAAATTCATTCTTCTTTCTGGGGCCCCAATATAGATGGGAGAAAATAGAGGTCCGGAAACCGATCGTGCAATTATCTCCGATTTCGACTCCCTCAGGATGCACTTCATCAATGTAAACAGACTGGCTTATCCATACGTTCTTCCCAATTCTCACACCTCGCATACGATGTAGCCAGACTCGGAACGTATAACCCCCCGGTGCTATGTAGGCTATTCTGTGCAAGAGCCGGTTGAATAGATTTCTAAGCATTGCTCGACATCGCTAGGAGATGAGAATCACTCATTAAGCTGCCTCGAAATAGTCATAACAAGCTGATTCACTTGAGGTGGCCCAACTCTTCTCAGCCCTTCTTCTCTATTGATTTCCCCTCTTCTTACCATCTTGGCGATTTCTGCAACATACGGGTGATACCCATATTTGTTGTAATGGACTACGTTTGCGTAGCTATTTAGCAAGCAGTTGGTGGAGTTCTCGTCTGTGTCGACAACTCGTTGCCATCCAATCTGGCGGATCCTCGTGTATATCTTTTCTTCCTCATAATCGACAAAGGCAAACGGATTCGCTATATGCGGAAATCGACATCCCGAGGTGAAATGTTTTTCCTCCAAGAAAAAAGCACGAGCTTCGTCTTTGACAATGGCACTGATCGGGCCATAAATGGATTGCTGCAACGACCTGAGAAGCGCCGCATTCGTTTTGACGATCGCAGCGCCCTCTGGCATCTGGCCAGGATTAAATCCAAAAACAACGAGGGGAATATCCTTCTCTAATGCAGTTCGAAGGCAAGAAAAACGAACAAAAGAAATACAGGTAGTACAAATTGTACTTGCGCGCTCCAGTGATTTCCTGGAATACAACTCCTCATTGGAAGCTGTGTGAAACAGTTGTTTCATCAATTCATAAGGCGGCCGAATGAAGATGTGGCTCACATTGAGACTCTTTGTAACGACCCTTATGTTGCTGAAAGCCGTATCAGACAAGAACCAGTTATCAAATGTAACGGCCAATACTCTCAGGTCATATTTGCCCACCAAAAGGTCTAAGAGGAATGAGCTGTCTTTGCCGCCGCTATATGCCACGACGCAATCAAACAAAGACGTTCCCCGATTCCGATCCACCACCTCAAGAAATCTTCTCTCCATATCCTTTCTTCTGTCATTGCATGTGGATTTCTCTATCGCATCACAGAAGACGCAAATCCCCGCGCTATTGAAAGAAATCCCCGGAAATGTCTCAGGAAGTACACACTTAGAGCAAATCTTCATGGTCTTTTGTTGTTTGGCGTGAGGTTCCGTTCAGGCGACCATACATGACGAAGGCAGCTTTACTAAAACAGGCAACTGGGGTCCGAATAACAGAAATGGGGGTATGCACTTGACGGCACCTACCCCAACATATTGTGGTTGCGGGACCGACCTTCCCGAACGCCTTTGATCAAATTTGCATAGGGGACCGGCTCCACCGCCGCAGCCTGTTGCACCAAGCGCAGGAAGAGCTTGCCCCGGTGGGCGGAGGTCCGGCGGTTGAACCGGAAGACGAACTCGTTCAGATAACTGTCCAGATGCTCCTGGCTGATCGCCTCCTGATGCGTTCCTATGTTTGAAGAGAGATACCACCTTGTGCACTCGCGGCAAGATCTCATGCGCGTGCTTCCCGCTCTTCTTGATCGGAGTCACTCTATGCGGATAGCCCTTCACCTACAGCCCCCGATATCCTCTTTAGTCGTCCGTGTGAATGGTACTGCCTGGTTCAATCGAGGCTTGTACGAATCCATGCAAGCTGGCGGCGGCATCCGCTACCTGCGCCATCCGAATCCGACCGATGCCCTGTCCGTCCTCTTGTACCGCCACCACCAGCACGGCTTTCTCTGCGGTGCCGCGGCCTCGGACGCCCTCTTCTAACCCACCCACATATGCTTCATCGACCTCAATGGTGCCGGTCAGCCGGTCCCGCTCGGACCTGACCATCCCACTGCGGAGCTTGTGCAACATCATCCAGGCCGTGCGGTAACTGCCCAAGCCCAGCGATCGCTGCAATCCCAGGGCGCTGAGCCCCGTTTTCTGATTGGTCACCCACCACATCGCTTGGAACCAAACCGTCAGCGGTTGACGGCTGTCCTGGAAAATGGTTCCCGCGGTGACCGTCGTGCCCGACCTGCATCCGCTGCAGACGATTCGTCCACTCTTTGCCACCCACCCTCCGGGGTTTCCGCATCGGGGACAGACAAAGCCGCCGGGCCATCGCCATCGGAACAGATACTCTCGGCAGGCACCCTCGGTGGAAAACTGGGCCTCGAACTCCCGAAGCGTTCGTGGATACTCTTCCATATTCCCGATATACTACATATCGTACCAGGTTCCGTCAAGTGCATACCCCCATTTAACAGAAATCGACTTCCCGTCTCCCCCTGAGTGAGACAAACAGGAGCAGGAGAGGGGATCCCAAGCCGCCTGAAACACCTGATAGGCGAAATCAGCCCCCTCCTCCGCTGACCCCCTGCCATCGGATATCCTTTGGGCAAAGAGGACAGAAGGACGGGTTCGCCACCCAGAGAAATCGATCTGCAAATCCACACCCTGGAACCATTCCTTCGCGACGCTGCACACAGAGGGCTCGAATCAAACCAAAATAGAGCAGCCGGGCCATTTAAATCATAGTCCGACCGGTGACTGCTGAAGGCGCTTTGCTACCTTCTCCTTCACTGCAAAATCACGATAGACACGCAGAACCTGTTCCTCCGTAAGATGCATCGCCTGCATCACTTCATTTACAGGAACTTCATGTTTCCAGGCATAGAGCAGAGGGTCCAACAATTCATAGGGAAGTCGAAAATAGAACTCCTTGTCTTCACTCATCGCGGGATAAACGTCTGCGGTGGGCGGTCTTTGAATGATTTCGTCGGGAATCCCGAGATAGCGTGCGAGCTGGTAAACCTGTGCCTTGTAAAGTCCTGCAAGTGGTTCAATATCGACACCGGCATCTCCATAGCGCACAAAGAAGCCGAGATCGAGCTCCGTTCTATTTGTGGTGCCAATGACAGAATAATTCTTGCGCTCAGCATAGTAATAGAGTGCAACCATCCTGAGTCGCTGCTTTATGCTGGTTGCGGCAACGATTCCCAAGTAATCTTCCTTGCCCAGTCTCTTGGTCTTGGTAGTACCATCCTTTGCAACCAGGACCAACCTGTAAATGTTGAGACCACTTCCATCCAATAGGCTTTCCGACAACGCCAGCTTGTATTGATGTCTTGTGAGATCATACTCAGGGAAGTTTTCTTTGACAATTGCATTGCGCCGTTCGTATACACCAAGAGACTCGCAGCTCTTCGCCAAATCTGCTTTCTCCGTGCAGATATCAAACTGAGTGCTAAGCCTTCTGGCCAAATCCTCACTGAGTGGATCTGTTTCTCTCTCGGGGAGTATTAATCCCAGGACCTTGTCTCTTCCCAATGCCTGACGAGCCAACACTGCAGCTACGGACGAATCTATCCCCCCGCTGAGCCCAATAACAGCCCCCTCCTTATTAAAATCACGAAGAACGGATACCCCAATGAAATCTCTAATCCGTTCGACAGTCCGTGGGCAATCGATAGCCAAGAGGTCCTTTGAAAATGACTTACGGACCTTCGACATCTTTTCCAATGGGTCTTTTGGATAAGAATTCATCTTTGAGCAACCTCTTGTCAATCTTCCCGCTTGAATTCTGAGGAAGGTTAGAGACTATCTCCACGAATTTTGGGACCATCCAGTCCTCCAAATGCTCCGCCGCAAATTTCTTAACAGACTGCGCATCAATCTTAGCATTGCTTGTGGGAACAACATGAGCGACAATTGTCTGATCCAGGAGCGGATCGGGAACACTTATTACGGCCACCTCCTTGACGCTGGCCATTCTCAATAATGTCCTCTCTATTTCCGCCGGACTCACCCGCTCACCTCGGGTCTTAATCATGTCGTCCTTCCTGCCGACAAAATAGAGGTACCCTTCGTTATCACTCCTAAAAAGGTCGCCAGTATAAAGTACCCGTTCACCCGGGTATCTCCCTTGGCGGAGAACCTTGGTTGTCTCTTCAGGCCGCTCCCAATAGCCAAGCATGACATTCGAACCTCGTACTACCAGCTCTCCTGTCTCGCCTGGAGGAACCGGGGAACCTGTCTCATCAACGACCCACACCTCTTCATTGGGCATTCCTTTACCCACAGAGGATGGGCGCAGAGCAATCTGTTCTGGAGGCAAATAGGAGACCCTTGCGCATTCTGTCAATCCATACATTGGATATATTCTTGTATGGGGGAAAAGGGTCTGCATCTTTTTGATGTATTTAACAGGTAACTGGGCGCCTGCGCTGGTAATGTAACGGAGGTCCGGAAGATTCCTACCATTGAAGGCCTCCATTTCAAGGAGCATAACAGCCATTGTAGGAACCAAAGGGAATCCCGTTGCCTTGAATTCCTTGAGCTTCTCTATGATGACCTGGGGATAGCTAAACCCTTTTTCAAGGACGACCGTTCCTCCAAACATCGCTGACATCAAAACCTGGTAAAGACCGTAAACGAAAGATAAGGGTAAACAGCTGAGGATGACCTCATCCACAGTATTGTCCAAGTAAGAAATGATGGAATTAGCGATTGATAGCACATTCCTGTGAGCCATCATGACGCCTTTAGGTATGCCCGTTGAACCGGAGGTGTAGATAACACAAGCCAGGTCGATATCTATGTTTTGCGATGACAACTGCGCACCGCTTCCCTGCTCTAATGCATCGTGCAGAAACAGAAACCTCTCCTCCGACGGAGGTTTCTCTGTATCACAAATAACGATCACCTTGAGAGATGGAACTCCCTCTGCCAACGAGGTAGGATCAATATGCCTCATGTTGCCTGTTATGAGGGCGGTCGGCCTGCAGTCGTTGAGAATAGCTGCAAGCTTTTCGAACTTAACTGTAGGATTGAGGGGTACGAACGCTGCATCGGCTTTGAGCGCAGCGAATATCCCCAGAACCGTCTCTTTAGAATTGGGAAGGAAAAGGGCGACCCGATCCGCCCTTGCAACGCCCCGTTTCTTGAGTGCACAAGCCAAGTTTGTGCTGCTTCTGTCGAGAGACTCATACGTTACATACTCCGACCCCACGATTAGCGCTACCTCTTGCGGTCGGGTGCGTGCTTGACTTGTCAAATGGTCGTGTAAGAGCACGAAAGAACTCCTGCCAATACTTTACAAGGGTAGCTAATTTGCAGCTTTTTGACTAATGAATCGAGAAAGCCGTTCGATTGAATCAAGATTCTCAGGGGTCAACTCATCATCCTCAACGGTTACCGAAAACTCGTTCTCCAGAAAGGATATGAGTTCCAAGATCCCGGTGGAATCAACAATGCCCGCTTCGGTCAGTGAAGTACCGTTTCCCAAACCCCCTTGGTCACCATACAGAAAGGTATCGACAATAAACTGCCTTAATTTATCGGTAATCATTTCAGACATCATTCCTCCGCTCAGTCAAACCACATCCAAGGTGATCTGGCAACGAAAAGCAAAGCGGACGACCCAAAAAGGATTGGGCAAAATGTAGGCCCCAATTGCTGACAGAATCTGCTACCTACATCTTCTGTCAGGCTTAGTGCTTTCAGCAGCTTGGCCGCCTTTTCGATAGCACTATCTGCCATCTGACCGAAGAGGTGAACTGGGGGGATGTACTTCGCCCGAGGGATGATGGCGTCTTTCAGCAAGGCTGGATCCATGTTGGGGTCTCCCCTTCCACATCTAAAAAGACCGGCTTGGCACCACACCACCTGATCGCTTTCGCAGTTGCAAAGACCTTCAGTGCACCTTGAATTCAGAACTCGGTTCAATGTCATTCAATGCCACTTTCTCGCTGGCCATAACACTTATGAATTGCTACCTCGGGAACCGTCGGCCGCCTTTGCGCCTTTTTCATCACTCCTTCGCAATATCCTTGCGGGATTGCCGGCCACAATGGTATCTGGCGGAACGCTCTTCGTTACTACGCTTCCCGCACCCACCATCGAGTTCTCGCCTACAATGACATTTGCCAATATCGTAGATCCAGACCCAATGGAAGCTCCCTTCTTGATCAGAGTCGGCTCCACCTTCCAATCCGCCTCGGTCTGCAATCGACCATCTGCCCTCGTGGCACGAGGGTATCTATCGTTTATGAAAGTGACACTATGGCCAATGAATACATTGTCCTCGATCGTTACCCCCTCACAGATAAAACTATGGCTCGATATCTTACAGTTCTTTCCGATATGAGCATTCTTCTGAATCTCAACAAATGCGCCTATCTTGGTGTTATCCCCGATAAAGCATCCATATAGGTTTATGAATTTGGAGAGCCTGACATTGTCTCCCAGCTTCACGTCTTCGGATATTTCCACGTATTTCATAAGCATTCGATTTCCCCGTTCTTTCTGAGTGACCTGTTTGCAGCTTCGAGCATCTTGACCACCCGCAGACCGGAATGCCCATCGCTGATCGGACGCCTGTTGTGGATAATACAATCAATAAAGTGCTGAGCCTCCATTCTCAGAGCCTCTGTCTGCTCTAACTTGGGTGCCCACATATCGCCCGAGCGGTAACTCACAAGGAGATCGTAAACGCCTTCTTTGCTTGTTATTTCGACCCCTTTGTCATATATTTTGATCTTGTTGTCGGGCTCTAAATCGTTCCAGACAACCATTTTCTTCCGTCCCCCAATCAGCGTGGTTCTGATCTTTACAGGTGAAAGCCAGTTGACGTTAATGTGTGCAATCAAATTGTTTGAATAGTAATAGGTCAGGTAGGCAGTATCCTCCAAGGCCCCATCAAAGTGACTCTTGCCGGCCGCCATCACGGCAGAAGGTTCTTCTTGGCTCAGGTAGTCTAATATCGATAGATCATGGGGAGCCAGATCCCACACAACATTGACATCGTGCTGAAATAGTCCGAGGTTAACCCTCATGGAGTCGAAGTACAATAAGTCTCCAATGGTGCCATCCTCGATAAGCTCCTTGATCTTCTTGACTGCCCCCGTAAAAAGGAACGTATGGTCAACCATGATCTTAAGGTTTTTTCCCTCAGATAGCTCTATTAGTTCCTGGGCTTGGTCAACCTTGTACGTGAAAGGCTTCTCTACTAGCACATGCTTTCCCTGCAGGAGTACCTTCTTGGCCAGCTCGTAATGCGTGAAAACTGGCGTAATGATTGCCACCGCGTCAATATCGACGGATTCTATCAACTCATCGGCCTCTAATGTCGCCCGAATCGAGGGATAAGCCTTGATCAATTGTTCTAGTGCGCGTGGATTCTTGTCACAAACCGAAACCACACGAGATCCTTCAACATGGCTGAAGTTCCGGAGTATGTTCGGGCCCCAATAGCCGTATCCAATAATTCCTACACGAATCATGGTTTCCCTCCGAATCCCGAGCTAGCCTATTGGCATTGCCAGTGCGGTTTTGCCCGGGCTCTCGGAACCCTTATATGGAATAAATCCAGATGTATCGATCCCGGAAGGTTAAAAGAAATTAGACACCCAGACCCCTAATACGCCCCCTTGCCCTTTAACACAGCCCACGGCGTTTTGAAGAGGATTTTGATATCCAGCCACGTTGACCATTCCTCGACATATCTGAGGTCGATGCGAACCATATCGTTGAATGTGGTACAACTTCTGCCATAAACCTGCCATAGTCCTGTGATGCCTGGTTTAACCTCCAGTAACCTTCTCCTGTGCCAAACATCATAGAATTCAAACTCATAGGGGATTGGTGGCCTGGGACCCACAAGTGACATCTCCCCCTTGAGCACATTTAGAAGCTGCGGCAGCTCATCCAGGCTGGTTTTCCTCAAGAACTTGCCGACCGGCGTGATTCTGGGATCGTCCTTCAGCTTATATATCTCCGATCCGCCCTCCCTATCGGGCCCTGAGGCGCTCTTTTGCTCGCATATGAACTGCTTGATATAATCCTTGTGCATCTTCTCACCGCAATCAATGTGCATCGACCTGAATTTTAGCAGCGTGAATTGGCAGCCATGTAAGCCTAACCGCTTCTGCCTAAACAGTATGGGACCTTTTGAATTGATCTTGATTGCAAGGGAAATGGATAGAAACAAAGGTGATAGCATTACCATTGCGACCAGGCTACCCGTAACGTCCATCAGCCTTTTGAAAATTAGAGAGACTTGGCCGTGGCGCTTTGGACGCTTCAACTCAGGGTATAGGGCCAAATCAAATCCTCTGTCCAGTTCTAAATTGATATCTTCGGGGTATAAGTGCAGGGAGGTTTTGATCTCGCTGTCCCATTCCAGGTGAAGAGAATCCTGGACGGCATTGTGCACCTTGAAGAGAATCTTCTCCCTCACCACCTCGTCTATCTTGGTCATCTCGGTAAATATGATCCCAATCACCGTTTGGTCCTTGTACCAACCCCTTACGTCAGTCTCTCTCAAGGAGGAAGCCAGCGCTCTGTCCAAGTCTTCGAGAACTCCAGACCCCCAACTGGTCATCATGTGACTAGGAACGTCAATCAGCATCAACAAGAATGGCTTTCCGGATCGCGAAGTCCTTTTTTCCTCAAGCCGAAGTATCTGATTGAAATAGGGCTCTCCGCAAAATCTTAGCCCGTTATTCGAGTATGAGCAAGGAATTTTTGGCCTGTGGTCTCTTCGCAATTTTTGGGAAATCACTTCTCTCGGCATGGCTCTAAACCTCGGATCCCAGTCTGTGGAAGAAGGTTGCTTTCAATCTTCCGATGTAGGTTTGCCTGTCCTTCAGAAATTGCTCCATGATCCCCTATCGAATAAGTAATTACTTTCGTGTCGCCTGCATTCAGTCTCTCAATGCAAGGGTATTTTGCCCTCTATAGACTGGACGGAAAATTACCGAAGTCAGGTTTTTAACACGTATTATGGATGCCATCGGATTTGTGCCCGACTCCGTCATTTCCATCTAATCCTCGGTGCAATATTTATACCATCGGTTCAAGTCCAAGAGGCCTCGATGGGCTCCTATATTGGATAACTCACCTCCACAGACCGCCCAGTGGGAAGACCTACTGCTCTCCGAGCGGGCGAAAAATTCCCGATATCTGGCATATTCTGCCTCGCCACCGCTGCATTAAAGAACCTCGCCCACAGGGCGGGGCTTTTGAGAACCCTAAAACAATTTCAACTGCTTACCACATGCACAGTTCTTCGGAGGACCATGAGGTCCCTATTGCACATTTCTTCTGCCTTTGGGAGGAGCACCTTTCATCCCCACCCACAAGGCGGGGTTTTCAGGTGCGTTTTCATAAATTACCACTGGTCCATATTCTTTGGACGCTCTCAGAATCCCAGCTGCTTGTAAAGGAAATTGGGTATGTGGTGACGCCTCTTGTTCAATACCAACCCGAGGATGTTGCCTCCTGCTTTTATGATTTGGTTCTTTGTTTTATCTGCTACTGGCCAGCGAGTCTCCTCTGCCCCCAAGACCATAACAACCCCATCTGTCCTCCGGCATAGAGATAGTCCATCCGGAGATGCTGCAACAGGAGGGCAGTCCACGAGGATGAGATCATATCTCTCTCTCAGCCCTCCCAAAAGCTCTCCCATTTTTGGAGAATCAGAAATATGCGCGTCAAGTGTCGAGTGAGGAGAAACAGGACACAAAAATAGCCTGGAGTTCCCAATCTGGTAGACGGCCTTGTCTATCGTCTCTCTGTCTTCCAAAACATCTTCCCAACCACATCTGGGCTTCACGTTGAATACCAGCTGCTGGTTTGGACTTTTCCTGTCTGCATCCAAGAGAAGCACTGTTTTATTGAGAACCGTGGTCAATACCTTCGAGAATTCCCGTACTATCGTGGAAGTGCCTTCTCCAGGAAGCGACCCCAAGAACTGTATTACGTGATTGGTGACATCGGGAAGGAGAAAAACAATGCTTTGATAAAGACCCACCATCTCCCTTTCCATATCCAAGCCTGGGTAATCTGCTGCCGTCCTGGCGGCAGCAGGCGGCTCGAGTAAAGGAAGATCGGGCCGCTCCAGCCCCTTTCGCTCCCGCTGTGCCTGTTGCAAGGCTTCGTAGATTCTACTCATTGCTCGCTCTGAGATTGAGAGGATGTGATCTGGTTTCGACCAAATCTATGGCACCTCTTTGGGCTCTGGGAAGGTAATCTCCTGCCCTACCAAGATCTGATTGATGTCCCTTATTCCCGGGTTGCTGCTCTGGATCGATTCGATTAGTTTCCTGTCGCTACGGCCATACACGCTTTCGATCAGCCCCGTAAGAGTATCACCACGGCGAACGGTTCTGATTTGCGGGAAGGCCACCCTCGAACCCAAGGCTCCTCCACCTTTTTCCTGGGGACCGGTTTGTGGTTGGATCAAGCCCACTTGGTTTGGCTTAAGGGCATTGGGAGCTTTTTGCTCGTAAGAGGCCTCCTTGGGGGAGCTTTCGAATGGAAGCAGAACCCCAAGATAGGAGAGGATGGGGTGGTGATAAGTGAACGACCAAACCCAAAGGGCAAAAACGACCAGCAGGAGTATAAGGAGACAAGCAACGCGCCAGTTCAACCGCAATCTCCTCTCCTCCCGCCCGAAGTCAGCAATAACCTCCCTCACAATCCTATAACCAATACGTTTCCTCTGATAGCCGAACCCGGTGATGAGCGCATTGTCACACAGGATATTAATGGTCCTGGGGATTCCCTTGGAATGTCTAACGATCATGCCGAGTGCCGTCTTGGTGAAGATGGACGTATTCTTCGTCCCACCCTTAGCTAATCGATACAGGACATAGTCCATGGACTCCTTTTTGCTCAGGGGAGATATGGTCGCTTTTACGGCAATACGTTGTTTGAGCTGCCTAAGTTCCTTCAGATCAAGCTTCTTTTCCAGTTCAGGTTGACCCACGAGGACGATCTGGATGAGTTTCTCGGTAGAGCTCTCGAGATTGGAAAGCATCCTCAGGCTCTCAAAGGTTCCTACCGGAATGTTCTGCGCTTCGTCTATGATAAGGACCACATTGCGGTCCTGCTTGTATTCTTCTATCAGGTACTCATGAAGCTGATTTACCATCTCAGACGGATCATCTGTTTCCGGCACGAGGTCCAGGTCCCGAAAGACCATCTTGAGCAGGTTTCCGAAGGTGACATTTGCGTTGAATATATAGACAATCCTGAGATTCTCTTTGCTCACCTCTTCCATATATGAACGCAGAATAGTCGTCTTCCCCACACCCACCTCTCCAATGATTGCAACAAATCCCTTCCTCTGCTTGACCCCATACAGTATGGCGGCCAAGGCTTCCTTGTGTTTAGGACTCAAATAGAGGAATTCCGGATCTGGAGTGATCTGAAAAGGCTCTCGATCAAAATTGTAGAAGTTCAAATACAAGGTTTTCGCCTACTTCTTATTATAGGGTAGGGAGGCTAGAACAGGGATTCTCAGGCGTCTCTCCGCATTCTCCGGGGTAGAGAGTCCCTGGGAGACATATTCGGAAAAGAAGGCGAAACCAACGACCGCCACACCTCCCAGCACAACACCCAAAAGGACCCTGAGCTTTCTATTGGGCTTGATTGGCACTGAGGGTTCCACTGCCAGTTCAATCACGCTTATGTTGGCCATTTTCTGGCGGTTCATATCCTCACTAATGCGAGCTTCCTCCAATTTGTCCGCATAGTTCAAATAGTTCTTCTCGTTGACCGACATCTCTCGTTTAAGAGTCTGCAATTCTTTTTCCCTGAGATCCAGGGATCGAGTTGCCGAATTAACTTGACTCAATTGCTTTCCGAGAAGGGAAACCTTCGCCAACTGCGCGTTCAGGTCTGCCTCCGTTCGAACAATCTCTGTCTCAAGATCTTGATAAACCAAGTTCACTTCTTCCCGATTTCCCGTACTCGCATTTTCGTCCTGTTGCTTGAGGAAATCCTGGAGGGAAGCTATTTCTTGTCTTACATTGGCTACTAACGGGCTGCTCTCTTTGTATTTCTGCAGAAGTTCCTGTTCCTTCATCCGAAGATTGAGAAGCTGGGTTTTAACTTGTGAGATCATACTATCCCGTTCCGATGATTGTTCATTCAGGGTGTGAGTTTTCGGGATGTCCCTGATTTTAGCCTTCAAGAAGGAAAGCTTCGTTCTCAATTCATCAATTTGGTTCTGGGTGCTATTCAAAAAGCTGTCAAGATCCGCCCGCTGTTTGAGCAGAAGGCTTCTCTGTTCATCGAGGGCATAGACCTGGTTCTTCTGCTTGAAAAATTCCAGACTGTTCTCGGATTCCTTGAGCTTCTCCCCGTAGGTCTTGGACTGCGCTTCGAGGAAGGAGGATTTGGGATCGCTATAGAGTTGGAGGTGTTTTTCCCTGAAGAGGTCCACGAGCAGATTTACTGCCTTTGCCGCCACCTGCGGGTCTTCATGCTGGAAGGAAACCTGTATGACACTAGACTTCTTAATTGCTACAGCAAAGAGGTTCTGGCTGAATATGCTGACGGCCGGCCCGAGCGATTCCATCTCCAGGGATGGATCCTTCACCAGACCCGGATAGATGGTCTTGACCCCTAAGGCCTTGATGACCTTTTCTATCAGATCCCGACTGGTGAGAATGCTAGTTGCCGAATTAATCGCCTGTTCCTGGTCAAAGGGAGAAAAAGACGCCGTCGGGTTCTTGGTGTCGCCCACCTCCGGCCGGTAGATATATTCCCTGCCGAACTTGATCAAAAGACTCGAGGTGGCCTCATATACGGGGGGAAGTGATAGTGTATGTAGAGTTACCGCAGTCAATACGGCAAGGAAAATGATCACTGCTTTATACTTGTGCTTAAACAAGGTGGTAAGATACTTCCTAAAGATGTCCGGCCCGAGTTCCTGGTGCGTTACGGTCTTTTCTTCCATTACAGTTCCCTCATCTCCTATGCTCGATGCTACTCTAATACAGCTGAAATGTACCCAAAGAAATACCAATGGGAATTGGGATGTTTTTGCGGACGTATTGATCCACCCATTGATTGACATTCGAAATAGGCGACTTTGGAACGAAGACGATATCATAAGGCCTTAGATAGAGGTCCTGACTCACATCCGTCCCGTCGAGGGCATTCTTCAGATTCACGGTGTGAACCATTGCTTTGTTATCTGTCCCCCTTCGGATGACGATGATCTCAGACCTCCAAGCCGTCTCTCTGAGACCACCCGCTTGAGCAATGGATTGCAGAATGGTCATAGGAGTCAACAGATTGACGAGGCCTGCCCTATTGACCTCGCCGTCAACAAAGACCACTCGGCCACCAAAAGACCGCACAATTACAACGACTTCAGGTCTCTTGAGCTCTACAGAATATTTCTCCTGGAGTTCGGCGGCCAATTCGGAGGGAGTCATCTCTGCAGCCCTGAGTTCTCCTATGAGCTGCAAAGAAATGCGCCCATCAGGACGAACTGGAATCAAAAGCTCATTCAATTCAGGATTATAAAAGAACTTGATGTCAAGCTGATCTCCCGGCTGTATCCGGTATTCCTGAATGGGATAACTCGAGGCTGCTGATTCCATGTCATCGATGGGCGTTACACTCTTGACCGGAGCACAAGCAGTCAAGAAACAGACAAACACCGAAACCCAGCTCCCGGCGAAAACTGATCTCTTGGCGAGTCTACTCATGGTCAGCTACCCTCAATTCGTTTGTTTACTGCGATAAGATCCTGCTAGCCAAGGCGCTCATATCAAACTGCCGCTCTATCCACATGTAACTGTTAAATATAAGCTAATATTATATCAAACGCAATCAGAATTCTCACGGAGGTCCGCAGCCTCCATTTTGACACACCTGAGGACCCCACTTTTAGCCAGGACACAAAGAGTTTACTTTCTCTCCTATCTCCTTGACCCTCAGCCGTCCCGTAGACACAATGAGAGATCCCCTACCCATCCCCAGCAAACGATGCGGCGCTTATCTGCGTTTCGTATTCAGCTCAGCACGGCAGAACACATCTGTCGAAGAATCCGAGGAAGAAAATCGTGACTGCACCTGCCAAATGGCTTCATTGAAGTTGCGTCCGGCAAGAAGTCAAACCTGGGATATTTGACTGCGGCGAGGGCTCTT
Source organism: uncultured Methylomirabilota bacterium (assembly GCA_963718295.1). Classification (GTDB taxonomy): domain Bacteria; phylum Methylomirabilota; class Methylomirabilia; order CAVQYV01; family CAVQYV01; genus CAVQYV01. The sequence goes on along the minus strand of CAVQYV010000004.1, from coordinate 164,755 downwards.
GAGCCGTCAGGTTCATCGATGGAAGGGGCTTTCCGCGCGCATGGCTTTCCATAGACCGCTAGCCCGGATCTCAATCCCCAGGATATCTTCAGATCAAATCGCAGTATGAATGAAAGAAGTAGCCATTCCCCGTTGCGGTGATTATCCGTCCGGTTAGCAAGATCCAGATCAGATCAGTTCTCGCCTATAGGGGTCCCAGCATGATAGGCGTACATCTTCCCCTAAATATACCTTCTCTCCCTGACAAGGGGAGAGACGCCGGGAGTTTGAACTCCTGGAGGAGTGATCAGAGGATTGGCCTCTTGGAGAAATGAAATACCTGCCTGCCTGGGGAATTCGGACTTGACAGGGCAGAAGGTGGAGAGATCCGCTCCGGGCCTCTTCCTATCGGATATGTCCGTGGTATTTACGCTGAAGGGGGAGGAGAGCCCGAGCCTATGGCGGGGTTCATCCCTATCAGCTATTCTCCCTGGACAGGTTCCGCACCTCTCGATCATCATTCAGGCGTGCATTACATCCTCCATCAGGGAGCTTTGGCTTTATTTAGCGCATCTGGTGGAAGAAGATTCATGGGAGGTCACAAGATTACAGTGAGCCACCAGGAAAAGGATGGCTTCAGGGGAGAGAAGATCGACGGGCACGAGGTCTTCCTGGATCTAGTGCCATTCTGCACTGAAAAATCCAATTAAGCAGGATCAACAGAGAGGTCTGCTCCAATGGCTCCATTCAAACTATCGGCAATGGGTCCCTCCGGCAAACCTCTTTCAAGTCGTTCCACACTTCGGCACAGAAACAACTGGATGAGTCTCGACTCCTGCATGAGCACCAAGAAGCACCCAGGCAATCAGTCAAGGGATATCAACATGGGGACAAGGCCGATAGAGTCCATCAAAAGGGGGAATCCGTTGGGCCAATGCCAGAAAAACCTGCGGGAATCTCATGGCCGGCAGGAGGCACCCCACTTCAGCAGTCCTCTGAAGTCAAGATGTCTCCTCAAATCGCCTAAACCATCTCCATTCCCCACGTGGACTTTCGCAACTGTTCCATGAATCGCAGGGTGCTTAAATTCTTCCTTAAGATCAGGGCAATATGACTTCTCATAGCCTGAGAAATCTCCCCCCTCCTCTCCTCAGAGAGGGAAGTGGTCAACAGGTTTCGAAAATGGCCTTTTTTGGCCTCCAGCAAATAGGCCAGCGAGGAAGGAGTGAGTGGAAGGCATGAAGAATGAGGCCAGTCATGACACTCCGGACACAATACACCCCCTTCCTGAGGAGAGAAAAAGGCCTGCGACTCCCCATCCAGGCTCCCCTTACACTTGATGCATTGTTCAAGCTCGGGAAAATAACCCGCAACCCTAAGGATACCGGCCTCGAACGCCTTTTCCGCATGAAAAAGGTCAATTCCGCTTTCCTCCAATCGACGAAGGGAACGTAATAGCAGCAGGAAGACCTCCTCCGAAATTTCACCTTCCAAAACCAGGAGGGAAACCAGTTCCACCAGATAACACGCATGGCTGAGCCGATCCAAATCGAATCGGAGTGTCTGGAAGGAATCAATGGGCTCGAATTCATTGATTCGGTAGAGACTCCAATTCTCTTTGGCAAAACACACCAGGGTCCCATGGGTGAGGAGTTGAAGCCTTCCCCCAAATCTACTTCGCCCCCTTCGGGCTCCGGTCGCCACCCCCCTGATGCCTCCCATCCTTCGGGTAAAAAAGGAGATTATGCGATCGGCTTCTCCCAAGTCCCACCCTCCAACAACGATAGCTTCTGTTCGGTACAACGGCATCAGGTCCCCCCCCCCCGCCTTCCCTCTCGCACTAACTCCCCAAATAGCCAAATTGTTTGAGAGCCTCGCGGTTTCTTCGCCAGTCTCTTCTCACCTTTACCCACAGCCGGAGGTAGACTCGGGAGCCGGTCAGGGCCTCGATTTCGTGCCGGGCCGACTCCCCGATGTGTCTTAACCTCTCCCCTCCTTTGCCGATCAGGATTCCCTTCTGCGATTCTTTTTCCACATATACGGTGGCGTAGATGGACGTCAGGCCCTTCTCCTTGTCTTCTTTAAATTCGTCTACCGAAACGGCCACCGCATAGGGGATCTCTTGATGGGTCTGCTGAAAGATCTTCTCCCGGATGAACTCCGCGCAGAGGAGACGCGCCGGCTTCTCGGTGAGCTGACTCGCCGGAAAAACAGGCAGCCCTTCTGGCAAATACTTCAGGATCAGGTCTTCTAATCGATCCACATTCTCCCCCTGAAGGGCCGAGATGGGAACAATCTCTGCAAAAGGCCACAGCCGCACCAACTGGGAAATAAGTGGGAGCAACATCTCTTTGGGCAAAAGGTCGATCTTGTTGATCACCAGGAATGCGGGTCGGCCCGCCCTTTTGATTTCCTCCAGCAGGGAGTGCTCCTCCGCATCCAAATCCGCCTCTGGGCCAACCATCCAGAGCAACAGGTCGGACTCCCGGAGGACCTGAAAGGGAATCCGAGATAACTCTTGACTCAGGCAAGATCCACCTGAATGCAGTCCCGGCGTGTCAATGAAGATCGCCTGGGCGTGGGGAAGGGTCTTTATTCCTAGGATACGGAATCGGGTAGTCTGGGGCTTAGGGGATACGATAGAGATCTTTTGTCCCACCAATCGATTTAATAGGGTCGATTTGCCGACGTTGGACCTTCCCACAATGCCAATGAAGCCCGACTTACCCATCTTCTACCAAGCTCAATGAGCTTCCCCTTTATCCAAAGGCCTGGAAAACCGCCATGACGATCAGAATCCCTAACAAGGCCCCGAATATGACCTCCAAGCGGGTATGGATACCATGAATCAGGCGACTCTGGCTCACCAGAGACGCGAGGAGAAAGGACAGAACCATCACCAAGGGATTTTCGGTAATGAAAGCCAGGATAGTGCTCAGGGCAAAAGCCACCGCTGCGTGCCCGCTCGGCATGCCTCCATGCAGAGGAGTCCCTCTCCCTAAGGTCGCCTTGAGCACGATCACCGCTATAGTGACCAACGCAAGGGAGATGAAGGCCAAATGCTGAGGGGGATGCTTCAAAAAAAGGATGAAGCGTTTCAGGGAAGGAGTCAGCGCGGCAAATAGGGTGAAATAGGCAATCACTACCGCCCCGAAGGAAACGATGAGCACTCCTCCCGCGGCTACATCCTTTGCGGACTTGGCCAAGGGATGATATCGATCTTCTAAGAGGTCCGTAACGAATTCCAGGGCCGTGTTGAAGAGTTCGGCCCATATGACCAGAATGATCGTGAAGATGAGTATGAGCAGATCTGCTCGGGGTAGCCTCACGAAGAGAGTCACAAGGAGGACGCCAAAAGCGGCAAGGAAATGAAAGCGCAGGCTTTTCTGGGTACGAGTCGCCAGGAGGATTCCCTCGATGGCACAGTTCAGCCTTTCCAACCAGTTCTTCGGGCCGTTCATTTTCCAATGCCCATCTGCGGGCTTTCGCTGACTCGATGGTCTCGGACCCCCCACACCCTGCTGGGCCGTTGCTCGTTAGGCATCTTCAAAACCTTCAGGAAACACCTGCTTCAGGATCTTCTCCTGCATGGCAAACATCTCCTTTCGCCTCACCTCTGTGGCATCGTCCCACCCCATCAAGTGAAGCAACCCATGCACCAGCAGGATGGATACCTCAGTCATCACGGAATGTCCCATCTTTAGCGCCTGAGAGCGAGCCCTCTCGGCCGAGATGACTACATCACCCAAAAGCGTGGGATACAGCTCACCACCAGGACCCTCTCGCATGGGGAAGGCCAAGACATCGGTGGCAGCAGCCACCTTGCGGTAGGTATGGTTCAGATCCTGGATCCTCCTGTCACTGACCAACAACACACTGCACTCTGCGTCACTGCAACCCAAGGCCTCTAATGTCCTCCGGGTAACCTTTCTGAGAAGGCTTAGATTGATCTCTATTTTCCTTTGTTGATTTCTGACCGAGATTTCCATTGTCCCCTCTTGTTTCGCTCAGATCATCGAAATTGAAGCCGGGGTACTGGATTCGATGATGAAAGATTCCGGTAAGGATTCGTACGAAGGCCTTGGTGATTTGGTGCAGATCTTTCAGGGTCAGGTCACACTCCTCCAACTGCCCATCCACGAAGATATGATTAATGATTCGCTGAACCAACCCTTGGATGCGCGCCGGCGTCGGTTCATTAAGGGTTCTGGAGGCCGCCTCCACCGCATCGGCTAACATTACGATGGCCGCCTCCTTGGTCTGGGGCTTCGGACCCGGATATCGGTAATCCTCTTCGCGGATCTCCCTCTCCTTCGGATTTTCTGACTCCTTGGCCTTGCGGTAGAAATACGTTATCAGACAGGTCCCATGGTGCTGCTTTATGATGTCAACGATGGGGAGAGGCAGCTTGTTCTGTCTCGCCAACTCCACCCCTTCCTTGACATGAGAGGTCAGGATCAGACTGCTCATGGGCGGAGAGAGTTTTTCGTGTCGATTGACAGCTGCCATCTGGTTCTCGACGAAATATTCAGCCTTCTTGATCTTTCCAATATCGTGATAATAGGCACTCACCCGGACAAGCAGTGAATTCGCCCCTATGGCCTGAGCAGCCGCCTCCGCCAGGGTGCCCAAAACGACGCTGTGATGATAGGTCCCCGGCGCTGCCAAGATGAGTTGTCGTAGGATCTGTTGATGGAGATTGGAGAGTTCCAGTAGCTTGAAATTCGTAGTGATGCCCAAAAGAGACTCCAGGGGGGGAAGAAGCCCCAAGGCCAAGATCCCCACCAAGATGCCATTGATTGCACCACAGAGAACATCGAAGGGGAGGGAAGTCATCCTTTGCTGGAAGAATGCCAAGAGCAAGATGGATCCCACGTTAGCCACCCCGATAACTCCTCCTGCTTTGAGAATAGAAGCCCTTTCCTGGGGTTCAATCAATGTCAAGATGCCAATCAGAGAACCAAGAAAAGAAACCAGAAAGAAGTCAAAGGGACGGCTGGATACGAAACAGAAGAGTATGATTGTCCCTAAAGAGCCCGCGAAGGCCATCCGAGGATTGAAGATGACAGCCAGGAGAACTCCAATGAGTGCTACTGGGATCGCATATTCCAATGAAGACAAGGGAATAGAGGGAAAGCCCCGATGTATAGCATCCGTCAGGAATTGGAAGATGCGACATATCAAGGAGATCAGAAGGATAAGGATGACAAGAATTCGCAGGTTCTTCAAACTGCGCATCTCTTCTGTCTGCCACTTCAAGACGTAGCTAAAAATGATGGAGATGATCAGGGCTGGGATGATTAGGACACTCAATAGGGCGGTAGGCCTCCAGACTTGTTCGATCGGGCGGGAGAGAAGAAGCATACTCGCTCCCACCAGGAAAACGCCGGCGGAGGCTGCGAGTTCCACTCGATTTTTTTCACTCAGAATCTGCGGTCGAGGTCTACCGCTGGAGGGAAGTATCCCGGCAGGGGATTCTCCTCTCTCCGTCTTTTGATACATTCCTTGGTGGTCGAGCGCCATCACTGCTTTCCTCTTCGGGGTTCACCGACGGCCATTAGAAAGGGATTGTTGATAGGATTCGTACGCTCGAATGACCCGTTGCACCAATTCATGGCGAATCACATCCTCCTCGGTGAGGTAGACGAACTTGATTCCCTCCACATCCTTCAAAATGGATTGTACCTCAATGAGGCCGGAGACCTTGCCTGAGGGAAGGTCCACCTGAGTGATATCTCCGGTGATCACCGCCTTGGAGCTGAAGCCCAAGCGGGTGAGAAACATCTTCATCTGCTCTGAGGTCGTATTCTGAGCTTCGTCGAGAACAATGAAGGAATCGTTAAGCGTCCTGCCCCGCATAAAGGCCAACGGGGCAATCTCGATGGTGCCCATCTCCAAAAGGCGATTGACTCGTTCCGATTCCATCATGTCATACAGGGCATCGTAGAGTGGTCGGAGATAGGGGTTGATCTTTTCATACAGGGTTCCAGGGAGAAACCCCAACTTCTCTCCTGCCTCTACAGCAGGACGAGTCAGGATGATCCGACTGATTTCCTTCTTCAATAGGGAAGAGACCGCCATGGCCATGGCGAGATAGGTCTTTCCCGTTCCTGCCGGTCCGATTCCCAACACCATATCGTATTGCCGGATCGCATCTATGTAGCTTTTTTGACCCAGGCTTTTGGGGCGGATGGGCCTTTTATGAGAGGATACTCCAATCACTTCGGAGAAAAACTCTTTGAAATCGTTCCTTTCTCCGGCTTTCGACAACCTCATGGCCATCCTGACATCCTGAACAGTTAGGGTCTTGCCATCTTTGATCACGGAGGTAAGGTTGGATATGGCGTGACTAGCCTGCTGCACTGCAGAGGGTGACCCAGATAGAGTCAGAACCCCCTCGCGAAGAATGAGTTGGATTTTGAGGGAATCCTCCATAAGCCTTAGGAACTCATCGTGAGTACCGAAAAGGTTTTGGATTTCAGTACCGACTTCCAAAGGGATTCTCTTTTGGAATTGTCTTTCCATAGGCTAAAAAGAGGAGACCCACGGCCCTTAGACCGGGGTCTCCTCTTTACGCATTCTCAATCGGATGACTTCCAAACGTGGAAACTTCGGAAGTAAGGCCGTGGAATCGGACCACGTCCTGCTACTTCTTGGGCCATGTCTTCTTCGAAGCCTCCCCAATTGCCCGCTTGATCTCGTCTTGGGTCACATCCCGAGGAACCTTCAGACGTTGCTTCGGATAGATCAGATGCGGGTTTCGGATCTGATCCCGGTTTGCCTTGAAGATCAGAGGCCATTGGAAAGGATCGCCGTAGGCCGCCTTCGCAATGTTCCAGAGGCAATCTCCGCCTCTCACATCATAGAACTCCTCTGAGGGGGCTACCGGTACCGGCGCTATCGGTGCTGGAATCTTCGCCACCAATCTCTCTTCGCACTTCTTCCTTTCCTCAGCCAAGGCCTCTTCCTTTTCTTTGGCCAATCTCTCCCTTTCCTCGGCTAGGGCTTTATCACAGGCAGTCTGCCAGGCTGATCTTTCAGCCTCTTGCGCCCTGGCAGAGACACCGCCGGCGGCGCTGAAGAGACGAGCAGCCTCGCGCGCTTCTTTCATAGACTCAGAAAACGCCGATGCAGATAGGGCCTCTTTGGCCTTCGTCAGGACCCCACTCGCAGTGTCATAATCGACTCGGGCGTATTTTTCGGCCCCTTTGGCTATCGCGACTTCCTTCGCAGCTTCTGCCTCTAAGACAAGCTTTTCTGCCTCGCACTGCTCCGCAGAGGGAGCAGGGGCTTCGGCCTTCTCCACTACGACCGGAGCGGCAGCTTCAGCCTTTAGGCGCGCGATCTCATCCTGGGCAGCCAGGTAGGACGCTTTGGCCTGATCGGCTTCGGCACGGGCAGCTTCCAGCTCCGCAGAGGGAGCGGGGGCTTCCGCTTCCACCTTCTCCACTACGACCGGAGCGGCAGCTTCAGCCTTTAGGCGCGCGATCTCATCCTGGGCAGCCAGGTAGGACGCTTTGGCCTGATCGGCTTCGGCACGGGCAGCTTCCAGCTCCGCAGAGGGAGCGGGGGCTTCCGCTTCCACCTTCTCCACTACGACCGGAGCGGCAGCTTCAGCCTTTAGGCGAGCGATCTCATCCTGGGCAGCCAGGTAGGACGCTTTGGCCTGATCGGCTTCGGCACGGGCAGCTTCCAGCTCCGCAGAGGGAGCGGGGGCTTCCGCTTCCACCTTCTCCACTACGACCGGAGCGGCAGCTTCAGCCTTTAGGCGCGCGATCTCATCCTGGGCAGCCAGGTAGGCCGCTTTGGCTTGATCGGCTTCGGCACGGGCAGCTTCCAGCTCCGCAGAGGGGACACCTGCCCCTTCCTTCAGGCGAGCGATCTCATCCTGGGCAGCCAGGTAGGCCGCTTTGGCTTGATCGGCTTCGGCTTGCGCTGCCTGTACCTTGGACTCTGCCTCGGCTTTGGCGGCAACCGCTTCATCCTGGGCTGCTACATAGGAGGCCTTGGCCTGATCGGCTTCGGCACGGGTTGCTTCCAGCTCCGCAGAGGGAGCGGGGGCTTCCGCTTCCACCTTCTCCACTACGACCGGAGCGGCAGCTTCAGCCTTTAGGCGAGCGATCTCATCCTGGGCAGCCAGGTAGGACGCTTTGGCTTGATCGGCTTCGGCACGGGCAGCTTCCAGCTCCGCAGAGGGAGCGGGGGCTTCCGCTTCCACCTTCTCCACTACGACCGGAGCGGCAGCTTCAGCCTTTAGGCGCGCGATCTCATCCTGGGCAGCCAGGTAGGCCGCTTTGGCTTGATCGGCTTCGGCTTGCGCTGCCTGTACCTTGGACTCTGCCTCGGCTTTGGCGGCAACCGCTTCATCCTGGGCTGCTACATAGGAGGCCTTGGCCTGATCGGCTTCGGCACGGGTTGCTTCCAGCTCCGCAGAGGGGACACCTGCCCCTTCCTTCAGGCGAGCGATCTCATCCTGGGCAGCCAGGTAGGCCGCTTTGGCTTGATCGGCTTCGGCTTGCGCTGCCTGTACCTTGGACTCTGCCTCGGCTTTGGCGGCAACCGCTTCATCCTGGGCTGCTACATAGGAGGCCTTGGCCTGATCGGCTTCGGCACGGGTTGCTTCCAGCTCCGCAGAGGGAGCACCTGCCCCTTCCTTCAGGCGAGCGATCTCATCCTGGGCAGCCAGGTAGGCCGCTTTGGCTTGATCGGCTTCGGCTTGCGCTGCCTGTACCTTGGACTCTGCCTCGGCTTTGGCGGCAACCGCTTCATCCTGGGCTGCTACATAGGAGGCCTTGGCCTGATCGGCTTCGGCACGGGTTGCTTCCAGCTCCGCAGAGGGAGCACCTGCCCCTTCCTTCAGGCGAGCGATCTCATCCTGGGCAGCCAGGTAGGCCGCTTTGGCTTGATCGGCTTCGGCTTGCGCTGCCTGTACCTTGGACTCTGCCTCGGCTTTGGCGGCAACCGCTTCATCCTGGGCTGCTACATAGGAGGCCTTGGCCTGATCGGCTTCGGCACGGGTTGCCTGGGCATCCGCCCTTGCAGCCTCCGCTTCTGCTCTCGCCGCTTGAGCATCCGCTGTTGCAGTTTCTGCTTCCGCTTTCGCGGCATTCATCTCCGCCCGAAGGGCTTCCAATTCAACTCTCCTAGCAGCTTCCTTCTCGGCCGCTCGTCTGCTTGCCGCGTCAAAAGCGAGCACGAATCCTTCTTTGGCAGAGGATGCCTGATCCTTCGCTTCCTCATAATTCTTGTTGATATAACTGACCTTTGCTTCCTCCAGTAGTTCCTGGGCAGACGCAAATTCCGGCTCCGCCAATGCCTTGGCTCCCGCCGACTCCGCCTCCTTGGCCGCCTCTTCAGCATCCGCTATCGCCCGATCAGCTGCGATCTTTTCCTGGGCTACTCTCTTAGCGGTCTCCGCAGCGGCAAGAAATTGCTTTTCCCCCAGGGTGGCAATATCCCTGGCCTCGTCAAAGTTGCCCGACTGGAAAGCCGCTTTCGCTTGGGCGACGATCTCGCTGGCACTGGAAAACTCCCTGTCTGCAAAGACCTTGGCGCCTTCGTTCTCGGCCACTCGGGCAGCCTCATCCGCCTTGATAATGGCCATCTCCGCCTTCGCTTTCAAAGATGCGGCCTCTGCCTCTGCCCTCTCTCTGGCGGAGGCAGCATGATTCTTCGCGGTAAGGGCCAAGCCTCTCGCATCCTCATACTGCTTCTTATCTATGGACTTCACTGCCTCAGCCAAAGCGATTTCAGCACTCTTCAATTCGCCGGGGGCGTACTTTCCCGCCTCCGCCGCCTTCGCCGCATCGATGGCGGACTTTGCATCCGCGATCTCTTTGGTCGGCGCGCCTGCGCAGCCAAAATTCATTAGGGTCACCGCCAACACAGCTACCCAAAGCAGAGCCATGATCGAGACTTCTTTCTTGGACATGTATTCACCTCCTTTCTTTGATGGATTCAATGCCTGGTTTGAAAATAGATCGACCTGGTGTTTTTGTCAACGAAAAAGACGAATCCGCACACCCCGGAGAGAGCTTTCTCGGACGATTACGGTCCGGATCTGGACCACATATCCTTGAAGTGTAAATAGCCTATCCCTCCTTTCTCAGATTTTTCGACAAGTCTCAAATGACGAGTTCCTCAGCATGCCTAAACAAGATGACCTAACCTGGGCGTCCATCTAATTTCAATCCCAACTCCCGAAGCTGATCGGCATCCACCGGGGAGGGGGCTTTGGTCAGAAGGCACTGGGAGCGCTGGGTCTTGGGAAAGGCGATTACCTCCCGGATGGATTTGGCCCCCGACAATATCATCATCAGACGATCTAATCCAAACGCGATCCCTCCATGCGGAGGAGCCCCATGTTCGAGGGCCTCCAAGAGAAAACCGAACTTCGTTTGGGCTTCCTCCTCGCCGATCCCCAGGACCTCAAACATCTTCTTTTGGATATCTCGACGGTGGATGCGGATGCTGCCGCCGCCCACCTCCTGCCCATTGAGGACCAGATCGTAGGCCTTCGCTCTCACCTTCCCCGGTTCGGACTCCAAGAGTGAAAGATCCTCATCCAAAGGAGCAGTGAAAGGATGGTGCATAGCCTTAAACCGTGTTTCCTTCTCGTCGTATTCCAGGAGCGGGAAATCCAGGACCCACACAGGACTGAACTCCCCCTCTCTTACAAGCCCCAATTGGCGGCCTAACCTCTGCCTCAGCCTTCCCAATGACTCATAGGCAGCCTTCTCTGGCTCCGCAACCAGAAGCAGCAGATCCCCTTCCGCTGCTTCCAGCTTACTTCTCATGGCTTTTTCCCTATCGGAGGTCAGGTATTTTGCAAAGGAGGACTGCAACGTGCCGTCTTCTACCTTGAACCAAATGAGCCCCTTGGACCCATACGCCGTCACTTGACCGCCTAACTCCTCGATCTGCTTGCGGGAAAAAGAACCGGCACCTGGGATTCTCATTCCCAAAACCCTGCCTCCGACCGATAGCGCATCTATGACCCATCGAAGTTCCATGCCCTTGGCAATCTCCGTCAAATCCTGCAAATGCAGGCCAAAGCGGATGTCCGGGCAGTCCAGTCCATACTGCGCCATCGCCTCCTGATAGCTCAGGCGAGGAAAGGGAGTCGGAAGCTCAACGTCCTTCGCCAAGCGAAACAGTCGGCAAATCAGGTTTTCCATGATCGCAAGCACGTCTTCCCGGTCCACGAATGACATCTCGATATCGATCTGGGTAAATTCCGGCTGGCGATCTGCCCGCAGATCTTCATCTCGGAAGCACTTTACGATCTGGAAATAGCGATCAAATCCGGATACCATGAGAAGCTGCTTGAAGAGTTGAGGGGACTGGGGAAGGGCGAAGCAATTCCCGGGGTAGATGCGGCTCGGGACCAAGTAATCTCGAGCCCCTTCGGGGGTGCTCTTGGTCAGAAAGGGGGTCTCAACCTCGATAAACCCCTCTGAGTCCAAGAAACTTCGGATGCACTGATAAACGCGGTGCCGCAACCGCAGGTTCCACTGCAAAGAAGGCCTTCTCAAATCGAGATACCGGTAGGTTAATCGAAGATCCTCCGAGACCTCGATGTGGTCTTCGATAGGGAAGGCCGGCGTCTTGGCCTCACTCAGGATGACTGCCTCTTCCGCCAGGACCTCTACCTCTCCGGAACCCAGATGGGGATTCTCCGCACCCTGCGGGCGGCAAGAGACCTTGCCCCGCACCGCCACCACATACTCCTGTCTCATCTTCTTGGCCGCTTCCGCCGCCGCGGCTGAGGAATGGGCTCCGAACACGACCTGGGCTATGCCCTCTCGATCTCGTAGATCAATGAAGATCAGCCCACCATGATCCCGGCAACGCTGAACCCATCCCATGATGCAAACCTGCTGTCCGATGTCGGAGGCCCGGATCTCCCCACAATACTTACTCCGCTTCATTTCCATCATGGACCCCTTTTTCATTGGCTATCAAGGAGAAAATCCGGTTAGTTACCTGGGAAATCGGGACCTCAGACTGCTCCGCCTTTGCCATATCCTTGAGAATGACAGACCCCTTCTTCAGTTCTTCATCTCCAATGATGACGCAATAGCGATAACCTTCCTTATTGGCTAATCGCATCTGGCCCTTCAGGCTCCGACCTTCAAAGTCGAGGGCAGCCTTCTGGCCTTTCTTGCGCAGCTCCTGCGAAATCAACATCCCCGATCGAAAGGACTCATCTCCCAGTGTGGCAATAAAAGTCCCTTCCAGCGGTGCATCTCCTCCCGATGGAACTGCGGGCAGCGATGCCAGGGTGCGCTCCATCCCCAGGGCGAAGCCGATGGCAGGCGTTGGAACTCCGTCAATCTGTTCCGCCAGCCCGTCGTACCGTCCTCCCCCGGCCAGCGCATTCTGCGCCCCCAACTCCGGGTTTAGGAACTCAAAGGCGGTCTTGTTGTAATAGTCCAGGCCCCGCACCAGCCTTTCATTGATGCTAAAGTCCACCTTGAGAAAGGAGAGAGTGCTCTGAACCTGGCGAAAATGGGAGGAGCAGGAACGGCACAGGACCGCAGTTAACTTGGGGGCCTTTGCGATTACCTCTTGGCAAGCCGGGTTCTTGCAGTCCAGGATGCGAAGGGGATTTCGATTCAAGCGACCCTGGCAGTCCACACAGAGCCTGTTGGCCTTCGGTCCCAAATAGACGGAGAACCGTCTCTTGAATTCCGGGCGGCATTCTTTGCAGCCCACACTGTTGATCTGCAGCTTGGTGGATCCAATGTCCAGGTCCAGGAACAGATGATCCAGCATGGCGATCACCTCGGCATCCAGCGAGGGATTCTCCAGACCGATTGCCTCGGCGCCAATCTGATGGAACTGTCTAAACCGCCCGGCCTGTGGTCGTTCATGGCGAAACATCGGCCCCAGATAATAGACCTTTACCAAGGATCCCTTCGTATACATCTTGTGCTGGAGAAAGGCCCTAATGATCGAAGCGGTCCCCTCGGGCCGAAGCGTCAGGCTTTCTCGTCGGGGGTCCACGAAGGTGTACATCTCCTTCTGCACGATGTCTGTGTCTTGACCTATGCCTCGGGCGAAAAGTTCGGTCTTCTCGAAAATGGGAGTCCTGATCTCGGAATACCCATAGCTCTCCAAAACCCGTCGAGCTTTGACCTCCAAGTACTGCCATTTCTTGATTTCGGAGGGAAGAATATCCGGGACGCCGGGGACACCCTTGATCATGGAGTTACCTTTCCTGAGACAAGATTGCCGAATGAAGAGGTGATGAAGATGAGCGAAGGTGAATGAGTATCGCTTGCGGGGACAACCGATCTGCCTACCGATTTGCCTCCCACAGAAGGTGGCCCAGTTCGGGAAGAATCAGCTCTCTCAGGGCCATTTCCACCGCATGGGTCGAGCCGGGCAGGGCAAAAAGGATCTTGCCTTTTGCTACTCCCCCCAATGCCCGAGTCATCAGAGCCCGGGGGCCAATCTCGCGATAACTCAGGTGTCTAAATAACTCTCCGAATCCATCCAGGCTCTTTTCCAGCATCGCTTTGACGCTTTCGATCGTAAGATCCCTACGGCTGATCCCTGTCCCTCCCGTGGTGATGATCAAATCCAGCTCTGAATCCAGGAGGCGAGATATCTCTTCTTTCAAGGCAACCGGATCATTCCTGATGATCTGATAATGGTTGACCGAGTGCCCACTCGCCTTGAGGAGCACGGAGATGGTTTTCCCCGATTCATCCGTCTCGAAGGATCGGGAATCGCTCACTGTCAAAATGGCACATCGTGCCTTCCGGTTCTCTCTGGGGCCATGTTCATTCATATGTTCAGACTCCGATAAGAAAGCAGCGTGAGTATAGAAATCGGGCCATGAATTGTCAAGGCGAAAAGAGATGTAATCCTATGTCGCGATCTTCCCAGTCTTTGCGCGACCGAGTGTCACTTTCCTTGGACTTGGGCATGAGATACGAGCCGAATCCAACCCGGATCGACCGACCAGTCTGACGGTTCTTCAATTAAGGACTTAAACCATGATCCACTTGGCCTTCGGGCGGCCTCGCGATTCCTGAACCAAAGCCCCTCCCACCTGTCCCGGCGATCCTCCCTTGAATTTCAGGCTACTCCAAATTCCTTGACCCCCCTTTCCTCCATTCCTCCACCCATTCAACCCCGAGCGGGAGAGGATTGGGAGCGGAATCCGAGAAGGATCGAAGGAACCTTACCCGGAGCGGATTTTTTCCTTTGCCTGGGGACCGAGTTATGATAACAAAGTTGTATGCGCGGAATGCCTCCTTGGCCGTCCTCTGTTCCAGATCAAGCGGATTGTTTGGCGCTCAGGGGCATCTGTCACAGAATTGGGCAAGGATTTGGGAGATCGATATAGAAATGATCCTCTTCCTGCGCAGGAAGGATAGGGTGGGTCTATGAAACGTATAGGGATTTTGACGGGCGGAGGAGACTGCCCCGGCTTGAATGCGGCCATCCGAGCGGTGGTGAGAAGGGCAATCGCCCAGCATGGCTTGAGCGTGGCGGGCGTCAGGAGCGGTTGGCATGGGTTACTCACGGGGGAGATTGAGGAACTCACCTTGGACTCGGTATCCGGGATTCTGCCGAAGGGAGGAACGATCCTGAGGACTTCGCGCGTCAACCCCCTGGACAATTCGGATGGCCCCCGAAGGGTTTTAGATAATCTGAAGCGCTTTCGGATCGAAGCTCTGATCGTGGTAGGAGGGGAGGACACACTCGGGGTCGCACACAAATTCTCCCAGATGGGGGTCCGCCTGGTCGGAGTTCCCAAGACGATCGATAATGATCTGCCCAGCACCGATTATACCTTTGGGTTTGATACAGCAGTGACGATAGCCACCGAGGCCATCGATCGTCTTCACTCTACTGCGGAATCCCATCATCGCGTCATGGTAGTGGAGGTGATGGGTCGACATACCGGGTGGATTGCCACCATAGCGGGCATCGCTGCGGGAGCTGACTGCATCCTGGTTCCCGAGGTTCCCTTTAGCATCGAGGAGGTGTGCCGTCTGCTCCGCAAGCGACAGGCGCGGGGCAAGGACTTCAGCGTGGTGGTTGTGGCTGAGGGGGCCAAACCTGCTGAATGTGACGATCTGGTCACCTGCAGCAATCAAGTGGACCCATTCGGCCATGTACGCTTGGGGGGCATCGCGAATGTGGTGGGCCAGGAGATCGAGAAGAGAACCGGCATGGAAGTTCGGGTGACGATTCTCGGGCATGTCCAGCGAGGGGGCTCACCTACTCCCTTCGATCGGGTGCTCGCCACTCGCTTCGGAATCGCTGCGGTAGATCTCGTTGTGAGGGGGGAATTTGCAAAGATGGTTAGCCTGCGGGGGAACCGCATCGAGGCCGTGGATCTGGTGGAGGCAACCTCCGGCATCAAGGCCTTGGACATGGAAATCTATGAGATTGCCAGGGTCTTCTTCGGTTGAGCGATGACCCATTCTGATTCCGCTTCCTAATCCTTCATGGCATCGTCCTCTCAAATGTACGCCCTATTATGGAAGGGCGCGCTTAGCCTCCCTTCAACAACACAGAGGGCCGGATCCTTCCTTGGATGAGAGAAGCCAGGCCTTTCTGATATTCCGAGAGCACTGCCTTCGTCCACTTCTCTTGTTTCCACCAGGTCTCGGGATTGAAACCATCATAGGGACTGGGGCAGTTCCAGATCTGGAACTGAGAATCCGTCAGGACGGAACGGAAAGTCAGGTAGGCCCTCTTGGAATGATACTTCGAGGTAACCAAGATGAGGCTGGAGAGGTGATGGGTTCTCAGGAAGTCCCGCATCAGGCAGGCCTCATCATAGGTGCTACTAGATTCGCGCTTATCGCTCAGGACTGAGGATTTTGGGATGCCGGAGCGGATGAGGATCTGATAAGCCAACTCGCGGGTCTCGGGAAGTTGAATTCCCCTTTCCGCCAGCCGCTCGTAGCCATCTGGACTCTGTCCCCGGAAAATAAAGATCCGATCGGCCCAGCCTGCCCGATAGAGGTCCGCTGCCGCCAAGGTGCGATCTACCAGGGAACCGGAGAGGCATATAATAAGATCCGCCCTATGGGGAGGATCTTCTTTTACCAGGAAATGACCCAGGCCTCGAAGAATCCTGGGATGTTGCCCATAGAGAATGCCCAGGATCAGCACCAGGAAAATAAGAAACAGCCATTTGCCCCGGGGAAAGACCCTCACTTCCAGACCTCGGGGTTCGCCATGGCAGTGGGCGGCTCTCCCCGCAGAACCCGAGCCGCATTCATGGCCGAATCCAGGCTCATGGCTCGCATGGCTGCCAGGCTCGCCCCGCCGATGTGGGGCGTGAGCACTACATTCTCCAGGGAAAAGAGGGGATGATCCTTGTCGGGTGGCTCCTTTTCGAATACATCCAGGCCCGCACCCGCAATCCATCCTTCCTTTAATGCTCGAATCAGCGCCGCCTCGTCCACAACACTCCCTCGGGCCGTATTGATCAGATAGGCCGAGCCTTTCATCATCCTCAATTCCCTCTCCCCGATGAATTTGGCGGTCTGGGCGGAGGAGGGAAGATGAATGCTGATGAAATCGGACCGTGAGAGTACCTCCTCCAGGGGGAGATATTCGATCCGATAACGCGCTGCAAATTCCTCATCTGTGATCACATCATAGGCAATGATCTTCAGGTCGAACCCGGACGCCCGTCTCGCCAAGGACTTGCCGATCCTCCCCATCCCGATGAGACCCAGCGTCTTTCCATAAACGTCGTTTCCGGGTTTGCGTTTCCAGAACTCACCCCGACGGATGAAACTGTCAAAGGAGGGAATTCGTCGGGCCACGCAGATGATCAGACCCATGGTGAGATCGGCCACCGAATTGTCGTTGGCCCCGGCGGTGATCGCCACCACGATCCCCCGTTCGGTTGCGGCTTTCACGTCGATATTATCGAAGCCCACTCCATGCCGCGATAGCACTTTAAGCTGGGGCAAGGAATAGAGAACCTTTTTTGTCATGGGCTCATCCGCACCCAGGATCATTCCCTGAGAGCCCTCCAAGGCAGCGACGATTTCCTCCTCGCCCCAATCCCCTGCATGGTCCTGGGCTACCCTGACATCGAGGCCCTCCTGCTTCAACAGATCATAGGCCTCCGGGGTTGTGCGTCCAAAAAGACGGGAAGTAACGAGCACCCTATGCATGGATCCTCCATCCTTTCCATTGAAGATAGCGCGCAAATTCCTCCTCGAAGTTGGGGGTGAAGGTGCCATCCCCGAGATGCCGGCGGATGGCCTCTAATGTCCAAAATCGGATTTCGGTGATCTCCTTCTCGTTGGGATGAAATGGACCATTATTTCGACAGAGGTAGGTTCGGACGAGCTCGGACTCCCTGGTAGTCCGCCATGGGTAGATATAAAGGGGGACCAGGTTCTCTCCCTCGATTCCCAGCTCCTCTCGCATCTCCCTCTCTGCCGCCCGCTTCCAATCTTCGCCCGGATGGAGATGCCCACCCACCGAGCTATCCCACTTATCCGGCTGGATGTCCTTGTGGGCAGATCGTTTCTGGAGCAAGAGATCCTCCGCCTCATTGGCCACCAGCACATGAACCACCCGGTGGAGGAGCGAGGGGTTGCCATGGCAGGCCTGTCGGGAGGCAAGGCCGATCACCATGCCCTCTTCGTCTATAATCTCGAACATCTCCGGCGAAACTTCTTCCAACGCCTCCACCCACCTCCCCTGTCAGGGCCGTGGCGGCTCCCCGCCCCAGGAAAGATCGTGCCCCCCTATTTATCCTTGTCTTTGTCCGGGAAGAAGGGACAAGGCCGTTCACAATACTGGCAGAATTGCTCAGAAGAGAGATATTTCTCACCCCGGTCGGGAAGGAGCGCAACTGCAAGTCCCTGAGGGGCCCGCCGGCAAACGTCCAATGCCCCGGCCATAACGGCTCCGGAACTGATCCCGGCAAAGATGCCCTCTTCCCGTGCCAAGCGGATGGCGGTGTCAAAGGCCAGATCATCTTCGATCCGAAAGATCTCGTCCAACTGGGCAGGATCGAAGATCTCCGGCACCCTCGACTCGCTCAGGTTCTTCAGACCCTGAATCTTGTGTTGGGGGAGGGGCTCGACACCCACAATCTTGATTTCCGGGTTCAGCTCCCTGAGTTTCCTGGATACGCCCATGAGGGTACCGGTCGTGCCGATTCCTGCCACGAAGATATCCACCTTACCTCCGGTGTCCTCCCAGAGCTCGGTCGCCGTATTGTCATAATGGGCACAGATATTATCAGGGTTGGCAAATTGGTTGGGGAAGTAATAGCGGTCCGGGTTCGCCTGGTAGAGCGCATGAGCCCTCTCGATCGCACCATCCGTCCCCTTCTCCGCGGGTGTCAGGATGAAATCCGCACCATAGGCCCGGAGAATGCGGCGCCTCTCGATGCTCATATTCTCTGCCAAGATCACCAGCACCCGATAACCTCTAACCGCGCCCACCATGGCCAACCCAATCCCGGTATTGCCGCTGGTGGGCTCCAATATGATTTTCTCCTTCGTGAGCTCTCCCCGCCTCTCTGCCCCCTCGATCATGGCGAGGGCAATGCGGTCTTTGACCGACCCACCCGGATTGCCTCCTTCGAGTTTGACCGCCAGAGTCACCGCAGGATTGGGGTTCATCCGATTGATTCTCACGATGGGAGTGCGTCCGATTGTCTCGAGAATATTAGATAACATCTCCTTACCTCATCCAAATTGACGGCCCCATCAGATCAAAGGACCAAGGCCACCTTCATCTCGGATTTCGCCTCCATCCCCAAAATCGACTTCTTCCATTCCTTTTCCCTTTCTGAAGCCCATGGATTCTCAAAGGCCGTCCCCAAAATCCTCGGGAGGGGTGGACACATCCTCACCCTGAAAGAGGAAAGCCGCGGGAGACAAAGGGGAAATCTATCCCCCGAAGAGGGCATCCTGGATCCTCCTCAGTTGGAGGAGGATGGAACGCTCATCCAGCTCCACCTGATCATAGCGGATCAATTGGCCTTTGGGAATGGCTCTCTTAACCCGCGCACCCTCGGTCAGGCCCAGGGGAAGGAGGTTCTCTTTTCGGGCCACCTCTGCCCGATGGATCATGCCGTGGACGGTGAAGCCGCCAATGCCATCCAGGGTTTCTCCCGCCTTCAGGTCTCTCTTGGCCACCGTGGCCACCTCTGCCACCAATCCCCCTTGAGGGGCCAGCGTGGCTTCTCCATAGATGGCTGCTTTGGCAATGGAAATGGGAGTCTCGATTCCCACCAGATGGTAGGGGCGATAGAGACAGTAGTTGGGGCCCGATCCCATGAGCAGCCATTCCAGGTCTTTCCGAATCTGGGCATGATCGGTGCTGAAGACCACGAAGACCCCAGGGGCAACGCTCTTCGTCCGATCC
This sequence comes from uncultured Methylomirabilota bacterium, assembly GCA_963718295.1. GTDB lineage: Bacteria > Methylomirabilota > Methylomirabilia > CAVQYV01 > CAVQYV01 > CAVQYV01. The sequence goes on along the minus strand of CAVQYV010000004.1, from coordinate 145,399 downwards.
GTCTCCCCGTCCCGGGTCAGGAAGGAGGTGGCGAAGTCGACCACCCCCGGTCGATTCAGAACCCCTCCCTGGCTCTTCAGGCTGAAAACCTTGGGCAACTCGGCCAGGGTTGCCTGGGGGCCGTGCATTCCTGGAACATCCGGCACCAGGCCGGTCCCGTTAGCCACCGCCGCCATTTCGATGTCCGTTTTGGAGCCATCGCGAAAGGAACAGAGCATCTTCGGGTTCAGGCCGAGGCGGTTCGCCTCCCTCCCCAGGGTCTTGGGGGTCTCCTCCCGTCTAATGGGTTTGAAGGGGCTCTTCCCGGCACAGATCACCTCCATTCCCAAGGATACGACGAAATCATACAACTCCGCGATGGCCCCCGGCTCATCGCCGATGGTCAAGGTGTAGACTACGTCGCTGGCATCGGCCATACGTTTCAGTAAGGGTCCGATAACGACGTCCGTTTCGACGTTCAACATGACAACATGTTTCTTGCTCTGAATCGCTTCCAGAGCCACCATGGCGCCTACTTCGGGCACTCCGGTGGCCTCCACGATGGCATCCACGGGAACCTTGGAAATGATCCCCTTTTCGGCAGTGGCAACTACTTTGCCCTCGAAAATAGCCAGCAGTGCCCTCTCCGGGTCATCGGTCTTCACGATGTCTTTGGCTTTGAAGCCGTTCAACCGAAAGGCGGCCGTGGCATTTTCCACCTTGATGTCAGCGATGACGGGAACCTGCATGCCTCTCATCTTCGAAATCTGACAGGCTACACCCGTCCCCATCCTGCCGGCACCGACGATTCCCACTCGAATGGGAATCCCTTCCTCTTCCAATTCCTTCAGACGCCGGGTCAACATCTCCCCATCCCTCCTGATCTGTTAGTCGACTGTAGCTCACGGAAGATCCATCCCTCCCGTTTCCTTTCGCAACCCAACCCTGGGGTCGATGAAAGGCAACTTATCAATGGCAAAGGAAGAAAGTCAAGGAAAAACAAGGCCTGCGGCCACTCGCCACCCATTCCCTCCCCCCCCCCGATCCCCCTTCGAGCGAGAGGTCGAATCCTGGAAGGAAAATAATCATCATTCCTTTAGAGGAGTCAAGGGAGGGAACCCTTCTCCGGAAACTGTGACCATGATCGCTGGACGGCAAAAGGGGTTGACATCCTTCAATTTCCTATGTTAGAGATCTTACATTCAAAAATGCGGGAGTTCAATTTGTTGAAGAAGGAAAAGAAAGAGCCGAGCTTTGGAGATATAAAGGCCTTCCTGGGCGAGGGAACGGAGTTCAAGGGGATCCTGAGCTTTGAGGGTGCAGTCCGCATCGATGGAAAGCTGGAGGGGGAAATCATCAGTAAGGATCTTCTCATCGTCGGGGAGACGGGTGTAGTCAATGCGGAGATCGACGTGGGAAGAATGGTCAATAGCGGGAAGGTCCGCGGTCATATCTCGGCTCAGGAGAGAATTGAAATCCTGCCCACAGGCAGGGTGGAAGGACACATCCGTACTCCCAGCCTCATCCTGATGGAAGGGGCGAAATTGAACGGGACCTGCGAGATGAGCTCACCCCCATCTGCCGAGACCGGCACCAACTTAGCCCTGCAGGCTCCTGCAGGGGGAGAGTGAAGCTCTACGCCGACAGGGCGGGGCTTCCCGGGAATGAAATAGAGGTTTCATTTATGTTGTGCCCCTTGACCCCTCCCACAAGGCGCATCTTTGCGGGGCACGATCCGGTCACCTTCCTTTCTGCGGGAGCGAGGGGAGAATTGAGATGATGAAAGTATACCTCGATCACAACGCCACCACTCCGATGGATCGCCGAGTCCTGGACGAAATGATGCCCTACTTGCAGGAGGAATTTGGCAACGCCTCCAGTATACATCAATGGGGAAGAAAGGCAAAAAGAGCCCTGGATGAATCTCGAACGAAGATTGCTTCCCTCTTGGGTGCGGACAAGGATTCCATCGTCTTTACCGGAGGTGGCACTGAAGCGGACAACTTCGCCGTCAAAGGAGTCGCTTGGGCCAACCAGGAGAAGGGCAAACATATCATTTCCGGCGCAGTCGAACACCACGCCGTTCTCCATGTGTGCGAATGGCTCCATAAGCAAGGATTTGAGATCACTTTTCTTCCAGTAGATGGGCGGGGAAGGATAGACCCGGAGGATCTCAGAAAGGCCATCCGGCCCGATACGATCCTCATTACCTTGATGCATGCCAACAACGAGACGGGAACCATTTCCCCTTTGAAGGAGTTTGGCCAAATCGCCAGGGAGAGGAAAGTCTACTTCCACACGGATGCCATTCAATCCTTTTGTAAGATCCCGCTGAACGTGGAAGAGGATCGGGTCGACCTCCTTTCCCTTTCTGCCCACAAGATCTACGGGCCCAAGGGGGTCGGAGCCCTCTACATCCGAAAGGGGACCAAGATCGTGCCTCTTCTCCACGGTGGCAGCCAGGAGAGAAAACGTAGGCCGGGCACGGAAAATGTAGCCGGGGCCGTGGGATTTGCCCGGGCCGCGGAGCTGCTTCATGCCGACATGCAGCAGGAGGCCAGGCGTCTGGCGTCTTTGCGGGATCAGCTCCAAAATGGGCTGACGGAGAAGATCCCCCATGTGCAGCTGAATGGCGATCCGGAGAACCGGCTGCCGGGAACTCTGAACATGAGCTTTGAATTCGTGGAGGGAGAGTCCTTGATTCTCCGTCTCGATATGGAGGGCGTTGCAGTCTCCAGCGGATCGGCCTGCACTTCTGGCTCGCTGGAGCCCTCCCACGTGCTCCTGGCCATGGGAATTCCTCACGAGGTCTGTCACGGCTCCCTGAGGTTTTCCCTCGGCAGAGGCACCACCAAGGAGCAGATTGACTATGTCTTGGAGGTGTTGCCCAGGATCGTGGAAGGACTGAGGGCCATGTCCCCTATGACCAAACCTTGAGGAAAACGAGGAAAGGCAATGTATACGGAAAAAGTCATGGATCACTTCACCAGCCCCCGCAATGTGGGAGAGATTGACAATGCCGATGGGGTGGGGTTGGTGGGAAATCCCGTCTGCGGCGATGTGATGAAGCTTTTCATCAAGGTAGAAGATGGGAAGATCGCGGATGTGAAGTTCAAGACCTTTGGCTGCGGGGCGGCCATCGCCACCAGTAGCATGGTCACGGAAATGGTCAAGGGCAAGACCTTGGAGGAGGCCCTGACCATTTCCAATCAGGCCGTGGCAGAGGCCTTGGACGGCCTCCCCCCAAATAAGATGCATTGCTCCAATTTGGCTGCCGACGCCCTTCATAAGGCAATCGAGGATTATCAGAATAAGGTGAAGGTGAAGGCCTGAAGCCTGTCTGGGGTCCGCCGAGGGAGAGTGAAGGCTACGCAAGATGGTCAGGGTAGTGGCAGCCATGAGCGGAGGGGTGGATAGTTCCCTTGCGGCGACCCTGTTGAAGCAGAGAGGATATGAGGTCATAGGGGTTACCCTCCGGCTCTGGTCCTCGGGGAAACGAGAAGAGGAGCAAGATGGCTCAGGCCCCTGCGGCTCTTTGGCGGCAGTCGAAGAGGCACGGCAGGTGGCCCACCAACTTCAGGTTCCCTTTTACGAACTGGACCTGGAACGCGAATTCTCCCAGGGTATCATCTCCTATTTCATTGACCAGTACCTGCGGGGCAAGACACCAAACCCCTGCGTCTTCTGCAATTCGCAATTGAAGTTCGGCTCACTGCTGAACCAAGCCCGAGAATGGGGAGCGGACTACGTAGCGTCCGGCCACTATGCCCGTGTCAGCTACCATCCGGAAAGCGGCCGTTATCTGCTTTGGCGCTCTCCAGATCCTCACAAGGACCAATCTTACTTTCTCTTCAACCTGAGTCAGGAACAACTGAAGCATATACTCATGCCTTTGGGCAATATGCGGAAAGAGGAAACCCGAAGGCTGGCAGGGAAGTTGGGCTTGAGGGTGGCCCATCGCCCCGAGAGCCAGGAGATCTGTTTTATCCCAGAGGGGGACTATCGACAATTCCTGCAGGGGAGAGATCAGGGGGAAATCAAGCCTGGCAAGATCCGGGATCTGACAGGTGAGATTCGAGGGGAACACCCTGGCATTGCATTCTATACCATCGGGCAAAGGAGAGGACTGGGCATTGCGGCCCGTCAGCCCCTCTATGTCGTCGACCTCGACCGGGAGCGAAACGAGGTGATCGTCGGTGAGGAGAAAGACCTCTGGTGCTCGGAGTTGGTGGCGGAGCAGACCCGCTTCATCCCCTTTGACAGTCTCTCCCAAGAAATGGAGGTCTTGGCCAAGATTCGGTACCAGCATCCGGGGGATCTGGCCTGGATAGGACCTCTGCCCGATGGTCGAGTGCGGGTCAGATTCGCCAAACCCCAGCGGGCGATCACGCCCGGCCAGGCTGTGGTCTTCTACCGTAAGGATATGGTGGTGGGAGGAGGAATCATCGCTTCCGCTGGCAGCGGTGGGGACGGACAGGCAGAACAGGAAAAGAGGACCTGACTCAGCCATGGGAAATCGCTTCTTCCAATGGGTTCTGGTCCACGATTCAGAGATGGCGGACTCCGGGGGGATCATCCGCAGGAGCTTGGGGATCGGCATCGTTCTGGCCCTTTCCTCCCTGGTGGCTTCCTCCTTGCTTTCCCGCTGGGATTGGCTCCTCGGCTTGTCCTTCGGATCCGTCCTGAGCCTCCTCAATTTCCGATTCCTCGCATGCTCCGTCATCCAATGGATCGGGCAGAAGGAGAAGGCAAAAGCCTCCCAGTTCTGGAAGCCTACTGTCCTTCGGCTCCTCATGACTGGGGCCCTCCTGGCCTTAGGCCTCCTCTATATCCCCATGAGTATCTTGGCCCTGATGATTGGGCTTTTTATGGCCCAGGCAGGTCTATTGCTTCACCTGATCTTGCCGGGAAAGTGCTCCGGGGAACCAGGAGCCGCATGAGCCGCCTATGATTGAACTGAATCGAACCCTCCTCTTTCAGATTTTGAATTTCCTGGTCCTCATGGGCCTCCTTTACTTTTTCCTCTTCAAGCCCATTCAGCGCTTCCTGGCCCAAAGATCGGGGTCGATCCACAAGATCATGGAGGATGCCGAGGCCTCCCGCCAGGAGTCACAGAGCAAGCTCTCTGAGTATTCCCATCTCCTGTCTCAGGCCCAGAAGGAGATCGAGACCTTGAAGGATGCGGCCAAGAGAGAGGTGTCGGAGGAAAGGCGCCAGACCCTCAAGGAAGCCAAGGAGGAGGCCAGGAGGCTCATCGATGAGGCCAAGGAAGAAATCGAAGGGGAGGTCAGGAATGTGCGGCTCCAATTGAGGACGGAGGTGGTGGAGCTGGCAACCGTCCTGGCAGAGAAGGTGATCAAGAAATCTCTCAGGGAAGAGGACCAGCACCGGCTGATTCAGGATACCATGGAACACATGGGGGAGAAGAATTGAACGGAGGGCTTCCCAAGAGGTATGCCCGGGCGCTGGCCGATCTGGCCATCGAGGCGGGGCAGCTGGAGGAAGTGGGTGATCAACTGGAGGAATTCTCGCGCATTTTTCATGAGACTCCTGCGCTGAAATCCCTATTTTTCCGACCCGCTGATCGGGACCATGAGGAGCTGGCCTTGGCGATGGAGCGCCTCCTGCAGGCTTTACAGATCCAGGGATTGGCGCAGAAGTTCCTGCTCTTTTTGTTGGAAAAGGGCAGATTTTCACTCCTCTTCGATATCTGCCGCCACTACCAGAAACTGGTGGATATGCGCCGGAAACGGGTCAGGGTACTGGTATCCACCCCCCTTCCCCTCTCTGGCGAGGATCTCGGTTCCCTCTGCCGGTCCTTCCAGAAAAGGCTGGAGAAAGAGGTAATCTTGACCCAGCGCCAAGATCCATCCCTCCTGGGAGGGTGGAGGGCACAGATAGGAAGCGACGAAGTGTGGGATGCCAGCATCCAAGGGGAATTGGGTCGCATGAAACTCCGATTGCTCGCTGATGGGGAGTCAAATTGAGAATCAGGGCGGAGGAAATCAGCGAAATCATCAAGGCTCAGCTGCAGGGCCTGAAGCCGGAGCTGGAGTTCAGCGAGGTGGGGACCGTGGTCGAGGTGGGGGATGGGGTGGCCCGCCTTTACGGTCTGGAGAAGGCCATGGCCGGAGAGCTCCTGGAGTTCCCCGGAGGGACTTTAGGACTGGTGCTGAACCTGGAAGAGGATAGCGTCAGCGCCGTCCTCCTCGGAGATTATACTCATATCAAGGAGGGCGATCTGGCCAAGCGCACCCGCCGCATCGCACAGGTCCCAGTCGGCCCCGGCCTCTTGGGGCGGGTGGTAAACCCCCTGGGACAACCCTTGGATGGCAAGGGACCCATCCATACTGAGGAACATAATCCCGTTGAAAGGCTGGCCCCGGGAGTCGTGGATCGGAGACCGGTCAAGGAGCCGTTGCAGACCGGCATCAAGGCCATTGATTCCATGATCCCCATTGGCAGGGGTCAGCGAGAGCTCATCATCGGGGATCGACAGACGGGCAAGACTGCCTTGGCGATCGACACCATCCTCAACCAAAAGGGCTCGGGGGTCTTCAGCATCTATGTGGCCATCGGCCAGAAGAATTCTACCGTGGCCCGGATCGTCAAGACCTTGGACGATTACGGCGCCATGGATTACACGGTGGTGGTGGTTGCGGGCGCCAGCGATCCAGCTTCCCTCCAGTTTCTGGCCCCTTACGCCGGATGCGCTATGGGCGAGTATTTCCGGGATCGGGGAATGCATGCCCTATGCATCTACGATGATCTCTCCAAGCATGCCGCCAGTTATCGTCAGCTCTCGCTCCTTTTGAGGCGTCCCCCCGGGCGGGAGGCATACCCAGGGGATGTCTTCTATCTCCATTCCCGGCTGCTGGAAAGGGCCGCCAAGCTCAATGAGGAATTGGGAGGAGGCTCCCTGACCGCCCTGCCCATCATCGAAACCCAGTTGGGCGATGTCTCTGCCTATATCCCCACCAATGTGATCTCCATCACCGACGGCCAGATCTATCTGGAGGTGGATCTCTTCTTCTCCGGGGTTCGTCCCGCCGTCAATGTGGGCCTCTCGGTGTCACGGGTGGGAGGTTCCGCACAGATCAAGGCGATGAAACAGGTGGCGGGCCGACTCCGCCTCGATCTGGCCCAATACCGGGAGATGTCCGCCTTTGCCCAATTCGGAACGGAATTGGACAGGGCCACCCAGGCCCAATTGGCCAGGGGAGAACGGATGGTGGAGATCCTGAAACAGGGTCAATTCAGACCCCTCCCGGTGGAGGCGCAGATCCTGATTATCTATGCTGGAATCCATGGATTCTTGGACAACCTCCCTCTGAGCGAAATAATGCGCTTTGAGGAAGGCCTATATCGTCACGTTGGGTCCAACTACCAAGGCCTCATGGAGGAGCTGCGCAGCAGGAAGGAAATCGACGATTCTCTCCGCCAGCAGATCGAAAAAGCTTTGAAGGAGTGGATGGAATTGTTTACCTCCAAGAGCCCTATTCCTAAGCCGGCAGCACGGAATTAGCCCATGGCGACTTTGAGGGACATAAGACGCCGCGTCAGCACGGTGAGGGACATCCAACAGATCACCAAGGCCATGAAGATGGTGGCGGCCGCTCGCCTGCGTCGGTCACAGGAACGGATCCTGCTGGCCCGTCCCTATGCCCATAAGATGGAAGAGGTCCTATGCCGTCTGGCCGGCCATACCGCTCCCGAATCCCACCCCCTTTTGTCCAGGAAGAGCACCGGGAGGCATTTGCTGGTCCTCATTACCTCCGATAAAGGACTGTGCGGCTCTTTTAATCACAATGTCCTGCGTCGGGGGTGGGAATTCATGAAGGGGACGGCGGCGAAGGGCGAACAGACATACTGGGTGGCCGTGGGCCGCAAGGCCAAGGAATTCCTGCGAGCGAGGGGATCGAGCCCTCAGGCAGAATACATCCATATCTTCGGGAATCTCTCCTACCAGCATGCCTCCCGAATTGGCCAAGACCTCCTTCGCCTCCATGATGACCTCGATTTGGAAGAGGTCCTCCTCCTCTACAACGAGTTCAGGTCGGGAGGCCAGCATAAGGTGACCTGGGGGAAGCTGCTTCCCATCGAGCCGGCTATGGCGGAATCCTGTCCCATCCCGGTAGATTACCTGTACGAACCCTCAGCCGGGCAGATCCTTCGGGAACTCCTCCCCAAATATGTTGAGGTCCAGATCTATCACGCACTCATGGAGTCGGCAGCAGCGGAGCAGGCCGCTCGCATGGCTGCCATGGAAATGGCTCAAAAGAATGCGGGGGAAATGATCCATAGCCTCACCCTTCTCTACAACAAGGTAAGGCAAGAAAGGATCACCAAGGAGCTGCTGGAGGTAGTGGCTGGGGCCGAGGCCTTGAGATGAATGAGTCCTCTGGCCCCTGGGCATGTCTGAAAGACTGAAAGGATCCCATGGAATCTGCTGAATTGAATCGTGGGCACGTGATCCAGGTCATTGGCCCGGTGATCGACATCGAATTCCCGAAGGGCAGACTCCCTTCGATCTATAATGCAGTCCGGGTGTTGGATGACGGAGAAGGGGATGGTGCGAGGCGCCCCATCGACATCGTGGCTGAGGTACAGCAGCACCTAGGAGAGAAGACCGTCCGGTGCGTCGCCATGAAGCCCACCGACGGGCTGGTGCGGGGAATGATGGCCTACGATCTGGAAACACCGATCACCACGCCGGTGGGACGGGAGACTTTAGGCCGGATCATGAATGTCCTGGGAGAGCCGGTCGACAACTTGGGCCCCATTCTTTCCCCGAATCGATATCCCATTCACCGCCCCGCCCCTTCCCTCCAGGAACAGGAAACCAGGGTCACCCTCTTGGAGACGGGGATCAAAGTAATCGATCTCTTGGAGCCCTACTCCCGGGGAGGCAAGACGGGCCTCTTCGGCGGTGCCGGGGTGGGCAAGACCGTGATCATCATGGAGTTGATTCGCAGCATCGCCACGGAACACGGTGGATTCTCCGTCTTTGCCGGCGTGGGGGAAAGGACGAGGGAGGGGAACGATCTCTGGCTGGAGATGAAGTCCTCCAAGGTCCTGGATAAGGCGGTCCTGATTTTTGGCCAGATGACCGAGGTCCCGGGGGCTCGCCTGCGGGTGGGCCTAACCGCCCTTTCCGTCGCGGAATATTTCCGAGACGAGGGAGGACAAGATGTCCTCCTCTTCATCGACAATATCTTTCGTTTCACCCAGGCAGGTTCCGAGGTCTCCGCCCTCCTGGGAAGGATGCCTTCAGCCGTTGGCTATCAGCCGACCCTCTCCACCGAAATGGGAGAATTGGAGGAGAGGATCACCTCCACCAAGAGGGGGTCCATCACCTCGGTGCAAGCCATCTACGTCCCCGCCGATGATCTGACCGATCCCGCTCCGGCCACCACCTTCTCCCATCTGGATGCCACTACCGTCCTCTCTCGCCAGATCGTGGAATTGGGCATCTATCCCGCAGTCGATCCCCTGGCCTCCACCTCCCGCATCCTGGATCCTCAGATCGTGGGCGAGGAACACTACCAGGTGGCAAGACGAGTCCAGAGTATCCTCCAGCGCTACAAGGATCTCCAAGACATCATCGCCATCTTGGGGATGGACGAGCTCTCAGAGGAGGATAAGCTCATCGTGGCCCGGGCCCGAAAGATCCAACGCTTCTTCTCCCAGCCCTTCTTCGTGGCAGAGGAGTTTACTGGACGACCTGGGCGCTACGTCCCCCTCAAGGATACCATCAGGGGATTCAAAGAGATCGTGGAGGGCAAGCACGATGAACTGCCCGAGCAGGCCTTCTACATGGTGGGAACGATTGAGGAGGCAATAGAGCAAGGCGCAACCCTGGCATCGACCTGAGCGAGGTCAGGGCTGCGAGACAAATGGCCGAAGAAAGCCCTTCCACTTTCCTTTTGGAAATCATAACCCCCGAGCGCCTCCTCCTGAGCGAGCAGGTATCGGAGGTGATCGCCCCCGGAACCCAGGGCTATTTTGGGGTCTGGCCCGGGCATATCCCCTTCGTCTCCAACCTGACGGTCGGGGAACTCACCTACCGTAAGGGAAAGGAGGAGAGGAATCTGGCCATCATCGGAGGCTACGCGGAAGTGCTTCCCGATCGAGTGGTGATCCTGGGCGAGGAGGCAGAAAAGCCGGAAGAGATCGACGTCGTCCGGGCGGAGGCCGCCCGGGAGAGGGCGCTGACACGCCTCAGCAAGCCGACTACCGAGACGGACTTGGACCGCGCAGATCGCGCCCTGCAGCGAGCACTGATCCGACTGCAGGTGGCTGCCAAGAAGCGTTGAGGGAGGACGATGTGGGCGGACAGGAGAAGGCGGGAAACGAGAGGATCAACGCTCCTGCTGCGTAGGACGGATCAGGATTTCATTGACCGCCACCTGCGGTGGCTGCTCGATGGCGTACAGAATGCCGCGGGCCACATCCTCGGCAGACAAGAAGGCCGATCGCTGGGCCTGAAAGCTCGGCGGTATGTTCTCTCCCCAGGGGGTATCGACCGCGCCGGGCTCGATCAGGGTCACCCGGATATTCTCCCTGCACACTTCGCGGCGCAGGGAGTCAGTGAAGCCATTGACGGCCCACTTCGTCGCCACATAGACCGCCCAGCCGGGGATGGAGAAACGGCCCGCCACCGAGGAGACATTGATGATGTGTCCCCGTTTTCGAGGAAGCATGAAGGGGAGGGCCTTCTGGCAGGCATACATCAGTCCAAAGAGATTGAGATCTATCATCCGACGCCAGTCCTTTGGCTTTCCGTCTACAACCAGGCCATAGACTCCCAGGCCCGCATTGTTGATCAACATGTCCACCTGCCCAAAGGCATCGGCCGTCCTGGCAAATGCGCGGTCAATCTCCTCGATCCGGCTAAAATCCGCTGCCACCGGGAGGGCTTCTCCGCCTGCTGCCTCGACCTCGCTGGCCAATCCTTTCAGTTTCTCCTCACTCCGGGCTGCTAAGACCAAACGGGCCTTGCAGGGCGCCAGCAGTCGGGCAGTAGCCATCCCGATTCCGCTGCTGGCCCCCGTGATCAAAATCACCTGCCCTTGAAGGTCCATCGATTCCTCCTGCTTTCTGTCATCTATCTTTTTACGACCTCACTATCACCAAAGAGCACATCGATTTCCCGCTGCCCCTCGTCGTTTCGGGCCGGGCCTCTCGAGGGCAAGGGACAGGCTTTCACGCACATCCCGCAGATGAGGACGCCGATGCCCCGGCGGGAAGAGAACTCTTTCAGTTTCTCCACGCAGGCCGCCATGTCGTAACCTTTCTCGCTGATTGCCCCTGCCGGACACAAGGGAATGCAGGATCGGCACCCTCCACAGTCCAGGGAAAGGGGAGAATCGCACGGGAGGGGCAGGTCGGTCAGGATCGTCGCATAGCGCACCCGGGCGCCATGTTGGGGGTTGATCAGCAGGGTGGACCGGCCCATCCACCCCAGTCCCGCCAACTTGGCGACCCACTTATGGGAGAGGTGTCCCTTCTGGCTCTCCCAATCTACCATCTGGGAGGCCGGGATGGGAAGGGCCGAGTAACCCGCCTGCTGCAGGTGGTGCATAACGCGGAGGGCCACCTGGTCCAGCCGATAATTGATGGCCTTGTAGTGATGCTTATAGATGAGACTGGGGCCGCCCTCCAGCTGATCCAGGATGGCATCGGAGAGTCGAAGGCCCAGGGAGATGCCATAGTTCAGCCCCGCGGCGGCCTCCTGGATCGAGGGATGGAAGGTCTCCCGAACTGCCTCCAGGTCCGCAATGCCTAAGAGGCTTATGCCTTCCTGCAAGGCCAAATCCTGAAGGGCCTTACGATTTCGTCCGGGAGTGTCCTTTTCCTCAATTGCTTTGGGATGTGTCATAGGCTATATTGGCCGAAATCTATGGGAGGAAACAAGGAGAATGGAAAGCTCTCGCCTGAAGATCTGGCTACTCGAATTGCGCGCCCCTTTTTCGCCGGCAGCGCCTTGCCCGTGCTGCTGGGAACCGCTGCTGCTTATGGGGAGGGTGCAAGTATTCGCCCTATCTACTTTCTCCTCGCTCTGGTGGGGGCCGTCTCCCTTCACGGCGGGACCAATGTCCTGAACGACTACTTCGACTACAAGAGCGGCAATGACCTCCTCTATCGAGAACAAAAGAACCCGCCCTTCGATGGCGGGAGCCCTTTCCTGATCCAGGGGATCTTGAAGCCAGAGGCGGTCTATCGGGCAGGCATCGCCCTCCTCGCCCTCGGGGCAGCCATCGGTCTATTCCTGGCAGCACAAAGAGGCTGGCCCCTGCTGGTCCTGGGATTCCTCGGTATCTTTTCCGGCTACTTCTATGTGGAACCCAGGCTGAATTTAGCCGGACGGGGATGGGGTGAGCTGGCAGTGGGTCTTTGCTTTGGTCCCCTATCGGTTTTGGGCGCCTACTTCGTTCAGGCCCAGCGTATCAGTCTATCGCCCCTCATCGCCTCCCTACCGCTGGGCCTTCTCATTGCCAATGTCCTCTTCATCAACCAATTCCCGGACCTGGAGGCAGACCGGGATGTGGGAAAAACCCACTGGGTCGTCCGCCTGGGAAGGGAGAGGGCCTCCAGGGTCTTCCTCCTGCTGAGCCTCTTCGTCTATCTCTCGATTTGCCTGGGGGTGGGGATGGGAATCCTGCCTTTCTCCTCCCTCTTGGGCCTCCTCACCCTGCCCCTTTCTCTCAAGGCCATATCGATTGTTCGGCGCTGCTACTCCGATCCCCCTCGCCTCAGACCGGCCCAGGCCCTGAGCATCCTGAACCACCTGTTGACCGGCCTCCTGCTCTGCCTGGCCTATCTCATCTGACGATCAGATCTTCCCGCCAAATAGCAGAGTCAGATAGATGCAGGCCATCACGATGTAGCATCCGGTGCAGAAATACATGAGGGCCTTGGTGATGGGGTGGGGCTTCGCCCAGTTTGGGAAGACCTTGGGCATCATGTAGTAATTGAGATAGATCAGCCCCGGCGAGAAGATGCTCATCGCCAGGAAGGAAATCACCCCCCGGATGACGATCAGGGTGCCCGGCTGGGCCAATGCCATGGTGATGGTCGTCATGACTGTAAAGAAGGTAAGGAAGATGTAGTACCAGGTGCGGAATGGGATCTTCCGAGCAAATTTGAAGTTGGCAAAGAAATAATCCGACTGGACTCGGGAAAACCCATCCGCGTGCTGCAGCCAAGCATCGCAGAGGAAGGCCGCAGCCACCAGCAGGAAGAGGGCCTTGCCGATGGGGCCCCAGGCAACCTCAAAGAAGGCGGATTGCACCACCGCGATCTCCCAGCCCTTGGGCACCTTGTGCTCCGGCAGCAGCAAAGCGAAGGCCAACCAACACATGATTCCGGTAGTCACGGTGTTGAGAAAAATCCCCAGGAAGCTCTCGAAGCTGAAGTACTTCACCCACCCTTTATATTGAATCCGGTTCTGAGGGGTGTCTTTGAAGGCGTATCCCGTGGCCGGGATGGGCTCCAAGTCTCCGGTAATGGGGCTGGTGACCCGGCCGATGTATTTAGCCATGCCGATGGATTTATCCCTCATATAATAGCCCAGAAAGAGCTGACCGAAGCCCCCTGCCCCCGCATAGGCGATGCTGGTCACCACGATGCTGGTATCCTTGGGGTCCCAGTTGTTGGGGATGAAGGCATGGGGAATGAAAAGGGCCCTCAAGAATTCCCCGCTCACCGCCAGAACCTTGGGCTGAACCAGGGCCGCAATCATCCCCACGATGGTGACGCCCACCACCACCATGGAAATCTTCTCCACGATGTAGTAAACCACCCGGCCGAAGACCAGGGCAATGAGGTAGATGAAGATAGTGAGATACCCCCAGAATAGGGACTGGGCCTTGGGACTCCAACCGGTCGGGAAGTGGGTCAGGGCAGAAAGGGCTGTCCCTCCTGCCACTGCATAGGCGCCCGACCAGGCGTATTCGATGATGAAACCGATCCAGATGATGGTCACATACCAGGCGCCGATCCGAGAGAATCCGGTAATGGGAGTTTCCCCGGTACAGACCGTATAGCGGCAGATTTCCAAGTTGATCCAGTACTGCAATAAGGAGGCAGGGATCAGGAGCCCCAGGAATGCCGCCCCGTACTTGGCAGTGAGATAAGGCCACCAGATCAGCTCCCCACTGCCTTGTGCCAGGGCCGCCCAGAGAATCCCCGGCCCCATGTAAGCAAAAATCCCCATGAAGGTGGGGACCACTGCTAACTTGAGAGGATCCAGCCGGCCCAGGGATACTTCCCCCTCGATTGCCACTTCCGGCATCATGCTTCCTTTCGGTTCATCGGGCATCTCCCTCTCCCTCCCCCCAATGGAATGAAAAAGCCCTGCTCTTCCCTTCCTATCCCGGGAATCAAGAGGCCTCTTTGACCTTCCTCATGGCCCTCTTGAGCCTCTTGATCTTCAACCTCACCTGCTCCAAACCCTTGCTGTCCTGGGAGGTCAAGGCCCCTTCCCTTTGCTTCTTGAGGCCGATCACCATTGACTTAGCTTCCTGGATGGAAAGGACCTTCTTCTCCCTGATGACCCTTTTCTTCCGCTCACGGTGGGGTGCCTTTCCCTCCTCCTCTTTCTCCCGGATCCCCAGCTCAATCTCCACCGCCTTGATCGCCTCGATGAGATCCTCCTTCTTCATCCCGTGTACGCCTTTGATCTGGGGATATCTCTCCAGGGCGAGCTCCCGGAGCTTAAGAGTGGTCAACCTTTCCAGATCCTTTATTTTTCCGGCCTTCTTCTGCTCCTCCAATTCTCCCACCTCCTTTCCTATTCCAATTGTTCCAAAATCGCCCATGGCCGCAAATTTCCCTCAAAGAAATACTCAAGCTCCTCGCCCATGTCAAGTCAAATCGCACAGCTACTATGGCGTAGCCTGGGCAGCGACTGGGCTTCAAAGACTGGGATCTGGTGCTGAATTATCGGGGCCAGTTGAACCCTGATGGGAAGGCTCTAGAGGCAACAGGCTGAAGGAGGCCTAAGAGATGAGGCCCGATTCTCAATCTCCCCCCAGGCCTAAGATGCCGGCAGGTCCCATGGACGATGAGTCCGCTTCCTCCACTTTCGGCCCCAAGCCACCAGGCTCTCGATCCATTCCCTGAGAAGTTTCTTGACTCTTGGGTCAATAACCTGTCCATTTTACACGATCTTCTTAGGGGATAAAGGCCACCATTCACTCCGGCCCGTTCACCGGATACCTGTCCAGGAACGCGAAGCACTGCCGCAGATGATATTGTGCCCCTCCCGTTCCCCAGGCCCCGATGGATGCACTTATCACCGCAACCGGTTTTCCCCCGAGGGCATGATCCCCATAGGGTCTAAAGGCCCATTGGAGGCACCTTCCGTTCGTCATCCTTTTCGGGTCTGCTGGGCAATTGCGGCGCTGAGGTGGGCGCCGAAGAGGGTAATCAGACTGTTCAGGTAGATCCACAACATCAGGGCCACCACCGCTCCCAGGGAACCGTAAATCAACTGATATCGGGCCATTCCACTGTGGACATACCAGCTGAATGCGCGTGTTGTCGTTTCCATCCCTGCCGTGGCTACCAATCCCGCTATGATGGCCTCTGACCATCTCACCCCCGTATTGGGCACCCACCGATACAGACCCAAAAGCATCAAGAAGGTAAACAGGGACGGCAGGAGGCCGGAAAGGAGAGGCCACAAAAGATCTCCTACCGTAGAGAAACCACCCCAAAAAGATCGGCTGAAGTGGCGAAGGATCTTAAGGGAGGCGGTCGCAATCAAAGAAAGAACGAGCAGCCCCGCGAGAATGCTTACCATGACCAAGGCCTGAAGGCGCCTCCTCAGGTAGCCCCGCAGCTCCGATTCCACCCAGGCACGGTCGATATGATAGGCCAACGTGGTGAAGAAGCTTGTGGCCGACCACAATAGGCCGATCATTGCCACAGCCCCGACTGCCCCCCTTAACTCAAATACCCTTCGAACATTCCTCTCCACCAGTCCTTGGGAGATGGGAATCCCCTTTTTTAAGAGATCCAATACCATCGCCTGAACCTGGGCGCGATCCAGCGCGAAACTCCCCACAGCGACCAGAACCAGCAATAGGGGAAACAGGGAGAAGATGGCGTAATAGGCCATACTGGCCGCGCCTTCGCCTGCATCGACCTCATCGAACCTTCGATAGGCAAGTCCTACCACGCGAAACGATCCGGATAGGATCTCTTTTGCATGATGCCATATTCTTCCAACACGGGATGGAAGGCTCATCTGCACTCTTTCCCTGTTCTTCTCTGCCTCGGAGCCCTCACCTCGGCTTACAGAGGCCGAGGAGGATTCGACTTCCAGCTCCCAGGTTGAGGTCCCTCATTCTACCAGGTCTTTCTCCAATCGATTCATCATCTTCCTCAACTTGGGGTCTCTCTTGATCTTCTCCTGGAGGCGCTTCCTCCCCTGGCTCACAGTGCTATAATGCACCCCCATGATCCGACCGATCTGTGTTCCCTTCATCCCTCCAATGCGGTAGAGGAGATCCATTGCCATCTGGCGGAGGCTTCCCCGGTTGGCCCGGATCTCATCCCTGGTCTTGCCGGTCTCTTTCTCCAAGGTCCGCAGGATTTCCTCCTGGGCTCGATATCTTTGGATCTGATGGAGGGGTGGACATTCCCGGTCCCGTCTGCCTTTCAGAAATGTCTCCTGGACCCAAGCGATGAAGGGATCTGTCCCCAGGAGGCTCTGGGCAATGACCTGTTCCTTGATCTTCAGTCCATGGGCGAGATCCCCCTCCATGGCCCGGGCGTAGGCCCTCCTGCCTCGGGTGTTATCCCCCCCATAGTCCTCTAAGACGATCCCGTAATCTACGAATCCTGCTCTTTTCCGGGGATTCAGGTATCCAGGCAGGCTGCTCCATAGGTAGCTCTCCAGACGTTTTTTCCTGGTAGGGAGGGGCTTGGCCGCCATCGACTGGGTTCGGACAGGATTCAGGTGGATGTAACGGGAGAGGACGGACAAATAGGCGCCCCTTTCGACCAGAATGCTCCCGTACCTGCCCTGATAGAGATGCCCTGCCCGGTGGTGCCTGCGGTTGTAATAGCCGGTGTAGCCGATGTTGAAATGGCGCATGAATTCTCCCAGATTCGCCAGAGGGGTTTGGAGGAGGAGATGGAAATGGTTCTCCATGAGGACATAGCTGAAGATCCTGACCTGATAGATGCTCGCAGACTGCCGGAGGAGCTCCAGAAAGGAATCTCGGTCCCGGGCGTCGCGGAAGATCTCCCTGCGCTCGTTCCCCCGAACGGTGACATGATAGATGGCATCGGGATATTGGATTCTGAGGGGCCTCGCCATGGATTTTTCCTATCACCTTTCCATCGGGATTGTCAAGGATCGAGAATTGACCCTATTTTCGACTATTTTCGAGGACGAGGCGAAGAATCTGTCCATTGGGTGGACCTCATCCTCCCCCCGATGCCCGGTCCAACCCCCGAGAAAAACGGGTTGACAAGACCGATATCGGATAGTAAATAGTCCATAGGGCGAGAGGGCAGTGACCTGACCAAGGCTCCCCTTCTATCAATTTTCAGACTCCTTCCCTGCCATCATAGGCGGTTTTCCTCTCTCTACAGGAGGCGAAAAATGGAAAGGCACCGGTCAGACCTCTATCCTGAAGAATCTCGGTGCCCTTTTGTGTTTGCCTGCCATACATTCCGGCATTCCTTCGCTACCCGCCTGCTGGAAGACGGGTGCGATATCAGGACGGTTCAGGAGCTTCTTGGACACAAAGACGTCAGAACGACCATGGCCTATACCCACGTCCTAAACCAAGGTGGAAAAGGGATGCGAAGCCCGATGGACACATGGTGATGGTCAAGATCAGGTGTCCTATATGGAAACCATATAAGACGCCTGCATTTCGGGTTGGCAGGGCTAACTACCCGTGAAATCAGCGATTGTGCACAATCGTCGCCCGGCGTCTTGTACCGACAAAACTCCGGGCAAAGCGTCTTATACGGAAACCATATAATCCATAGTTGGGAATCGACAATACAAAGATGAAGAAGCTCACTTGGTTTGCCCTTGTTCTGGAAATCTCCCCTCTGCTCGCTTTCGGGTGTCTCGCGTTTCTTCACCCCGTCGGCGACCCACAGGACTCTCACAGCGTGCTGGTCCGCATGCTGGATTTCCAGGGGACCTACTGGATCAGAAACGCGATTCCTGTACCGCCTCCGCTACTGGCCGCAGGCTTGTTGATTTCCGCGTTCCTGTGGTGGCGACACCACTTCGCAAGTGCACTGGCCGCGACGGTCGTGGGGATAGTTATGTTGGGCCTTTGGTCACTGATCATGGCCGTGCCTCTGCTCGTTCACGTGAATTGATGAAAATCAAAGGGCAGCCGAGCCAGCAGGTCAGGCGACGCTTGACAGCGCGCCTGACCTGCGACGTTATGACCAAAGGCGGGAAAGGCGGGAAAGGCATCTAAAGGTGGAGGGCTTTGGATACACCATTCCGTTATCTGGCCATCTTCTTGAAACCCTCATCCACAGACAAAAAAGACCATCTGCTACGCGCATGCAAACGTTGGTTCCGCCCCTCCGGCTTATCGCCTCCCGTTGACCCGGGCGTCAGAAGAAACGAGGAGAAGAGGACAGATAAGTGGCTGGCGAGTTTGCTGAAAAAGATGCTGGAAGTCGACAACAAGACCAAGAGACGAGAAAAGGAGGAGTGAGATGAACAACGTTAAGGCGTTTCTGATGGTGTTTGCAGTAGTTTTTCTATTCGGCAACTGGTCCTGGGCGGCTGCTCCAAAAAATGGTCTTGTTGCTGAATATCTCTTTGAGGGCAATGCTAAGGATACTAGCGGCAATGGGAACAATGGGACTGTCCACGGAGCAGTTTTGATCAGGGATAGATTCGGACGGGTGAATGGCGCGTATAGCTTCAATGGCGTAAATGCTTATATATCGGTGCCTGACAGAGCCGATTTTGATCTAACGGGTGATTATGCATTCTCGGTATGGATTTACCAAAAGAGTGCGACCCCTTCATGGACTGTCAGAATTCTGGATAAAGCGACGGCAGCGACATGTGATGGATGGAATTTGGATACGTGGGATGGCTCGACTGGCAGAGGAATCAGATTGGACGTCGGCTGCCCCTGGACGATAGCTGATAGCGCCCATTCGCTTAATGCATGGCATCATGTGGTAGCCACTGTCAAAGGAGGGTATGTGACTTTTTATCTGGATGGACAAATTGACGGCGGAGGCACGGTTGCAAGCACTCCGACAAACTCATTAGATGTGTATATAGGAGCTGGGCACGGTAATTCGAGTATTTTCTTTGATGGCGCTATTGATGACATACGCATTTATAACAGAGCGCTCTCCGTACC
The DNA here is from genome assembly GCA_963718295.1 of uncultured Methylomirabilota bacterium. Lineage (GTDB taxonomy): Bacteria > Methylomirabilota > Methylomirabilia > CAVQYV01 > CAVQYV01 > CAVQYV01. The sequence continues at coordinate 126,044 of CAVQYV010000004.1, read as the reverse complement.
GGAAGTCGCCGCCCTCTACAACGACAAGGAGCCTGTTATCACCTCCCTTACGGCCTTCCCTTCTGCGGGGAGCGCGCCCCTGGACGTCAATTTCACGTGTCGGGCCACAAGCCCGAATGGCACGATCATCCAGTATTTCTGGGATGTAAACGGCGACGGCGTTACTGACGGTGTCACTGGCACGGGGAGCTTCTCCTACACGTACGGCATCAACGGTACCTACAAGACGAGGGTTAGGGCGGTGGATAGTGCAGGTTACAAGTCTGGCTTCGGCTATGTACGGGTCAAGGTGGGAGACGGACCCGAGCTCGCCGGGAGGGTCGAGTATTATCAGTTTGACGACACGGCAAAAACCTTTGAAATGAAAATCAGGCTGTACAATTGGGGCAACGCTGCTGCATCCCCCTTCAACGTAATCTTCTCTGCCTCGGATAACGGGAAGGGATCGAAGACCTTTAGGACGGTTCCTGTTCCAGGCGGCCTCGCAGCAGGTAAGGACACACTTCTCAACGCCAGTCATACCTTCACCGAATCGATCTACGGACGCCTGATCTCCGTCGTGATAGACGGCGGAAAGGTGGTGGCTGAAGTCGATGAGACCAATAACAGTCTTCAGCTCTATATCGGCCCGACGCCGAAGTGACCAATGGGGTTGCCAGGAAGGGACGGTCTAACTAACCCGCCACTATTGACGTAGAGAAACTGTGGGGACATTGGTGTACCAGGAGGAGGGCATGGAAGTGAGGGATTTCCATTAAACTATCCAATTCTCGACAGTAGCTAGGGTAAAACATTGAGACTGAAAGAAGAAGTTTGCCCAACTGTGGCGTGCACCAGATCGCCGAAAGAGCCGGCTCCGGGTGACGCCCATGTGAGGCGCCGTCGATGCAGGCGGGATCGATCTCACGTTTCCGAGAGGAGAAACCAACATGAGCAGCCCAGTGACGATTCTCGGCACTGCCAGAGTTAGAGCGGTTACCGATTTTGAGGGAAACAGCGATTTCGAGCTGGACTTTAGCCTCATCCCGGACTCTCGGACTATCATCGCCGAAAGCCACGTTCTGTTCATGGCCCAAGGGGGTTACGTGCTCGATTACTGGAATGAGAACGGAAGCCTCTTCAAGATCGGCCCTGACTTGAACGCTGCCACCCCAGTCAGCCCCTCTCGACCCGCCGCGCGGGCCATTTCCTTGATTGCGGTCCACACCTCAGCACACCACCAATCCAGCGCTTCGATCCTCCGACGCAACCTGCAACAAATCCCGGTCGCGTGCGATTCTGCCACTGGCTGGACCGCCAATATTGAAGCCAGGCCTCTCGCGTTTTTGACCTCTGGACCGCCTCAGATCCCGGTCGGCGACATCGACCACGGCTTGATGATCGGACTAATGGGGCCGGTCGACGTGATGGATATCATTGAGCCCAAAATGAATGCCAAGGTAGTGCGGCGTACTCTGATTCTAAGCGGCCACTTCATCAACCTGTTCCGGGATCCCCGCTTCGCCGAATTCCTTGCCAACCCACAAAAGGATTCATTGGATCGCTGGCATGTGACATTGCGCGACCACGGCAGTGGCCAAGTGGTGCTCGACGAGAATCTCGCGATTCGTGATGATTGGCCGGGATTCAAGCAGAACTCGATATTTGGCACGCCTCCGGACGGACGGTTCGGAGTGTTCCACTATGCCCTTCGTGTTCCGACCGAATTCACGTTCGGCCTCCTCAGGCTCGAACTCAAATTGCAGGACATGGAAGCCATATACGAGACTGAGGTCCAGCTGGTAACAGCTGATGTGTTGCACCTGCCACTCGCTCCTACCGACGCTCTCTTTCGAGATGCCACGATCAACTTCGGGAACGGGCCAGCCGAGCCGGGCGTGATATCAACCCCGCACAATGGAGACATGACACAGCGTTACGCCTATGACCTGGGCGTTTACGTCAACAACTCCGCCATCAAGCCAACCATGTCGGGCAACACACTCGACTCGTTCTGGAGTTTCGGACAGCCGATTGTCAGCGTTGCCGACGGCGTTGTGATCCGGGTCAGGCAAGACTTACCAGACTCGATGCCGGGAGTCGGCGGCGAGATAAATAAGATTGTCGTGCAGCACGAGCATGCGGTTAAGCCACGGTATTCGGTCTATGCACACATCCGCCAAAATACGGCGGTCGTCAGAGTCGGCGACCGCGTGGCGGCGGGACAGCAACTGGCGCAGGTAGGATGTAATGGACCATCCGGCGCGCCGCATCTCCATCTGGCCTATTATGAATTTGACGACTGGGGAGTGCTCCGCATGTTGCCAATGGCCTTCACTGTTTCTGATGGCAGTACGGGAAGCGTGTCGGGTGTTCCCCGATCCGACCAAAGGCTTCAAGCACCGGCAGGCTTGAATTCAGGCTCCAATCGAGGATTCTTGAGCCAGTTGGTGGACTTCGTCGTAGAAGTAATCACGGTTGTCGGCGACTTCATTAAGAACATCTTTTCCAGGAGATAAATCCTCCGCTTCGTCGTTAGCCGACACCTCTCAAGAAACACCATGCAGCCCATTGGGGGGGAATAGGCAGGGAGGGAATCAGGGGACAGGGAATCAGGGGACATAATACCGATTTCTCCCTTGCCTTTGTGAGAAGATTCTCATAGCATACCCGTATGGCCCGTATCTCGCGCATCGTCGTTCCGGGTTACCCCCACCATGTAACCCAGCGGGGCGTCCGCTCGATGGAGGTGTTTCACAGGGATGAGGAACGCCACGCTTACCTTCGGTTTCTTGCCGAGGAGGCAGGCCGCTTCGATGTGGACATCCTCTGCTGGTGCCTGATGAGCAACCATGTCCATGTCATAGCCGTCCCCCATCAGGAGACCTCTCTTGCCAGGGCGTTCGGCGAGGCGCACCGGCGCTATACCCGATGGAAGAACTTCGCGGAAGGCGTACGCGGGTATCTCTTCCAGGGACGGTTCAACTCGTGCGTCCTCGACGAAGATCACCTGCTTTCTGCGGCACGGTACGTGGAATTGAATCCCGTCCGTGTCGGGATGGTGAAACACGCCTGGGGGTACCCGTGGTCCAGTGCACGGTACCATACGGGGGTTTCCGAAATCGATCCTCTGGTGAAGGACCGGACGCTGCTGGGATGGATCACCGATTGGAAGGAGTTTCTTGGGAGCGGAGACGACCAGGCGACGGTTCGGCTCCGGCTGGCGACGCGGACGGGTCGGCCGGCAGGCGGTGAGGAGTTTATTGCCCTGGTGGAAGGGCTGACGGGTCGTGACTTGCGCAAGGGGCCGCCGGGAAGGCCCAGAAAATCGCAGGCGTAAAAACAGTATTATCAGTATTATGTCCCCGGATTCACCGGATTCACCCGGATTCCGCAAAGGAAAGAGAATGGAAGCAGGCACCCTCATAGGCTACTTCGCAGAACGAGGTGAAGCTCGTAGAGCTCTACGGGAGCTGCAGAGAAGGGGTTTCCGCCGCGCCGCATCGGTGCACAAGACCGCGGACGGAGAGGTACATATAAGGGACCCCTTCCTTTGGCGCCGTGCTCTCGGGGTGACCCTGACCGCCATTCTTTTTGGGGGCCTCGCCGGCGTTGCATCCCTGATCCTCCAGTGGCCAGTGGCGATTCTGAGTGGAAGCCTTTCTACCTTGGTTTCGATCTTTGCAGGTGGATTGATCGGGACCCTCTTCGGTGGAGTATGGATACGACGGTCGAAGTACGGTGTCGAACGAAGGCTGCTTGAGGATCACGGACGCTGGTTGGTGTCCAAGGAGACCGTCCTGATCCTCCAGGGGCCGATTGAAACACTACGGTTCCCAGTGGCGGTGCTTCGAGGAGGCAGCGACATCCCGCCCGCAGTCTTCGTCCTGCATCCGAAGCGCGAGAATCCCATTGGAGATGTGCGAAGCCCCGGGGTGCCGCTCTCTCCGACGCAGATCCAGGAGCATGCCCAGCGCCTGGCCATGGACCACGAAGTGGACCCAAGGCCGCGGCGGAACGCTGAGCTGCTCAGGCGGGTTGAAGGCGCCCGTCAATGGATCCATCAGGTATGCTCGGATCTCTCCGAAGCGGGCCGACTGGAACAGGGTGCGCCTTCGACCGCCGAGTGGATCCTCGATAATGAGTATGTCATCGAGAGCAACGCCCGCGACGTTCGACTGAACCTTCCTCGGCGGTTCTACCAGGACCTGCCGTCACTCGCCAACGAGCCCTACCGGGGGCTGCCGCGCATTTACGGTCTGGCGAAGGAACTCATCTCCTCTGCGGAATTGCGTTTAGACCGGGAGAACATCCTTGCCTTTATTGCGGCCTATCAATCCGTGCGCACGCTCACGATTGGCGAACTCTGGGCTGTCCCTCAGATGCTGCGCATCGCGTTGATTGAGAGCATCCAGGACCTCGCCGCCAGCGCTCTGACCGAGCTACGGGAACATGAGATCGCCGACTTCTGGGTGAACAGGCTCATTACGGCCAGCCGGCGAGATCCCAACCAGCTCTTCTCTCTCCTGGCAGAACTTGCTGCAACCCAACCCGGGCCGAGCCCCTATTTCGCTGCTCAACTCGTCGATCATCTCTACGACGAAGACGCCGCGTTAGTGCCGGTCCAGAGCTGGCTGCAACGCATTTACCGTAAGCCCCTGAGCGAGATCAACCTGCGTGAGCAAAACCGCCAGACGAAGGAGCAGATATCGATCGCGAATGCGTTTACCAGCTTGCGAGAGCTCTCCCTGTTGGATTGGAGACGGATCTTCGAGCAGCTCAGCCGCGTGGAGGGGTTGCTTCGACTGGATCCATCCGGGGTCTATCCCAAGATGGATTTCGACACGCGCGATCGGTATCGCCGTGCGATTGAAGAGCTCGCGCGTCGGTCCGGTCAGGCGGAAGACCAGGTCGTACAACGCGCCATCGAGCTCGCTACGCAAGCCGCATCTAATGCGACAGAAGATGACCGGCGGATCCACGTAGGGACCTATCTGATAGGCGAAGGAAGGCCCAAGCTGGCGCGGCTCATACGCTGTCATGAGGCGCCACGTTTCCGCGTCCTGCAGTGGATATACCGCCATCATTCTGCAGTGTACTTTTTTGGGCTCAGCCTCTTCACTGCTGTATCCATCCCCCTGATCGTCCTGCTGGGGCTGCGCGGACAGATGCCCTGGATTCGAGCTGTGATCGCCCTTTTCTTGCTGATTCCCGTCAGCCAACTCGCGCTCGAGGTCTTGAATTACCTCCTCATGCGGCTACTTCCACCCCGAGCCCTTCCCAAGATGGATTTTGAGGTCTCGGGCATTCCTGACGCATTTCGAACCTTGGTCGTTGTGCCCGTGTTTCTGGGGGACGCGGAGACGATCCGGGCAGAGGTGGAGAAGTTAGAAATCCGGTACCTGGCCAACAAAGAAGGCAATCTCCTCTTTAGCCTCTTCACGGACTACACCGATTCGGATCAGGCGCATCGTGAGGGCGACGAAAGACTTCTCCAGACTGTTACCGAGGGCCTCGAAGCTCTCAACCATCGGTATGGGGGGCAGCGTTTCTTCCTTTTCCATCGGGACCGAACCTGGAGTGAATCCGAGCAGAAATTCATCGGTTGGGAACGCAAACGCGGGAAGATAGAAGAACTCAATCGTCTGATCGATGGAACGCGACCTGAAGATGCCGGTCGTTTGGTATACGTCGGCGACCCGGATCATCTGTCCAATGTGAGGTTTATCATCACCTTAGACAGCGACACACAGCTGCCTCTTGGCGCGGCCCGCAGGATGATCGAGACCCTGGCACACCCTCTCAACCGGCCGCGCTTCGATTCCGCAGGCAGGATCCTGGCCGGCTCTTACACCATTATCCAACCGCGCGTGAGCCCCTCCCTGCCGAGCACGAGTGCCTCGCCTTTCAGCCGACTCTTCGCAGACGCGGTCGGAATTGACCCCTACACCAAGGCCGTTTCCGATGTCAATCAGGATCTGGCCGGAGAAGGTTCCTATCATGGCAAGGGCATCTATGATGTGCGCGCCTTCAGTCGGGTGCTGTCTGGGAGGTTTCCTGAAGAGTGGTTGCTGAGCCATGACTTGATTGAAGGCGCTCACGTCCGAGTGGGCCTGGCCAGTGATATTGAGCTCTATGATGAGTTCCCCCAGAATTACCTGAGCTACACCCGCCGGCAACATCGTTGGATTCGCGGTGATTGGCAAATCGCGGATTGGATTTTGCCGTGGGTTCCCGAGCCTGGAGGACGGCGAGTGCCAAACCCGCTCTCCTGGTTCGACCGTTGGAAGGTTTTCGATAACCTGCGCCGGAGCCTGATACCCATGGCCAGCCTGGGCTTGCTCATAGCCTCCTGGCTGACTTCTCCTCAGATGGGGTGGATCTCTACGCTTGGGGTCGCCATGCAGTTGCTCTTCCACCCTTTCGCGCAGCCCTTCACCATGGCGACCACTCGCCAGGGGCTGGAGAGCTTCTCCTTCTCGAAGGTGGCGCACGACCTGCTGCGGACGGTTGCTGATGCCGCGTTGCTTGTGCACCAGGCCTGGCTGGCTCTGGATGCCATTCTGCGGGTCGGGTATCGCCGCCTTATCTCTCGCCATGGGTTGCTCGAGTGGACTTCGGCCCAGGTGACTCATGGGGGCACCCCGTATGGGCAGCCATGGTTTGTAGCTTCTTTGGGCCTGGCGAGCCTATTCAGTGGGATCGTAGGTTGGGCGGTGCAGCGCTGGATGCCATCGAGCCTTGCGATGGCCAGCCCCTGGCTCGTCTTGTGGTTCTTATCCCCTCTGCTCGGCTGGCTCTTGAACCTTCGACCGCAGACAAAGCAAAAGCAGCTCCTCCTGCCTGAAAAGGATCTGCAGTTCCTGAGGATGGTTGCACGACGAACCTGGGCCTATTTCTCGGACTTTGTCGGCGATGACACGTCTTGGCTTCCACCCGACAACTACCAGGTCTCCCCTCGGAACCATCTGGCGATGCGTACCAGTCCAACCAACATCGGTCTCTGGATGCTCAGCGCACTCTCCGCGCATGATTTCGGGTATATGACGGTGGATCAGGTCGTCGAAAACCTGGGCCACACCATGGAGACGATCGGCAAACTGGAACGCTATGAAGGTCATCTGCTAAATTGGTACGATGTTAAAACCCTGACCCCTCTCGAACCTCGCTACGTGTCCGCCGTAGACAGCGGAAACCTGCTGGGTGCCCTATGGTCACTGGAACATGGCCTGGACCAGTTGATTCAAAGACCCATTCTGGATGGGAAAGCCTTTGAAGGCCTGCGGGATACCGGGAAAATCCTAAAACAGGTCGTCGAACAGAAAGGCATTTCGGGTCTGGACGCTCACGCCCTCGACGAACTGATGCGCGCCTGGGAAAACCCGCCGGCTCGCATCGCCGACGCGCTTCGCCTGCTGCGGGGGGTTCAGGGGAGCGTAAGGGCTCTGGCTGATCAGGCGCGTGAGTCCGCCGACGTTCAAACGGGAGCGGCTTATTGGGCCAGCCAGATGGAGGAGCAGGTATCGGCGTGGCTAAGGATCAGGGATCGCTATCTCGCCTGGATCGAAATCCTCGATGAAAAAACAGAAGAGGAGGTCGCCCATCTGGGTCTGAAGGCCCTGCTCGCCATCCGCCAGGATCTGCATCACGCGCCTTCGCTTCTCGATCTTGCCCACGGGCACATCGGCTGTATTGCGATCCTCCAAGCGATCCGTGAGGAGGCTCCTTCAGCCGCAGCCTCCCTCTCCGAATGGCTTGACCGTCTTATGGAGGCCTTTGGAAAGTCGAGCTGGCTGGCCGGTGAAATCCTGGGTTTGGGCGAGCAGCTCATCCAGGACGTACGCGAGTTATCCGAATCGATCAATATGCGCTTCTTGTATGACTCAGAACGACGGTTGTTCTCAATCGGCTACAACGTTTCCGAAGGCCGCCTGGATGGCTCCTACTACGATCTCTTGGCGAGTGAGGCGCGCCTTGGGAGTTTCGTCGCCATTGCCCGGGGCGATATCCCAGTTGAGCATTGGTTCTCCATGAGTCGACCCTACAGTGCCATCGGTCGGCGCCGAGTGCTGCTGAGCTGGACCGGGACCCTGTTCGAATATCTGATGCCGCTGATTTTCCAACGCTCCCAGGGCAATTCGCTCCTGGATAAAGCGGCGAGGGAAGCGGTGGCGATTCACATTGCCTATGGCCGCAAGCGCCGTGTACCGTGGGGGCTCTCGGAGTCAGCCTTTGGAGATCTTGACCTCAACAAGACCTATCAATATAAGGCCTTTGGCGTACCGGAGCTCGGATTGAAGCGCGGCTTGGAGGAGAAGGTCGTCGTCTCGCCCTATGCCACCCTTCTGGCACTGAACGTTGCGCCGAGAGAGACCGTGCAGAATCTGAAACGACTGGCGAGCCTGGGACTGCTGAACGATTACGGCTATTACGAGGCGATGGACTTCAGCCGTCAGCCGAGTCGCGAGGGCGAGCGGGGGTTGATCGTACAAACCTACATGGCGCATCATCAAGGCATGGGCTTTCTGTCACTGACCAACTTCCTCCATGGCAATCCTATCCAACGCCATTTTCATGCCGACGCACGCGTGCGTGCCGTCGAGCCCCTGCTTTATGAACGCATCCCGATCCTGTCTCCGCTGCACCCCATCTCCACGCGGGAGAGGGTGTCTTTGCCGGTGAGCGTGGGCGAAGTCGCACCCTCGGAGAGCAAATTCGATACCCCCCATACGAGCACGCCCAAAACCCAGCTTCTGTCCAATGGCCGCTATGGCCTGATGATCACGAACGCAGGCGGGGGATACAGCCGGTGGGGCAACTGTGAGATCACACGCTGGAGGTCGGATCGGACCCAGGATCCGTGGGGAACCTTCTGCTACCTCCACGAGGCCGACTCGGATCGAGTCTGGTCCAACACGTATCACCCGGTCGGCGGGAAGGTCGAGGCGTACTCGGCCAACTTCGCGATCGACCGTGTCGTGTTCCGGCGCGCCGACAACGGCATTCAAACTGAAACGGAGGTTGTCGTCTCGCCGGAAGATGACGTGGAGATTCGGCGGGTCACCCTGATCAATCGGTCCCTTCGCACCCGCCATGTCAATCTCACGAGCTACGTTGAACTCTCGCTGGCGCCGCACAACGCCGACCGGCAGCATATGGCCTTCAACAAGCTGTTCGTCCAAACCGAGGCGGTACCTGAACATCAAGCGCTCCTCGCGTGCCGCCGATCCCGCTCGAAAGACGACCCACCTATTTACGTTGCACACCGCCTGACACTTGAACATGGCAAGGAGGAAACCTTGCAGTTCGAGACCGAGCGGCGCCGATTCGTCGGCCGAGGACGGAAACTCGCGAATCCAATGGGGGTCCTCCAGAAGCCAGGCAACAGCCAGGGTTTTGTCCTGGATCCGATCCTCAGCCTGCGCCAGGGCCTGACTCTCGGTCCAGGCCGGCGGGTCCAGGTTTCCTTGGTTCTCGCCGCCGGCGAAACCCGCCAGCAGGTCCTGAGGCTGATGGGCAAGTACAGCGATCTCCATGCCATCGATCGGGCGATGGATTTTGCCTCGGCTTCTGCCCAGCTTGAGCTGCGATTGCTTCGCATCCAGCCCGACGAAGCCCGCCGCTTCCAGCAGCTAGCGGGCCACTTGTTGTTTCCCAACCCGCTCTTGCGCCCTCCCACCGAACGCATCGAAGAAAACCGGAAGGGCCAAACCGGTTTATGGCCCTATGGAATCTCGGGCGACTTGCCGATTGCCTTGATCACCATTGGCGAGGCGCGGGATATCAGCCTGGTCCGTCAGATGCTCCAGGCGCATACCTATTGGCGAATGCACGGGTTGACGGCAGACCTGGTGATCCTCAACGAGGAGGCCAGCGGCTATGAACAGCCGTTGCGTGAACGACTCGAGGGCCTGATCCAGGCGCATTCGACGTATACGGGGAAGAATCAGCCGGGTGGGATTTTCCTGCGCAGCTCGGATCAAATCCCGGAGGAAGACCTGACGCTGCTCATGGCCACGGCGAGTGTGGTCGTGGTGGCGGCACGCGGCACTCTACTCCAGGGCGTGCCGGTGGAGGTTCCCGAGCTGTCGGAACCCATGACCAGGAAACGTGCTCCCCGGGAGGCTTCGGCTTCGCTGTCCTTCATGGAGCTGCCCTACTTCAACAGCCTGGGCGGTTTTACCCCGGATGGGCATGAATACGCGATCTACCTCGGCCCCAACACCCACACGCCTGCACCCTGGGTGAACGTCATCGCCAACTCCACCTTCGGCACATCGGTCAGCGAAACGGGGTCCGGCTTTACCTGGTATGGAAACAGCCAGCGCAATCGCCTGACCCAATGGTCGAACGACCCCGTCATGGATCCACCGTCGGAAGCGGTGTACATCCGGGACGAGGAGACCGGTGTCACCTGGACGCCGACCCCGTCGCCGATCCGCGAAGAGACCGCTTATCGGGCAAGGCATGGAGCGGGGTACACGGTCTTCGAGCATAACAGTCAAGGGATAGAGCAGGAGCTGACGGTCTTCGTTCCAGTGGATGAGAGCGGGGGGGAGCCGATCAAGCTGCAGAGGCTGCGGTTGAGGAACGACTCCTCCCGGCGTCGCAGACTGTCGGTGACGTACTATGTGGAGTGGACACTGGGCGAGAACCGAGAATCCTCCCAGATGCACGTCGTGACCCACTGGGACGACGAAGTCCAGGCCCTGATCGCTCGGAATCGCTACCACCCCGAGTACGCGGAGCGGATCGCCTTCGCGGCCATCCACCCGCCTGCCGAGTCTTACACCGGCGACCGGACGTCCTTCGTTGGGCGCAACGGCTCGCTGGGTAGCCCGGCGGCAATGGATCGGAACGGACTATCCCGTCGGACGGGGGCGGGACTCGACCCGTGTGCGGCACTGCAGGTTATCCTTGAACTCGCTCCTGGAGAGAGGGCTGAGATCACGTGCATGCTGGGTCAGGCCGATTCGGTGGAGGAGGTCCACAAACGGGTTCTGGTCTACCGGGGAGGCCCGGCACTGGAGACCGCGTTAAGCCAGACGAAAACCTGGTGGGATGATCTGTTGAGCACGATCGAAGTGCACACGCCCGAGCTGGCAGTGGACTTCCTGATCAACCGTTGGCTCTTGTACCAAAGCCTGAGCTGCCGGATCTGGGGACGTTCCGCCTTTTACCAGTCCGGCGGTGCATTCGGCTTCCGCGATCAACTGCAGGACGTCATGGCGTTCCTCTACGCGTCTCCCAAGCTGGCACGCCAGCACATCCTGCTCGCGGCGAGCCGTCAGTTCAGAGAAGGCGATGTCCAGCACTGGTGGCATCCGCCGAGCGGCGCTGGGGTCCGATCTCGGATCTCCGATGACCCCCTGTGGCTGCCCTACGTCGTCGCTCAATACGCTGCGGGTCACCGGCGATGTGGACATCTTGCACACAGAGGTTCCCTTCCTCAACGGGCCCACGCTGGAAGGCAATCAGCACGAAATGTTCTTCACACCGGAGGTCGCGCTGGAACACGCCACGCTGTTTGAGCACTGCCGGCGCGCCGTCTCGCGCAGCATGACCTTTGGCCCCCATGGTTTGCCCCTGATAGGGACAGGGGACTGGAACGATGGGATGAACCTGGTGGGTGCCGGGGGCAAAGGGGAGAGCGTTTGGCTGTCGTGGTTCCTGGTGGATGTGCTTAAGGGTATGGCCGAGATGTCTCGGCTACTGGGTCGGCCAGATCTAAGCCGGTCCTATCAACACGATAGAAATGCGCTGATTCAGCGTGTGGAGCGAGCAGGATGGGATGGGGAGTGGTATCTTCGGGCGATCTTCGACAATGGCACGCCGCTTGGTTCTTCGGCGAATGAAGATGCGAAGATTGATTCCCTGCCCCAATCTTGGGCTTGGCTGAGTGGAGCCGCCGACACCGATCGCGCGGAAAGGGCTTTAGAATCAGCATGGAAATATCTCGTTCTCGAGGATGAAGGTCTGGTGCTGCTCTTAACGCCTCCCTTTGACAGATCGGAGCCGTCACCCGGATACATCAAGGGGTACCCTCCCGGGGTGCGGGAGAACGGAGGCCAATACACTCACGCCGCCCTCTGGTTCGCCATGGCCTTGGCACGTAGAGGGGATGGTACGCGGGCGGCGAAAATGCTGCGGATCCTCAACCCCATTGAGCGCGCGCGTGATCCAGAAACCGTGTGGCGCTATGGGCTTGAGCCCTACGTGGTCGCAGCGGACATATACCGATTGTCCGGGAGGATCGGTCAGGGGGGTTGGTCTTGGTATACGGGTTCGGCGGCGTGGATGTACCGAGCCTGGGTTGAAGAGGTCCTGGGTTTGAAGGTGCGCGGGGATCACCTACAGTTGGATCCGGTCATCCCCGCATGGTGGGAGGGCTTCCACCTGCGCTATCGTCATGGTGAAGCGGTCTACGAGATCCAGGTAGAGAACCCGGAAGGCTGCGAGCGAGGTGTGTCATGGGTGGAGATGGATGGCCAGCGCCTGCGGGATGGGGTGATCCCGTTGGATCGGGGCCTGGTCAAGCATCGGATCCTCGTACACATGGGGAAGTCGGAGCAAGCGGCTTGAGACGTCCATCCTGCTGATAGGCAGCCTTGCCCGGATCGCGGTCTTCCATCTGCACCCTGCACCCATCAGGCTCCACAAATTGCAATATCCTGATTGTGTGATGCCTTGACTTCCGTCAGGTGCTGTTGAAGGGGTTCCCGGACGGCTCCCGGCAGGATGGTCGAACGGTCTTTGTCCCCCTTGGATGACCGAACGAAAATCAGCCCTGATCCAAAATCGATATCCTTGACCCGCAGACGGGCCAGCTCCATAAGGCGAAGGCCTGCCCCGTACAGCACCTGGGCAATCAAAAGCTGCTTTCCTTCCATATGGGAGAATAGCTGCCGCACTTCCTCGACGGTCAATACGACAGGAAGTTTCGGTCCACGCTTTGCCCGGATGGTGCTGCTCATGTCCCCGATTTCGATCTTCAGGACATTCCGGAACAGGAACAGGAGGGCGTTAAATGCCTGATTCTGTGTCGAAGCGGAAACCTTCTTGTGGACGGCCAAATGCGTCAAGAACTCGCGGATATCTTCGGCGCCCGGTGTTTTTTGAAGAAGCCCGCCTTTCCTATTGCCGGTGTAATCGAAAAAGCGCCTTGCCCAGTCCATGTAAGTCCGCTCCGTGCTAAGAGAATAGTGCTTCACACGGATGGCCTTCTGAATGCTTGCCAGGACCAGGTCCGGGTCGAAAGGGCCGGATGTCGCTTTTATTTCGTCGTCGGCAGTTCCAGCCGCTTTTCCGCCGTGAAAATGAGTGGTGTAGAGCTGAATGGCTTCTTTGGCTTGCTGGATCTGCCAGTCGGCAATGTTTTCCCGGGATTGTAGATCCTCCAGAAACAGCCGGAGCGCCTCTGCCGCATCAGCATTCTTCAGGCGTTTTGAAAACGTGAGATATCGGTTCGCCCAGTAGGCGTAGAAGGTTACGCTTTTTTCCGGCACGAGCTTTCGTGAAAGCAGATATTGCTGAAAATCGGGAAGGATTTGTGAAGGTAACATTTTCTCTCGCATATAAGTTCCTGCCTTAATGATACCGGATTCCGTATAATATGATATTACGGATCAATTACGGAAGTCAATAAGATTTACCTTCACATTTTTCTTCAGAATTATTTGTTTCTTTTTCGTTTTATCGTTAAGACATAATATCATTAACCATAAATCGCAAGGAACAAACCTCTTCCGTATAATTATTGTAAGGCGGGCCGCTTGAATCGCGCCATGACATTAATAACTGATACAAGAAATAAATGGCGCGATTCCACGCTCTCGCCTGCCTCGCTGTCCGGCTGTCACCGGCCTGATTCGCTCGGCGGCTCGCCCGCCTTACGGTGAGCTGACCGGCTACGTCCGGACTCGCGTTTCTCGGCGTGCCGCTTCCAGCGGCCCGCCTAACAAAACGCTCGACCGGTCGTCACTGCGCCTGCACAAAAACCTTCGGTTTTTGCAGGCTCGTGCCTCCGGTCAGCTCACCGTTGGGCATAAGGAATGGTTTAAGTTATGGAAATTAACAAAGGCTTAAGACACTCGAAAATAGTTGGTGATTTTGGCGAACAACTTGTTTGTAATTGGCTGTCTCGGTCAGGCTGGGAGGTCGTCTTAGTTGACCATACTGGTATTGATATTATTGCATACCATCGAAAGTCAGGGAAAAGGATTGGCATTACAGTGAAGTCTCGCACAAGAACTGCTGGGACTGAAAAAGATACGGTCAACATATTTAAGACAAAGAATGATGATCGGAGAAAAGCCTTACAAGCTGCGAGTATTTTGCATGTGAACCATGGATTGCTATATATGTGGAGAAAAGTGATCGCGCTGATCTATTTCTTACCAGTCTAAATAATTACGACGAAAAGTATCAGCTAAATGTAGACAAAGCCATTGAGGATTGGAAAATGGGTGAAAAACATCTCCAGAAATATGCACTTGATTCAAACGTCCATTACCTTCGGCTTAAGGTCGAATCTCATAATTGGGATTGGTGAATGCCAACGAATCAATCAACCCGACGCCGTGTATCGGGCTGTGGTTTCCTGCTTGCTTGGCGGCTGGCGCGGGTTATTTCATCGTAAGGCGGGCCGCTGAATCGCGCCATGACATTAATAACTGATACAAGAAATAAATGGCGCGATTCCACGCTCTCGCCTGCCTCGCTGTCCGGCTGTCACCGGCCTGATTCGCTCGGCGGCTCGCCCGCCTTACGGTGAGCTGACCGGCTACGTCCGGACTCGCGTTTCTCGGCGTGCCGCTTCCAGCGGCCCGCCTAACAAAACGCTCGACCGGTCGTCACTGCACCTGCACAAAACCTTCGGTTTTTGCAGGCTCGTGCCTCCGGTCAGCTCACCGTTATAGATAGCAAACAAAGTAGCCATTGGAGCTATAAAAACATGCATAAATATTGTGAAAAATTAAATCGGAAGATAGTTGATGCCGGGTTTGATAGTGAGATTTATAAAGAGGATTTTATTATATTTAAATCTCCATTTACAGACACACCTATTATTAAGCATTATCACGTAAGGTTCGATAAAAATATAGCCCTTGTTTTTGTAATGGCAGATATTGGTGATATTTTAGATAGCACTTATTCTGATGGAGACTTAGCCTACGCATTATCTCAAAATGTAACTTCATTTGGGGAAAGATGGTGTTAGCGTTACAATTAAAGAAGGTTCATTACTAATATCATCGCTTGTTACTATAGGTGTTTTTACCACAACAGCATCTCTTTACAATAAAGTCTATGATGCTATGCTAAAATGTCAAGGTGCCTTTGCAGATATAGTAGGTGAATTAAAACAAAATAAGAAATAAATTAAGCTGTTTCTATTAAAATCTTATAACGAAATCAATGCAGCCGATCGCGGCCCCGTGAGCCGCTCCGGCTGATCTCTTCGTTGGCTCAATAGGAGGGAACGAATAATGCCCGAGAAGATAATGAAACTTGCTGAAGTCTACGGTACTTCGAGAGACGTTCCTGAGACCTATGTCGTCCGCCCGGCCATCGACGGGCGTTTCGTGAACGACATCACGCGGGACAAGCACATCATCATCCACGGAGGTTCCAAGCAAGGAAAAACGTGTCTTCGCAAGTACCATCTTCGGGAAGGTGACCACATTGTCGTTCAGTGCACCAGAGAAACCACCAAGGCCATGTTGTACGAGATGATCCTCAAACGCGCAGGAATCCCTTGCGAGGTTTCAGACAGCGTCACACTCAGTGGGAGCCGCAAACTCCACGCGACTGTTCAGGTCGAGGGGGCAATCCCTTTCTTCGGGAAGGGCAGTGCGAAGACTGGAACCGAGGGCACCAAGGGAGACGAAAAGACTCATTCCGAGCACGGGACTTCGACATCGATCCCGAAGATCCGAACGACATTGCTCGCGTGTTCTTGAAAAAGCCGCTCAGTGGTCGAAGTTCGTGGTCATCGAGGACTTCCATTACCTTGACGAGGAAGTCCAGCGGTCGATTGCAGTCGACCTGAAGGTCTTCCACGAGATATCTCCGCTAATCTTCATCGTGATCGGAGTCTGGCTTGAGGCTAATAAGCTAACACTATACAACGGCGACCTCATCGGCCGAGTGACCACACTGAATTCGGACCAATGGCAGGACGCGGAGTTGATGGCAGCTCATCGATGGTGGATTCCGCTCCGAACATCACGATTCCCGATGGCGTCAAGAAGGAGATTGTCGATGGTTGCCACCAGAACGTCGGATTGTTGCAGGAAGTATGCTTTCGTCTGTGGAACGGTATGAGTGCCTAGACCGGAGAAGAACAGCGCACTGTCGGCTCCGTCGGAGACGTCGCAGACATTTTAAAGGACTTGTCCGATGAGCAGGCGTCGCGATACCGCAATTTCCTATACCGTTTCTCTCAAGGTCTGGGTGAGACTCAGCTTGAGATGTATAAGTGGATTCTTTGGGTGGTAGTCAATTCGTCGCCCACGGAGTTGAAGAGCGGTCTGAGGCCGAACGTTCTGTTGGCCAGAATCAGACGCGAGCATCCATCAGCGGACACCCTCCAGCAGAACAACGTTATCCAGGCGTTAGAGCGTGTGACAGAACGTGCAGTTTCGTCACCGACTCCAGCCCGTCGTCCTCGACTACAGCAATGATGAATTGCTCGTCGTTGATGCTCATTTCTTGATCTTCCTCCAGAGCCACAGCAAGGACGATCTCTTGGCAGCCGCCGGATTCCCACAGAGCCAACAACCGGATGCAGCCGATCGCTTACGCTCCGGCTGATCCAGCCCGTAAGGCGGGCCGCTTGAATCGCGCCATGACATTAATAACTGATACAAGAAATAAATGGCGCGATTCCACGCTCTCGCCTGCCTCGCTGTCCGGCTGTCACCGGCCTGATTTGCTCGGCGGCTCGCCCGCCTTACGGTGAGCTGACCGGCTACGTCCGGACTCGCGTTTCTCGGCGTGCCGCTTCCAGCGGCCCGCCTAACAAAACGCTCTACCGGTCGTCACTGCGCCTGCACAAAAACCTTCGGTTTTTGCAGGCTCGTGCCTCCGGTCAGCTCACCGTTCGGCATTTGCAATAACGGTGGGCGTTGGAAGGGAGAAATCAGCGTGGTAGATCAGAGCGAGCTTCATGGCGGTTCATATCGTTGGTGGCCTCCGGCGAAAGACCACGTTATATTATTTCGGGCTAACCCGCTCCGCCTCGACTACTTCGAATCCCTTTATCGGAAGTTGGGCGGGGGTCAAGGTACTCGACGTGGGTTGTGGTGGCGGGTATGCGTGTGAGCATCTCGCTCGTCATCAGGCCGTAGTATTCGGGACAGACATCCTGGAAGAATCTCTTCAGGAGGCAAGTCGCCATGCTGTCGAGAATGGTCTCTCGCATTGAGTACAGGCGCTGCTCGTCCGCTCGCCTTCCTTATGAAGACGAGACCATGGATGTCGTTACGTGTTTCGACGTGTTGGAGCACATACCGGACAAGCAGATAACGCTCAGGGAGATCTATCGCGTCCTCAAGCCCGGCGGTTGGTTGTGTCTCGATACCATCAATAAAACTCTATTGTCCAAGGCGCTCGTTATCTGGCTTGGCGAAGTCCTTTTCAGATTCATTCCGAAGGGAACCCATTATTGGAGCGGTTTTGTAACGCCGTTCGACCTACGGCAGTTCTTGGAAAGCTGTGGATTCACTAACACCCGCTTCGCTGGTATTCAGCTCGACCTGCACCGGAGAAACGAGGGCCGCTTGCCTGTTCGCATATCTCCGAGAGGAAACACGGCGATCATGTATTTCGGGGTGGCTACAAAACCAATCGATCAGGGCGAAGAGATAAAGGTTTCAAGCATATGAGTTTTACAGGAAAAAGAACTGCCGAACAAGCCGCTCAAGCCGATCGCCGCTTCGCGGCTCCGGCTTAGCTTTTCGGCAACAAGAGACAAACAGAATGCATGCATGATAACCAGACAATAGAAATTCCATGGACGGGGCCCTATGCATGGCCCGGGTATGAAGGGAAACCGGCAACTTCCGCCTATTCCAATGCATCCCCGGCGTGTACTCTGCAGACCATCGACTACCGATAATGGCTATCATATCTACTGTAGCCGGAATCACTCGCAGATCAGTCCCAGCACGCTTCCGTGAGCATACAAAGAAGTACATGTCTGGCGACTACAATGTCCTCGACATGCAATCTATGGGTCAAGGCCTCCGCATGGAGATATGGCAAGGCTGGGGCTGGTCACCGGAGAAACGAGCCCAGTTCGAAGCGCGCAAACTGGAGGTTGTCCAGGCAGTGAAGAAGCAACTCGCAGGATTTCGCGTGTTTGTTGCCGATGTGACATCAGAAGGGCGGAATCTTGAGCGCATCGAGGCTGCAATCATGAATCATCTCTATCGTGAGTCGAAACCATTCTGTGATATTCCGGACAAAGGAATGATGCTCGCGCCACGATGGCCCAACCGAGGCTCCGCTCATGGGAAGAACACTTGTGGGTCGCTTGTTGCATCGGCTGCCACGGTATCTTGAGATATGACCATTCCCTTTCCCGATACCATTCGTGCCTTTGTTGAATCCACGCCGTGGAGGTTCGCCAAGACATACGCCACTTCGTGGCCTCATGAATACGTCGTCCGCACGCCGGACAATGCCTCGATGATCCTTGCACTAGCCCAACACATCTTTGCACACGGTCGGGACGGCCGCTTCTATTCCCAGGTTCGCAAGTATCACCACGAGGGAGGGAAGGTCTACTGGTCCATGGATGAGACACCGGAGACCACCACCCTCATCAATCGCTGTCAGGAGGACCAGACCTACGAGGCTCGGTTAGCAGGAGGGACCCTTCCGAAGGCAATGAAACCATGATTGCCGAACCAGGCGTTGTAGCCGACAGTCACGCTTGCATTTCTGCCCTTTGAGGTTAAGGTCGAGTGAAATGTGCAATGTGCCAATACGGGCAGGCAAGCGCGCCTGCGGCTAAACGCTACGTTAGGCAGTGACCGAATCTATTCACACCCGTAAGGAGATTTTCTGCATTGGATATTCCACGGATCTTCAACATCACCGAAAGTGCTCACCGCATCCATAACCCGTTCACACCCGAAAAGCTCGCCACTCTCGGCGCGGCGCTGCGTCTGGAAACGGGAACCCGAGTGCTCGACCTCGGCAGCGGTTCGGGGGAGATGCTGTGCACCTGGGCACGCGATTACGGCGTCATCGGCACCGGCATCGACATGAGCCAGTTGTTCACCGAGCAAGCGAAACTCCGCGCTGAAGAACTCGGTGTCGCCGATCAAGTCAAGTTCATCCATGGCGATGCTGCCGGCTTCGTCTCTGACGAGAAGGCCGGTGTGGCAGCCTGTCTCGGTGCCACGTGGATCGCTGGGGGAGTCGTCGGCACCATCGAGCTTCTGGCGCAGAGCCTCCGCCCCGGAGGGATCATCCTCATCGGCGAGCCCTACTGGCGGCAGTTACCGCCGACGGAAGATGTTGCCAGGGGGTGTCTTGCCGGCTCAATCTCCGACTTTCTCCTGCTTCCAGAACTTCTCGCGTCTTTCGGCCACCTCGGCTACGACGTCGTGGAAATGGTTTTGGCAGACCAAGACAGCTGGGACAGATACGAGGCGGCCAAGTGGCTCACCATGCGCCGATGGCTTGAAGCCAATCCCGACGACGAGTTCGCGAAAGATGTTCGAGCCAAACTAACCTCGGAACCCGAGCGCTACGCCGCTTACACGCGTGAATACCTGGGCTGGGGCGTGTTCGCGCTGATGCCGCGGTGATGCGTTGGCGCATCCGGCGGATCGTCAACGGCTGTGCCGCGCAACAGCTGGTGGCTCGCCGAGATGTGATTGCGCCTGAATTCATTTCTTATGGTCTAGTTATCCGTGCAATCAACAGAAAGGCCTGTCTCAGGCAGGCCTAACAATTCATTCAAGCCGACGCCGCTTCGCGGCGCGGCTTAATTCAGGCGTTCGCCGTATAATCATATCCAGGGAGATGAGCACTATGCGTAAGTCAATTGCAATAACCAGCATATTTTTTATGTTTATAGGGTGTGCAAGTCATAAGGGGTATTTCGAACCTCTACCGAATAGTAAAGTGCCTTTTAACCAATCAAAGGATGCCTGGATGAAAATTGAAAATCCCGTGTTGCGGGGATTCAACCCGGACCCGTCCATCCTGAGGGTTAATGATGATTACTACATCGCGACATCGACCTTCGAATGGTTCCCCGGCGTGCAGATTCACCACTCCCGCGATCTCGTCAACTGGCGCCTGCTCACGCGCCCCCTGACGAGGGTTTCCCAGCTCGACATGAGGGGCGTAAAGAATTCGGGCGGCGTCTGGGCCCCCTGCCTGAGCCATCATGACGGGACCTACTACCTCGTGTACACCAATGCCCTCTGCCAGAGCGGCATGCACGGCGGCCCCATGAATGATCTCTACAATTTTCTCGTGACGGCCCCGGACATCATGGGCCCCTGGTCGGAGCCGGTGCACCTGGTAAACAACGGCTACGACCCTTCCCTGTTCCATGACGACGACGGCCGGAAATGGCTCCTGTGGACGGCATTCGACTATCGGGCGATGTACCTCATGCAGTCCGGCCGGCTATCCCTGTGGCTTGGCCTCAAGATGCTGATTAAGTCAGGCGCCGACGGCGTGAACCCCTTCAAGGGCATCATGATGCAGGAATATTCCCACGACCGGAAAAAGCTCATCGGCGAACCGAAGTTGATTTTCACAGGAACAAAACTCGGAGTGACCGAGGGTCCGCATATTTACAAACATGGCGGGTATTACCACCTGATGACGGCCGAAGGAGGCACGGGGAGGAATCACGCGGTGACCATGGCGCGCTCCCGGGCCATCGACGGGCCCTACGAGGTGTACCCGGACAACCCCCTGCTGACTTCCCGGGGAAGGCGCGGACTGGCGATCCAGAAGGCGGGGCACGGCAGCCTGGTAGAGACGAAAAACGGCGAATGGTACCTGGCCCATCTCTGCGCCAGGCCCGTCAGGGGCACCCTGCACTACCGGTGTCCCCTGGGACGGGAGTCGGCGCTGCAGAAAGTGACCTGGGGCGCCGACGGGTGGCTGAGGCTCGAGAGCGGCAGCCGGTATCCGGAGCTCACCGTCACGGCCCCGGACCTGCCGGTCCAGTCTTGGCCCTCCAGGCCCGCCCGCGACGATTTCAACTCACCCGAACTGGGGTTGGAGTACCAGACCCTGAGGGTCCCCCTGGGCGAAGATACCCTTTCTCTCGGTGAACGCCCCGGCTTCCTTCGAATCAGGGGGCGCGAAGGCCTCAGCTCCCTGTTCACGCAGGCCTTGGTGGCCCGCCGCCAGCAGTCTTTCACCTACAGGGCGGAAACGTGCGTCGAGTTCGAGCCGAAGAGCTTCCTCCAGTGCGCGGGCCTCATAGCCTGGTACGACACGGGCAATTACTATTACCTGCGCATCACCCGCGACGAGAAGCTCGGGAAGGTCCTGGACATCATCGGAGCGAGCAGGTACTTTGCCAAGCCCCTGCTGGGGAAGCCCGTTCCCGTCAATGACGCGCGGCGGGTCCACCTGCGCGCGAGCGTCACGGACAGCCGGCTGGTCTTCAACTACTCCACGGACGGGGAAAACTGGAAAGAAATCGGCAAGCACTACGACGCAAGCATCCTCTCCGATGAACATCACGACATGGTGACGTCACGGATTGACAAGATCATCATGAGGGTGATGGGAAACTATTCCCTCGCCTTTACGGGCGCCTTTGTCGGCATGTGCTGCCAGGACCTGTCGGGCCACCGGCTGCCCGCGGATTTCGATTACTTCGAATACAGCGAGAATTAGGATCGAAGAACCATGTTATTCCCGGTCCATCCGGGCCCGGCAGCATGATCCTGTGTCTATGATGCCAGGGAAAATATGTGAAGGCATAAAATCCGCCTCTCCGTAATGGTGTATGGGTCCTCGACGCGACCGGTCGCGCGTAGCTGACGCGTTCGGCGAGCAGTGTGCGCTTGCAATCGGGGGGCTGGGGGCAGAGCTGCCTGGAACAGCGCCATCCAATTCACCATAAAGTTGCAGCCGGCGAGCAAACCACACTGAGGCCTAACATGGCGTTCAACCGGACACGCCATGCCCCGTCGCGCCGGTTAACTCTACGTTAACCCATACAAGAAGGGAGTGGTCATGAGCGATCAGAAGTCGAGCATGGAATTCTTCAGGCAAGTGTTTGGCGGAAATCCGGGGACATAATACTTATTTCTGGCTAATAGATGACAATAATTGGTATTATGTCCCCGGAATAACGCCCCCCACCGCGCCGTCTGCGGTTGCCGATCAATTCGGCATTCGGCTTCTCTAGCCGAAGGAATAATGGGCCATCAGTCCTTTTATGGATCGAGGGAGGAATGGACGAGAAGGAGAAAGTTGCCGCAGCAGTCCTGAGGGCACAGGCTCAACTTGAGGACGCACTTCGTGAGCTTGAGAAGATGCCAGCATTTGATCCGGGAGTGGTCGCCTTTTCGGCGCATGCCTTGAATAACTACCTGGTGGTAACACAGGGTACCGTCGAATTACTCCTTGGGTCGTTGGCAGACCACGCGGAACCAGAAATCCGGAATTGGCTTGAAGGATTGGGACATGTGACTGAGTTAATGCGGCACACAGTCAGCCAGTTAATGACTACTTCGGCACCCAAGGATGCCAAGCTCCGGTTCCTGGAGTGGGACGTGGCTCCGCTGGTTCAACGGGCATGTAACTATTACCAGCGGATCGCAGACCGAAAGAACATCTTCATTGTACGTGAATCCGCCGGCGACATCCCTTCAGTATGGACCGATCCAGTGGCTGTTGCTGCTGCACTGGACAATCTCCTCTCAAACGCCGTAAAATATTCATTTCCCGGAAAGAAGATTTGGGTGCGGTTGCGGGGGGATATGACGAGTGTGATATGCAGCGTATGTGATGAAGGACCGGGATTGAGCCAAGAGGATCAAGCGAAACTGTTTCAGCGGGGTGTCAAGCTCAGCTCAGTACCCACCGGGGGAGAATCTTCGAGTGGCTATGGGTTGGCGGTGGCTAAGGAGTTGGTCGGCAAGGTAAACGGGGATCTCTGGTGTGAAAGTACGTTAGGGGCTGGGGCATGCTTCTCGATTCGACTGCCAGCGTATCGGGGACAGCAGTAGAGGAGTATCACCGGCGTGCATGGGGAGCCAGCCAGCATCCTTTCCAGTGGTCGAGCCGAACAATTCAGTCAAGGCGATGGCATTACAACTCTGCGGTGGCCTCAATTCGGCATTAGGCGTGGCAGCAAGACACTCTCTCGCCGTCGGGGGAACATCATGAAGGTCAGTCCATTCGCACGGGCTTGCTCACTGATGGCCGTGGCCGCCGTCGCCATGGCACTGGGCGGCTGTGCAGCCGACCGAATCGCCGCCATCCAGACCGCTCCGGAAGCGGCGCCTGCTGCGTCGGCGCCTGCTGCGTCAGCGCCTGCGGCTCTTGCAGTGGAGCCGACTTCGGGTGTCTCTGTCGTTCCGGATATGTCAGGCCGCATCGTCGAAGAGGCGGCAGCCGAACTCCGTCGGATAGGATTCAACGTCGCCCTCTACGACGAGGAGGGCTGGGTGGGGTCGATCGGCTCCCCGAACTTCAGGACCGTGGCAAGCCAATTTCCCACCGGGGGGAGAGAGTGGCCGATTGGCGCAACCGTCAAGCTGGGCGTGGCGGTCCCCAGCGGTATGGTCAGCGTGCCAGATGTGGAAGGACTCCTCACCTCCGAGGCTGAGGCCCGGTTGAACGCAGCCAGCCTCAGGGCGGAAGAGGCACCGGTCCACGGGCCAATCGATACAGACCAAGCCGGTTTCATGCGTGCGTACCGGCAAGACCCGCGGCCGGGGACGGTCGTGAAGAAGGGCAGCACCGTGACGTATCGCTTCTGGTGGGAGTCCCAGTAGCCGCAAAATCTGCATGCACAACAAGCCCATCCGGGCGGACGGCGCTCCGCCAAGCTATCATGGGGGACGGGCGACGGCAAAGCGCGCTAAGCTGCCGTCGATGATAGGCTATCACGTTCGTTGGAAAGTTCGAGAGAGGAGTCGAATGGGAGTCCGGAGCCTCTTCGTCGTAGCAATGGTATGTCTGACCATTGCGTCTTGGGGCTATGCGGCCACCGTCAAGACGGCGTCAGACAGTAAGGGACCTGAGTCATCGAAGGCGTCCAATGGCTCCGCGGCTTCGACCGCGATCGTGGACACTCAGGCCACTTCAGCCGTCGGTGCTCCTGTCGCCGACCCCGTGCCCTTCCCCGTGTCCGCGAAGTCGACGGCGTACGCCGAGAGCATCGGCGGGACCAACCACGAGGGCGAGACCCTGTACTTCGTTGTCGGCGCGAGCGTCCGAACCGAGCAGGAGGCGCAGGCCGCGCTCGACAAGGCCATCCCGCTCTTCGGCGACATGCAGTCCTACTTCATCGTGCAGCGCAGCGATAGCTTCGATGGCATGAGGCCCGGATGGTGGGTCGTTATCGAAGCATACCGGAAGCCTCCGTCGCAGGAGAACGTGGACTTCGCGCGCCGCGCGTTCCCCGACGCATACGTGAAACGCTCCGTCGTAGGCGTGTCTGCGCCCATACCCGTTTACGAGGATCTGGTCGACGGCCTGTAGCTTTGGTGTCCAGCGAACAAGGGCATCAATCAGACTCAATCAGACGCGCCCAATTCCTCGGCTCGAATGAAGCCTGGCGGGGCACGTAGAGGGATCAGGCCCACATTCTTGACAGGCCCGCCTCTTCCGGATACGCAGATCAAGAATGGGACGGCAGAAATCAGGGGACAAGAAATCAGGGGACATAATACTTATTTCTGGCTAATAGATGACAATAATTGGTATTATGTCCCCGGAATAACCGCCGGAATAACCCAATAAAACCTCCGAACCAGTCCATTCAGCCGACTCGTACCTCGCGGCTGATTGCGGCGTTGGGCATCACAATCAACGAAGCAAAGGAGAACAGTATGAAGATGAAGAAGTATGGCGCGGAGTTTTTTGGAACCTTCTGGCTGGTTCTTGGTGGGTGCGGCAGTGCCGTTCTAGCTCGTGCGGTTCCAGATGCCAACATCACCATCGGCCTGCTTGGCGTAGCACTGGCGTTCGGCTTGACTGTGCTCACCATGGCCTACGCCATCGGACACATCTCCGGCTGTCACCTTAACCCGGCAGTGTCGATTGGTCTCTGGGCCGGGGGGCGCTTCCCAGCAAAAGAACTGCCGCCCTATATTGTGGCGCAGGTCTTGGGGGGCATTGTAGCGGGTGGCGTTCTGTATCTCATTGCCAGCGGTGCGCCTGGGTTCGATATATCCAAAGGTTTCGCCGCAAACGGCTACGGAGCCCATTCGCTGGGCGGGTTTGGCTTGCCGGCGGCGCTGATAACTGAAGTCGTCATGACCATGATATTTCTCCTCGTCATTCTTGGCGCCACGGACAAGCGGGCGCCACAGGGGTTCGCTCCGATTGCCATTGGCTTGTGTCTGACTCTCATCCACTTGATCAGCATCCCCGTTACGCAAACCTCGGTGAATCCCGCGCGCAGTACGGGCGTTGCCGTGTTTGTAGGCGATTGGGCCATCGCGCAGCTTTGGCTCTTCTGGGTGGCCCCGATCATTGGCGGCATAATTGGCGCCCTGATCTATCGCTTTGTCGGTGATGAAAAGAAGTAACCGGGGAACTGCCCAACAACCGCATTAAGACCAACACCGGGAAGGTGGTCCAGGCGCTACGCG
Organism: uncultured Methylomirabilota bacterium; assembly: GCA_963718295.1. Taxonomy (GTDB): domain Bacteria; phylum Methylomirabilota; class Methylomirabilia; order CAVQYV01; family CAVQYV01; genus CAVQYV01. Next base: position 100,242 of record CAVQYV010000004.1, on the reverse strand, counting down.
GCAATGTCCTTGCCCGGCGCGGCTTATGCGGAACGTTATGTGTAAGAAAACGAGTCTTTCAAACTGTCTCGATAATGTGTATAATATAGCTTGTTGATACACATAGGGAGGTGAGAGATGAGAACGAATGTGGTTATAGACGACGACCTGATGGAGTCCGCTCTGAGAGCATCCGGAATAAAAACGAAGAAAGATGCAATAGAAGAAGGCCTGAAGCTATTGGTGCAGCTGAAAGCTCAAGAAAAGATAAAGGGGTTCAGAGGAAAACTTAGATGGAGTGGCAGCCTGCATAAGATGCGGTTAGACAAATGATACTGGCTGATTCTTCCGTCTGGATCGACTTCTTTAACGGTAAAAAGACACCGCATACGGACCGGCTCGATTCTTTACTCGGGAATACCCCGATCATCATTGGCGACGTCATTCTTACTGAAGTGCTTCAAGGATTCCAGAAAGACAAAGACTTCAAAATTGCACGAGACCTTCTCTTGGAAATGCCTTTCATGGCAATGGGTGGGCGGGACCTGGCTCTAAAGAGCGCCCTTAACTACAGAGCACTCCGGAAGAAGGGTGTTACCCTGCGAAAGACCATAGATATTATGATTGGAACCTTCTGTATTCATTATCAGCTACCCTTATTGCATGATGACAGAGACTTCGATCCCATGGTCAAGTTTCTAGGACTGAAAATAGTCGACACATAATAATTGTTATGCCAGTGATCCCCTAACCACTCAATCCAGAGCGGACGGGCCGCAAGCGACGGTGCTGCGCAATCGATGTTTGAATGGCCCGCCGCTGATGGCCACGTTATCCGCAAAAAGCTTGACATGTATGCATGGATTATGCATACATGGGCATAAGAATTATCTCTCAGGGGGTGAAAATATGAGAACGACCTTAAACATAGAAGACCACTTGGTGGATAAAGCGTCCAAGCTCACGGGAATTAAGGAGAAAACCATGCTGGTCAAGCTCGGTTTGGAGGCATTAATCGCCAGAGAAAGCAGTAAAAGACTCGCAAAATTGGGCGGCACGGAGAAAGGGCTGAAAGCAATACCGCGAAGGAGGGCTACAGTTTAAAAATGCTCCTTGTAGATACATCCGTCTGGGTCTCCCATTTTCGACAAGGAAACACCGAGCTTACAAACCTACTCAATAACGGGGAGGTGGTATGCCATCCATTTGTAGTTGGTGAGCTCGCATGCGGAAATCTAAATAACCGGAATCAAATACTTTCACTTCTTCAATCCCTTCCCATGAGCGTCAAAGCAGAACACGAAGAAGTCTTGGAATTCCTGGAAAGAAACCAATTGATGGGGAGGGGGCTTGGCTACGTGGATATCCATCTCATTTCATCTGCCATGCTGACGGGAATATCAATCTGGACGCATGATAAGAAACTGAAGCACGTTGCGAATGCACTTCACATAAGTCACAAATAGAAAATCGGATAACATGGCAATCCGGCCGACTCATTACACTTGCGGCTGATTTTTGTGTTCTGCACGGACAAGAGATTAGATGGCGCGGGACTTGCGGTACTCGACAAGAGAAATAGAGGCACGCTCTCGTTTGACCTTGTCGAGCATTTTACGGAAGCGCGGGCTCTTTTGGAGGAGGTAGTCTTCGACGTCGCGATCCTCGATGTGTTCGATGACTGCGGTGATCTTTCCATTCTTCGTCACGAACACTGGTTCCTGTTCGGCGGCCTCCAGATATTTCGCGAAGTTGTTCCGCACTTCTCCCATAGGCGCAATTTTCATCGCTTTAACTCCTTGTAGTAGAGTAGAGTTTGGTCCTTATGCATAACCCTCAGCTCATCAACCCGGCGCGCATCCTCGTCAACCGCGTAGAAGACGCGGTAGTCACCCACTCGGAGTCGATAGTCTGGGTTCGTGATGCCGCGCAGCCGTCTGATGCTGCTTTTGCTCTCTTTCGTGGGATCGTGTTGCAGGTGTCTCTCCATTGCGTTGGCAATTTGCGTGGCATCGTATTTCCGCAATGCATCCAAGTCGGCAATAGCGCTGCGTTTCAAGATAATCGTGTAAACACCCATAGCAAAATAGTGCCATAATTATGCTATGCTGTCAAGAGGGAGTGTCGAACCAGCGGATCCACTTGTCCATCAAGACCTTCGACTTTCCAACGATTGATCCGCGCCGTTGTCAGGGCGATGGGAAGGTGAATCGGTGCCCGAACTCGTAGAGACCTCAGACTGCCTCGAAGTCGTGTCCCCAATGCCAACGGGCAAGCGCCTCGTGCTCGCTCTCCTCTCCCTCGTCCCTTTGTTAGCACCCTACGAACTCCTCGTGCGAGTTGAGTGGAGCGACTACTTCCATCCGTTCTTCCTGCTGGCAGCCATCGTCTCCGCCGGAGCCGTCGCCGTGAGCGTCTTTTTTCTCTTCGCCGCAGCCGCGGGGCTGAGTTCGCGGATGAGGTTTGACAGGGCCCGATCCACTTTCACCTACTCAGCGGTTGCCCCAGCGGTTCCGTTGCGCACCCGCACGTATCCCCTTTCCTCGATCGAGCGGCTTGAGATCGAGGTCCACGAGTGGAGCGATGGCGCTCCCAGCTACTCACTGAAGGTCGTCATGTCTCACCAGAGGGCCTTCAGTTCTTCCTCCTCCTGGTCTCAAGAGGAGATCGAGAGGATCAAGGGCCGCGTCTCGGCGTTCCTGACGAGTCGTTCAGCCGGGCGCGTAACACTGCCCACCAATTAGCTTGATGTTATTGACTGGAGGCCGGGAATGGATGCAGAACAAATTGCCGCACTTCGTGTCCGTGGCGCCTTGATAGAAAAGAGCAAGGGGTTCTTCATCGTTCGATTGGGATTAGTCGGCGGTTCCTGTACTCCGGGGCTTCTGCGCGGTGCCGCAGAACTTGCCGAGCGCTTTGGGAATGGGTCCATACACTTGACCACCCGTCAATCCATAGAGATTCAGAATGTCCCAGAGGAAGTTATCCATCACGCTTTAGTCCACATGGACACCCTGGGGCTCTCTTCCGCCAATTCGGGTGAGCGGGTACGCACTATTGTAGCGTGTCCTGGTCATCCTGTCTGCCGTTTCAGCACTGGCGATACACAAAGTCTTGCCCAATCGATTCATTCCCACTTCCGTAATTATGAAGGACTGCATACCAAGGTGAAAGTATCGATCACTGGCTGTCCCAACTCCTGTGCAAAGCCGCAAGAGAATGATATCGGTATTATGACAATGGGCCCCAGAGGGTACAAACTCTTCATCGGGGGACGCATCGGTAAGAAGCCATCGCTGGCAGTTCCATTGGATTACTATGCAGTCAATGAGGACGCCGTGATAGGATTTGTCGCCAGAACGCTCGATTGGCTGGCCGAGCGAGGCAAACCCAAAGAGCGTTTTGCCACCCTGTTAGAGCGGGTGGGGCAGGAGTTGTTTCATAGTGATGTGACGCAGCCATGGGCCCAAGACCATGGGCTAACCATCGAGCAGGCCTGACGAAATGACAACCGCAGCGAACAACGTGATCCAGCCGATCGGGGCCGACGCCGGCTGATCTTGAGGATTTTGAGCATTGGGCGTCTGAAGATCGAGACGCGATTTCCCAGCCTTCACAAGAGGCAACCCAAGAGGAGGAGCCATGCAGAAATCGGTAGATGACCTCATCTTCTTATTCGAGCGTGGAGCCCTTACACGCCGTCGATTCATTCAAGGTCTCGTTGCTATCCTTGCGTCTGCGGCGGCGGCAAAGATGGCTCGTGCAGCTCACTCGCCCGCCAAACCCACCTCCCAGGGTCGGGTGGTGAATCATTTCGAAGAGTCCATGGAGATGAAGATGACCGAGACGATTGCTTACGGTAAGGCCGCTCTCCTTCCCGGCATACGCTCCCGCTTCGTACCCAACATCAACGGCCTCACGGTACACATGCTGGAGGCCGGCTTCGAGGCCAAGGACCGGCCCTGCGTCCTGCTCCTCCATGGCTTCCCGGAGCTTGCCTACAGCTGGAGAAAGGTGATGCTGCCACTTGCCTCAGCGGGATTTCACGTGATCGCCCCCGACCAGAGGGGATACGGACGTACCACGGGCTGGGACGGCGCCTACGACGGCGACCTCGCCTCCTTCCGCTTCCCTAACTTGGTGAGGGACGCCTTGGGGTTGGTCTCCGCCCTCGGCTACCGCTCGGTGGCGGCTGTGGTCGGGCACGACTTCGGCTCGCCCGTCGCGGCCTGGTGTTCACTCATACGGCCGGACGTATTCCGCTCCGTCGTGCTGATGAGCGCCCCCTTTGCGGGCCCACCGCCCCTGCCATTCAACACTGCCAATGAGGCGCCGCAAAAGGCCGCCCCCGCCGGTGCCAGTATCCATGACGAATTGGCGGCGCTCAAACCCCCGCGGAAGCACTATCAGTGGTACTACTCGACGCGCGAGGCCAACAAGGACATGTGGAACTGCCCACAGGGTGTCCACGCCTTCCTCCGCGCCTACTACCATCACAAGAGTGCAGACTGGAAGCAGAACCAGCCCTTCCCGCTCAAGTCGTGGAGCGCCGAAGAGCTGGCGAAAATGCCCACCTACTACATCATGGAGCTGGACAAGGGGATGGCGGAGACCGTGGCGCCGGAGATGCCGTCCGCGGCCGAGATCACAGCCTGCAAGTGGCTTCCCGACGACGAGCTGAGCGTGTACAGCGCGGAGTACGTCAGGACCGGGTTCCAAGGCGGCCTTCAGTGGTATCGGTGCGTGACGAGCGGCAAGTACACCGCTGAGCTCCAAATATTCTCCGGCCGCACGATCGATGTTCCGTCCTGCTTCATCGCGGGGAAGAACGACTGGGGGATCTACCAGAAACCCGGGGACCTGGAGAGAATGCAGAGCCGTGCGTGCACCCAAATGCTGGGCTGTTATCTGGTGGACGGGGCTGGGCACTGGGTGCAGCAAGAGCAGCCGGAGGAAGTGAGCAAGCTGCTCATACAGTTTCTTGCGGCAGCGGGCTCAGCTCGATAGGAGACGACGACCGGTACGCAGCCCAAGGGGTCAGACCTACACATTGCACAACCCCAGGGCCCGGCGAAGTCTGAGGAGCTGGTGGCAATTGGGGCAATGGCGCACAGCTCCCTTCGAGAAATTTCGCTTCCCGCCTGATGCCTCATTTCAATCTTCCGCAAAGAAAACAAGGCACCGTGATATGATGGCTGGCCATTCATAGGTCTATTCGGTGCCTTTACTTTTGCTTTGTATGACCTTCCCGTCGGTTGACTCGATCGATCATAGCTGCTGGGGAGCGCCGGCGTCGGGGGTTTCGCTGTGTGCTTGCCGCTTCGCCGCCTTGCGCCCTAAGTAAGGTTGTGTTGTCTCTTGCAGGCCAGGAGTGCGTTTTTGAGGAGCATGGCAATGGTCATGGGCCCCACTCCTCCGGGGACGGGCGTGATGTGAGAGGCGACCTGAGAGGCCTCCTGATAGTCCACATCTCCCACCAGACCCCCTTCCAGGCGGTTCACCCCCACATCAATCACCACCGCCCCTTCTTTGACCATCGACCCTTTGATCATCTTGGCTTTGCCGATGGCGGCCACCAGGATGTCCGCCTGCCGGGTATGATAGGAAAGGTCCGGGGTCCGGGAATGACAGATGGTGAGGGTGGCATGACGCTGCAGCAAGAGGAAGGAAACCGGCTTGCCCACAATGTTGGATCGGCCCACTACCACGGCGTGCTTGCCTTTGATCTCCAGTCCGATGGAATCCAGGAGCACCATGATGCCGGCTGGGGTGCAGGGCAGATAGGTCGGGTTTCCGAGGATGAGATTCCCCACATTGGCGGGATGGAATCCGTCCACATCCTTGATGGGGTTGATGCTCTGGATGATGGCCTCCTCCTCGATGTGATCGGGCAGGGGAAGCTGCACCAGGATCCCATGGATGGAGGCGTCTTCGTTCAATTGATGGATCAGATCGAGCAGTTCCTTCTGCGAGCTGGTGGCGGCGAGGTTATATTGGCGCGACAGAATTCCCACTTCCTGAGAGGACTTTCCTTTATTGCGCACATAAACGGTGGAAGCAGGATCCTCTCCCACCAGAACCACCGCCAGACCCGGGGTGAGCCCGTGCTTCTCCTTCAGGTCCCTGATCTCCTCCTTGAGCTGTTCCTTGATCTGCTGGGAAACCTTTTTGCCATCGATGATCTGAGCTGCCATTCCTCTCCTCCTCAGCGATTAATTCTGATGATCTCGGTGGCCCGGCCTCCCGGATCGATCTCCACCACCACGCCGTTGAACATGGGGGAGCCTTTCGCCACCTCAAATTTCTGGGGCATTTGGGTCAGAAATCGGGCAATGGCCTCATCCTTGACGATGCCGATCACCGATTGGGCCGATCCCGTCATTCCTGCATCCGTAATATAGGCAGTTCCTCCCGGCAGGACTTGCTCATCTGCGGTCTGTACATGGGTATGGGTACCGATCACCGCTGAGACCCTTCCTGCCAGGTACCAGCCAAGGGCCCTTTTCTCCGAGGTCGCCTCCCCGTGAAAATCGACCAGAATGGCCAGGGCCTCCCCCCGGAGACGAGCCACCTCGCTATCTGCGACCCGAAAGGGACAATCGAGGTCCGCCATGAAGGTGCGGCCCGAGAGATTGAGCACCCCCAGGCAATGCTCATTCTTCCTCAAGACATGAACCCCAGCCCCGGGGACCCCCGGAGGATAGTTGGCAGGCCTAAGCAGTCGAGGCTCTCCCTGGATATAGGCTTCGATCTCCTTTTTGTCCCAGACATGATTTCCCGAGGTCAAAAGGTCGATCCCCAGAGAGAAAAGCTCCGAGCAGATCGCAGGGGTGATGCCAAAGCCTCCCGCGACGTTCTCTCCATTGGCCAGGCAGATATCGATGGCAAACTCTGAAAGAAGGCCGGGCAGCATGGAGGCGACGATCGTCCTCCCCGGATGACCGATGATATCTCCGATGAAAAGGACACGCAATTGGGTCCTCAGATCTTTCCCTTGGGTCTTTGCCTGGCCTTAGCGCGCGTATTCAATGGCCCGGGTCTCCCGAATCACGGTGACCTTGATCTGCCCAGGATATTCCAGTTCCTGCTCGATCTTTTTGGCAATGTCCCGCGCCATCATGCCCACCTGGACATCGGACATCTCCACATTCTCCAGGATGATGCGAATCTCCCTACCTGCCTGAATCGCATAGGACTTGGTAACACCGGCAAAGGAGTTGGCGATCTCCTCCAGCTTCTCTAATCGCTTCACATAGGTCTCTAAGACTTCCCTTCGGGCCCCCGGCCGGGTGGCAGACAAGGTATCCGCCGCCTGAACGATGATCGCCTCGATGCAATTGGGGTCCACCTCTCCATGGTGGGAAGCGACGGCATTGACCACCTTCTGGTGCTCGTGATAGCGGCGGGCGAAATCGGCCGAGATCTTGGCGTGGGAGCCCTCATTCCGTATATCGGCCGCCTTGCCAATATCATGCAGAAGGCCCGCCCGTTTGGCCAGGCGAAAATCGAGCCCCAGCTCTGAGGCGATCACCCCGGCCAGATGGGCCACCTCCTTGGAATGTTGCAGGCAGTTCTGGGCGTAGCTGGTGCGAAAGTGCAGGCGGCCCACCAGTTTGATCAATTCGGCATGCAGGTTGGGAACCCTTACCTCGAAGGCGGCCTGCTCCCCAGCCTCCCGAATCGTGGTGTCCACTTCCTTCTTCACCTTCTCCACCACTTCCTCAATCCGGGCGGGATGAATTCGCCCATCGGCGATCAGCCTCTCCAGGGACACCTTGGCAATTTCCCTTCTCACCGAATCGAAACCCGAGAGGATGATGGCCTCAGGCGTGTCGTCCACGATGATATCCACCCCCGTCGCCTTCTCCAGCGCCCTGATATTCCTCCCCTCCCTCCCGATAATCCGTCCTTTCATCTCGTCATTGGGCAGATCGACCACCGAAACTGCAGTCTCCGTAACATGTTCGGAGGCACACTTCGCGATGGAGGCGCTGATGATCTCCTTGGCCTTCTTCTCTGCGGTCTCCTTCGCCTCTTCTTCAATCCTCTTGATTTTGGAGAACGCCTCCAACCGGGCCTCGTTCTCCAGGCTCTGAACGAGCATCCTTTTGGCCTCTTCGGAGGAAAACCCTGAGATCCTCTCCAACTGTCGCCTTTCCTCCTCCAGCATTTTCTGGCACTTGACCTCGCTTTCGGAGATCGTCTTCTCCCGGGAGGACATCTCGCTCTCCCGCCTCAGTATCTCCCGATCTCGGCCATCGAGGAGCTCCAGTTTCCGGTCTAAACTCTCCTCCCTCTGATTGAGTCTCTTCTCCAGGCTCTGAAGCTCAAATCTGCGCTCCTTCGTCTCCTTCTCAAAGTCTGCTTTGGCCTGCAGGATCCAATCTTTGGCCTCAAGGGATGCTTCTTTGCGTTTCGCCTCCGCTTCCTTTTCTGCCTCCCTGACGATCCGGTTGGCCATGGCTTCGGCGTCGACAATCCTGCTCTCTGCGAAGTACTTGCGAAGGAGGTATCCCAAACCAAGGCATAACAAGGCGACTATCAATGTCATGATGTACAAAGGACTAATCACATGCAATTGCTCTCACCTCCCCGGGAGTCAGAAGCGCTTTCCCTCTTGGAAACTTCCTCTTGACAAAGAGGCAGCCCTTTCTCTCCCCTAATCATTCTTTGCTCCGTTATGATCAAGTCCAAGGAAAAATCCTCTGATGAGACCGGCAAAGCTTCGATCACTTGGAAATCAAAAGCCAACCCGATGGAGGGAATCACCCTGGATAGGCCAGAAAGAAACCGATCATAGTATCCTTTTCCATAGCCGAGGCGATATCCCCGGCGATCGAAGGCAAGCCCGGGCACGAGGATCAGGCCCAACTCGTCCTCCCTGATTTGCCTTGCCCTTTCCCCCCGGGGCTCCAGGATTCCTTTGTAGCCCAAGCCCAGATCCCGATCCAGATCCGAGACCTCAAAAGCCACTAAGTCCCCTGAGCCCTCCATGACCTTGGGCAGGGCAATCCTTTTTCCGAGGGCCTGGGATTTCAGGATCATCTCCCGGGTTTCCACTTCACTCCCGAAGGAAAAATAGAGCAGGATGAGGCCCGCCCGCCGGTACACAGGGAGTGACTGCAAGGAGCTGAAGATCTTTCGACTCTTTTCCCTTCTCGCTTCGGCGGAAACGGAATCCCGCAAAGAGCGCATTCCCTGGCGGAGTTCTCTTTTGGCCCTCGGAATCGAGGCACAATTCACCATAGGGCGTGTCCTGAAGATCCTAAAGAGGTGATAAAGATAAACCTCGAGAGGGGTGGGGGAAGAAAGCAGGAGGGGATGGGGGAGTTAACGGAGAATCAATGGATAAAGAAAAAACCCCCACCGAATGCCGTGTGAGGCCTATCTTTTTGAACCTGGGTTACCAGGTGGGTGCCCCGCGAGCACTTTAGGCTTCCCTTCTTCAGGGCCTGCACACTATGCCTTGATAGGGGTTCCCGCTTTGTAGGTGTTGGCTCAAAAATATCCGCCCCATCACGAACACGGTAGGGGATTTTCGCACTCAAATTGTCTATAAAAAAGTTACCATACAAATTTCCGTGCGGCAAGTCTTTTCTTCGCTCCCGTTATCTTGGAATCCCAATTCCCCAAAGGCCAAAGTCGCCCACTCCTCAAGGAGTCGCTTCGACATATTGATCTACCAAGGATATGAGTTCTTTAATCTTGGAAGAGATGAGCATTTCCGAACTCTCCCTCTCCTCCTCCTGCCTGATAAGCTCATCCGCGATATTCAAAGAGGTCAAGATAGCCATCTTGCTGGTGGAAATGGTGGGGGAAGACTTGGCTACATCCGAGAACTTCCCATCCACATATTGGGCCACTCTCTGGATATGGTTCGCCTCTGCGTCGGCCTTCAAAGTGTATCTTTCCCCGAATATCTCCACCCTGGCGACACCCATTGGCCTAATCTCCTCAGCTCATCTCGCCCAAATTGGACTCAATGCGAGTCACTTCCGCCAGCAATCCTTCCACCTTGGACCGAATCTCTTCCCTCTCATCCGTCCTCTGTTTCAATTCCGATAGCAGCTTCTCTTTTTCCGCTCTTTCCTTCTTAAGTTGCTCGTCCATCAGGCCCAGCTTGGCCTCCAGCTCTTTCGCAGAAGCCGCCGAATCCTTCTTCTCCTGGCGGGATCGAGAAACCTCGGCGAGGAGCGCTCTGATCTTTTCCTCCAGCTCCTTCAGCTTGGCATTCAATTCGGAATGCTCCTTCACCGCCATCTTGATTCCTCCCTCGTCTATCGAATCTTCGCCCCCAGATCTCGCTGGAGAATCTGGAGCAGGGAACTGTGGACTTCATTAACCTCTTCATCGGTCAGGGTCCGATCCGCAGCCCGATAGTGGACAGAGAAAGCCAGGCTCTTGTAGCCGGCAGGGATCTTCTCTCCTTGGTACACGTCGAAGAGCTTCACCTCACCCACCAGATTGCCCCCGGCCCTTCGAATCAGCTCATGCGCCTTTTGGGCCAAGAGATCCGATGGAACCATCAGGGCCAAATCCCTCACCACGGATGGGAATTTGGGCAGGGGAGAATATCTCTTTCCCTGCTGGACAAGAGAAGCTATCAGGTCCAGATCGGTCAGTCCAAAGCCGTAGGGCAGCCCACCCAGGCCGAATGCCTCGGCTACCTCGGGATGAACCTGGCCGATCCAACCCAATTCACGGCCATTGGATGCAATCCGCGCCGCCTTCCTCGGGTGAAGGAAGGGAAGATCGCCGGGCCCCCATTCCAGCGTCAGGCCCAATTCCTGCCCCAGGCCCTCCACCATCCCCTTCAGGAGGAAGAAATCGACCTCCCCTTCCTCCTCACTCCAATAGGGTTGGCAACGATGGCCGACGGCGATGGCTGCCATCTCCCTCTTCTCGTGGGAGGTGGGTTCAGAATCCAGGGGATGAAAGGTCCTGGCGATTTCAAAGATCTTGAGGCTTCGGATATTTCGGTTCTCATTCCAGTGGAGATCCTCCAACAGGCTCGGCAGGAGGAGAGTTCTGAGGATGCAGTGCTCCTCGCTCAGAGGGTTCCTCAACCTCACTGCCCTTCGCAGAGGATGATCCGCGTGTAATCGCAATTTATCAAAGACATCCGGCCTTGTAAAGCTGAAATTTATGGCTTCGAAGAAGCCAGAGGCAACCAAAAGGCGCCTGATGATTCCTTCTATCACAGAGGGTAGAAGGCCTCTTGCGGAGAGATGGCTCCGGAGGAGATGGTCCCCCGGGGTGAATGGGTGGGTATTCCCCCGAATCCATGGATGCGGGCCACCTCCTCGATGAGATCAATCTCTCGGTAGACATCTCCTCGAAAGCTCGGTACTGCGACCCGGATCTCATCGCGATCCTGCGAGACTACAGAAAACTGGAGTGCCTCCATGGCCGCGATGATCTGCTTTGTGTCCAGCTCTGTGCCCAGGATCAGATTACTCCTTCGGGTTCTCAGGGAAACCTGGGGAGGCGAATACCGGCGAGGATAGACATCGAATACCCCTCGCGCCACCTGGCCCCCGGCCGTCTTCGCCATGAGCTGGATTGCCCGATCGGCCGCCACGGAAGCGCCTTCCGGGTCCACCCGTCTCTCGAAACGGTAGGAGGCCTCGGACTGCAGGCCCAGGGCCTTAGAGGTCCTGCGGATGCTCACCGGATCAAACCAGGCACTCTCCAGGAGGACCGTCCTCGTTTCCTGGCTCACTTCGGAGGTGGAGCCGCCCATCACTCCGGCAATCGCCACCGCTTCCTCCGCATCGGCGATCACCAGCATCTCCGGAGAAAGCTTCCTCTTGACCCCATCGAGCGTGATGATGGCCTCTCCCTTTCTCGCCCTCCGCACCAGGATCCTCCTGCCCTTCAGCCGTTCGAAATCGAAGGCGTGCAGAGGCTGACCTCGCTCCATCATCACATAGTTCGTTACATCCACCACGTTGCCGATGGGTCGGATGCCAACCATCTTCAGCCTCCAGCGCATCCATAGGGGGGAGGGGGCAATCGTAATTCCCTGGATCAGGCGCGCGGCATATCGTCCGCACAGATCCTCATCCTCAATCTGTATGGAAGTCAAGCTTTCGATGGGGACCTCTCCCTCCTCCACTTTCTCCTTCCAGTCCCGGAGCGGCTTTTTTAGAATGGCTGCCACCTCCCTTGCCAGCCCCAGGATGGACAGGCAATCCCCCCGATTCGGCGTGATGCTGATGTCGAAGATGGAATCCTCCAGCGCTAACTCGGCAGAAATGGGCTGGCCCAGGCGGCCGTTCTCCGGCAAGATCATAATGCCGGCAGCATCTTCCCCCAGGCCGAGCTCGAACTCAGAGCACAGCATGCCCACGGAGAGCTCTCCCCGGATCTCGGCCCTCCCGATCCGGGCCCCGCTGGGCAGCACTGCGCCGGGCAGCGCCACCGGGACATATTGAGAGCTTCGAATGTTGGCGGCTCCACAGACGATGGAAACCACCTCCGAGCCGATATCCACCTGGCAAAGGATCAATGGATCCGCTTGGGGATGGGGAGCGAGGGAAACGATTTTCCCGACCACAACCCCTTTCAGCCCCTCTCCCACCCGGCTGCATCCCTCCACCTCCAGCCCAGCCATGGTTAGTCGATCGGCCAGATCCTCCGGCGGCAGGTCGATCTCTACCAATTCGGAAAGCCAGTTAAAGCTTGCCTTCATCCGTCAGAGCTCCCCTTGTCCTTTCATATCCCTTGCAGCTGTTGCAGAAAACGCAGGTCGTTCTCGAAGAAGAGGCGGATGTCATCGATCCCATATTTCAGCATGGCTATCCTCTCCACCCCCATCCCAAAGGCGTAACCGGTCCACCTCTCCGAGTCATAGCCCACCCTCTCCAGGAGGGCCGGATGAATCATCCCCGATCCCAGGATCTCCAGCCATCCTTTCTGGGAGCAGCTCCGGCACCCTGCTCCCTTACAGATCATGCAGGCGATGTCCACCTCGGCGCTCGGCTCGGTAAAGGGGAAGTAACTGGGACGAAAGCGAACTTTAGCCTCTTTGTCGAACACCTGGCGGGCAAAGATCTCCAGGATGCCCTTCAGATCCGCGAAACTCACCCCCTCATCCACCAGGAAACCCTCCACCTGATGAAACATCGGGGTGTGGGAGATGTCATCATCCCTACGATACACCCTCCCGGGGGCAATGATGCGGAGAGGAGGCTTACGCTTTTCCATCACCCGGATCTGCACCGGGGAGGTGTGAGTCCGAAGTAGCAGGTCATCAAAGATGTAGAACGTATCCTGCATATCCCGGGCGGGATGGTCTTTATGGAGGTTGAGGGCCTCAAAATTGTAATAGTCCAACTCCACCTCGGGCCCCTCGGCGATCTCAAAGCCCAGATGGGAGAAGACCTCGATGATCTCGCGGAAAACGGCGGTCAGCGGATGGACCGATCCCAAGTTGAGGGGCCGGCCGGGCAGCGTAATATCGATCCCCTCCTCCTTTTCCATCTCCTCCCGCTGTTGGGCCTTGATCTCCTCGATCCGCTCCTGGAGGCGATCCTCCATCTCGTCCTTCAGCAGATTAACCTGTTCTCCCATCTTTGGACGCACTTCCATGGGCAAATTGCTCAGGCCGCGAAGAACGGAGGTGACGGATCCCTTGCGTCCCAGATATTGGATACGAACCTTATCCAGATCATCCAGGCTCCGGGCCGCCCGGATTGCCGAGATCGCCTCATCCCTTAACTGGGCCAGATCTTCGAACATCTCGCTGTCTTTCCTTGTCCTCCAACAAAAATACCGCCCGGAATCACCTGGCGGCATCCTTGAAAATCCATAACATCTATGCAGCAAGCTGGGAACGGGCGATGTCTACCAAACGGTTGAAGACCGACGCATCTTTCACTGCCAGATCCGCCAAGACCTTGCGATCGAGAAGGATTCCGGCCCTCTTGAGTCCGGAAATAAAGAGATGATAGGAAAGTCCGTTCTGCCGCGAGGCAGCGTTGATCCGCACAATCCATAGGCGCCGAAAATCGCGCTTGCGAGCCCTTCGATCTCGGTAGGAATATCGGAGGGCGTGATCGACCGCCTCCTGAGCGGTACGGAAGAGCTTCCTCCTCCCCCCCCAAAAGCCTTTGGCCAGCTTTAGAACCTTGTTCCTCCGCCGCCTTGTCTTGAAACCTCCCCTTGCCCTAGGCATTCCAAACCTCCCCAATAAAGTGACTGATCTCTCACAGGAAATCCTTCAAACGAGCCCCGAGATCGCATACTTCTCCTTCTTCTTCCCTGCAATGCGATCTTCAGGCATAAGGCAGGAGCCGACGCATCCGGTCGTAATCGGCATCGGAAACCAATGCCGGCCCCCTCAAGTTCCTCTTTCGATCTTTCGATTTTTTCGTCAGAATGTGGTTGGCGAAGGATTTTCTCCTCCTGATCTTCTTGAGGGCGGTAAACCGGAAACGCTTCGCCGCTCCTTTCGCCGTTTTCATCTTGGGCATACCATCCTCCCTCATACCTGGTTGGAAATGTTTCCTTAACGACGCGCGGATGATGATCCCTTTCCTCAAAAGCGAACGACGAGGAAGCGAAATCGAGGAAAAAGATAAGCTAATGTTTGGGGGCGAGGATCATAACCATGGTTTTTCCTTCCTGACGGGGCATTTGCTCGATCATGGCAGTCTCTTTGAGATCTTCGGCCAATCGATCCAACAGCTTCCTTCCCAGATCAGTATGCATCAATTCCCGACCCCTGAAAATCATGGTGATCTTGGCCTTATTGCCCTCCTTCAAGAATTTCTCTGCGTGCCGGGCCTTGAACTGGAAATCATGCTCATCCGTCTTGGGGCGCATCTTGATTTCCTTGACCTGGATGATGCTCTGCTTCTTCTTGGCATCCTTTGCTTTCTTGCTCTGCTCATACCGGTATTTCCCATAATCCATAATCCGGCACACCGGCGGATTCGCGTCGGGCGCTACCTCCACCAGGTCCAAGCCCAGGCTCATGGCTGTCTGCAGCGCCTGCTGCGGGCTCATGATCCCCAATTGGACACCATTGGGATTGATAACCCGCAATTCACTGCCTTTGATCTTCTCGTTAACCCTCACCGCTCTCCCGATAGGCCATCCACCTCCTCAGTTTCTCATTATAGATCCAGGAGGCTCAGCTCCTGGGCAATCGGCTCTCCCTCCTGGCCAACTCCAGGAATTCCTCCGGGGCGATCCGCCCCATGTCCTTGCCGCTCCGTTCCCGCAATGAAACCGAACCCTCCTTCTCCTCCCTGTCACCCACCACCAGCATATAGGGGATCTTCAGCATTTCCGCCTCCCGGACCTTGAGGCCGATTTTTTCATTGCGGAGATCCATCTCCGCCCGCAGGCCCTCCTTGATCAGCAGGTCCTGCAAATGAGTCGCGTATGGGTGCTGCCGCTCGGTTAAGGCCAGGATCCGAACCTGGATCGGGGCAAGCCACACCGGGAATGCGCCGGCATAGTGCTCGATCAACACTCCCAAAAACCGCTCCATGCTCCCCAGCACGGTGCGGTGCACCATGACCGGACGATGTTTCTTCCCATCGGAGCCCACATAGAAGAGATCAAAGCGTTCGGGCAGGGCAAAATCGACCTGAATGGTCGGGCCGTCCCACGCCCTGCCTATGGCATCTTTCAGGGCGATATCGATCTTGGGACCGTAGAAGGCACCGTCTCCCTCCGCCACCTCATATTCCAGGCCCTTGTTCACCAGGGCATCCACCAGGCACGAGGTCGCCCGATCCCAATGTGCCTCGTCTCCGATGAATTTTTCGGGCCGAGTCCCCAAAGTAACCCGGTAGTCAAATCCGAAGGTCTTCATCATGAAGAGGGCAAACTCCAGCACCCCCTCAATTTCCCCCTGGAGCTGCTCTGGCAGGCAGAAGATGTGGGCGTCGTCCTGGGTGAATCCCCGCACCCGCAGAAGACCATGAAGCACGCCTGACTTCTCGTGACGATATACGGTGCCCAGCTCGAAAAAACGGATGGGAAGATCCCGGTAGCTGTGAATCTGAGTTTGATAAATGAGCATATGGCCGGGACAGTTCATGGGTTTGATCCCATACTCCACCCCATCGATTTCGGTGAAATACATGTTTTCCCGATAGTTCTCGTAGTGGCCGGAGATCACCCAGATATCGGACTTAAGGAGATGGGGCGTGGAAACGATCTGATAGCCCCGCCTCAGGTGCTCATCCTTCTCGAAGTCCTCCACGACGCGTCTTAGGACGGCCCCGCGGGGATGGAGCAGGATGAGGCCTGCGCCGGAGACATCGTGGATGCTGAAAAGGTCGAGCTCCTTCCCCAGGCGGCGATGATCCCTTCTCTTGGCCTCTTCCTGGTGGTGGAGGAATTCCGCCAGAGAGGCTTCATCGGCAAAGGCGGTCCCATAGATCCTTTGCAGCATTCGATTTCGCTCATTGCCTTTCCAATAGGCTCCTGCCACACTCAGCAGCTTGAAGGCCTTGATCTTCCCCGTGGAAGGGAGGTGGGGTCCCCGACACAGATCGGAGAACTCACCCACCTCATAGACGGTGGGGCTGTCGTCCTCGAGTTCCTCCACCAACTCCACCTTCCATTCCTGATTCCGCGCTGAAAAGAAGGCCTTGGCCTCCTCTCTGCTCATGGACCGGCGGAGAAAGGCTTGATCCTGCTCGATGATCTGTTGCATCTGGGCTTCTATCTTTTGCAGGTCCTCCTCCGACAAGGTCTCGGGAAGATCGAAATCATAATAGAAGCCCTCATCGATCGCGGGCCCGATACCATACTTGACCCCGGGATAGAGTCGGCCGACCGCCGCCGCCATCACGTGGGAGGTGCTGTGACGCAGGATGGAGATCCCGTCCTGGCTGTCAGAAGAGACAAGCTCTATCTCGGAGTCCTCATGGAGGGGGGCGCTCAGATCGATCAAGGCCCCATTGACCTTAGCCGCCACGGCCTTGGCCAGGGCCCCGTCGGATAGTGCCTGGAGCACCTGCAAGACCGTGGTCCCAGAGGTGAACTCCCCCTGCTTTCCGCCCTTGAGATTGATTCGCATCATATTCAATTCAGGCCGCTTTCGATTTCCCCAAGCGATCGGATATTCCAAACAAAAGGCACCACAGGCTACGCCTCCCTCAGTGCGCCTCGCCAGTGATGCCCCTCTTATGGAACGGTTTCGTTAGTCGAACTCATTGATCATTCGGCGAAATAGCTTATGGTAGGCACGGGCGGTCTTGAACCGCCGACCTCTTGCGTGTCAAGCAAGCGCTCTCCCCCTGAGCTACGTGCCTTCAAAGATTCCCTCCCCTTTGGTGCCAAGGACCGCATCCGAACCGGTTCGGGCAGGAAGGCCCGAGGGATTTCCGTCGGAATCCTTCTCTCAAACAATTTTCCATCAGGTGTAACCTCATATATATCAATCGATTACGTATGTCAAGTGGGAATGACTTGGTTTTGCGGGAAGATCTGTCGCAGCAAATCGACGTGCCCGCCCAGAAAGGACAGGTGGTTGCTGACCTGGTAGTGAAGCTCCCCGCCCTTGCAGGCGTGGCTTCCAGGAAAGGCAGTCCGATTCCATATCGCATGGTGCCCCTTTGCCCCAGCCCTCACAGGCAAGGCTTGCGTGGCACGCGCCAGTCAAGGAAATCAGCGCCAATAGAATATAGAATAAGGGATCGAGTCAAATCGTCAGATGACATTCCCCCCCCTTTACGATTCGTATCAGAACGAAAAATCTTTTTGATCACGCCTAAGGATCACACTCTCCCAAAAAGCACGTCCAAGACCTTAGCGTTCTCACTGGCTACCTTGGGGGGCAAGGTCAGCATGTCGCAATGTAACTATCTTTAAATATAACCTGCAATTTCCATTTGTCGCAAGCCATCCAATGCATGCTCACCCTACAACTGGAAAACCTGAATCCCTTCCTGCTGAGAAAGAGGGTGGAGGCTAAACTGAAAGCAATCTTCTCCCTCTTGGGGTAGCATCCATTATGAGGCAACGATGCTTGCTGCTTGCTATGCTTCGGTAACATTTCATTATGAGGCAACTGGAACATTTATTTCAGGGAACCAGTTTCCCCCAAAACTGCCATTCCCGATGGCTAATCCCCTAACCGATTGATAATCAACAGCTATCTTGAATAAGCCACTCATTGTGGGGGATCCGACAAAAGGAATAAAGAACCCCGCCCACGGGGCGGGGCTTTTGAAAACCCTAAAACAATTTCAACTGCTTACCACACGCGCAGTCCTTCGGAGGGCCATGAGGTTCCCTATGGCACATTTCTTCTGCCTTTAGGAGGAGCACCTTTCATCCCCGCCCACAGGGCGGGGTTTTCAGGTGTGTTTTAATAAAAAGAAGAAAAAGGATTTGACAGGAGAGAGGCGGAGAGGTAAATAGCCTATTCGGGAACCCTATCTTCCCTGGAGTTTGCCCTGAGGTCCCATCCCCCAACGATTCACACGAAGCTCACCCATCTCTTTGCATTGATTAGCAGAATCAGCAGAATGGAAGGCACCGAATTGGACTTTGATGCCGGAAGTTCGCCGTGCCTTTTCTGCTGGCGCGAGGACATGGGATTCACGAGGATAGGTCGCCATGAGGGCCGTCATCATAAGGGGATTCATCCCGCACCCCATAAGCAGGAATTGCACGCTGACCCTATTGCCAAGGAGAGCCTCTCATGTCTCTGCCCACCGTGATGCTACTGGATGGTGAGTCTCGAACCTCCACCGGCGTGGTGAGGAGTCTGGGGCGCTTGGGTATCCCCCTCATGGTGGGAAGCAGCAAACCGCTCGGTCGCTCCTGTTTCTCGCAGTACGCAAAGCATCGCTTCACCTATCCTCCATTGGAAAATGGTTTGGAGGCCACCCATGCCGCCATCATCAATCGGGTGCGAGCATGGAAACCGGACATCCTAATGCCGATTTTCGACCAAGGGTGGTCCGTCGTCTATGCCCACCACGAGGACTACCAAGGGTTGGTGAGACTGGTGCCATCTCCTCGTCGAGAGCTCTTCCATGGCGTGGCCGATAAGGGCCAACTCGCCGAATACGCAGAGCAGCACGGTATTCCCATCCCCCGGACCTTTCGCCCCGGGAGTCATGAGGAGGCATTAAACCTCCGGAGCCAGCTTCCCTACCCGGTCTTGCTGAAACCACGAAGAAGTGTTTCGGGCATCGGAATCAAAATGGTTCACCATGCGGACCAGCTTTCTTCGGCCCTGGGGCAATTCCAAGAGGTCCCCCTCATCCAGGAGAAAATCGAAGGTCAAGACCTGGAACTTACGATATTCTGTGTTCATGGCAAGCCCATGGCCGGCTCTGCCTACATCAGCCTTCGCAACGCGCCATTGCCCTTCGGTCCCCCGGTCGCATGTCGGACGATCGAAAACAGCGAGTTCATGCGGGTCGGGATGGAGTTTCTCGCCAAACTGCAGTATCACGGGGTTGCCCACCTGGATTTCCGGAGGGACCGGCGAGATGGTATACCCAAGCTCCTCGATTTCAATCCCCGACTGGCGGGGACCAACGAGATCTCGACTCGCAGCGGGGTGGATTTTGCTCTCATGCAATACCGACTGGCCCTGGGAGAGGAAATCGAGCCCTGTTTTACTTACGAAATCGGGTTGGAATTCCGCTGGCTGGGGGAATTGCGACATCTCCTCCAGACACCGAACAAGCTCCGAACCTTTCGCGAGCTGCTTCGCTGGGGTCGCGTCCACACTGAGATTTCTCTCGCTGACCCAATGCCGCACCTCGTGTTCTTCATCGACGGCCTCTGGAGTCTGACCAGACGTCTGATCAGGTGATCCCAGTGCTTTGGGGGCACGATTTTCAGGTCTCATCGGAATGATCACAGTGAATCCATTATCACCGGCCGAATCAAAAGGATTCCCGTCCCATGGGGATTCGTGAGAAGCCCAGATACGGCTACTATTTCCTGAGATCTCAGCTTGTCATCCTCTCCCTTTTCGAAGCGATCGGGATCGCCCTGATCCTCGCTGCGAGGATCATTCACTTTGCATCCCTGACATGGTTCGGGCTGGGCATTATGGGTTATGGACTCATAACAACCCTTCTCTGGTTCTTGGCCCGGTTTGTCATCCCCGGAAATCGAATTGACATGGCGAGATCCGTGCTCAAAGATTTATCCCCTCCAACCGATGGAAGGGTATTGGACATCGGTTGCGGCTTGGGTCTCTATGCCATTGAGGCCGCAAAAGTTGTACCGACCGGAGAGGTCGTAGCCATTGATGTGTGGGATCCCCAAGAGCTTCCTGCCCTATCTTTCTTCCACAGCCTTTCCCGGCCCTCAGGGCATTCCCGGGAAAGGGCCAAGAGAAATGCGACAATCGAAAAAGTAGAGAATCAAATCCATTTCTTGAATATGGATGCCGGCCACCTAAACTTTCCAGAACGTTCTTTTGATGCAATCACATGTGCCTTCGTCTTGGGGCACCTGGGCCATTATGGGCGAAAGGTCCTCGCGGAGGTAAACCGTGTGCTCAAAGACGATGGCCAAGTTGCAATTGTCGATAACGTCCGCGACTTCACCTATTTCCTCCTCTCCACTCCCCACTTGTTTGTTCTGTCCTATCTCCGCAACTCCAAGGCGAGAAGACTGACAATCGAATATTGGATCTCCCTGGTCGAGCAGTCGGGTTTCAAGGCGACCCAGATCAGAAAGCTACGGAGTATCATCTGGATACGATTGGTAAAGCCGGAAAACCTGCCATTTCCTGAGCCGTCGGCCCCTCCCCGGGAATCGCCCCCGCCGAGCAGTATTCAGATGCCCAAGGGGAGGTGAGAATGCTGAGTCAATCTGGTACAAGGAATGCGCTGAGGGGTGTTTGCCTCGGTTCTCGGTTATACGATCATAGGGACGGGGTCAGAAAGGGCCCTGCCCTTTTACTGGCCAGCGGGACCGCTTTCGGGAAAGTTGAGGGCAAAAATCCGTTGACAAGGCCGACTTAGAGGGGTAAATGACAGACCAGCCAAGCTCCATTTCCCAAACCCAGAATTGCCCATGGGGATCTCAACTCCTCAAGGATAGCATCATGCCTGCCCATCTTTCGGCACGAGCCGGAAGAGAAACATGTGTGACACACCGAATAGGTCCTTTTAGCATGAGAATGACGGTGCCTTTTTGTGGATTGAGGGGCCCGACCCGACCCAGCAAGGTGCAATTGGGACCCCTGCCCAGGTGAAAGGGGGAAATATGAAGAAATGGTGCTTCTTATGCATAGCGACGATATTCCTGTGTTCTCCTGTGGTTTCTTTTT
This sequence comes from uncultured Methylomirabilota bacterium, assembly GCA_963718295.1. Classification (GTDB taxonomy): domain Bacteria; phylum Methylomirabilota; class Methylomirabilia; order CAVQYV01; family CAVQYV01; genus CAVQYV01. The sequence goes on along the minus strand of CAVQYV010000004.1, from coordinate 78,989 downwards.
CCCAACAACCCGCGCCCAAGATCAACCCTAATCCCCTGACGCGGCCCCAATACCTCGTGGTGGTCTCATTCGGCGATGTCAAAGAGCTGATGGAAACGATTTCCGACACAATTACCCAGGCAGGCTTCAAGATTGACCACCTGGATTCCAAAGAGCAACAACTGGAGGCCATCCGACCCGACCATCCCCCGTCGAAAGACTATGACAAGGTCCTTCTTTGGCTGGAGCGAGACTTCCGGGAGCCGCTCAAATATGTCAGGATCTATCTGCTCTATGGGCGCTATGAAGAAATCTGGGGCAAGGTATCTCGCGTTGAAGTCAGCCCCTCCTGGGAAGAAGATCGGATCGGGGGGCTGAAACAATCACTCATCTCTCTTTTCAACTCAAAGTGAGGAAAGCTATGGGAATTACAGCCGTTCGCTCCATCATTGCCATTTTGGTGGTTGGGATTTTCATGCTCATCACCGGCGTTATGGCCATTTATCCGCTGGTGGCTCCGGCCAAAGTCCCGCTGAATGAGTATGCAGATTTCTTTGCCAAGACAGCCAGCGTCTATACCGGCATCATCGGGGTCATCATCGGCTACTATTTCGGCAGGGCCCAGGAGACTCTCAAGAAAGAGAAGACAGAGGAAAAACCCTCATAGACAGCCCTGATTCCCTTGCCCCGAAGGCGCATGGAGGCCCGTCCTAACCGGGATCATTCCAGGGCTCATCCCCGTTAGCTTTAGAGAAGGGAGAAGAATGAAAACGATGCTTCCGCTCTTGTTCTCTCTGCTGGCAGCTCTTGGCAATGGGCTATTTGCAGCAGCTCAAAAGAAAGCCGCTGCTGCCAGCAATCCATTCTCGGTATTGGTCGCCTCGGCGGTGATTTGCGTCATCTTGGCTGCGGCGACGGCTCCGGTCTTCGGTAAGGCCAACTATTCAAGCTTCTTGAGGAAAGAGGTGTTGTGGGTTGTCGTCGGTGGGGTTGGCTTGTACCTCACATATCTGGGGTTCAATCTCTTGTACACGAGGTGTGGCGCATCATACTATGTGCTTTACGCAGTTCTTTCGATAGTCACAACGGTATTGGTGGTGGGCGCGCTTGTGTTTCGTGAGGCGCTGAATGGCTATCATTGGGCAGCGCTGGTGAGTGCGTTCTTCACCGTTGTCTTGTTCTCGATGGGCCAAAAATGATCGAACGGACACATAGGTAAACCCGGTCTACCTTCGTGCCTTCGCACCCACACTGCAAGGGTCGCCTTCACAGGCGAAAAATATCCGCCTCCGCCCTGCTGGGGGAGTATTCCATCCAGGGCATGGGAAATAAATTCCCAATGGGATTCCTCGTCGATCCCGCATCAACAGGGGCAAGAGAAAGTGGGAACCTGTTGGTCCTTGGGTAAGCGGATCGCCCTCGGCATTTCTTGCCGCCTCGGGTCCCAGACAACGACGAGGATCTATCCGGTTCCGTGAAGCCAGGATGGAGTTTCCGGGTGAGATGTCTGGCCCGGACCTCGTGGTATGCCCCTTGCAGAAAATCCCTGTGTACCTCCTCAACAAGCCCGGTTACACGATAAATCACATCTTCGATTCCTTCAAGCGGGGCACCATCTCCGAAGAAACCAGGGAAGGTGAGCAACGAATTTGTATTCACCTTTCCTGAATCGGGTTGAGTCCAACGAGGAGATCGTCAACCATGCCCTCTTTGGGTGCCTCTTTCTCCAACCGCGGACCCACTTGGCTTCATGGATGATCTCCCTGGGCAAACATGGAGCGACACGGAGTTGAGAATCATCATTGAATGATCTGTAACCCAGATTCTGAAGCCCTCAAACAGGTTTTGAACCCTTCGAATAGATCGATCGGAGGAGAGTGATTATGCTAAGAAAGCTACCCATCCCCAGCACATCGGTTATGTCGCAGCGGGACGATCTCGTTGTATCGCAGGCTCAGGGTTTTCCTTTCCAATTGCCTTGTGGGTTAAGGCGGGCGGGAACGCCCCTTGATCTTCAATTGAATTGGCGAAGGGTGCTGAACAGCTTTTATTATCTCGTCAAGCCCATGGTACCCAAGCCGTTCCAGCTCTATCTCAGAAGGAAATCGGTTGCTTGCCAAAGAAGAATTCATTCTGATACCTGGCCCATTGATCAGAGGGCCAATCGCCCCCCAGAGGGATGGCGGGGGTGGCCTAAGGGACGGCAATTTTGCCTCGTACTAACCCACGATGTTGACCAAGCCCGGGGGGTAGAGAGAAGTTATGCGCTGGCCTCGTTGGAAAAGGAACAGGATTTTCGCTCGTCTTTCAACTTTGTGGCAGAGGGATATGCCCAAGACAGCATACTTCATCAATACTTGAGCGAGCTTGGGTTTGAAATCGGCGTCCACGGATTGGTTCATACCGGAAACCTCTTCAGATCGAGCAGCTTCTTCTGGACTCAGTTGCCCAAGATCAATGCCTACATCCGGGATTGGCAAGCGGTTGGGTTTCGCGCCCCCTCGATGTATCACGACTTGGAATTGATTCAGCACATGGAGATAGAGTACGATGCTTCCACTTTTGACACGGATCCTTTTGAGCCACAGCCAGACGGTATGGGTACGATTTACCCAGTTTGGATCCAGGCAAATTCTTCCCCGCGAGGTTTTGTGGAACTGCCCTACACCCTCCCTCAAGACTTCACGCTATTCGTTCTTATGGAGCAAAAGGGAATAGATATATGGAGACGAAAGCTGGATTGGATTGCAGAGTGCGGCGGAATGGCGTTGGTGAATACCCATCCAGACTATATGAGCTTCGATGGACAGAGACCCAGTCTCGGTGAGTACCCGGCCGAATACTACCAGCGCTTCTTGGAGTACGTCAAAAGCCAATATGAAGGCTACTACTGGCATGTGCTCCCCAAGGAGTTGGCGGAGTTTTGGAGGCAAAGATACGGGAATGGAAGGCAATAGGCCACGAGTAAAGTCGCAGCGGGCTGCTCGCCTCCGAGGGCGGGGCATTAGATCCCGCCCTCGGCACGGGTGATGCTGCTCCGCCCCTGACCCCGAAGGTATGGTTCCCCGCCCGCAGGGGGGGGCTTATGCCATTTGGTAAGGAAATTCCGTCCCCCAAGATTCCCAACAAGAAATTGTATCTTATCATTTGAGAGGTGAATGAGGCAACTTCATCGGAGAGGCACTTCATCGGAGAGGCAGGGCAGAAATGGCCCTGTCTATTTTGTCTGATAGAGACCACCCGGGGGTCCATAAAACTGGTTTAGACAGATACCAGAACTGCCCCTTGCGGGCGAGGAATACGCCCCCTTGGGGATAGTCAGGTCCGTTTCGGGGCGCAAGACCCGAGTGGTGTTCGATTGCTATAGCACCGTTAGCTATGACGATTTGTGGGAGGTCCCGAGGAAGCATTCCGCACACCTGTCCGTGTGAAGTGCACAGGCAAACCGAGAACCTCAGGGCGGAAGCAATTCAGTTACGCGGGGTAAAAAAATGGCCTCTTCTGCGAAGAGGCCGGTTAGTGTAACCTATTGATTTAATTGGTGCCGAGGGCCGGAATCGAACCGGCACGAGCTGAAAGGCCCGAGGGATTTTAAGTCCCTTGCGTCTACCAATTCCGCCACCCCGGCAACAGGCTCAAGGTGATAACCAATGGGATTGTGCTGTGGCTGGAAAAGAGTGGAGGCGGCGAGCGGATTCGAACCGCTGGATAAAGGTTTTGCAGACCTCTGCCTTGCCACTTGGCTACGCCGCCGAAATCGGATCTTCCCCTCAGGGGATTCGCAATTCCTTTTCGCAATGGAGCGGGAAACGGGATTTGAACCCGCGACCCTCGCCTTGGCAAGGCGATGCTCTACCACTGAGCTATTCCCGCAAAGCACAACCTATTTGCTTCAGACTACCTGCGGGGCAAGGGATATTTCTCCCCTGACCCGTTGATCTTCTTAATTACCAAATTCCTCTTGGCTTGTAAAGGGATTTTTGAAGCCTCGTTCCCTTCGGCAAGCTTAGGGAAAGCTTCAAATCGAGGGAAAAATCGGATTGCAAAGGTCGATCCGATCAGCGGAGGGCTGAGGCTGGCTCCTTCTGCTCGGCGAGTCGTGCCATCTCCTCTCCGATCACAGAGATTCCTGGCTCGATCCTGCCTTCCTCGACGGAGGTGAAGTTGAGGCGGATGCAGGAGCCATCCAATGGCGGTTCAATGAAGAAGTCGTCCCCCAAAACCAACGCCACCCCTCTACCGAGGCAGTTCTCTAAAAGCTTCATTGCATCCAGATACTCCGGCAATCTCACCCAGAAGAACATTCCCCCCTTTGGAGTCTCATACTCAGCGAATGCAGGGCAATACTTCTGGATGGCCTCGCCCATGATATCCCGCTTGGCCCTATAGGTCCTTCGAATCTTTTCGATATGCTCCCCCAACAGACCTTCTTCCAAGAAGGCGTTAACAAGCCATTGCCCCAGAGTGTTGGTGTGAAGATCCGTCGCCTGCTTTATCATAGCGAGTCGATGGACGATTTCGGGATCGGAGACCAGGTAGGCTACCCGCAGTCCAGGTACGATGGTTTTGGAGAAGGTCCCCAGATGGATCTTGCAATCCCCGGCATAGAAGCTCCAGAGAGAGGGCAAGGGAGAGCCTTCATAGAGGAGCTCTCCGTAAGGATCATCCTCGATCATCAGGGCCCCCTGTGCCGCCAAGGCTTCTGCCACCTCCCGGCGTCGGTTGAACGAATACTGGATGCCCGTAGGATTCTGAAAATTCGGCATTAAATAGACCATCCGGGGCTTCTTTTTCAGGGCCTCTGCCAACTCCGCTACGACCATGCCTTCCTCATCCGTGGCCGCCGAGAAAAGGTGGGCCTCAAAGAAACGGAAGCACTGCAGCGCCCCCAAATAGCTGGGGTTCTCGGTGAGCAGGCCGTTGCCGGGATCCAGAAAAAGCTTACAAAGCAGGTCGATTCCCTGCTGGGATCCATGGGTGATGAGGATATGGTCCGGGCTCACACAAATGCCTTTAGCCTGAAGGAAAGCGGCCACCTTCTCCCGCAGCGGGAGCAGCCCTTCGGTAGGTGCATACTGGAGGGCAACACGTCCATGTTCTTTGATCACTTTCTCCGCCAGATCCCCCAGGGCCTCAGTGGGAAAGAGGCGGGCGTCGGGCAATCCCCCTGCAAAAGAGATGATCTCCCGTTCGGTGGTCATCTTGAGCATCTGACGGATCGCTGAGCTTTTCAGGTTACTGAGCCGGCATGCGTAGTCCATTTCCATCTCATATCACCTCATCGGAAAAGATATCTCGCCACTTCTGGTACCCCTCCCCATAGGTCTTCCTGAGCAAGTCATCGAAACGACTAATCACCTTCATCACATAGATGTCGTGCTTCAGATAATCCTCGGCCACGGTGACGAAGCCAGGATTCCGGCTCCAGGCCCCCTGCCCCTGGTCCTCCGGGCCGACGATGCTCTCCAGTACGATCTGGGAATCCACACAGATCGTGAGTCCTCGACCTCCCTTCTCATTGTAGATCGTATGTTGGATGGGGTGGGGGAAGACCATGGCAAACTTGGGTCGCAGAGAGCCAAAGCTCACGATGGCAATCCGCACCTTTCGCTTGGCTGCCTTCTCCAGGGATGACAACAAAGGCTCCATCTCCTCATCCCAGCCGGAGAGGAGGATGGTTTTCTTCGCCTGCTCGATCAGGTTTTCCGCCTTCGCCAGGATGGCGTCCCGGCCGGAGATGGCCCAGATATAGGATGACTCCTTTGGGGGCTCATGATTCGCCAAGGCAGCGGCCACATGATCGAGGTTTCTCTTGATCTTCCGAGACAGGAGGCCGCAGAGTTCCTGGGGCTCGATGGGGATATACTTCTTAGCCTGCTCCGGCCGATCTTCGGTGCTGAAGATGAAGCCCTTATTCTTCAGGCGCTGAAGGTTCTCGTAGATCTTGGAGCTGGGAACGCCCGAGGCCTTGCTGATCTCGTAGCCGCCGGAGGGACTCTGACGCAACAATACCAGGTAGATCTTCGCCTCATATTCGCTGAATCCCAACTCTGCCAGTTTACCAATCAGATCGCTCATGGCTTTCTCTATTCACTACCAAAGGGGACACTCACTACTTTGGTAGTTATCCCAACGAGGGATAGATGTCAAGTGCAAAATGAGGGGCTCTTCGCCAGATCTTCAGGCGATTCGAGCCAAATAATGGTTGCCAGGAAATCATGAGTGAGGATAATATGAGGATGAGAACCAGATGCGGCTGGTCCCTCGGCTTGGATCAGCTCATGGCGTTCTATTTCGACCGTCCATTAGTTGGGGTTTGCCTTATGAATCGACGGATCGCGAAAGGAGGGCAATGATGGGAGAGGTGGTACACACTTCCAAGGTCACGATCACCCGGGTGAAGGGGCCGGTGAGGAAGGCATTTATCGAGGGATTTTCCGAGCCGGTATTCTACGGCGTCCACGGCGGGATCCAGAAGTTCTACGGAGTGGCCCCCGAGGAGGAACATGCCGCTACTTTAGATCACATCGTGGCAGCGACGGCTGCCTGAATGATGGGGACATTGGCCAGGCTCCTGGCCAACCACCAGATCCTCACTTCACAGGATCGCTATCGGGCTGAGGTGGAGGGGAACATCGAGAATGTGGGAGGGGTCCTCAAGATCACCTCGATTCGGGTTCACTATTTCCTGAAGGCTCCCCCAGACAAGAAGGAGGCCGTCCAGCAGTCTCTGGAGGCCTATCTGCCCTTCTGCCCCGCTGCCCAGAGCATCATCGGGTGCGTCCAGATCAGCCACCAGCTCACCCTGCAAGAGGAATAGAAGAGGCTCCCGGAGAACAAAAGGCGTCTGGGGCCGACCAGACCCCAGACGCCTCATCTTCCTTTTCACTCAAGGCATGAAGCCTCTGGCTTACCCCCCGTCAAACATATGGCGCTCTTCCTTGCCAAACCAATCCAAAGGGGCTTCCAGATAAACCAGGGTATTGGTCAGGAGCTCCCGATGTTCCTTCTCCTGCCCCATCAGATACTGAAACATCCCTTTCAACATGGGATCGGCTGAGTCCGCCGCTGCCTTTTCGTAGAAGGCGTATCCCTTGTTTTCCATGTCCAAGGCGACCTTCAATGCATCGAGCTGGGTGAAATCCGCCTTCATCCGGGGGAGGATTTGATCCTTCGCTCGGTCAAAAAAGGATTTCCGATCCCGGGGTTTGTCCTCCTTTTCGAAGGACAGAGGATCGAGGCAGGTCCCACCCCTCAAGGAATCGATCTCCGCTTCCAGCTTGTCCACGTGGGATTGCTCGTCTGTCACCAGGAAATCGAACATCGACTTCACCTGGGGATTCTCAGCCTTGTTTGCCAGACCCTGATAAAAGGTCTTCCCTTCTTTCTCTATGGCGATCGCCTGCTGCAATACGCCGATTGCCCTTTCTTGTTGCCAGGGTTCCATGGTGCGCTATCACCTCCTCTTCTCCGGCTAGATGCCAAATGTGGGTCATTTCGCTCAATATAGGGACCTTTTCCTTCCCGTGTCAAGTATCTGCAACCGTTATCATGATCCTTAAGGGTTACAGCAGCTTCATTCCCTGCAGCACCTTGCGCAGTTCCTCCTTCTTATCCTTGGGCAGGCCCTTCACTGGAGACCGGGAGGGGCCGGCCGGGATGCCGATCATGTCCAGGGCCTCTTTGATGACCACCGGGAAGGAGCCCAGATCGAAGGCAACGCGCAGGGGAGCCAACTGGTACTGGGCCTCCAGGGACTTCTTGTGATCCCCTCTCATGAAGGCCTCATAGATCTCGCTCACGAGCTTGGGACAAACATTGCCTGTGGCGGTGATCGAGCCGGTGCCCCCGTAGCAGAGGGTGGCATAGATCATTGTGTCACGGCCCGCAAGGACGGAGAACTTCTTGCTGTCCGTTCGCCGGATATACTCGGCGGTGACGGTCATATCTCCGCTGGAGTCCTTGATCCCCACGATGTTATCGATCTGGGAGAGCTTCACCGCCAACTCCGGCGAGATCTTGACGCCCCCGGTACGGCCCGGGTTATTGTAGAGCAGGATCGGCATCTTGGTTGCCTTCGCGATGGCGGCAAAATGGTCATGCAGCTCATCCTGGTTGGGAGCCAGGAAGAAGGGAGTGATGATGGAGACCGCTTGGATCCCGATCGACTCCGCCGCCTGAGTCAGGCGTATCGCCTCCCGGGTAGTGATCGCCCCCGTTCCTGCATAAACGGGGATCCTTCCCTGAGTCTCCTCCGCTACGATCTCCATGACCCGCACCTTCTCTTCATAATCCAGGGCGAAGAACTCCCCCTGGCTGCCCACGGGGAAGAGTCCATGGACCCCGCCCTCAATCAGGTACTGGGTGAGCTGCCGTAAGGCCCTCTCGTTCAGCTCCTCCTTCTCATCCAGAGGGGTTACCATGGCCGGTATGATGCCTTTTGGGGAAAAACTCATCTGATCCTCCTTTGCAGCAAAGTGACTGCTTAATACAACACGGCTTCGTTGATCATCAATGGGGCTTGACCAGAATCTTGACCCCCTGCCCCATTTTCAGACTCTCGATGGCAAGTAGGGTATCCTCCAAACCAAACTCCATCTTGACCAGCGGCTCCAAATCCAGCTGCGAAAGCCAGGCAATGGCGCGGGGATACGTATAAGGCCGCATATAGGAGCCGATAAGGGACAGTTCCTTGGCAAAGATCTGGTAGGGCTTCACCCGGAATTCCGCCTCCGGGTCGGCCACACCCACAATGATGACCTTCCCGCCCTTTTGGGTCAGGGCAATCGCCTCCTCCACCCGTGCCGGATTCCCGATCGCCTCGAAGGTCACGGCTGGCCCTAAATCCGCCGTCTCCTTCATTACGATGGCCTTTAGATCTTCAGTTCCTGGGTCTACCGCAGCCGCCCCAAAGCGCCGCGCCAGATCCCGGCGATGGGGTTGTAGCTCGCTGACCAGGACCTTGGCTGCCCCGGAACGAAGGGAGAGTTGGGCCAACAGGAGTCCGATCGCCCCCCCGCCCAGGATCAAGACAGCCGACCCGGAAGGGATCTCGGCCAAATCGATCGCGTGGAGGCCGCAGGCCAGAGGCTCAGTCAGGGAGGCAATCTCCAGGGAGACGGAGTCAGGAATGGGATACACCAGATGCTGGGGCATCACCGTATATTCAGCAAATGCGCCCTGATGGAGGATGCGGTTGTGACAAAGATTCTCCCGACCACTTCGGCAAAATGGACACTGGCCGCAGACCTTGCCCGGCTCCGCCACCACCCGATCTCCCACCTTGACGCGGGTCACCTTCTCTCCCACTGCCACCACCGTGCCCGCGTATTCGTGCCCAATGATCCGGGGAGGCTGAAAAAGGGGGAATTTCCCCTCCAGGATATGGACATCCGTCCCACAGACCCCACAGCAAGCGACCTCGATGAGAACCTCCTCGGCTCCGGGCGTGGGGACTTCCTTTTGCTCCAGCCGGATGTCCTTGCCCCCATACCAGACCGCACATCTCATCGTGCCATAATCGGCCTTTGTCTTTTCCGTTGATGCCATCCCTGCCCCCTCTGATTTCCCCTTATCCATGCTCCAGCTCCTGAAAAGCCTTCGCGGCCTCCTTCATCTCGGGATTGTCCTCATCCGCCCCCTTCCACAGATCCAGGAACTTGCGAAAGGCCTCCTGAGCTCTCTTCTTATCCCCCATCCCCAGGTACGCCAGGCCCAGATCCCGATAGGAAAGCGCATAATGGGGATTGATCTGTATCGCCTTCTGAGAATCCTCAATAGCCTGGTCAAAGGCCATTTTCTGAAGGTGGGCCAGGGCCTCCCCTCTCAAAAACTCCACCGACATGGCCGGGAAAGACTCCCTGCCTTTGCGGAAGGCCTCCACTGCCTTGTCGCTCTCCCCTCTTTGCAGTGCGATCTGCCCCTCCAGATAGAAGGAGAGGTGCGCCGCCTTCTGATCTTTGGACAGAAACTCTACCTCGGCCTTCGCCTTGTCGAAGTTCCCTTTTCTGGCAGCTATTAGCCCCAGAGTGAGATGGGGATCAGGAGCGTCCGATTGCAGTCTCAGCGCCTCCTCGACTGCGGTCTCGGCCTCCTTCAACCGCCCTTTCCGTAATAGGGCATGCGCCAAGCCTGCGTGTAACTCCGAGACCTCTGCCTGGAGGCCAATTGCCTTCTGGAACTGCTCGATCGCGGAGGAGAACTTACCCTTTTCGATCAGCACATGACCCAGATTGCTGTAGCCGTTGATGAGCTCCGGATTCCTCTGGATCATCTCCTGACCTTGCGCCTCTGCCAGGTCATACTCTCCTTGCGTGAAATAACTCCAAGATAGGGCATTGCGGGCCTTCAGGTCGTCAGGATTGAGATCGAGCTGTTTTTTGAGGTATCGCGCCGCCAGATCTGATTTGTTTCGCTCCAGGTAGATGTATCCAAACATGCCATACATGTCCTGCAGCTGCGGGCCATACCGAAGGGCCGCCTCCACCTCTTCCTCGACCTGTTCGTCCTTTCCCTCTTCCAGGTAGATCCGGGCCAAAAAGTAATGGATCATAGCATTTTCGGGATGGATTGCCAGAGATTTCTGATAGTAGCGGACGGCCTCTTCTCTTTTACCTGCGTCCAGGAAAGAATTTCCAATGTAGGCCGAAAGGTCGGCATTCTCCGGTTCCAGGCGTTCCGCCTCCTGGAATTGGGCCTTGGCTTTCTCTTCCATCCCCTTCTTCAGATAGACATCTCCCAAGGAGACATGGCCGAACCCATAATTGGGAAAGATCTCCAAGGCCTTCTCAAAGGCCGTAATGGCGCCCACGAGGTTTCCTTGCGCTTTAGCGATCCGTCCCAAGACATTATGGGCCAGGAAGAAATTCGGATCGGCCTGGATCGCCCGCTGGCAAGCCTCTATTCCCGGGGTGTATTGCTTCTGGTTAAAGTAGATCATGGCGCTGTACGTATAGGCCTTAGGATCCGAGGGGTCCCTTTTGCTGATCGCCTCGTAGCGGTTCAAGGCCTTCCCCAATTTTCCGTCCATCTCCGCCCCTACACCTTCCAGGTAGTCCTTATCGGTATCTGTACAACCCTGGAGGGAGCCGGTTTGAGGCCCCAGCGAGCGGACGCCTTCGAGATCCTCCATAATGAGGTAGGTATGCAGGAGGCCCATGAAGCTCGGACAATGGGAGGGATCGATCTCCAAGGCCTTCCTGAAATAGGACTCGGCCTCCTGGAAGCGATGGGCCCTGAATTGCTCCTGTCCCTGCTGATAAGATGAATTGGCCTGGTCTTTTTCCGGTGCATTCTCTGCCCGAACCAGAGGACTTCCGAATAGGGCCAGGCACAGAGCTCCGATGATTGCCAGTCTATGGTTCACAATGATCGCCATTCTATCTTCTTCCTCTCCCGGAGAACAATAAAAAACCTCCCACCCGGGACCGGGTGGGAGGTTTGCCAGCTTCGGCCAAGCTCAGTTGATTATGATCGGATCGACGTTGGATCCCGAAGTTCCGCGAAACTTCGTCGGGAGCGCGATGTATACGCCTTCATACACGCCATCCGCGCATGGTCCTTCCAGGTTGCAGAGCTCGAGCATCGCAATTCCTTTATAGGTCAACATATACCGGTGCACGGGATGGGTGATATTGGGCATATACTCATAGGAGACATTGTCCGCTCCGGTGAGCGCCGCGCCGATGGACTCCAAATACTTCTCCGCCTCCAAGTTGACTCCGCCTTCTCCATCAACTGGCGATCCCTTCAGCCAGGGCTTGATCCATCCGGTGCGGAACAGGAAGGCCGTGGGCACATCGGGCATCACCTTGATACCCTGGGCTGCCATGCAGCCCTTGATATCGGCCGCGGTGATCTCTCTCATCACGATGTCCTCACCGAAGTATTTGCACATATCGAGGATCACGGCCCGGAGCACAGTCGGGACCATCTGCGAGCCGTCCATCCAGTTCATGCCCCACCATTCCTTGATCTGATCCGCGGTCTTGCCGCCATAAATCTTGATCGAACCATCCGCCTGGCGTTCGCCGATGTGGTTGAGGGCATCCTGGTGGGTTCCCGCATGGTTGCAAGTGATCACCAGGTCGTTCTCGTAGGTGGCCGGCTCCAGGTCTTTGGTCTCACCGTGGTACTTGTAGTTCAGCACCATCAACTTGGGATGGCCGGGCCACAGGGGCATATCGATACTGCGGACCACGCCTATATCATACACATTCCCGGTCTTGATCAGGCTCTTCAGGTAGGGGGTCATCTTCGGCGCCGGGATCTTGCCATAGGACTTGGTGACCCAGTTGCCAGCCCAGGCAAAGGATCCGATCAGGAAAATGAACAACGTAGCACATGCCAGGATTGCTACCCATTTCTTCATGAGTCGTTCTCCTTCTTTTGCGCTTCAGTTAGGATAGGTTATGGATCCGAAGGGCATTCAGGATTGCACCCAACATCCTGAGATCACGTAAAACCCGATCGATGAAGCCTTCTCATCTTCCTCACCTCCTCCCCACCTTCTGAGGACAGGAATTCGGTCGAAAGGTTCTGCTCCGGTCTCCGCGAGACCTTTTACAATCGGAACTGCAAGAATATAGCATCGGGTTTCAGGGATAGTCAACTCCTTTTTCCGCCTTTTTCCGCCTCCTTTCCGGCTCCAGGTGGCCTCATCGTTTCTCGCTGCCCTACGGACATAACAGCTAATCCTTGACTCCCATCGCAATTTTCAATATAAAGGCCTTGCCTCAGGAAAGTGACGGGTGCAGATCGATGGCGTCCATCACGTGGTTCCCACGGTCATCTCGATATTGGTTTTTAGCTACCGTCGCAGCCCGATTCGGATTCGATTCCGTCCATTATGCGGTCATTGTCGCCATCACCTTGATCACCGGAGGAGTGATTTCACTGGTAGTATTCTCCTCCGCATCGCCTGCGGCTCGGCCACAATCGGTCTTTCTGAGGTGGCCAAGACATGCTGGACTTCGTGGCCCTCATGATCGCCGTTGTGCTCTTGGCCGCTCACGTCCTTGTTCTGGTCTCATCCATCCTTAACTTCCTTTTCCAAAGACAGGGAGGCCTTTATGAAGATCACCGATGTGAAAACCCTGATTACTTTCGCTGGCTGGCGGAACTTCATTTTCGTCAAGGTCATCACCGATGAAGGCGTCGTGGGGGTGGGAGAAGCCTCCCTGGAGTGGAATGAATTGGCCGTGGCAGGCGCGATCCGCCACCTATCCACCCTGGTGATCGGCCGCGATCCCTCCCAGATCGAAGACCTCTGGCGAGTCATGTTTCGAGACCCCTACTGGCGCGGTGGTCCGGTCATCACCACCGCCTTAAGCGGCATTGAACAGGCCCTTTGGGACATCAGCGGGAAGAGATTGGGAGTCCCCGTCTATCAGCTCTTGGGCGGCAAGTGCCGGGAGAGGCTTCGGGCCTATGCCAACGCCTGGTATAAGGGCGCAGCCACTCCCAAGGATTTCGCGGAGAGGGCCGCCAAGACGGTGGAAAAAGGCTATACCGCCCTCAAATGGGATCCCTTCGGTGCGGCGGACTTGATCATGAGCCACCAGGAGAGAAAGCGGGCCATTGAGATCGTCCGGGCCGTCCGCGCTGCCGTGGGCGACGAGATCGATCTCCTGATCGAGGCCCACGGGCGCCTGAATCCGGCCACTGCCATCGAAATGGCCCGGGAGTTGGAAGAATTCCGCCCCTATTGGTACGAGGAGCCGGTCCCCCCGGATAACCTGGATGCCCTTTCCAAGGTGGCCGCCTCCACCTCCATCCCCATTGCGACTGGGGAACGCCTGTACACCAAGTTTGGTTTTCGGGAACTCCTCACCTCCCAGGCCGCAGACATCATTCAGCCCGATCTATGCCATGCAGGAGGAATCATGGAGGTAAAGAAGATCGCTGCCATGGCAGAGGCCTGGTATGTCCCGGTGGCCCCCCACAACCCCAACGGGCCGGTAGGGACTGCGGCAACCGTCCATCTGGGAGCCTCTACCCCCAACTTCCTCATCCTCGAATACTTCTGCGAGGACGAAGAGTGGCTGCAGGAGATCGTGGTCGAGCCCATCCGCTTCGAAAAGGGAGAGGTCATCATCCCGGAGCGACCGGGTCTGGGCATTGAATTGAACGAGGCGGGGATCGCCAAGCGGCCCTACCAGCCCGTGCGACTCAACATGTTCCAGACAGGTTGGGAAGGGCGATTGTAGACTATTGCAAGCCTCGCACGGAAGGAGAAAGGCTGATTGATCCCCCGAGAGGATGATTTTGAGAAGAGGATCGCTGCCCTCACCGGCGGAGGCCTGCATGCCAAGCTCATCGAAACGATCCAGGTGAACGTAGGCCTCCTTTGCAACCAGGAGTGTGTGCACTGCCATCTGAGCGCCTCGCCGGGGCGATCCGAGATCATGGATTGGCCCATCCTGGAGTCGATCCTTAGGGTAGCCGAGGCGGCTCGTCCTTTCATCGACATTACCGGAGGGGCCCCGGAACTCAACCCTCATCTCTGCCGCTTCATAGAGGGCCTGAGGAAGGGTGCCCTCCGCGTCCAGGTCCGGACCAACCTGACAGCCCTTTTGGGAGCAGGCCCAGAAAAGATGGCGGCATTCTTCAAAGATCATCAGGTGAAATTGGTGGCCTCCCTGCCCTGCTATTCCGAAGGGGAAGTCCGAGCCCAGCGGGGCGAGGGCACTTTTGAGAGAAGCGTCCAAGCCCTAAGAGAACTGAATAGCCTGGGCTACGGGATCGATCCTGCGCTTCCCCTAAACCTGGTGTACAACCCGGGAGGGCCTTTCCTGCCTCCGGAGCAGTCGGCGTTGGAGGCCGAATACCGACATCAACTGGATATGCAGTTCGGGATCACCTTCACCCATCTTCTTACCCTTACCAACATGCCTATCGGACGATTCTGGGAGAATCTTCGCCGGCAAGGACAGGAAAAGAAGTATCTGCATCTCCTTTACGATTCACTCAACGAGCGGACCATCGAGGGACTGATGTGTCGAAATCGAATCTGTGTGGCCTGGGATGGAAGGCTCTTCGACTGTGATTTCAATCTGGCCCTGGGAAAAGCCGTGAATCACGGTGCCCCGGATCACATCCGGAATTTCGACCACGACGCCCTCTCCACCCGGCGAATCCGCACCGGTTGCCATTGCTTCGGCTGCACCGCTGGATCTGGCTCTTCCTGCGAGGGCACGCTGCTGTAGCCCCCCAATGCATCTCAGCCTGCTCTTCCACTCCGTCCTACTTTCTTTCCTCGCTTCGAAGAGCCTTCCTCGTTGTGGCACATTTGCAGAAAAGAGCAAATCTGCCTCACCTGGCGATCGGAACCTGTCTGGGCAAGTTACCCACCGAGGCCCCTTCTTTCGGGCACTTCACGGGCTGGGAAAGACCCAGTTCGATTGGCATGCCGGTTGCAGTCCATACACTCTATTTCGAACCGCATGGGACAAGAAGGAAAAGAGGTCATGAAAAAGCTACTGCCCGCCTCCCTCATCCTGGCCTTGGCATTTGCCCTCACCCTTTCTGCCCCAGTCCTGGCCCAGGACAGGATTGCCAAAGGCAAGATCGACTCTGTAGATGCGAAGGCGAAATCCTTCACTGTCACCGTGGGCACCACCCTAATGACCTTCAACTGGCACAAGACCACGAAAATCATGGAGTTCGGCCATAAGGTCAAGGCTTCGGCCTTAATCGCCGGTGCTGATGTGACCTTGAAATACCATCAGAAAGACGGGAAGAACATGGCTAACGAGATCACGATTATCCCGACCCAGGCGCCCCCCAAACAATAATAGACCCTGCTTCCTTCCTCAAAAGCGGTCCCGGCCTTTGTTGCCGGGATTTCTTTTTTGTGGCATAATATCCCCTATCGGTGAGATGATGAGGCGAGAACCAGGTGGAGAAAGCAGAAAAAAGCAGTTCTAAATGGTCATTGCAGGCTTGGATCCTGACCCTGACCATCATCATTTCGGCCTCGGTCCTTACCGCCACCAACTGGCTTAGCGGGCTGAGTTCAGTGAAGGCGGTAGAGAGAGCCATTGGAGCCCAAACCAGCAGCGCCGCGCGGCGCCTGGCCATAGAATTGCAGCGCTCTTCCGTAGATAACATTCCCCCTCGCTTCCAGAGACACGTGCGCGAGGTCCACGATCTCGAGCCCAATGTGACCCGGGTGGATGTGTACGCCGACTTCGGTGGTGAACTCAAGCTTGTGGAATCCAGCTCCACCTCCGGTGATCGGGAACTCGAAGGACAGGAGATCGCTGCTTTTCGCCAGAGCGAGCCCGCCACTTTCATTGCCGATGCAGATCCCCCCCGTCAGCTTTTCTCCGCACACCCCCTTCGGTTCCGCGACGGCCGACCAGGTTTTCTAACGATTGTCAGCTCTCTGCAAGCAGTAGATGACATCCTCGCGGCCCATTCACGAATCCGCTTCTATTCTCTTCTGGCGACGATGGCCTTGCTTGTGGGCGCGATTACCTTGCTGTTCCGGACCACGGTATACCGCAGTGTGCTCCATCTGGTGGATGTGATGAGCCAATTCAAGAGGGGCGATGCAGCGGCCCGGGCGGAGGAAAACCTGGCTGGGGAATTCAGCGAGCTTGCCCGGAATTTCAATGCCATGCTGGAAGAAATCCAGAGATCTAAAGAGAACCTGCAACACCAAATCGAGGAAGCCACCGCAGAATTGGCCAACCAAAACCAGGAACTTTACACATTGAACCTGCAGTTGTATAAGACTCAGAGGCTTCTGGGCCAAGCTGAACGACTCGCCCTGGTGGGTCAGCTGGCGGCGACCCTCGCCCACGAGATCGGATCGCCTTTGAGCGCAGTCTCGACCCACCTGCAGATGTTATCGGAGGAGCCGCATCTGGATCCGCGTGTCAGCCGTCGCCTCCGCCTCGCCAACGAGCAAATCGATCGGGTGTCTGGAATCGTGGAAAACCTGCTCGCCAGTGCGCGCAAGACGCCCCGACGCATCCCAGTAGACATGGAGACCACCGTTTCGACGGTGGCCCACCTGCTCGGACCTACCATGGAGGCCCGACAAGTCCGCTTCCGCCTGCACGCGGATGGCGGGCCTTTTTGGACGGAAGGGGATCCGGACCAACTCCAACAGCTTTTCCTAAACCTTTTCAATAACTCGATGGATGCGATTCGGGAATCCGGCACGTTGTCTGTGGAAATCCGACGCCGTCCCTCGAACGAGAGCCTTCCACAACCTCACCTCCAAGTCGAGGTGAGCGACACGGGAGTTGGGATTCCCCCGGATCAGATCCAGCATATCTTTGGTCCTTTCTTCACCACCAAGGAATTCGGGAAGGGGAGCGGCCTGGGATTGGCCGTCTGTGATGAGATCGTGACTCGTCACGGCGGACGTATCTCAGTCGTCAGCCAGCATGGAACGGGGACCACCTTCACGATCCTCATCTCGGAGATGCCGGATAAAGGGTCAGAATTCATTAGCAATGCTGGCCAAGGAGGCGCTGGGATCAGAATGATCCAAGAAAGCCGTCCCAGGATCTTAGTGGTCGATGACGATCGTTCTGCCCTCGAATCCCTATCAGAGGTGCTGGAGAGGGAAGGATATATCGTTCGGCGGGCGATGGGCGGCGCACAGGCCCTTCAGGTTATCTCCTCCGAGAACCTGGACATCGTGCTGACAGATCTCCGCATGCGCGAGGTGGATGGGATGAAGGTTTTAGGGGCGGTCCGCTCCGGGGGAAAAGAGATCCCCGTCATCGTCATGACGGCATTCGCATCTATGGAGACTGCGATCGACGCTATCCAAAAGGGTGCCTACGACTATCTGAGTAAGCCCTTCAAGCTCGATCACGTGCGGCTGGTAGTGAGAAGGGCTTTGGAACAGGTTGCCCTCAAACGGGAGAACCGGAAGCTGCGATCGGCGGTGGAGAAGAGCCATGCCGAGACCGAAGTCATCGGCCGTAGTCCGGAGATGGTGGAGGTCTATAAGCTCATCGCCCGGGTGGGACTGTTACCGACCACGGTGCTGATCGAAGGGGAGAGTGGAACGGGCAAGGAGATGGTGGCGCGCCTGGTTCACAAGATCAGTCCTCGCAATGCTGCCCCTTTCAAGGCGATCAACTGCGGCGCTTTGTCGGAGACTCTGCTCGAGAGTGAGCTTTTCGGCTATGTCAAAGGTGCTTTTACGGGTGCTGCCGGGAACAAGATGGGCATCTTCGAGGCCGCCCAGGGCGGAACTTGCTTTCTGGACGAGATCTCCAACACCACGCCTGCCCTTCAGATGAAGCTCCTCCGGGCGCTGGAGGAACGCGAGGTGCTTCGGGTGGGTTCGACCGAGCCCATTCATGTGGATGTTCGCATCATCGCCGCCACCAACCAACCCCTTGCGGAGCTGGTCCGGGCCCGTGCCTTTCGCGAGGATCTGTTCTACCGCCTCAAGGTCGTCACCATCACCCTTCCCCCGCTCCGCGAGCGGCGGGGAGACATCCCTCTTCTGATGGATTACTTTGTCCGTCACTATGCCGCCTCCTCTTCGAAGACCATCGCCATCCACGAATCTGTCTACCCGGTGCTGAGCCGCTATGACTGGCCGGGCAATGTACGTGAGCTGGAAAACGCCATCGAGCGAGCCATCGCCTTGAATTCCAGCGGAATCCTCACCTCGGAGGACCTCCCAGATGAGATCCGACAGGGCCAGAAGAGCCCCAACCTTCCGGCCGCCGCTTCCTACCACTTCCTGAGCCTGGCCGAGAAGGAGAAGGAATATGTCCTCGAAGTGCTCGCCGCGGTGGGGCAGAACGCCTCGCGGGCCGCAGAGATCCTGGACATCGACCGCCGGACCCTTTATCGAATACTGGAAAGGCACGGCATCCATCGCGGGCCATCCCACCCTCAAAAACCCTAAGGCCAGAATCGACCGTGACCACTTGCAGATGTTTCTCCATACGGAAAGTGGGGGGGGCATAACATCTGGCCAGTGCAGGGGACCTTGAGGGTCCGTGAAGTCGGCAATGCTCCATGAGGCACCCATTGAAGCACCCATCGCCCCCGGGTTTTTCCTTATGCAAGAAACCCCAGTTCCCTCGATCACATCATCGCAGGTTGAACCTGGGGAGTTTCCTCGAGTGACTTCCCCCATGATGCCCGTCGACGAATCTGATGAGCGAGACTCCATGGCGGCGAAAGGAGCTGGACGTCCAGAGGCTAACATGATTGCAGGTGAAGAACCGAGCCGGGCGAGGCGGATGCAAGGTGATGCCCTCGCTTGCTTTGACCGCTGGGCAGAGGAATACGATCAATCCTTCCTCAGTCGCCATATCCGAGCGGTACAGAAGAGAGTCGTCCGGGCGATGCGGCCCGCGGAGGATGCCTTCGTCCTGGATGTGGGCTGCGGAACCGGGGAGGGAATCCGCTATCTGGCCCGCTGGGTGAGGAGCGGATTCGTGGCCGGACTGGACCTGTCTCCCCAGATGATCGAGGTGGCTCGAAGGAAACTCCCCGATTCGTCGAGGATGGACCTAAAAGTGGGGAATGCTGAGCAACTCCCCTGGCCAGATTCCTTCTTCGACCAGGCCATGAGCACGTTCACCCTCCACCATTGCCCCCACCCCGATCGGGCCTTGACCGAGATTCAGAGGGTGCTTAAGCCGGGCGGCAGTTTATTTCTCGTAGACCTCCTCTTTCCCAAGTCTCTGCGCCGACCACTCAACTGGCTCTTAAGGCTGGCGGAGGGCGCAGAATTAGAGGTTCAGGCACTCGATTCCATGAGTCGCCTCTTTCTGCAAGCACCCCTCCACATCATCTGCACCCGCCGCCTGGTTCCCCTCATTTTCCTGTTGATAGGCCAGAAGCAGCCTCCTGCCGCAAAAGAAAAGGGCACCGGAATGGCCTGACCCCTCCGTTCCGGTGCCCGAGGTCTATCAAAAGAAGGGAACACCCGCCTCAGCGTATTGGCTCCGCCTTTTTCATGAGATCCTTGAACCCCATCTCATCGCTGGAGGTCAACTCCTTGTCGGAGAGGATCAGGCTGTAGTCCCTGTCAATCTTCACCATCTTCTCTTCGTTCACCCACACCAGCATAAGGACATTGTTGGAATGCATGGGCATGCCATGCCCACCCATCTCATAGTAGTAGCTGACGAAGATTAGATCCGCGCCAACTTCCTTGCCGATCTTCCTCATCTGGGTAGCATCATCGGGGTTGATCTTTTCCCTTGTGATTCCAGAGCGGGTCAACGCTCGATCCAGGTCTTCGGCCGGAATCAGATCGAACCGGCCGTCTCGGGAGAAGGCCTCCCCGAAATTCTGGGTCAGCTGGGGAAAGAGATATTCAAAGCGGCGGGCCGACTGCTCCTTCGATACCTTCCCCAAAACCGCTAATTTGATACTGGACTGGGCGTAGGCCGTATCGGTCCCGGTCATATCTTTACCCGGGTTGACAGGCAGCACGATCAGAGCCAGGATCGCCAACAGGCTCAGAAACCGAATTTTCTTCATCACACCCTCCCCTCCTCAGGCTTTTTGAAACCCGGAGCATTGTCTATTAGGTCATGTGTTCCAGAAAGCTGCAAGGAGAACCCTATCTCCTTACGATTTGATGCAGGAGGGCTCAAATGGATTCCCTTCCGAGCCGATTTCTGCGGACCGCCGCCCCTGGGCTCGCCGGCCCAATCCCTATCGCTTCCGAAGGGTCTCGGCCACCTTCCGGGTATGGGCAGGCGTGGTACCGCAACAGCCCCCGATAATGGCAACCCCCGTCTCTAACAGAGCCGGTACCCAGGAGGCAAACTCCTCTGGCAACTGGGTGTATCTGGCCTTTCCGTCGATCAGCTGAGGAAGGCCGGCATTGGGTTGGGCGGTGAGATGGCCGTCGAAATGGGCCCTCATCTCTTTCATGAGGGGCACCATCTCCTCCATGCCCCGGCCACAATTGGAGCCAATCACATCTGCCCCCGCTCCGATCATGCCCTTCAGGGCGGCCTCCACATCCACTCCCATCATGGTGCGAAAGCCCTTCTGCCCCAAATCGAAGGTCATGGTGGCGATGATCGGCAGTCGGGAATTCTCTTTGGCGGCCCGGATCGCGATCCTCATCTCGTCCAGGTCGGTGAAGGTCCTCAGCGATAGGATATCCACCCCTCCCTCGGCCACTGCCAGGATCACGCTCTTATAGGCCTCGTACATCTGCTCTGGCGTGATATCTCCCAAGGGAGTCAGGAATTCCCCGCTGGGACCCAGGGCGGCAAAGACAAAGACCTCCTCGGGAGACGCCTCGCGGGCGATCCGGGCTCCTTGGAAATTCAGATCATAGGCCCTATCCGCCAGATTCGCCTTTTTCAGCTTCAGGGGATTGGCCCCAAAGGTGTTGGTGCCCACCATCTCTGCCCCGGCCTCCCAATAGGCTCGATGGATCTCGGCCACCGCCTCCGGATGAGAGAGGTTGTATTCCTCCAGAGTCGTCACCGGAGGTAGTCCTTTCGCCTGGAGCATGGTGCCCACAGCTCCACTGGAGGCCATCGGGCCGCGAGAAAGTCTTTCCAGAAATGGATGCATCATTCTCTCCTCTCTAAACGGTTGTTTGCTGAATTCTGCCGGACCCTTTCGGCCGCGGATCTCTCTCAACCGGGGTCATGGCGAGTTTCGTTCGCCGGCAAAGACCTTAGTGATCTCGTCCCTCGAAAAGTAGGGCAGATCCCCCGCTCCCTTTCCCCCTTTCTTCACCTTGATCCCTTCTTCCCGCGTGACAACCTTCCCAATGAGAGAAGCCCCTATCCCCTCCCGGGCGAGGCCCTGCAACAGGCCTGAAGTCTCGGCAGGGGACAGGGTCAACAACAAGGCCCCAGAGGCAATGAGGCCCATCGGGTCAAGGGAGAATTCCTGGCACAGGGCGAGGGTCTCGGGGTAGATCCCGATCGAGTCCAGCTCCACCCAAAGGCCCACATTTGCGGCCCATGCCAGCTCGTAGAGCCCATTGGCCAGACCTCCCTCCGTGGGATCGTGCATGGAGTGGATAGAGGCTGCCTCGATGGCAATCCCTGCTTCCTTGACGATACTGATCCCCGGATGGTACAGAAAGTCTCTACAGCGGATCAGGAATTCCTCCCCATAGCCCTTCCTCCGCAGCAGATCTGCCCGTTCCCGGGCGATGATGGAAGTCGCCTCGATAGCGATGCCTTTGGTCAAGATGACATCGTCTCCCGCCCGGGCCCCCGCGGTGATGATCAGTCTCTCTTTGGCCACCTCGCCCACCATGAATCCCACTACAATGGGCCGTTCGAGCCCATGGGTGATCTCGGTATGGCCTCCCACCCAGCTAATCCCCAGGGATTCACAGGCCTGAGAGATCTGGGCGAATACCCCCTCGACCGATGAAAGGGATGCGCCTCCTTCTGGGAGCAGGAGCGTAACCAGAAACCATTGGGGCTTCGCGCCCCGGGTGGCCAGGTCATTGGCATTGATCTGAATCACATACCAGCCGATGTCTTCGGCCACGAAGGTGATGGGGTCGGTCTTCAGGACCAAGTATCGATCGCCTCCATCCACAACCGCTGCATCCTCCCCGATCTTCGGCCCCATGATCACACGCTCACCGGTAAGGATATATCGATCCAGGAGGCTTTGCAAATGCTCGTTCGGCAGCTTTCCCACGGGAAAGACGGGTTCTCTGTCGGTCATGCCTTGGTCCTCAGCGATGATCGATCGAAAAGGGAAGGCAGCTCCTTCACGCTCTCCAAGATCAGGTCCGCCTTGGCCTCCTCGAAGTCACGGGTCCGGTGTCGACCCGTGAGGACCCCGGCCGAATGAGCCCCCACTCTCTTGGCCACCTGGATATCCAGAGGGTGATCCCCCACCATGAGGCAGGTGGCGGGCGTCCCCTGCAGTATATGGAGGGCCTCTTGGAGGTGCTCCGGATTGGGCTTCACCCTCGCCCGCCCCACATCTTCGCGAGAGAGCAGCACATCGTAGGTCAGGCTGTCCCTCGTCAGGATGTACCTCACTGCCTGACCTGAATTGCGGGTGATAATCCCAAGATGCAGGCCCCGGGCCTTCAAATCGCGCAGGGTCTGTGGAATCCCATCCAAGAGGAAGCTCTCCTTTGCTGCCTCCGCCTCTATCGACAAAAGGATCTCTTCCGCCCTGCGGTTGAACTCAGTAGCTCTCCCCTCCCTTCCCTGAGCCTTCAGGGCCTCCATGGCCGCTCCGATTCCCTCCAGCACATAAGTGCCTTCCGCCAAGGTCGAATCCAGCCCGAACTCGGGGAAAAGGAGCAGGACCTGTCTCTTCATCTCACCGAAATCGATATTGAGATGGGCCAGGGTGCCGTCGAAATCGAAAATGATCGTCTCCAACTCCAAGGGATTTTCCAGGCCTATTATCATTTCTATGTTGGTAGCATCTCGTGAAGTTACGCCTATATAATGTAGGAAGGTGAGGAAAGTCAATCAGATATCGTCCGGTGAGGGATGGATCTCTATTTGCTCGCATGCACTTGTATGCACCGATGATTGACTTTTCACCCCGTTGCCTTTAATCTGGACGCAGGGAATGGACAGCTATGGACAAACATGCCCGGGAGCGTCTCAGCAAGTTCCTGTTATACGTCTTGAGGCATCGCCCCGATGAATACGGGTTGGTGTTAGATTCAGCGGGGTATGTCTCCATCAAAGAATTGATCCAGGCCCTCCATGAGGAGGAGGGATGGTCGTTTGTGCGGCAGGATCATCTGCGGGAGATCCTCCTGACCTCGGATCGGGCGCGCCTCGAGATCGATGGCAGCCGCATCCGCGCCGCATACGGCGACTCCCTTCCCGTCTCGATCCAATATGAGAGAGTCGAGCCACCCAGGATCCTCTATCATGCGACCCGCAGAAGGACCTACCCCGTGATCCTGGAACAAGGACTCAGACCCATGGGCCGACAGTATGTCCACCTGGCCGCCACCAAAGAACTGGCCCTGCGCATCGGGAGGCGACGGGATCCCGAGCCGGTCTTGCTGGAGATCCACGCCCTCAAGGCCCATCAGGATGGCATCCCCTTTTACCGCGCCAATGAGCTCATTTTTCTGGTGGATTCCCTTCTTCCCCGGCATCTCTCGGGCCCTCCCCTCTCCAAAGTGAAGATTCACAGGCCGACAAAGGAAGAGAAACAGCAGATCCCTGCCTCACCTTTCCCTTTGTCGGATCTCGGCCTTCAGCCCTTTCTCCCCCCCCCCCGTCGAAGGCAGGACAAGCTCCCTGACTGGAAGCGAGATCTTCGCAGGTGGCGCAGGAGAACTACCAAAGAGTCCTCCTGAATGCCCCCACCCCCCCCCATGATCTTCCCTCCTGGGAGCTATTGCTCTCTCCGAGAGGGAAGGCTCGCCCGGATACTACAAACTTGTAAAACTTAATCGGATCACTGACTGCATTACCATACATTTTTGTATGCTCGAACGCGACCCATCCCTGCACAGATCGCCTAAGTATTTAGTTTTATTACCTCCGTTCACTTGGAATACAACTTGCTTCCTCTCCCCAGTAATCGCCCCATTCCAGTAGAACAAGGAGGTATGAGAAATGATCAACCCTGGAGATACCAGCTTTATGCTCGTCTCCGCAGCTTTAGTCATGTTGATGACTCCCGGGCTTGCGCTCTTTTATGGGGGTATGGTGCGAAGCAAGAATGTCCTGGGAACGATCATGCAGAGCTTCGTAATTATTGGCCTGGTCACCCTCCTGTGGGTCCTCTACGGATACAGCCTTTCCTTTGGCCCCGATATCGGCCATCTCATTGGAGGCCTCCAGTGGTTTGGGCTGAAGGGGGTGGGTCTGGATCCCAACGCAGATTATGCTGGAACCATCCCCCACCTGGCATTCATGATTTACCAGGCGATGTTTGCCATCATCACCCCCGCCTTGATCACCGGGGCCATTGCAGAGCGCATGAAATTCAAGGCCTTTCTGATATTCATCGTCTTGTGGACCACGTTGGTCTATAACCCCATTGCCCACTGGGTGTGGGGAGTGGGAGGGTGGATTCGCAATCTGGGGGCCCTCGACTTCGCTGGAGGCACCGTGGTACATATCAGCTCCGGCATTGCCGCATTGGCCGCCGCGCTAGTCATGGGCAAGAGGAAGGGGTTAGGGGAGGAGCCGATGGTACCTCACAACCTCCCCCTTACGATCCTGGGTGCAGGCATGCTCTGGTTTGGCTGGTTCGGATTCAATGCCGGATCCGCCCTCACGGCCGGGACTTTGGCAACCAGCGCCTTCGTGGTCACCCACATCGCAGCGGCGACCGCATCCCTGGTTTGGACTGTTGTGGAGTGGATGCATCGGGGGAAGCCTACCACTCTCGGGTCCGCCAGTGGAGGTGTCGCCGGCCTGGTGGCTATCACGCCCGCGTCGGGCTTCGTAGGCCCCATTGCTGCCATTCTCATCGGGATCGGAGCAGGCATTCTATGCTACTGGGCCATCGTCTTAAAATGGAAATTAGGCTATGATGATTCCCTGGACGTGGTAGGGATCCACGGGGTGGGTGGAACCTGGGGAGCATTGGCGACCGGCCTCTTCGCCCAAAAGGCGATCAACCCTCTGGGTGCCAATGGCCTCTTCTTTGGAAATCCCTCCCTTCTGGGCATCCAGGCCCTGGCGGTCGTCGTTACCATGGCCTATTCCTTTATCCTCACCCTCATCATTTTGAAGGGCATTTCCTTGTTTACGGGACTCAGGGTGCCGGAGGAGGAGGAGGAAACCGGCCTGGATCTCTCGCAGCATAGCGAAACTGGCTATTCCTTCTGATTTCCCTCTTACTGCTTACTGCCCGAAAGGGAGGAGTGATCGAGCATGAAAAAGATCGAAGCGATTATCAAGCCCTTCAAGTTGGAGGAGGTCAAGTCCGCCTTAAGTGACATCCACATCACCGGGATGACGATCCTCGAAGTGAGGGGGTTCGGCCGCCAAAAGGGCCACACCGAGATCTATCGCGGGGCCGAGTACAGCATCGACTTCGTCCCCAAGATCCTGATCCAGATCGTTGTCGAGGAGGAGAAGGTGGATCAAGTGGTGGAGGTCATACAGAAAACAGCTCGAACCGGCACCATTGGGGATGGGAAGATCTTTGTCCTGCCAGTGGAGGAGGCGATGAGGATTCGGACCGGGGAGAGGGACAAAGACGCATTGTAACACAGGGCAGTCGAACTCAAGCTGGTGTGGGCCGGGGACCCTCAAAGGACACCGGCCCTTTCTCTTTTGGCATCTCCCATGAGATGAGAGAATTACCCCCAGGCAGGGGGGGTGCGACCCTGCCTGGGGTGGAGAACTCGAGATTGCGGGTGGGGGAGGTTGCGTCTGCTCGCAGTCGCCCCGCCCACCTGACAAGTGTCCACCAGATCCGTGGCTTCAGGCCCCACCCCGGGGACCAGGCGGGCCGGGTCAGGACAGGGGATGATGCTCCCAAACATTCCCTCTGGGTCAAGGCCGAAGGCATGTAATCCATCGCTGGAGCTGACATGCACCACCCCATTGACCACAGTCGGAGAGGGTCTGATTTCATTGGGCGTGTTGAAACTCCATAAGCCGGCGCCGGAGAGAGCATCGACGGTATGAAGTTGGGCGCCTCACGACCCTGCATAGAGGGCGCCCTTGACCAACGCAGGGGAAGAAGAAATGCTCGTACCTGCGTTGTGGATCCATTTGAGGGCGCCAAGGCTGGCATCCAAAGCGTAAAG
The DNA here is from genome assembly GCA_963718295.1 of uncultured Methylomirabilota bacterium. Classification (GTDB taxonomy): domain Bacteria; phylum Methylomirabilota; class Methylomirabilia; order CAVQYV01; family CAVQYV01; genus CAVQYV01. The sequence continues at coordinate 52,318 of CAVQYV010000004.1, read as the reverse complement.
TTTCTTGTCGTCAGATCCCATACAGACCGTGGGATGGGCCACGGCGGGTGGTGCGTAGATATTGGCGCCCGCAGCATAGCTCCCTTTGAAATCCCCGGTAACCGGATCCAAGTCATGGGGCCTTCCGTCCTGGGATCCCATGTAGACGATGCCATTCATCACTGCCGGGGAAGAAATATCGATTGAACCACGGTGGGGCATCTTCACCCCCCCATCAGGGCCGCCACGCTGGAGGAGGAGAGGGCATTCTCGTAGGGATTCTACCCTTGTGCTAGGATCATGACGCAACTGCAACCCCTGGGTGCGGACGGCGAAGAACTTCTGGGCGGCCGATCCAAACCTGCGTCCCACGGCGGTGATCCAATTCCCTTCCATCCCCGTCCGTGACCTCTGTCAAGTATTCGATTTCGCCTCCTTCGCTTGACAGATCCTTTGAATTCATGCTATCAAACGACTCAACGCGGAAGCTACCTGCAGCAGCGCTGCAAAGGATCTTCGTAAACAGGAAGAAGATGGGAAAGACCTTAGCACTGGATCTGGGCGAGGCCCAAATCGGGCTCGCCATTAGCGATGACCACAAGCTCCTTGCCCGGGGACTTGACACCATGAAGGGCAAGGACCGGCGGAATTGCATGATCGTCCTGGGGGAGATCATCCGCCAGCAGGAGGTGGACGAGATCGTAGTCGGTTTGCCCAAGAATATGAACGGGAGTTTGGGCACCCAGGCAGAAAAGGCCCTGGCATTTGTGCAGGAACTGAAAAGGCAGTTCGGACTGCCGGTAAGGGCGTGGGATGAACGCCTCACCACGGTTGCCGCCAAGAGGACCCTCATCGAATCCGGAGTCAAGCGTTCCCGGAGGGGCCGGGATTCCCTCGATCGGATTTCGGCCATTCTGATTCTGCAGTCCTACCTGGACAGCCTTTCCCGGCGGACTGGGGAAGACCCGATCCACCAGAGGTGATCAAGGCATTGGAAAAGCGGTCGAGGAAGATTCTGAATCGATTCTGGCTGGTTTTCTTCTTGACTTTATTGGTCCTCAGCGCTGTGGCAGTTTCTCTTTATTCCGCCTCCCGGGGCAAAGGGGCTAGGGTCGAGGAGCAAAGCCAGATAGTTAAGGTCGAACCCCACTCGGGGCTGATGCAGATTGCCCGTATCCTCCAGCAAGAAGGAATCATCCGGAGCCCCTGGCCCTTTGTGGTCGCCGCCTTTCTGAGCGGCTCTGCGACCCAATTGAAGGCGGGGGAATACGCCTTCACCCCGGGAATGTCCTTTTTGGAGATCTTGGGAAAAATGGAGCGGGGAGAGATCTTTCACTACAAGGTCACCTTTCCCGAGGGCTTCACGATTCGAGAGGTCGCCGAGCAACTTCATTCACAAGGCCTGGCAGATCGGGCGAGGTTTCTTCGCCTTTGCCATGACAAAGAGATCCTGCGGCGATACGGCATGGAGTCCCACAGCTTGGAGGGCTACCTGTTCCCTGATACCTATTTTTTGGTGAAAGGGATGCAGGAAGAGGAGATCCTCGATCGGATGGTTCTCCGCTTCCTCCAGGCATTTACCCCCGCGCAGGAAAGGCGGGCTAGGCAGTTGGCGATGAGCCGCCATCAGGCAGTCACCTTGGCTTCCCTCATCGAAGCGGAGACCCCCCGGGGGGACGAACGATTCCTCGTCTCTTCCGTCTTTCACCGTCGATTGAAGATTCGTATGCCCTTGCAATGTGATCCTACCGTCATCTATGCCCTCTGGAAGGAACGCGGCCAAAGGAAGAGACTGGCCCGGCGGGATCTGTCCTTTCGATCCGCCTATAACACCTATATTCATCCTGGGCTTCCCCCCGGCCCCATTTGCAACCCGGGAACCACCTCCATCGAGGCCGCCTTGGAGCCCGCTGCTTCTCCTTATCTCTATTTTGTGTCCAGGGGAAATGGGAGCCACCATTTTTCGTCCACCTGGGCAGAACATAGTCGGGCGGTGCGAAGATATCAATCTCTGTAGCCGAGGCCCCAAGAAGGGAGAGGACCTGTGAAATCCCCTTCCTTCAACTCTCCCCGGCCACTTCTTCCCCCACACCATGCTGTTGTAGGACCCCATAACAAGGAGGATCGACGATGCGATGGCAATGGAATAGGCTATGGTTGGTGCTTCTGGTGGTCTTGGCCATTGGGGTTGGCTGTGCTCAGAAGAACGCCCAAATGAAGAAAATGCAACGGGCGGATGCATATTACAAAATGGGGATCTTTTACCTGGAAAACGAAAACTATAAAGAAGCTATCTCCCAATTCCGCAAGGCCCTGGATGTCGATCCCACTGATCCCAGCTTTCATTTCAGCTTGGGAACAGCGTATTCCTTGGATGGCCAGGATGGGCCTGCGATCGATTCGCTGAAAAGGGCTCTCCATTTTGATCCCAAGAACTCGGAGGCCCATAACAACCTGGGCTACATCTATGCGAAGGGGGAGCGATGGCCAGAGGCAATTGCGGAATTCAAGGCGGCATTGGCCAATCCGGACTATCGGCGCTCTTATTCTGCCCACCTCAATCTGGCCCAGGCTTATATCCAACTGGGCAATATTGATTCCGCCAAGGAGGAGTACAAAAGGGCCCTGGCGGTGAAGCCGGATTCCGAGGTCGCCCACGCCGGATTAGGAAGGGCCTATCAGCTGTCGGGGCAGACGGAAAAAGCAATCGAGGAATGGGAGAAGGCCTTGAAGATCAACGAGCGGCAGACCGGCCTTTACCTGGATCTGGCAGGGGCCTATTCAAAGAAGGGAGATAAGGAAAAAGCCATCGCAGCGCTCAAGAAGTTGATCGAATCAGATCCTCGGTCCCCCTTGGCGGAGGAGGCCAAGAAGCAACTACAGGATTTAGAGAAATAGGAAACTCACTCTGAGATGATCATAGCTACTGTTTTCCCGGTCTTTTTCATCATTGCCTTGGGCTGGCTATTTGCCAAGTTCAAGAAGATCAATCTGGGAGAGGTGAGCGAGATCATCCTCTACATTACAACTCCCTGCCTCGTCTTCTCGTCCCTCCTCAAGAACCAGATCATCATGGCCGATTTCATCACCATCGCCCTATCGGTGCTCACGGTCACCTCGGGATGCGGCCTGGCCGTCTGGCTTTTCCTGCGCGTATCCCACCGGGAGTGCCGAGGTCTTTACTTGCCCGTCATGTTTATGAACGCGGGGAACATGGCCCTGCCGTTGACCCTGCTCGCTTTTGGGCAGGAGGGGCTCACGCGCGCCGTCCTATTCTATGTGATCTCCGCCTCTCTCAGCTATTCTTTAGGAGTCATGATCGTCTCGCAGGGGGGGCACCTGAGCGAGGCTTTTCGCCTTCCCCTGATCTATGCGGCCACCCTGGGAATTCTCTTGGGGGCCTTCCGAGTCCCGGTGAATCCCGCCCTGATCAAGCCATTTGAGATCCTCGGGGGAGCAGCTATTCCTCTCATGCTCCTCAGCCTGGGTTACCGGCTCCACCATACAAAGATCCAATCGCCCCTCTTGGCATTGGTCGGCGCGGCCCTACGGGTCGGCATAGGATTTGGGCTCGCTTTCCTCATTGTCTCTCTCTTTCCAATTCAAGGGGCGACCCGCTCCGTCATCCTCCTTTCTTCCTCCATGCCTTCCGCCATCATCAATTTCATCCTGGCCCAGAGGTATGAGAGGAATCCCGAGGTGGTGGCCTCGGTCATCCTGGCGAGCACCCTCTTGAGCCTCCTCACCACTCCTCTCATTCTCGCATTCTCTGCCAAGAGGTGAGCGACTGAGAATCTTAGCCATCGATATTGGAATGGGAACCCAAGATATCTTGCTCTATGATAGCAGGGCAGTGCCGGAGAACTGCCCGAAACTGGTCCTTCCTTCTCCGGCCGTCCTTTATCGGGAAAGGCTGAAGCCCCTGCTGGCCTATAAGCGGGACATGTTTCTCGATGGGTCGATCATCGGGGGAGGCGGTCTCATCTCTGCCCTCACGGCCCATATTCGCTCCGGGTTCTCGGTCTTCATGACCCGGGAGGCGGCCCTCAGTCTCCGCAATGACCTGGAGGAGGTGAAAGCAATGGGGATCCAAATCGTCGAGAAGGTCCCCCCCGGCTTTTCGGGAGAGCACCTCACCTTGAAAGAGATCGATTTCACCACCCTGGCTGCACTGCTATCCCCTTGGGACATCGATCTGGGCCAAACAGAGATAGCGGCCATCGCAGTGCAGGATCACGGAGTTTCCCCTCCCGGGATGAGCAATCGATATTCTCGGATCCAAGGGATGAAGGAAAAGCTGAAGGGGGATCCCCGACCCACCCACTTTGCCTTCCTGCCTGAGGAGATCCCTTCCTCTCATCTGCGCATGCAAGCGGCGGCCAAAGCATCTCTGGAGCAACTGAATCATGCCCAGCCCTTGCTCATGGATACCTCCTTGGCCGCCATATGCGGATGTCTGGCCGACCCCGAAATCACAAGATCCCTTAGTCAACCCATCCTCTGTGTCAACCTGGGAAATAGCCACACCATGGCTGCACTCGTTCAGGATGCAGAGGTCCTGGGACTCCTCGAACATCACACTCGTGCCCTCAGTCCAGAATCCTTAGAGGAGAATCTGAGGAAATTCGCAGAGGGAGACCTGACCGATGAGGATGTCTTCCGGGCAGGTGGACACGGGGCCTTCTATCTGAAGGGCCCTCCAGGTCTATCCCAATCGAGTCTCATTGCGGTAACAGGCCCCCAGCGGGATATCATGAGGCGTACCCGTCTGAGTCACTTCTATCCAGCTCCATTTGGCGATATGATGATGACTGGGCCGGCGGGGTTGATCTTGGCCGCACAAGAAAAACGCTCCTGCGGCAGCAGAAGCGATTGAGGGCAGGTGGTACCGCCGCGATTCCATTCTACACAGAGCTTGCTCGGTACGGTAAAATGGGCCCTGCCTGCACCCGCCCTTGGCGGACAGGATGGCAGGCAGGTGGACGGGAGCTTCACTTCTAAATCACCCAGGACCCCTCAGAACTCGTTCTAATCAGCATCTGTCCGGACGCAGTGCAAAACTCGACACTCCGCCCGAAGTCCTTCCCCACATCCTGGCCGACTACCGGAATTTTCTCCTGATTCAGTTTCTTCCTAATGGCCTCCACATTCTGCCGTCCGGGAGGCCTCCCTTTAGGGGCGGGAACCCAACGTAACATCTGGGCACCTCCTGCCATCTTGGCCACCCATCGCTCTCGTGAGCTCCCCCCACGTAGGAGCTCTTGGATCATGCCTTCAATGGCTTGACCAGAATACTTAGCCCCATGGCAGTCCTTCCCTTCATCCCCCTTTCCCGGGAGCATGACGTGCGCCATCGCGGCCAGCTTGAGCTCTGGATCATAAAGCGTCACCACCACACAGGAGCCAACTCCATAACAGGCCAAGATGTCAGGGGTCTTTGCCAGCCGGAAGCTTGCCAGAGGAACTTGGATTTTATTCATTCCGCAAAAGGTGAGATTGAGAGGAGTTGAGAAAGGCGGGCGTGGATTTCGGATCCACAAAGAGAATGAGCCGACCCGAAACCTCGTTTTCCCGATTCTCGAACCGGGTCTCCACCGCTATCGTCTCCGAACCCATCTTGCCCAGTTCGATGACCAGGTATTCTACCACCGCGCCGGCCATGTCAAAGGCCAACTCCGGAATGGATGGGATGAGGGGAATTCCCAAAAGATTGCTAAGGGCGGTCAGATAGGCGGAAGCCAGGATGTTGGCCAGTTCCTTCAGGGCCGATGCGTCTTCCTCGGAGAGGATCATGGTTTGGGCAGTTTTCCTGCCGGTCAACATCTGGATAATGGAAATGACACTCTTGCGAGGCAGCAGAATGAGGATATTTCCTTTGGCAATCCCCCGGACTTTAAGGAACAAGCCCGCCACCAGTTCCTTCTTCCCTCCAATATGCTGGGATATGTCCGGAAGAGGCAAGATCGATACCTCAGGGACCGCGAGGGTCAGGGGTTGACCCAGCAGCTGAGAGAGGGCAGAAGTCGCATGGTTCATGCCCAAATGGCTGAGCTCTTTCAGCGCATCTATCTGTTTCGCAGAGGGACGGAAAGAAGAATTCATAGTTGGATGAGAAATTAGAGGGTATTCAGATCCAGGATCAAGACCAAGGAGCCGTCCCCCATGATGGTCGCACCGGCATAGCCTTTCGCCTTCCGAAGCGGTCCTCGTAATGGCTTGACTACCGCTTCCCGATATCCCAGCAAATCGTCCACCACCATCCCCATCGCGCGACCTCGCCGCTCCACCAAGATCCCCCTCATGGGCCCCTGAAGATCCCTTCTCCCGTCTGAAATCCCCAGCAAGGACCCCAAGCGGAATAGGGGGATGAGTCCTTCCTCGCTGGTGATCCATTCTTGCGCTTGAGAGGTCCGGATGTCGGCAGGGGAGAAATTGAGGGTGCGATGGATCTGGGAGATCGGAATCGCATACTTCTCTCTTCCTACCCCTACCAGCAGGACCTGAATGATGGCCAAGGTCAAGGGCAACCTCAAGCTGATGGTAGTCCCCACATCCCTCTGGGAGTCGATCAACAAGCTCCCTCCCAGGGATTCTATGACACTCCTTACCACATCCATCCCCACCCCTCGCCCTGATACCTCCGATACCACCTCCGCTGTGCTGAATCCGGGGGCCGTGATCAGGTACAAGGCCTCCTCATCGTTCAGGGTCTCAGAATGGCTGCGAGTGATGATGCCCTTTTCCAGGGCTACCCTTTTGATCCTGGCGGGATCCATCCCCCGGCCATCGTCGCTGATTTGAATCAGGATGCGCTCACGCTCCCTCGTTGCCTCCATTTTCAGCCTTCCTGCCAGCGGCTTTCCCTTATGAGCTCGTTCCTCTGGCAACTCGATCCCGTGATCGATGCAATTTCGGAAGATATGGAGAAGAGGATCCGGAAGCTCCTCCAGAATGGCTCGATCCAGTTCGATCTCCTTCCCGATGATTTCGAAAATCACCTCTTTCCCCTTGGAGCGTGCCAGGTCGCGAATCGCCCGCGGGAATCGCTCTGCCACCAGATCCAAGGGCATCATGCGCAGCCTGATCGCCAGTCGATAAAGGCCTGACACCAGGTGGTCGACTTCATCGATATCTTCGCGCAACCGGACTGGGGCCAGCTGGGCGCTGTAATCCATGAGGCTCCCTTTCACGGTTACCAGCTCACCCACCATATCGATCAAATCGTCCAACAGCCGGGTATCCACCCTAACCATAGTGCTCTTTTTCATCTGAAGCGGAACGGCAGAAGGAGCGGGAGGAGCCTTTTGCTGATAGACAGATGGGGCCGTCTCCTCTCGCCCCGAGGGCATCTGTTCTCCGGTGACCTCCTTCACCGAGGCCGACTCTATCTCGGGCTGGGCCAAGATCGTGCCCTGGATCTCCGCGGCCCCTCTCATGGATGCCAACAATATGGAGAGAACACCCTTGAAATTACCCCCCTGTAGATCCTCCAGAGTGGGAGACATCTGGAGGATTTCTCCCAAGCCCCCGACCCGCTTGCAGATCACCAGAGCTCGGGCGTTGGGCATAGTTGCATCTCTTGCCACTCTCACCGTGATGGAATAGAGACGAAATCCTCTCTCTTTGGCCCATCTCTGGATCTGTTGGATCTGGTCTTCTTCTTCCCCCCGGGGGGGAGGGGTCGAAGTCGCCTGCGATGGCGTCGGTGTTTCGTAGATCGGGGACGGAGCTCGCTCCGTTCCCTGACCTTCCTGCTGATAGCCCTGCAGCTTCTCCGTGAAAGCGGAGCCACCCACCGTGGAAATCCCCTTTTCTTTCACCTCTTCAATGGAGTTGCGCAGCAGATCAAAGCCCTCAAAGAGAAGATCAACCGTCCCTTTGGTTACCGAGAGGGTTCCTTTTCGCAGTTTATCTAAAAAATCCTCCAGCCGATGGGAGAGGGTGGAAATCTGCACGAAGCCCATCGAGGCGGACATGCCCTTCATGGAGTGGGCCTCTCGAAAGAGCTCGTCCACCTTGGATCTCTCCTCAGGGGTTCTCTCCAGTTCCAGCAGCAGGTTATCAACCTTCTGGAGATGCTCCTCCGACTCACTGATGAACAGCTTCAAGTATTTTGACATATCCATACATGTATGCCTTTTGCACTGGGAATCGCCGCCTCTGGCTCAAAGGGCGGGGCCTACGGGGTTCGCTTGATTAGCCGATGAGAGGTCTGAAGTTCTCATCAAGACCCAGGACCGATATCACCACCCGAAGCACCTTATTGGGCTGGAAGGGTTTTACGATGAAATCCTTGGCCCCTGCCTCGATCGATTCGGTAATGAGAGACTCCTGGCCCAAGGCGCTACACATGATCACCTTGGCCTGGGGATCAAACTTGATGATCTCCTTCAGGGCAGAAATCCCATCCATCACCGGCATCACAATGTCCATGGTCGTGATGTCCGGCGACAATTCTTTATAGATCCTCACCGCCTCGAGGCCGTTCTCGGCCTCCCCAGAAATCACGAATGGGGATCGCGCGAAGATATCCCGAATCATGCTCCTCATGAAGATCGCATCATCCACCACCAGCACTTTGATGCTCATCCGGATACCTCCTCAAGTTCGGGCACCAGAGAAGAGATAACAGGGATGGGATTGAGGACATTGATGACGGCTCCTCCAAAATAGAGGGCCCCTCGATAGTAGGCTCCCTTTCTTTCGCCCGTGGCGCTGGATGCTGAGAGTCCTCGCAGATGATCCGGCGAGATCTCCCTGATCTGCGCTACCTGGTCCACCAGAAAGCCGAGATCGATCTCCGGGTCGGGAAGAGATAAGATGAGCACCTGCGACCTTTCTTTTTCCAGCGGGGAGGACAGGCCCAAGAGTGAATCCAGGTCGAAGACCGTCAGGACCTTGCCTCTCAAGTTCATAATCCCCAGGATATGCTCCGGGGCATTGGGTACTGCGGTGAGGGGGGCTCGTTGGACCACCTCCCGGATCTCCTCCACCCGGAGGGCGAACCACTCCCTTTGCAGCCGGAAGGTGATAAGGTGTTCTAATCGCTCCCTTTCTGCCGCCTCTAACGATCCGTCCGTCTGGATCCTCTTTTCGTCAGGCGCCGTGTTCATCTACCCTGAATCTCGCGATATTCTGGTCGAGCTGCTTGCCCAAGCTGGAGAGCCTTTGGGCTGCATCGGCCATCTGCTCCATGGACGCCGTCTGCTCCATAGTAGCCGCTGATGTCTGTTCAGAGAAGGCCGCGTTGTCTATGGCCACCTTCGCGATCTCATCAATCGTGACCACCATTTGGTCCGCCCCCTTGGTCTGCTGCTGAGTAAGTTGAGAGATCTCTTGTACCTTCTTCACCTCATCGATCACCACCAGGACAATCTCCTCCAGGGCCCTCGCAATGGATGCCAAGAGGTCCTTCCCTGAGTTCACCTCCTTGCTGGCCACTTCCATCGAGGTGAGAACCTTTGAACTTTCCCCCCAGATCTCCTTGATGATCTCGGAGATCTTCTCGGCCGAGGCAGCTACCTCCGCCGCCAGCTTTCTCACCTCCTCAGCCACCACTGCAAATCCCTTGCCATACTCCCCGGCCCTCGCCGCCTCAATGGTGGCATTCAGAGCCAGAAGATGGGTTTGCTGCGCGATCTTGGTGATGACATCCACGATGGTCCCTACCTGGCCCACTCTTTCGGAGAAGCCCTTCACCCCTCTGGCCGAGGAGTCCATCACATCAAAGGCCCCTTTCAACTTCTCCATGGCCTCCTGGACCACCTTACTCCCAGTTTGGGCCGAATAGCCTGCTTCCGAGGCAGCATCCGCTGCGGCCCGCGCCCGAGTCGCAATCTCATTGCTCGAATTGGCCAGATCCCTCATCAGCTTGGAGGCCTGATCGACCAGAGAGGCTTGTTGCTCAGCCCCTTTCGCCACCTGCTCGACGGTGGCTGCGATCTCCTCGGTCGACGCATTCATCTCTTGGGCGGAGTTCGACAACTCCACTGCAGATCGGGAGACGGTGGAGATCACCGAGCGCATCTCCCTCACAATCTCCCTGAGGTTCAGGAGCATTTGATTGAAGCTCTCGGCCAACTCTCCGATCTCATCCTGGGACCTCACCCAAACGTTCTGCGTCAAGTCCCCACTCCCCATACTTCTCGCAGCAGCGAGCAAACTCCGAAGCTCTCGGGTAATGCTACGAGAGATGATAAGAGAGAGGATCGCCCCGATGAGCAAGGCAGAAGAGGCGCTCAAGGAAGTGCTGACCCATTCCCGGAGGGCGATGTTCTTCATCGCCACCACGGCGATCCCATTGGTCAGGACTACGGTGAAAATGACCGCCAAGAAGGCCAATATGATCTTGTTTCCAATCGAAATCTTCATGATCCTCCCTCCCTAAGAGAAATCATATGTTTCCATCTCATTCGTAGCAGTCCCTCTGCAGAATGAACACGCTTGGAGAAATGATTGTCACCCCTCATCCTGTTCCCCAACTTGATCCTCAAGGCATACCGTTCTCCACGTTGCACCGTCCCGCACTCGCCAGGTCAAACCTTCGAAAACGAACTGCCCAGGGGACGAAATTCGTTTTCACTCAGGGGACGCCGATAGATCCTTTCCGCCGCCTCAATCACCTCGTATTGGGGAGGCACGACCCCAGCTCCCCCTTCCGTTCGGCCCAAGACCAGATAGCCTCCCGGGTTCAGGATTTCCAGGAATGTGATGAGAAGCGACCGCTGCAGATCCGGCTTGAGATAGATAAGAACATTCCTGAAGAGAATGAGATCCAAATTGCGAAAGGGGGGAGGATCCTGCAAGTTGTGGGTGCGATAGATAACGATCCTGCGGATCTCTTCCCTTACCCTATAGCCCTCACCTTCCTTTTCAAAATAGGCGTCCTTCCAATCCTGTCTCACCCTCATCAACTTTTTTCGTTCGAATACTCCCCGCCGGGCCATCGTGAGGCTCTTTTGGTCCATGTCGGTGGCGAACACCAGGGCGGAGAATCTCTCTTTTTCCTTCTTGAGGGCTTCCCGAATCAGGATGCCCAGCGAATAGGGCTCCTCCCCTGAGGAACAACCTGCGCTCCAACACCGAATGACATGAGAGAATTCCGCCCGCTTTCGGGCCAGAAGGGCGGGAAAAATCCTTTTTTCCAGCGCCTCGAAGGTGGCCGGAGATCGAAAGAACTCCGTCACTCTCACAATCAGGCTTTCCAGAAAAAGGTCGATCTCCTGGACATCTGATGAAAGCAGCTTTGCAAACTCCTCCAGGGAAGCGCAGCCTTTGCTTTTCAGTTGCAGCACCAGCCTTCGCTTCAAATAGCTATCTGAATATAGGGCTAAGTCTACCCCTCGCTTCTCCCTCACTACATCACACAGCCTCTGCATGGCCATATCTTCGCTTGCTGGGGTCGAATGTGAGCCCAAGGGGGGACGTGGAGCCGCGAGAAGGCTATCTCGCCTGTCCCCGAAGGGAGAGAAGAAGGATGAATCCCTCACCTCTCATCCCCTCCTTCTTCTTCGCTGTCTCCGACTTCCCTCCTCATCTCCAGGGACCCGATGAAGATCTCTACCAACTCCGAGTCGAATTGGGTTCCCCTTTCCCCTAAAAGCTCCCCAATCGCTTCCTCCTCGGGTCTCTTGGGGCAGTAGATTCGTCCCGTAGTCATGATGTCGTAGGCATCGGCAACCGTAATAATCCTGGCCAACCTCGGTATGGCCTCTCCCTTCAGGCCGTCCGGATAACCCTGTCCATCTACCCTTTCATGATGGTGGCGGATGATCGAGGCTACCTCTCCCAGCTCCTCAATATGACTGACGATTTCGGCTCCCTTGACGGGATGGGCACGCATAGAGGCCCACTCGTCCGCTGTCAGCTGTGAAGGCTTGTGGAGGACCCCTTCTGGCGTTCCGATCTTCCCGACATCATGCATCTCGGCGGCCAACTGCAGCGCATAGCGCTCTTCTCGAGAAAGATCGAGCGAATCCCCCAATAGGAGAGAAAGCTCGGTAACCCGGTGAGAATGGCCTGCTGTATCGGGATCCTTGGCGTCGATCGCCGCCGCCAGTGCTTGGATTGCCTCCAAGAGGATTTGAGCCCCCTTCTCCATGAGGCGCTCCCTTTCCAGACGCCGCCTCTCCAGATTTCTTTCCACAATGATCGGGAGCTCCCGGATGTTGACAGGCTTGGTGATGAAGTCCGAAGCCCCCTTCTGTAGGCAACTCTTGGCGATCTGCACATCCCCAAATCCGGTGATCAACACGACGGTCATGTCCGGATGGATTTTGTAGGCGAGCTCCAGGAGTTCGATTCCGCTCATTCCGGGCATGGAGATGTCCGCGAGCAACATCTGAAAGCTTTTCTCTCGCAGCAGACTCAGGGCCTCCAAGCCACTGCCCGCAGAGGTCACCCGATAACCATCCCGAGACAGCGCCTCTGCCAGAGTCTGGCGTACATGGGGCTCATCATCCACCAGCAGGATATTCATGGAGGAGCGCGGAGAGAGACCCTCAGCAAGATCAGACAACGTTACATCCCCCATCTTTCCCGATTCACTCATTGGGTACCTGCGTCACCGGGAAACGGATTTCTCAAAAGGATCCGATGGCTGATGGCCTCAGAATCCTCGCCAGTATGAAGCTACCATTGAAATCGGAACTGCCACCAGGGGTGCGATTGGCAAAAGATCATGACCGGTATCGCCCGAACCCGACTTAGAAAAGCCTTAGAAAAGGGGTCCATCCTCTGGTGCCTCCCAGACTATTTCTCTTTCGGTTTCTTCCATGTGGCTGCCATACTTGCTGCCCTCACTCCTCCGTCCCCGGTACCAACCACTGGCTGCGTGGAGGGTTCCAGGCCAGAGATCGCCCGCAGCTTGGTCTCGAAATCCTTGAGCTGGGCAATTTCCTTCTTTAATTGCTGAATTTGCTGCATCTGGCCCTCTAATCGGGTGCTCAAAGAGGAGTTCTGCTCTTCCAGATAACCCAATCGGGCATTTCGATATGAGAAATCGAGATTTCTGAAGAAAACCAAGCAGGAGAGAATGGGTAGGAGCACGAAGAGGGTGATGATCGAGTGGAATAACCTCTTGGACAAGGTAATTTTCTTCATTTTCCCTGCTTCCGAAAGGGCAATGATGGTAACGAACCCCTTCATGCCTAAAGAGAGCCTCTGCAAGGTAACTTGCACGACGGACCTGATATCCGGATGTCGTCGCATCGGCGCCTCCTTTCTTCGACCTGGAGGATTTTCCCCCCCAATCGACCTGGGGGGGGTCAAAGCGTAGGATTTCTCCCAATCGAATGCTAAGTTTGCCTAATGCTAGGTTTGCCTAACGATGTGAAACTGTCCCCGGAATCATTCCTTGATACAAACGAAACGAATTTATTATCTCAAACCCTCCCGCATGTCAAGGATGCAACCCCAATCCTCCGGCTGGCCGGACCGTACTCCTCTTCACGCCCCAGCCTGGGTACAAAAACGCCGTGTACGAAGCACGCTGATCTCTCCCTCATTTGCGGGAACCCTCGTCCGGGGGCAACTCGCTTTGTTCCAAGGATTATCCCCCCGTGGCCAAGAAGTGATCGAATCCCCCCGCCAGGGGGCAAGATCTCCCGTCCGGCCGAACGAGAGTCACCCTTTCCGATTTGGGCACAATTTCGCCGATCGTCGTCAGTGGAGTCAAGCCAGCGTGGCGAAACGCTTTCTTTACTGCCTCCGGGCTCGGGGTGGCAAAAAGCAGCTCGTAATCCTCGCCTCCTCCCAGGGCAAGGGACAAGGCATCCTTGCCCAACTCCCGGGACGCCTCCCTCGCACAGGGGGCCAGAGGAATCTCCATTTCCCACACCCTCGCTCCAACCCCACTCTCCTCGCAGAGATGCATCAGATCGGAAGCCAACCCGTCGCTCAAATCGATCATAGCATGGGCCCATCGCTCCCGCGCCAAGAGCTGTCCCTCTTTCACCCGGGGGACTGGCAAAAAATGAGCGCCCACTGCTTGCTGCATCGCCTTCTGGAGCAGGGGATTCAGGTCCTCAAATCTTTTCCAGAGTCGAGAGGGCTTACCTCGGGGATTGTCAGCATCAATCTCCATGGCTGCCCGTATCGCCTCGAGTCCGGCGGCCGAGGCTCCCAGAAACCCTGTAACCATGAGACTGTCCCCCACCTGGGCACCCGATCGTCTGATCCACGCATGCTGCTTCGCCTCGCCCAGCAGCGTGACACTTATGAGCAGAGGACCTGGAGAGAGCGAGGTGTCACCCCCTGCAACCGTAACTTGGAATTCCTCCGCTTCCTCCTCCATTCCTGCATAGAGGGCATCGATGGATTCCACTTTCTCCCGAGAAGAAAGGGCCAAGGAAACGAAAGCGAGGCGAGGAGTCCCTCCCATGGCTGCAATATCGCTGATATTCGCCGCCAGGGCCTTCCTGCCCAAGGTATGGAAGGGGGGGATTTCCCGAAAAAAGTGAATATCCTCCAAAAGGAGATCGGTAGTGGCCAAAATGACGGATCCTTCGCTGGGCTCAAACGCGGCCGCATCATCCCCAATCCCCAGCAGGATGTTCGACCACCGCTGAGTGGAGGTCCCTCGTATCCGATGGATGAGTCCAAATTCGCCAAGAGCCGACAGATCCATAGCTCACCTCTTCCCCTCCCAGCCCGTCAGGTAAGGAAATGAAGCTCTGCCAAAACCAAGTCGCGAATCTGCCGGGGGGAGGGCAAATCGACCAGCAGTCTTCCGTTTTGGAGCATCGGCTTGAGAAGGGTCTGAAATTCCCGCCCGCAGGAGCATTGGGAGGGATCCGAATGGAAGGGAAGCACGATCGTCTGGCGACAGGACGGACACCTCCAGACTCGCTTCCGCCCGGACATCTTGCCCCGCTTCGCCGCTGGATGGCCATCGATCTCCACGATGTCCATCCCGAGATCCAGGACCGGGGCATTGCTGATGGAGGTCCCTACCCCGAATGAATCTACCATATCTCTCAGCTTTAGGATGTCCCCCTCGTCGATTCCCCCGGACACAAAAAGTTTTACGTGCTGATAACCCCGGTAGTCGAGTTCCCACCTCACCTCTTGCAGGATCTTGTAGATATCCCCGCGGCGTGAGGAGGGGGTATCGAGTCGCACCCCATACAGGTCCTTGTCCAGGCTCTCCGCCACCTTCAAAGACTCCGCCTTCTCATCACAGAAGGTATCGACCAGGACCACCCTGTGTACCTTTGGATCTATGACCTCATGGAAGGCTTTCGCCGCCGAAGTCACATCCCCCATCATCAGGATCAGGGCATGGGGCATGGTTCCCATCGGGGTCTCCCCAATTGCTTCGGCACTGGCAATTACGGAGACCGCATCGCAGCCGCCAATAAAGGCAGAACGGTCGATCATGGGGGCAATAGCCGGATGCATACGGCGGGCCCCAAAACTGATGATCCCTTTTCCCCCAGCGGCCTTTTTGCATCGCGCCGTCTTGGTTGCCACCCCCGACGCCTGACAAAGGATCCCCAAAAGGGCAGTCTCATAGATGGCGTAGTCCAAATAGTCCCCCTCGATCGCCATAACAGGCTGCATGGTATTGAACCAGGTGCCCTCCTCCATGGCTTCCACATCGATGGGCAGGCCCTCCAATAGATGAAGCGCCTCGTCCAGGCCTGCAAAGATGCCCCATTGCCAACCCAGGGGAAATCCCTTCAGGATGATCTCCGCCCGGGCCCGGGGATTCCTCCCCTTGGCTTTCAGGATCTGGACCGTCCTGGCAAAATAGATATCCGTGACCTTACCCGACTTGATCTCTTCATCCTTGGCAATATGAAACATATCCTTCCCTCTTGAGCCACCCGTGAAGATGGTGGGCAAATCTGGCGAATTCCTCGATGCTCAAACTCTCCCCCCGCCTCTGGGGACAGATATCAGCATCCGTAAAGACCCTGTCCCAAACCTCCTTCTTCAGCCCCGGACAGATCTGCCCCGGCAGGACGTTTCTCAGCATCTTTCTCCTCTGAGAAAAGGCGGACCGAACCAGGCTCGCAAATAAAGATTCATCCTCGATCTTCACCCTCGGCTCAGGTCGGATCCGGATCCTCAGGAGTGCTGAGTCGACCTGAGGCCGAGGATAAAATGCCTCCTTGGGTACGCTGGCTATCCAATCCAGATCCGCATGGAGCCGAAGGGCAATGGTAAGGGATCCGTACTGCTTCGTCCCTGGATTTGCAATGAGCCGCTCACCCACTTCCCGCTGGACCATCAAAATCCAAACCGAAAAAAAACGGCGATACTCCAGGAGATGAAAGAGCACAGGAGTAGAGATATAATAGGGGAGATTGGCGACTACCTTGGCCCCTGCTCGTTGTCCCTTTGCCTTGAACCAGGCCTCAAAATCGAAGCCCAGGGCATCTCCCCGGACCAGATATAGGTTGGGCAGATCGCCCATCTCTTTTTCCAGGATGCGACAGAGTCCGACGTCGATCTCGATGGCCAGAACCGTCCTGGCTGCCTCGCAGAGTGCCCGTGTCAGTATGCCCAGACCCGGTCCAATTTCGACCACCATCTCCTGGCTTTCAAGCGCGGACACCTCGAGGATGAGCCGGAAGAAATCCGGGTCAATCAAAAAATTCTGCCCGAGTCTCCTCTTCGGGCGACATTCATTCCGCTCCAGGATCTCCCGCACCTGCCGCAAGAGCGAGATTCCCATCAGGCCTCCAGCAAAGAGACCATCTCTTGGCTATCCCCGTGGCCCCTTCTTTTCCCCGATTTCGGAACCCCTCTCCCCCTTCGCCAGTTTCAGGTACACTTGGGCCACATTACTCTGAGGATGGATCCGCAGGGCCTCCTCCCAGTTCTGGACTGCGGAATTCAGATCCCCCCGGTGAAAGAAGACCAGACCGATATTGGTGTAGGCGTCTGCGTAATGAGGGTTGATGCTGAGGGCCTTGCGAAAAGCCGCTTCTGCCTTATCGTACATCCCCCTCTCTCGATAACTAACCCCCAACCATTTATGGAAATCGGCAAAGTTGGGGCAGAGTTTGATCGCTTTCTGGTATTCTTCGGTGGCCTCCTTGTGCAGTCCCAACTCCATGTAGGCTTTCCCCTGCTCCATATGGGTATTGGCCAACTTGGTCCGCATCCCGGAGGAAAGGTCGAAGGCGGATTCGATTTCTCTCTCCGAGGCCTTACCGAATTCGCTTTGGGCCTGCTCATAGGCCCCGGTGTCAGCGAGGATGATGGCCAAATTGAGCTGGGCTTCGGTGTAGCTCGGGTTTATGCTCAGGGCCTTCCGGAAATGGTAAATGGCCTTACTAAATTGGCTATGTTGGCTGTGGATGACGCCGAGCATATTGTGAAGGTTGGCGTACTCTGGTGCCTGCTTCACCAGCGCTAAGAGCAGCTTTTCCGACTCCTCATACTGATTCTCCCGATAGAGCTCCGTCGCCCTTTTGATGCCCTGTCTAATATCCACCCTATCCCTCCTTCCCTCCAGCAGAAGGCGTCCGAATTTCTCTCAGAGCCCCGAGACAATCCTCCAGCCTTCCGCCGCCTTCACCAAGATAATCCTTTCTTTGCCCTGCGCCGATCCCACCTGGCTTCCCCTATGGATCCGGATCTCATAACTCTGAATCGCTTCGGCCCGATCGCCCTGAATCGAGACCTCACGGCCCCTGATCTTCATTTCGATCGAATCACAACCCCGCATCATTTCCATCGCCTCACGGCGGAGGAGGTCAGCATCCCTCTCCCCTTCTCTGTATTGGGGGGAGATGGAGGACATATAGAGGATGACATCCTTCCTCTCCATCCCCAAGCGCCGAGATTCCAAGACCTGATTTACCTTCGACTCCTCTCCCCCAGAACAGGAGGCAATCCAAATCCCCCATCCCAGCAGGAGGAACAACCATACGAATCGTCTCTGCGGCATCAATCGTCTGGGGCCTTCAATTCCGCCAATCGACGACGGGCCCTGCTCACATACTTGGAATTCGGAAACCTCTCCACCAATTGGAGAAAGACAGAGCCCGCCCCCTCCGAATCCTCCAACCGATACAGGGATTCTCCCTGGTAGTAAAGCGTTTCCTCCTCGACCTCAGACTCCGGGTAATGGCTGACCAAGTACTTAAACCGACCCAGGGCCGCATCATACTTCCCTTTTCGGAAGTAAAATCTTCCCACAAAGAACTCGTGTGCCGCCAGTCTCTGTCGGCAGATATTGCTCTTCTCCTTGGCTTCCGGGGCATATCGGGAGTCCGGAGCCTCCTTCAGGACCGTCTGAAACTCCATCAATGCCCGCTGAACTGGAGATGAATCCCGATCCACAGAGCGAAACTCGGCATCGTGGGTGAGCCCCAGGTAGTAGTGAGCTTCATCCACACGCTGGTGCTGGGGGTGGAGCTCCAAGAACTTCTGGTATTCCGCCTTAGCCTCCAAATACTTCTTATCCTCATAGTAGGCCCTTCCCAAGTCGAGCTGGGCCCTCGGTATCCAATCGCTCGCGGGATATTGAGACATTAAGTCTTTCAGCAGCGTCTGTGCCTTCTCATACTTCTTTGCCGCCAATAGCTCCTCTGCCTGGAGAAGCATCTGGGCATCACTCGGCACAGCCTTCTTTTCCGAGCTGGCGCAGGAAGAAAGGAACAACCAAATGCAACCTAGGGCCAAGGCCCACGGAATTAGGCTACATCTCCTCACGTTTGGGAGATCCTCCCTAGGACCGCGCCTTGGGCAGCGGAGCCCGCCCATGGCGGATACCTGCCTTGGACCCCTGCTTCCTTGCTCCTCGGTAGCTTGAAGGCCTTCCTTCTCCTTGCCAACTCTTCCTCTCCCACCTCGGAGGTCAGATCACACCGGGGAATGTTTACCCGGTTCAGGTCTTTATCCTCCACCAGAGCAATCGGGCCCCCTTCCATTGCCTCGGGCGAGATACGGCCAATGCAGGACCCACGACTGGCGCGCGAAAAGCGCACCATCGATGACGAAGCCGCAGTACTCATCCAGACCCAGGACCACCGGGACAGAGGTCATCATATGCATCTTTCGCATCCCGGGTCCCCCCTTGGGTCCCTCATATGGCAGGACGATGAGATCTTCCTTTTCCACCTCTCCCTTCATCAGACATTGGCCCGCATCCTCCACACAGTGGAAAACGCGGGCCGGCCCTTCGTGAACCATCATCTTCCGCTTTACCCCACTCTGCTTCACCACTGCTACCACCGGGGCTAAATTCCCCCTGAGCACCTCGATGCCGCCTTCCTCGTGAATCGAACCTTTCAAGAGGCGAATCACCTCTCCATCCGGGACCTTTACCCTCTCCAGATTCTCCCCCAAGGTCTTTCCCGACACGGTCAGCACCGAAAGGTCCACTCGTGGACAATCCTCTCTTTACCGTATCCTCTGCATGGAGCGTGCCACATCCAGGCAGGGAAAGGGCAGGCCCTCCAGCGAGGTAGCTCATGCTGTTGGCTGTCCCCGACATGGCAAAGCTGCCTGCTCCGGGGAGGGCATGCCGCTCGATCTTCGCCAACTCCTCCGGCTTGACCTCGCCTCACCTCGCCCGGCCCATGAACTCCCACATATCCACCAGAGTAGTGTCCTTGAACGTCTTATAGGACCCCGGGCACATGGGATGATCCGCAATGATGATGGTATGAGTGAAACTCCCCGGCAGGAGCCAAGGGCATCTTCGGGCTACAAGCGCGCTGGAACCTTTCGAGCAGCCATCATAGGGTCGGGAACGGCCTCATCGCAGGAAGAAAGCATGAGGACCGCATCCAAGCGGTGGGCTTACACTATGAGCTCGATGGAATCCGCGATGATATCCCCGCCCCTCTCCCCCGCTAAGGAATCAATGCCACCCGGATCGATCCGGGTGGGGCCTCCATGAAAAACTTCATCGCCTCCGATGCCTTCTCGAGCGGGAACTTATGGGTGATGATCTTCTCAATCGGATACTTCCGGGATTCAATAATCCGCACTGCATCCCCCACATCCAGCGACTGGCCGAGACCTCCCACCACCTCCAGCTCCCGGAAGACGATCCAGTCCGGCTTGATCGGTACTTCCTTCTGCTTGAAGGTCCCGGCGATTACCAGTCGCCCCATGGCCCGCACCAGCCCAAAGGCGGATTGCAGCGACTCCGGTTGACCCGTGCATTCGACCACCAGGTCGGCCATCCTCCCTCCCGTCAGCTCCCTGATCCGCCTCTCCAGATCTTCCTTCTCCACATTGAGGGTAAAGTCAGCCCCGAATTCCTTGGCCAGTTCAAACTTATGAACATCTTTACCCATCCCGGTAACGATGATGGGACTTGCCCCCGATTCTTTGGCTGCGACCACACTCGCCAGTCCTTGCGCCCGGGACCCAGGATGACCACCTTGTCTCCCAGTTTGACCTTCCCTTTGGTTCGAACCCAGCGAATGCCATTGCCAATGACGGAGGCGAGGCAAGCCGCCTCCGGAGGAGGGGCAGAAGAGATCCGATGGACCATGGAGCCGGGAGCAACAAACATGAATTCCCCATATGCGCCCCAGAGGTGGGGAGGGACGGAGGCGCTCACGCTGAATCCATAGACCCTTCTGCGATCGCACAAGGCGTAGTTGCCCGTCATACAGAAGGGGCATCTGTGGCAAGGAATGTACGGCTCGACCACCACCCGATCTCCCTTTCTCACTCTGTACTCCTGGGCTGCTTCTGCTCCGACCTCCTCCACGAATCCCACCAGCTCATGGCCTAAAATGAAAGGGAAGGCCTCATCGCCCTGAAGCCCCATAAAATGATTGGGATCACTCCCGCAAATGGAGACCATCTGGACCTTCAGGAGCAGATCGGATGGGCCAATCGCGGGAATTTCGAACTCCTGGATCTCCATGTGGCCGGGCTTCGTTACCACCATGGATTTCGTCTGGGCCATTCTACTCGTCTCCTTTCAAAGACCTGATCAAGGCCACCAGATCGTCTCCCACCTGGGCCGTGCTGGCAGACCCTCCCAAATCAGGGGTACGCACTCGGCCCCCCGCAAGATTCTCTGCCGCTGCTTTCCGAATCATGGAAGCGGATTGGGCCTCTCCCAGGAATTCCAGCATCATGGCGGCGGAGAGGATCGCGGCCAACGGATTGGCCACCCCCTTTCCTGCAATATCCGGAGCAGATCCGTGTACGGGCTCAAACATCGACGGATGGTTTCTGCTCGGGTCGATGTTGGCGCTGGGGGCCAGACCCATCCCTCCCACAATAATGGCCCCCAGATCGGTGAGGATATCCCCAAAGAGGTTGGAGGCAACCACCACGTCAAAGGATTCCGGCTTCCTCACAAAGTTCATACAGGCCGCATCCACCAGCTGGGACTCGGCCTGAATACTGGGATAGTCAGCCGCCACTGCTCGGAAGACCTCATCCCAAAAGACCATGCCGTGCCGTTGGGCGTTGGACTTGGTGATGGAGGTCACCTTCTTTCTTCTCCCTGGCTGCAAAGCCAATTCGAAGGCGTAGCGAATGATCCTTTCCGTCCCGTGGCGGGTGAATACGCCTGCCTGGATCGCCACCTCATGGGCACTACCCGGATAGACCCTTCCCCCCACATCGGAGTATTCCCCTTCCGTGTTCTCTCGGACCACGATCATGTCAATGGAACCGGGGGCCTTGTTCGCTAAGGGAGAGGAGATACCCGGATAAAGGCAGGCGGGCCGCACGCAGGCATATTGGTCGAAGGCCTTGCGGAGGGGCAAGATGAGGCCGTGGAGGGTAATTGCATCGGGCACCCGGGGGTCGCCTATCGCTCCCAGGTAAATGGCGTCAAAGGTGTCGAAGGTCTGGAGGGCATCCTTGGGCATCATGCTACCCGTTCGCAGATAATGCTCGGTCCCCCAGGGAAACTTCTCAAATTCGAGGACACGAGCAGAAGGAGAGAGTGCCTGAACGGCCTTCATGACCTTCAGGCCCTCTTCCACTACCTCCGGCCCTATCCCATCACCGCCAATTACCGCAATCCGGTATGATTCCATCCCCTCCTCCCCTCCATTCCGGCCCAGGGATTTCCCTGGCATTCGTGAAATCAGCTCCCCTGGATCGTCATGAACCC
Source organism: uncultured Methylomirabilota bacterium (assembly GCA_963718295.1). Taxonomy (GTDB): domain Bacteria; phylum Methylomirabilota; class Methylomirabilia; order CAVQYV01; family CAVQYV01; genus CAVQYV01. Next base: position 30,285 of record CAVQYV010000004.1, on the reverse strand, counting down.
GTCGAATACGAATAGAGGAACTCCAGAGGAAATCCCCCCATCCCTAAGCCAGGCGCGGATCCGGTCCCTCCAAAACCTCCTTCAACTTCCCCAGATACTGGGCGGCATGCGCCCCATAGAGGAGTCGATGGTCGCAGGACATGGTGATGATCATCATGGGACGAATGGCGATCATCCCGCTGATGACGATCGGCTTCTCGACCACCCTCCCCACGGCGAGCATCGCTGCTTCCGGCTGGTTGATGATGGCAGCGAATTGATCCATCCCAAACATCCCCATGTTGGAGATCGAGATGCTCCCTCTTCCGTAGTCCTCCGGCTTCAATTGCCCTGCCCGGGCCTTGGCGACCAGGTCTTTGTTCTCCTTGGTGATCTGGCTCAGGGTCTTGGCTTCGGCCCGCCGAATCACGGGGATCAACAGCCCCTCGTCCAGAGCCACCACCACCCCCACGCCAATTTCGGGCAAGAACTTGATCTTCTCCCCTTCCAAGGTCACGTTGGCTCGAGGATACTCCTTCACGGCCAATGCGATCGCCTTGACCAGGATCTCGGTGAGAGTGAGCTTCAGCCCGGTCTCCGCCTGGACCTTAGGCCTCAGGCTCTCTTGCAGGGCAAGGGCCTTGCCCATGTCCACCTCCATGCTCACATAGAAATGGGGAGCCGAGACCTTGCTTTTGGCGGTGCGATCGGCGATGATCTTTTGCATGGAGGACATCTCCTGGAGCTTCGCCTCGCCGGATAGGGGCGCTTCAGCAACCACCGCGGCCCCAATCATGAATGCCTCCACATCCTCACGGGTAATTCTCCCTCCGGGCCCCGTACCCCTGACCCGCGAGAGGTCGATCCCCCGTTCCTCAGCCAATTTTCTGGCAACCGGGGACGACTTGACTCGCTCTCCAGGTGCCGCCTCCGGCGTCGAAGGTACGGCGACAGGGCTCCCTTTGGGCTCGGTTTTGATCTCCGCCTTGGCCGGGGCCGCCTCCTTGGGAGGGACTGCCGCTTCCCCCTCGGGGATCGCCTCATTCGCCTCGGCGATGTAGCCGATCACGGTGATAATGGGGACGGTCTCCTCTTCCTTGACCAGGATCCTGCGGAGAATCCCGGTCCCGGGGGACTCCACCTCCAATGTAACTTTGTCCGTCTCAATCTGAAAGAGGGCCTCCCCTTTCTCTACCCGTTCGCCCTCCTTCTTCAGCCACTCGACGATCTTACCCTCTTCCATGGTCAGCCCCATCTGGGGCATAATTACCTTTGTAACCATCCTTTCCTCCTATCGGGATAGATCCGATCCCGCTCTTCTCATTAGCCCAGGATCGCTTTGACCGCCTCCACCACCCGCTCCTTGGAGGGGATGAATAGCTTCTCCAGGTGCTGATTGTAGGGGATCACGGAATTCGGCGCACAGACCCGCTTGATGGGGGCATCCAGATAATCGAACCCTTTGTCCGCCACCTGAGCAGCAATCTCCGCCCCCACTCCGCAGCGCTCATTGGCCTCGTGAAGGATCACCAGATGATTCGTCTTCTTCACCGAATTCAGGATGGTATCGATGTCCAAAGGATTGAGGGTGCGGGGGTCCACCACCTCGGCCTCAATGCCCTCCTTGGCCAACTCTGTTGCGGCCTCCAGGGCAGTGAGCACCATCAAGGAGGTGGCAACAATCGTCACATCTTTCCCTTCGCGCTTGACATCCGCCACCCCAATGGGAACCAGATATTCCCCTTCCGGCACTTCCCCTTTGGTGGCATAGATCATCTTGTGCTCAATGAATATCACCGGGTTGTCGTCCCGGATCGCCGACTTCAATAGTCCCTTAGCGTCATAGGGGGTGGAGGGCTGGATCACGTAGAGGCCGGGAATATGCACAAACCAGGCCTCCAGGGACTGCGAGTGCTGACCGGCATTGCATCGGCCCGCACCGCCCTGGGTCCTCAACACCATGGGGATCTTGGCCTTCCCCCCGAACATATATCGGATCTTGGCGGCTTGGTTCACCAACTGATCCATAGAGAGGGTGACGAAATCGATGTACATGATCTCGGCGATGGGTCGCATTCCCATGGCAGCAGCCCCCACGGCCGCCCCCGCGATCGCTGCTTCCGAGATAGGAGTGTTGCGGATTCGCTCCGGCCCAAACTCCTCGATCAGGCCGGCGCTGACGCCCAGGGCCCCCCCGTAGATCCCGATATCCTCCCCCAACATGAAGACCCGCTCATCGCGCCTCATCTCTTCCCGCAGGGCCTCTTTTAATGCCTCACGATAGGTAATGATAGCCAATTCCGAACTCCTTTCTCTAATATCTCAATCGTCAGCCATGATCAGGCGTAGATATCTGTCAATAGGGTATCAGGTGCGGGCTCCGGGCTCTCCAGAGCGAACTTTTCCGCGTCCTCCAATTCCTTTTCCGCCCCGGCACGCAAGGCCTTGGCCTTTTCAGGATCCAGCACTTTGCGCTCAATCAACATCTTTTCGAAGCGTGCGATGGGATCCTTTTTCATCCACTCCTCTTTCTCTTCCTTGGTGCGGTAGACCTCGGCGTCTCCTGAAAAATGCCCCATCCAGCGGTAGGTTTTCCCCTCTATGAAGGTAGGACCTTCCCCGGCTCGGGCGCGGGCTACAGCGGCAGAGACCGCTTCGTGAACGGCGATCACATCGTTGCCATCCACCACCACCCCCGGCATCCCGACGGCAACTGCCCGATCGGCAATGTTGGTACAGGACACCGAATCCAGGACGCACATGGAGAGTCCATAATAATTGTTCTCGCATATATAAACGACCGGCAGCTTCCAGATGGAAGCCAGATTGGCAGATTCCAAAAGGCCTCCCTGGTTGGAGGCCCCATCCCCGAAGAAGCAGAGGACCACCTTGGGTGCTTTTTGCACTTTGAAGGCCAAGGCAGCACCGGTGGCCAAGGGGATCCCTCCGCCCACGATGCCATTGGCTCCCAGGATCCCGGAATCCACATCCGCAATGTGCATGGAGCCGCCTTTGCCCTTACAATATCCGGTGGCCTTGCCCAACAGCTCGGCCAGCATCAGGTCCACCTTGGCACCCTTGGCAATACACTGGCCATGGCCCCGGTGGGTGGCGGTAATGGCATCCTCCGGCTGGATGGCCCCACAGGCCCCGGTGGCCATCGCCTCTTCCCCGATATAGAAATGGATGGATCCTCGAACCAAGCCCCTCTTGAAGAGGTCAAAGGCCTTTTCCTCGAACCCACGGATGGTCACCATGGTCTTGTACATCCAGAGGAGCTTCTTGTTGTCAAGACTCATTTTTCAAACCTCCCAACGAAATGATTCAATTGAATAGCGGGACCTTTTCCTCAAATGATCAGCCTTCCTTGATCCGTTGCAGCATTCGTGCTTTCCCTTTCACCTCCTGATTGACGAAATATTTGGGAAATTCGCCCCTCAATACCGAAGCGGCTCCCTGCGCCGCCTTGACCCGCAGCTCATAGTAGGCCTCTTCCGTATAAGAGCCGTAGTGGGGGGTAAATACCACATTGTCCAGGGTGAGCAGTGGATCTTGGGGGTCGGGGGGTTCCTTCTCCATCACGTCCAGTCCGGCTCCGGCGATTCTCCCCTCCTTCAGCGCTGCATAGAGGGCTTTGCCATCCACAATGGGACCTCTGCCGGTGTTGACCAGGAAGGCGGAGGGTTTCATCTTCTTCAGCTCTGCCTCCCCGATGAGGTGAAAGGTCTCCTTGGTCAGGGGGGCATGGATGGAAATCACATCGGAGGTCGCCAGAAGAGCATCCAGATCCATCAGCTCCACCCCGTGGGCCTGAGCCAACTCCGGCGAGACGTAGGGATCATAGGCATTGATCTTGAAGCCGAAGGGGCGGGCCTTTTTCGCCAGCGCCCGGGCGATATTGCCGAAGGCGATCAGCCCCAGGGTCTGATTTGAGAATTTGTGGATCGGTTTGGCCAGATTGCGATTCCAGATCCCCTGTTTCACCAGATGACTCATCTGGCAAACCTTCTTGCTGACAGCCAGAATGAGGCTCATGGCAGTGTCCGAGACTTCCTCAAAGCAGAAATCGGGGACGTTGCAAATGATGATGCCCCGCTCCGTCGCCGCCGGGATGTCCACATTATCGACCCCAATCCCGTAACGGGCAATCACCAGGCAATCCTTCAGGGTCTCGATTACCCGGGAAGTGAGCTTGGCCGAGGCATTGAGGACCGCATGAGCCTCGGCGGCGGCCTGAATGGTCTCCTCTTCGTTCCGGCACTCCGCGGCGATGAACTCGGCTCCCACCTCCGCCAAGATCTCCCTTTCCGGCCCTGAAGGAATGATATGCTGGTCCGTGTAAACCGCCTTGAATCTCACCACATCTCCTCCTTGTGTCCTCAATCCTTCACCTCTAACAGCTCGATCGAGTAACCATCCGGTCCCAAGAAGAAAGCTACCTTCACTTTCTCAGTGACCGCGCTCGGCTCTTTGGTGATGGTCATGCCCCTTTTCTTCACCTCCGCCAGCGCCTGCTCCAAATCCTTCACCCGCAATCCGAGGTGATAGAGCCCATAGCGCGCCGGCTTGGTTTTGGGGTCCACTTCCTCTCCGACTTCCTTGGTAGAAAAGGAAAAGATGGAGCCTCCCACACGCATCCGAACGATCGGCATCCCCTGGTATTCGATCCTCGACAACTCCTCCCCATCGAATACCTCCTTGAAAAACCGAACTGACCCCTCCATGTCGCTGCACTTGAAATGTAAATGATGAAGCTCACACCACATCTGTCTCTCCTTTCGATGGTAAAGTTGCCAATACATCCATAGCCATTAAAGATCCCTATCCGTCTCTCTCCCCCGGGTTCACCGCCCCTTGGCCAGATGATTCCGGTAACTCTCCAACACCTCCAGGCTCTTCTGCTTGAGGAGCCAAACATCCCCTGAGCAGACGAAGAAGCGCATCCCCTTATCCATCCATTTTCGGCCCGATTCGAAGGTATGGGCATAGACGCCGGGGACCACCCCATGCTTCTCACAGCCGGCGATGATTTTCTCCATCGTCGAGGTCATCAAGGGATGATCGAACTGGCCCGGGATTTTCAAGGAGTGAGACAGATCGAAGGGGCCCACATAGGCGACATCGACCGCCTGGTGAGAGAGCACCTCATCCATTCTCTCCACGGCGGCCCGGGTCTCGATCTGCAGCACCACCAGGGTAGTCTGGTTCAGATACTCCGCGAATTCCCCCGGCTTTACCATCTGATAGCGGGTCAAGGTGAGCCCAAAGCCCACCCCCCGCGTGCCGAGGGGAGGGAACTTCATGAATGAAACCGCCTGCTCTACCTCCTCCCGGGTCTCGATGCGGGGGACCATGATGCCCGCCGCCCCAGCATCTAGCGGCCTGGAGAAGTAGGGCCTCTCAATGGCGGGCACCCGCACGATGCTGGGCAGATCGCAGTCCCGGGCCGTTGCAATGAGGTTGCCCACGGTTTCCACCGAGAGCGAGGTATGCTCCGTGTCCACCAGGACGAAATCCCACCCGGCACTGGCCAGGATCCGGCAGACATACGGCGAGGAGAACTCCCAGACGAAGGTTCCCAGGAGGGTCTTGCCCTCTTTCAGCTCTTTTCGCAGATCGCGCATCGCCATCTCTTTTCTATCGATATTCCTCGCGCGGGGGCGAGAAGATATCTAATACTTTCATAGGACCTTTGGTCACCAGCAGCCGATGGATCACCTGGGAGGGGATGAGGTACATGTCCCCAGGCTTGACCTGTCGCCTTTCATCGCCGATCCGGAAATCTCCCTCCCCTTGGATCACGATCCCCGCCTGCTCATGGGGATGGGAATGGTCTTTAACTTCAGATCCCTGCTCCAGATCCACATAGGAGAGCATGATCTTCTCCCCACTGGCCACCCGGATCTGCATCCCCGGGATGACTTGCTTCGGCTTCAGGTCACTCAGATCGAAAAAAAACGGCATGGTCTTCTTCCCTTCCTCTCTCTTCGACGTCTTCAACCCTGGGAACATTCCCGGGAGGAAGGCTTTTGGCTCATTAGGCGATTGGGATAAGCGGCGTGTGTGAGGAGGAATCGCGCGATGGGCCCTACAGGGGCAGCAGGTTCCCCTGAGGATCGAATTTTATCTCCCGAAGTCCGGTGAGAGGCTCCAGGTCAGGCCTCTTTTCCACTTCTCCCTGGAAGGCCTCCGATACCTCCACTTCTCCCAGGATCAAGGTGCTCTTGATCCAGATGACCTTTGCCTTCTCCGGGGGGACATTCCCGATGGTGCCCAGCGCCATATCGACCGCGTCCTGATCCGACTCCCCCACGATGGGGACTCGCCCCTTCTCAGGGCTGATGCCGCACAGGCAATTGATCTTGGTCTTTTCGTAGTCGATCTTGTCGAAGAGCCTCTTGGAGATGAAATCGGCCAGCCCGATCCCCACTGCGTTTCCTTCCGTGGCCTCCGTGAGGTCCCGGGCCACAATCCGGATGATCTTGGGGGAATCCGGCTCCGGGGTCACCACGTTCATAATGCGACCGATCACATTGGGATCCATTCCCGCGCCGGTTACATCCTTCCCCATCTCATCGACAATCAGCACATCCAGCCGGTCAAAGGGCAAATGGGCCAGCAGTTCCTTGGATCTCTTCTGCAGCCGCCTCTCAGCTTGCTTCCATGTCCGCAGCGCATACGGCCTCGATGATGGCGGTCTGATCGTAGCCATTTTCCACCATGCCCACCCCGAAGGAGATCTTGGTTCGCTTCAATAGCTCCCGTCCTACTGCGACGAAGAGATTATAGAAGCCGTGCTGCACCGCAGCCTGATGATAGTACTGGGCTCCCTTGTGTTTTCCCAGGCCGATTGCCATCATCTTGTACCAGCCGCTCTCGATCTCTCCGGAGAAATCGGTATGGGGCTTGATCCGGGCGATCACCCCGATATGGTCGGCTTCCGAGGCAAACTTGTCCAGATAGAGGGGGATGCCCTCCGCGGTCTCCCCCAAAGGGACTACCTCCATAGAGGCCTTGAGGGGGCACCCCATGGCCTCCTCGGTGATTCCATAGTAGGTGAGCACGGCCTTCTGACCCTCAGCCGTGGCGCCTCCATGGCTCCCCATGGTGGGGACGATGAAGGGCTTGGCGCCAATTCCCTTCAATTCGTCGACCACCGTCTTGGTGATCCTGCCCACATTGGCCACGCCCCGGCTGCCGGAAGTGAGGGCCACCGTCTGGCCGGGCTTGATGAAGGAGGAGATGTTGATCCTGGCCAGCTCCTCCCGGGTCTTGGCCACCACATCCGCCACCTTGGCGGCATCCATCTTTTGTCGAATTCGCATCATCTTGGGATAGGACATTTTTCGAAAACTCCTTTCTTGCGACCTTTTTGCGGCATAATGGCACGTTATGATAAGGAAAACCTGCCCAATTTTGGGGACTATAGCACAACTCCCCCTACCTGAAAAGGAGTTTTTCCGGAAGGGGAAATCCACTCGAATCCCCTGCTTCATGTCACTCGGCAGGCATCCGATCGGTCATCGTGCGCAAAGAGGGACGAGGCCATTACGGAACCGATAGCTCCCCCCTTCATGAAGAGGGCAGCTGGGAAAGACCCCTGAAATTTTTCCTTCAATTCAAACGGCGTGTGATGGTATAAGGAGGGTCCAAGGAGGATCACGGTGAGGGGAATACCTGGTGCAAAATAGCTGGTTGGATCAGGAGGATGAGCTCTATCGGTACTTGTTCCCGATGACGATCGTTGCCTCCGTCGTCATCTTTTTCTGGGGCACCTGGTCGCTTCCCATCGTCTCTTTGAACGAAGGGCGGAGGATGCTGGTGGTGAAGGAGATGCTGGCAGGCCAGCACTGGCTCATCCCCACCATCAACGAGGAGATCTATATCACCAAACCTCCACTCTTCTATTGGGTGGCCGCCATCTTCGCCCTCCTCCTCCGCACTACCGCCGAATGGGCCCTGAGGCTTCCCTCTTTGCTCAGCGCCTTGTTCATCACCTGGTTCACCTTTGCCCGAGTCAAGAAATATGCAGGCAGGTGGCCTGCCCTCTTCGCCGCGATCATCCTGATTACCTCCTACAAGTTCACCCTCTATGCCCGGCGGGCCGAAATCGAGATGCTCCTGGCCCTCTGCTGTACCGTGGCGTTGTTCCTTTTTCTGGATTTCTTGAAGAAGCCTGAAGTCCGCTGGCCGCTTTATCTTTCTTACCTTTTCTGGGGATTGGCATTTTTGACCAAGGGGCCGGCGGCACTCCCCTTTTTCCTGCCTCCCCTCCTGGTTTTCTGGCTGGTCTCGAAAGATCGTAACCTCCTCAAAGGGCTTTTCTCCCTGAAAGGATGGGCCATCTTCGCCCTGGTGGCCTTTCCCTGGTATCTCTATTGTTTCCTCCGAATCGACGCGGGCCAGTGGGAAGTATTTCTGAAAAATGACATCATGGGCAAAACCTATTGGGCCAAGGAAAGGGATCCCCTTTACCGCTTCCTATTGGATTTCATCACCAATTTCTCGCCCTGGATTCTCCTCGTCTTCTATAAGACCAAGGAACGCTGGAAGGAGCGTATCTGGCAGCTGGGAAGCCGCCTTTTGGAGCTGTTGGTCTTTGGTGCCTCTTATCATTGTGGCAAGCTGCGCAACGAAACATACCAAATACATCTTGCCCCTTTTCCCTGCCGTGGCGGCTCTGTTGGGAATGTGGACAGCCGGTGCCTTTTCCGGGCTGAAAAGCCGATTCGGACCGAAGGTCAACCGGATCGTATTCTGGGCAGTGGGGACGATTCTTTTGGGGTGGGTATCTTTCTATTCGGTGGGAGAGCCATCCCTGTTACATCACCGCTACAGCGCCATCAAACCCATGATCCAAAAAATCCAGCAAATCCAGGGAGATACCCCTGTCTTCTCCTACCGGCACAAGTACGAAAGGCTCATCTATTATTATCAAAGGCCGATTCCGATGGTAACCAAGAGGAAATTGAAGAAGATGGTGAGGGAGCAGAGATCCTTCTTGCTGATTGCAGAGGATAAGAATTGGAAGGAATTGGAGGATAAGGGGTTGTGCGTCTTGGCCGAGTATCGGCCCTTTCTTCATCGGGACAAGGCCGCCCGCCTCCTGGCAAGTCCCGACCACTGCAAGTAGAGGGAGGCCTCTTCCAGCGGGCTATTCCGATTCCTTATACCGTTGCTTCACCTCCTCGAACTTCCCACAGCCCCGCCTCCCCTCCGGACACCGACCCCGATCGATACACTTGGGACCCGCGCCGCCAAAGATCCCCGGATAGGCTGGGCGCAAGACGGCCAGCATCTGCTCGGCCACCTGCCGTATCTCCCACTGGGCCCGATTGCACAGACGCTCGCCGAAGAAATGCAGGAGCTGGCGGGCGTTCATGGTAACGAAGATCTTGGTCTCACAGGCATTGGGCAGCAGATACCTCGCATCTTCATGGCTGGATTCACCGCCCCCACCCAACGCCCGGTCTAAAGCCCGGTAGCGTTCCCCGATCTCCTCCATGGTCTGCCGGAAAAACTCGGAGCCCTCCACCTGCCTCCCATCGATGGAAACCGACTTGCCTTGAATCTGGGGCGGGACGATATAATCGAAGTCCCCTTCCTCCACGTAGCGCTGGCTCCGCTGCGAATAGCTGGCGATGCGATGGCGAACCAACTGGTGGGTCATGGCCCGGGAGACGCCCTCCAGGTAAAAGGTGAAGCTGACGTGCTCCAGGGGACTCAGATGGCCCCAGGATCGAAGCTGCTTCACAAACTTGCGGGCCTCCCCCGGCCCTTGCTGGAAGATTCCCCCGGTATCGGCAGAATAGCAGAGCTTGCCGGCCGCCGCGATGACCTGCTCCGGGTCCGGGGTGAAGGCCACCAAGGTCACTTTCGAGGCGACGGGCTTCATGAAGCCATCACACCTCCCTTCAAAAGATCACCCTCCATCGTTCACTCTCCCTCCCCCGGCACCCCCCAATCCTTGACTTGGCCGGCGGTCTCCGGTTCCACGCTCATTGGGGAGAGATCCTGGGGAAGCCTCTGGCGCGGGGCACGGGATTTTATCTCGGCCTCCACCCTCTTTTGGGTGTGGATCACATTCAGTTTCTCAAAGAGGAAGGAGAATTTCGCCTCCAGCCGGGAGCTGATCTGGGCCCTGACCTCTCCCGGAAGGCCCCATAACTTCGCTTTGAAGGGACCAAAGGCCCGCTTTCGATTCTTGTAGATGAACTGCTCCTTGGTCTCCCCCTCCTTGCGCTCGCTGGAGGGGTCCTTTTCCAGGTGCTCGTAGATCTCTTGCCTCAGATCGGCTGGGAATGCGGGATCTTCATAGATCATGTTCTGAAACTCGGTGGCCAGATGGATCTCCGCGGCCCCTCGCTGGGGAAAGAAATGGAAGACCTCGGAGGGGAGGGTGGAAGCCCCGTGTTGGACCGCCCCGGCAAGTCCATATTCCTCGCGGGCCACCCGAGAAAGGCGCTCCAGGGTATCGAAATCGAGGCTCACCTGGGCCACCTTCCCATCGGGAAGAGGAACCCCGCCGTGGGTGGTCCCGGTCTGGATGCTGATCTTGGAAATGCCCTTCAGATCCTGGCCTCTTTCGGCCAACTCCTGGCGCAGGCCGTCCATAAAAGCCCGGAGCTCCTCGACCGTACTGTTTTTCTTTCCCACCTCTCCAATCTCCCCGCCCACCGAAACCTGAACCCCTGGCGGCTGGATGCTGCGGATATAGGCAGTGAGATCAGCAACCAGCTCATAGTTCAGGCGCTGCTGCTCTTTTAGGGTGGAATGGGAAAGATCCACCAGGGTAGAGGAGTCGATGTCGATATTGAAGAAGCCTGCCGCGATGGATTCTGCAATCAGGCCCCGGATGGCATTCAGCTCGGCTTCCCCATCCGCCTGGTATCGCTTGGCGCTGATCTGGTAATGATCCCCCTGGATGAAGAGGGGACCCGTGAATCCCTCCCGGAGGGCGGCAGCCATGATGGCGGTCGCATATTCGGGCGGCCTCTGGGAGGTGTAGCCGATCTCGGAGCGGGCGATCTCAAAGATAAAGGCGCCGGCTTCATTCTTCAACGCGGCCCGGAAGACCGCCCGGGCCACATCGTAGGTCAGGCCCCGGATATTGATGGCCGGGACGGTGAAGCCGCCATATTTTTCCTTTCCCATCGCCTCATAGAGCTCCTGAATGGAGGCGGGAAAGATCCCTGAGGCCTCCGCCAGTGCCCAGATGACCTTGCGGGCCCGCGCTTGATCTGCGGGATCGCCGGCGAAGACGGCCAAATGGATCAGCTCGTCAATCAGTTGCTCCCGGATCTTCGGTCCATCCAGGATTTGCACCATCCCCTCGGGTGCAATTCGAATGGCCTTCATCAAATCCTGGGCCAAATCCGTCCATCCCCGATCACCCATCGCATCACCCCCTGTAGACATTGCTTTATCGGAAGTCAAGTTAGCATATTCAGAGCGCCCTTTTCAAGCCAGTAATAGGTAACCCAATGGCAGGCCGAGGGAGGGCTTCCCGCCTCCTCCGAGGGGGCGATCCTCCTCCTGGCGGGGCATCATTCGCCAAAAATCCTGTCGAATTTGGCCCAAGATGGGATATAATCGGCTATCATGGCAGTCGCTTCGAACCCACATCGCTTGAGGAACAAATACCTACATCGAACTGTCTAATGGAATGAAGGAAAAGGAACGGACCGCGAAGGACGGAAATGATGAGGAGCTGGTATCCCTTTGCCAGAAAGGGGGCCTGGATGCCTTCGAGGTATTGGTGAGGAGGCACCAGAAGCGGATGTTCAACATCGCCTACCGGATGCTGGGGGATCAGGATGAGGCGGCCAACACCGTGCAGGATGCCTTTCTCTCCGCCTATCGCGGCATCAGGAACTTCAAGGGAGAGGCCCGGTTCTCTACCTGGCTCTATTCGATCATCGTCAATCATTGCCGGAATCGCCTGAAGCAGTTGCAGGCACAACGCCATCATGAGTCATTTTCCCTCGACGATCCGATCCTGACCGGTGACGGACAGATCCAGGCCGACCCGGCCTCCAATGACCCCTCTGCCCTGGAGGTCCTGGAGAAGAAGGACATCCAGGAAAAGGTGCAGGGATGCATCAGCAAACTGGAGGGCTCTTTTAGAGAAGCGCTCATCCTGAGGGACATCCAGGGGTTTTCCTACGAGGAGATCGGCCAGATGCTGCACCTGCCGGAGGGTACGGTAAAATCGAGGCTTTTCCGGGCGCGGGACGCCCTCAAGGATTGTCTGAAGAAGGTCATAGGAGATCTTTAGATGGAATGCGGTGAGGTCCAAAAACAGCTGTCGGCCTATTATGAGGCCAGCCTCTCTTTCGCCGAGAAGACAATCATCGAGGAACATCTCGCCCTCTGCCCTAAATGCAGCCAATCCCTGGCGGATCTGAAGAGGGCCATCGAGGTCGTGCAGGGACTTCCCGAGGTCGAACCCCCTGCCTGGCTGACCCAGAAGGTGATGGCAAAAGTGAGATCGGAGCCTGCGCCCAGGCGGCGGATCGTAGAGATGCTCTTTCACCCCATTCCGATCAAGCTCCCCCTGGAGGCTGCAGGGGTGATTGCCATAGCAGTGACCACGATCTTCATCTTCAAGGCCATTCAGCCGGAGATGCATCTCAGTAAAACGCCTTGGGAGGAAATACGCCCGCCGGTGGTCTCCGAGGTCCCAAAGCCTGAGACCCCACAAGAGCCGGTGCGCAAAGAGGCTCCGGAGATCGCCAGGGACAGGGAGGCCAAGCAGCAGTCCATGAAGCCCGAAGAGCAATCTGCGGTTCGTGGGGAGGCGGAGGTTCCTCCCCCGGCCCCCACTCCCAAACCGGAGCCGCTCCGGCCCATGGCGGAGCTGGGGGCCGTCAAGGGGGAGCGCGAGCGCCTCAAGGCTCCCTCGCCAACCCTGCAGGACCAGGAGGCCCTGTCCAAGGACGCCGCTCAGGCGCCTTCGACCGAATTCGCTCAGGCTCCGGCCCCTTCCACCGCCCCTCCCGGGGCACCCGCTAAACTGAAGGGGCCTCCCCCGGCCACAGAGCCCCAGGCCGGCACCGGCGCTAAGGAGGAACCGAGGCGCCAGGTCCTCTCCGCTTTACCCCGCGAAGAAGAAGGTTACAGGGACAAGGAAGGGGATGAATGGAATCGCAAGGCCCTTCCTGCCACCCCCCAAGTTAGGGCTATGGCAGAAAAGAAGGAGACAGGCCTTCGCCTGACCCTCGCAGTCAAAGACCGACGAGCTGCCTCCGCCGAGATCGAGAAGAGCGATTGCCAAGCTGGGAGGAAAGGTTCTGGGGAAGGAATCTGTCGAGAACAAAACCGTCCTGACTGCAGAGCTGAGCTTCGATCGGTTGGAGGCGTTGCTGAGCAAACTGAAGGCGCTGGGGGAGGTCAAAGGCGGCGTGGCCGAGCGTGAGGACAAGGGAAGCGCCACAACAGTTGTGAGGATTGACATCTTGGGCTCGCAGCCCAATTGAATCACTAAAGAGCGGCAGCTTCCCTTCCGTCTGTCTTGCTGTTCAACCGGAATACTTCTCGTATTTGATCTTTCGAAGCAATCGCCGGGTCCACCGGCCGATACTCCGGATTGGCGAGCTTCATGGGGCCCTCCCCTGCGGACAGATAACTCCCATGCATCAGCACGATGGAATCGACCTTCAGGTCCCGAAGTATTTGATCCCTATCCGACACCGCCTTGGGAGAGAAGTCCACGTCCAGCTTGTGCACGCTCCCTATGCTGTCGAGCGCCTGGCAGTCGAGGCATATCTGCATGGAGCCGTCCTCCGGGTTTTCATAGCTCTCCACCTCCAAGATTCGGACGATCGTGCTCAGCTCAGCCCCGGTAACGAATAGGCAGTGCTCGACGCTCCACCTCTCCCCGGTCTCGCAATTGGTGATGATTCCCCGAATGATGTTTTTCTCCATGACTCCTTCCCTCCGCTACTGGGGTGACCCCGGCGACAACTCGGAATAGCATATCTCTCCGAATTCATTGATGAGCAAGATCATCCTATCCAGAGAGTATGTCCCGCGTGTCGGGTGTCTTTGCAATGATCTCGTTTTCAAATTCCGCCAGTTCCGCAGGTGAGAACATCTTGTACTCCTCCATTGCCTTCATAACTTCTGTCTTTGATGGTTCGTCCAAGCCCAACTTATTTATTGTGCCATTCAGCTTATCTCTGGTGCTGGGAAGGCAATCGCTTGGACACTTTGGCGACGATCCCCATTTTGCTTGCTCCCCTGGAACAAAGCGGACCTTTTGGACGATCAATAGAGCAGCCCGCAGATGTCCAAGGAAATTGAGATCATTGCAGACCTCTTGGAGGTAGTCCGTATCACCACCCAGGTTTTCATATACGGTACATAAGTACCCCTCGGTGTAGTCATCATCCGACTTAATGGCGCTCGTTGCTACTTCCAGGTAGTTGCACAATCGGTCGATGAACATGTGTCGGTGGACCACTTCTCGCGAATAATAGACATAAAGCAGTCGAACGAGTGCAGTGAAAATGTCAAGGAAATTCTCCATGCCATTGACATTGCCTCTCTTGGCGTGTCTTCGAAGCCGCTGTTTCTCGTGACGATCCACAAATTCGTAAATCGCCTCTGCAAGATTTTGGGTCTCGGTTTTGGCCTGGAGAAGCCATTCGGGGGCAACGTCAGGATGGAAGGGGTCACGGATGCGAAGTCGAAACTTTTTTTGGCCCGGAAGCCCCTCGCCACCGTCGTGGAAACGAATCTTCAAGTGACGGAGATATTCGATGACAGCAGCAACACCATCCCGCTTCCCAAGCTCCTCAAGAAACTCGGTAAGACCCTCCCCCGTTTCTTCGATTTTCGACTTGGGTGAGGATGTTCCTTCACCGCTTGGCTCGTAGGTCAGTCGTCCTTCTTGTATTATCCACACCGGGGGGCTTTCCACAGGATAGTCCTCGACTTCGGCAACCAGAGAGGCAAATATTGTCCCATGTACATCTGTCAACGCCGTTTCCGGTGGTGTCACAGTGGCCGTCCCGCTCTGTTTGTTAGGAACGTTGATGAAGGCACGAGGTCGTCGTTCTCCTGGTGCGCGAAGCGCCAAACGCAGGCTCGATGGCTTGGGCTTCAGGCAATGTCGATAGTCCAAGCGGAGTTGACCGTCTGTCGTTAGAAGGGCGGATGTTAGTCGGAGACTAATCGATTCCTCTTCAACGGTTCCCGGTTCCCGCTCCATGCCTGGATCGAAGTCCTCGAACGCAATCGGCCGTTTCCCTAATGGCTTGTCGAACAAGCTCTCAACGAAGGCCTCGGCCTCAGACACCAGTAGGCACGTTTCCACGTTCCTGGCATCGTATGCGGCTGTCGTAAAGTTTGCACTCCCAACGAGGCAGCCAGTCCCATTTGGTGATTTCCACCCCACGAGCTTGGCATGAAGTCGACGGGATGAATTACGAAGCTCGGATAGGCTCACCCGTTTACGGAGTTTCCTCAGCTGCGAGACCGGAAGATTTGTGGTCCGCTGCTGCACAATGATTTCGATCTGGCATTTTGGCCAACGTTGATAGACTCTCTTGACCATCTCACCGTCCACGTCATAGAAGGGTGAAATGACCAACAACTTATTGGGAGGCGAATGGTCGAGAATAGTCTCCAAACGATCCCAAAGACTGCCTCCGTAGGTGTGCAAGAGTCTGACACTGCGGTTGTCGTTCTGTGGCAAGGGAGCCGCAAGCCAAGGCGCCACCGCAGGTAACTCTTCCAGCCATCCTCGAGCGATCCGGCCCGTTTCCTCCCTGGCATCATTGCAGGCATGCTTGAAGAATGCATACGCTTCTTGGGCGATGCGGATTGCCCCCTCGCTCCCCCCTTTCAGATTGAAGGGGAAAGAGTTCAGCAGTTCAAGGTTACTCGAACATCCCGAACGTGTCAGGTTATTGCTTCCGCACAGGACCTGTCCACCCTGTTCCGTGATTAGAAGATTCAGTTTCGGATGAAATTGGAGTGCACCCCTCCGGTTAGACAGCTGCGGTTAGGGTAACCGGACAGGATTGGGCCTGGGTGAACAGTTCTTCATACTCCACAGGCGGCCGGTATCCGAGAGAGGAATGCAGCCGCTTGCGATTATAAACGTCTTCGATGAAATAGGGAAGTCGGCTTTGGCAATCCGCCAGAGTCCGGTATTCCCAGAGATAGACCTCCTCGGTCTTCAGGGTTTTGATGAAGCTCTCAACGGTCGCGTTGTCGTACGGGTTTCCCTTCCGGGACATGCTGATCCGGAAGCCGTGCTGCAGCAGAGGGTCCACGTAATCATAGGAGGCATACTGGACGCCCCGGTCGGAGTGGTGGATGATCCCATTCGGGGGGTTGCGCAGCGCAATGGCCATCCGAAGGGCCTCCAGGCACAAGGCCGTGTCGATGTTGCGCGAGAGGGCATGGCCCACGGCCCTGCGGGCAAAGAGGTCCAGGATCACTGCCAGATACACGAAGCCGCTCTGAAGGCCGATATAGGTGAGATCGGCCACCCAGACCTGGTTGGGACCCGTGACGAGCAGGTTCGGCACCAGGTTGGGATACACCCGATGGGAGTGGTTGCTGTCCGTGGTGCGGACCCAACGGTGCCGGAGCTTGCGGGTTAATCCCCGCTGCTTCATGATGCGCAACACTTTCTTGTGGTTGACCGGGAATCCCCGGCGGTGCAGCTCACGAGTCACCCGGCGGTATCCATAGCCGGGGTACTCCTCGATGATCTTCTCGATGCGATCGATGAGGCTCTGTTCATCGTCGGGCTCGTTCTTTGGCTGGTAGTAATACGTGCTGCGGGGCAGGTTCATCAGTCGGCACCCCCTTTCGATGCTTTCGACAAGGAAACGATGCAAAGTGATGAACTGCCGCTTTTCTTCGGTGGTGCGAGGCTTCTCTGAACCGCTTTTTTTAAAAATTCATTTTCCAAAGTGAGCTTCCCGACGAGCTGTTCGAGCTGCCGGACGCGCTCCTCCAGGGCCGCTTCCTGGTTGGGCTGGGTTGTCGAAGCGCCCCTTGGCGTACTGGTCCTTCCAGTGATAGAGAAGCCCTGACGAGATGTCATGGCGACGCATGAGTTGGGCTGCGGTACTGACCCCGCTCAAGTACTCTTCCACCACCTGGCGCTTGAACTCGTTGCTGAACTTTCTGCGTTATTCATGGCAAGATCCTTTCTCCCCTTCTCGGGGATCTTGGGTCCTGCCCAGTACTCTAACACATTTTGTCCAACTCATGGGGTGCAGTCCAAAGGCCTCAATCCCTGTTATCTTTTACTTGCTATTGGCTGCCTTTTATCTCTCCTGAATCGCCTTGTCAATGGTTTTTTCCCATGTCACTTGGGCTTCAACAAGGGAATCCTCACCTTGGGCATGGAGGCAGATCGGGATACCGATTGAAAGGCTGATGGTTAGCGGTGGGGTCTGGGCAGAGACCAAGGAGCAGGCAAGGGAGGACTCCCTTGAGGGGGCTCGGACTGTCACGAAAATGTCACCGAAAATATCGGAAAATATCGGAAAGGATAGAAAATATCATAAAGGATGGAATGGCCAGTCGGTCAGAAAAATCAAGGAATTATCGGAAAATGCAGGTAGAAGGCTTATTTAAGCAAAAACCGCGAATTGACATCTTTCAAGGCGGCAACACGGGTTCAAATCCCGTTGGGGACGCCAATTGTCGAGAAAGGCCGTCGGAAATGCCTCCGGCGGCCTTTGCTTTTTGGTGGGCCGTGGCCGCAGATGCAAGTATATCAAAGGGTTGGCGTGATGTGGCGGTCAGGTGACCGTTCTTTCAAGTGCAGTTCGAAAGCAAAAAGTTGAGAAGCTGGCGCTTCTCTCGGGCCTCTCGCTTCTGGAACAGACATGGGCGCGATGCGCCAGTTCGGCTGCGCGCTGTCAGATTGTCCGCATGATGGAACTGCTGCGCCACGGCAAATACCTTGGGATGTTCAAGGAAGACCCAAAAGGCACGCTCAGATGACCCTTCATCTCTCCCAAAGTTTCAGCCAGGTCTAGGGAATCCAAGGCACCGGCAGTACCGGAGGCTATCTTCCCGACAGCGAGTATTACATCGCGGACGTGTGGAGGAACACCATCTTCGAATCCCAGGGGCTATACGGCGCCGGGCCATACCAGGACAAGATCTTCACCCTCGGCGGGTATGATACCAATTACCACCATAGCAATAACGTCTGGAGGTTCCCCAGCCCCTGAGCGAAGGACAAGAAATCTCAAGAGAACCTCAGAATTTCATGTCACCCATTCCCATCCGGGATGGGTGTTTTTTATGTAATCCTTGGTTTTTTAAATGGAATCAACATCGGCACTTCCTGCTGATATTTAGTGTATGAGTCGCCAAATTCCAGGACAAGTTTCTTTTCTTCCAGAAATGTTCCTATCACAATATAGATTGTTAGTATTGCGTTTACGAGTAAATCCGCTACCTTGAATGTTTGGCACCAAAAATATATTATTACAGCGGAATACATCGGGTGTCGAATAATGCCCAATAAACCATTTTTCTTAATTTCCGGGGATGAACTATTCGTCTTTCCCAAGTTTAGAATCTGGCGGATTCCAAAAAAAGACAAAGGATCATAAATAAAGAAAAGAGCCCAAGCGAACGTTATCAGTGAACCTGAAATCAATATATACCTCACAACGTTCAAAGGTACCGAATAGGTTATAAGTATTTTATTATCCGCATGGCCTGTAAATTTGATAAGAGGAATAAGTAAAAGAATTGAGAGCACAACATAGAATAACCTATAAAAGGCATAGTAATCTTTTAATAGGCGTGTCATCAGTTTTGTGAATCTGGTACTAATCAGGAAACTGTGCAGGGAGAGGTATGCTGTCCATAAAAATACAATCAATAAATATTTCATCTTAAAATCTCCTCTGTTCACAGAGAATCATACTAAACGTCTTTGTAAAGGATGCGCATCCAGGACGCTCTCGAAACGGGCCAGGACGTTGTCCCCGGTGGCATCCACCACTTGCCCTCGATAGCGACGGATCAGAATCTCCATCGCCTCCTTGTAGGCGGCCAGGGTGCGGATGGTCCCCACATCGTCCTGGCTCATCAGGCGGGTATAGTCCTTGACGTCCGCAGAGAGGATGGCGATAAGCTTGCGGGTGATGCCCTCAGGGGTCATAGTGATACCTCCAGCACATCCAATAAGGCCCTGGCCTCTTGCAGATCCGGGGTATCGAAGCCTTTGGTGAACCGGCCGCAGATCTCAGAGGGCAGCGGTCGGGCCTCCTCTGGATTATCGAATCGAAATAGCCGCCCAATGATTGCTATTTTCATATCCAGATCACTTGTCAGGGCTCGGCGGCTCTTGTCAGTATGGCTTGAGTCGGCACCGCCGGAGAAAACCTTCCCTCAGCTTACGATCCGACAGGCCGTTGGCCACCGTATGGATGAGTTCGGCCCCCGCACCCCATTGGCCCTTCGCCTCGCTTGCCCTTCCCAGTTGCTCGTAAGCGGAAGCCAAGGAGGCATGGGCCTGCCAGAGTTGTCTCGGATTGCCCACCTCTTTGAGAAGAGTGATCGCTTCATTGAAGCTGTGGAGCGCATCCTCTTTGGCACCCCGCCGCATCTGGACCTCGCCCAGCAACCGCAGGAAACCTCCCTCCCGCTTTTTCGCGTGGAGTCGCCGCACCATTTCCAGGTTCTGCCGGATGAAGGGCTCGGCCTGAGGGAGATCACCGCGAGCCAGGAGGATCTGGGCGGCCAGATAGTTCATCCGGGATTCCCACTGGTGGCGGAACATATCGAATTCCTGACTCTTGGACTCTTCTTTCAGGGATTGCATCCGCTCCCAGGCCTCCTCCAGACGGCCCTGTTCGAAGAGGTTCTCCAGGAGATTGACACTGCTCTGGGCGACCGTCTCGCATATTGGCGACGGCCCAGGGAAATCTTTCCATGAACTGGCGGGCCATCTGCTCTCCTTTGAGATTGAAGGCCCAGGCCTGTCCAGGCTGATGGATCTCGCCGTAGCAGTAGCCCAGGCAGTTATAAAGGCTGGGAGGCGAACCAGCGCTCCGAACTTCTCACAGAGGTCAATCCCGGATTGTATCGTCGATATCCCCTCGCCGATGCGCCCGATCTCTGCCAGAGCCATGCCACGAATAAAACTATCCCACGAAAGGCCATAATGAGCGACCGCGAGCTTCGACCATGCCTTCCGTCAGCTCGATGGCTTTTGCGGGTCGACCCAGCCATTTCTCAGTGAACGCTCGCACGGACCGAAGGACGGCAATCCATCTCGGGTCTCCCGCTTCTACGGCCAATCGCTCCGCCCTCGACCACCATCTGATGCCCCTCTAGGGTTGGCCATCCATGGCCGCCCGTATCCCTCTGCACTAAGTATGACGCCCTCCAGCGCCTTTGTCGTTCAGCTCCCGAGCCCGGGCGATTCCCTCTTGGTAGGCCCTTTCCGCTTCCTCTTTATCGGGACAGTATTCATGAGATTGACAACTCAGAGAGGCTTAACCTTTCATATTCGATGAGGCCATGAGATCGGCAGAGTTCGATGGCCTTTTTGAAACCCCTCCGCGGCCTCATCGATGGCCCCCATAGCGGCAGGCCATGCCCTTCCATAATGCAAACGCACCTCTGTTTCCGCATCGAGGGCCACATCTTCCTTCGGCCAGCTCCAGGGCCTTGGCAAAGAATTCCTGGGCGGCATGGGCGGCATAAAGTTTGTTCGATTTCTCCCCAGCTTGGGCCAGGTACTCTATGGCCTTTCGGGCATTTCCGGATTGCTCGTAATGCTGGGCCAGGATCTCGAAGTGCTCCTCCAGCCGCCCGGCGTAGAGCTCCTCGATGGTCCGGGCAATTCGGCCATGGATCTCTTTCGATGCTGCTTGAGCAGGCTCTCGTAGGCCACCTCCTGGGTCAGGGCATGCTTGAAGATGTATTCCAATTCCGGATAGAGGGCCTTCTCGTAGATGATCTCCAGTCCCACCAGATCTTTCAAGTGGACTCTCAGTTCTTCTCCTAAGTCCAGGACGATCTTGAGGAGGCGGAAGGCGAAATCTCTCCCGATAACCGAGGCCACCTGCAGGGTGCGCTTGAGGTCCTCGCTGAGACGGTCCATGCGCGCGGCCAGGACGCTCTGGACGGTGTTGGGGATCTCGATCTGAGAGAGGGGGCGTTGGCAGAGGTATCGATCGCCGACTTGCACCAGATCGCCTCGGTCCCTCAGCTCTCGCACGATCTCCTCCAGGAAGAAGGGATTACCCCCTGCCTTCTCCGCGATCTTCTGCTCCAGGTCGGGGTCTAGCTCCAGACCTCCCAGGATATTGCGTACCAGGCGGACCGAGGAGAGGGGGTTGAGCGTCTCCAGCTCCCAACCTCTGGTAACTGAGGACCCTGGGCCCAAGGGGGAGTCCCTTCGGGTCGGTAGGCGGTCAGCATCAGGAGGGAATGATTGGCAATACAACGGGAGAAGAAGGCGAAGAACTCCTCCGAGATCTTGTCCATCCAGTGGACATCCTCCAGGAAGAGGACCAAGGGTTGGATCTGGCTCTGGGCGAGGAAGAGGTCCTTGACGGCCTCGAAGGTGCCAAACTTGCGGCCCTCCGGATCCAAGGCCTGGAACGTGGGATCCTCTATCGGGAGGGAGAGGAGATTCCGGTAGAAGGGGATACGGGAGGCCAGGGTGGCAGAAGCTTTCTCCTCGATGTGTTTCCCCACTTGCTCCTGGGTCATCCCCTCCTCGATCCCCAAGGCCCCTTTGACCAGATCGATCACGGGAAGGAAGCTGATGTTGCGGCCGTAGGGGACGCAGAAGCCCGAGAGGAAGGTGACCTGATCGCCGAGGCTTCTGCGAAACTCGAAGACCATTCGGGATTTGCCCACGCCGGCCTCGCCTACGATGTCCACCACCTGGGCCTCTTTTTGCTGGACTCGGGCGAAGGCGGATTTGAGGGCCTCCATCTCGGGACCCCGGCCCACCAGTTCGGTCATCCCCCGCACCAGGCTGGCGTCCATCCGGGTATACATGCCCGCTCGCTCGGAGAGAAGGCGGTACAGGGGCTGTGGCTTCTCCTTCCCCTTCAGGGGAAGTTGCCCTACGGACTCCTCGTGGAAGTAATCCCGGACGATCCGATGGGTCTCCTCACTGATCCAGACCTCGCCCGCCTTGGCATTCTGCTGGATGCGGGCAGCTAAGTTGGTGGTATCCCCGACGGCGGTGTAGTCCATGCGCAGGTCATCGCCGATCTTGCCCACCACGACCGGGCCGGAGTTGAGGCCGATGCGGAGTCGGAAAGGGAGGCCGTATTGTTTCTGGATCCGCTCCTCATAGCGCTCCATCGCTTTCTGGATGGCTAGCGCCGCATGACAGGCTCTCTGGGCGTGATCCTCGTGGGCCAGAGGGGCACCGAAGAGGGCCATGACCCCATCCCCGGTGAACTGGTTGATGGTGCCCTCGTAGCGGTGGATCTCGGTCATGAGGATCTGGAAGCAGCCGTCCATGATCTGGTGGACTTCCTCGGGGTCCAGCTTCTCGGAGATGGAAGTGTAGTTGGCCACATCGGCGAAAAGGACCGTTACGTTCTTGCGCTCCCCTTCCAGGGCGGAGCGGGAGATGAGGATCTGGTCGGCTAAGTGCTTGGGGGTGTAGGAGGAGGGGCGGGAGGGGTCGAGGGGAGGAAGTTGGGTCAACTTATGCTGCCGCATTCTCCACAGAACTCATTTCACGGATTGGGAGGTGCAGCGCGGGCAAATCTGTACAAGTTCGTCTCCGCATTTCCCGCAGAATCTCCTGGAATCCAGATTCTCCGGCTGGCACTGGGGACATTTCATCCCGTTTCTCCTCAATAGGCAGGTGGAAATGCCATCCCAGAGGAAAACATCCCCTCTGATAGAGGTGCAAGGGAGAAAAACGCCAGGCCTCCTTCGCATTACAGGAGACCGCGTCTATTATTTACTCTCTCCCAGGAGGGTAGTCAACGGAAAACTCTAGGGGAAGAACAAGGTATCTTTCAGCAAGACAAAGAGGCAGATCAGGCGTCCGGCTGATTTTTGTATGACTGGCAGGGGGGCAAGGGCGATGAGATTGTCGGAGGTACTATGACCGTAACCAAAACGTAACCGAATTTATCGGAAAAGATCGTAAAGGATGGAAAATATCGTAAAATATCGGAAGGCAAATCAATCAGAAAAATCGAGGAGTTTTGCGAAAAACACAAGTGGAAGGCCTACTTAGATAAAACTGATAATTGGCTCTTTCAAGGCGGCAACACGGGTTCAAATCCCGTTGGGGACGCCAATTAAATCAAGGGGTTGCAAGATGCGCAGCCCCTTTGCCATTTAGGAAGCATCGACCAAAACGTCAACCGTCTTCCCGATCATCCAGCACCTTGACTGCATTCCTTGAGCACCTGGGGAGAGAGGTGGCAATAGCGATTGATCATCCTGGGTATTCGATTCTCAGTGGTCGTGCCATGGATGGACCTCAGGTAAGGAATATGAGTGCAAACCTGCCTTTGATCTGTGTATCAGGAAGAGGGAGGTGTGTCAAGAGTGTAGGTCTGACCCTATTCCTATTCGTGCAGGTCGGCGAGCAGCCTCTGGAAGGCGGGCGCCTCGCGCAGGAGCCGGCCGGCAACCTCGCGCAACCGGTCCACCTGCTCCTTGGACAGCGTCAGGCTGGTTTTCACCCGCTTGAAATAGAGGCGCTCGGCCGGGTCCTTCAGGTTCTCGAAGGTGACCTGCGCCAGATATCCGCGCCGCTCTGCGCCGCCGGCCGGAGCATCAGCCTGCCAGGCGGCCAGCTTATCGCGCACCTGCTCCACCGTGTCCAGCGATATCCGGTCAACCGGGATCGACCACATCTGGTCCACCAGCGTGCTGGTGCCCGGCGGCTCGGGGGAGCGGTCCCAGTCCACCTCGGGGAAGCGCAGCGCGTTCACGGTGATGACCACCACCTTGCGGGCCTTTCTGAGCGCCGGCAGCACCGTCTCGTCCGGGTCGACCTTCAGGATTTCGAAGGCCCTGAGCACCTCGGCCAGGCCGAGATTCTCGGAGAGCCCGCCATCGAAGAGGTGAATGTAAGGGCGGGCCGGGTCCTCGTAGGACTGGAGCGCGCGGGCGCGGAGCAGTGCGCGGCCCGGCGTCTCGGACTCGCCCATGGCGGCCTCGGCAGCGGCCTGCCAGGCAGGCTCCTTCCTGTTGCAGGTCCCGCCGCAGTTCTCAAAAGTGATGGGCGTGAGCAGCGGCGGCAGCGCCGTCGAGGTGGCAATGGCCCGTCCCAGCGTCACCCGCGAGAGATCACCGCAGATGGCGTCGAACTGGTCCTGCGTGAAGCTGAACCGGGCGCCGGTGGTGACATCGGTGCCGTTTATGATCACGAAGGGCCCGTTGGCCCGCTGCAGGTCGCCGAAGGTGGCATGGTTGAACACCGTCTCGTCGTAGAGCTCGGCGAAGAGATCCGACTTGCCGAAGGTCCCGGATGGAAGCCGGAACCAGTTGGTCGGGGTCAAGATGCGCAGCGCCAGCTCGCGCTCGAGGTTGCGCGACAGCACTCTCTCCTCGAACTCCTCGAAGGTCTTCTCGCCGCGCAGGCCAAAGTATGTGGCGGGCAGCGTGCCCCCCGACACCGCTGAGATCACGTCCACCTCGTCGAGGAGACGGCGCTTCACGCCGTTCACCGTCACCTCGGTGCGGCGCAGCTCCTCCAGGGCGCCGTAGCCCAGCGCCGCGGCCCGCATGCCGCCGCCGGAGATGGCCAGCACCACCAGCAGGTCGTCGGACTGGCCGGGGCGGGTCACCTCGGCGAGGCGGTAGCCGGGCGCGCCGGCCTGCTCCAGCCGCGGTGTGGCGGGCCAGTGGGCGCAGCCGCCGGCGAATACGCAGAGTGCCGCCAACAGGGCTACAGCACATGCCAAAGCGAAGATTGAGTTGAGTTTCATCGTATTCTCCCTTGTTCTGTTGTTTGCTTCATACTCTTATAAACTTAAGCATTAGCCCCCTGCGGAAATCGTCACGATGTAAACGTATGGGGACGTAAGCGAAATACTGACTATTGGCCGTGGAAAATATTTCGCCTACGTCCCCTCTGTTCTTGAATGCCAGTAAGTATTCCCGCAATGATGCTTCGTGACTGTAGATTCACAACGCCCCTTACGTATTCTGTAATGACATATGACCATGGATTTATATGGTTTCCGCGCAAGACCCCAATCCTCGCCCATGATATTTCTTGGATTTAGGGAAAGGATGGGGGGCGATAGCTATGCTCATGTGGCAGTCCAGTTCCCTCAAATCGAGATGTCCTCTATACACTTTGGATCTCCCCAAACAATAAAGCCCTCTGGGCATAAACTTATCCCAAAGGGCTCCATAAGTCCTGAAGAAGCTCACACAGGACCTTTCCAGCTATTTGATTTATCACCCCGCTTCCACGACCCTACTCCCCAGCCAGGTGTTTACCTAAAAGTGATTTACCTTCCTCCTTGAGCTAATGAAGGCCTAAGCTTGCAATAATTGACGCGAAAATTAGACCGTCAAAGGCAACTCTTTAGAAAGTGGGCTCTTCTTGTCTGCTTCTTACCACTCCGACTCGCCCGTGTCAATACCTTCTCCTCCCCTTTCCGGGTCTGAGTTTCAGGCCCTCCTACCTTGCCCAAAGGTCAACCATGCGGGACACTTCATAGAAACTTCTGCCCTTTCCGGAATACTCTCTCCAGGTCCCTTCCCCTGCCTATCTCCTCCCCATTCGGCTAAACCGCCTGGACCTTGACCCACCTATCCCAAGAACCCAAAAGCCCTCGGCGAATATATCAGGAAATTCAGGATGGACAAGGGGCTTTTGATAGGAGTAGCCCAGAGGTGACAAGAGTGGCACTTGGTTTTGTCTGCTATCAGAGTTTGCGACTGAGGCAGCTCACAGGCATCCTGCTTCCAAGAATCTGCCAGGTGACCTGCGAAACCGCCCGCCACACACTCCGATGATATTGCTTCTAAAGCGTCTGTCGGATGGTGAAAATTGGATTGACGGGACTGCATGTCTTGAGTAGAATGCATGCGGACACGGAAATGGTGCTTGAGGGAGGTGAGTCCCCCTCCTGAAGGCTCCCGTGTGAGTGCTGCCGCCCTGCGTCTCGTATTCCTTACTGCCGGTTGCGCCCCCTATCCGGTTCATCAATCCTTGAAGAGAACGACTTCGGTGCCGGATACAGAGCAAAGAACGTGAAAGGGCAAGATAACTTCGGTGACACGGTCTTATTGCTCACCTTCTCGGGAGAACGTAGTCCGTCTGGTTTCCGATTCCCAGACGGGGGAAAGGAGGCCGTAATTCCTGCCGGAGTGAAGCTCCCCTCTTTGTAGAGCGGGGCTTCCCGGAAAGGATAGGTCAACGGGAAATGGCAGCGGCGTGATTGCTTGGAAAATAATCTGCCCGGCGATCATAGGAGGGCGATGACGGACCTGTCCATTTACGGACAGGAAGGGGCAGGAAACCACCCTACAAACTCCTTGATTTCTTGGGGACCTTGGTCTGCGCGGGCAGGGCATTGGACGCCGCCCTTGGAGGGGGTACTGTCCCCCCCCTGACCTCCCATTACAAGGTTCCCCGTGCTTTCGTACGGGGCATAGGTCTTGGCAAATTAAAGGGATTTCTGGCGGGAACCTCAGAAGGGAGCACCATATCAGAGAAAACAAGAGAAGGACAGGACTGAGGCGTTGGCGTACAGGGTCACGCTGTAGAGTGATTGAGTGACCGAATCGTGCAGCTCGCGGGCCAGGCGCTGCCGTTCCGCCAGCACGGCCAGTTGCTCGGCCTGTCGTTGCAGCCGGGCATGCTCGATGGCCATGGCGGCCTGGTTGGCGAAGAGGGACAGGATGGGGACATCTTCCGCCGTGAAGCCGCCCGCCTTGTTCACGACATCCAGCACGCCGATGACCTCGCCGTTGACGTGCAGAGGCACGGCGAGCAGCGCAGTGAGATCCGAAGGCCACTGGTAGACTTGGGCCCGTTCGAAGAGGGCTGGGTCATTCAGCAGCACTGGCGCACCCTGGCGCACGACCTGGCCTGCTAACGAGCCGTCCACGGGCACGGGTTCGACGGCCGCCAATGGCTTGCCCAAGCGGTGCTTGACCTCCAGCCAGGCCCGGTCGGTGAGCAGCAAGACCGCGCTGCCGGTGGCCCCGATCAAGCCCTGGGCTTCGGTGCAGACGATGTCCAGCACCTGTTCCAGGACCGTCTTCTGGAGCAAGCTCACCAGAACGCGATTGAAGCTTTCACTCTCGGCCAGCCGCCGTCGCAGCTCGCCATACATTTCGATGTTCTGACGCTGCCAACGCCGTGGTCGCTTCCTCCCGTTCGGCAATCTCGGCCTCCAGCGTCTCCAGGATTTGGTGAAGGCGTGGGATGTATCCAGGATCAGGATTCTGGTAGGGCATCGCGTCATCTCCTATGCAAGATTATACACGATCAGCTTCGTTTCTTCTAACCCGCCACAGACGCTCTGGGAAGCGCCTTCCCTTCGCCATGCAAAATCAACAGATTCCATCGTCTCATTGCAGGAAAGCGTCACTGCCAGTCTCGCCAGGCGTGACTCGGCGTCGAGCGCATCCTTGATCTTGTCCAGAAATGCAGAGTGGCGATAAATCCCAGCCCACGCCCCGCCTTCACTCACCACCCGACCCACTCGCCCACGCCCCCGCGTCCAGCTCCAGCTTCCCCCTCGCCCAACTGTTCCCGCCACGCCGCCGCCAGCGCCCAAGCCCGCTGCCAGCTCCCCGGCCGGGTTGTACTCGGCTTCAGACCGAACCCCCTTGAGGGCAGAAACCCCTGCACCGTATCATCAACGCCCCGCTCCGCCAGTCAAGTGGTACGTTCGTAAGTACAGCAGTGACCTCGCGTCAGGATCTGAATGATGCTGATGCCGAAGAAACGGAAGCCGAGGATGAAGGTCTTGCGCCAGGGGAAAGGTTGGTCAGCCATGCGCGATGCTCCTTTGCATGATGACGGACAGCCAGATGAAGGTCAACCGCGATATCGGATCTGACTATAGCTTCGAGCGGAAGTATTCAATCGTCCTTGCCAAACCATCTTCCAGCGCCACCTGCGGCTCCCACCCAAGGAGCGCCCGCGCGGGTGATGTCGGGCCGGCGCTGGCGGGGATCGTCAGTGGGCAGGGGCTTAGCGATGATACCGGCCGGGTTGCCCGTCAGCCGGTTGATCGTCTCGGCAAAGGCCCGGATCGGCAGCTCGATCGGGTTGCCAACGTTCACCGGGTCGTTCTCGCCCGACATCAGCAGCCGCACCATGCCATCCACCAGATCCGAGACGTAGCAGAAGGAGCGCGTCTGGCTGCCGTCGCCGTAGACGGTCAGCGGCTCGCCGCGCAGCGCCTGGCCGACGAAATTTGGCACGACCCGGCCGTCGCTCAGCCGCATGCGCGGGCCGTAGGTGTTGAAGATGCGGATGATGCGCGTGTCCACGCCGTGGATGCGGTGGTAGGCCATGGTGATCGCCTCGGCGAAGCGCTTGGCCTCGTCGTACACCCCGCGCACCCCGATCGGGTTGACGTTGCCCCAGTAGCTCTCCGGCTGCGGATGGATCAGCGGGTCGCCGTAGACCTCCGAGGTAGAGGCTAACAGGAAGCGGGCGCCCTTCTCCTTCGCCACGCCCAGCGCATTGTGCGTCCCCAGCGAGCCGACCTTCAGGATCTGAATGGGGATGCGGTCGAAGTCCACCGGGCTGGCGGGCGACGCCAGGTGCATCACAGCGTCCAGCGGACCCGGCACGTAGATGTAGTCGGTCACATCGTGATGGATGAACTTGAACTGCCGCACCCCGGCCAGATGCGCGATGTTGTCCGTGGACCCCGTGATCAGGTTGTCCATCGCGAGCACATCGTGCCCGTCAGCCAACAGCCGGTCACACAAATTCGAGCCAATGAACCCGGCGCCGCCGGTGATGAGAATGCGCATGGTACCCTCCGTGGTGCGTGGTGCGTATTCCGTATTTCGTATTCCGTGACTCATGCGCTCTGCGCGCAACGCGCAACACGCCTGACGGACTACGCAATACGCAATACGCCTTGCCTTATTCGGACAATCTCCTGAAGAGGCCGAGCGTCATCATGAAGACGCCCATCAGGTCCAGCAAGAACAACGAGTTGTCGATCAGCCCATGTGTCACGGTCGCGGCCAGGGCGGCGAGCAGGCCGAGGGCGATGGGCCACACTTCCGGCGCGCCGGTCTTGAAGAGGCGCCAACCGCGCAGCCAGCCGGCGATCAACGCCCAGGCGCCGGCCAGCACGCCGAGCAGGCCCAGCCGCGTCCACAGATCCAGCACAAGATTGTGCGGATGGCTCAGGCCCAACTCCTCCCACGCCGATGGCTGCACGTAGCGCGTCCGGTAGGCGTAGAGGAAGTTATCGGGCCCCACCCCAAGCAGCGGGTGATCGAGCGCCATCTGCCAGGCGCCGCGCCACAGCTTGAGCCGCACGAAACTGGTGCCGGTGCGGAAGTTCAGCAGATCGGCGAAACGTTGCGTGCGGAAGAGCCCCAGCATACCCAGAACACCGGCCAGCGCTACTCCGCCGAGCAGCCACAGCGGCCATCTGCGCCGGCTTCGCCACGCGCCGCCGATCAGCACCACGGCCAGTCCCACCGGCAAACCCAGGAGCAGCGCACCTTTGCTGAAGGTCGCGACGCAGGCGAGGGTCATGACGACCGCCGCAGTCCAATGCCACACGGCCTGCCACACCGGCCGCGGCCTCCCAAACAGCGCCAACGCCAGGGCCAGCGGGATTGCCCGATCCAGGACCAGCGCCAGGTTGTTCGGCGAGCCGTAGAACGCACGCACGCGCCAGACCCCCTCCACGTCGATGCGGCCCTCGCCGGTGGCGAACTGCCATAAGGCGATCAGGCTCACAGCCGCCATGCCGGCCAGGAAACCGTTCAACAGCGGCATGGGTGTGAAGCCGCGTCCACCGGGCCAGCGCATCCGTGTGATCAGCCAATAGAACAGCGCGCCGCCCAAGAAAACCATGTAGAATTCCCGCACCGCCACGCCTTTGTTCTCCGCGAAGATCGTCGAGAGCAGGCCGCTGGCAAGAAGGGCGAGCACGGGCCAGTCGAGGGACGGGGTGCGTGGTGCGTGATGCGTGATACGTGATACGTGATGCGTGGTGCGTGAGTCCGGACGCTGTGGTGAGCCTACTGCGGGTGATGGGACAGCCTGAGGGCGAGCCATGAGCTCGATGATCCACCGGGCTGTCAGGGCCAGCACACCCAGCCAGAGGAAGACCAGGAAGTGCGGAAACTGCCAGCGGAGCAACT
>CAVQYV010000003.1:0-560282 GCA_963718295.1 uncultured Methylomirabilota bacterium | reverse complement strand
GAAGGTCCCCACCCACTCAACACTCCGCTGGCCATTTTCTTTCCGGATCTGGAAGCACCCTGGGGCCTCCGGGCTTGTGTATGCATGGAGATCCCGGCTCTTTCGCCCTCTTTCGCCTTTGGCAACGCCCACACCCCGCCTGTTCCATACTCATATCATATCGGACTCAGAGTGATCAAGAAAGCTTTCCCAGAGGGCCGTTGTATGGCGAGGCCCCGTGTAGAGTGATCAGAAACTCCAGTCCTGATCACCCACGCAAAAGGGCTGAAAACCTTATCTGTTTTCAGCCCTTCTCTGGCGTCCGAGGAATGAACATCGATTGGCGGCGGGACGGCGTGGTGCTCTTTCCTCCCCCACTCCCTGCTGCAATCACCGCTACGACAATTGCCGTCGCTGCACCTATTTCTGATGGAAGCTCGCTTTATTGTTGGGGAAATATCTTGGTTTGTCAGGAATTCAAGTCCCGCAAAACATAGCAAAATCCCCCATGCTTATCAAGAACTTTCCGCTGCAAGATATCGTGCCTGGCCGGCGACAGATTCAAGTCGAGGAAGTGCGGTCATCATTTCGGAGGCTCGTCCGTTTGGCTCCTCAGGCCGCGGTCGGCAATTGAGTGTCGCCCTCCAAGAGCCTTGACCATGCCCCAGTAAAGCAATGGAATGACAGGCGCGAGAGTCCGCAGCTATTGGCAACGCACAAAGAACCTTTACCTGCGTTCAGATATCAGATAAGATAAAACCGTGACACCTGGTGCCCCGGAGTGGCCCCCTCGATGGAGGTCCTATTTTCAGAAATGGTACGACTTGGAAAACAAGCAATGGGCTAAATCATGGAAACAGTCAAGTTACTAAAAAGCAGAGAACAAGAATTCCAGCTACTGGAGAAAGGGATCAGGCGAAAGGCGGTCGATGGATCCGCGCTAAAGATCCTTGAGGCAGGATGTGGGCGGCGCTGGCCCTTGAATCTGGATGGAATAGAGTATGTGCTGACAGGCGTTGATATCGACAAGGACGCTTTGGAAATCAGAAAAAATCAAATCAACGATCTGAACGAAATCATACATGGAGACTTACGCTATATCGATTTAGGCGGCAGCAGTTATGATGTGATCTACAACTCCTTCGTGCTGGAACATATCGGCAATGCAGAGCGCGTATTGGACAATTTCCGTAGATGGCTGAAACCAGGCGGTCTATTGATCCTGAGAATTCCTGACCGTAATTCGGTATGGGGCTTCGTTGCACGAGTCACACCTTTTCAGGTACATGTCTTATTCAGAAAGTATGTAAAACCATTTCAAAATGCTGGCAACTCCGCATTCATCCCTTATCCTACGGTTTACGATCCCATTGTGTCAAGGACAGGTATTCACGAATACTGTGGGAGGAATAGCCTGATGATTCGAGAGGAATATGCTCGGGGATTTTACCTCGAGGGGAGGGGAACCATTGCGATTTTAACCCGCCTGCTGGTTCGAATGCTCAGTCTCCTCTCCTTTGGGAAAATCGAATGGAGATACAACAACCTTACCTACCTCATCGAGAAAAACCAGCAGGATTAGGGAAGGTATTGGGTGGGAGCCTGAGGCGCAAGTCGAGCGTCATCGGCGGAAGGAGAGGGTTTTCATTCCATTAACAAGCCTTTAATAGGCACCTTTTCTCTTGATCACCACATATAACGTTTTGAGGATCAGGACAATATCGAGCTTCAGGGACCAGTTCTGGACATACCATGCATCCAGCCTTAGCCTGTCATTGAAATTGAGTTCATTTCTTCCCGATACCTGCCAAAGGCCTGTTATTCCGGGCATGGTTAGCAAAATGATGTCAATATATCCTTCCATATCCGGCTCTTCCCGGGGCAAGTAGGGCCTTGGGCCTACAAGGCTCATCTCTCCTTTGATCACGTTAAAAATCTGGGGAAGCTCATCGAGCGAGGTAGCCCTCAGGAATTTCCCGATCTTCGTCACTCGCGGGTCGTGGCCTCTCAACTTCTTGAAGGTATTCCATTCTTCGACGGCTGGCGGCTTTTCCCTCAGGTATTTTTCCAGGATTTCATCGGCGTTTGCATACATCGTTCTGAATTTGTAACACCTGAAGGTCGTTTTGTCCTCCTTGAGTCTTTGCTGCACAAACAGGACGGGTCCCCGGCGCTCCAATTTGATCAGGATCCCGATGATCCCGATGATGATCAGCAGAAAGGGGAGGATGAGAATGGAGACAATCGCGTCGAATATTCTTTTGGCGAACCTGTTGAGCGGTGATTTTAGATGGGTGTTGATTTTCGACATCCAGTAGGAGTTTGCTTCATCATTGGGGAAATACTACCAAGTCGGATTATTCCTGCAAGCTCGACCGATGATCCTGGGGGATCTCAAGGCGAGGGCGTCAAAGTACGACAAACCAAGGGTTTAAGAGATGGGGGCGGTTATACCCTAATGGGTTTTTTTCCCCCCAGACCAGAACCTTTCGCCCTGCGTTCTCCGCGATTGCCTGGCCCGCTGCCGTATCCCACTCCATGGTGGGACCCAGGCGGGGATAGATATCCGCCTTGCCTTCGGCCACGAGGCAGAACTTGAGCGAGCTTCCAGCGGAGATGAAGTCGACCTCTCCATGCTCTCTCCTCTTGTCTTCCACAAAGGCCATCAGCTCGGGAGTGGCGTGGGAGCGGCTGCCCACCACGACCAGAGGCCGGGAGGAGACATCCCGGGGTTTATCCTTCATCGCAGGGACCGGATGGAGGGATGAGCCGGGAAGGCGAATGGATTGCGTCACGACCTCTTCCAGGGAAATCCGGTCCCAAATTCCCTTTCCCTCGTACTTGAACGATCCGGACCCATAGCTGGCAAAAAAGAGAGTGCCGGCTGCCGGAGCCAAGATGACCCCGATCACAACCCTTCCTTCTTCTACCAGGGCTATGTTCACTGTGAACTCGCCGTTCCTCTTGATGAACTCCTTGGTGCCATCCAAAGGATCCACAATCCAGAGGAGATCCCACTTCTTGCGCTCCTGGTAGGGAATATCCCTTCCTTCCTCGCTCAGAATGGGAATGCCAGTTTCCTGCAAATGCTGGAACACGATTTCATGAGAGCGCTTATCTGCCAAAGTCAGGGGAGTGTGGTCTTCCTTCATCTGGACATCAAATTCGGTATCATAGATCTGCAATATGGACTTTCCAGCCTCTATCGAGGCCCGGATGGCAAGGGACAAAAGGGCCATGTGGTCTCGGTTTCGCATGTCTTGAGACGCCCCCAGCAACGCCTAAATGATTCCTTCCTGCCTCAGTGCCTTCAGGAGATATTGGATGCCCTCCTCGGCACTTTGCAGATCGGTCTCGATGATCATCTCCGGACTCTGCGGCTCTTCATAGGGAGACGAGATCCCGGTGAACTCCTGGATCTGGCCCCTCATTGCCTTCTGATAAAGGCCATTGGGATCCCGACTCTTGCAGACCTCAAGCGGGCATTTCACGTAAATCTCGAAGAAGCGATCCATCGGAAAGAGAGATCTCACAAATGCCCTGTCCTTTTCGAAGGGAGAAATGAAGGTGCAGATCACGATGTCTCCCGATTCGAAGAAGAGCTTTGCCGTCTCCCCCACCCGACGGATGTTTTCGCTTCGGTCCTTATCGGAAAACCCCAAATCCCCGCACAGGCCGTGCCGGATGTTGTCGCCATCGAGCAGCATGGTGTGGCAGCCGGACTCGAAGAGCCTTTTCTCCAGCTCTTTGGCGATCGTCGATTTTCCCGATCCGGAGTATCCGGTGAACCACAGGATGGCCGCCTGGTGACCGTTTCGTTTCTCTCGCATCTCCCGGGGGACATTCCACCCGCTCCAGATCGTATGAGGCGATTTCCTTTGAGCCCTTTCTTCCCTGATTTCGGATTCAAGGATCTCATCAATGGTTCTGGCCACTCCCCGGATCATGCCTGCGGCGACGGTGTTGTTGGTCAAAGGATCGATGAGGATGAAGCTTCCGGTGCTGCGGTTCATCTTGTAGGGATCGAAAAAAATGGGCAAAGCAGTCTGTATTTCCACCCTGCCGATATCGTTCAGCATGAATGCTTCAGCAGGCTCTCGATGGAGGGTATCGATGTTGATCCTGTAGAGGATCTTCTTTACCAAGGAGCGGACATATCTGGTGGTGTGTTTCAGAAGATAGGGCGTATCGGTTGAGAGGGCGTTCTCATCCATCCAGCAGATCATCGCCTCAAACTGACTGCTGACCTGCGGCAGATTGTGCCTGCGAACGATCATATCCCCCCGGCTGATGTCAATCTCGTCCCGGAGGGTGAGGACCACCGATTGGGGGGCGAAGGCCTCCGTCAGATCACCCTCATAGGTCACGATCGACTTGATGGCGGAAGCCTTGCCGGAGGGCAGCACGACGATCTCCTCTCCGGGGCTGATGGTGCCCGAGAAGATCCTTCCCGCAAACCCCCTGAAGTCGAGGTGGGGACGAATGACATATTGGACGGGAAACCTGAAGTCGATCAGGTTTCTGTCGGCAGTGACATGGAGGGTTTCCAGGTAATGGAGGAGGGTAGCCCCGTCATACCAGGGCATCTTATCGCTCTTCTTGATGACATTGTCTCCCTTGAGGGCCGAGACCGGGATGAAGACGATATCATGAATATCGAGCTTCTCGGAGAATTCCTTGTATTGGGCCACGATGTCGCTATAGACCTCCTCGGAGTAATCCAC
The DNA here is from genome assembly GCA_963718295.1 of uncultured Methylomirabilota bacterium. Classification (GTDB taxonomy): domain Bacteria; phylum Methylomirabilota; class Methylomirabilia; order CAVQYV01; family CAVQYV01; genus CAVQYV01. The sequence goes on along the minus strand of CAVQYV010000003.1, from coordinate 555,579 downwards.
AAGGTCCATCTTGTTGATGGCCACAATCATATGAGGGATTTGCAGCAAGGAGGCGATGAAACCGTGGCGCTTGGATTGGCTCAGAACGCCATTTCGGGCATCCAGCAGGATGATTGCGCAATCGGCGTTGGAGGCGCCAGTGACCATATTGCGCGTATATTGAACATGGCCCGGCGTATCGGCGATAATGAATTTCCGGGTGGGCGTCTCGAAGTAACGGTGGGCCACATCGATGGTAATGCCCTGTTCCCGTTCCGCAGAGAGCCCGTCCAGGAGCAGCGCCAGATCCACCTCCTTCAGTCCTTTCTTGAGGGATGTCCTCTGGATCGCGGCATACTGATCTTCAAATATCGCTTTGGTATCGTAGAGAAGGCGGCCGATCAGGGTGGACTTTCCGTCATCCACGCTGCCGGTGGTGGTGAAGCGGAGAAGGGTCTTCTCTGCATATGCCGTCATCAGAAGTATCCCTCCTTCTTCTTCTGCTCCATGGAGGAATCGCTGGTGAGATCGATCACCCGATTTTCACGCTCCGATTTCCTGGCGGCCTGCACTTCTCTGATGATGTCCTCCACGGTGATGGCGGTCGAGGGTATGGCACCCGTGCAGGGGATACAACCGAGGCTTCGGAAGCGGCACATGACGGTTTCCACTTCCTCTTCCTTGACCCTCGCCGCTTGATCGTCCGCTGTGATCGAGCAGGATGAGACGGGGATCAGGATGCCATTTCGCCGGATGACCTCGCGTTCGATGGCGAAGTATATCGGGACGACGGGGATCTTTTCCAGCTTGATGTACTGCCAGATATCCTGCTCCGTCCAGTTGCTGAGTGGAAAAACCCGGACCGTCTCGCTTTCATGGATGCGGGTATTATAGAGGTCCCACAATTCGGGACGCTGATTCTTGGGATCCCATTGGCCGAATTCATCCCGAAGGGAGAATACTCGCTCCTTGGCCCTTGATTTCTCTTCCTCCCGGCGGGCGCCGCCAAAGGCGGCATCGAAGCCATGCTTCCTCAAGGCATCCAGCAAGGCCCCCGTCTTCAGGTAGCTGCAGCACTTGTCCACTCCCAGCTTCAAAGGATGGCACCCTTTTGCGATCCACTCTTCGTTTCGTTCCACGATGAGGGTAGCACCAATCTCTCTGTAAAATCTGTCCCGGAACTCATACATCTCCGGGAATTTGAAGCCGGTATCGATATGCATGATGGGGAATGGGAATTTTCCTGGATAGAAGGCCTTCTGGGCCAGGCGAATCATGGTGCTGGAATCTTTGCCGACGGAGTAAAGCATGACGGGATTTTTGAATTCGGCCACCACCTCACGCATGATGTGAATGGATTCGGATTCAAGCTGCCGGAGATAAGAAAGACTATAGGATTTCATATCAGCTGATCTCACCTGTGATGTAGGCAAGGGTCCTCGAATCCCGGGGAGAGCCAAAAAACTGCTCCGCCGGCCCATGTTCGATGAGCTCGCCCATATAGAGGAAGATGATATAGTCGGCGATCCGACGTGCCTGGCGCAGAATGTGAGTCACCACCACAATGGTGTAATTCTTTTTCAGGAGTTGAAATTGCCTTTCCACCAGCTTGGCCGAGATCGGATCCAGCGCCGAGGTAGGCTCATCCGCCAGAATGACCCGGGGCTCGACCGCTAAAGCCCTCGCCAATGCCAGTCTTTGCTGTTGCCCGATCGAGAGCTTGGAAGCCGGCTGGTGCAGCCTATCCTTCACTTCATCCCAAAGCCCGGCCAGCCTGAGGTAATACTCCACCAATCGATCCATCGCCCCTTTGGCTTCGGAGGGAGTCGATTGGGGTCCTCCCTCCGCAAGAGGGCTGTCGATCAGGACATATTTTTCCAATTCCTCGATCTGACGGAGCAGTTGCTTCCCATTCATCCTGTGAATCCGGGGGCCGAAGGCGATGTTATCATAAATGGACATGGGCAATGGATAGGGCCTCTGGGAGAGAAATCCCACCCTTTTCCGCAAGGAGAGGACGTCCGCCTTGGGATCATAGATATTGGCATCATCGATGAAGACCTCTCCCTCTACCGAGATTTCATCATAGAGATCGATGAGCCGGTTCAAGCTCTTCAGAAGAGTGGTCTTTCCACACCCGGAAGGTCCGATGATGACGGTGATCTGTCCGTCGGGGATATCCACCGTGATATCTCTCAGCGCCTTGTGGTCGCCATAGGAGGTGGTTAATTTTCTGACACTGATATGGGGCATGGAAGTGGGCTACCTCACGATATTCCTTGAGAATCTGGCGGCCAATACCCTGGACGCGACGATGATCAAGAGCACGATCAGCAATAGGATCAAGGCCGAGGCATAGGCCCGCTCTTGCACCGCTTGGATGGGGGTCCCAATCTGAAAAAAGACGGCAAGGGGAAGAGAGGCGACCGGATCGAACAGGGACCTGGGTATGTAGTCGGTATAACCGGCTGTGAAGAGGATGGAGGCGGCATCCCCAATGCCTCTGCCGAAGGCGAGGAGCACCCCGGTGACGATTCCCGGCAGGGCCTGTCTGAATACGACCCGCAGGGTGGTCTCGATCTTGGTAGCGCCCATCGCATAAGAGATCTCTTTCAGCTCTGCCGGAATCATGCTGATCACTTCTTCCATGGACCGGGTCATGATGGGCATCATCAGCAGAGTGAGCACGATGATTCCCCCCAAAAGCGATGCAGTGAGGCCGAAATACATCATAATGATGAAACCGAAGGCCCCATACACGATGGAGGGTATTCCCCAGAGGATATCCAGGGTCAGCCGGGTGAAATTGGCCAGGGGGCGTCCCATATATTCCTTCTGCAGGGCAAAAGCGATGGGCAAGCTGAGCAAAATGGAGAGCAGGGTGGCACCCAAAGAGAGATAAAGGGAGCCCACAATGGCGTTGGCGATGCCCCCTCCTCCCCCCAGATAATAGCCGCCCTTGGGCGTCTCTATCAGCATAGAGATGCTGAGGGCCGGTGCCCCTCTGATGACGACAACGATGATGATAGCGGCCAGGGTGAGCAGGACCGATGCCAAAGATGCGATCATCAACCCTTTTGCTACCTTTTCTTCCAACCTTCTCCACCGCAAGGATCTTACGCCCTTTCCATTCTCATGATCATCAGATGCGCCAGGAGATTAAAACCTCCTACCACGAGCAAAAGGATCAGTGCCGCGAGCAGGAGGGCCGAATCATACCGCGGTATGGACATCATCTCCCCATAGTTGTTGGCAATCAAGGCGGGAAGAGGATAGGCCGGGTCAAAGAGCGACTTGGGGATCCGGGCCACATTTCCGACCACCATCAGGACGGCCATCGTTTCGCCAAAAACGCGGGCGAAAGCCAGGATGATAGCGGAAAGGATGCCGCGACGGGAGCTTCTCAGCACCACATGCTTTACTGTCTCCCATCGGGTCGTCCCTAAAGCCCAAGCTGCCTCCCGCAGGCCGATGGGCACTGCCCGGAATACCTCCACCGAGACCGAGATGATGATGGGGCAAGCCATGATTGCGAGGATGATTCCCCCCGCCAGCAAGGTGTAACCGGTGGTCTGATAGCCCATTCTCACCCCTATGGCGCGAACAAAGGGCACTACCAGAATCACTCCCCAAAGCCCATATACCACGGAGGGGATGGCCGCCATGATATCGATTACATGGCGGGACGTCTCTCGGAGTCGACTGTTTGCGTATTCTGCAAGGTAGATTGCGCTCAGGAGGCATATGGGAACCGAGATGATCATCGCCAGGGCTGTGACCTCAATCGTTCCCATGATGAAGGGAAGAAAACCGAATTCGCCCTTCAGGGGATGCCAGGAGGAGGAAAACAACAAATGGAAGATCGATTGCTCAGATAGGATCGGTTGGGATCGAATCAGGAGGCAAAGGGTGATGAAAAAGGCGAGGGAAATGGCAAAAAATGCCGCCAGACGCATATACACGTTAGCCAGGTATTCTTTGATCCTTCTCCATTTCATCGGGACTTATGCTCCGTCCTTTCCCATCCATTCTCTCTCAGCTACCCTGGAACTGACCCAGGCCTCAAATCCCTTTCCTTCGGCGTTGCCCATTGCGACAAGGGACCGCAGACCGTCAGGCTACCTGCCAAGCTTCGCCCGGTTCTGCTCCAGTTGGCTTTGGGTCAAACCTATATATCCTACCTCATCGATATACTTCTGTCCATCGGTCAAAATCCAGTTGACGAAGTCCTTGGCGTGACCCTTGAACTGGTTCTTGGTCAGCAGATATAAATCCCTCGCCGGGGGAGAAGGATAAGCCCCGGATTTCACTGCTTTGATGGCTTGCTCCTTGCGGTCCAGGACCTCTGTTGGATCCACCTTCCCGTTTTCATTTACATCGATCGGCACCGGGTGAAGGCCCGTTAAGGGGGACCCGGTCTTGGGATCGTAGGCATAGTTCAGATTATTGAAACCGATGCCCAAGGGATCTTTTCGCACTGCTTCCGCCAACCCTGGATCCCCATAGACGCCGACCCCCTGAAGATCCTCCTGTTTTTTCCCACCCAGATATCCTGCCCATGTCTCCGCCGCACCGCAGGCATCGGATCGGGTATAGACCTGGACTCTATCCTTCGAAGCAGCCCTGGCAACCTCACCCCATGTCAGGGGCTTGCTGTGGATCCAGAGGTCTTCGAAGGTTCCTCTTTTGATGCCTTGTCCCAGGATCTTGGAAAGGACCGGATTCTTTTCACTGATCATCGGAAACACTGCGTCCTTGACCACCGGTACGAAGAAGCCCCCCTGCGCTGTCTCCTCCGGCTTGATTTCCCTGGAGACCATGCCGATGTCCACCAGCCCGGACAGGGCATCCGCCGCTCCCTTTCCCGCGCCCCCGGCGGAGATGTCTATCCTGATTTCAGGGTGGGCTTTCCTGTACTCCTCGCCCCATTTCACCATCATGGGATAAAGGGCCCAGGCGCCGGAGACCCTGATGGTGCCCTTGGCCTCGCTTTTCCCGCCCGATGTCCCTTGTTCTGGTTTTTGATCATTGGAGCCGCAGGCCCAAAAGAGTGACATGCTCGTGACGACCATTGCCAGGATCATGAGAAACAGGGAATTGGTTCGCTTTTTACCGGTCTGATGAAGCCGCATGTTCAGGATCCTTTCTCTATGCCTCGATCGCTCGCTGGTGGTGCTTTCAAAGTGCGAAGAAGCCCGCCCCTCGGGGAGGGCAAGGCTTCTCATCATTATTTTGCAAGATGATTGAATATCAACAGCTTAGCATCCCAAAGCAGCCCGCAAGACCTCCCTGTTCTTTGTCTAAGGGAGCGGGGTCATACCCACTCACCATCCCTTCCTGGAGAGCCTGTTCCTGACGGGCTAAGATACACCAAGCTGCTCCCGATGGTCAAGCATTTATACGGGATGGATGAGGAATTGCCCCCGGGAAGCCGGATAGGAGTGATACTCTGCGGTGAGGGAAGGGAAGGTCGTGCCGGCGGGCGGGCACTCTTGGAGGGCAAGCCCTGATCAATAATGGGCCATGCCCACCGTAATTCCCCCGCAGATGTATATCGATTGCCCGGTGATGAAGGAGGCCTCCTCTGAGGAGAGAAAGGAGATGAGATTGGCCACATCTTCCGGCTGTCCCATCCTTTGCAGGGGAATTCCGCGGATGATAGCCCTGGTCCTTTCGCTTTCCTCGGGATTGACTGCCTTGAATAACTCCGTGGCAATGGGTCCCGGACCCACATAGTTCACATTGATGTTGAACGGGGCAAGCTCCAGGGCCCACGTCCGGGTCACTCCGATCAGGCCGGCCTTGGTGGCGGCATAGACGGTCCTTTCCATCTTGCCCAGACTCACCCGGGAGCCGATATTGATGATCTTCCCATACCGGTTCTTCTTCATCGTGGGAACCACCGCCAGGGTACAGAAAAAGGTCCCCTTCAGGTTGACCTGGACCACCCTGTCCCAGTCCTCCTCCGTCACCTCCTCCAAGAAGGCTGGCCGGACGATTCCGGCATTGTTGACCAGGATATCCACCGTCCCGAATTGGTCCAGGGCCCCCTGGACTACCCGGTTGACCTCCTCTTGATGGCCGATATCCGCAGCCATTGCCAGGGCCCTGCCTCCCAGGACCTTCAGCTCCTCGGCCGTCTGGGCCGCCTCTTTCGAAAGCACGTCCACCACGATGACCGAGGCGCCCTCCCGGGCCATGGTCCGGGCCGTGGCTTTGCCGATTCCCCTCGCCGCCCCAGTGATGATAGCCACCCGATCCTTCAGTCTTCCTTGATTCATCTGGTCTGGGTCCTCGTTTCACCGCATTTCTTGGGGCGCGATTTCCCGCCCTCACTTTTCATTCCGGATGCTCCGCAGCATCCCTTCCACCCAGCCCCTGATCTGGGAGAGGGCCTCGGGAGATGAGGCCTCAAAACGAAGGACCAAGGCAGGCTGGGTATTGGAGGCGCGCACCAGGCCCCATCCATATTCAAAGACCAATCGCAGTCCATCGATGGTAATGATCTTTTGGAGGGCAAAAGGGGGCGTGGGCCTCGAAGGGGAGGCAAGGGATTGCCTCAGTTGCTCGATGAGGAGAAATTTCTGATCATCCGGACAATCGAGGCGGATCTCCGGGGTGGCATAGGTCTGGGGAAGGCCCGCCAGCAGCTCCGAGACAGAGCTCTTTCTGCGCCTCAGAACCTCGATCAGGCGGGCACTGGCGTAGATTGCATCATCATAGCCGAAGTAGCGGTCGGCGAAGAAGAGGTGCCCGCTCATCTCCCCGGCCAGCAGGGCATGTTTCTCTTTCATGAGCTGCTTGATCGGGGAGTGCCCGGTCCTGCTCATGAGGGCCACCCCGCCCAGCCTTTCGATCTCCTCATACATTAGTTGAGAACACTTGACCTCTCCGATGAAGAGGGGAGGAGTAGTTCCAGGGTGGGGTGGGCAGGAGAGCAAATCCCTCGCAAACAGGATCATGAGCCGGTCTCCCCAAATGATCTCGCCCTGTTCATCCAAGACCCCGATCCGATCGGCATCCCCGTCATAGGCGATGCCCAGGTCGGCCTCCTCCGCAAGAGTCGGGCCCTCAAATCGTCCAGGTTTTCGGGGAGGGTAGGATCTGGGTGATGATGGGGAAAGGAACCATCCGGCTCACAGTAAAGCTCCACCACCTTGCAGCCGAGAGATCGCAGCAGCGCCGGGGCCACCAGGCCTCCGGTGCCGTTGCCCGCATCCACTACCACCTTGATCGATCTTGCCGGATCCGCCTGGGGCCGGGAGGCAGTGGAAGAGGTCAGGGCCTGAAAGTGCTCATGCATCCAGGCCAGATAGTGGGGGATGATGGGATAGTCTTCGATGATTCCCCTTTTGCGCCGCGATTCGGGAAGGGACTGGCCGGCGATCTCCCTCAACCTTTGAATGGAGGCACCATGAATGGTATCTCGGCCCACACAGATCTTGAGCCCGTTATATTCGGGGGGATTGTGGCTGCCGGTGACCACGATCCCCCCTTCCACATCCAGTTGGAAGAGGGAGAAATAGAGGAGGGGGGTGGGACAGACTCCCAGGTGGAAGATATCGATCTCCTGGCTGCTGATTCCCTCCATCAGGGCCGAGGCCACCTCCGGGGAACTCAGACGGACATCGCCCGCCACCGCCACCCGAGGCCGCCTACCCACGGGCAGAGCGGGATGGGCCTCTCGGAGGAGTTGGGCATAGGCTCTGCCAATTACCTCCACGGCCGCGGGCGCCAGATCGGCCCCCGCAATCCCCCGAATGTCGTACTCGCGAAAGATGTGGGAAGGAGGGATGGATTTCCCTTCCCCCCGGTCCTTACCTCCCGTAGTCATCGTCGAACCTTTCGATGTCATCCTCCTCCACGTAATCCCCGATTTGGGCCTCGATGATCTGCACCGGGACTGGCCCCGGATTTTCCAGGCGATGCTTGGCGGATAGGGGGATGAAGGTGGACTGGTGGGGGTGGACCTCAAAGGAGCGATCCTCAACCCTGACCCGGGCCGTGCCCGAGAGGACCACCCAGTGTTCGCTCCGGTGTCGGTGAAGCTGCAGGCTCAGCCTGCCGCCCGGATTCACCTCGATCCTCTTGATCTTATAGCCCTCCCCCTTCTCCAGCACGGTGTATTGACCCCAGGGCCGATGGACCGTGCGGTGGACGAGATATTCCTCCGAATCCCTCTTCTTGAGCTCCTCTGCCACTCCCTTCACCTGCTGGGTGTGCTCCTTGGGGCACACCAGGGTAGCATCCTCCGTGTCCACCACTACCATATCCTTCAGGCCCACGGTGGCCAGGATGCGGGATCCGGCGAGGAGGATGGAATCCTGGGATCCCCGGTCGAGGAGGTTGCCGGACTTGATATTGCCCGCGTCGTCTCGGGGGCAGACCTCATCCAGGGCGCTCCAGGATCCCACATCGTGCCACCCGATGTCCGCCTCCAACAGAACCACCCGGGAGGATTTTTCCATCACCCCGTAATCGATAGAGACCGGGTCGATTTGGGAATAGGCCTGGGCGAGGGCCCCCCTCTCCTCAGAGGTCCCTAAAGCCGCTTCCATTAGCCCTAACTCGTTATGAAGATTGGGCAAGTGTGTCTTGATCTCCTCCAGGATGGTCGCTGCCCTCCAGAGGAAGATCCCGCTGTTCCAATAGTACTGGCCGCTGGCCAGGTATCCTTCGGCTGTCTTGGGGTCCGGCTTCTCGACGAACCTCTCCACCTTCAAGATCGGGGGGGAGGGGTCAGGAGGGGTCCCGGACAGGTCAGGGATTGAAGTCGACTGGGCGACCTGGAGATAGCCGAACCCCGTTTCGGGCCGGCTGGGCTTGATTCCGAAGGTGACCAGAAAACCCTGGTGGGCGGGCTCAGTCGCCCCTTCGAGCAGCTCCAGGAACTGAGCCGGACGTCTCACCAGATGATCCGAGGGCATCACGACCATGATCGCTTCAGCCTCTTCCCTCCGCAGGTGCAAGGCGGCCAGGCCGATGGCCGGGGCCGTATTTTTCATCTCCGGCTCCGGGAGGAAGCGATACCCGGACGCGATAGAGGCGGCTTGACGCTTCAGGTCGAAGGCATGCCTCTCGTTGGTGACGATCAGGGTTTTTTCCGGGAGGATCGCCTCGCGGATGCGCAGGAGGGTCTCCTGGAACAGGGAGTGAGGACCCAGCAGGCTCAGCATCTGCTTGGGGTAGAGCTCGCGGCTCAGGGGCCAGAAACGGGTTCCCGATCCCCCCGCCAGGATGACGGCATAGATCTTTGATCCGAGCTTACTCATGAAAGACCTCCGCAGAGAAGATGTGAATGTCGGCCCCGCTCTTCCAGCCATCCGCCGGCAGGCCTGCCTTACGGCATGTCTCCTCCAGGAAGGCCTCCCGGTCCCAGCCATATTCGACTGCCACCTGGGGGAGCAGGAGGCCGCGATGAAGTCCCTTGCTGATGAAAAGGCCGTGCCGCCCGACCTCGATCTCTTCGATGCTCCCGATCTTCTTCAGGGGGCTGAGAACGGAGATCTCGATCCGGATCTGGGAGAGCTCCTTCCGGGCGAGGGGAGGGAAGCGGGGATCGGAAAACGCCGCAGAGACGGCGCAGGACGAGATCGTCTCGTAGAGGGGATGGACCGCCTCGGTCACCCCGATGCAGCCCCGGAGATGTCCCCCTTTGGTCAAGGTGACAAAGGCAGCTCCCTTCTCGGTCAGCTCCTGGTCGGCAACCGAGAAGGCGGGGATCCTGGCCTCCTTCAAGTAACCTTCAATCGACTTGCGAGCGATCTCCAGAAGCTTGCACTGCAGGTGATCGTTTAGCATCTTTGCCTCCCGGATAAAGCTCCTGCTTGATGGTCCGGATTCAGCCCCTTGCCATTGCTGGAGCGGGAGAACCTCCACTGATCCCGGATACTCCGATTCAGGACCAAAATCCGATCCTCAGGCGGAGGTGCCTCCCACAATGATCTCGGGGATCCTCAAGGTGGGCTGGGCGTCGGAGACGGGCGCCCCCTGGCCGTCCTTTCCGCAGGTGCCCAGACTAAACCCGAGATCCGATCCCACCCTGTCGATCTGCTGCAAGATCCGAGGTCCGTTCCCCGTCAGGGTGGCCCCCCGCACCGGCGGTCCCACTTCCCCGCCCTCGATCCGATATCCCTCGCTCACCTCGAAGACGAAATCTCCGTTCACAGTGTTCACCTGGCCTCCGCCCATCTTCTTGACCAGAAGGCCTTTGGATACGGAGCGGATGATTTCCTCCGGAGGTGTCTGGCCGGGGGCGATCAAGGTATTGGACATGCGGGGAATGGGCTTATGTTGATACGATTGCCGCCGGCCGTTTCCAGTCGATCGGGTCTGATCCTTGAAAGCGGCCAGGCGATCATAGAGATAGCTCTTGAGGATTCCATCCTCCACCAAAATCGTCTTTTGGGCCAAGGTTCCCTCGTCGTCGAAGACATAGGAGCCCCTCCTCCCGGGGAGGGTGGGATCATCGATGACGGTGATGAGAGGGGAGGCAATCTGCTCCCCCAGGCGATGGGAATAGACGGAAAGGCCATCCTGGGCCAGATCCGACTCCAGGCCATGGCCCACTGCCTCGTGGATCATGGTGCCTCCCGCCTCAGAGGATACCACCACCATCATGGGTCCGGCGGGGGCAGGATCCGCCTGGAGCATTTGTAGGGCCCGGCGGGCTGCCTTTTCGGCCACGGCCTCAGCGGGGTTCTCCTCGAAGATCTCCCAGCCCACCACGCCCCCAATCACCTCATATCCGGTCTGGATGACATGGTCCTTGGAAGCGACCACCTGGACCATGAACAGCAGCCCCACCCTATCCTCTTCGCAGAGGTGGCCCTCGGAGTTGGCGATCCGGGTGCGGCGCCATCCCTCCCGACAGATCACCCTTACCTGGCGTATGCTGGGATCTATGGCCCGGGCGACGGCATTGGCAGCCATTACCTTTTCGACCTTCTCTTTTAGGGGGATCTGGCGAGGGGGAATGCGAATGGGATGAGACCAGGGGGGGACTTGGGCATCCAAAGAAAGAGAGGGAGAGGAACGAATGGGCGTGTGGGCGGGGACGGCATTGGCCAGGGAGAGAGCCAGATCCTCCAGGGTGGAGGGGGAGAGGTCGGCGGAGGAGGCATAGTAGGTCTGCAGATCATGGATCAGCCGTATTCCCGCGCCCCGATCCGACCCGGTAAGGATCTGTTCGATCTTGTCCTCCTCACAGATGATCGAGGTGGCATCCGTTTCTTCGATGAATAGGTCGGCGAATGATCCACCTCGCGAGAGCGAGAAGTCTAAAATCTGCCTCAGATGGTTCTCTTCCAATCGGCTTACCCCCGGGCCATTACTTACACTCGCAAACCTCTCTTGTCAATTGCAAAATCCCGGCGTAGAATGTATGATAGAGATACAGGTGGGCTGCAAAGCATGGGTGCGAATGGGAAGTCGTTGCCGAATAGGAAAGACCAGAGCCGTATGATCCGGCGATGGTGGAACTGGGGAGCAGGAGGAATCCTGATCCTGGCGCTCCTCCTCTTTTCATTTTGGAGCAGGCCCAGCTTTGCCGCGGACTTGCTGCTCCTCAGCGAGGCCGAGGAGGTGGCACTGGGCAAAAAGATGGACCTGGAACTGGAAAAGGAGTTGGGCTTCTGTGGCACTCCCCAACTCCAGGCCTATGTGGATCAGATTGGGCAGAAGATGGCTTCCCAGGCGCAACCGCGAGCATTCCGCTATACCTTCAAGATCCTGGATGAGGAGAGCATCAATGCCCTGGCCCTCCCCGGTGGGTATATCTATGTGACCAGAGGGCTGCTGGCGGTCTTAAATAATGAGGCAGAGCTGGCAGGAGTCATCGGGCATGAGGTGGGCCATGCCTCCTCTCGTCATGCGGCCAAACAGGTGACCAAAGCCCAGTTGTATCAGCTTCTGAGCCTGGGCGCGATGGGGGCGGCCGCTGCCGTCAGCCCCACGGTGCGGGAGCATCTGGATGCCTGGTTCGTCTTTTCCAATGAATTCCTCACCCAGGTCCTCCTGGGCTATGGCCGCGAGAACGAGCTGGAGGCAGATGAAAAGGGCCTCCGCTATGTCTATCAATCCGGATATGACCCCCGGCAGGTTACGGAATTCCTTCGCTACCTGCGCACCAAGGAACAGCTTCAGGGCATAAACTTCCAGGGATTTCGACTCACCCACCCCGATACCGTGGAACGGATCATCAAGGCGGATACCCTGGCCTATGTCCTGACCACTGGGGTCCAGAACCATTGGGAGGTAGGGTCCAATCGTTATCGCTCTCTGCTGGAGGGGTTGCCTTATGGCCCAAAGGATGATCGGCGATACCTTCGGAGCTATACGAGTCGGCCCGGGGATTCCTTGGCCTCCATCTGTCGCTCCCTGCTGGGCGATGAATCCAGGAGCCACGAGGTCGCCTTCCTCAATCGCTTGAAGGAGGGGGAGAAGATCCAGGCAGGAGTTGTCCTGAAGATCCCCTCCCGCTGATTCTCTCCCAACTCCTCATCTCATCTTCCTCCAGATATACCTTCCGCTCCCTCACTGCCTGCCGCAGCCTCCCCGGTTTGCCTCTGTTGCTCGTTGCCATCCCCCTCTTCGATCTCCGATCCCTCGATCCGACGGATCGGGCGAAACAGGATCATCCACGCGATCAAGGAGACCATGATTCCGATACGGATGGCCCAGGGGGCGCCCAAATGTTCGGCCAACAATCCGATCTGGAGGCTTCCCAGGGGAGTCATTCCCAGCAGCGCCATCACGAAGAATCCCATGATCCGTCCCCGGATCTCATCCGAGACCCGGATCTGCAACAAGGTATTGCTGGTGGCGAGGAAGGTAATCATAAACCCCCCCACCAGGACCAACAGGAAAAGGGAGAGGTAGAGGTTGGAGGAAAAGGTAAAACAGAAAAGGGAGAGGAGAAATAGCAATGCCCCGGCCAGCGCCATGGCCGACCTTCCCCGGCGATTCCCCCAGGAGGCCAAGTTCAGGGCTCCGCTCAGCGCCCCCACCCCCGTTGCGGTCATCAGGACCCCCAGGGTCTTCGGCCCTCCCCTCAAGATGTCCTTGGCGAAGACCGGCATCATCACGATGTATGGGAGCGCGAATATGCTGAGGATCGCCACCAGCAAAAGAAGCGAGAGGATCGCCTGATGGGATCTCGCATAGCGGACAGCCTCCTTCAGCCCATGCCAGGTGGAAGTTCGAGGTCCGGGCTGTTTTGGCCTTCCCTGAAGTCGCATGGAAAAGAGGGCGTAGAGGATCGCGACATAAGTGAGCCCATTCAAAAAGAAGCAGGAGGCCAGTCCCACCCCGGCGATGAGCATGCCGGCCAGGGCCGGGCCGATGACCCGCGAGGCATTGAAGATGCTGGAATTCAGGGCGATGGCATTGGTAAGATCCTCCCTTCCTACCATCTCGAAAATGAAGGATTGGCGGGTTGGGGTGTCGATGGCAGCATCCAGGCCCAAAAGGGTGGCCAACAGAAAGATATGCCAGATTTGAACCTTGTCCAGGACCACCAGAATTCCCAGGGACCACGCGATGATCATGGCCGAGAACTGGGTTGCCATCAGGAGTTTCCTCTTGTCCACTCGATCGGCGAGGGCTCCCCCATAGAGGGCAAGGAAAAGGATGGGAGAAGAGCCCAGGGCATAGACCAGCCCCAGGAGGAGACGGGAATGGGTGAGATCGTAAACCAGCCAGCTCTGGGCCACGTTTTGCATCCAGACCCCGATAAAAGAGATCAATTGGCCGATAAAGAAGAGCCGGAAGTTGCGATGACGAAGAGAAGTGAAGGTGGAAGATAGCAGTCGCATGGGATGTGATTCTATCTTAGAGGGAATCGAGGGCCGAGGCAAGCCAAAATCGCTGGATCCAGAAGAGACAGGCTCCATGAGCGCTCAGGAGCCAGGGGAGGGCGGTCTTTTTCCCTTGATCCCTCAGTCGCATTTTGATACAAACATCGCCATACGCCCCCTCCGCCATGACGCCATGAAACGATGACACTATCCGGTAAGAAATCCTTGAAATAGTGAGGGAAACGATTATAATGGAGCCGATGGGGTTAGCCTATGTTCTCTTCTCGCAGGAATGACCGATTGGAGGTCCCTCCATGATAATCAAAAAATGCGCCTTTTGCGGGAGTCAGTCCAACCTGCACTACTCTGATCCCGAAAAGGGACCGGTTTGTCAGAATTGTTGGATGAACCTGGGGCAGGATTTGGAGGACATAGAAGAGGAGAAGAAGAAAAAGGACGCGAAGCAAGCGAAAGAAAAGGATCAGCACCGATAAGAGGCTACATGATCTGGAAGAAAGATGAGCCGGCCCAAGGCGCGGCCCGGAAGAAATCATCTATAGCCAACGTGCAGCCGTTCATTCAACTGGCGCGAAAGGAGAAAATCGATGCCTCATAAAAGACTCTGGAAAATCCCCAGCAAGATGGTTGCCCCTCCCAATGAAAGGTGCCTGCAGATCTTGTACACCCCTCAGCAGGACCAGAACGTGGCCAATGCGACTTTCCTCATGTCCACCCTGGCTCCTCATACGGGACAGACCGGGGTCCACACCCATGTCGTGGATGAGATCATCTATGTCATTACGGGAAGGGGAGAAGGGGAGGATGACGGGAAGACCTTCGAGCTGATGCCCGGCACCATCATCTATGCCCCGGCCGGGGTAAAACATAACTGCAAGAATTTTTGCGATGAAACCATGCAGATGTATTGTGTATATGTCCCCGCGCTCCCCGAGGAGATCGTGAAGAACCTCCTCAATGAGGCGGTGATCAGGGTTCCCGAGAAGGCATAATCAAGGCTTTTCGAGATAGCGGCCAGGCCCCGGATTCATCTGCTGGTGATCGATTCCGGGGCCTTTGTTTTGGCAGCCTCGAAAGGCCTGTGAAAAGGGGTTGACAAATCCTCTCCATCGGACTAAATTAAGATAGAAAGTTCGATGTGCCACTTCGGCTTGCAGCCTCGGATTTTCGATGAGGCTTTGCCCCTCAGGTCAACTGCAATCCTTCCCCCTCCCCCCTCCAGAGAATGCAGGATGCAGGTATGTGCCCAGTCCTCTGCTCTGAGCCCCCTTGACTCGTAACCTTTTTTAGCTCTTTCCGGTTCTGCGGAACCTCCTGATTGGGTAATGCATCCAATTGGGTGATGCATCCAACTGAAAGGCTCCGACAGAATGAACCAGCTCAGGGAATCTGCCACCCACCAGGATCCGCAGGTGCGAATGGCAGCCATCGAGGCCATTGCCTCCTTGGTATCCAACGCTTGGGCCGAAAATGTGTCTCGGAAGATGCTGCCTCCAGCGACCCGGACGAGCGATACGGGAGCGGGCGAGGGAGGTCTTGGAGATGCCGTCAATGAAGCACAGAAGAACATCATCAAAGGCATCACCCTGGCTGTCGCAGCAGGGAAACAAGTCACCTTTGAGCTGCAAGTCTACATCGACTACCCGGCGCGCCGGGGAAGGGAAGGGGGTGGGGGAAAGCGCAGAATGTCGGGAAAACTCCTCTGGTCAACCCAAAAGTGAAGCTGTGAAAAAGGAAAGGAGACTGAGAGATGAAAGGAAAATGGATTGTGCTCAGCCTGATGGGCGTTTGGGTGCTTCTCTTTGCCCTGGCATATCAGGCCCATGCCGGCACAGGTTTCGCCCCGCAGTACACGTTCGCCCCCCCTGAAGGCCATGTCAAATTCGCCCCCGATCAGATCCTGGTGAAATTCAAGGGGGTCAAACCCCTGCCCACATTCGGCCCGGAGGCCTCTGCCCAGATGTTGGCCTCCCTTCCTACCGGTGCCCGGGCTGCCCTACAAGAGATCCAGGCCAGGATCTTAGAGGCCCATCCGGCAGCCGGGGTCCTGCTGCTCAAGACCTCGACTCGCCTCTCCGTGGGCCAAAGCATCGAGGCCTTATACCGCAGCGGTTCGGTGGAATACGCGGAGCCCAACTATTACGTGAAGCCGCACGTCTTGCCCAACGACCCGAAGTTTGGGGAGCAATGGGCCCTGAATAATACCGGGCAGTTGGGCGGCACGACCGATGCGGACATCGATGCCCCTGAGGCTTGGGATATCCATCGATACGGAGCTGGCGTGGTTGTAGCGGTGATCGATAGCGGGGTGGATTACAGCCACGAAGATCTGGGTGCCAATATGTGGAAGAACCCCAAGGAGATTCCCGGCAACGCGAAGGACGACGATGCCAACGGGTATATCGACGATGTCTTTGGGATCGACCGCTATTACAAGGATAGCGACCCCATGGATGACTACGGGCACGGCACCCACTGCGCCGGCATCATCGGGGGCAGGGGCAATAACGGCAAAGGGATCAGCGGCGTGGCTTGGACCGCAAAGATCATGGCATTGAAGTTCATGTCTGCCTCCGGAGGCCTTACCTCCGATGCCATCACCTGCATGGAATATGCCCTGTCGATCCGGGCCCGGGAGGGATACCGGATGATCTGGAACAATAGCTGGGGTGGGGGTGGGTTCTCGCAGGCCCTGCGTGACACCATCCTGGCCGCCCAGAACGCCGGGGTGATCTTTGTGGCCTCCGCCGGAGATACCGGGGGAGATGACGACATCTCCCCGAATTACCCCTCCGGATACGACCTGGACAACATCATCAGCGTGGGGGGCTCCAACCGGACCGACACCATCCCGACCTGGAGCAACTACGGCTGCTCCTCGGTGGATATCTTCGCCCCCGGGGATGAGATCCTGAGCACCCTGCCATCTAACACCTATGGCAGCTTGAGCGGGACCTCCATGGCCTGTCCCCAGGTAAGCGGGGCCGCTGCCGTGATCTGGAGCAAGAGGGGACCCACCTTCAACTGGAGGAAGATCAAGGGGATCATCCTCAATGGGGCAGAGGATGGGCAAGCCCCTCCGATCTTCTCTCAGAAATGCGTCACCGAGGGGAGGTTGAACCTGCAAAAATCCCTGGAGTCTGCTCTGGCCAACGACCCGGCCATCTTCCTGGTGACACCCTATGTGGCCAACTGGGGGGAGAATATCACCCTCACCGGGGTCAACTTCGGCACCACCGGCACCCTGACCTTCAAGGGCATGGACTTTCCCTCCGCCTCCATCGTGAGCTGGAGCAGCACCAAGATCGTGGCCAAGGTTCCGAGCGATCTGCCTCGCGGATTCGGGAGGCTGACGGTGACCAACGCCGGCGGCACCTCCCGGGGTGCTTGCTTCGATTGTGACTTATATGAGAAGATAGCAGGTCAAACCATCTTAGGGCATGGTTGGGCTGCCTCCGCTCAGATCGGCAACGATCTCTGGATCCTCGGGGGAGCCACCTTCTGGGGTGTGACCGGGCTGGTGGAGAGATATACCCTGACCAGTGGACGCCCGGTGGTCGATGGTGCCTGGATGATGCCTGTGCCCGTCACCAATGCCGGGGCTGCGGCCATTGAGGGCAAGATCTATGTGGTGGGAGGATATAACTGGGATACGCACGTCAACTACGATACCCTGCAGATCTTTGACCCTGCCACCGGCAGTTGGAGCTTGGGGCCCAATTTGCCCGTGAAGATCACTCGGGCCGCGGTCGTGGCCTACGAGGGCAAATTATACGTCTTCGGGGGAGGTGGTGCGAGCGGCATTCTCCTGAAGAACACCTATGTCTATGATCCAGGCACCAATAGCTGGTCGTCGAAGGCCGACATTCCGACGAGTGCTGTCCATGCCGGCGCCTGCCTCTATGGGTTAGACAAGATCTGGGTCATGGGCGGCTTCTCCTCCTCGGGCAGTGCGCAGTCGATCGTACAGGAGTACGATCCGGCCACCGACAGCTGGGCCAGCAAACCCGCCATGATAAAGGCCCGGGCCGGCCAGGGTGCCGTCAATTATGGCACCAAGATCTTCTGCCTGCACGGAAATAGCGACGAAACCACCGGGCTGAAGGATAGTGAGCGGTACTACGCAGGTGGCTGGATTAACGACCTCTACGGCAGCCAGCAGCTCTTCAAGCCGATGGCCGGACGGGTCGGCGGTCAGATCTATTGCGTGGGGGGATATGTCTACGGCCCCGCTCAGGGCTACTCCCGAAATGTCTGGAAATTCACCTCCCCGTGATTGAGATGTAGCATTTCAGCCATATTTCCAATACCAAGGGCAGGCTCATCGCCTGCCCTTGGTCTTTCCCTTCCCGCAGCTCCGATTCGAGGTCCCGAGCAACAGATACTCATAGACGCGATCACCGACAAATCATCCTCTCCGCGCGGCCACATTTCGCTAACTCGGTCCCGGTAAATGACCGGCTCAAGGAAGGCGGTTTTCCAATGTGGCGATCCACAGTCGACGGTCTACGGAAAGAGGTGGCAAGTCGCAAGTCACAAGCCCAAAAAACAGCTCAAAACAGGTTTCAGGCGTTTTACTCATTGCATCCTCTCTCATGTTCACTGAGTTTCATATTGGGATAGCCTTTCTCTGACTTGATGCCGAACTCCGTATACGCGAGTAGAAGTCTGTGGGGCCCCCCATCGGGGCCTATGGGGAAAAATGGAGCTTGGAGTTTGTCCAGGCAGATCTGTCCCTATACCACCTGACTGTCTCTTCGATCCCCTTTTCGAAGTCCATTCTCGGCTTCCATCCCAGCTGTTGCCTGATCTTTTCGGAATTCAAAGAATATCGGAAATCATGTCCCAACCTGTCCTTGGTGAACTCTATCAATTCTTCAGACTTGCCTAAGATTCGCAAGATGCCTTTGACGACGTCGATGTTCCTCTTTTCCTCTCCGCTTCCCAGGTTGTACACTTCCCCGATCTTGCCATTTTCCAGGATCCGGAATAGGGCCTCTGCACAATCAGAAACAAAGAGCCATTCCCGGATATTTTTTCCCGCTCCGTAAACGGGTATTTTCTCATCATGGGAAGCCCTGGTAATCGCCAGGGGAATCAGCTTTTCCGGGTACTGCCATGGACCATAGTTGTTGCAGGGCCTGACTGTGGTCACGGGCAAGCCGTAGGTCCTGTGATGTGCCCTCCCCAGCATATCCGCGGAGGCCTTGCTGACAGAATAGGGAGAATTGGGATTCAGGTGGGATTCCTCGGAAAACTGGCCTTCCTCTTTGAGTTCCCCATATACCTCGTCCGTCGAGATATTCAAGAACCTCTCGATCCCGGATCCCATTGAAACCTCCAACAGGACTTGCGTTCCTTTGATGTTGGTATCCAGGAAGGGAGAGGCATCGAGTATGCTTCTGTCCACATGGCTTTCTGCCGCGAAGTGGACCACAGCCTCGGGCCTTTCTGCCTGGAAGATGTGGGTCATGAATTCCCGATTGGCGATGTCCGCCTGGTAGAAGTTCAGCTTATCCCTGACCTCTTCTATTCTCTCCACATCTCCGGCATAAGTGATTTTATCCACCACTGCGATTTCGTATCCCCTCGCCATTCCCTGCCTTACGAATTCGCTCCCCATGAAGCCAGCGCCGCCGGTAATCAAGAGTTTCTTCATCGGATTCTCCCCAGGACGTTTTCAATGAATCTGTCGATTCCGCTCTTCCAGCCAGGAATATCGAGATCTAAGGCCCTCGAGATCTTCCCATTGGACATGGCAGAAAAGCGAGGTCTCTTGGCGGGTGCAGGGAAATAGTCTGAGGTCACGGGCAGGATGAGTCTATCCAGGCCCAGTCTTTCGATGAAATAACGAGCCACCTCGAATCTTGAGGCATATCCGCCGTTCGTGAAATGATAGATCCCTCTCACCCCATTTTCTACGGCGAGGCGGGTGAACTGGGCGATGTCTTCTGCGAAGGTGGGCACGGAGGTTTGATCGCAGACAACTCTCAGCACTTTGTTCTTCTCCGCCCATTGCGATAGTTTATAGAGGAAGTTCTGCTGGCCCTCGCCATATACCCAGCTGACCCTGAATAGTAAGAAATCGTCCGTCCCCTCCACCAGGAACCTCTCGCCCAGCAGTTTGCTTTTTCCATAGTTATTGATCGGATTGGGCTCATCCTCCTCGGTGTAGTAATCCTCTTTCGTTCCATCGAAGACGTAATCGGTGCCGAAATGGACCAACAGGGCGCGGTGTTTCTTGCAAGCGAGGGCGAGGTTTTCCACCCCCCTGGCATTGGCCTGCAACGCCGCGTCGAAATCCTCTTCGGCTCTGTCCACCCAATTGTACGCCGCACAATTCAACACCACATCGGGCTCATGCTCGGAAACGGCCTTAAGGACTGAATTCAGATGACAGATATCCAGTCCCTCCTCATCGGGAGCGATTGCGGTATGGTGGGTGTCCTGAAACATCCCGATGAATGCCCGTGCAAGCTGTCCCTTCGCCCCGGTAATCAGGAACTTCATGGCCGGCTCCAATGAGTACTCGAAGTTGTTATCAGCGTCCTTCAGCCTGGGAAGCCTGCCATCTCTTTGTGAGAGGATGGGGTCTTTCAGGGGCCACCTGATATGGATATCGGTGTCATTCCAGAGGATGCCGCATTCGTGGATCGGAGAATACTCCTCCGTGCACTTATAAAGCACCTCAGCGGTCTCGCTCAACACCACGAAACCGTGGGCGAAGCCAGGCGGCACATAGACCATGGAGCTGGTTTCAGCGGAGAGATCGAGGCCGACCCATTTCCCGAAACTGGGCGAGCCCTTTCGGATGTCTACCGCCACATCGTAGATTCTCCCGCTGGAGCACCTCACCAGCTTCCCCTGCGCCTTGGGATTCTTCTGGTAATGAAGTCCCCTCAAAACGCCCTTCACCGACCGGGAATGGTTGTCCTGCACGAAGTGGTCCCTGATCCCGAAGTCTGCGAAATCCGAATATTTATAGGTTTCCACAAAAAAGCCTCTTCCATCGGAGAAGACTTTGGGCTCAATCCGTATGACTTCGGGAATTTCCAACCTTTCGAAAATAAATGGCATGAATCAATCTCTGGCAGGATGGCTGATCAGTTTTAGGAGATATTGTCCGTAACTATTCTTTCGCAACGGCTCCGCGAGGGCCAACAGCTGCCTCTGGTCTATGTATCCCAATCGATAGGCAATTTCCTCTACACAGGCGATCTTCAACCCCTGCCTTTTCTCGATGGTCGCTATGAAATCTCCCGCATCGAGCAGGTCTTCGTGGGTGCCGGTATCAAGCCAGGCATAACCCCTTCCCAGGAGCTCCACCCGGAGTTTTCCGTTTTGGATGTATTCGTTATTGACATCGGTGATCTCCAGCTCGCCTCTCCAGGACGGCTTGACGCCCTTGGCAATTTCGACCGCCTCCTGATCATAGAAATAAAGCCCCGTTACCGCATAGTGGGATTTGGGCTCCTGGGGTTTTTCCTCAATCGACAATGCCATTCCCTTTGGGTCCAACTCGATGACCCCGTATCGATCCGGGTTGGTGACATAGTAGCCGAAGACCGTCGCGCCACCTTCCGTCTCCACGTCGTACACAGCTCTTAACAATACCTCCGTAAGGCCATGGCCATAGAAAATATTATCCCCCAGGATCAGGCAGACGTTGCCGCCCCCTGCAAATTCATCGCCGATGATGAGCGCCTCTGCGAGACCGTTGGGTTGGGCCTGTTCCTCATAGGAAAAATGGAGCCCCAGATGAGAGCCGTCTCCCAGCAATTCCTTGAACCTGGGTAGATCTTTAGGGGTGGAGATGATCAGGATGTCTCTTATGCCGGATAGCATCAGCACCGAGAGAGGATAATAGATCATGGGCTTGTCATAGATGGGCAAGAGCTGTTTACAGATCGCCGAGGTTACCGGGAAAAGCCTGGTGCCACTTCCTCCTGCTAAGATGATACCTTTCATGATCCTTCCTCTGGGTGATCCAATTTCTTTAGGGTTCTTTAGGGTATAATCTCCCGCAGCTCGAGCTTGCTGCGGAATAGGGTCCGCGCTTTCGCACCTGCCCCCCGGGGGGTGCATACCATTTGACTTGGTTCTTCTCCTGCGCCATTTTAGGCAAATTGTGGATCACGTCAAGGATTTTATGCTGGAGGATGCGATGATGCGACGAGGGAGGGTGGGGAGGGGCTGAGACATTGGCAGGGTTGATGGGGTGATGACAGCCGACTCAGGAGGCCGCCTGGGGCGAGAAAAGGGTTGACAAGAGAAATCGTAAGAAGTAGACAGGGACTTGGCCAATCCATCAGGAGCCGATTCCACAGCTCAGATTCCTCCCGAAGGCTCCATTTGGCCTTCCAGTGCAGGGTTGAGCCTTTCGGAGATGGGTGATTCCGAGTGTGTGAGATAGGGCACTGGGCGGATCATGGGGCCGAAGACTACAATGAGAAGGAGAACGGGCATGTTGCCAGATGCTCTATTGGCCAAGGTCCTTGAAATCGTCGGTCCCGGGAATTTCTTCCCCAGCGATACCGACCGGCTCTGCTACGCCACGGATTCCTCGCTGCTTTCCCAGATTCACAACTGGGTGCCCGACCTGGTCATTCGGGTGATGACCACCGAGCAGGTATCGGAGGTTCTCAAACTGGCCAATGAATACCCGGTGCCGGTCGTCCCCCGCGGTGCGGGAACGGGGCAGTGCTGTGGCTCGGTGGCCCATCGAGGCGGCATCGTCATGGACCTTTCCCCCATGAATCGCATTCTCTCCCTCGATCTGGAGAATCTACAGGTTGTGGTGCAGCCGGGGATCGTTCATGCGAAGCTGAACCAAGCCCTTGCCCCCCACGGCTTTTTCTTCCCTCCCGATCCGGGCAGCACCAAGATGTGCACCCTGGGCGGCATGGTCGCTTTCAACTCCAGCGGCCAGCGCTCCGTCAAGTATGGAACTACCAAGCAATACATCCTGGGCCTGGAGGCGGTCCTGCCCACCGGCGAGCGAATCGTCACCGGCGGCGTCCGGTCCCGGGCCTTGAAATCGGTGGCGGGCTATGATCTCACGGGGCTCCTGACCGGCTCGGAGGGGACCCTGGGCATCATCACCCAGATTCGCCTCAAGGTCTTGCCCCTCCCGGAGAAGCGGGGCCTGGTGGTGGCCTTTTTCGACGAGCTGGAAGCGACGGGCCAAGCGGTGGTCCAGGTGTTCCGTCGGCGGCTTTTGCCCTCGGCGATCGAAATCATGGACAAGACCGCCATGCAGGCGGCTACCCTCTACCAGCCCGACCTTATCTTGCCGGTGGCGGAGGCCATGCTGCTCTTCGAGGTGGACGGCTCGCCGGCGGAGGTGGCCTATCAGGCCCAGAGCATCTCCGAGATCTGCCAGCAGTTTGCCCGAGAAGTCGAGTGGACGGATGACCCCCGGCGCCTGGGCGACCTGTGGGCCGCCAGGAGCGTTGTCGGCGCGGCGGCTGGCCGGGTGAAACCGGGGGCCACTCGGGTGTACATCGGGGAGGATATCTGCGTCCCCATCACCGAGGTAGCCCAGGCGCTCCGCATCATCCAGAGCCTGAGTGCCAAGTACGACATCCCCATCGTGACTTACGGCCACATTGGGGATGGAAACCTCCACGCCGCGCCGGTGATCAACCCGAACGATCCCCGTGAAATTGAGCGGGTGAAGCAGATCGGTGACGAGATTCACCGAATGGCCCTGGAACTGGAGGGGACGACCACCGGCGAACATGGGGTGGGCCTGACCCGCGCATCGTACATGGAAGAGGAGCTCGGATTCTCCCTGCAAATCATGCGGAAGATCAAGCGGGTCCTGGATCCTCTGAATATACTGAATCCGGGCAAGATGGCACTGGACGGGCTTGAAGAGCTTGGAGGGCTTGAAGGGCCTCAGGGCGGGGGGGAACGCGGGTGAACACGGCTCCTGCTGATCTGGCCGCCGAGTTGATGCCGTGTGTCCGGTGCGGCCAGTGCCGATCCGTCTGCCCGGTCTTCTTGGCCAAGGGCGTGGAAAGCGATTCCCCCCGGGGACGGATTGCCCTGGTCCGGGCGCTCCTGGAGGGAAGGATCGAGCCAGACGACCGGCTGGCCGAAAAGATCGATCAGTGCTCCCTCTGCCGGGCCTGTTTCCGGGAGTGCCCGAGCGGGGTCCATGTAGAGCGCATCATTCTGGCCGCACGGGAGCGGCTGGCCGGGCTGCGAGGCATCCCGCTCCAGAAGAGGATCCTGACTCGCTGGCTCTTCCCCCACGCGAACCGGCTTCGGATCTTCCTTCCCGCCGCCTCCCGCATCCAGGGTCTGATCGGAGGTCGGGTCTTCGGGGGTGAGTACCGGCTGCCCAGGCTTCGTTTGCCCCTGGTGGGAAAGCGCCTGGTGCCCAATCTCAATGGCTGGACGATCCATACGGCCCTGGCCGTTGCGAAGGCGGGGGAGGTGCCCGGCGGCGAGCAGAGGGTGGCGTTTTTTGCGGGATGCATGATCGGTTACGCCTATCCCAGGGTGGGGCGGGCGGTGATCGAGGTGCTCGGGCAGAATCGGGTGGAAGCGATGGTTCCCAAGGATCAGATCTGCTGTGGCCTGCCTGCTCTGGCGGCAGGAGACCGGGAGACCTTTGATCGATTACGGGAGCAAAACCTCAAAGTCCTGCGGGCAACGGAGTGTGAAGCCATCGTAGCAGCCTGTGCCAGCTGTGGCTCCACCCTGAAGGAATACTACCAGCCGGAGCTGCCTGTCCGGATCTACGACTTTGCCGAGTTCCTCGCAGATCACATCCCGTTTCAGCCTCCCCGCGGCAGGCTAAGAGGCCGCATCACCTACCATGATCCCTGCCATCTGCGCAAGGCCCAGGGGATTCAAGATCAGCCGCGCCGGCTCTTGCAGAATATCCCGGGGATATCCTTTCAGGACGTCTCTGACCCCGATCAATGCTGTGGCTTCGGTGGGACTTTCAGCCTGAGCTACCCAGCCCTATCGGATGAAATTGGCCTCACCAAGGTCCATGCCCTGATGGAAACGGGGGCCGACACGGTGGCCACAGCGTGCCCGGGATGCATGCTCCATCTGGCCAATGGTCTGTTCCGGGCGCAAAGCCAGGCTCGGGTTGTGCACCTGGCGGAGGTGTTAGCGGCCTCCTACCGCGAGGCCAGGGTTCTCACTCCCAAGTAGGTTCCATCGGTTCTTTTCGCTCCCACCCTCGCGTCCAGGCAGGAGCGGATCTCCCAAGATGTGCCCTCAACGCGGGGCCCGGCCTACCCCTCGCCTCGCCCCGAGCGGTCCTTCATCGACCCGCCGGCGATTCATCCGTCCAGGACAGCCCTTTATCTTCCCACCCGCGCCTCCTCCAGGATGCGCACGGCCCGGGTGGGATTGAAAACCCCACAGGTGCAGAAGCGGGCCATACAGACTGAGGCCTGCTGCGGAGTCCGACGTCCCTCTCTCACCAGGTCCATCATCTTCCTGGCCAGGTTGTGAGACACCATCCCGTGGCCGCACATGGTGGAAAGCTCCAGGACATGGCGATCCGGCAGCAGGTTCAGGTCGCCGTGGAATCCCAGGGAGTAAGCCACACTATGGCGCGTGATCCCGGCCCGCTGGCAGCAGGAACGCGCCTCCTCCGTCAGGGAGCTGATGTTGATGGAAATCCCCAGGTCGGCCTTTCGCAGATCTACCAGGAAGGCCTCCAGATCCGCGGGCTGGTTGAAGACCGCCGCCACTGAGGTGCAGCTGTCGATGCCCCTGACCACCTCCTCGGGGTCCACTGGATCTGTGCGGCGCCAGTGGGCCAAGGGGGTGAGCGAGGGGGAGGCCCGATAGAGCCCTCCTTTGAGGGAGTTTCCGATATTGATGGGGTGGTGTTTCAGGGCCAGGCGCAGAAACTCCCGGAGTTTGGCCGGCGCGTCCTCGTCATTGATTCCCCGGGCCGCCATGGCGAAGATAATGTAATCGTCCTGGAAGGTCTCCCGGGCGCCGAATCGGTGTAAGGTATTGGTCATTCGCACTTCCCTCCCTTTTCCCTCTGAGGTTCCTGGTCAGCTCGCCGTGACCGATGGCCGCCGGCCCAATCCCAGGTTGGTTTTTCCACGATAGACCAGGAAGCCTTCATCCTCGAGCAAGGGTTCCAACAGGTTGTCCCCCTGCGCATCGCAGCGCGTAGATACCCCGATGGACACGATGGTCTTCAGGGTGGGTGCAACCTCCTCGACCACCCGCAAGACCTGCGGCACGTGCTCCAGCTTGGTCTTCAGCTCCAGGATCGCAGAGAGGACCTTCTCGTTCAGGATGTCTTCGCGGATGGCCCCGGTAGCAGGATCGGACATCAGGCTGAAAACGGGATTTTTCTTTTCGAAGGCGATGGGCAAGGGGGCAAGGGCGCGGGTCATCGTCTGGATGTCTCGGAAACAAACCCCCACCCCGGGCCGGCCGAACTCAATGGTGAAGCCGGCCTCGCCCTGACTCACTCGGCCGGTCACGTCGTTGGTCTTCACCTCTTCCGTCCCCCGGCCGTGGACCCCCGTGGACTCGTGGGGCACCAGGGGATCGCTGAAGGCGCGGCGCACGATCCGCGGCCAGGTGAGCTCCTGGGGAGCAAGGGCATCCGTGGGGCACACATCCGGCTCAGGCTCGAAGCGGACGCGCAGGAGCTTGAGCAAGCCCCGGATGGCCCGGACCAGGGTTGGATTCAAGTGCTCCTTGCTCATCCCCTGGTAGCAGGCGAAGCACTCGACGCACTCGTCCAGGTTCACTGTCGCCCGGTTGGAGGCCGGGTCCACGTAGATCGCCCCCATGGGACAGACGGGGACGCAGTTACTGCACGCCACGCATCTGCGCTTATCGATCTCCATAGGATCCCTCCGTGGACAGATACTCCAGCGCCGCGGCCACGCCCCCCTTCCGGAAGGGGACCCCCGAAACGGCAAGGCCCATCTCTACCCCGCTCAGTGCTCCAGCAAGCATCAGGTCGTTGAAGTCGCCCAGATGGCCGATGCGGAATATCTTCCCTTTCAGTTTTCCCAGGCCCGCGCCCAGGGACATATTGAATCGTTCCAGGATGACCTTCCGCAGAGCGTCGGCATCGTATCCCTCCGGCATCATCACGGCCGTCACGGAGCTACTATACTCTTCCGGATTCAGGGGGACCAGCTCCAGGCCCCAGGCCTGGGCCGCACGCCGGGTGGCCTCCCCGTGTCGGCTATGGCGGGCAAAGACGTTCTCCAGGCCTTCTTCGAGCAGCATTGCAATGGCCTCGCGCAGGCCGTAGAGCAGATTCGTCGCCGGGGTGTAGGGGAAGAAGCCGGCCTGGCTGTCTTTGAGCATGGCCTCCCAATCCCAGTACGATCTCGGGAGGCGCGCCGACTTGGAGGCCGCCAGGGCCTTTTCGCTGATGGCGTTCAGGCCGAGGCCGGGCGGCAACATCAGGCCCTTCTGAGAAGATCCCACGGCCACATCCACGCCCCACTCGTCCTGCCGGTAATCGTTGGAGGCAAGCGAGGAGATGGTATCCGCCATGAGCAGCGCCGGGTGTCCCACGGCATCCATGCCCTTGCGAACCTCCGCCAGCCGGCTGGTCACGCCGGTGGAGGTTTCGTTGTGCACTACCGCCACCGCCTTGATCGCACGGGATCGATCCTCTCGGAGTTTCGCTTCGAGGGCCGCAGGATCCACGCCGTGGCGCCAATCGCCGGGCACGAAATCTACCTCCAGACCGATTCGGGCTGCCACGTTCCGCCACAGCGTGGCGAAATGGCCGGTCTCGAACATCAACACCCGATCCCCTGGAGACAGGGTGTTCACCAGCGCCGCCTCCCAGGCTCCGGTCCCCGAGGAGGGATAGATCACGACCGGACCCGAGGTCCGGAACACCTGTTGCAGGCCCTCCATGACCCCCCGGGCGAGCCGCGCGAATTCCGCCCCCCGGTGGTCGATCGTAGGCTGGCTCATCGCGCGCAGGATCCGGTCGGGCACGTTCGTCGGCCCCGG
The DNA here is from genome assembly GCA_963718295.1 of uncultured Methylomirabilota bacterium. Taxonomy (GTDB): domain Bacteria; phylum Methylomirabilota; class Methylomirabilia; order CAVQYV01; family CAVQYV01; genus CAVQYV01. The sequence goes on along the minus strand of CAVQYV010000003.1, from coordinate 527,800 downwards.
GATCTGCAGAAAATGGCGTCCCCTGTTCAAACCCATCCAGCACCTCCTTGCTGCCTTTGTTGCCAACTTGTATCCGCCCATTCATAATGGTCTCAAAGGAAAAAGTCAACCTTTCCCCGGACGGCCGAGCCTTTATCTTTGCCTGCAAGAGGGGATGGAGGGCATCGGTGATCGTCAACCTGGCCTGCCCAACGGCATGCGCTGTGCGAGGGATACTCGGGCCAAAAGACTCCGGCAAAGAGAAATGGACAAGAAAGGCTCAAAGGAGTAAAGGGCAGGCCGGAGAGGATCTGCTCTCCAGCTCAGGTTTGACCCTGCCTGAAACCCCTGGCGGGAACAAACAGAAATAAACAGGAACAAAAAGGAGTGTGGATTCGAACCGATGTCTGCTGACAATCCCCTGAGCAGATGGCTCCCCGCGGGCGTGCCATTGCGAAGCGTCCCCAGGTTCCCTTCCGGCCCTGCCCCTGATGCCGCGTCACCACCGGGGTGCCCACGGGGGTGCAGGATCAGCTTCCGGGTCGGTGATGATCTCTACCACCGCGGGCCGATCCGCCTGGAGGGCCCTCTCCAGGGCTCCGCGGATCTCTGCCGGTCTCTCCACTAAAATGCCGAGACATCCCATCTCCTCGGCGATCCGGGCGAAGCTCGCCCCTCGAAACCGGGTCATCTCCTCCCACTTCCCGGGCCGATTCCCGTAGACGGACTTGATAAGCGCCCAGCACTGGCCCAGCCCGTGGTTGTTGTTCACCACGGTCACGGTCTTGATATCGCACCGGGAGGCAGTCTCCAGCTCACTCAAATGATACCAGAGGCCGCCATCTCCGGTGAAACAGATCACCGGCCGCTCCGGTGCGGCGCATTTGACCCCCAAAGCGGCGGGAAACGACCATCCCAGCGAGCCGGCACATCGGATGAAGCGCTGCCCCGGATGGGTGAGGTAGACCCTCGTCCCCGCCCAGACGGCGGCGAACCCCGTGTCAACGACCAGGATGGAATCGGCGGGAAGGAAATCGGTCAGCTCCTTGCACAGCCGCTCCGGGCGGACGGGGATGGCGTCGGATCCTTGCAGCTGCTGTGCCTCGGATCTTTGCTCCTGGACGAGCTTGCGGGCGTGATCCGCCCATCCACTGGCCGCGCCCTCGGGACGGACCGCCTCCGCCAGCCGACGGGCCGTGGCCTTGGCATCTCCGAGGAGGGGTACGCGATTGGGATAGCTCCTCCCCAGCTCCCGGGGGTCGATGTCGATCTGGATCACCGGGGTTCCAGGTGGAGGCACCGTCCAGCCGTGGGTCACCTGATCCCCCGTGTGGCTGCCGATGAACAGGACCAGGTCTGCCTGGGAGACGATGCGGTTGGCGGCCCCCTGGGAATAGGAGCCGACCACGCCGACGCTCAAAGGATGGGAATCGGGGATCACTCCCTTTCCGGTCAGGGAGGTGGCGACCGGGATAGAGAGCCCCTCGGCCAGGGTCAAGATCTCGGGTCCTGCCGAGGAGGCGATCGCCCCTCCGCCCGCTACGATCACCGGCCGCTTCGCGGCCTCCAGCAGCCCGGCGGCCTCCTCGATCAGCCCCCCATCCGGCTCGGGACGGAAGGCCGGGCAATGGGTGAATGGTTCCTCGACAATCACCTCCAGGTCCGCCTCGGCGCCCTCGATCAGCTCTCCGGCAAAGCCCAACAGGTCCAGGTGTACCGGCCCGGGAGCCCCCGAGGTCGCCTCCCGAAAGGCCTGTCGGAGCAGATAGGGCAGTTGCTCGATGGTGTCCACCCGGACATTCCATTTGGTGACCGGATCGAACATGGCCTGGTGGAGGATCTCCTGATAGGCATGGCGATACTGGGCCAGAGGGGGCTTGAACCCGGTGAGGGCGATGATGGGGGAGCTGCCGAGGAAGCCATCCTGAAGGCCCGCGGCGAGATTGGCGGCCCCCACCGATTGGGCCATGCACAGCGAAGGCCGGCCGCTCGCCCGGGCGTACCCATCCGCCATGTAGGCGGCGGCTTTTTCGGAGTGGGTCAGCACCCGGCGAATCCCGACGGCCTCCATCTCCACCAGGGTTCGTCTCAGAATCGTCTCCACCCAGAAGACATGGGTAATGCCATAACCTTGGACGGTCTCGGCGATGAACCTCGCCCCAGACATCCTGCATCGATTTCCGCTTTTCAAATGAACCTCCCGTGACAAAAGTGGACCGCGAACGCTGACCCCACCAGGCCGCTGAGGGGTGCGGCAGCGAGGTTGACATCCGATTGGCAAATCACTATCTTTTCATGCCTCTGCAGTCGGGACGATGAATGCCCTTTGCCCCATAGCTGGCCGGAATCACCCCGTTTCGGCCGCCATTGTATTGCTTGGGCTGCTATGTACCCTTACCTCATCCGGATGTCAATGGCTTTTCGGCAGACGCAAGAGGGATTGACAAAAAAGGTGTGCGGACATATATTCTTTTCGTCATCTTTCCCGATCCATACGAAACGACCGAATCCGCCCCCCATTGTAGTACCCCCTTACTATCCTAAAGCGCCAAAAGGAAGACAGGATGGAAAGTCAACCTCCATTCGCAATCTCGGAATCTTCTCTGGCGATATGTTATCTTTACCAAGGAAAATGGTGTGCGTTTCCCTCTTCCAAGAGGGTGGTTTTGATACGCCGGCGCAGGACAATAAGGCGGAAAAACTGCTTCCAATGAAGCCTGAAAGGTTAGACACTGAGATCGTGCGGATAGTTTTCGTTTCTTTTCGTCTTTGAGAAAGGAGATGGTAGAGCTGCCGGGGTTAGATCTCCCGTAAGGCAGCTACCTATTGAGCACGTGCAGTCCATGCAGTCCTTGAAGTCTGCTTCGCTTTCAACGAAGGAGGCAGGAAAAAGAGAGAGGATTGGGCATCTGCCCAGCATTGAAGAGAGGAGAGAGAAGATGAAGAGAGTATTGTGGATTCTGATTGGATTGATGGTCTCCATGGCCGTTGTCACTTCTTCGGGGTTGGCCATGGTCGGCGGTCAAGAGATGATTGGCGGTCCTGCCCCGAAAGCCCCGGTTGTCAAGATAAAGGCAGGGTCGGGGATTTCTTCCACCCCCACCTGCACCTGCACAGGTGTCTTGCTCGCAGGTCAGAAATACGAAATTGGCAGGGTCGAGATTGACAAAAGCGCCTGTGCTCAGGATGACACGGGCACGATGACCGTGAAGTATGTGATTACCGAGCCTGGGTGGGCCATCCTGTCGACCCATTTACACGTAGCCGATACCTGCTCGGACATTCCACAGGCCAATGGAAATCCGATTCCGGGGAAGTTCACCTACAAGAATAAAAGCAAGGATCCGTTTGAGACTACTTACTCGAATCTGCCATGCAGATCCCTCATTGCCGCTCATGCCAAAGTCGTGAGGGTAATCTCGACAGAGGACCTGATCAAGTATGCTGGGGGAGATCAGGTAACATTTAGCGTACAACATCCATATGACGGCGGACCGAGCTACTTTCCTCAGGTCAACATAACTACCCCCGGGGGCTTGTATGGTACCTATTTGGGGTGGTGTGTGGACACCGAAGGCCATATTGACGTGAACACTCCCTACTGTGCCAAGGTCGTATCCAGCTATGATCCGACAAGCCAGCTTGGATCCCTGGTTGATAAACCGGAAAATCTCGATCTCGTCAACTGGATCATCAACCAGGATTTCGTCGGCAAGGCGAGTGCGTGTCTGGACGGCTCCGGCAATCCAACCTATTTCACCTACGGGGATGTGCAGCGTGCAATCTGGGCACTGATTGATTGCGCTCAAGCCAGTTCTGAACTCGGACCCTGGTCCCAGTGCCGAGTGGATCAAATCATAGCACTTGCGAAGAAGTGCGGGGAGGGTTTCATACCCTGGGTGTGGCCAGAAGCTGGCAGTGATCCTGAAACCCGTGACATGCGGCACAGATGAAAAAGCCGCGCAGATCATCATCGCTCAGGTGGTCATCATCGAAGGGATGCTGCCCTGCGGGCAAGATGAGACTGCGTGGGGCGCGATGAAGTGTGGTGATGCCTATAAGTGCCCATTCCCCGGCAAGAACTGGGCATTATTCATCACCTGCCCCGAAACCTTGTGACTGCCCGATCTGCCCAGACCCGAAGAAGGGACACAAGGACCCGAAGAAGGGACACCAGTAAACGGATGACAAGGAAACAAGGCTGAGGTCGAGCTGCCTCACCTGAGGAAGCTATCCTGGCTCTGCTGGCAACGAAAGGGGCGCACCACAGCTGTGGTGCGCCCCTTCTTTTGGACGAAGAAAGGGGACGTTGGTTCTAAGACAACTTGCTGGGGAGCAAGGGAAGTTGGCGGTGCAAGCGAGGCCCATAGAAAGGGAATGGCCGCTGGGGTTGCTCTCAGCAGCCATCTTGATCTTTTTGGTGGCCCCAGCGGGAATCGAACCCGCGTTTCGGCCTTGAGAGTCTCAAATCCACGTTTTTGCAAAGTGAAACTGAGCGTTCTACCTGCGGTTTCCGATGATCCCTTGATTTCTCTAAGCGAGTTTGCTTCCCGTCCTTTGCGATATTTTCTATGCCTTTTACTTTCCTCGGGCATCTTTGGTTACATCTTGACGACAGTAGGAGTCCTTGGCTTACTTGTAATGGACCCAATCGAGCCTACTCTCGGGAAAGCCCATGGGAAAAAACTCATGCGAAAAAAATTCTTGACAGGGAAAAGCAAGGGGAATAGAAAGCAAGAAAAAGCATCTGAAAACGAGTTACGAGGCCAACCACTTCACTGATATCTCGGAGATGACAAGGGAAGGAGGTGATGCCAGGGCCGATATAAGAGGTGTGTCGGAGAGATCGTAGCCGGGTTGGGTCGATTGATTGCAGTGAACTCAGGAAGGGCTTAGGGATTCCAAGGAAGACCTAAGAAAGGGAGAATGGCTATGGGCAAGGACCTGGAACGACGAGAATTCTTCAAGAGCGTCGCCAAGTACGGTGGTATTGGTTTGGCTGCCATAGGCCTGCTGAACTTGCACAAGCCTGGAAAGGCAGGCGCTATACAAGACCTGGACGACATGTCATCCTCGGAATCGTGGAGGATTCGGGATGTCTATATGGACCAGGCTGACGAGTTTGGAAGTCACGCTCCCAATCCCCCAGGTCTCTTTACAAAGGAACCTGAGGAGTTCGTCAACGGCATGAAGCCGGTCAAATGGTCCCACCTGCACCCGAACTGGTACCCGGGGAATAACAACAAGACGTTGGTGAGCATCACCCAGACGACCCCTCTCGACAAGGACATCAAGGGCGACATCAAGCGAGCGATCACCAAACTTGGGGGCCTGGAGAAAAGCCTGAAAAAGTCAGACCGCATTCTCATCAAGCCCAACACGAACTCGGGTGATCGCTGGCCCAGGGGAGGCACGGACCATCGCTTCCTGGACGCCTTGATCCAGATTCTGCATGACGAAGGATACGCAAATGTGGCGGTCGGGGATAGCTGCGGCCCCTGGGGACCGACTGAGCGGGTCATGAAGATGCTCGGATTTGATGAAGTGTGCAAGAAGAACGGCGTGGAGTATATCGATTTCGACAAGACCAAGTGGATGCAGGTTACCAATGCGAACGCGGAATATCTGGGAAAAATCGGAGGCGGCGACGGGACCGTTGCCTATGCTGAGCCCCTTCGTCAATTCGACAAGATCATTTACACGCCCGTTATGAAGACTCACTGCACCGCTGGCTTCACCATGGCCCTGAAGCTATCGGTGGGAATTCTTCACCGGGACGACAGGGGAAACCAGGCCCACGCCCTCAACCATATCTTCAACAAGCAAGCTGTCGCGGAGATCAACATCCCGATCAAGCCGGATCTGGTCATCATGGATGGCCGGCGTGCGCTCATCTCCGGGGGACCCTCCCACGGCGAGGAGGTCGGCTGCGGCTTCATTGTGGCCTCGGGATGTCAGGTGGCCAATGATGTGGTGGGGGTTGAGATCCTGCAGCAATGGTACCCGTCAGGAACGCCAAACATGATCACGATGTATGTCTGGAATAACCCCCAGATCTCGCAGGCGGTGAAGATGGGCTGCGGTTACGCTCGCAGCCCGCAGGACATCGCACGGGTTCTGTAATAGCAATAGCAGGCAAGAAGAATGGAGGCCCCAGCCACCCTCTCTGCACCGGGGGGTGGCTGGGGCCTTCCCCACAGCCCAGAATTCCAACCGGGTAAAGATCAGGCTCTTAGCGCTACATGGGTATTCGGGGCATCCGATAATCGATGATTCCGGAGAAGGCGAACACAATGAGGAGATCGACCTATTGGCTGGTAGCGGCAGGAATCTTTTTGCTGCTTATTGTATTTGCTAATACGCGGCCCTGGGGATGCCACAGCCTGCTGACGGCGCTTTCGCCGGAAACCATTTCCGTCGCGGGGGCTGCAGAAAAGAATCAAGAGGCTGCCATCAGCGAATTCAGGGTTTGGGCACGATATAAGGCGGTCCGATTAACCTGGGAAGCAAGCATTTCCGAAAAGGAGCAGCGGACCTTTGAAATTTACCGGAGCATGGTAAGGCCGGACGGGGAGTACACGTTGGTGACCTCGATCCAAGGAACCCCTGAGGTCAGCCGGTACGAATATGTCGACAAAACCGTTCCGGTGGAGGAGAATTACTTCTATAAGATCGAGATACCGGAGACGAAAGAGGCTTTTGGTCCCCTGCAGGCAAGACCGCCGTTCTCAGCGCCCAGCACCTGATTGCAATCAAAAGAAGAGATGAAACAGGAGTCCAGATCCCCCTGCGGGTCTTGTCTAAAGAACACTTCGTCTCATCTCTTTGTGCTGGACGGGGAGGGTCGACCCATTCAGGCAGAACGTGCAATACGAACGTCGGTGGGACAGCAGGTACGAAAAACCAAAAGGGCTGCAGTAAGAATCTGCAGCCCCTTTGGTTTATGGGCGCCTCGCTCGCTTTCCCTCATCCCCTCGCGTCTTTTTCCACCATGTGGATGGCGCCTTTCGGGCAGATATCGATGCAAGTGGAGCAGCCCAGGCAGAGGCGGGGGAGGACGGAGGCCGTTGCATCGGTGAGGATGATAGCGTTGCAATGCCCGATCTTTGCACACAGGCCGCAGGAGGAGCATTTTTCCGGATCTATCTGGGCCACCCCGGCCCACACCGTCAGCTCGGCGGCGGATTTGATCTCGGCAACGAGCAAATCCCGAAAATCTCTCGCGGTCTCAAAGCCCATCTTCTTCATGTAATCCTTCAGTGACTTCATCCATTTCTGGAGAAAGCCGAAGCCGTGGATCATGGTCTCGGTGCAGACCCCGATGGAGTCTGCCCCGCACATCATCATCTGCACTGCGTCCTCCATGGAGGCAACTCCCCCGGTGCCGATGATATGGGGAGTCGGGCCGACCCGTTTGCGAATCTCGAAGACGTCCCTCAAAGCGAGGGGCTTGATCCACGGCCCGGAAAGGCAACCCATGGTGTTCTGGCCCTGAAGGGGATAGATGGGCTTTTTGTAGTTCCAGATGTCGATGGGAGGGATTCCCAGGCGATTGGCCACTCCACACACCGCCGCCGCGCCCGCTTCCAAGGCCGCCTCCGAAACTTGGGCAATCCGGCCGCCCTCGGGGGTAATCTTGGCGATGATGGGAAGCTGGGTGACTTCCCGGGTCTTCTCGATCACCTGGCGCACATAGTTTTCATCCTGGCCCACACTGGCGCCGGTGGAGGGGCGATCCTCTGCGCTCCTTTTACCGGATACGTCCACGCTGAAGGACATGTTCGGGCAACAGAAGTTCAACTCCAGTATGTGGGCGCCCGCGGCCTCAAAACGCCGGGCCGCATCCTGCCATCCCTCAAGCCCCGATTGGACGGAATCATAGTTGGCGATGATGACCAGCTCCTTGCATTTCTTCCGCCCCTCTTCCACCAGCCGCAGCCCTTGCTCCATGTCGAGGCGGTATTCGGCGGTGAAGGTGTGGAGCTTCTCCTTCTTGAGCCAGCGGTATCGGGGCGGGTAGTTGATGTAGGGGGCGGGGTTGAAGGCCATCTTGGTGGATGCCGCTGCCCAGCCGAGTCTTTCCGCGAGCTCCAGCTGGTCGACCTGTTTGGCCGTCGGCCCCGAGGCCACGATGAAGGGGTTTCTCAACTGCACATCGCCGATGGTAACCGGCAGGTAGAAAAGATCGTCTTCCATATGCTCCTCATGCTCCTCCCACTTGGCTTGAGTGGCCATCCACTACCGTAGGGTCACTTTTCGGCCCTCTTCCAGCGAGACATAGCCGGCATAGATCACTTCCACCACCTGTTTGGCCAGATCCAGCCCGCTGAGCGGCGGGCGGTCGAAAGCGATGGCCTCCATGAAATCCTGCATCTCGTGGGGATACCCCAAGAACCAATCCTCGTTGGGGTTGGGGTAGGAAAGTCCGGCTTTCGTCTCCTGCTTCTCGTTGAAGTAAACATCCTTTACCGGGGTGGGATCGGTGGTGTAAAACTGGCAGACACGAGCCGGGCAGAGGTCGAATTTCAACCGGGCGTTACTGAGACGGACGTCCATGTTGGCCTCCATTCCCCCCAGCAAGTCATCGGCCGCCAGGAAGACTCCCTTGGTCCCATCGGTGAAAGTTACCGTGAGAAGCGACCAGTTCTCCACATCTCCCCAGCCGGTCACCAGAGGGCTGCCCTTGGTACCGGCAAAAGCGGAGGTTTTGGTCAGGTCAACTCCATCGGCCCACACCTCCTGGGCCAGGATGGGGCGGCCCATCTTCTTCTCCCCTTCGAATTGCTTCAGGAAGAGGCCGGCGCCGATGGGATGGGCACTGAGGCGGGCCAGCGCTCCGCCCCCGGCATGGCGCCACCATTTGGAATATTCCGCATGGGAGCCGCTGTGAGATTCCTCACCCCGGATTTCCAGGATGGCCCCGGAGACGAAGCACTTCTCCATCAGTTCCAGGGCTTTCCTGAAGGAAGGGGCGTGCACCCAGTTTTCCGCGTAGCAGAACTTCACCGGATGGGCCGCCATCACCTCGGTCACCCTCTTCAGGTCTTCCTGGACTCTCTCCAGCATCTTCCTCTTGGGCGTGGCCCCTACCTGCTCATCCGGCTCGCCTCCGCCAAAATAACCGGTCAAGGGTTTCTCGCAGATGATATGTTTGTCTGCCTGGGCGGCCTCCAGGACCATGGGGAGATGGAGGGCATTGGGAACGGCAAGGTCCACCACCTCGATGGATTTGTCGTCCAGGATATACCGGTAATCATCGTAGCATTGGGGGATGTCGTATCGCCGGGCCAGGTCCTCGGCCCGCGTCTTGCGGAGACCGGCGATGGCGGCAACTTCTACGGACACACCCTGAACCTGGCGGAAGGAGCGCAGATGAAAAGAAGCAGCGAACCCGGCGCCCACGATCCCAACTCTTACAACCTTCGCCATAGTTTTTGCCCCTTTCCGGGAACGAAGCCCTGGGATTTGTGTTGCGTTGAATTTCAATTTGAACGCTAAAACGCGTAGGGCTGTTTGTCAAGGAAAATCAGGGTCTTGCTTTCCTATCTTGACAATGGGGAGTGATTCATGTTAGCGATCCATTCCAGGCGGGCCGAAGCGCTTCGGTCCGCGGCCACGGAAGTGACCAAATCTTACCTTGATGTTACCCGATTGCGCTAAGCGTCATGCTCTCTGCGCTATGCGATTTCCTCGATCAAGGAGGTCTCTCATGGACAAAGTGCGACTGGGGATGGTCGGCTCCCGTTTTGCAGCCCGAACCCATCTGGCCAACAATTTCGCAAGGCTCAGGGGATGGAAAGTAGAAGTCGTCGGGATTGCCTCCGCCACAGAGGCAAGCGCTCAACAGGCTGCCGGGGAGTTCAACATCCCTTCCTTCTACACCGACTATCGGAAGCTCCTGGAGAGGAAGGATGTGGATGTCATCGATCTTTGCACCCCTACCAACCTCCATGAAGAGATGATCATTGCGGCGGCAGAGGCTGGAAAACATATCATCTGCGAGAAGCCGCTCACAGGTTATTTTGGAGAAGAAGTGGAGGGGGAAGGGATCGGGTTTCGGGTTTCCCGGGAGGCGATGCTAAGGGGCGCAATGGAGAGCTGTGCAAGGATCCGGAAAGTTGTGGAGAAGAATAAAGTCCGGTTCTGTTATGCGGAGGATTGGGTTTACGCTCCGCCCATCGTAAAGCTGAAACGAATCGTGAAGGTGAGCGGTGGAACCATCATGGACATGCGGGCCGAGGAAAGCCATTCCGGTTCTCATGCAGAGTATTCCCGGAAATGGAAGACCTCCGGAGGGGGTGCACTGCTGCGCGTCGGCTCCCACCCGGTGGCTACAGCCATTCATCTGAAATCCTACGAAGGGCAATTGCGGGATGGCAAGCCCATAAGGCCGAAATCAGTGACCGGCGAGATGGGACAGCACACGCGCATTCCCTCTTTCCAACGAGAGCCCAGGAAGTGGTTGGTCACCTCGTGGGAGGATGTGGAAGACTGGTTTACGGCGATCGTCACATTTGACGACACCTCCAAAGCAGTTATCTTTGCCTCCGATGGCATCCTGGGGGGAGTGCGGAAATGGATGGAGGTCTATCTGTCCAACGCTGTTGTCTTTGCCAACATCAATCCCAATAATGCGGTACAGGTCTACGCCCCTGATCCTGCTATTTTCAGGGATGAGTACATCACGGAGAAGTTGGAGACCAAGGCAGGATGGAACTTTGCGAGCCCTGATGAAGACTGGATGGGAGGTTATCCCCAAGAACTGGAGGATTTCGTCGACTGCCTGCTGGAGGGGCGAGAACCCATCTCGGGTCTGGATCTTGCCGAAGATACGGTCAAGGTCATCTATTCTGCCTATGTGGCAGCGGAGAAGGGTCAGAGGATCGACTTGGCGTGAACCCTTTAGGATAGAGGACCCCTTCCAAGCAACGGAGGTGTATCTTGAAGATCGGACTGAACCCAGCATTTCTTTTTGCTCATTTTGGAGATAAGGTCTTCTATGACCAAGTGATTGCAGGGGCTACCCGTGCTAAAGAATTGGGTTTCCCATCTCTTGGCCTGGAAATATACTGTGATGAGCAGTATGATGCCTATACCCCCCAAAGCATTCGTCAGATCCGTGATCATTTCGATGCCTTGGGACTGGAATCAACGGCTTTCCTGGCGTGCGCACCGCGCGCTAAACTTGCCAGTATCACAAAAGAACTCCTTCAAGAAGGGAAGAGGGATTTCGAGCGTATCGTCGATGTCGTTTCCGAAATGGGACTGACCGATACGGTATCATTGGTTTCTTCTGCCCCGCCGGAAGCGGTTGTCTCTTATATGGAAACATACCCGGGAGCACCCCCGGAATCCATCATATTGCCTCCCTCATGCAGCTGGGAAACGGTATGGGATACCTATGTAGACACAATAAGAGAATGCCTGGAAATGGCCGTTTCGAGAGGTTTGCGTCTCGCTATAGAGCCCTTGCCTATGGCTATTGTGAGTACATCGGATACCTACCTTCGATTAGCCGACCAGATTCGTTCTAAGGATTTTGGTATCCTCATCGATACTTCGCACCTGTTTTACCAACGGGAAAGCTTACCAGTGGCAATTGAGAAGGTAAAAGGGCAGCTTTTGGGCTTTTGTGCATGCGACAATGATGGCGTGCAGGATTTCCACTGGGCCCCGGGCAAGGGTAACATCGACTGGCGAGAAGTACTGAGAACTTTGAAAAAGACGGGTTATGAGGGCTATGTGGACCTGGAAATCAATGTAGCCGATGACCCTGACCCTACTTATCTGAATGCCCGTGAGTATCTCGAAAATATCCTGAAAGAGCTGTAAAGCGACAAGGTTACGAGGACCGGAAGAAAGGGAATTCGACCAGGTAAAAAGATGAACGACAACCAGCAGTCAAGCAAGCGTTCTCTGGAGCTGCATATTCTCCCCAACCGGGAGGAGATGGGAAAAGCCGCGGCCAGAGAGGTATCCCGAGCCATGAAACGCATCATCCAGGAAAAGGGTGAGGTAAAGATGGCCTTTGCCGCCGCCCCTTCGCAGAATGATTTCCTGGCCCATCTTTCCGGAACAAGGGGCGTCGACTGGGCTAAGGTCATCTGCTTTCACCTGGATGATTACGTGGAGCTGCCGCGGCTGCATCCGAATACTTTCGAGGTCTATCTGAAGGAACACCTTTTCGATCACGTTCGTCCCCGGACGGTGTATTGCATGAAGGCACTGAAGGGGGAGGGAGAGCAGGTGGCGCGGCAATATGCGGCGCTCCTCCGGCAATGCGGTGGTCTGGACATCGCCTGTCTCGGGATCGGGGAGAATGGGCACATCGCTTTCAATGAGCCGGGCTCCAAGATCGATGATTCCGAAATGGTCCGGCTTATCACCATAGATTCTCGTTCGGTCCGGCAGCAGTATCGTGATTACAAAGATCACCCCAACCCCCAGGCCCGGTATCCTTCCCTGGCGGCCGTTCCCCGTCGAGCCATCACCTTGACCATTTCGGCCATCCTCTCGTCCCAAGAGATCTATGCCATCGTCCCCGGGCCCCAGAAGGCGGAGGCAGTGAGGAAGATGTGGGAGGGGCCCATATCGTCCGCTTGTCCTTCGTCCGCGCTGAGGCTGCACCCTTGCGCGAGAATCTATCTGGATCGGGATTCCGCAGGCAAGTTGCAAAAGGTTCCTCGGTCCGGCCATCCCCCCTCGCTCCCGCGGGCATTCGCTCGTTCGAGATCGGCAGGCCGAGAACTCGCCCTCCTCCAAAGCCGATCGGAGGGCTCAGACAGCTCGGCCTGACTTCTCCGATCTCTCCTCACTCATCAGCGCCCAAGGTCGCTCAGGAGGCGGCCGGACCAGACTAAGAGAAAGTGCGCCGGGCATGGCCGGGGGAATCTGAAAAAAGGAGTTTTTCATGAGTCCAAACGTCCGCAGAGCAGGGCAGCGTGTTCGAAGGCGTGACGTCTTACCACTGGTTGGTGGTCATGGTTGCGGCCTGCGGCTGGGTGTTTGACGTAGTGGACATGCGGATTTTCACTCTGGCGCGGGAACCGGCCCTCAAGGAACTCCTGGGGGGCGGAGCGGCGGACGCGGTGGTCAAATCGTGGAGTGGATGGGCCACGGCAGTGATGATGATCGGCTGGGCGACGGGGGGCATCATCTTCGGCACGATGAGCGACCGCTGGGGTCGGGTCAAGACGATGATCCTCACCCTGCTGGCTTATTCAGGATTCACCGGGCTCTGTGGCCTCGCGCGGACGCCGGAAGAGTTCGTGATCTACCGGTTTCTCGTCGGCTTGGGCATGGGTGGCATGTTTGGGGCGGCCACCACGCTGGTGGCGGAGAGTGTTCCGGGCAATTTCCGGTCGCTGGCTCTGGGTGTATTCCAGTCCCTCTCGGCGTGCGGCAACATCATCGGTTCGCTGCTGAGCACGCAGATCAGGCCCGGTCAGACCAATTTCCTTTTCGGCTACTCCGGCTGGCGGATCATTTTCTTCGTGGGGGTGCTGCCGGCTCTGCTGGTGATCCCCATCCTTTACTTCTTGCGAGAGCCCCCGGCGTGGAAGGAAGTCAAGGAGAGATCCAAAGATGCCAGGGGTGAGCGGAAGCACATCGGCTCGATTCCGGATTTGTTCCGTGATCCGCGCTGGCGCAAGAACCTGCTGGTCGGAGTCGGCCTGGGCCTGGCGGGCATGGCCGGACTCTGGGGCATCGGCTTCTTCTCGCCGGAGCTGATTTCCATGGCACTGAAGGGCGAGTCGCAGACCGTCATCGACACGGTGCGCGGTTACGGGACCGCCTTGCAGGACGTGGGATCCCTCCTGGGGATGATGACGTTCACCCTGGTGGCCACGTTTATAGGCCGGCGGCTGGCCTTTGCCGGCTCGTTCACCCTTTGCCTGATCACGACCATCTTCGTGTTCAACAATCTGAAGTCCGGCACTGACGCCTACTGGATGCTGCCGATGATGGGCTTCGCCCAGTTGTCAGTCTTCGGCGGCTACTCGATCTACTTTCCCGAACTCTTTCCCACGCGCCTTCGGGGCACGGGAGTGGGATTTTGTTACAACACCGTGCGCTATCTGGCGGCCGCATTTCCGCCGATGCTGATGGGGCTGAACCAGCTGCTCATACAGCACAATGTCGTGGATCCCTTCCGCAAAGCCGCCACCGCCCTGTCGCTCATCTTCGTTCTCGGCCTGGTGGCGTTGATCTGGGCCCCGGAAACCAAAGGCAAGCCGTTGCCGGAGGACTGAAGGGCTCGGGGGGCGAGCGAGGTCGAATGGTCAGCGCGGCCCTTGAGGGCGAGGGCCAAGGAGAAAAAGAAAAGAGGGTGGGGCAGGCAGGCAAGGAGTGCCGTGTGGCTGAGGTTTAGCGTAAGGAAGGAGCATGGTCCTGCATGAGATACTTCGTACGATATGGCAGGAAGAGGTTGTCCCTCGATGTGAGTGATGAACGGGTGGCCGGGATCCTGTCCCCCAAACCGGGGAAGGGAGTCAAGGACGTGCAATCGACTGTTCGCGCCGTGCTGCGGCGGCCGATTGCCTCTGTGTCTCTGGCAGATCTTTTGAAAGGCAAGCGGACGGCACTCATTGCCACGGTCAACCATACACGCCCTTCGCCCAGGAGGCTCCTCTTGCCCGTCCTGGAGACATGTCGCCGTCACGGGGTTACGGCTTCGATCATCATAGCAACGGGGCGTCACCGGCAGATGACGCAATCCGAGTTGGCAAAGCACCTCGGTGCCGACATCCTCAGGGAATACGAGGTGCTTCAGCACGACCCCTTTGACGACGCGGCGATCCTGAAAAAGGGGTACACAAGTCGGGGGACGCCGATCTGGGTCAACAAGGTTGTGGTCGAGCACGATGTGGTGATCGGAGTCGGCATTATCGAACCTTCCTACCTCTGCGGCTGGTCAGGGGGAAGAAAGATCCTCATGCCAGGTCTGGCACACCACACGTCCATCGACAACAACCACTTCTTCTTGACGCATCCCGAGACGAGGATCGGGCGGCTGGCGGGGAACCCTGTCAGCGAAGATGCCGTCGAGTTTGTATCGAAGCTCCCGTTGCACTTCATCGTCTATGCGGTGGTTGGCCCCGACGACGAAGTCGTCAAGGTTGTGGCGGGACATCCTGCGAAAGCCCACGAGGCGGGCTGCGCGTGGGGCCAACGAATCTACAGAGTAAGGAAAATGGAAGCGGACATCGTCATCTCTTCGGCCGGCGGGGCCCCGTACGACTGTGATCTCGTACAGGGGAAGAAGGCTGTTATCCCGGCCATCGAGGCCGTGAGGAAGAATGGCGTTATCATTCTGTGCGCTGAGTGCCCGGGTGGGCTCGGGGCGGAAGAGACATTTCTGGCGTGGCTCAAGAACAAGACGCCTGTGGAGGTGACCCGTGACGTTCTTGACCGGAAACAGTTCAACCTCGGGGCACACGGCGCGAACATTCTGGCCAAGCCTATTGTGCAGAAGAACGCGACGGTCATCCTCGTCACATGTCCAGCGGTGGCGGCTGAACTCCGCGGCACATACATCGTCACGATGAGTTCCCTGCGCGAGGCCTGGAAAACGGCCAATCTGCTCGTTGGTCCGTCTTCCAGTGTGCTGTTCATCGAGAAAGGGCGCCGTCTGATTCTGTGCTGACGATGGAGGCCGAATGACGGTAAGGCAAGTAGAGGGGGACGTTGGTTCTAAGACAACTTGCTGGGAGCAAGGGAAGTTGGCGGTGCAAGCGAGGTCCATAGAAAGGGAATGGCCGCTGAGGTTGCTCTCAGCAGCCATCTTGATCTTTTTGGTGGCCCCAGCGGGAATCGAACCGGCGTTTCGGTCTTGAGACTCGCAAATTCGGGTTGTCGCTAAGGTGGCCTTCTACCTGGGTTCCACTCTTCGAGCCTCCGCTTGCGCCCGAATTTTCCTCCCCAATTCTGTCTTGACAAGGACTCTCCCGAGGAGTAAACGGTGTTTGTGGCATCATAATAATTCCGCACTTCTCACTCCACCCCTCTCCAGATTGGAGGAAAGCGATGCGCAGGCCTGTCTGGAAGATGATCCTACCCCGCCTCCGGAAAGGGCAGCAAAGCCCTTGACGGAGGCGTTTGTCCCTCTTGGCCCGACATTCAACCCTGATGCCAACTATCCCAAAGCGTTTGTCTCTCGTTCCTTGTGCCGTGGTCAACCAAGATCGTACGCGCAGGGGAGGAGTCGAGAGTGGATTTCCTCTCCCAAGACTTTCCTGGCGGACTGAGCCTCTGGCACCAGATCCGATCCCCCCAGAGGGGATTCCGCAACGAACCCTTTAGATACTTACGATTGAGAGTAGCCTTCCATGGGCCGACCCGGTGCAAGCTGCGCCGCTGATCCTCAGAGAGTACTTCAGTGACAGTCACTGGCCTACCCCATAGGTCTGACAGTCACCCCCTATCCTCGTGCCTGGATATATGCCTGTCCCAAACCGATTTCTATTCCCGGCTGAAGGCTTGCCATACTCTTTGCAGGCCCGCCTTCCCCAGGACCTGCAAACAAAAACCTGCAGGACCCAAAAGAACCATATCGAACCAACCCTGCGCGAAAGCAGGAAAGGAGAAGCCATGCCCAAAGGTATTGCCTTAACCATCGGTCTCAACGCGGTGGATCCCGGCCATTATGGTGACTGGTCGGGGGAGTTGAATGCCTGCGAGGCGGATGCCACGGACCTTGCGGAAATTGCGAAATCCAAAGGGTTCAGCCCCGAGGTCTTCCTGACGAAATCGGCCACCCGGAAGAATGTCATCCAGTCCATGAGCCAGGCGGCCAAAAGCCTGAAGGCGGGCGATGTGTTCATGCTGGTCTATTCCGGCCATGGCGGGCAGATCCGGGACATGAACAATGACGAAGAAGATTTCCAGGATGAGACCTGGTGCCTCTACGATGGGGAGCTCATCGACGACGAGATCTTCGGCCTGCTGGGCGGTTTCT
This sequence comes from uncultured Methylomirabilota bacterium, assembly GCA_963718295.1. Lineage (GTDB taxonomy): Bacteria > Methylomirabilota > Methylomirabilia > CAVQYV01 > CAVQYV01 > CAVQYV01. The sequence continues at coordinate 510,864 of CAVQYV010000003.1, read as the reverse complement.
CCGAGGGCGTTCGAATCCTCGTTCTGTCCGACAGCTGTCACAGCGGGACCGTCACCAAGGCCGCCTACTACCAGGGAACGTTGGCGGCGCGCTCGGTCGCCCTCGGCCCGGGCCAGGTCAAATACAAATTCATGCCTCCAGACGTGGCCCTGCGCACCTATCGGCAGAATAAAGGCTTCTATGACAAGATCCTCAAAAACCTGAAGCTGAAAAAGGCGATGGAAAAAGTGAAGGCCTCGGTTCTCTTGGTCTCGGGGTGCCAGGACAATCAGTTCTCATCGGATGGGACCTTCAACAGCCTCTTCACTGCAACGCTCCTGGCGGTGTGGAACGAAGGACATTTCAAACGAGACTACAGGAAGTTTCACCGGTCGATCGTGCGACGAATGCCCCCCGACCAAACCCCCAATTATTACTGGGTGGGATCCTATGATCGCACTTTCGAGAGGCAGGTGCCGTTCACAGTTTGAGGCCGGGAAGCTCCAGAACGCGGATCGATCGCAGAGGAAGAGTCTCCGCCGTGGGCCTGGGCGACAGGGTTTAGATAACCTGGACGATCTCCCCTCTCGGCTGGGATCCGCCGCGATCCGGGAGAGGTTTGATGAGGCCCAAGGTACGGGGGATATTGGGTCGATGCGCTCTCTTCGGCCATGGAGCTTTATTCCGTATCATTCTCACCCATCCGGCCGACGGTCACTTCTCGGCTCTCGCCGGGCTGCCTAGAGGAAAGGATAGGCGAAAGCGCACAGGAGGTCTGTTCATCCATCTCGCATCGAGGAGGAAACGGCATGAAATACGACCTGGTCTTCGAAGGCGGGGGTGCCAAGGGCATGGTGTTTGTGGGTGCCTACGACGAGTTCGCGCAAGCGCGGCCACACCTTTGGGCGCCTCCTGGGCACGTCTGCCGGGGCGATTACGGCCGCCCTGCTGGCCGCCGGCTACACGACCCAAGAGATGCTCGCCGCCCTCAGCGAAAAGGAGAACGGAAAATCGGTCTTTTCTGGGTTCATGGGCGATCCGGCCCCCTTTACCAAGGAGGAAGTGAAGAAAAGCGCGATCCGCGACCTGCTCCGCAACATCGATCTGAAGTTTGTGCCCGGTTTCCTGGAAGGCCCTATGGACGACACCTTGGCCGGATGGCTGGCGGATAACTCCCGCTCGCGGCATTTCTTTGCCTTCGTCGAGCGCGGCGGGTGGTATGCCGCCGATCGGTTCGTCACCTGGCTGCAAACCAAACTCGATACCGGCCCCTGGAAGGATGGGCAGCGCAAATTCAGCCGCATGACCCTAAAGGAATTCTTCGCCGAAACCCAGGTGGACCTTTCGGTGGTCGCCGCGGACACCACCGCTGGCCGACTGTTGGTCCTCAACCATCACACCGCACCCGATTGCCCCCTGGTCTGGGCGGTGCGCATGTCCATGAGCATCCCGCTGGTGTGGGACGAGGTGATCTGGAAGGAGAAATGGGGAAACTACCTGGGACTTCCTCTTACAGGGCACACCATCGTGGACGGCGGGGTGCTCTCCAACTTCCCGATCGAGCTCTTCATCTCCGACGAGCCGCAGGTGACTCGCCTGATGGGCCCCAAGCAGGACCATCCCATCCTCGGCCTGCTGATCGACGAGTCGTTGACGGTCAAGCCGACCAGCAAGGGGATCCTGGTCGATATCCATATCAAGCCAGGAGAGCTGAAAACCGTGCAGCGGCTTCGCGGCCTGATCGATGCCGTGACGGGAGCCCATGACAAGATGGTGATCGAGGAGTTCGAGCACCTGGTGGTACGCCTGCCCGCCGCCGGCTACGGCACCACCGAATTCGACATGAGCGATGGGAAACGAGAGGCCCTGGTCAAAGCCGGCCGGGATGCCATGGCCGTCTACTTGGCCAAACCGAAGGTGAAGTCGGCAGCGCCCAAAGGAGGAAAAGCCAAAGGAGCCAAGCCCGTCAAGACCGCGGCCGACCGCATCGCACGCAAGCTGTTGAACCTATAAGGGCAATAATAAAGGCAACGCAATGAAGCCAGTGGGCGGATTTCAAAAGAGAATCCAGCCGAGGGTGACACTCCTCGCTGCTGGCTGGGAGGTTCTCAGGAGCCAGGAAGGCCAAAAGGGAGGTGTGTTACCAAGATTGCCGCGAAGGACGCTGTTGAGTCTTGAACCAATTTCGAGAAGGAGGATTCCATGCTTTATTATGCCCAAGGCACCGCACTCGTCAGTCCGGAAGAGCTTTTTGAATCACCCGCGTTTGATAAGCTCTCCAGTTTTCATACGGATCTGAGAAAAGGCAGGGCGCCTCGGCCCGTCACTTTCTCGACCGGGAAGGTGACGAAAGAAAATGCGATCCGAGGCTTCGCCACCGGAGCCCGTGGTGCAGAACCCGTGGCTTTTCCGCCCATTGGTCCGGGTCGTCCTCTGGCGATTATGATCCGGGAGATCTATACGGGTAAATACCCCGGGGGAGGCCTATTTGGCAGCAAAAAAGACCTTCTTGTGACCTCGGCCATCAAGAGCATTGCCACCTTCGAAGCGCAACCTCGTGCCATTAATTTTCTCACGCAGAAGGTATCCGCGAAGAACCGCCTGGAACGTCCGAAAGCCTCCGAACAGGGCACACCGGTAGTCTTCTATTCTCCGGCATTGCTGGATCGGTCCTTAACCTTGGACCTGACCATGGTCTTCGATACGTTTCCCAAGGAGGCATTCGAGACGGTGGGTCGAACGTTCCAGGCTGCAGCAGGAATCCCCATTTTCATCTCCTACAGCGCCTATCTGGTCGCGGCGGGGGCGGTCGCCAAAATAGTCGGGGCACTGGGTGAACTCTTATTCGACGGGAGTCCTGCCTTCAGACCTTCGGTGGCCCTTGACCTTCAGTTGCCGGGAAAGCCCCCCTTGGAGGCTGGTTTTGCCCTGATCACGGATGGAAACGTCGATTCCATCGATCCCGACTTTCGGTCGAAGTACCACGTGAGTGCCACCGGCAAAGTCGTCGACGAGAAGAGTAAAGAATACCAGGGCGAGATCCCATACATCGTCGTCAGCTATGATGGCACCGAGTATAAGGAATTTTCCTCCTTCACCCCGACCGCTGCAAGTGCAGCGATTCTGGAGCGGTTCTTCGGAATCAAGGACAAACAGGCGCAATCCATGGACACCTTGATGGACGCGATCAAGCTGTACAACGACGTTCGGTTCCGTAGGGATGCCGATCGCCTCGATGACCAGATCGCGAAGTTGCCCGACGGTGAGGAGAAAAGCAGGCTCAAGGAGAAGAGAGATGCCTATGTCAAAAACATCATGGAAGATATCTTGAGGCCCAAAACCTCATAAGCGAACCCGCGGCAGAAAATGAGGCTTTATCTGGGTACATCGCAAGGGGAAAGGGATATAAGCGATCAGATCGGTCTTGCCGGGCGTCGAGTTACAGGTCGAGGCTTTCAGGGCCAATTGGAAGCATGTCTTCCCGCAATGGACCGAAATCCCTTGCTACCTGCGCCTGGAGGCGAGTTCAGGCGAAGATCCGACAACTGGTGAAGATCTCCTCCGGTGCGTAACGAGTCCGATATGGATTGTTACGGAAGGATAACGACTCAAATGCAGGAGCGAGGGATGAGAGATCTCTTGCAAACAAAAGGAGGGAGACATGTCCAAGAAAGCCCTATGCGTCGGGATCAATGATTATCCGTACGATGGGAGTGATCTGAACGGCTGTGTAAACGATGCCAAGGCATGGGCCGACCTGTTGGTGCGCCACTATGATTTCCCAAAATCAGACGTAAAACTCCTGCTCGACGCGGAAGCCGTCAAGGCCAAGATCATGGCAGGCCTCAAGGGACTTCTGGCTGGGGCAAAGTCCGGAGACGTGTTGGTCTTCGCCAATTCGTCCCATGGGACGTACGTAGAAGATAAGAGTGGTGACGAGGAGATGTACGACGAGGCACTGTGTCCTTACGACTGTGCGGACAGACTGATCGTCGACGACGAATTGCGCGAACTGCTTGCCAACCTGGCAAAGGGCGTCAGTTTGACCGTTATCTCTGACTCCTGCCACTCCGGTACGGTGACACGGGCGGCCATCTCAGAGGTCATCCCCGGCCTGAAGACTCCCGATGACCGGCGGGTGAGGTTTCTGAATCCGGCACTGATGGGGAAAGGTGTGCTTCAGAATCCCTGGAAGGCGAAGCCGAAGGGAAAACAGAAGTATCCGGAGGCCGGCATGAAGGACGTCCTCCTCAGCGGATGCACGGACAAGGAGTACTCCTACGATGCACGAATCGGCAGGGTCTATCACGGTGCCATGACGTACTATGCCCTGCAGGCCATCAAGGAGATGAACTACCAGATCACGTTCCAGCAACTCCACACGCAACTCCTCAATTTACTTGATGATGCCGGCTACCCGCAACATCCCCAGCTGGAGGGAAAAAAGTCCAATAAGAAGAAACAGGTGTTCACATGATATTCGGAACGTATCGCCAGGGGAAGGAACAATTACCGCGCGTGCTGCATATTTCGATTGCCCGGTATCGTAGAGACTTGCCCAAGGCGAGCGAGTCTCTGCAATTCCTGGTTTCCATTCACGAGGAAGGAACTGGAATAACCTGGCAGCAGAATGTGACCGTGGACTCGGAGGCTGAACGTTTCTTCCTTGATAAAACACAAGATTTATACCTATGGAGCCTTAACGCTGCCCTGACCCCCAAGGAAGCGCAAGAGCGTGTTCGCCAACTGGGAACACGGCTGTATGAGTCCTTCATTGGGCGGCAGGGCAAAAAGATTCTGGCAACCATACCGCCCACGGCAGTCCTTCTAAATGTAGATGAAACAATCCTCAATCTGCCGTGGGAGCTCATTGGGACTGGTGGAGATGCTATTGCTCAGCAAACGCCTTCCGGTCGACTGGTAACCACCCGCGTTATTCCCCGTCCTGGCCGCGATCCATTGAAAGAGGATAATGTTGTGCGAATACTTGCGGTTGCTAATCCTACGCTTGATCTTGCAGCCGGAGAACGGGAGATTGTTGCCCTTCAGGAATTGGAAGGGAACCGAAGCGGGTTCACCATTGAAGTGAAAGTGCTCACACGCGAGAAGGCCACAAAGAATTCCTTTGCCGGGATGCTGGCCAACGGTGACTACGACATTCTTCACTTTTCGGGGCACGGCTCGTTCGATCCAGCCGCCCCGGAGACGAGCGCCATTCGCTTTTCCGATGGGATGCTCACTGCCGATGACGTTTTGGATCTCAAGTGGAAAGCTCCTCCTTACCTTGTGTTCAACAGCGCCTGTGAATCCGGACGAGCTGCAGGCGGCAAGCGACTCGTTTCGAATAAGAGCCACACCAACGGTCTTGCTGCTGCCTTCATCGCCGCAGGCGTATCGGCATATGCCGGCTATTTCTGGCCGGTCACAGAGACGGGCGCTAGCCTCTTCACGAAGGCGTTCTACAGAACTCTCTTCCAGCGAGAGAATGTGGGGCTCGCTTTCCTTGAAGCGCGAAAGTATGTGGTTCGAGAACTGGGTGAAGTCGGTGATCTCACGGGATTCAGTGCCGTCCTCTTCGGCGATGCTGCTTCAAAGCATCGCCGAGACCTGGCTATGGCGGTTTGATGGGAGACATTGTGTTACAACCAAGCATAGGGGAAAGGGGGACGTTGGTTCTAAGACAACTTGCTGGGGAGCAAGGGAAGTTGGCGGTGCAAGCGAGGCCCACAGAAAGGGAATGGCCGCTGAGGTTGCTCTCAGCAGCCATCTTGATCTTTTTGGTGGCCCCAGCGGGAATCGAACCCGCATTTCGGCCTTGAGAGGGCCAATTCTCAGTTTTATCTAAGTAGGCCTTCCACTTGTGTCTTTCGCAAAACTCCTCGGTTTTTCTGATTGATTTGCCCTCCGATATTTTACGATATTTTCCATCCTTTACGATCTTTTGCGATAAATTCGGTTACGTTTTGGTTACGGTGAAGAGGCGGCAAAAAGGAATTGACAAGGGAAATCCGGAGGAGTAAAAACGAACCCAAAAGGGTCTGTTTCTTCAGTCACACCTACTTTCCAGAATTCCTTTTCTTATCAGTCGGGCCTGGGCGCCCATAGTCATGCGATACCGTGACCCTAACCCCCGATCCCAGGAGAACCTCCCATGATACCGGACTCTGCAAAAGCCATTGACAACCAGCCCCGATAGGATTAAATTCCCGTCTATCTCTTTGAAGCAAACCGGGACACCTTGAAGGATCGCAACTTATTCAAGGTGGGGAAAAAACTTCGAACCCTATGATTGGAGGAAGAAATAGAATGAAGAAGTGGCTCAAGTCTTTGATGTTAATTGTGCTTGTTGTGTTTGCCGCTGCTTGTGCCAGTGACACTAAGCCCGCGGAAGAGGCGATCAAGGCCGCGGAATCCGCGATCGACGCCGCAAGAGGCGAGGCGATGAAGTACATTCCTGATCAGTTCCAGGCCCTGGAAGATGAGCTAAAGGCTGCCAAAGATGCCTTCGCAAGGAAGGACTACAAGACTGCCTTGAATGCGGCGAAGGACCTGCCCGCCAAAGCGAAAGACCTGGCCGCTGCTGCGGCAACGAAGAAAGAGGAATTGACCAAGGCCTGGGAGGAAATGAGCGGTGGTCTTCCCAAGATGGTCGAGGCCATCAAGAGCAGGGTTGATGTCCTCTCGAAGAGCAAGAAGCTTCCTGCCAACCTGGACAAGGCTGCGCTTGACGGAGTCAAGGCAGGGCTCTCCGAAGTCGCCGAGATGTGGAATGAGGCTCAGAATGCCTTCTCCGGCGGGAACCTAACCGATGCCGTATCCAAGGCAGAGACCGTCAAAGGAAAGGCAGTGGAAATGATGAATACCCTGGGTATGCAGGTCCCAGCGGGGGCGGAGAGTTAGAACAGGCATGACGTAATGGATGGCGACGGACACTATTTTGGTTTCCGTAGCCGCCTCCTGGACAGGCCTTCGAAGATGATGCAACATTCTCCCGGCTTGCTTTGATAAGGGACGTCCAGAGGTTATTCTTGCGTACGGTTGTCTTGAAATAATCATTGACAAAGTGATCCGCCGCCATCCAAGCATGCGCTTGTCCATTTTTCCCCTCATCTCAGTCGTCTCTTTGGGACCCCACCAATCTCAGAGTCAGGCCTGTCTCGATTAGATTGCACCGAGGCGGGACCAGATCCTTACTCTATCCTATTTCCTTCCTCTTCTTTGCTCCGCTCATGGCCTGAATTCACTTCTGTCTTCTGTCGGCAGATTCCTTCTCCTCTCTTTTGAGTCGGATGAACCCTCCATCGCGCCCACTCATGATCCCTGGCCTATGAGAACCCGCTGCTCTCCCGCTCACATCATCAATTGTCTGCTGTATGGATGATTCGCCCTCCCCTCTTGATGGGCCACGATTTGCGAGTCTGCCCGGGAAAGGAGGTAAACGCTCTTCAGATTGACCTCCATGCTCTCGTCACAATCGTCCTCTCCGAGTCCAGCAAGCTCCTGGGCTTGAATGAAGCCCCCCGCGTTGTTGACCGGGATGTCCACGATCCCGTGTCGCTCGATGGTCGGTGTGGCATCCTGGCCGGAAGAAATGTGTTGTGGTCTCGCCTCTGGAAAAGTAAATGTTGGTTTTCCTTGCCATCTTTCCCCGTTGCCTCTCCTTTCAATCCTCTGCGGGAATCTTCCTCCAGTCCAAGGAAACCTCTCTCCCGCCAAGCTTCCTGTTGACACCCCACCGATACTCGCCTATCTTGCTTTTGTCCTCAGTAAGAGTGCAGTTGATGGAACGCGAAACGCATCACAGAGGAGGTCTGTCATGAAAACCAGAGTGCTGCCTGAATGTGGGAAGTGCTCGAGAAAAGATCGAGTCTGCCAGAAGAGGCGAGGGAAGGGCCCTGACTTCTGTCCGACGATCCGCTACCGGAAGACGATCGCCTCCAGCCTGAGCGAATACGAGAAACCTTCCGTTCGCGAATTCGCCCGATCGGCTTCCGTTCAGGAGGCGGAATGCTACGCCCATCGTGATCTCCAACCCTATGTCCTCCATCCGGTCAAGCCGAGGGTTCAGGAGATCTGCGAATTCGCCAAGAGGATGAAGTACCGCAAGCTGGGAGTTGCCTTCTGCGCCGGATTACACAGGGAAGCCCAGAGTCTGACGAGCATTCTGGAGGCGCAGGGTTTCGAGGTGGCTTCCGTGGTGTGTAAGGTGGGTGGAACTCCCAAGGAACAGATCGGGATCGAGGAGAAAGAGAAGATCTTCATCGGCCAGTTCGAGAGCATGTGCAGCCCCATTGTGCAGGCGAAGATCCTCAATGAGGAGAATACCGACTTCAACATCCTCGTAGGCCTCTGCGTGGGACACGATTCCCTTTTCTTCAAGTACAGCGATGCGCTTACGACCGTGCTGGTTGCGAAGGATCGCCTGTTGGGGCACAACCCGGTCGCACCATTGTCAACGACGGGCAATTACTATGCGTGGTTGCTGCGCCCCGGGTTCGACGAGCCGCAGAAGTAGCGAGGAGGTTCGAAGAACGGAAGAGGCAACATCCCATCTTCCCCTTGCCAAGAGAAAGAGAAAAGGTGACGTATGAGAAGACTCCTAATGACGTACCCCAGCCAATGGAGATAAGTGACCACGCCCAGGGCGAAGTCTCAAAAGCACCAGGCCCCGAAGCTTGCCTTTTTCATTGTCTATGAACGGGAGTGGCGTCTTCGCTATCAGGCGCAGGATGGTCGGATCTACAACAAGACATGGCACCCCAAGGGGTACGTCCGAGGGAATGGGGTCTATGGTGAGGGAAGGCAGCTGACCGCATCGAGGGAGACCGGATCTACGATCGGAACGGGAAGCCCGAGGGGTACATGAGGGACGGGAAGATCTATGACCTGGATTGGAGGCGGAAGGGTCAGATCAAAGGGGATAGATGAGGCAAGATAGATAGGGTCGCTATAGGGAATCGATTCCGACGGGCTGAGCAATCCTTACCGGGCTGGGAGGCCTTTTCTTTGACAATCACCGGGCGGCTGTTTTAATCATGGAGGACATCGCACGTCGTCCGTTTCCGTATGAGGACGGGGCGAGGCTAATCCTCCAGTGGCCTCATATGGTAAATCCTCCTTTATTGGTGGCCCCAGCGGGAATCGAACCCGCGTTTCGGCCTTGAGAGGGCCGCGTCCTAGGCCACTAGACGATGGGGCCGCATTGGCTGGCTGGGGAGCGAGGATTCGAACCTCGATAGGCAGATCCAGAGTCTGCAGTCCTGCCGTTGGACGACTCCCCAAGGGCGGAGGGAATATGCCACAACTTGGCAGGAAAATCAAGGGCTAATGTGGCGAATCTTGAGGGATGCGGGAAAGGGCCAGGCTCAACCGCCTCAGCACCTTTTCCCTGCCCAGTATCTCCATGATCTGAAAGAGGGGCGGGCTGGCGGTGGTGCCGGTGAGGGCCGCCCGGGTGGCCTGGGCGATCTGGGCCAGCTTGAGACCCCTGCTCTCGGAAAATTGGCGATAGAGAGGCTCCAGCGAGGAAGCGGTGAAATCCGGATGGCTGCCCAGCTGAGCGACGAGATCGGTCAGAGGAGCTCTCAGATGGGCCGACAGGGCCTTCTGCGCCTTCTCGTCGTATCCGCCCGGATCGTGGAAGAAGTAACGGGAGGATTGGGCCATCTCCACCAGGGTGCGCGACCTCTCCCGCAGGGCGTCCACAATCGAACCCAGCCATCCCTCCGAGGCTTCCTCCGCCTCTCCCTCCGAGGCGTGCCCCTCCCCTCCCTCCAGTTCCCTCTCCGAGGCCCCATCCTGAATCCAGAAGGGCTTCATCTGCTCCACCAGATAGGAGGCGGGCAGGGTCTTGAGGTAATGGGCATTGACCCACTCCAGCTTCTGGGGATCAAACACAGCCGGCGTCTTCCCCACCTTTTCCAGCGAAAAGTAGCGGATCATCTCCTCGCGGCTGAAGATCTCCTGATCCCCGTGGGACCAGCCCAGCCGAACCAGGTAATTGACCATGGCCTGCGGCAGATAGCCCATTTCCCGGTAAGCGGTGATCGAGGTGGCGCCATGGCGTTTGCTCAGGCGGGTCCGGTCCGGCCCGAGGATCATGGGGATGTGGGCGAAACGGGGCAGGGGATATCCAAGCGCCTGATAGAGGAGGATCTGCCGGGGCGTATTGGAGAGGTGGTCATCTCCCCGAATCACATGGGTGATGTCCATGGCAGCGTCGTCCACCACTGCAGCGAAGTTATAGGTGGGATAGCCATCCGAGCGGGCAATGATGAAATCATCCAGCTGGGAGTGATCGAACTCCACCGGCCCGTGGATGAGATCCGAGACGATGGTGATGCCCGTCTCGGGGAGCCGGAAGCGCAGCGCCCCCTCCGGGTGGCAGGAGGCCCGACAGCGGCCATCATACTTGAGGGATTGACCGGCGGCCAGGGCTGCCTTGCGCCGCCCCTCCAGTTCCTCGGGAGGACAGGTGCAATAATAGGCCTTGCCCTCCTTGCCACCAGCCTCTCTGCGTGCTCGCGGTACAGATGCATTCGCTCTGCCTGGCGATAGGGACCCTCGTCCCACTCCATTCCCAGCCATTTCATCCCATCCAGGATCGCCCCGGCCGACTCCTCGGTAGAGCGCTCCACATCCGTATCTTCGATCCGCAGGATGAAGAGGCCCCCATGATGGCGGGCGAAGAGCCAGTTATAAAGGGCGGTCCTGGCCCCGCCCACATGGAGGTACCCGGTGGGGCTGGGCGCGAAGCGCACCCGGACTCCTGCGGCTCCTGCGACTCCTGCAGCCGACTCAGCCGTCTCCTTCAATCCCTCTGATCCTCCCCTAATCCCTCGTCCAATTGACCCTCACCAACTCATCATTATGGGAGAACTTGATCTCTAACTCACCCGAATTGGCCTTGTTTACCACCTTGCCGATCCTCCTCGCCAGCTTGGAGTCGGTGGTGGTGATGGTGATGCCATCCTTGCCCTCTTCGATCTTCATGATACGCTCCAAGGGGTTTTTCTGCTTCGAGTTCTGTTCCTCGTTCCGAATGGTCTGCAGAATATCTTCCTTGTGCTGCTGCAGGTAGCCACCCCGCAGAGTGACGATCCCCGCCGGGTAATCATCCATGATCCGGCGGCAGGCAGGGCACGTCACCGTCTTGGGATGTTCCCACTTCATCACCTCGGCGCGAAGGGCCTCATCCAGAGACCATTTCCCCTTTTTCCAGACCGCTTGGCACCTCTGACAGATGGATGGCTCGGGCAGATGGATGTTGTAACTGTAAATGTCGATGCCAGAAATCGCCTGATCCCGACGGAAATAGCTTCCCTTCTCTCCGCTCATATCTCCCTCCTTGGGCGAGATCCACATCACCTGCTGGCTATTCTCACATTACCTATCCAGCCCCTATCTTTCCCTTTATTCTCCTCCCCGTCAAGTCCCATTTGTATATCGGCGTGGATATTGGCTTGACCTGCCCTATCCCCCTAAGATAACATGGAGGCCGCGCGCGGCGGACAGCGACGGACAGCGGGCCAAGCGGTACAGGCAGCGGATCCCACTTCGCAGGGCAGGGATGGCACAAGGATGGCGAAGAAGGCAGGTTCTGCTTGGGAGAGGGCGCAGGGAGCAAGGCGGCAGAGTTTGACCATCGAAGGAGGGCGTGGGGGCATATGGAGAGAATGACTTGGGAGCAGGTTTTGAACCGGGCGATCGCCAAGGAGCGGGAGGCCCATTCCAACTACCTGGCTTTGGCGGGGTGGGTGAGGGATCCGGGAAGCCAACAGATGCTGAGGGATCTGGCCGAAGAGGAGCGAAAGCACAAGGAGATCCTGGAGAAATGGCAAGGGGGCAAAATTCCCGGGAGTCCTCCTCCTACCTTGCCCGATCTGGGAGTGGCTGGAAATCGGCGAGATTTCAAGCTGGATAAGGACCTGACGCCGGAGGAGGCCGTACGGGCAGCCATCCGCGAAGAGGAGATGGCCCACTCGTTCTACGAGAGCCTCGGCAAATCGTTGGAGGAGGGGGAGGCGCAGGCCTTCGCCAGGCGGCTGGCTGCGGAGGAGCAAAAACACAAGTTCAAATTGGAATCGCTTCTGGCCACGGAATGGCAGGAGATGTGACGGATGAGCGACCAGGATAGAAGTATAGTCTCCCTGGTGAAGACTGCGGGCCACAGTGCCCAGGAGATCGAGAAGGCCGTGCGGCAGGCGGTTTCCCTGGCCGGGGGGCTGGAGGGGCTTTTTTCATCCAGGGATCTGGTCCTGATCAAGCCCAATCTGGTGGCGGTCCCTCCCCACCGGCTCAACGGGGCGGTGACTCGCTGGGAGGTCTGTAAGGCCATTGCCGACCTGGTGCGAGAGGCGGGAGGGAAGCCCGTCATCGCCGATTCGGCGGCTGTGGGCATGGACACAGAGAAGGTGATCGAGGCGGCTGGCTATTCGAAGCTGCGGGAGAAGGGCTACGAGGTGATCGACCTGAAGGCGCGGCCCTCCGTGAAGCGGGCCATCCCCGAGGGTCAGGTTTTGAGAGAGATGACTACCTTTGACTTGGTGGAGGAGGCGAAGGCCATCATCTCCGTCCCGGTGATGAAGACTCATGATCAGACCGAGATCACCTTGGCCCTGAAAAACCTGAAGGGCCTCATCGATGATAAGGACAAACGCCGCCTGCACCAGGAGGGCGTGCTGCAGGGCGTGCTGGATTTGTACCAGGCCTTCCAGCCGAGACTGGCGGCGGTAGTGGACGGTACCTTCTGTCAGGAGGGGCTGGGCCCGGTTCATGGCAATACGGTGGAGATGAACCTGATCATGGCCGGCAAAGACCTGGTGGCATTGGACGCCATGGCGGGGAGGGTGATGGGTTTCGAGCCGGAGGAGGTTCTGATCACCTTGTGGGGGGCAGAGAGGGGTCTGGGAAACCTGGATCTGGATCGAATTGAGATGAGGGGTGAGCCCTGGGAGAAGGTGAAAAGACGGTTCATGAAGCTGGCGGAAGATCGGAGAGTGCAGGTCAAAGGCCTGCAGATCCTGCATGCCGAAGGATCCTGCACCGGATGCCGAAATACGGTGCTCTCTGCCCTCTTCGATATGAAAAATGCCAACCAGTTGGAATATCTGGAGGGTCTCACCATCATCACCGGGCCGGAGGTGAAGGTCCCGGCCGGCATCCCGGCAGAGGCCCTGATTTCGGTCGGGGTCTGCGTGGGCAAGGATCGCCGGGGCAAGCGATTTGTGAGTGGTTGCCCCCCCAACAATGCCTGGGTGGTGGAGGAGATCATCAAGGCAAAGAGCGAAAACTGATGGAAGGGACGCAGACTAATCCCCAAGGATGAAGGATGGAGGAGCATTCATGCAATATCGCTATCGTAGGATCGTTCCCTGCTTGGACACCAAGGATGGAAGGCTGGTCAAGGGGGTAAATTTCGTCAATCTCAAGGATGTGGGGGACCCGGCGGAGATCGGCGAGGCCTATTGCCGGGCCGGAGCGGATGAGATCGTGGTCCTGGACATCACCGCCACCGTGGAGGGGAGAAAAATCTTCATGGGCGTGGTGAAGAGGACGGCCCCGCGCCTCACGGTGCCCCTTACGGTGGGAGGCGGCATCTCCGAGCTTTCCGATATGGAAGGTCTCCTGGCGGCGGGAGCGTCTGCCGTCTCGATCAATACCGCTGCGGTCAGGAATCCCAGCTTGGTGGAGGAGGCAGCGAAGAGGTTTGGGAGCGACAAGATTGTGGTCGCCATCGATACCGCCCAGAACCCCGCCTTCCCCTCGGGGTTCGAGGTGATGGTGAGCGGCGGCCGGGCCAGGACCGGCAAGGATGCGGTGGCCTGGGCCCAGGAGGTCGAGGGGATGGGGGCCGGCCAGATCCTGCCCACCAGCATGGATACGGATGGGACTCAGGCGGGCTATGACATCCCCATGACCCGGGCGATCGCGACGGCGGTGAAGATCCCGGTGATCGCCTCGGGAGGGGCGGGCACCCTGGAGCACCTCTATCAAGCGATCACCGAGGCCAAGGCCGATGCCGTGCTGGTGGCCTCGGTCTTTCACTTCGGAAAACACACCATCCGGGAGGCCAAGGACTACCTCAAGGGCAAAGGGATTGCGGTGAACCTGTGACGTTGGGTCCGGCGGCCTCTGTGTCCCTGATGATAGTGAACTAGAATAATTACAGAAAGGAAAGGAAACATTATGGCGATCAATCCAGTGAAGCAGAAGTTACGAGAAGGCAAGCCGGTGATGGGGGCGGTGATGGGTACCCCCAGTCTGGGAAATATGCAGGTCCTTTCCCGCTCCGGGCTCGATTGGGTCTGGATCGACATGGAACATGGCCCCATCAATCTGGAGTCCGCCCACGCCCTGATCCTGGCCACTCAGGGGACTCCGGCCGTTCCGGTGGTGCGCATCCCCTGGAAGGAAGATTGGATGGCGAAGCGGGTCATGGATGCAGGGGCCATGGGGGTGGTCTTTCCCTTCATCATGACCCGGGAGGAAGCGGAGGCCGCAGTGGCCGCGGTCAAATATCCACCCCAGGGGGTCAGAGGTTTCAGCCCGTCCCTGGCAGCCCTTCGGCAGGGACTCACGGTGGCGGATTACCCGGCCTGGGCTAATGATAATGTCCTCTGCCTCCTCCTCATCGAGCACCAGGAGGCGGTGAAGCACATCGACGCCATCCTCTCCGTGCCCGGGATCGATGCGGCCATCATCGGCCACATGGACCTCTCCGGATCCTACGGACTCCTGGGACAGATCACCCATCCCGAGGTGGCGGGGGCCATGTCAGAGATCCTGGCCGCCGGGAAGCGCCACAATGTGCCGGTGGGGATCGCGGCCACCACGCCCGAGGCCATCCAGAAGCGTTTAGGCGAAGGCTTCCGCTGGATCTCTCTGGGCAGCGATGTCGTGATTCTGGCGGGGGCGGTCAATCAGTTGCTGTCCGGAGTCCGCTAAGTAGGGCTACCGGGGGGTCATTCATGCTGCGCATCAAAGTCCTGGTGGAAGATACGGCCCCCTCCCGGGGCCATCTGGGAGAGCATGGCTTTTCTCTCCTGCTCGAAGGTGGGGGCGAGACAGTTCTTTTTGACGCGGGGCAGGGCCTGGCGATCCTTCATAACGCCCGGGCCTTGGAAGTGGATTGGGAGAAGATCAAAAAGGTCGTCATCAGCCATGGCCATTACGATCACACGGGAGGACTCCCCCAGGTCCTCTCCCAGATCCGGCCAGAGGTCTTTCTGCATCCCGAGGCCGCATCTCCTCGGTTCAAAAGGACCCGTCAAGGAGAAATCATAGGGATTGGTCCTCCCTGGAAGGCGGAGGATTTAGAGAAAATGGGGGCCCTCCTGCATTTCCATTCCTCTTCGGTCGAGATCGGCAAAGGGCATGTCTCTGACCGGCCCCATCTCCCGACGCCACCTCATCGAGGTCCCTACGGAGGATTTTCTGGTCCCCCAGGGAGATGGGTTCTCCTCCGACCTGTTTCCAGATGACCAAGCCCTCATCGTGGAAGACGAGCAGGGACTGGTGGTGATCCTGGGCTGCTGCCATGCGGGATTGATCAATACCCTGGATTATGCCCGGGAGCTTACCGGGCGCGATCGGATCCAGGCAGTGATCGGGGGGACTCACCTGCTGGGAGCCTCTTCGGAGCGTATCTCCTGGACCATCGAGGCCCTCAGCAAGATGGACATCCCTCAATTGGCTTTGAGCCACTGCATCGGGTTTGTCGCATCCGCTCAGCTCTATCACGCATTTGGCTCCCGGGTTCGTCCCCTGAATGTGGGCGATATCTTGGAGATCAGAGAGTGAAACCTGCGTTGAGGGGCGGGAAGTTGAAGAATAGAGACGAGGCCGATCCCTTCTTCCACCTCATCTTGGAGAGCATCGCTGACGGGGTGTTCACCACCGATGCCGAGGGTCGCATCACCTCCTTCAATCAGGCAGCGGAGAAGATCACCGGATTTGCACGTCGGGAGGCGATTGGCCAGTACTGTTTCGAGGTCTTTCGGGCCAATCTATGCCAGACGGAGTGCGGACTGAAGAAGAGCCTCCGCACAGGAAGGCCCGTGACGCATCTGCGGGCGGAGATCCTGACGAAAGAGGGCAGAGCGGTCCCAATCAGCATTTCCACCTCGGTGTTGAGAGATGACAAAGCCAAGTTGCTGGGAGCGGTGGAGACCTTTCGCGACCTCTCCGCCCTGGAGTCTTTGAAGAAGGAAATTTCCAAGCAGTATTCATACTCCGATATCGTCAGCAAGAACCACAAGATATTGGATCTCTTTCAGATCCTGCCCGACATCGCAGAGAGCGACAGCACCGTCTTGATACAGGGCCCCACCGGCTCAGGGAAGGAGCTCTTCGCGCGGGCTCTCCACAATCTGAGCCGGCGCAAGAGGAAGCCCTACGTCAAAGTCAGCTGCGCCGCAGTCCCTGAGACCCTCCTGGAATCGGAGCTATTCGGATACGTAAAAGGTGCCTTCACCGACGCGCGGAAGGATAAACCGGGTCGTTTCGCCCTGGCAGAGGGGGGGACCCTCTTCCTGGATGAGATCGGCGATCTGTCCCCTTCAATCCAGGTCAAACTGCTGCGCGTCCTCCAGGAGCGGGAGTATGAACCCTTAGGGGCGACTTTCACCATCAAGGCGGATGTGAGGATGCTGGCGGCCACCCACCGCGACCTTTATGAGATGGTGAAGCTCGGCCAATTCCGGGAGGACCTGTACTATCGCCTCAATGTGGTGAAGATCACGCTTCCTCCGCTGTCCGGAAGGCGTGAGGACATCCCTTTGCTGGTGGAGCATTTCATACGCCAATTCAATTTCAGTAAAGGGAAAGAGATTGCCGGGGTGGATGAGGAAGTGATGGAGTTGCTCATGAACTATGATTATCCAGGGAATGTGCGGGAGCTCCAAAACATTATTGAACATAGCTTTGTGCTCTGTCGAGGGGGACTGATCCACATCCCTCATCTGCCCCCGGATCTACTCTCCATCCACAGGGGAGCAGGGAGTAGAAGACCCGAATTGAAGCCTCTGGAGGAGGCAGAGGCAGTCCTCATCCAGGATGCCTTGAGCAGGCATGGAGGGTCCCGTGTGCAGGCAGCCCAGGAGCTGGGCTACAGCCGCATCACCCTGTGGCGAAAAATGAAAAAACTGAGCCTCTCTAGGACACGGGGCCACATGGCAGACAGTCAGTAACAGATACGAAACATGTTTCAGTAGTTATTTCATAAGTGAAACTCCTCGACGCCCTTTCCGATGTCCCCTTTGGGTTTTCCTCCTCGCTGTAACTACCCATATTTCCTCTAAATATCCCCTTTCGTTCATTCCTTTTTGATGGTGGCATCGGCATTGCACCTATATCAGGCAGGGGGTGCTTATGCGCATTGCTATCCCTTTGTTTTGTTCCCGGGTTTCCCCTAATTTCTCTTATGCACAGGAGCTGCTATTAGTTACAAAGCAGAAGGGAGGCGATTGGACTCGCGAGACCTTCTACTGGGGGAAACTGGATCCGATGCACAAGATAGCTTCGTTGTGTCAATTGGGCGTCAGCGTCCTGATCTGTGGAGGGATCCATGGAAGCCTCCTCCATTACCTGGAGTGTAAAGGCATTCCCGTGTTATCGGGAGTGATCGGAGAGGCAGAGGAGGCATTGAGGCTCTATTCGGAGGGAAATCTGGCCTCCCGGCTCCATATGCCCGGGACGGTTGCATCGAGGTCGTTGCAGGTGGGGCCCTCCCTGGCTGAGGCCAGAGGAAGAAGTCTGACAGGGATTGGAGGGTAGAAAGATGAGATATCGGCGCGGGACTGAGAGGGGAGGACAAGGGAGGGAAACTCCGCCTTCCGACAGCAGACCTGTCATCTCATCGTCAATGAGCCGGATGGGAGATTGGGTGGTGGAAGTGGCGGAGATCGCGGTAGCCGCTATCTATCTCGTTCGCCGGATCCAGAGCCTGCTTCGGCCCCCGAGGAGAGAATTGACAGATGGTAAGGATCTTGCGCCGGCAGTGGAGGGAGGAGGTGAGAAACATGCCTAGAGGAGATGGGACTGGACCTCCAGGAGGAGGCAGGAGGGGACAAGGAGGCGGGGCTCAGGGTCCGGGGAGGGGTCGCATGGGTGGCTTCGCAGCGGGGCCGAGCGGATTCTGTGTCTGCCCCAAATGTGGATTTCGGATGTCCCACGACCGGGGAATGCCCTGTACGAGCCTATCTTGTCCGACATGCAATGTCAAAATGATACGGGAGTAAACTGTGTCTGCTTCATCAAAAAGAGGAGAAATATGTCCATGAAAGTGGCTATCACGGCCCAAGGACAGGATCTGCAACAGCCCGGTGGATCTCCGCTTTGGACGGGCTCCATGGTTCATCCTCGCTGACCTCGATACGGGTGAGCATCAGGCCGTCAGCAATGATCAGAACTTGGCTTTAGCCCAAGGTGCGGGGATCCAGTCCGCGGGAACTGTCGCCCGCCACGCCCCGGCCTACTTGATTACCGGCCATTGCGGGCCCAAGGCCTTCCGGGCGCTGACCGCCGCCGGGATCAAAGTCGCTTTGGGGGCGGAAGGAACCGTAAGCGAGGCATTGGAGAAGTTTCGGCGAGGGGAATTGAAACTTGCAGAGGGGCCCGATGTCGAGAGCCATTGGGGTTAAGAGAGTTTCCTTCCCCCGGGACAAAGAGGAGTCATTGTCAAGAAAGGAGGTGAGGAGAATGCCATTCGGAGATCGTACTGGACCTATGGGCTGGGGCCCAATGACAGGACGCGGGGCAGGATACTGCGCCGGGTATCCGGTGCCGGGATTCATGGATCCCCTTCCCGGAAGAGGATTCTGGGGTTGGGGCCGTGGCTTCTGGGGCCGTGGGGGCGGTCGAGGGTGGAGACACTGCTACTATGCCACTGGCCTCCCCGGCTGGGCTCGAGCTGGAGCAGGGGCACCAGCGTGGGGTATGCCTGTGGACCCCCACCTGGCCCCATTCGGTCCTCCCCTGACTTCAGAGCAGCAGACTGAAATCCTGAAGGGGCAGGCGGAGTACTTCGAGGGCGCCCTGGAAGAAATCAGAAAGCGCATCGAAGAGCTGGAAAGCCAACCAAGGGAGAAAGCGTGAAGGGCCGGGCCCGTACCCTTTGGAAACTGGGATGCCTAAAACTCGCTGCCGACATAAACGAAAAGCCGTGCAGAGGCTGGGCCCACTGGAGTGGGGGCAATGCCCCCACTCCAGGAATTCCTTGTCGCATTGAAACGCTCTGCCCCTGCTTTCAACCGAAGCAGGGGAATGGCGAAGGGAGGTGGTCCTATAGGCAAACACCTCTGCAAATCCCCCTAACTTGTCTCGGGGGCTGCTGATGACCGAATGAAAAGGAGGAGAGGTAGAATGAAACCCACGGTTCATAACATGGCGGCACTGGCTGTGGTCATGACAGCGCTTATGTTCTTCACTTTCTCGGGCACTGCCCTGGCCGGCATGAAGGTTGCCCCTCCTGTGAGCCTCGACGACCTGGTCGCCGGCGCGCCGCAGGAGTTCGTCAGAGGAGGTGCCTTCCTCGAGGGCCCGATCATGGATTTGCAGGGCAACCTCTGGGTGGTGAGCATCGCCTCGGGATGGATCTCCAAGATCGCCCCGGACGGCACCTGGAAGGATGTCTTTCACTCCGGCGGCCAGCCCCAGGGTCTGGAGTTGGGCAAGGACGGCAAGCTCTATGGCACGGACCGGAAGCGCGGGGTCTTTGTCTATGACCCGAAGACGGGCAAGGTAGACGACTATTGTCGCTACTTCCAGAATGAGAACTTCCACGGGCCCAATGACCTGATCTTCGACGGGCAGGGCGGCTGCTACTTCACCGATCCCTGGGGCACCAGCCCGGTCAATCCCCGCGGTGGCGTTTACTATGTCAGCCCCGGCGGGAAGCAAGTCAGTAGGCTGATCGACAACATGGCATTTCCCAACGGCATCGCGCTGTCCCCGGATTTCAACACCCTCTACATTGCAGACTGCATGCGGAACCAGGTGTGGGCCTGCCCGATCGTATCTCCCGGGGTCATCCATGTCGGGTTCTCCCACATCTTCAATGTCCTGCCCAATGGGGGATGGGGCCCGGACGGGATGTGCGTGGACGAGAAGGGCAATCTCTATGCCGCCCATTACGGAGGCGGTGAAGTGGTGGTGATCGCGCCCGAGGGAAACACCATCGGCCAGATCAAGCTGCCCGTGGGAGCGGGTAGCGAGACCACCAACTGCTGCTTTGGCGTAGGTCCAACCGCCAATGTGCTTTACATCACCGAGGCGGGCGACAATGTGATCTGGAAGGTCCCCATGAAGGTGAAGGGGATGAAGGAGTGGTATCTGAAGTAAGCGAGGCGAGCTGTTTCGAAGTCTTTCCAGGCTCGCTTAGCGGGAACCCGGTCGGTGTTGGGAGCACCGGCCGGGTTTTTGTCCCGCATCCGACAATACTCAATTCGGTCCATTGTGTTGAACGCTTCATGAAACGGAGAATGTAGATGTCCAAGAGATGGCTTGATGAGATTCTGGAAAAGAACGAAGTCTATGCCAGCAAGCCCGATTTCCTTCGCCAGCCCACCGGCATCCTCCCTGGGCAAAGGGCGTTGGTTACCTGCATGGATCCCCGGGTCAACCTGGAGGCGGTGGGAGCCAGGCCCAAGCGCGAAGGGGAAGAGGTCGAGCGGGTCGTTCTCACCCGGGGTGGGGTCCCGGATATGGCCTCCCTTTTCGTTCTTCTGTTTGTGGCAAGAATGAAGGAGTTTGCCTTCATGACCCACACCGACTGTGGTCTGACCAAGATCAACAAAGACCCGCAGCGGGCCATCGATGGCATGAAGGAGCGGTTGGGCGAAGAGGGATTCAAGAAGGCCAAAGCCCTGATCGGTGAGCCCCTGGAGCAGAAGATCCTGAACTGGCTGGATACCTTTGAGGATCCCCGAGAAGAGGTGAAGAAGCGAGTGGAAAATTTTAGGAATCATCCCCTGGTCCCTCCTGATGTCATTGCCCATGGGCTATTGCTGGATTTGGCCACCGGCAAGGTGGAGGTGGTGGTGAATGGGTATGAGAATTGACCATAAGGAAAGGGAATAGAGCGGATTTGAGCAAACCGATTTCCCTGATGAGCCCCGGGTTGCCATCGATGAATGAAGCCAAACGCGGGTCTTGAGTCAGAGAATAAATGGACCGTAGGCTAAAAAACATCGTCGTGAATCTATTGATCTTTTTCGATCTCGTTTTGGTCATCCTCACGGGGCTGATATTGAAATTCAGGCTTCCGCCCGGAACTGGAGGGGGGCGCCGGAGGATCTATGGATCAGGCGGGGACAGTCTGTTCGCATTCTGGGGCCTCACTCGTCATGAATGGGGAGGGGTTCATTTCTACCTGGCACTGGCGCTGATCGGTTTGGCGGCCATCCATCTGTGTCTGCACTGGAGTTGGATCCGTCAGGTCTTTTCCAACCCGCGACCAGATGGAGGATGAGATTCGAGGTCCAATTTCTTGCTGAAAAGGATTCGACTGAAGATGCGAATTGCGGTGGCGAGTGGCAAGGGAGGAACGGGCAAGACCACAATAGCGACGAACTTGGCGCTGATCCTAAGCAAGGAGCAGAAGAGGGTCCGCTACCTGGACTGCGATGTGGAGGAGCCCAACGGACACATCTTTTTGAGGCCGCAGATTCAACGCACCCAAAAAGTCTCAGTCCCAATCCCGCATATCGAGACGGCAAGGTGCACCGGCTGTGGACAATGTGGCCTGATTTGCCAATTCAGCGCCATCGTCTGCATCCAAAAGAAGGTATTGACCTTTCCTGAGCTGTGTCACGGGTGTGGCGGTTGCCTCTTGATCTGCCCTGAGAAAGCGATTTCGGAAGTTCCGCGGGAGGTGGGACAGGTGGAGGAGGGCAGCCGGGATGGCGTGGAATTTGTGCGTGGCCTGCTGAGGATCGGCGAAGCAATGGCCCCTCCACTCATCCGGGAGGTGAAACGCCGCGCTCTGGCAAAGGGAGTGACCATTATTGACGCGCCACCCGGAACTTCCTGCTCTGTCATCGAGGCGATCAAAGGGACGGATTTCGTGCTATTGGTCACAGAGCCGACCCCCTTCGGACTCAACGACTTGAAAATCGCCGTAGAAGTAGTGCGAGCCTTGGGAATCCCGTATGCGGTTCTCTTGAATCGTTGCGACTTAGGGAATGATGCGCTTAGAGGTTACTGCCGGGAGGAGAAGATCGATATCCTGTGTGAGATCCGAGAGGATCAAAGGATTGCCCTGGCCTATTCCCGAGGAGAGATGGCCGTCAAGGCAGTGCCGGATTATGAGCAAGTATTCCGCCGCCTTTTTGAGGCCATCTGCGAGCGTGTGCAGCCATGAAAGAACTGGTGATTGTCAGCGGGAAAGGCGGAACGGGAAAAACCAGTTTAGTAGGTTGCTTCGCCGCCCTGGCGGAAAAGAAGGTATTGGCAGATTGCGATGTCGATGCAGCAGATCTGCATCTCTTGTTGTTGCCCAAGATCCAAGAGCGGCAAGACTTCTATGCAGGTAAACGAGCCACCATTCGACAGGATGATTGTATCCAATGTGGTGCTTGTATCGCCTGGTGCCGATTTGAAGCGGTGAAAATGGACGGTGCCGGGGCGGGGGCAGCGATCTTCCGCATAGATCCATTGTCGTGCGAGGGCTGCGGCGTATGCGCCCATTTCTGTCCTCCACAGGCGATCGATTTCGTGGAGCACAAGGCCGGGGAGTGGTACGTCTCGGAGACTCACTATGGCCCCATGGTCCATGCGCGCCTTGGGGTGGGTGAGGGAAATTCCGGCAAGCTGGTCTCTTTGGTCAGACAGGGGGCTCGGAAAATCGCCATGGAGAGGGGATTGGATTGGGTGATCATCGATGGATCACCGGGTATCGGTTGTCCGGTGATCGCCAGCATTGGCGGAACCGATCTGGTTCTGATCGTGACCGAACCTTCCCTCTCCGCCCAGCACGACATGGAGCGGGTTGTGGAGCTGGCCCGACACTTCCGTGTCCCGGTGGTCCTGTGTATCAATCGGTATGATCTCAATCAGGAGATGGCCGAAGAGATCCGCCGGTGGTGTTGCATGAAGGAGATTTCGGTCCTGGGGGAGATCCCCTATGACACTCGATTCACAGAGGCCCAGATGAAGCACCTGAGCCTGGTGGAGTATGCAGGAGGCAAGACCGCCCAGGCAGTGAAGTCGCTTTGGGAAAGGTTGGCTGATGTCCTATCGCGGTAGTATCGGAGAATTTGAGACAGGAAAGGATGGACGAGGGTGGAACCGCATTCGAGGACCGGCGGCATTAGAGTTCCCACCGCACGCAGGGATGAGGAGACCAGCGCAGAGGAGTCCTCGGGGGAAAAGCTCCTTTTGTGGCGCATGAAAAATATACGGCACAAGATCCTTGTCCTCTCAGGCAAGGGAGGTGTTGGCAAAAGCATGCGCCTCCTCAGTTCCTCTGGTTTCATCTGGGCTTCCAGTGGGACGCGCCCCCTCCCTCGACGGGCATAATCGGCGACTTAGAGCTACTCAAGTCAGGGGCCAGTTATAAATCCTGCTCTCACCACCACAGAGTTTACGGAGGGGTATCTTTTTTATGCAAATCTCTCTGTGCCCCCTGTGTCTGGTGACCCTCCATCTTTTTTTATGCCAACATCTGTTCCAAACACACTGCTTCCTCTCATAACTTGGGCCCCCGCCTAGTGCTTGATCGACGTTACCTGGATGGCCAGCTCCTGCATGACCTCTCCCGCCTTGCCTCCCAGAAAAGAGATCGGCATGGGGAGTCAGCGAGGTGGGCTCGGGGTTGATCTCGATCAGGGTCGCACCCGATCTCTTGGCCATCAGCGGGATCTCGGCAGCCGGAAGGACCAGCCCGGAGGTGCCGATCACCAGGAAGACCCGGCAAAGGGAGGCCGCCTGCTGGGCCTCTGTCCAGGCATCCTGGGGCAGGAGGTCTCCGAAGAGGACCACGTCCGGCCGGCGTTTCCCCCCGCAGTAAGGGCAGGGAGACAGTATCTGCTTGAGAGCACGCAACAGTTGCCTCCGACCGATCCCCTCCGCTGATAGTGTCCCGACCCATCGCCGAAGCCGGGCTTCATCGAAATTCTGCTTGAACCCACAATCCGTGCAGCGGAGCCGGTCGATGCTGCCATGCAGTTTGATTACCTTCTGGGTGCCGGCCCGCTCGTGAAGGGTATCGATATTCTGGGTGATGGTCGCCCGCAGGATACCGTGGCTTTCCCACTGCGCCAGGGCCCGATGAGCGGGATTCGGTTTTGCATCCAGGCAGGATTCCAGGATCTCCCGCAGAAATCCCGCAACCTTCTCCGGGCGCAGGAGAAATTCGGCGATCAAGCCACCCATATTGGCAAAGCGCTCAGGAGGATAGCGGTCCCAGAGCCCTCCCTCCCCGCGAAAGGTGGGTATCCCGCTCTCTTCCGAGATCCCCGCGCCGGTAAAGGCAACCATTTCCCGACCGCGAGCGATCTTCAAGGCGGCTTGACGGACCATTTCCCCTTCCAAGCTTTTCTTCCCTTTGCTCTTTGCTGGGCCCACACGGGCCCAATTCCTTATATTCGATTTCCCTCGATTTTTCTATCCCTGGATTCGGCAAAAGGTTCGGGGACCGGATCAATAATGAGAAAAGGGGAGAAGACTGATCACCTTTCCCCTTTTCAGGTTCCTTCGATGAATCTAACCTTCCAAGACGAAGCACTCGCCCGCAAGGCACGCATCACAAGTACTCAGGGAACCAAACAGCTCACTGCCAATCGCAAGCCGTGCCCGTAAGTATTCTCTCGCCAGTCAAGGTAGTCTCGTGTTCGATTCCTTGGAACCTTCCGTTCCATCCTGATACTCGCTTTCACCAAAATGGCGACCGCAGAGATGCTTGAGTGAGGATGATCTTTGGAATATGACCATCGTGAATCCTCCAACCATCTTGAGGCGGGCGAGGGGTGAGGGAAGGACAGGAATGTTGCAAAAGGGATCTCGTCATTTCCCAAACAATCGTGAATCCAATTGCGAATTCAGGCATCGTTGTAATCGATGGCGGCGAAATCCGCTGTACAAGTTGGGCGAATTTGAGAAGGGAGGTGTTTATCGCGATACTTGGAGGGGCATGATTCGGCGTCGGATTGCAGGTAGGACAGATCTTGGGAAAAGGAGATTGGAATATGAAGAGAAGTCAATCTATTGCCATGTTATTGGCGGCCTTGAGCCTCACCTTTGTTCTTTCTTCCTCGGTATTCGCTAATGATGAAGCAAGTGCACCCCGCATCCCCCTCATCGGCGAGGAGGCGCCCGCCTTTACCGCGGAGACCACCCAGGGGATGATAAACTTCCCCGCGGATTACAAGGGTAAATGGGTGATCATGTTCAGTCATCCTGCGGACTTCACCCCGGTATGCACCACGGAGTTCATGACCTTTGCCACCATGGAGAAGGAATTCGAGGCTTTGAACTGCAAGCTGATCGGTCTCTCCATCGATAGCGTCTTCAGCCACATCGCCTGGCTGCGGACCATCCAGGAGAGGGTCGAGTACAAGGGCATGAAGAATGTCCAGGTGCTATTCCCCGTCATTGCAGACCTGAAGATGGACGTGGCCAAGAAATACGGGATGCTCCAGCCCTCGGCCAGTGACACCAAGGCGGTCCGAGCGGTCTTCTTCATCGATCCGAACAGCAAGATTCGGGCTCTGCTCTATTACCCCCTCTCCAATGGCCGGAACTTCAAGGAGATCAAGCGCCTCCTGGTCGCCATGCAGACATCGGATGTACACAAGGTCGCAACCCCGGCCGACTGGCAGCCCGGGCGATGATGTGATCGTGCCGCCTCCCGGATCCTGCGGTGCGGCCATGGACCGCATGAAGGCCCCGGGTAAAGATGTGAAATGCTACGACTGGTTCTTCTGCACCAAAAGGCTCCCTCTCTCCCAGATCGCTCCTCATTGAGGAGGGAGATGGATGGATGAAAAAAGCCCGAGGGCAACTCTGTCCTCGGGCTTTCTTGTTTGCGCGAGCGCAGAAAGGAGGAAGAAATGGCAATCAGCGCGCAATTCAGCCTCTATCCCCTGCGACAGGAGCGACTCAGCCCGGCCATCGAGGAGGCCGTGTCGGTGTTGAAGGATCACGGCCTGACGGTGCAGACGGGAATCATGAGCAGCCTGGTTTTAGGAGAAGAAGACCAGGTATTCTCCGCCTTGCAGGAGGCCTTCCGCCGATCGGCGGAGAAAGGGCAGGTCGTCTGGGTCCTCACCCTCTCCAACGCCTGCCCGGTGCCAGGGGTCTGACGAAAAGACCGATCCGCATGCGAAGATCGAGCCGCCCATCGTGCTATGGGATGAAAACCGCAGGGATGACCAACGATGGAGGCACCGGTTTGGTGACACTGGATTTCCCGGTTGGGCGCAGGCAGGCATGGGATTGCGGGCCGGAGCTCCTTGAAATTGGGCTTGGCGAGATCCCGAGGCATTCGGCTGATGGAAGTAGAGCTATGGAAGGCTGCCCGGGCTCCAAATCAATCCTCATAGGGGAAAAGAATGGGGAAAGGCATCCGCGGGGCCGAAGGCCTGGGGCGCGAATTCGACGACCTGGATGGATTCTAACGGACTATAGAGGGATGAATTTGTGGGCCAGGCGGGAAAGGATGAGGACACGGGTCCCTTCCCCCAGGGTATGCTGCTTTCTCTCCTGGCTGTCGATATCCTGCTCCTCCTGGTATTGGGGAGTGATGGGAATCGGTTTCTCAGTCTGCCTCCTCCCTCACGCGCCTCCTCAGTTCCTCTGGTTTCATCTGGGCTTCCAGTGGGACGGCGCCCCCTCCCTCGACGGGCATAATCGGCGACTTAGAGCTACTCAAGTCAGGGGGCACTGATAAAACCTACTCTGACCACAGAGTCACAGAGTTCACGGAGGGGTATCTTTTTTATGCAAATCTCTCTGTGCTCCCTGTGTCTCCGTGGTGACCCTCCATCTTTTTTTCATGCCAACATCTGCTCCAAACACACTGCTTTCTCTCTTAACTGGGTGCCCCCGCCTATTGCTTGATCGACGTTACCTGGCTGGCCAGTTCCTGCATGACCTGGCCTGCTTTTCCTTCGAGAAAGAGATCGGCATGGGCGGTCAGGGAGGTGGGCTCGGGGTTGATCTCGATCAGGGTCGCACCCGATCTCTTGGCCATCAGCGGGATCTCGGCAGCCGGAAGGACCAGCCCGGAGGTGCCGATCACCAGGAAGACCCGGCAAAGGGAGGCCGCCTGCTGGGCCTCTGCCCAGGCATCCTGAGGGAGGAGGTCGCCGAAAAGGACCACGTCCGGCCGGCGTTTCCCGCCGCAGTATGGGCAGGGAGACAGTATCTGCTTGAGAGCATGCCAGAGTTGCCTCCGACCGATCCCCTCCGCTGATAGTGCCTCGACCCATCGCCGAAGCCGGGCTTCATCGAAATTCTGCTTGAACCCACAATCCGTGCAGCGGAGCCGGTCGATGCTACCATGCAGCTTGATCACTTTCTGGGTGCCGGCCCGCTCATGAAGGGTATCGATATTCTGGGTGATGACGGCCCGCAGCCTCCCTTCTGCTTCCCATTGCGCCAGGGCCAGATGGGCGGGATTCGGCTTTGCATCCAGGCAGGATTCCAGGATCTCCCGCAGAAATCCCGCAACCTTCTTTGGGCGCAGGAGAAATTCGGCGATCAAGCCACCCATATTGGCAAAGCGCTCGGGAGGATAGTGGTCCCAGAGCCCTCCCTTCCCGCGAAAGGTGGGTATCCCGCTCTCTTCCGAGATCCCCGCGCCGGTAAAGGCAACCATGCCCTGGCCGCGAGCAATCTTCAAGGCGGCTTGACGGACCATTTCCCCTTCCAAACTTTTCCTCCCTTTGCTCTTTGCTGGGCCCACACGGGCCCAATTCCTTATATTCGATTTCCCTCGATTTTTCTATCCCTGGATTCGGCAAAAGGTTCGGGGACCGGATCAATAATGAGAAAAGGGGAGAAGACTGATCACCTTTCCCCTTTTCAGGTTCCTTCGATGAATCTAACCTTCCAAGACGAAGGATTCGCCCGCAAGGCACGCATAACAAGTACTCAGGGAACCAAACAGCTCACTGTCAATCGCAAGCCGTGCCCGTAAGTATTCTCTCGCCAGTCAAGGTAGTCTCGTGTTCGATTCCTTGGAACCTTCCGTTCCATCCTGATACTTGCTTTCACCAAAATGGCGACCGCAGAGATGCTTGAGTGAGGATGATCTTTGGAATATGACCATCGTGAATCCTCCAACCATCTTGAGGCGGGCGAGGGGTGAGGAAAGGACAGGAATGTTGCAAAAGGGATCTCGTCATTTCCCAAAAAATCGTGAATCCATTTTCGAGGTCAGGCATCGTTGTCATTGATGCCGGCGAAATCCGCTGTACAAGTTGGGCGAATTTGAGAAGGGAGGTGTTTATCGCGATACTTGGAGGGGCATGATTCGGCGTCGGATTGCACGTAGGACAGATCTTGGGAAAAGGAGATCGGTATATGAAGAGAAGTCAATCCATTGCCATGTTATTGGCGGCCTTGAGCCTCACCTTTGTTCTTTCTTCCTCGGTATTCGCTGATGAATCAAATGCACCCCGCATCCCCCTCATCGGCGAGGAGGCGCCCGCCTTTACCGCGGAGACCACCCAGGGGATGATAAACTTCCCCGCGGATTACAAGGGTAAATGGGTGATCATGTTCAGTCATCCTGCGGACTTCACCCCGGTATGCACCACGGAGTTCATGACCTTTGCCACCATGGAGAAGGAATTCGAGGCCCTGAACTGCAAGCTGATCGGTCTCTCCATCGATAGCGTCTTCAGCCACATCGCCTGGCTGCGGACCATCCAGGAGAGGGTCGAGTACAAGGGCATGAAGAATGTCCAGGTGCTATTCCCCGTCATTGCAGACCTGAAGATGGACGTGGCCAAGAAATACGGGATGCTCCAGCCCTCGGCCAGTGACACCAAGGCGGTACGGGCGGTCTTCTTCATCGATCCGGAGAGCAAGATCCGGGCTCTGCTTTACTACCCCCTCTCCAATGGCCGGAACTTCCAGGAGATCAAGCGCCTCCTGATCGCCATGCAGACCTCCGATGTACACAAGGTCGCAACCCCGGCCGACTGGCAGCCCGGGCGATGATGTGATCGTGCCGCCTCCTGGATCCTGCGGTGCCGCCATGGAGCGCATGAAGGCCCCGGGTAAAGATGTGAAATGCTACGACTGGTTCTTCTGCACCAAAAAGCTCCCTCTCTCCCAGATCGCTCCTCATTGAGGAGGGAGATGGATGGATGAAAAAAGCCCGAGGGCAACTCTGTCCTCGGGCTTTCTTGTTTGTATGAGTGGAGAAAGGAGAAAGAAATGGCGATCAGCGCGCAATTTAGCCTCTATCCCCTGCGACAGGAGCGACTCAGCCCGGCCATCGAGGAGGCCGTGTCGGCGTTGAAGGATCACGGCCTGACGGTGCAGACGGGAATCATGAGCAGCCTGGTTTTAGGAGAAGAAGACCAGGTATTCTCCGCCTTGCAGGAGGCCTTCCGCCGATCGGCGGAGAAAGGGCAGGTCGTCTGGGTCCTCACCCTCTCCAACGCCTGCCCGGTGCCAGGGGCATAACCGGTGCCGGGGCGGGCCACGTCCTTGGTGGGCCATCCTGTGCCACCTCGCTCAGAAAAAGAGGTAGCGACAGAGAAGATAGAGGCTCAGGGAGGGCAGGATGATCAGCGCCAACTTGCGGCGCAGGCCCCACCAGGTGTGGAAAAAGATGAGATAGCAGGCCCCAGCGCAGACAAGGAGGAAAAGGGGATCGGTAAGGTGAATCAGGCCCAGGCAATAGGTGCGGGAGCTGAACGGCCAGAAGGGGGCCAGTCCCCAGGTGATGGTCAAATCGAGGAGGAGATGCCAGAATCCCCCCAGGGCGGCGAAACCCAACAGGACGGGCAAGTTGTGGTAGCAGCCGAAACGATGAAAGAGGTAGGCCACCAGAAAGATCAGGATCGGGACCACAAAAAGGTTGTGGGTCAGGGCCTGGTGGTAACGCACATAGGAATCCCATCCTCTCAGAAGGGTGAGGGCATCCAGGTCAGGCGCGATCCCAGCCACCACCGCGGCGCCGATCAGGGGCCATTTCTCCTTTTCCTCCTGGACAAAGACCGAGGCCGCCAGGGCTGTACTGGTGATGTGAGAGAGGGGATCCATCCTGTGCCCCTTGCGCCCTTTACGCTGTTGCTTCAGAACTAATGCTTCATGGCATATTTGGCCAGGGCCTTGCGGTTGAGCTCCAGTCCCAGGCCTGGCTTCTCGGGCATCTTCACCATTCCATCTTCAGCCTTGATCGGCTCCTGGAACAGCTCGTCCCGGATCGGGCTGTCATAGGCGTCATATTCCACATAGAGGGCGTTGTCGAGGGAGCCAATGACGTGGAGGTTGGCCACAAAACCGATACCCGCCACGGAAGAGCAGGCGATGTGCGGGACGCAGGCGATATTGTAGGCGGAGGCCATGGCGGCGATCTTCTTGGTCTCGGCGATGCCACCCACCGAAACCGCATCCGGCTGCACAAAATCGAAGGCCCGCCGATTGAGGACCTCCACGAACTCCCATCGAGTGAAGAGGGACTCCCCTCCTGCCAGGGGCATATCCGTTGCCTCATTCATCCTGGCATGCTCCTCAATATACTGGGTTAGGCTGTGGGTCGTAATGGGCTCCTCCAGCCACTGGACTCCCAACTCCAGAAACGCCTCGGCCATGGCGACGGCGGTTCGGTAATCGTAGGACATATTGGCATCTACTACCAAGTCGATCTCGGTTCCCACTGCCTTGCGGACCGCGGCCACGATCTTCACATCTTCCTCCAGACCCAGACCCACCCGCAGCTTGATGGCCGAAAAGCCGGCGTTGACGGCCCCCTCGCATTCCCTGGCGATCACCTTGGCCGGCTTGAGGCAAGGGGCCCAGTAGGCGGGGATGCTCCCCTGGAATCCGCCCAAGAGACGCCAGATGGGAAGGCCGGTGGCCTTGCCCATGATGTCCCAGAGGGCGATCTCGATCCCGGAGACGGCGTAGGTCTGAAAACCACGGCGGCCCCAGCCGTGGGTGGCTCGATGCATCTTGGTGAAGAGGTGCTCAATCAGGAGGGGATCTTCGCCCACCACCAGCGGTTTCAGGGTCTGATTGAGGATGGGCCCCACGCTGGGCCAGTACATGGAAGTAAAGCCAGCCTCGCCGATCCCGGTGATGCCCTCGTCGGTCTTCACTTCCACGATGATGCAGCCGATCGAGGGGGAGGCCATGGTTCCCCACCAGCGGGGCTCCTTTAATTGCATGCTCACTGGGGTTGCTACCACATCGGTGATCTTCATGATCTTTCTCGCGCTCCTCTCTATTGCACTTGTCTATTCTCTGTGTTCTCTGCGTCGGTCGGCCCCATATTAAACCGCCTGCCGCATCCCGTCAATCCATTATTGCCTACTGCTTGCTATCCTCGAGTAACATTTTATTATGAGGCAACTGGCTGATTTGTCATGTGTGGTTTCCCGAAGGATTTGACGCACCGGGAATCAAGGGGGTTGAATTTTCCTTCAGAATGGGCTATCCATGTAATGACGGGCCGAAGAAAGCGCTGCGAGGAGAGGGGAGGAGACGGACATGGATCTATTCGACAAGTGCGTGCAGTTTACCGATGCCAAGCGCGCAATGGCCGAGGGATACTATCCCTATTTCATCCCTCTGGAACAGACAGACGGGACCGAGGTGGTCATCAATGGACGCAGGCTGATCATGATCGGATCGAATAATTATCTGGGATTGACGACCCACCCCAGGGTCAGACAGGCGGCCATCGACGCGGTGAAATGTTATGGGACCAGCTGCACCGGATCTCGTTTTCTGAATGGCACCCTGACGTTGCACCAAGAGTTGGAGAGGAAGCTGGCGCAGTTTGTGCGCAAAGAGGCTGCCTTGGTCTTCAGCACCGGCTTCCAGGCCAATCTGGGTGCGATCTCCGCGCTGGTGGGGAAGGGAGATGTGGTCATCTTGGATCACGATGATCACGCCAGCATCGTCGATGGCTGCCGACTGGCCCAAGGTGAAACCAAACGTTTTCCCCACAATGACATGGAAGGCCTGGAAAAGATCCTGCGCTCCTGCGCTCCTGAGGTAGGGAAACTGGTCATCGTGGATGGGGTATTCAGCATGGGAGGCGACATCGCCCCTTTGCCCGACATCATTGCCCTCTGCAAGAAGTACCGAGCGCGGCTCATGGTGGATGATGCGCACTCCATCGGGGTTCTGGGAGAGGAGGGGAGGGGAACCAGCTCCCACTTTAGGGTGGAGGAGGATGTGGATCTCATTATGGGCACCTTCAGCAAATCCTTCGCCTCTCTGGGGGGCTTCATTGCAGGGCCTGAGCCGGTCATCCACTATATCCAGCATTTTGCCCGCTCCCTGATCTTCAGTGCCAGCATGCCGCCGCCCTGCCTGGCCTCGGTCCTGGCTTCTCTGGAAGTCATGCAGACGGAACCAGAATGGCAGATGAAGGTCCTGGCGAATGCGGAGAAGATGCGGAAGGGATTTCAGGAGATGGGCTTTGACACGGGAGCCAGTCAGACCCCCGTCATACCCATCATCATCGGAGACATGATGAATACCTTCGCCATGTGGAAGGAGCTCTTCGCGGCGGGCGTCTATGTGAATCCAGTGGTGCCTCCGGCGGTTCCGCCCAAGATGTCCTTGCTGCGCACCAGCTATATGGCCACCCACACTGAGGCGCAGCTCGATCGGGTTCTGGCTGCCTTTGCTGAGGTGGGCGAGAAGATGGGAATGGCGGCGTTCGATGAGAGCGGCTGATTCTCACTCCCAGGAAAAGGCAACCTTGACCGCCTGGTTTCTTTCCTTGTGGAAAAGAACCTCAAGCGCCTTCTTGTATTCTTCGAGACGAAAGCGATGGGTCAATAGAGGGGATAGATCGAGGCGGCCTTCTTTCATGAGATCGAGGGCCAGTTGGTAGGTCCGAATTGACCCTCCCCGATAGTTCTCGGTGCTGCTGCTAGACGAGCCGGTGACCTTGAGTTCCTTGAGCCAGATGGGCGTCCAGTCGATTCCGCGGGGAATTGCGGCCAGGCCCACCAGCACCATGGTTCCGCCCGCCCTGGTGAAACGCAGTGCATCATCGATGCTGGGGTCGCTCCCCACGCACTCGAAGACCCAATCCGCACCACCCATCATCACCCGCTTTCCCAGGACTGGCTTATAGAGAGTCGCGCCCACCGCCTCGGCAATCTCACGGAAATAGTCGCTCCCCCTCTCCATCTGGAACACCTGGTTTGCCCCGTAATGCCTTGCCAGATTTGCCTGAAAGCCGTATTTGACCAGGGCCAGGATGCGAGCCCTGCTGCCGAGGGCTCGCAGGGAGGCGATGGCGCAGAGGCCAATCAAGCCTCCTCCAACGATCAACACAGCATCCTGATTCGAAGGGAAATTCCGCATCACCGGATGAAGGGCTGAGCAGAGCCCATCCACCAGAGTTGCGTTTTCGTCCGTGACCTCGGGGGGCACTCTGAAGACTTGGGAGCGATGGGCGACGAAATGGGAGCCCCATCCCCCGCCGGTATCTCGGCAGGAACCAATGATCAGACCGGCAGAGAGGTTGCCTTTCGCGAAGTTCTCGCAGCGGGAGTATTCCCCCTGCTGACAGTGCTTGCACGGTGGGGCGATCCCTCGGGTGGCACAGGTAAGCAAGGGATCCACGACCACCCGCTCCCCCACCTCGAAATCCTTCGCCGCTGAGCCTGCTTCGCAGATGATTCCCAGGTTTTCGTGTCCGATGACGAAGGGAAAGGAGACGAAAGGAGAGGTGGAAGGGCTGTCGTGGAGGCGGATCAGATTGATATCGCTTCCGCAGATGCCCGCCATTTTCACCTGGATCTTCACCCAATCCGGATGAGGGAGGCTCGGCTGCGGCACATCCAGATAGCGCAGCAAGGAGAGGGGTCCATAAAAGGCTGGCGGATAGAAATGGCCCACCACCTTGGAAAGGGCATAACGGGTCAGGCTATATTGGAACTGGATGGCTTTCATGAAGGCCTCCGGATGGAAATAAAATGCGAAGCGCATTATACAGACGAAGGAGGCCTAATTCAATCGTGCAAAAATGAGAAGCAGAAGGATCGGCAGACAATTGAAGTATTTCGCCTCTTGTGTTATGAAAAGGCAGGAGGGTGAAATGGGAATCATTCATAGCGATCAGGTAGAGCCTCACGAATACGGCGAAGGTATCTGGGTGAAGAAGCTGGCGGTGCCGGAGACTGGCACCCAATCCATTAGCGTGGGAGTTGCGACCTTTGACCCGGGGGCCTCTTTGCCCTGCCACATCCACGGCTGCGAGGAGTCGATCACCATCATCGAAGGGGAGGCCTTGGTGGATGTAGGCGCCCACCGGACCCGCATGAAGCCTTATGATACCTCCCATGTGCCCGCCGGAACCCCCCATCGCTTCCTCAATGCCTCCGCCACCGAAAGGATGTCCATGCTCTGGGTCTACGCATCCGCCGACATGGGCCGAACCCTGGTGGATCCAGGGGATTGCGGGAGGAAGCCATGAGCTATTATTAGCAGATGTGGATGCGAGTTCTGTAGCCTGCCGTCGATGGAGGATAGGCTCGCTAATTCCCACAAGCATGCGGCCCTGAGAAGGGGAGACATGGCGAAGGGTGGGAAATGTGCCATCTTCGCCTGGAATCATGCGGCAATCCCGATCGTGCCCTTGGCTTTTTAAAATCTCATACAGGAGGAGACAAAGTGTCTAAAAAGAAAGGCCTTACCCGTCGAGAGTTCCTTAGAAATGCGGCCATTGCCGGTGCGGCAGTCGCCACCAGTAGCCTCATTCCCCGATCCTCCGCCTCCGCCCAGGGGGTCCCGGTCCGGTGGGACCAGGAGGCAGATGTCCTCATCATCGGGGCGGGCGCCACAGGACTCCCCGCCGCCATCGAGGCAGTCCAAAAGGGGGCCTCCGTGATCCTGGTCGAAGGGAACTTCGACATCGGTGGACACGCGATCGTCAGCGGCGGGAATGTCCCTCTGGGTGGGGGGACCAGCGCCCAGAGGAAGTCACGGCATCGAGGATTCGCCGGACCTCATCTTCTCGGATCTCACCGACTGGTCCATCGTCCAGCCCAACGGGTTCCCCGACTACCGGTACAACGACAAAGAGATCGTTCGTGCCTTCGCCGATAACAACGTTTCGACCTTCGACTGGCTGTTGGCCCAAGGGGTCTCCTTTGTGGACAAAGCCCCTGACAACCATGGGGGGACCTCGGTGGGCAACTCCGTTCCCCGGGAGATGCACACCGCTGCGCTGGACTATCCACTGATCCAGACCGGCAAGCCGGTGGATCCCACCCTGCGGGCGACCACCTACTCCGGTGTGGGGCTCATGCGGCCCCTGGAAGCCACGGCCAAAAGGTTGGGGGTGCCCATCCTGCTGGAGCATAGGATGACCGGCATCTACCGGGAGAACCCCACCTCGGGCCGGGTCCTGGGCATCGCAGTGGATCATAAAGGGGCAAAGCGGAACCTCCGGGCGAGGAAGGGTGTCATCATTGCCACCGGCGGCTCTACCGGAAACGTGAACTTTCGCATGATCTTCGACCCGCGGCTGACGGAGGAGTACTGCGGTCTCTCGGGTGAGCCCTGGTCTCCGCAGGACGGCAGCGGAGAGCTGGCTGCCATCGCCATCGGGGCCTCGCTGTGGGGCACCTATAACCAAACCGGGGAGTTCGGTTTCGTTCTGACCAAAGCAGGCTGCATCGGGTGCCAGTACGGCTATCGCTATTTGCAGTGGATGCCGGGCAGCCCCGTGTTCCACCTTGCCCGGGCCACGGGCCTTCGGGTCGCCAACTGGCAGGACGTCATCCTCGTCAACCAAGCGGGCAAGAGATTCTACGATGAGACGGCAGAGCAGTTTACCTCCAACAGCTACAAGTCCCTGGACCCCTATGTCCCGGGAAGCTACCTCAATGCCAAGAACCTCAAGTACAACCCCTCGAATTTCATCAATGCGGCCCTGGCCGGAACCGGGGAATCGCGAAACGGAGGCGGGCCGATCTGGGCCATCTTCGACGCAGACGCCGTGGCCCGGGAAAGATGGAATCCCACGCCTCCCCAGGTGGACATGGAGGCGGGCTTCTTCTTCCGTGCCAACACCATCGCGGAATTGGCCAGCCAAGTAGTGATGAAATACCAGCCCAATGGAATTCCCTCCTTAGCCCTCGAGGAGACGGTGGCCCGGTACAACTCCTTCGTGGAGTCCGGAACGGACGAGGACTTTGGGAAGCCCAAGCCTCTGTACAAGATCCAGCATCCGCCGTTCTATGCGGCTTGGTCGACGCCCGTCATCCATGATTGCCGCACGGGCCTCCGGATTAACGCCAAGTGCCAGGTGGTGGACTTTTACGGCCAGGTCATCCCGGGCCTTTACTGTGGAGGCGAGTCAGCCGGGGGATTCAGCCAGCATGGCCTGGCCCGATGTATTGTCCAGGGGCTCATCGCCGGCCGCAACGCCGCCGGGGAAAGAGCGAAATAGCGGCTGTGGGATGATCCCAGCAAAATTCTCACAAAGAGGAATATTATGAGCAAGCGATTTCGATTGGTGTACACGGGGTTGTGCATTTTCGCGCTAACTATGAGCCTGGGAGGTTCTGCTTCGGCTCCAACTCCCGGGCTTTGGCCACCCCCTGCAGCGATGATCGAGGCGGCGACCGCCGCTTCCTCTGAGCCCCTGCCGACCAGCCCCTCGACAGCCGGAGCCTCTAAGGACCTTTGCCTGGATTGTCACGGGCCTTTTGATGACCTCGCCAAATCATCCGCCGGTTATCTGGCGCCGAGCGGGGAAAAGGGAACGCCGCACCGCTACATTCCCCATGGAAAGAAAGATGCCAGTGCCATCCCAGAATGTAGCAATTGCCATCAGCCACATCCGGTCCCGCCGCCCTCACCGACGGCAGCGCCCAAGGCGGGCGTGGACTGGTGCTTCAGTGCCTGTCACCACGACAACAATTTCAAGTCATGCAAGGAGTGCCACCAGTAACCCGACCATCATCAAGGGCGAGGGATTGAAGAACTTGCCCCAAGAATTAGGATCTTGACCCCCCCTTCATCGCTCTCCATCACGCTCCTGCGTGTCGCATGATTCCACTGAACCCAGCCGGGGGGGCGGCGACGCCCCCCGTCCACCCCCTCTGCGTTCGCCCCATCCATTTTGTATACGTGACTGAATCTTGGGAGGGGCGGACTAGGGTGCAGGTCAATATCGGCATGCCGGATGACGTGAGATGTTGCGAATGCTGGAGACCATCATTCAGCGCAAGATATCGCAGGGGCTATGCTGTCTTAGCCTCAGGGAGGCGTGATGGGGACAGCGGGCACTTTGGCACCTCGATGCCCCCTTCTTATCCCAACGGTGAAGGAAGAAACCTCCTATTTGAGGCGGCATTTTGTGC
Organism: uncultured Methylomirabilota bacterium; assembly: GCA_963718295.1. Classification (GTDB taxonomy): domain Bacteria; phylum Methylomirabilota; class Methylomirabilia; order CAVQYV01; family CAVQYV01; genus CAVQYV01. The sequence continues at coordinate 473,368 of CAVQYV010000003.1, read as the reverse complement.
CGCCTTGGATTCCTGAGAGGACAATCGCCAAAAACCGGACTGGCCTGCCGTCTCAGCCAAACATGGGGTTTCCGAAGGTGGACGTCGGAGGTCGCCGCGCGGCACGGCCCTTGCTCTTGATTGATAAGCGCGGGGGCAGCGAAAGAAAAAGGCTCGGGTCAATGATTTCCCTTCTCTCCTTTAACTGAGGCCGAAGCAGTGTAATGGAACCACTTTCTAAGATCGTTGCGCGATACCTCGATGGCCGGGTTGTAAAGGGTTACACTCAGCATTTTGACCCTGACGGATCTCACATCCATCTCCGCAGGGCTTCAACGGCGACTGCTGATGAACTGCGCGCTGAGTTGTGGATGGGAGACTTGAAGGCCATCTTCTTTGTAAGGACTTTTGACGGCAATCCCCGCTGCCGTGCGCGGAGAGAGTTCATCGACGGGGATAAGTCCTATGGGGATAAAGTGGAGGTGACCTTTGGGGATGGGGAGGTGGTGCGAGGATACAGGATGGATCCCTACCCTCGCCGATCCGGCTTCTTCCTCTTACCCCCAGATCCTGAGGGCAATAACGTCATGATATTTGTGATATCTACGGCAGTGGAGCATCTCCTCTTTTATCAAGCCGCCCCGACATCGGGGCATGATGCGTGATTGGAGGCAGGGCCAGAAATGGCCCTGCCTTTTCGTCTGAGTGAGACCATCCGGAAGCTCACCCAACATGTGGGCAAGGGAATGGATATGCCCTTCACCGTGGATCCGTCCAGATGAACTGTTAGCTCATTTGGGGAGGAAGCCGTAGTTCCTGGTTGAGCCCTCGGAGCTCGGCGCATTCTACTGTGAACTTACGGATATCCTGGTGCCCGGGTGCCGACCGCGACTCAGGTCAGGCTCACGATCCGCACCAGCAATGTCTGGATTGGTGAACATCCGCTTTCCTATGCGTTCTCCTGCCTCCTCAGTCGCCGAGTCCTGTGCAAAGCGCGTCTCCTCATATAAGATATCGGGCGGGGGCAATTCCCCCGCCCGATCAGTTGGGTCGATCATGGACCTGACGAAAATATGCTCGGTGCCTATCAGCGGGAAGAACCCTCCCCGATTCCCTGAGGGAAAAGAGGCTCTGGGGAGTTCCCCGCCCAGGCTGGCCTCCCCCTCAGGGAATGACTCCGAAGGCTTTCAGGCACACGTTTGCGCGAGAACTCCATAGACTGGTGAGATCACTCCACGAAGTGCCATCGCCGCTTACGAAGCTCTGGCCCACATAGGCATTGGCGCCGCTTGAATAACCTTCGATGCTGCCCTCAACGGGAATCGGGTAATTATAATCATATTGGGGAGGGACAGTTAGCTTTACCACAACCGAAAACTTCTTGCCTGGGGTAACAGTGGCTGGACTCGCGCCGAAATCGATTGTGCTATAGCCCCCTTTGCTTATGGTTCCTGTTAAGGACTTTACGAGTGTCCCGGTTCTTGGCTGGCCAGCCGTGACATTGTCATAGATGCGCAGCTCGTAGGGGCAGTTGGGGGCGGGAGTATAGAAGCTCACCCCCTTTATCTTCGGGGCCGAGGAACTGGCCTTGAATAGGTTGGCAAACCAACCTACGTTTGAACCGAAACCCAAGGAATTCGTCCACCCCAGCGGGTCATACTCGTAGACACGAGCGTAATTGGCGGTCGATCCTGCATTGCAAAACATGACACCGATCCACAAGGACGCGTCGTAGTACGACATGTAGAAATACCCGTTCTCGCCCCAGCCCGTTCCCCAGCTGTTTTTCATAATGAACGCGCCATTGCCCGGAGGCGGAGTGTTGAATTTGGCCTTGGAATAGGCGTCATCCCAGCCGACGATGGCTACCGCATGATTCGACGAACCGCTGCTGCCCTTGTAATAGGAGTGGTAGGTGGCGTTATAATAGGAGCTATTCCATTGAAAGGTTGCATAGACGGCGCCGTAGGACTGAACAGCCTGCTTTACTGTAGAGTTATCCGTGGAGCCGCTTCTGTCGGGAAGAAACCATACCTTTTGCACGTGCTTCTTCACCCCTACTCCCGGAGTTGACATGGCCCAGGGATAGGGCACGTCAGATTCATTGACGGGCCCGGCCCAGCGGGCAAGGTAGGCCGTTGACATCAGGTGGTTGCCGCCCTCGCAAACTCGAGAATCCCAGAGGTGGTATTCGTTCAGGTCTTCCTCCGAGAAATCCCAGCTTTGCGTTAGCTTATACTTCAGATAGGACTCGAATGAGGCAAAACTGGCAAACGCCCAGCAGGAGCCACAGCCGCCCTGATTTCTCACATCGGTGACCCCGCCCGAAGTTCGCAGGTCAAATGTTGCTGGGAGGGCGGTGATAACGGGAGTCAGACCCCGACTCGTGGGGACCTTGGGAAGCTCAAAAGGCGGTGGAATGAGCCCCAGCGGATGTCCTTCCGGAGTAACGGCCGTAATCCTTCCCATCAACTTGTCCTGGTAATATTTCGAGAATTCTGGATTCGTTGGTGCAGAGCTCAATGGAGGATTCCCTGCAAAGGCAGCGCCTGCTGAGGCTGCCAGGAAGAGCCCTACGGTCAAAATCAGGATAGCTTCTTGAAAGATACCTGACCTCGTGATTCTTTTGGAGCAAGCCATCTTTTTCCTCCTTATCGTTGGAAATGCGTAGCGAGCGGATTCCCCGTAGCTTTTGCTGCGGGGCCGGCGAGCCAGTACCGGCAGACAAATCCCTCTCATTTGAAGCCCTTGATGCCCTGCTGCGAGGAGCTTCAATAGGCAAACCTCGTTATGGAACAGGAGAACGCTCTGCGGGATAAGGGGCATGTCATGGGAGTGAAGTGGGCAAGATTTTCTCAGGAGAAACGCCCCCCACGACGAGAGCCTTTCGGGCAACCCCTGCGGTTCGAACTGGAGGAAAGCGGACCTGAGATATTCAGGCTGGACTCTGTAGTCAAATCACCACCTCGTCTCCTGCGCCTCATGGCTTCCTTATCAAGCTCCCTTGACCTTACTGGTTCTGCGCAGTATGAAGATGCAAATTCCTTGCCGTCGAAATGTCGGCAGAATCGGGGTCGCATTCTTCATATGTGATCTCGTCTCTTTAAGGCGCCCCAAGGCATCCTTGTTCACGAGAGACACCAGTTGGGGTCTTTCGCTTCCCTGGCCACGTTTGAAAATAGCAGAGAGGCTGCACCTTGTGCAACTCCTTGATTTTTCTTGGCGTCCCCAACGGGATTTGTATCCATGCTGGCGCCTCGAAAATCTCAAATTAGCCATTTTGATCCGATCGGCCTCCTGCTTTCCTTTCCAGACATTGTCCTCTATTCGCAAAGCGATCTCCCATTCTATCCCTTCCGGTATTCCCTTATGCTTTCCACTTTCTTCGGATATTTTGGGTCACGCTTTTCGCCCTTTGTCCAACGGGGATCGCTGACCTCAAAACCTCACCCGAATTTATTGCTTGACTTGCCCAATTCGTGGTCGTATAAACCGATTGTGGCTGTCTAATCGCTCCCCATTGCCCTCCCACTCTTGCACGCATTACGAACGGCCAGGATTGGGGCCTGTGCGGGTACCGCATAAGATTTGGGCATTTTCGATTGAGGGACTCGAGTTTGCGTCAAATCTGCAGCGATGCAAAAGGATTCTCCCTAAATAGGGGCTGAGCGGATCAAAGGAAGAATTGGCCAGTCCTCGATGGCAATCGGATCGGGAAGATTATCGCCATGATTGGCGGAGGGTTGAACAGGCCACTTCAGCGAACGGCCAAAAGCCCCCGCTGATTTTGATCATCATAGACATATCAGCGTTAGGCATATTAGCGTTCTCGGATTGAGGCGCTTGGGAGGTCCAAATGGCGGGAAGTGATTGGGTGTTCGGGATGTTTACCATGCTTCAGGCATTCTTCAAGGGACTGCGCGAGTTCTTGATCGGGCTCACTCGCCCTTTGCACGGCACGTGAGGGGTAGATCCTGTGTCCTGGGAGCAGGACACACGCGCGCGGATGAACGAAAGAGAGAGGGAAAGGCAACGGGGTCGAAAGACAGAGGGGTGAGGTCTTCATCCTTGAGAACTTGCGTAACGTATTGACAAAGAAATGAGAGAGGAATAAGTTGCCAGTACGAGAGGTCCCATCTGACTTGATTTCGCCATACACCCCTTCATACGAATCCGCCAGGTTTGCATTTGGTGCTTTAGGCCGGACGTCGGGGTAGGATGGCTCCGAAGCGACAGAATAAGTTGTCCTGGAAACAGCGGTCTTTGGGCGCAGTGGCTCAGGAGGATTCCACGTATAACGCAAGAGAGATTCCGACAGGAGGATTCTTATAGAGATGGCATACGTACCCAAAAATAGCCTACGACAAAAAGAGAAACCGGGCGTTCTAACCTCGATGCCAGTCCGCAAACGGAAACCCATGTCAGAAGAGCATCGGAAGAGATTATCGGAGTCGTTGAAGGGGAAAAGGGCATGGAATAAGGGCAGGCGCATGGGCCCCATGTCAGAGGAACATCGGAGGAGAATCTCCGAGGCATTGAGGGACAAACCCAAGTCAGCTGCACATAAGCAAAAAATATCAGAGGCCATGCGAAGGATAGCTGATCGGAGCAAGAAAGAGGCCCACTGAGTTTCTCCCTTCCGGCCTATCGTCTGCGGACTTTGGGGATGAGGTTTTCCGGCCCATATTCAGGGGTGGTGGGTCGTTTGGCGGCAGGCATGGTATTGGCCTGGTTTGGTTCGTCACATTCAGAGAACGCCTTTTGGAGGATTGGATGAACGACACAGGGCGCAAGGTGGGCTGTCCGATGGCGATGCTGGTGGACCCTGAACAGGAGATGGACCCCAGAGACTCGGGTTGAGCCCGACAGGACACTGCTTTCGCGGAGACTATCGATGAAGAGAGAATCCGAGAGAGGAACAATGTGATGTCAGACGAGAGGGAGATTACGCGTCGGCAGTTCTTCAAAGATACAGCCGTCGCTGTTGGAGCGGGCGCAGCGGCTGTCGGTGTGCTGGGCTCATTCGTGCAGACTCCGGCTGCTGCGGCCGCAGTCCCGGAAAATTGGGACAAGGAAGCCGATGTAATCGTGGTTGGGTCCGGACCGACAGGACTTCCAGCCGCCATCGCAGCGGTGGAAAAGGGCGCTTCCGTGATCGTGCTGGAGCAGGGCAAGGAAGTGGGTGGTTGCGGAGTCATCACGGCAGGCCTCCTGAATCTTCAAGGCGGCACCCGAATACAAAAGCTCAACCAGGTACAGGATTCACCCGAGCTTCTGTTCCAGAGGATGTCGGATTACAAGGAACGTTACAACAGAAGAGATGACCCGGCAGTGCTTCGCGCTTTCTGTGAGGCCAACCCAGGCACTCTGGATTGGTTGGAGCGACGTGGCGTACGGTTCATGGAGACTCTCATGTCCTGGGCGGGATCGGGCCAACCCTCGGCATATCACTACATCTGGTGGGATCAGGAGGGACCGGGCGCTTCGGCCTTCAAAGGGCCTGGTGGGGTGTCGAGCGGCGCGGGGCTAAGGGAGTAGGCAGGGGACGTTGGTTCTAAAACAACATAACAAGTTGTTTTAGAACCAACGTCCCCTCATTTGTGTTTGAATGCCTCCTATCTCAACTTGGTGGAACGGAAACTCGGCGATATCGAGCAGGATGTCCTGCGGAACAGCTCTTTCGCCTCAGTAAGGGAATGTAGAGGAGCCATCCTTGTCTATGTGAAAGATCTCAGTCGAGGGGAACATCCCCTCAGTCGTCCCAATACGAAACGTGGAAAATAGTTCCGTATTATTTGTTAGTGATGGCACTTAACCTTTCTTGACCAGCTGGGCAGGCAGTTCCCCGGAGGATCTTGATATGAAAATAGCGCTTGTTATTCCGAGAAATGTTTCAGAGAACGAAAAGAGTTATTACGATTACAAATTCTTCTCCAAATTCATGCTCACAAGAATATATTACTCCTATATGCTTGCAATACCTACTCTGGCCTCTCTTACTCCTTCCGGGAACGAAATACGGGTATTTGACGAAAACATAGAAGATCTCGATTATGGGTGGAAGCCGGACTTAGTCGGAATAAGCGTCAGCACAATGCTGGCGAAAAGAGCCTATCAGATCTCTGCGACCTTTCGGAAACTCGGGGCTAAAACGGTGCTTGGTGGAATACACCCATCCATGTGTCCGGAAGAGTCGATTCAACATTGTGACGCTGTTGTCGTCGGCGAGGCTGAGAAGGTATGGCACACGGTTCTCGAGGACGCTCAAAACGGAAGACTCGCAAGAACGTATAAGGCTGACGCGCTTGTCGATCTGTCGACCATTTCGCCTCCGGACAGGTCGCTGATTCAGCGCAATAAGTACATCAATGATTTCGTGCAGACCACGAAGGGCTGTCCCTTTCATTGCGAGTTCTGTTCCGTTCATGCCTTCGACGGACAGAAGATCAGGAATAAACCAGTTGAGAACGTGGTCGAGGAAATAAAGGCCCTGAACCTTGCGAGTGGTAGATACAAAAGCAAAGGGAAGGCGATCTTCTTCGCGGATGACAATATCATCGCGAATATACCATATGCCCGTACGTTGTTTGAGGCATTAAGACCGCTGAATGTCAAATGGGGATGTCAGGCCTCGATCAATCTCGCTCAGCATGAGGATCTGATGGGACTGATGAGAGAGGCGGGCTGCGGTTCTGTTTTCATCGGTTTTGAATCGATATCCGAGAAGAACCTGTCGGCCATGTCGAAGAGCGTGAATATGCGGCATAACTACATGGAGGCGATCAACAGAATTCAATCACATGGTTTGCTCATTCTCGGGTCGTTTATCGTCGGGTATGATTTTGACACGAGAGACTCCTTTGATGAATTGATCCACTTCATTGATGAAGCCAACATCTTGGAACCGGTCATCAACATTCTTACTCCTTTCCCGGGGACGAGGCTCTTTCAACGGTTTGAAGCAGAAGGACGAATTATCCACAAAGATTGGAGCAAATACGACACAAAACATGTCGTCTTCAACCCTGTGAATATGACGCCCGAAGAGCTCTTGGCGGGATATGAAAAAGTGAACAAGAGCGTCTACTCGTTTGATCATATGTATCGAAAGCTCAAACATTTCGGAGATACGGGATTCTGGCTCGATCAGAACGAAGCTGATCCAATAAAGTTGCAGTATCGGATCCTCTTTGCGCTTCGGATGTTCAGTCTGCTCTTCTCCTCCCAGGGGGAGAGATCGAAGTTTATCATCAGGGTGATGCCGAAAATCTTCAGCAAGCGCTACAGAATCACGAAAATCCTGCAGCTACTTGCTTACAATGACCATGCTTATGACTGACGTATGCTGCCGGGAGTAATAACCCTAAATTTCCCCCAGTTTTATACACTGCAAAGAAGCAACAAGGGGCTCGAGAATCTCTTGCAGCCTCTTCTCCAGAAGGACCTCTGTTTGCCAGGCATAGCGTGTCCTCAGGTCTTTCAGATAGACCCTGTATCCTCTTGTCGTTAGTTTTTCGAGGAACTCCGTTGCCGAAAGCTCAGACTTCTTTATGGGGGGGGGGTAACGTTGGTTCTAAAGCAACATAACAAGCTGTCTGGAAGAAACGTCCTTTTATTTACGTCTGGACTGATGGAAAGAGGTTGGTTGGCGGCGGCTCCTGGAACAACACCTCCAGGAACCGCCGATGCGCCTACGGCAGCAGGAACAACCCGGACAATTTCGAGTCGTGGTAAGGGCGAGTCACCCGAGCGCCCAAGCCTGGGGCGAGGGCAATTCCCCGATCCATCAAACCACAATGATGCTTAACCGCTCGGGGCCGTGGACTCCCAGGGTCAGGGTCAACTCGATGTCCGCAGTCCGGCTGGGGCCGGTTTCGAAGGTAATATTGGTAGGTGGGGAATCGCCGCAGGCAGCGAAGAAGTCATCCAGGCTCTCTTGTATGTTCTCCGCCGCAACCATGGCTATATGGTGGGTGGGCAATAGGCCCGCCTGGACTACCCTCCTACCCTGGCTGGAGCAGATGAGGCTGCCGGTCTCCGCTATCCCGCCGAATACCTCCTCGACGCAGACGGAAGCGCTTAGGTAGTCATCGGTGCGGCGATCCACGGGTACGATGACCGCCTTCTCTTTTTCCGTGATGCCCGGACAGAAGATGGAGTCGCGTCCATCCAGAATACCTGCCAGTGCTCGGTTCAACTCCTCCAGGCCCCTGACTCGCACCACCTCTGCCCCCGCCTTGGATGCCTTCTCCAGGAAAAGATCGATGATCTGGTCGCGAGTCATGATATTTTCTCCCTGAACGTCCGTCGGGCAGGGTCCGGCATGCGCCCGACGACCTCATCTCCGCCGACCTTTTTTGCTACGGGCCAGAAAATCCTCGCTGCCATCTGCCCCAGGCGAAAGAGGAGTGGAGACTGCGCCGCCAGACCAAATCCGATCATTCCCTCTCGCTCCATCCATGGAGTCAGCCCTCCCTCCACTTTCTGCTCCCGCAGGGTGCGCAGAAGCTTAACCAGCGGCACCTTTACCGGGCAGACCTCGGCACAGGCACCGCAGAGGGTGCTGGCATCCAGCAAAGGATGAGCTTTCTCCATCCCATCGAGGAGCGCCGTAAATACGATTCCCATGGGTCCGGGATAGACGGAACCGTAGGAGTGACCTCCCACGAGGCGATATACGGGGCAAGCATTCAGGCAGGCCCCACAGCGGATGCATTTGAGCATCTCCCGATAGGGCCCGGCCAGGGCCCGCGAGCGTCCGTTGTCCATCAGAACGATATGAAGCTCCTTGGCCCCAGTGGATTCGCCGGACTTCCTGGCTCCGGTGATCACCGACATATAGCTGGTGAGGACCTGGCCGGTGGCGGATCGGGGAAGGAGTCGAATGAAGAGGGGAAGATCGGCAAGGGAGGGGATCACCTTGTCGATGGAGAGCACGGCGACGTGGAGCGGGGGGAGGGTGGTGACCATGCGGCCATTGCCTTCGTTGGTGAAGAGGACGATACTGCCGGTATCGGCTACGGCGAAGTTGCCTCCGCTGAGGCCGGCCTGGGCGGAGAGGAATTCCTTCCTCAGGATTTCCCGGGCAATCCGGGTGAGGACGGTGGGGTCGTCCGAGTAGGCGGAGCCGAGCACCCGGGTGAAGAGTTGGCCGATCTGCCGGCGATTGTTGTGGATGGCAGGAACGATGATATGGGAAGGTCCCTCGCCGGCGAGCTGATTGATATACTCGCCCAGGTCGGTTTCCAGGGCCTCAATCCCCTGTCTCTCCAGATACTCGTTGAGGTGGATCTCCTCGGTGACCATCGACTTGGACTTCACCACCTTCTTCACCCCTCGCTCCTTCAACAAAGAGGCGACGATCTCTCGCGCTTCCTGAGCATCCTTCGCCCGGTGGACGGTAGCTCCTGCCCGGGCAGCGTTTGCTGAAAAGCGGGATAAATACTCCTCCAAGTGATCCAGGACCTGTAGGCGGATCGCGGAGCCCCGGTCTCGCAGCTCCTCGAAGGGCAGAGAGGAGATGGCATCGGCCCGCTTTTGGGTGAAGGTTTCGGCCACATTGTCCATAGTCGCCCGAAGCTCGGGGTTGGCCAGGGCCCGGGTTGCGTTAGCCCGGAAGGAAAGGGTGCCTTTCGAGGAGCTCATGGCAATCCCTCCGCCAGAACGGCTGCGATGTGTTTAACCCGCACTTTGCTGCCCTTCCTACGCAGCGCATCGGCGATATTCATGAGACACCCATGGTCACAGCCAGTGATCGTATCTGCCCCCGTGCCCATGATGTTCTCCGCCTTCTCCTCCGCCATGGCCATGGAGAGCTCGGGAAGCTTGGCCATGAAGATCCCGCCGAAGCCGCAGCAGCGATCCGCATGGGGAAGGGGAACGAACTCCGCCCCCTTGAGGGACCGGAGGAGGAGCAGGGGCTCCTCCCGGACTCCCAACTCCCGGGTGAGCTGACAAGAGGCATGATAGGTGATCCTGCCTCTCCCGGCCAATCCCGCTTCGTGGACTTTCAGGACATGGACAAGAAACTGCGACAGCTCGAAGGTGCGCATTGCCACCGCCTCTGCCTTCTCTCTCATGCGCCCGTCCTCCCTGAACAGCTCCGGGTAGTGGGTTTTCACCATGGAGGCGCATGAGCCGGAAGGGATGATGATCGGGTCGTTCCCGTCGAAAAGGTCAATGAAGTGCCTTGCGGCCTTCCGGGATTGATCGTTGTATCCGCCGCTGTCAGGAGGCTTTCCGCAGCAGGTCTGCCCCTTGGGGTAGGCCACCTCCACCCCGAAATGACGGAGAAGGCGGATGGTAGCCTCTCCCGTTTCCGGGAAGAAGGTGTCCACCAGGCAGGTGCCAAATAGTTGTATTCGCATGGAAGTGTCTCGTCCCTCCTGGGTTGAGCTTGTCGAACCTGTGTTGAGCTTGTCGAACCCGTGTTGAGCTTGTCGAAACACCGCGCCTCAGCGCACCACCAATGAAGTGAAGGGCGCCACATAGGTCATAAGGAAAACCAGGATGCCCACCAACACAGCCAGGGCCACGCTGTGGAAGAAGACGTAGCGCAGGATGTCCCCCTCGTGACCATACCATTGGGTGGCCGTGCTCGCTACCACGATGCTCTGGGCGTCTACCATCTTGCCCATCACGCCCCCGGCGCTATTGGCCGAAGCCATCAAGGTCGGGCTGATGCCGATCTGCTCGGCCGAGATGCGCTGAAGGCTTCCGAAGAGCACATTGGAGGAGGTGTCCGATCCGGTCAGCGCCACCCCCAGCCAACCCAGCATGGTGCCGAAGAAGGGGTAGAGCATGCCGGTCCGGGCAAAGGCGAGACCCATGGTGGCATCCATCCCCGAATAGCGCGTGGTAAATCCCAGGGCCAGCATCGCGGCGATGGTGAGCAATGAAAACCGCACCCGCAGGAAGGTCTTCCAATAGGCCTTCGCCATGGCCACCGGCGAGAAGCCCATTACAACAGCGGAGATCACCGCCGCCACCAAGATGCCGGAACCCGTGGCCGAGAGCCAGTTGAGGCTGTACACCGCAGCCTCCGCCGTGGGCTTGGCGACCACTGGAGGCACGCGCATAATCATGTTATGCAGCTCCGGGACCGGGATCTTGATCAGCGAGATCCCATTGAGGAAATTCTTCATCTGGGGCAGTCCCCAGAGAAAGACCAGGACGCTGAGGATGATCCAGGGCATCCAGGCCCGTCTCAATTCCGCGCCGCTATAGCCGTGGTCCACCCGTTTCTCGGTATTCTGATCCTCCAAGGCCCCATTCAGGCCCCAGATCGTTTTGGGGTGCCACCGCAACAAGAAGAAGATCAGGGCTCCCATGGAAACCAGGGAGGCAACGATGTCCACGATCCAGGGACCGTGAAAGTTGGAAACCAGGAACTGGGGGACGGCGAAGAATACCCCGGCCACCAGCAGCGCTGGCCAGACTTCCATCATTCCTCGGAACCCGGCGAAGGCCCATACCAGCCAGAAGGGGACGATGACCGAGAAGAAGGGGAGGATTCGTCCCGTCATGGCGCTCAGCTTGAGCAGATCCAGGCCGGTGACCGCTTGCAGGGCGATGATGGGGGTGCCGAGTGCCCCATAGGCCACCGGGGAGGTGTTAGCGATGAGGGAGAGACCGGAGGCGGCGAGGGGCGAGAATCCCAGTCCGATCAGGATCGCAGCGGTAACGGCCACCGGGGTGCCGAAACCGGATGCCCCCTCGAAGAAGGCTCCAAAGCTGAAGGCGATCAGCAAAAGCTGCAGCCGCTTGTCTGAGGTGATGCCGGTGAGGCTCTCTCGCAGAACGTCGAAATGCCCCTTCTCGACGGTCAGGTTGTAGAGGAAGATCAGATTGAGAATAATCCAACCAATCGGCAGAAGACCAAAGCCTGCCCCAAAGACGGCGGTGGCGAAGGCCATCTTGCCCGGCATGTGGAAAATGAAGACTCCGATGGCAAGGGCGGAGACTAAGCCCAGGATGGCCGCCCAGTGGGCCTTCATCCGAAAGAATGCCAGCGTGCCCAGAAGGACAACGATGGGCAGTGCGGCCAAGAGGGTGGAGAAAAAGGCACTGTTCAATGGATTGTATATCTGCTGCCAGGGCATCAACACACCTCCTTTTGAAGTTCGATCAGCTTTTGAGCCGTCTTTCTCTGAACTCTCTTAGAGGATAAGGCACCCCAAGATATCACAATGCCCGACATTTTCAAGTCCTTATCGCCATCCAGGCGGCGACGAGGTCGCATCCGTTCATTCCCGTCCATTGCCTTTGATATCAGATCTCCTGCCGCCGCGTCGTTCTCATTCTCAGCAAAGTCATACCAGCAAAGACGAGGGGCCCAACTACCTGCCATAAAGCTTGGCGGGCAATTCTTCAATAATGAACTCTCTTTGTCAAAGGAAAGGTCAGCCTTGACAGGTGGTGGGCTAAGGGATAGTAATGAAGTCGACTTCACAATCTGTGAGAGGGGAGGGGCTGAGGCGATGAAAGAGGTTGAGTTGCAGCGATGTGCACGGGTGGCGATGGAGAAGTGCGTGGCCTTGCGGCCAGGGGAGCGGGCCCTGGTGGTGACGGACACCATGCGGGACCAGAGCGTGGCACACGCCCTGGTGGGGGCGGCAATGGCTGCAGGGTCGGAGGCGGTATTGGCGGTCATCCCCACTCGCCGGATGACGCCGCAGGAGCCGCCCGCATGCGTCACGGCAGCCATGCAAGCAACGGACGTCGTCTTCCTTTATACAACCTATTCACTCTCTCATTCCAGTGCCCGGGTGCAGGCCCAGAAGGCAGGGGCCCGGATCCTCTCCATGCCGGGAGTCACCGAGGATGGATTCCTGCGCACCCTTTCCATCGACATCGACGCCCTGGCCAGTCTTACCAATAGGCTCTCCGAACGCGTGGCCCAGGCTAAATCGGCTCGGATTACCACCCCGCTGGGAACGGATGTCTCGCTGGAACTGGGCCATCCGGTGACGCCCATTGACGGGCTTTGCCACCAGCCCGGCGAGCTCGACTTCTTCCCTCCCGGGCTTTTCCTGAGCGTGCCAAAGCTGGGTGGCGTTTCAGGGCGAGCCCTGGTGGATGGGGCCATCACCCAGATTGGCCGTCTTTCCTCTCCCGTGACCATGACGTTCGAGAAAGGACGACTCTCCCGGATCGAGGGTGGGGGCGAGGCGGCACGGCTGGAGAGGCTTCTCGCTTCCCTGGAGGATGAGAACGCCTATGCTTTTGCTGCCTGGGGGATTGGTACCAATCCGGGAGCCGTGCTGGTGGGCGAGGACCCCAGCTTTGAGGGGGAGCGCGTTTATGGCTGGTGTCATGTCAGCACTGGCAGCAATGCCACCTTCCCGGGGGGCACGGTGCGGGCCAAGATCCATTTGGATGGCATAATCAGCAGCCCCACCATCTATCTCGATGGCGAAATGATCCTCAAGGAGGGCAAATTTCAGGGAGACCTGGTATAAGACGGCGAGTGGAGCAGGTTTGAACCTTGGAGCAGGGAGGCAATCATATGAGGCCAAAAGATCGCGTGCTCGCGGCTTTGAATCATCAGATCCCAGACCGGGTGCCAGTGGATATCACCCACGGCCAGATCTTTTCCGAACTGGAAGATAAGATCCGGCTTCATTACGAGGTCAGAGATACCGAGGCGGTCCGGGTTGCACTGGGCATCGACCTGCGCTGGGTCCGGCCGATCTACCTGCGGCCGGAAGAGCCTGTCACCTCCCCGGGAGCCCCTTTGCTGAACTGGTTTGGTGCCACGGATGGCCTGCTGACCTATGACGATGACGTGGGGGTACGCCCACTGGCCCATGTGAGCAGCGTGGCGGAAGTGGATCGCTATCCCTGGCCCACTGCGGATTGCTTCGACTACTCTGCCATCGCCACCTTGGCCCGGACCTATCAGGATTATGCAATCATCGCCCCTGCCTGGTGGAGTCCCTTATTTTGCCGCATCAGTGAGCTCTGCGGCATGGAGAGGGCGTTGATGATGTTAGTGCAGGAGCCGGCCCTGGTGGAGGCGATGGTGGACCACATTACGGATTTCTACCTGGAGTTCTACCGTCGAAGCCTGGATGCCGCGCCCGGGCAGATCGATATCGCCTTCACCGGGGACGATCTCTCCGGCCAGCAGGGATTACTGTTCGGTCTGGAGACCTTTCGCCGCTTCTTCAAGAATCCTCTGGCGAAGATCTTCGAGGTGATCAAAAGTCGCGGGGTGAAGGTGATGTTTCACATCTGCGGGGCAGCCCAGGAGTTCATCCCGGATTTGCTCGATATCGGTATGGACATCTTGAACCCTTTGCAGTTTTCCGCCCTGGGGATGGATCCGAAAAAACTGAAGGCAGAGTATGGCGGTCGACTCTGCTTCTACGGCGGGATCGATATCCAGTACACCCTTCCCTACGGCACCACCCATCAGGTGCGGGCCGAGGTGAGGGACCGGATCGAGGCGTTGGGGAAGGACGGGGGATACATTCTGGGACCAGCTCACTCCCTGATGGACGATGTTCCAGTCCGCAATGTGCTGGCCATGTACGATGAGGCGCGTCGCTATCTTCCGCATTGAGGCGGTCCGGCTGGCTCGCCTGTTTTCTTCACGATCCGTAGCGTGCTGCCCAGAGCCCGGTCAGCATCCTATTAACGGGCGTGATTCAGGCAGCGCGTTTTCTCTCTCCAGGCGGTGACGATCTCTCGGGCGGCCTGGACCAGCTGGGGTAGCCCAGCCTGACAAGCTGGAGAAAGCTCCAGTCCATAGTCGATCGTCCCCGGTTCCATTCCCAGGATCACGATTTCAGGATTCACGGATTGGGGGAGGAATCGGAGCGCAGCGAGGAGACTCAGCTCGTGAAGCGAATCCTGGCAGCCTTGCTCCTTTACATCGCTCACCCTGAAAGAGTAGATCGTTCCGGGTGGGCCGTCAGCCTGCATCGCGTCGATCGCCAGGATCTTGTGGGCCCGCTCAAAGAGGTGGAGGGCGTCCAGGACGGCGACCCCGACCTCGACGGCCAGGACTCCTGGCAGAGCGGGCTCCTGCTTTTGCAGCTCCTTTACTGCATGGACGCCAATCCCATCATCCTGGAGCAAAAGATTGCCCAGGCCTGCGATGAGAATTCGCCCCTCCTGCTTTTCTTCCCACTCTCCTTGGACGCTATCTTTATCGCTCATGGCGTGAATCGCAACCGGATCGTGCCCCGCAAGCCCCGCTTTTTAGGCGGGGTCGAGGGGCACAGCAAAAATCAAACATCTATTTCATTTCCGGGAAGCGCCACCCTGGCGGCGGGGAGCTTCACCATGTGTCTCTTCGGCCTGCCCCTGCTCCCCGTGACAGTCGCCCAGGGCGAAGATCTTCGCGCCCTCGGCTGGCCTCATTACATGTACTGCACAGGAAAGACAGGGGTCGAAGGAGTGGATGACCCTTACGACCTCGGTTGGGTGGTCGATATTCCGCACCGGAGTGCCCAGCAGGGCCTGCTCGATTGGACCGCGCACGCTGGCGAAGTCCCGGGGCGAAGCATTCCAGCAGGTTGGGGTCACAACCTGATAGCGGGAAATCTTGCCATTGGAGATTTTGACCCAATGGCCGAGGGCACCCCGCGGCGCTTCGGTCAGGCCGTACGCTGAGGCCGAAGAGGGTGCCGAGTGCTTGGTGTACACCGCGCCCCCGACACTGAGCTGATTCACCCAGGGGTACATGGACTGGGCAATCAACAAGGCCTCCTGGGCCCGCGCCATATGCCTATCCATCACCGAGATCCCACGACGGTAGTTTCCATTCACCCACATCCTGGCAAGCGGGCCCGCCTCATAGGGTGCTCCCCAGTATCTGGGGGCCTTGAGCCAGGAATAGGCCCCGGTCTTGGGATATTGGGGGATCGTAGAGCCGACCGATGGATTGAGGTTGTTGGTGCTGTCCGCATACCAGGAAGAGTTGACCTGCTCGGCAATCCTGGTCACATCTACCGGCTGCAAAGTGGTTGAGCCGTTTCTCACCCGCCCCCTCCTCAGGAGTTTTGTGGTGCCAGCTGCGTCCTGATCGAATACCCCGAAGGCAAGGAGGTTTCCATGGCCTCGGCCAATGGCATAGTAGTCTTTGTAAACCCCAGCCAGGAACTCCACATCTTTGATGTAGGTATTTTGGATGAAGGGGACGATCTCGTCCAGATAATTCTTGAACTTCGTGATGCGTTCGGGTCGGGGTGTGGTGGTGAATCCACCGGGGATGTAGGCTGGCGGATCGGGTAGCCGTCCGCCAAAGAGGGCACCCATTTCGTGGGCCTTTCGGGTCATCTCAAGGGCCTTCACATAATGGCCCACCAGTGTGGATGTCGTTGAGGCGTCGATGCGTTTGTCCACCTTCCAACTGGGCTGCCACGGGGGCATGGCCGGACCGTCAATGAAGTCCGGAAGGGTCAGGTGATAGAAATGCAGGATGTGCGACTGGACGAAGTTCGCCCCCAGCACGAGATTGCGCATGATCCTTGCGTTGGGCGGAGCTGTCACTCCAAATGCAGAATCCAGTGCCATCACTGCCGCCATCCCATGGGGAACCGGGCAGACACCGCAGATCCTCTGGGTGATGTGTTGGGCATCTCTGGGGGGCCGATTGACCAGGATCATTTCAAAACCGCGGAAAAGGGTCCCGGTGGCATAGGCATCCACCACCTGTTGAACTCCGTCCACTGTATCCACCTTCACTTCGATCTTCAGGTGGCCTTCCAATCTGGTTACAGGGTCAATAATCGCTGTTGTTATCGCCATTGAGTAGCCTCCTTGGAAATCTCAGCCGTCCTTCAATCGTCCCTTAGTCGTCGGAAGAGGCAAGCTGGGTGAAGGGGAATTGTGGGTGAGCGCAACCTATACAGGGAGCGTTGGCGTCGCAGCACCAGTTGACGCGGTTATTCCAAAGCTGAACTGGGCAGTTCGCTACGGTATGGGGTCCTCGACAGCCCAGCTCTTCCAGGCACAAATGGTCCACCCCGTATGTGTTCGCCTCTTCCGCTTCGTGCCGCGGGCATAGATCATGGACCGTCTTATTGAAAAGCGCCGTGGGCCGGCCGTAAGAGTCCAAGGTAATCGTCTTCCCGAGCAGGAGTTGGGCCACTGCCCAGACGATCCAGTCGGGGTGAGGAGGGCAACCCGCGATATTGACGGTAGTTTTCCCGGTCAGGGCCTTGATGCCCTTGACGGCAGTGGGATTGGGAGGCGCTGCGGGAATCCCTCCCCATGCCGCGCAGGTTCCGATGCAGAGGATCTTGGCCGCCCGGGAGGAAAGGGAAAGGACGGCTTGCTGGAAGGTCACATCCTTCCCATTGACGCTCCATGCCCAGCAGGCGCTCCCGCCGAACCGCGTTGGAACCCCTCCCTCCACCGCCAGGATGTAGTTGCCAGCCGTATAAGCCTTCTGGGCCTGGAGAACTGCCGATTCTCCCGCCACGGCCATCAGATTGGGATGATAGACCAGGTTGATCGAATTGATCAGCACATCCGCGGCAGTCTTGGGATCGGAGGTAGATATCCTGTTCAGAAACGACTCCGTGCACCCGGTACATCCGCTGCCTTGCAGCCAGACGACGGTGGGCCCACCGGGATTGGCCAGGACCTTTTCCAAGAGCCCAAGTTCTGTGGCGCTCAGCCCAATCGCCGCCGCCGAGGCGCCGCATAGCTTCAGGAATTCACGACGAGTTATGTTCATTCTTGAATCCTCCTTATTGGCTCCCTGGGATCATTACTGGGGTAAGAATGGGAAAGTGAGGTCTGGTTTCAAAGGTGCAGCCGATGCGAATGAGGATATTCACTTTTGTCAAAAATATCAATAATATCGTATTTGTCAAGACTTTTTTCTGCTACACGGTAGGAGAGATGCCGAGGCAAGAGATGGGTTTCAAAAAATCTTTCGCGCGGCCTGATCGTCACCGAACCTGTATAATGCTGATCGGAGCTGTCCAGGATGACCATACGATTCTCAACTTCAGGATCGAATTCGAGAATGATTTCGCCCATACGCAGGCTTATGGGGCCCAAGGGCAGGATCGGATGAGGGGAACCGCCCAGGAAAGCGGGACAGGATTGGGGAGGCGAGGGGATCGATTTGGATCAACTGGAAACCACGTGGAGGGGTGGGACTACCTGTCTCAAGATGAGGGATGAGGGAGTTGCATCAAAGTTCGGCTGGGATACCGATGAGAGGGGGGAAGTGAAATGGGGAATTGCCCCACTTCTGCCCCCCATTTTCTTGTTGACAAGTAATCTCGATGGATTATATTTGCTGGCGGATGAGTTTAGATCTCCCGGTGGGGCAGGCAGAAACGAGGGTGGGTGGGTCACCTTCCAGAGATTGACCGCCGTTGGCTTGGACGAGTTGCCCGAGCCGAAGCCTCTCCTGGGTGTCCGCAGCCCCAACCACGAGGGAGAGAAGGGGGGTGAGATCGCTACCGGAGCAGGATAGGACTGAATGGATGAAGCGTTGTCGCGGTGCACAAGGAGCAGCTAACAGCAGAGGAGGGAGAAGATCATGAGGTGGCGATTCATCGGGCTAATGATGGCGGCTCTGTGCGTTTTCTTTGTCGGGTCCGCTCTGGCACAACAGTATGAGGTATACCAAATCCAGTATAGCGGCCTGAAGGGGTATCCTGTCGATGCGATCCTGTTTGCTACCGACCGTGGCAAGGTGATGGATGTACCCTTCTCCTACACATTGATCAAAGGAGGGGGCCATCAGTACATGTTTGACTGCGGCTATAACGATGTTGCCCTGGGGATCAAGTTTGGCGCTCCCGAGGGTGCATGGTCCAGCTTGGCGGACAACCTGGGAAAGCTGGGCACCAGCCCTGACAAGATCGAAACGGTGATCCTGGGCCACATCCATTGGGATCATGCTGGAAGCCTGGGCGATTTCCCGAAGGCGAACTTCATCGTTCAGAAAAAAGAGATCGAATTTGCCGCCGGCGAGATCACCCAGAAAAAGCACACCATGGCCGGCTTCAATGCCAATGATATCCTTACCCTTGTCAAGCTGAACTGGGAAGGCAAAGTCAAAGTTGTGGACGGGGATGTCCAGAATGTTCTGCCAGGCATTAGCATTTATCTGACCCCTGGTCACACTGCGGGAACCCAGACTGCGACGCTTCCCAGCCGGAAGGGACCGATCTGCTTGACCGGTGATGCCGTCTATACTGACCGGAATCTCAATGAGAATATTCCGCTGGGCTTCGGCTACAACCTGGTGCAGATGCTGGATTCCTTCGAGAAGATTAAAAAGCTCGGAGGCATGGTGGTTCCCGGACACGATCCGGGGACCTTCGCTGGGAAATTCCCCAAGGTGGCGAATAACGTCGTCCGGATCGACTAGCCCACTGATTCTGTAAACGCCTCCCTCCAGAGGGGAGGCCCTCTCCAGGCCCTCCCATCCCCAGATGGGAGGGCCTTTTTCTTACAAGATGCGGCCCCAGCCTGATGGGGCTTCGCCGAAGAGGTGATAAGAATTTGACAAAGAAGGCAAAGGCGTTTTTGGCGGGCGCTTCTGTCGCCCTGATTTCAGCCGTTATCCTCATGGGATGCGGAAGGCCGAAAGAGACGCCCATTCAGAAGGCGGAGCGACTGTTGGTCAAGGGGGATGCAGCCTCACTTCGAGAGGTGAAGAGCACGCTCCAGGAAGCGCTAAAGAGCGAGCCCAATTCAGCCCGCATGCACGCCCTCCTGGCGTCGAGTTACATCAAAGAGGCGAAAAACGAACAGAGCCGTGACAAATCGGAGGAGATATACAACCTTGCTATCGTGGAATGGGAGAAGGCCTTGGAGCTCCACGGTCAGGCTGGGGCGCCAATAGAGGTGTATCGAGAGATGGTCGAGGCCTGTCGGGAGCGGGCACACCTGCCCAAGCGCTTCCAGGTGGAGAGGGAGATCGAAGGGGGGGTAGGTCCATGGGAGGTAAAGGCGATGGAGAAGGCGATCAAGGCCTTCGAATCAGGCCGAGCGCGCTTCCCCAACGACCCTGGCTTCGGCGAGGACAAGGCCAAAGAGATGCAGCAGGAATTGGCCGCACTCAAGACCCTCTACGTGGAAAACGTCCACCGGGCCTGGTTGAGCCGGCCCAGCGGGTTCGTCTCACCCGATAGGCAAAAACAGGTGCAATAGGGTATTCACTCACCAGCTGCCAGGGAGATGCAGGACATGGGATTTGTCAGATCCAAGAAGATCTTGTTCGTTGCCTTGGGTGGCATCTTTCTTTTTGCACTCTTGCTCCGGGTCGGGTATCGGGCCTTCCAATCCCGACCTACCGGGCAGGGAATAGTAGTCGGACCTCGAGAAAAGGAAGGCGCCTTCCCGGTAGCGGTAGCTAAGGTCATCCGGGGGAGCATCGAGGAGATGATCTCCATGGCGGGTACGGTCGTTCCCAGGACCAGGGTAGAGGTCTTCCCGAGGGTGACCGGCCAACTGCAAGAGATCAAGGCGAAGGAAGGCGATAAGGTTGGCAAAGACGATCTGCTGGCAATTGTCCGGGGAAAGGACGGAGAAGTCATCCCCATTCGATCGCCCGTGGCCGGCATCGTAGCCCAAAGATCTTTCGAATCAGGGGAGATGTCATTGGCAGCTGATGCGCCCGGCTCGAAGCCGCTGTTTGCCATCGAGGATACGGTGGTGGTAAAGGTTGAAGTGGGGGTGCCCGAGACGTTGATGCCGCTTCTGAGGGTGGGCAAGGAGGCCCGGGTCAGGGTCGAGGCCTATCCCCTGGACCATTATCCCCTGGCCATTTTCAAGGGCAAGATCACCAGCATCAGCCCCAGCCTGGATGTGGGGAGTCGCACCGCCAGGGCTGAAGTCACCATCGACAACCAAGACGGTCGTCTGAGGCCTGGCATGTTCGCCATGGTGGGGCTGGTGCGGGAGAGGCTGGAAAATGTATTGCTGGCGCCAAAGGAGTCGATCATCGCCGGGGATGAGTCTCACTTGGTCTATGTGGTCAGGGATAACACCGTCCATGAGCTGGAGGTAGTGATTGGGGCCTCAGACGGCACTCGGGTCCAGGTCCTGAACCCCGCATCCTCCGAGAACCCCAGCGTCAGCGGGGAACACACCGCCTTTCGACCCGAGGAGGGCGTGAAGGAAGGGGACGAGGTGGTCACCCTCGGCGCCCGGATGGTGTATGACGGTCAAACGGTGAAAGTACGCCGCTGATGTACCTTTCCGACCAGGCCATCAAGTATCCGGTCTTTACCACCATGGTGATCCTATCTCTGGGTGTGTTGGGCCTGGTGTCGCTCTCCTTTCTGGGGGTCGAACTCTTTCCCGACGTCTTTCCGCCAGTAGTAGTGGTGACGGTCCAGTATCCCGGTGCCAGCCCGGATGAGATTCAAAAGCAAATCACCCAGCCGATCGAGGAAGCAGTTAGCTCCCTGAAGGGCCTCAAACAGGTAAGATCGGTCTCCAGCGTCGGAGGCTCCCGGGTGATCGTCGAGTTCAGCCTGGAGACTCCTCTACTGGAGGCACCGCTCCGGATCAGCGAGGCCCTTTCCGCCATTCGTCCTCACCTGCCGGAGGGGATTACTGAGCCCAGCATCCGCCGTTATGACCCGGCTGCCGAGCCGATCATGCTCTTGGGCTTGAGCAGCGAAACCCGACAGCCGGATCAACTCCGTCACATGGCCCTGGATGAAATCAAACCTCGCCTGGAAGCGCTGGATGGCGTGGCTTCCGTGGAGGTCTTAGGGGGCATCGAACGGGAGATTCAGGTCTTGCTGGATGGTGAAAGCCTGGCGGCCAAGGGGCTTTCTCCTCAGCAGGTGATCGACCGGCTGGCAGAGGAGAATCGAAGCGCCCCGGCTGGGATCATCCTGGAGCGTACGGGAGAGACTCTTCTTCGCTCCAAAGGGGAATTTGACAGCCCAGACGACATCCTGGATGTGGTGGTGGCCCAGAGTCGTGGCGTCCCCATCTACCTCCGCGATGTGGCCATCTTACACGACACCTTCAAGGAGGTTCGCGTCGCCACCGGCATCGGCTTTGGTAAGGCGGTGATCTTCTCCATTCACCGGCAGTCAGGGAGTAACACCGTCATGGTGGCCCGCCGGATTCAGTCCGAGTTGCAGAGGATCATCCCCTCCCTGCCCACTGGCGTCAAGATCAGCACCCTGCGGGATGCCTCCTCCCGCATCGTCAATTCAGTGCGGGATGTCGCCAACAGCCTCATCCTGGGCGGCATTCTGGCTATTCTCGTGGTCTTCTTCTTCATGCTGGACTGGCGGAGCACCGTCATCGCTGCCCTCGCCCTTCCCACCTCGGTCATCGCGACCTTCGCCCTGATCTATGCCTTGGGGTATAGCATCAACCTCATGACCCTCCTCGGCCTGTCGCTGGCCATCGGCTTCCTGATCGACGATTCCGTGGTGGTCCGGGAGAGCATCTTTCGTCAGATGGAAGCCGGCCTCGATCCGGTGACAGCCGCCCGCCGCGGGACTGCCCAAGTGGGCCTGGCGGTCAACGCCACCACCTTCACCATCGTCGCCGTATTTGTGCCGGTAGCCTTCATGTCGGGGGCTGCGGGGCGCTTTTATCAGCAATTCAGCCTGACTGTGGCCGCAGCGGTCCTAGTCTCTCTATTTGTTGCCTTTACCCTGGACCCCATGCTCTCTTCCCGCTTCATGCGAGTCCCCGACAAGGCCGAGCGGAGGCGGACCCGGATCGGTCGTTTCTTCGCCGGCTGGATCGAGCTGTACGAGCGGCTGGACCGCGGGTACCAGCGTTTCTTGGAATGGGTGCTGAGCCATCGACGTCGAATCCTGATGGTCTCCCTCGCCATCTTCGTGGCCAGCCTCGCCCTGCTCCCCTTCATTGGGCGGGAGTTCCTGGCCCCGGTGGATAAGGGCGAGTTTAACATCGTGATCGAGATGGATCCCGGCACCCGGATGTATGATATGGTGAACGCCACGGCCGCTTTGCTCCGCTCCCTCATGGACCGCCCGGAGGTCGAAACGGTATTCACGGCTACCGGCTCCGTCTTCGGGGGCGACATCAACACCGCCACCCTGGGGGTGAAGCTCAAGCCGCTGCGAGAACGCCGTCGGTCTCAAGACGAGATCGTCGCTGAGCTCCGTCGTACCTTGCCATCGCTGCCTGGAGTAAGGATCAGTTATACAACTACGGGAGGGGTAGGAGAGGCATCCTACGAGGCGCCCATCGAGGTATTCGTTCGCGGGCCCCGGCTGGATATGGCCAACCGCCTCGCGGTTCGGGTTACGGAGATCGTGCGGGGAGTGAAGGGCACAGTGGACGTCTACGGCTCGGTCCAGCGAGGCCAGCCACAATATAACGTCGTGATCAATCGTGCCAAGGCGGGCGATTATGGGCTGGGCATGGGGGAATTGGCAACCCTGCTGCGGACCATGGTGGAGGGAGCGGTCGCCACCCGATACAAAGAGTTTGACCGGGAGTATGATGTGCGGGTCCGCCTGGTACCGACCCAGCGGGATTCCAGCAAGGCCCTGGAAAACCTGTTCTTTATGACCTCCAAAGGGAAGCAAGTATATCTCCAGGATGTGGCGTCGGTGGTTCCTGCCTCCGGTCCCGCTCGCATCGAACGGGTGAACCGGCAAAGACAGATTACCGTCTACGCCCAGGTGACTGGACGTCCGGTTGGAGATGTGGCCCAGGATATCCGGGCAGGATTGGCTCGACTGAAGTTGCCCCCCGGATACACCGTCGGCTTCGCCAGCGAAGTAGCCCGGATGGAGGAGTCCTTCCGGGCCCTGGCGGGCGCCCTGATCCTGTCGGTGATCTTCATTTATATGATCCTGGCCTCCCTGTTCGGATCATTCGTGCATCCCTTTACCATCATGCTCTCCCTGCCCCTGGCGATCATCGGGGCATTGGTGGCCCTCTTTCTCACCGGCATGAGCATCAATCTGATGTCCCTGATTGGAATCGTTTTGCTGATGGGCCTGGTGACCAAGAACGCCATTCTCCTGGTAGATTACATCAAGGCCCTCCGCGAAGGGGGCCTTTCCAGGGAGGAGGCGGTATTGAAGGCGGCCCCGATCCGCCTGCGCCCCATCCTGATGACCACGATGGCCATGATCTTCGGCATGCTGCCGGTGGCCCTGGGCCTGGGCAGCGAGGCCGAAATGCGCCAGCCCATGGCGGTAGCGGTCATCGGGGGCCTGATCACCTCCACCCTCTTGACCCTGGCCGTGGTCCCGGTCGTCTATACCCTGGTCGACGAGGGGATCGAGAAATGGCAGAATCGGAGAAGGCAGGTTCATCCTCGAGACGTGGGAGGTGTTCCTTGATCCATCTTCTTTCCTTCTTTTTGCTCTTGTGCTGGCCCTCTCTTGCCCTCGCCCACAATTTCGTCGCCGATCCCGGCGTCGATCACTGGACGGAGGTGAAGATCCTCCCAGATCAGGTGGCCATCACCTATTCGACCTATTTGCAGGAGGGGGCGGTGACGGCTGATCTGGAGGTGATGGACCTGGACATGAATGGCAAGGTCTCTGCCGAGGAGGAGGAGATGTTCAAGGGGGCGATGCTGCTCAACCTGAAAGGCTTCCTCTCCTTGTCCGTGAATGACCAACCGGTGGATCTGCAGGGGAAGGTCGACTTCCACAGCCTCCGTGCCAGACGGTATCGATTCGTCGCCGATCTGTCGGCCCTGCCCCCAGGCGAGCACCATATCTCCTTCTACGACGGGACGTTTCTGGCCCTTCCCGGGCAGCTCAAGACCTCGCTGATCGCCGCCGGGGGCGTGCAGGCATTGGAGTGGAAGATCCCGGAGGACCGCCCCTTGCCTGAGAATCCACAGCAGAAGGCGATGGCGATCCTAAAGGGCCGTAAGGATGTGAGGACGATCACGGTGCGCTACCGGACGGCTGTGATGGATGGGGTTGGAGGCTCCATGGATCGGAGAAGGGACAAGGAGACTCTCATCGCCTCGACCCTGGGCGGAGGAAGCATCCGTGAGCGCCTGAGGGATATGATCAACAACCCTCGATGGGATATCAAAGCTGTGATGGCAACCCTGCTCATCGCCTTCATACTCGGGGGCGCGCATGCCCTCACTCCTGGGCACGGCAAGACGATCGTAGCGGCCTACCTGGTGGGAACGAAAGGTCGAGTGCGGGATGCCGTCCTTTTGGGCCTGATCGTTACGATCACCCATACTTCCAGCGTGTTCCTGATCGGGTTGGGGATGCTTTTCGCCTCCCAGTACATAATGCCCCAGACGCTTTTCCCCTGGCTGACGGCCCTCTCTGGCGCCCTGGTGGCTGGAATGGGGATCTGGCTCCTGGTGAGGCGGTGGTCTTCACCCCCTGGGCACAGTCACAGCCATGGGCACGACCATCCCCACCACCATGATCACGACCACGTCCAGCCTCACGACCATGCCGACCATTCCCACCATGATCATGTGCATCCCCATCATCATGGTGTGCCCGGCCATCACACCCATGGAGCAGAGGTGATGGAAGGTCCCTTACGCTCCAAAGCCTCAGAGGTCTCCTTGGGGAGCCTTCTGTCCCTGGGCATCTCCGGAGGGTTAGTCCCTTGCCCGGAGGCGCTCATCGTGTTGTTGATCGCGATCGCCTTGAACCGGATTACCTTGGGTTTGGTGATCCTCATCAGCTTCAGTGTGGGTTTGGCCAGTGTCCTGGTCGTGATCGGGATCCTCCTGGTCATGGCCAAGCCCCTGATGATCCGTTTCACGGGGGAAGGCAGGATCGTCAGCCGCTACCTCCCAGTTGCCAGCGCTGTCGTGATCACCCTTCTCGGCTTTGGCATCGCCGTGAAAGGCCTCATCGACGCTGGAATCCTCTGAGGATCGTTTCAGCGAAGAGATTTCTCCAGGGCCGCCTTGGGTGGGATCTTGACTTCCTGGATCTGTACACCTGCAGGAAGGACGAACTTCTCATCGGGGATTTCGACGTCCAGGTACACATCCTTCAATTGGGTCACGAGGGTATCGGCGGTTTTGGAGCCCATGGTCTTGGAGACGCTCTTCAAGACCATGCCCTGCCAGCGAGACTCCTTGACTTCCATCTTGACTGTGGCCAGCCCGGCCACATTTACGTCGTTGACCAGACGATAGGTCTCGCAGGTCTTCCCGTCGACGATCTCGCTGCCGACCTTCCTTTCACTCCTCTTCTTGACCATCTTGTCGGATAAGGCGTCCAAGCTCAGATTTCGAGGGAATTTGAGAATCCTTCCCAAACTCGGATTGTAGGCATATTCATAGTCCTTGTCCGCAATCAGAATGGTGACTGGCTGCTGGGCGGTTCCTGACCATGCTCCGAGCGTCCTGAAGGTCTCCACCCTTTTTTGGACCCCTTTGACCCAGACCCTGGATATGCTGTTTTCCTTGACCATGCCGTTGGGATCGATGCGCTGCTGTTCCATCACCCAGGTGGCGGAGGCAAAGGGGAGCTCGATTCCATCGGCTCCTTTGACCCGGCCTCCTGGCTTTCCCTGCAGCACTGCGACTCCTTTCTCCTCCTCCTGAGCCGTCTTATTTTGAGATGTTTGGACCCGCACATCTGGTGTCTGGCGCTCGGATGCCGACGAATCTCGCCTTGTCGACTCGGTGGACTTTGCTCTCAAGGACGGCCAGATAACCAGGACTGCAATCACGGCAACTACCAATCCCAGTCCTGCAATGGTTGCCAGTTTTTTCCTCATGGTTCCTTCCTTCCGGTTCCTTCCTGAGATGCCTTATCCTGCAATGGCCGGCTCTCTTTTTCTGCCCTGGGCTGGCTTCACCATAGAGAAGCCTTGGCCCGAGATACAAAAGTTTCTTCTCCTTGGGACCCTCTTTCCCAACTTTGATAAAATAGACCAGGAAAACCCCACCCGTCAATTTTTTTTTGATTGCCTTGGAAGGCATACCTTTCTATCATAGCGGGCCATGATTGATCTGAGATCGATATCCAAGCAGTTTGGGGGCAAGTTCCTCTTCCGCAGCCTCTCCTGGCAGCTCAGGAAGGGAGAACGCCTCGGTCTGGTGGGTCCCAATGGCGCAGGCAAGACCACCCTGTTGCGCATGATCCTGGGACTGGAGGGGGCCGATGAGGGCGAGATTCATCGTTCCCGGGGGATTCGGCTGGGCTATCTGCCCCAAGAGGTGGAGACCCTGGGGGATGATCGGGTGCTGGACTTCGTGATGGGTGGGTTCGAGGAAATTTATCGTACGGGAAAGGAATTGGAGGGCTTGCATGAGGAGATCGAAGAAGCCCGACGCCTAAACAAGATCCGGGAGGATGCCCAGGAATGGAAAACCCTTCTGGAGCGGCACGGGAGGATGCAGCACGAATATGAGACGAAAGGTGGCTACGGGTTGGAGTCTCAGGCTCGGTCCATCCTGAGCGGACTGGGCTTTGCTGTGCAGGAGGTTGAGTGCCCTCTCCAATCCCTCTCCGGTGGATGGCAGATGCGGGTGGCCCTGGCACGGCTCCTCCTGACCCGACCGGACTATTTGCTCCTGGATGAGCCCACCAACCACCTGGATCTGGAGTCGGTCCTCTGGCTGGAGGAGTTCCTTTCTGGATACGAGGGGACCTTTGTGCTCATTTCTCACGACCGCTACCTGCTAAACCGGATGGTCAAAAGGATCGCCGAACTGGAATCGGGGACCCTGACTCTCTATCAGGGGGATTATGATCAGTATCGGATGAACCGGGAGCACCGGCGAAAGCTGCAGGAGGCGACCCTGCGCAACCAGGAGCGTCGGATTGAGCAGGTGGAGCGGTTTATCGAGCGCTTCCGGGCCAAAAATACCAAGGCAACCCAGGTCCAGAGTCGAATCAAGATGTTGGAAAAGATGCCCAGGATCGCGATCGAGCGTCGGACAACCCGCACCCTCCATTTCCAATTTCCCCCAGTCCCTCGCAGCGGGCTTCATGTGGCCCAACTCATCGGAGTTCACAAGTCCTACGCAGAAAAGATGGTCTATTCCGGCGTCGATTTCCAGGTGCTTCGAGAGGATCGCATCGCATTGGTGGGGCCTAATGGGGCGGGGAAGAGCACCCTGGTCAAGATATTGGCGGGGATTCTACCTTTTGAGAAGGGGAAGCGCATCCTGGGCCCCAGCGTCTCCCTTTTCTATTATGCCCAGCACCAGTTGGAGGCGCTTCACTCGGGCCACACCGTCCTGGAGGAGCTGGCGGAGGTGGCGGATTTCGAAATGCAATCTCGGCTTCGGACCATCCTGGGTGCCTTTCTCTTTTCGGGGGAGGATGTGGAGAAAAAGGTTTCAGTCCTCTCTGGAGGAGAGAAAAGCCGCCTGGCCCTGGCCCGCATGCTTCTGAAGCCCGTGAATTTCCTGCTCCTGGATGAGCCCACCAACCACCTCGATCTGGATGCCCGTGAGATCCTGGAGGAGGCCCTGGAGCAGTGGGAAGGGACCATGATCTTCATTTCCCATGACCGGTACTTCATCAACCGGATTGCCAACAAAGTAGTGGAGGTCAAAGGGGG
Source organism: uncultured Methylomirabilota bacterium (assembly GCA_963718295.1). Classification (GTDB taxonomy): domain Bacteria; phylum Methylomirabilota; class Methylomirabilia; order CAVQYV01; family CAVQYV01; genus CAVQYV01. The sequence continues at coordinate 444,931 of CAVQYV010000003.1, read as the reverse complement.
TAGGTTGAGGGAGTTCCTGGGGAATTATGACTACTATCGGGAGAAGGTCCAAGAAGAGGAAAGGGGGGCCAGGGAGATTATGGGTGGAGATGGGGGCGAGCGGTCTACCCAGGAGGAGAAGCCCCTTATTACGAATTCAGGGACGGCCTCTGGCCGGAGAAAGAGCAAAGAAGAGAAGAGGCAGGAGGCAGAAGAGAGGCAGAGGCGAAGTCGGATCCTCCTCCCGCTGAAGAAACGGCTGAGCGGGATCGAGGAGGAGATTCACTCCCGGGAAGAGCGGCTGCAAGAAGTGATGGGCATGCTCACCCGGTCAGAAATCTATCGAAACGGGGATAAGGCGCGGGAGGTATTGGAAGAAAGGAAGGAATTGGAGGATCGCATACGCCTCTTGTACGGAGAGTGGGAGGAGATCAGCCTGCGCATCGAAGAGATCACTGTGGCCCGGGAATCGATATGAGATGCCCCCCAGCCTTTCCCCATATCAAAGGTCCCGAAGGGCTCGAGGACTTGGCTGTCTCCTCCCAGATCCTCCGGTCTGCCTGGCAACGGCTTTGGCGGCCCTCCAGAACGGCCGACCCAGGCAGAGCTACAATGCCGAATAGGGCTTGGCCCTACGGGTCCAATCGCTCTGGGGATAGTCCTGGGAAAGCTTCTCCCACCCCTTCTTGAGCTCGCCTGCCTGATGGGTCCGCTTGTAGCCCGTGACGCCGAGGAGGAAGGTCGCCTCTTCGGCAGCAGCGGTCTTGGGGAACCGATCGATCACGGTCTGAAACTCGGAAGCAGCCTTATCCAGCCGATCCTGATCGTAAAGAAGCTTTGCCTTCCCCAATTGGAGCTGGGCCATGAAATCCTCCGGGTGAAGGAATCCGACGACCCGATGGTGCTCCCGCCCATCCTGATCTAAGACCAGGAAGGTTGGAGTCCACTTCACCTGATAGCGCCGCATCATCGCCGTGAAGTGGTCGAAGAAACATTGGCTTCGAACAGGGATGAAATGTTGCAGCAGAAAATCCACCACCACATCCTGTGAATACGTATCCGTATTCATAAATTTGCAGCCAATTCAGCCATCGAACCAGAAATCGACGAAGACCGGCTTCTGTTCTTTGGCGCCCCGGTCTAAGGCCACTTCGATGTTGGTCTCCCAAGGAATTTGCTTTGCCATTCCTGTTGCCTCCTTTCGCTTACGGGTGAGATTGCACTTTGGATCGCACGAAGTGCAAAGTGCCATGGTGGACTGAAGCAGAATAAAGCAGAAAACCGGTCCGAGATCAATACCGTTTCTCGATACGAATAGATGAGAATGGTGGACGAAGGATTCCCCGAATCTTACTGAGGTGAAAATATCGGTATGCCGGGTGCGGTTGAGATGAGGCCTCGATGTGGGTTGCCATGAAGGCGGAGGAGACGGCAGGAAAGAAAGGCGGAGGCGCCGGCCGCCTCCGGATCAAAAAAGACAGCCGGCGCCGTGGCGGGGGGATTACTTCCAGATTAAGGAGACGACAAGGGTTGCCTGACTGCCGCTGGAGGGTGCAGGGAATCGTATCTGCTTGAGCTGTCGCATGAGGCATTGCTCCAGGTCCGGATCCCGTAGCTCGCTCTCTTTTTGCGATACCTGGACCCGAGCGACCTGTCCCTCGGCGTCGATGGCGAGCAGGAAGACCAACTTACCCGTTAGATTCGGTTTCTCCTTCCAGGCCTCGAGGAAGCAAGATTCCATCGAGTTGACTTGTTGTTTGATGGCCTTTTCCACCCCTTCCTTGGACAAACCTCCCTGGATCGTGATCTTTCCTACCCGCAGGGTGGCTGGCTTGGAGGCCTCCTGCTCCTTCTTGTCTCTCTCCTTATTCTCCTCCCGGGCGCCTTGAGCGGCCAGGGATTGATCGGCGGAGATGGAGCCTCGGAGGGCCATGCTCGGGGCAAGGGCGCGCAAGCTCTTTGTATGCATCCCTTCCCCTCCCACCGCATAATCGGAGACGCCCTCCGGCAAGGGGAGGGGCTGCTTGACGGTCACGGGCTTCCCATCCACGAGTCGCACTTGGGTGTCGATGGCGACAAAGGAGGTGTAAGCGGTCAGGAGGTTGTAGCTCAGGCCCAGTCGGGTGACCTCCTTGACCCTCTTATCATCGGGGCGCAGGTGATTGTAATCGGACAATACCGCAATGCGATGCCGGGCCCACAGGTAGCGGAGCGCCGAGTTGGCAGGGAGTGACTTTTCCCCTCTTACCTCGATCTTTTCCTGGTAGGGATGGCCTCCGGTCAATCCTCGCAGTATGATCTCGCCCTGGGGTCTTCCCCGCCACTTGCCGAAGACGATGACCGGGCGCTCTGCCAACACATCGGGAAGGCTCGGTGGCTCCACCTCGTAGACCCCAAAACCCGCGAAATCCACCCGGATGTGAGTCAGCGCTGGCGACTGAATCATCTCTCGGAATCGATTTGCCTGGGCGCCCGCGCCTTCGGGCTTGGTGATGATGAAGGGCTCTCCCATTCCCACCCGGGCCATCCCCTCGATGAGGAGCCGGTTCACCGCAGATCCGATGCCGAAGGCAAACATGTTGGCATCGCCCAGATGATCCCGGATCAGGTCGAAGGCCTCCTCCTCTACGGTCACGTAACCATCGGTGGCGATGATCATGGTGCGGGAGGTCCCTTCCATCTTCGGCAAGGCGAGGGCTCGCTTCAGGGCCGGCAAGAGCTCGGTGCCCCCTCCACCCTGCTGGTTCTCGATCACCTGAATGGCTCGGGCGATGTTCTCAGGGGTGGCGGGAAGGGATCGTTCGGACATGAGGGAGGATCCGCCGGCGAAGAGCAACACATTGAACCTGTCCGTGGGCCGGAGATTCCCGATCAAATCCTTCAATAGTTTCTTGGAGATCTCCAGCGGGAAGCCATGCATCGATCCCGAGACATCCACGATGAAGATATATTCGCGGGGTGGGATCTGACTGGCCGTGATCCGGCGGGGCGGCTGGATCATCAGCAAGAAGAACTTCTCGCGCTCCCCCTCATACAGGAGGATCCCAGACTGGATCTTGCCGCCTGCCAGGCGATATTTGAGGATGAAATCGCGATTGCCTCCATATTTTTCGGAAGGATGGAGCGTTACGGAAGCGGAGGAGGGGCCATAGTGGATACTTGCCTTGTGGGACGGGCAGGTGATCTCGGAAATGGGGAGGCCGGCTGTTAGGTTGGCGCTGAGGTGGAACGAATAGGTGGGAGGCTCCCCCTGGCGCAGGTAAGGATTTTGTACCCACATCGTTCGACTGAGGCTCACGAACGTCTCCGAGGGCGGGGCCGCCGCGGCGGGTTGATTGGAGTATCGGGGTCCGACCACGGTAGGATAGACAAACTCATAGATCCCACCCATCGGTACCAATAGCTCGGTATATCTCAACTCCACCTTGATGGTGTCCCCTGGCAATATGTTGGCCACATTCATCTGAAATACATTGGGACGCTGCTGCTCCAAGAGGGAAGCGCTCCTGCCCTCCTGCCTGGCCTGTTCGTATTCCCGCCTCGCCCGCTCGCGCTCCTTGATCTCGGCGACGATGGTTCTTTCGCCAATGGTCATTTTCATTCCATAGACTGCAGCCCGGGTGGAACCAGGGAAGACGTAGATCGCCTCCAGCGTCCTCTTGCCCTCATTCTGATAGACCTGGGTGACCACCACATCGGCGATCACGCCTGCCACATTCACTTGGGCAGAGGTCGATTTCAGAGGGAGCGCGTCCACCTCTGCATCCTCGCTCTTTACCAAGAAATAGGGAGAGAGGGTTCGGTCGGCTTCCTCTGGCTCTTGGGCCGGGGTGGTCTGAGTTACGGCGGGGCCCGCCATCAACAGCAGGGTGCCCCAGATGAGAGTTGCCAATTTGCAGCGGATCGGTTTCATGGTCCTCCTCCTTTAGCGTTTTGAATTGTGAGACGGAGAATGTGAAGCTGGACCTAATGGTCTGCTATTTGCTTTTGCCCCATATCGATCAGAGGAAAGAGGGCCGCTCTTTTCTTGGTGTCTGGTTAGACAACCGGACCGTCCCGAAAGTTCCCCGGTTAAATCCATTGGATGTGCCCTCGGGGGTGGGATTTTTCTTTTCCAAGGATTTCCCCCCGGCCCGAATGGCCTCAGCCATTTCTGATTTTCATTGCTTTTGGGGGCGATTTATCTTAGAAGAAGAAGCCACGAGGAGGGGATAAGGGGATAAACGATGAAAAGACAGATCACTGAGAAAGACAAGAAGATGGCAGAGCGGTGCCTGCAGTGCCCGGTGTGCAGCCATGCCCGGAAGAGACAGCGAGGGCTCGCCTTCTGGTTCGTCAAGGGCATCGAGGCAGGCCTCTGTCCGTATTGCAAGGCCTACGAGAGGGTCTATGGCCGTAAGGCCCATGAACCGGTCCCAACAAAAAGGGGTAAGGGGTTCTGACCCTGACCGGGATGGAGAATTCCTGAACAAGTCCATTTTGGCAGGTCTTCAGCATGGGAGGTAAGGCCGAGTCATGAAGAGGGTCATCGAATATCTGGATAGGCAGTCCAGGTGGTTTCTGATCACGTTCGCCCTCCTATTCCTGGCGATACTGGGAATCATGGATTACCTCACCGGGGAGGAGTTGGCCGTCTCCATTTTCTATTCCCTTCCCATCTCGGTGCTCGCTTGGTTTGTGGGAAGGGGATGGGGCATTCTAGCCTCTATCCTGAGCGGGATGGTCTGGTTAGGGACTGATCTGATGTTGGGACGAACCCTGCAACATGCCTCCCTCCATTTGTGGAATGTGTGGATGTGGGAGTGGGATTGGGCTATTTTCTCATGGTTGCCTTTGCCCTGGCGGCTTTGAAGAAGGCGTTGGAGCGGGAAAAGGAATTATCCAGGGCGGACAGTTTGACGGGGGTGGCGAATGGGAAATACTTCTACGAGTTGGGCAGCACCGAGATTTATCGGAGCAATCGATACAATCATCCGGTGACCCTTGCCTATCTCGACCTGGACGACTTCAAGAAGGTGAATGACGATTTCGGGCACAGCGAAGGCGACAAGCTCTTACGCTTGTTTGCCGCCACGGTCAGAGAGAATCTGCGGCTCAGCGACATCGTGGCCAGGCTCGGGGGAGATGAATTCGCAGTCCTTCTGCCGGAAACCGGGTTTGAGCAAGGAAAAGCTGTGGTGAACGGACTTCGGAAGGTCGTTCTCCAGGCGCTTTCCAATGAGAGCCAGAGGCCAGCCGTCACATTCAGCATCGGGGTGGTAACCTGCGAGGATCGAGAATGCACGGTGGATGAGCTGATTAAGATGGCCGATGCCTTGATGTATTCGGCGAAGAACAAAGGAAAGAATAGGGTCGAGTATGGGAAGCAAGGCAAGGAGTAGCGTTTCGCTGCGAAGGCTCCAGTGGGCATTCCTGGGGGCGGCGGCAAAAAATGTGGACGGGAGTGAGGCTCCCCGCCCACAGGACGCATCTCGCGGACCACGAGCCGGTGATGACCAAGACGAAGGGATGCAGGGATTGCCTGCGGATTTGCAGCCAAAGACCTGCAAGGGGGGCGGCATTGAGGAAGATAGTAGGGGGATGAGAAGGATGGCGAGAGTGGCCCTAATGAAAGGTGATGACCGTAAGGCGAATATTCGAAGAGCCCTGGAGTTGATTGCCGATGAGATCGACCTCAAGGGCCGGCGTCCGATTATCAAAGTCAACTTCGTTTCCACCTACATACCCCTGTGTGCTACACACCGGGATGCGACGCGGGCGGTCGTGGAATTCCTCAAGGATCGAGGGGAGCGCAGGATCGCGGTAGCGGAGGGGGCTACCTGGGGTACCACCGCGAGGGGCTTTCGGGAGTATGATTACCTGGAATTGGCCAAGCAGTATGGCCTTGAACTCGTCGATCTGAATGATCCCGAGTCCTGGAAGGTGGTTTACGTGATCCATCCCGATATGAAGCCTCACCCGGTGAAGGTTGCCCAGATTATGGTGGACTCCAACAGCTACATCATCTCCCTCACCAGGCCAAAGACCCATCTCCAGGTGGGGGTAACCCTGACTGCCAAAAATGTGATCATGGGATCCATCATGGTCATGGACAAATACCGGATGCACCCGAGCGAGGCGGGCAATCGGGTCCTCGACCATAACCTCTTCACCTTGATGCAACATTTGCACATCGACCTGGGGATCCTGGATGGCTTCGAGGGAATGGAGGGCAATGGGCCCGTGGATGGAGAGCCGGTGGACCACCGGATGGCGGTCGCGGGCACCGATTTTCTGGCCGTGGACCGGGTGGGCACCGAGGTCATGGGTGCGGACTTCGATGACATCCGCTATCTCAACCACCTCTGGGATAGAGGCTTCGGCGAGGGCGATTTAAGCAGGATCCAGGTGGTGGGCGAGGCGATTGAGGCCTGCCGCCGACATTACAAGATGGCGCCCAGGTTTCTGAGGATGCGTCGGCAGGATAGCAAGGGGCAGTATCAGGACCTGGGGGTCTACACAGGATAGAGCGGAATGGGAGGGCGATCTCGATCCGACAAGAAAGGGGCACCGAGGATGACAACTCAGATGGGGAGTGGCAATTTTATCTATGAGGTCCGGACCGATTGGGCCAAGCTGCCGGGTGGCTGGTCTTTTCTGGAAGTGGTGGACGTGGCGGTCGACACCCAGGACCGCGTCTATGTGTTCTGCCGGGGCGAGCACCCCCTGACCATCTTCGATGAAGAGGGCAACTTCCTCAACTCCTGGGGGGAAGGCATATTTCAGCGGCCCCACGGGATCACCATCGGCCCGGATGATAGCCTCTATTGCGCAGATGATCTGGCCCAGGTAATCCGGAAGTTCACGCCGGAAGGGAAGTTGCTCCTGACCCTGGGGACGCCGGGTCAGGCGACCCCTTTTCAAGAAGGACGGCCCTTCAATCGCCCCACCAAGGTGGCACTGGATCCCAAGACCGGCGACCTATATGTGGCCGATGGGTATGGGAATTCCCGGATTCACAAGTATTCGCCAGATGGGAAATACCTCTTTTCCTGGGGTCAGCCCGGTTCCGACCCCGGAGAGTTCAACCTGGTTCACAGTGTCTGCGTGGACCAGGAAGGTTATGTCTATGTGGCGGACCGGGAGAATCACCGGATTCAGACTTTCGATTCGAAGGGGAAATACATGGCCCAGTGGAATAACCTGCACCGCCCCTGCGGCCTTCATCTCGGCGGGGGTGGGGAGCAGCTTTGCTACATTGGGGAACTCGCGCCGGGGATGCCGATCAATGAGCAGTACCCCAATCTGGGCCCTCGGGTGAGCATCTATAATCTGAAGGGAGAGCGCCTGGCGCGCCTGGGCGACATCCGGCCCGGGGACGAACCCCATCAGTTCTGGGCTCCTCACGGCATCGCGACTGACTCCCGCGGCAGTATCTACGTAGGGGAGGTCTCCTTCGCCTTTGCCGGCAGCAAGCTCGATCCGCCGCGGGAGCTTCGAAGCTTCCGTAAGCTGGTGAGATTAGCCTGAAACTCGCGAAGAAGCTACGGGATGCTCTTTTTGACCCATAAAAGAGGGATCGTGCATGGGTATCAAGATGTCTGCCATGCTCTTGATGCGCAGGGCCGTCTCAAAGGCCTCCACGGCATCGAGGTGGATCCCCGGCGCGATCACCGGCAGGATCTCCCGCACCGCCTCCGGCGGCTCGAAATTCTCCCGGACAGAGCAAAACCCGGTGAGGATCGCCTTGCCCTTCTCCGTCTGGACGGAGACCGCCTGGGTGCCGGGGGTATGGCCAGGGGCGGGGATCAGCTCGATGCCGGGGGCAACCTCATGGGGGCCCTTCACGAGGGTGAAGTCCAGACCCTTGAGCAGGTCTCTCCGATAGGTGGGGGCGAGGATCGGGTGGGGAGACAAGGCAAAGAGCAATTCCGTCTCGGTGGCGATCACCTCCGCATTCTTACACTTGGCGGTATTGGCGCAGTGGTCCCACTGTAGGTGAGTCTGGATGACAATATCGATGTCCTCTGGTTTCAATTCCAGGCTGGCCAGGGCATCCTCAAATGAAGCGATATCCTGGGCAGGGAATCCCCGGAAGTCTCTGGCCATCTGGGCGTCGGCACCTGTGTCGATCAGGATGTGTTGGTCCGCCCCCTCGATGTACCAGATATAGTAGGGGGTCTGGATCTTTCTCCCATAGTGAAATCGATAGGTGAAAACGGACATATCATTTTCGACGCTGGCAAGCGCCAGCGGCCGGATTCGATAGGTATTCATGGGTTTTCTCTCCTCTCAAGTGGTTCGGATCATGGCGAATTCGTTTTCGCATATCCCGGATTTTCAGCCCTCAACTCATATACCGCTTTTCTCCTAAAATTCAAACGAGAAAAAGGCCGGGGACAAGTGGAAATGCCACCCAAGCCCGGCATTCATTGGCAGGAAATATCCAAAGGAGGACTCCATGAGCAAACTGAAACTGGTGACTGCAGTCGCCTTGGCAGTGGTGATAGGGATAATTTCTTACCAAGGGACGGAAGCGAAAAACGGACCGGCAGATGCCACGGCCCGGGCGAGTGAAAGAGCCCAGTACAGAAGCGTCAGCGACCCGGACCGCAGCGAAATTATGGATCTCATCTATCGATACAGCTATACCGTAGACGCCCGGGATCTCGAGGGCTTCGTCTCCCTGTTCACCGAGGACTGCCGGTGGGTCGCGCATTTGCCGGAGAAACCTATCGTTCTGGATTCGCGAACGAAGCTACGGGAGCATGTGGCGATCCGGCTCAAGTACTTCACCGATCAGGGAATCCAGACCAGGCACTTGCAGACGAACACCATCCTCACCCGGGTAAACGCTGACCAGGTACGGGGTGTGACTTATGTGATGTTGCTCGGACAGGTGCGGGGGGAGCCCACGCCGCGAGTGATATCCACGGGCCTTTATGAGGATGAGTTTGTCAAAACGGAAGATGGCTGGAGATTTGCTGTACGAGAGGCATACCTGGACCAGGGGAGGCTTCCCAGGGTGGAGAAGTGACCACAAGTGGAACATACCCGGAATCGAAGAGTCACCACGTTTGATGACATTCAGCATTGTCTGACCTCTCACAGGCCGACCCTTCTCCCCCAGGGTCAGCGCACCCACGCCTCGGTGGCGCTCCTTCTGCGCGAGGCGGCCTCGGGCCTGGAGATCCTCTTTGTGGAGCGGGCAGCCCGCGATTCCGATCCCTGGTCGGGGGATCTGGGGTTTCCCGGAGGGAAGGTAGAGGAGAGTGACGCCGGCCCCCAGGCCGCAGCAGAGAGGGAAACAGAAGAGGAGACTGGTATCCATCTTCGAAAGGCCCGATGTCTGGGCCGCCTGTCTGACATCGCCGGCGTCCGCCTGCCCATTCGGGTCTCCTGCTTTGTCTATGGGGTCAAAGAGGTTGACTTGCTCCGCCTCAGCGAAGAAGTGAGAGACGCTTTCTGGGTTCCCCTTGACTGTTTGGTCGAACCCCAGTCGCGAATGACAGCCGTGTTCCGCTTTCAGGATGAGGTGATGAAGTCCCCTGCCATTCGCCTCCCGACTTTGGAGAAGCCCGTTTTGTGGGGACTGACCTATCGACTGATCATGGAATTCCTGCAGATCCTGGGATGGGAATGAGAGGGCATCGTGTTCTGCGTCCTCCTTTTCCATTAGGTCTCCGCGTCTAATTCCACTACCCGTGCGCCCTGGGAAAGCTGTTCCGGGCTGAGGTGGTAGATCTGATCCAGGAGCGCGAGCTTGAAGCTGGCCGGGCCATTGGCCTTTAGGGAGGCCATTTCTGCCGCCAGGCCGAAGCAGGCCAGGCCTCCGGCTGCTGCGATCAGGTAATCCCGCTCCACGGCGGCAAAGGCTGCGATCATGGTGGTGGCCATGCAGCCGGTTCCGGTAATGGTGGTCAGCCAGGGGTGACCATTGTCGACCCCCAGGATTCGCTTGCCGTCGGAGAGGATATCCCGCTTGCCGCCGATAGCGATCACCATCTGTCGTTGATGAGCCATGGCTCGTGCCACGGCTGCCGGATCATCCACCCCTTTTATGCTCTCCACGCCCTTCACCTCACCTCCCACACCGCTCAATGCACCGATCTCGCCCGCATTTCCCCGGAGGATGAAGATCCGAAGTTCATCCAGCAGGCGCTCGTTCATCTGCAACCGGAACCGAGTGGCGCCTGCACCCACGGGATCCAGCACGATGGGAATTCCCAGCTCATTCGCAGCCCGGCCTGCGATGAACATGGACTCGATCTCGAATGTGGTGAGGGTTCCCGGGTTGAGTACCAGGGCCCCGGCCATACGGACCATCTCCCCCACTTCCTCCGGTGCACGGGACATCACTGGTAACGCCCCTACATGCAAGGTGACATTGGCGGTGTCGTTCATCACCACCAGGTTAGTGATGTGGTGGACCAGAGGCTTGGTCTCCCGAATACGGGATAAGGCTTCTGCAATTTGATGATTGATTCCGTTCATTTCTGGGTCTCCTCTTCCCCAATCAAAGTAGGTTCTGGAATTGCCTCATTATCCCTGCCTGCGGCCCGGTTGTCAAATGAAAGGGCATTAGGAAATCCCATTTCCTTCGGCTTTCCGCAAAGCCCTCCCTACGACCGCCTGGGACGAGGGTCTGGCGTGCCATTTGCGGACTTTCTCGATAGATGGTATAGTCCCCCACGATAAAGTGCGAGAGCCCCTCCCACAAGTTGCTCCGAATCTCTCAGTAGCAAGAAGTGAGAGCCAAACTGACTGAAAGGGTGAAAGGAAAGGCATTCTTCAGGCCAAAGGAGGCGAATCGACCTTGAAGATCTTCCGATGGGTGCTTACCGAATGAAGATATTATTTGGATCTCTATCTCCCTTTGCCTCATTGTTGCTGTTGGCCTCATTGGCAGCAGGGCAATCTCCTGAGGAGTTCCGCTTGCAGGGATATCTGGCGCAGGGCCTTGCGCTGGAGTCTCACTCGAGGCCCCTTTCTTTGCCGGGAGGGCAGGGCCTTACATCTTCGCAGGCGGAGGAGGATGCCGCACTCGAAGAAGAGGAGGTCGTCCCTATTCTCTCCGGCAGTGCCTCTGCACCACAGTTGGATCAGGCTCCCGATCAAACTCCACATCAGAATGGCCAATGGGAATTGCCGGTTGGCTGGCTTCCCGAAAGAAACCTCTTCAGTGCGCTCCTGGCAGATCCACGTTGGCTCCATTTCTCCGCCTCCTACGACTACTACATAAACGACGAGGACCTGAGGCCTGGGGGTGCAATCAGCTTAGGGGAGGTGTTCTCTCTGTACAGGTTACATGGCCCCTTCGCCGGACAATCAGAGGTCGGACTGCAGGCGGGGGTGTTCGCGATTTTCGACCTGGATGCGGATTCGCACGATCTCATCAACGCGGATTACTGGGTGGCTTTGCACGGCTGCTACCGCAGGGAGCAATTCTCGGCCATGGCGCGGGTTTATCATCAAAGTTCTCATTTGGGCGATGCGTTTCTCCTGCGGGGCGGCGTCGACCGGGTTGACTTGAGCCTCGAGGGCACAGATTTGAGACTCTCCTACGAACTCATTCACGGATTTCGCCTCTATGGCGGGGGTGGATTCATATTCAATCAAAAGGATACGGACATCAAACCCTGGTCCACTCAGGTTGGAATCGAGTTCAGGAGCCCCTGGGCATTCGGGAAGGGTCTCATCAGGCCAGTCGGGGGCGTGGATGTGAAAAATCACCAGGAGCACGGTTGGCGGGCCGACTTCTCGGTGCGCGCTGGCATCCAGTTCGATAGCGTCCAGGTCTTGGGACGTAACCTGCAGCTGCTCCTGCAGTACTACGATGGCTATTCTCCCGACGGCCAGTTCTACAAGATCAAGATCCAGTACCTCGGCGCGGGAATCCATTTCTATTTCTGATAATCTGGGCACCTATCCTGCGGCGATGACAGAGGAATAGGATGGAGAACGCCGCGGTTTACCTTCAGCGGCCTTCCATTTTTCTAATTGCTTTTTGAAAGCTTTTGCTTTAGAAAGATGAGGCGTGTGAGGATGGGGAACTTCACTATACCCGGCAGCGGTTTTGCTTCACTTGGGAGAAGGAAGGGAGGAAGTATGTCAGAAGCGGTATGCGGACTAAAGCTCGGGCAGAAAGTCCCGGATTTCCAGCTCACCACCTATGACCCGATCACCGGAGACTTCGGCTCGGTCAGCCTACAGGAGCAGACCAAGAACAAGCGGTGGACGATCCTCTTCTTCTACCCCGCGGACTTCACTTTCGTCTGAGCCACCGAGTTCGCTGCTCTGGCAGAGCAGCACGAGCGTTTCGTCAAGATGGGTTGCGACATCGTGACCGTGAGCACCGATACCCAGTTTGTCCACCTGGCTTGGCGGAATGGCGAGAAAGAGCTCGCCCAGGTTAAATATCCGATGGCGGCCGATCCCACGGGGAAGATCTCTCGCATGTTTGGGGTCTACGATGAGGGCACGGGCTTGGCGTTACGCGGCACCTTCATGATCAACCCCGAGGGTGTCCTCTTGAATATGGAGATCAACTTCTACAACCTCGGCCGCAATATCGACGAGCTGATGCGGAAGTTTAAGGCGAATGTCTATATGGCACGGAAAGCCAACGAGGTGTGTCCCTCGAAGTGGAAAGACGAGGGCGACAAGACCCTGGTCAATCCGGGCGCCAAGATGGTCGGCAAGGTCCACGAGGCCTTGCAGGCGTGACCTGTCGATTTGTAGCCGCGAGCGGTCTGCACCGCTCGCGGCCTCCCTTCTTTCCAATCGATTCCCTCCTCACTGCAAGGCCAAGAGGTCCTCTTTGGCCTTAAGCATGAGCGGACCGCTCAACGAATACGGGTGACCATCCATCGCTGTCATTCCTGCCAGTGCCCTCCATCACTCCCGGAATCAGCATCATGAAAGACACCCTGGCTACCCGGTGCGGAAGCACTGGGAGGAACGGGTTCGGCTTGCCATAAGGGTTTTTGAAGTTTGCTTTTGGTCTTTAGTGCCCTGTGCGGAAGCACAGGGTTCTTTACCATCCATTGATCATGTGTACGCGGACAGGAGAAAGCCATGAAACAGGTCCTGAAGAGATGGAAAAGCACCCAGATCCGCAGCAAGATGAAGAGCTATCGAGAGGCGCTGGAGAATTATTTCATCGAGGGCAGGCCCCTCATCGAGGTGGCTCCGGGCCTCAAGGCCTTCTCCTTGCTCAGTCCACCGCTGGGATCGCCAGCAGCCAAGCGCAGGCTGCGAATCATTGCGGAGAACCTGGCGACCCCCGCTGCCCTGTCCGCCGGCGGAAGGCAAGATCCATGGGGCAAGCGCATCCCCCATACGATCACCGCTGCCATTACTTACAATTGCCAGTGTGACTGTCTCCACTGCTCGGCCCATCACTATCGCGAAAAAATGACCCAAAATGACGGCGCCCTGAGCTTTGCCGAGCTTAGCAGCGCCATTGATCAGGCGGTGGATTTGGGTACCACCTGCGTTGTCCTGACAGGGGGCGAGCCCCTTCTTTATCCCCAATTGTGCGATCTGGTCAGGAGCGTGGACAAGAAACGCAGCGTCTGCACCATGTTCACCAACGGTGAGCTTTTCACCCCTGAAGTCGTGAGAGGACTGAAAGACGCGGGGTTGTTTGGGGTCTTCTTCAGCCTGGACTATGCCGATGCGGAGCTTCACGACCAGAACCGAAATCGTCCAGGCATCTTTCAAAAGGCGATCAACGGCATCCGGCTGTGTCAGGAGGCGGGCATCCTGACCGGGATCTCGACCTACGCCACGAGGGAGAAGATCGAATCCGGGCAGATCGATGCGCTGATGGAGCTCGGTCGTGAGCTCAAGGTACTGGAGATGTTCATTTTCGATGTCATCCCGACGGGACGACTTCACGAGGCCCATGACTGTGCACTGGACAAGGAGGAGATCACGGCGATCGGGAACCTTCGCCGGATCTACAACGACAAGCGGGAGTACCCCAGGATCATCCACCAGACCATGTTCATGAGCATGACCTACCCATGCATCGCGGAGGGATGTCCAGCAGGGGTAGTCCAGGTTCACCTGCGGGCGAACGGGGATGTTTCCCCCTGTGATTTTACCCCTTACTCCTTTGGCAACGTCCGCTTGCACCCTCTTTCTGCAATATGGAAGTCGATGGTCTCTGACAGCCTTTATGAGAGTCATTCCCCCTATTGTCGCATGTCGAGTCGGGATTTTCGGGAGAAGCTCGCAGCACGGAGCGCAGGTGCCAGTTGATGGCAAAAATCGAGATGGATCAATCCTTAGCGTCAAGAGAGCGGGCCGCGGCGGAGCGGATCATGATCACGGGAGCCACCGGATTTCTGGGGTGGCAGGTATTCCTCTGCCTGTACCGGCGATGTAAGGACGCTCGCTTCTGTTTGCCCGTGCGAGGCAGGCGTGGACAGGGAGCGGACAAGCGGGTCGCCGCGCTTGTGGCCCACTCTTTCCCACCCGAGGAGAGGAAGGAGGTCCTGGAACGCATCGAAGTGGCCCCGGCCGATCTCACCCAGGAGAAGCTGGGTCTTTCGGCCGATGCGTATGAAAGGCATGCCCGGGAAAGCACCCGGATCATCCATGTGGCGGCGAAGGTTCACTTCGACGCATCTCTCGCGGAGCTGCGGCGCATCAATGTGGACGGCACCCGCAATATGATGGAGTGGGCTCAACTGGCGCATCGCGCGGGAGATATAAGAAGCTTCACCCATGTCAGTACCGCCTTTGTGGCTGGAAGAAGAGAAGGGATCGTCCGGGAGGACGAATTAGAGGCAGGACAGGAATTCAGAAACGCCTACGAGCTTTCGAAATTCGAGGCGGAAAAGCTCGTCAAAGGCGTAGCAGATCAACTTCCCGCGATTATCGTGCGCCCGAGCATCATCGTGGGGGATTCACGGAGCGGTGTGACCACGAGCTTCAAGGCCCTGTACTGGCCACTCAGGGTGTATGCCAATAAACGTTGGCGTCTGGTGCCGGGCTTCCCGGATGCCATTGTGGACATGGTTCCCGTGGATTTCGTGGCGGAGGCCATTGCCCATCTTTCATTCGAGGAGGGCGCGATCGGCTGCACCGTCCACCTCTGCGCTGGACCCGAAAGCTCCGCCTCGGTGGGGCAGATCGCCAAATCTGCGGCGGACTACTTCGGCGTGGCTCCTCCCTGTTTCGTGAATCCAGTCCTGTTTCTGGCCTTATTGAAGCCCCTTCTCCTCGCTGTGATCTGGGGGAAGCGGCGCAAGGTCCTTCGAACTGGGAAGGTCTATCGCCCCTACTTCTCGACGCGGACCATCTTCGACACCACCGTGGCTGGCGAGCTCCTGGGCCCGCTGGGGATCCATCCTCCGCGGGTCGAGCAGTATATGGAGAATCTGTTTCGATATTGCCGCGACTCGGATTGGGGCCGGCGTCCGGTCAGGCTTGAGGGGCTCGACTACAGCCCGAGGGCGAAGGCCGGTGTTGGATAGAGATCTTCAGGGCCGGCCTGGCTCCCATTGAAAGCGCTGGTTTTCACTCATGAAAAGCGAAGAAGAGAAGCTGTGTGAATGCCCCAACGAAGAATGTGAGCGCCATGGTGATTGCGAGAAATGCGAGGATCATCACGCAAAAAAGGACAATCCGCCCTTCTGCAAGAGAGAAAAGAAATGAGCCTCCTGTTCTGGCCAGGGACCAGATAGAGGCTCACTCAGAGTTCAACTCCATCGTCAGCTTACATTGCGGATTTACCTTCCTTGAATAGCTCCTCAGCACCGCCTCCGCCATCGGCCGTCGGCTGAATCCAGCCCCGGTAGGCCTGAGCTGAGCACAACCAGGCCCACCTTTTCCTCCCCCTCCCTACCCCCCTTTTCGAAGCACTGAGATTTGGCTTCGCCCTCCTTGAAAATGGATCGTCCCGCCTAAACCAGCCGGGTCACATCCTGCGCTACTTTGGGATAATCGGTCGCCATAGCCATATCATGGCCCGGGAATACCAGGTCGACAGATGAGGCCTTCGCTCTCAGCTTGTCGTAGGATTCAATCCACGCGACCAGATCGGTAATGAGGATGCTCGTGTTGTTCTCCCGGAAGGCCCGGTGATAATGGACGCAATCGGAGGCGACGATCGCCGTCCCCTTGGCCGTATGGACCGCTACGGTCTGCAGGCCAATGGTGTGTCCTGGAGAGGATAGGACCTCGATGCCGGGCATGATCTTTTGATCCCCACAGATCAGAACCAGACGATCCGTCCCTTCCAGCTCGGCTGTGGCCTGGATTGCCAGCTCATCTGCCAGGCGGTTGAAAGGTGGTCGCTTCACGAAGGGATGTTTGGCCCAGAAATCATACTCCTTCTTCTGGAGGTAAAAGGTAGCCTTGGGGAATGCCTGCGGGAACATCTCCATTCCCCCCATGTGATCGAAATGCATATGGGTAATGATCACCTGGGTCACGTTACTTGCGTCTGCCCCGATTCGAGCCAAGACATCTACCGGATTGACGAAGTTCTTCAGTTTTCGTTTGGCGGCCAGGGTGTTTCCACAGCCTGCGTCTACCACGATGGTCTCCCCGTTTTTGCCCCTGATCGCCCAGATGTAATAGTTGACTTCGATATCTTGATCCCATCCCTCGTTCCAGAGCACCATGGCGAGTTTCCTCGGGAAAGGCCCGGCATATTTTAGCGCGTAGATCTCGTATTCCGGAGCGGATCCCGCGGCCGCGGCGGTGGAAGCTTTCTGTGCGAAGAGAGAGGGGATTCCCTCACCCAGGGCTGTCGCTCCCAGCGCTGCTACGCTGGTCTTTAGGAACTTCCTTCTGTTCATCGTCACCGACTCGATTCCTCCCTCATCAGAAATGACTTACGGTTCGAGGCACCCTGACCCGGTCTCTCTATTTCTCCTCCTTCTTGGGGGCTAGGGGGTTGACAAAATCGGTTTTGAATCCCAGCTTCTTCATCCCAACCAGACAGGCGTCCCCGTCTTCCTCTACCAGTCCACCGCTGACCCCGATCCCACCGATCAGGTCGCCTTGCTCGTCCATGAGGGGATACCCTCCGCCCACCATGCAGATACGCTCATCCGTATGCTGAAGGCCATAGGCCATCGCCCCGGGTACCAGGATCTCCCGCACCATTTCGGTGGGCCGTTGGAAGGCCACCGCAGTCCAGGCCTTCTTCTCCGCGAAGAGAATGTTTGAGATGCGGCCTCTCTCCGGCCTTAAAGCGCCCCGAAGGTTCCCTCCCATATCGACCACTGCTACGGAACTGGGCCGCCCTATGGATTGGGAATAGGCGATTGCCTCCTTCAACAGGGTTTCCACTTCTACCAAGGTCAATTCCCTCATAATCTCCTCCTTTTCTTTTGCATTTTGAATTGTCAGGCCTCTGGTGGGCGGGTAGCCCTTGTTTCTGTCTTAGACCCTCTTCAGGGCCGCTGTCATCCGCTCCAGGGCTTCGCTCAGGGTGCTGCGAGGGCAGGCGAAGTTCAGTCGAAGGAACCCATCTCCTCCTCTCCCAAACTCCTTCCCGTCCATCAGAGCGACCCTGGCTTCCTTGAGAAAGAACTCGAAAGGATCTCCTGGAATCCCGGCTTCGCGGCAATTCAGCCAGGCCAGATAGGTGCCCTCCATTCGGGTCATCTGCATGCCGGAAAGGCTCTCTTGGATGTAACGGGAGAGGTAATCCCGATTCTTCTTCAAGTAGAGCAGGACCTGGGCCAGCCATTCTCCTCCCTCTCGGAGGGCGGCGAGAGCGGCTACATGGGCCATGATGCTGACGCCGGAAATCACGCCCAGGCTGGTAATCGCCCACGTCTTCCGTAATTCGGGATTCGAAATCATGGCGAATCCGAATCCCAGGCCTGCCAAATTGTAGGTCTTGCTCAGTGCCATGAGGGTCACGGTCCGATCCGCCACCTCGGGGCTCAAGGTGGCAATGGGGATGTGCCGGAAGCCGGGATAGAGGAGGTCGCAGTGGATCTCGTCGGAGCAGATGGTCAGGTTGTGACGCAGACAGATCTGGGCCATCTGCTCCAACTCCTGCAGCCTGTAAACTCGTCCTACCGGGTTGTGGGGATTGCAGAGGATGAAGAGCTTGGTCCGATCGGTGATAGATCTCTCGAAGGCGTCGAAGTCGATCTCGTAGGTATCCCCATTCGGGACCAGGGGAGGATCGATGAGGGCCCGGCCGCGGAGGATGGGATCTTTGACGAAGTGAGGATAAACCGGCGGCTGGACCAATATCCCCTCTCCCGGCCCGGCAAAGGCGAGGGAGGAGATATTGAGGCCTGTCACCAAACCGGGAAGATAGAGGATTTCCTCATCCTGGATTTGCCATGCGTACACCCGGTGGAGCCTCTCCCGGATCAGCTGCCGGAGCTCGTCGGGCGGCAGGGTATAGCCCAGGAATTCCTGGTCGATTCGGCAGTGAAGGGCCTGGAGGATGGGCTCGGCAGGGGAAAAGTCCATATCCGCCACCCATAAGGGGAGGACGTCATCGCCATATTTCTTCCACTTGATGCTGTCCGTTCCCCTTCTTTCTCTGACCTGATCGAAATCGTAGCGCATCGTCCTCTCCGGAATTTGATCTCCCGGTATGAGATCTCCCTTGAGCCTTGAGGCTCTGCCATGGGCTGGGTCTTATTGGTAAACTCCGCCTTTGGCAAACTGGATTATCGATGGAGGAGACGTGGTTGTCAAATGAAAAGGGCGTTTGCTCATACGGGGCAGGAGGGCATGGGGAGCAGCTGACGAAGCCCAGTTTTCTCTTTACAAATAGGGTAGGTTCTGATTTAGTGCGCCACTGAAAAACAAGGATACCCGACTGTTTTCTTATCCCAATAGATGAGCCCCGAATGCTGCAAGAGTTCATTCAACTCACGATCAACGGACTTCTGCAAGGCGGCATTTACTCGCTGATCAGCATCGGCCTGACGCTGATCTTTGGCGTGACCCGTATCGTCAATTTCGCTCATGGCGAATTCCTCATGCTCGCCATGTATGCGACCTACTTCCTTTTCCATTCGGCTGGGATGGATCCCTACCTCTCCCTCCTGATCGTTACCCCCTTGCTCTTCCTTCTGGGTCTCGTTGCCGAGCGCCTGGTGATCCATCCCATCTTGAACGCACCTTCCTTCATGCAGATCTTTTCCACCGTCGGTCTCTCTGTGGCCTTGCAGAACGCGGCCCTTTTCCTCTTCACCGCAGACTACCGGTCCATCAGAACTGCTTACTCTACCAAGGCCCTCTCGGCCTCTGACTTCCTGATCAGTATCCCCCGCCTCATAGCCTTTGTCGCCTCCATCCTGATCAGTTTTTGCCTCTTCCTGTTCCTGAAGAAGACCTACATCGGGAAGGCGATCCGGGCCGTAGCCCAGAATCGCATGGCCAGCACCCTCATGGGAATCAATATCCGGAGGATTTATCTCCTCACCTTCGGGCTGGGAACTGCCTTGGTGGGCATTGCCGGGGGCCTATTGATGCCAGTCTACTATGTCTTCCCCACCGTGGGAGGGCTATTCGTCCTCACCGCCTTTGTGGTGGTGGTCCTGGGGGGAATGGGAAACATAACCGGCGCTTTGGTGGGTGGGCTGATCATCGGGGTCGTGGAATCTTACAGCGGCTTCTACCTGGCTACCCAGTTGAAGGAGGCGGTCTATTTCATCATCTTCATTCTGGTATTGCTGCTCAAGCCCTCCGGTCTCTTCGGCATTGTGGGATCGGAGGAAATGGGAGAAAAATGAGCTCCTTTCCCTCTTCGTCCCTCCTGGAGTGGCTGAGGCATCCCAAAGGATATCTCTTTCTCCTGGCTCTGGCAGCCTTGATCGTCTTTCCGCTGGTGGTACAAAATCCCTTCGTCCTCCACCTCCTCATCATGATTCTCTTCTATGCCGCCCTGGGAGGAGCCTGGAATATCATAGGTGGCTTTGCTGGCCAGCTCTCCTTGGGTCATGCCGCCTTCTTTGGCGTGGGGGCCTATAGCTGCGTCCTCCTGAATCTGTACACGGGCTTGAACCCTTGGGCCGGAATGGCGGTCGGCATCTTGATAACCTCGGTCTTTGCGGCAGTCATCAGTTATCCTTGCTTTCGGCTGCGCGGTCCCTTCTTTACCTTGGCCACCATCGCCTTTGCGGAGGTCCTCCGCATTCTGGTCATCTACTTCAAGGATTTCACCAAGGGTTCGGCAGGGATCACCATTCCCCAGAAGATGGGGCTGGCCAATTTCGCGTTCCGGGAAAAGGGGCCCTACCTTTACATCGTCCTGGCCTTTGCAGTAGGGGTGTTTCTGATCTCCTATTTCATCGAGAAAACACGATTTGGCTACCAGCTCATTGCCCTGCGGGAGGAGGAGAATGCCGCAGAATCCTTGGGGGTGAACATCGCGGCGACCAAGCTGAAGGCGGCCATTCTCAGCGCTGCCCTAACCTCCATCGGCGGGGTCTTTTACGCCCAATACATCCTTTTCATCGAGCCCTACAGTGAGTTTTCCCTGGATTTTTCCATTCAATTTGCCCTGGTGCCCATGATTGGCGGCATGGGGACTGCGGCAGGGCCGATCATCGGCTCCTTCGTCCTAACCCCCTTGCAGGAGCTCCTCCGGTCTTGGCTGGGCGGAAAGTACGCCGGCTTGCACCTGGTG
Source organism: uncultured Methylomirabilota bacterium (assembly GCA_963718295.1). Taxonomy (GTDB): domain Bacteria; phylum Methylomirabilota; class Methylomirabilia; order CAVQYV01; family CAVQYV01; genus CAVQYV01. Next base: position 424,344 of record CAVQYV010000003.1, on the reverse strand, counting down.
ATCTATGGCTGCATTCTGATGCTGGTGGTGACCTTTATGCCCCAGGGGATCCTGGGGTTGATTCGGGGAAGGTTCGGTTCTCGGGAGGAGAAATCCCCGCCCAACTCGATTGCCCGAGAGGAAGGCCCGATCGAGGGTTAGAAAGCGGAGAGACCTCCCTTGCCTGATTCGATGGAACAGGCGCTTGGCTTTAAGCTCAGTCTGAGAGGAGGAGTCATGAAGAGGAATTCGTTTGTCCTTTGCTTGTCAATCTTTTGTTTTTTCTGCCTTTCCCTGACTTTTTTTTCCGCGATCCCGGTCCTGGCCGAGGATATGATTCGAATTGGCACCCTGTATCCCATGACCGGCCCCTTGGCCATGCTGGGTACCGAGGAGTGGAGGGGGGCCGAGGTTGCCCGGGTGGCCCAAAATGAGAAGGGCGGGGTATTGGGAAAGAAGATCGAATTTGTCAAGGCCGACGCCCCTGATGCCAAGGCGGCCACTGCGGAAGCGGAGCGCCTGATCACCGTGGAAAAGGTGAAGGTGATCGTGGGTTCCTATTCCAGTTCCATCGCCTATGCCTCCACCGCGGTGGCAGAGAAATACAAGGTGGTCTGCTTCGAGATGGGTGGCATCGCTGATGCCCTCACCCAGCGGGGGTTCAACTACTTGTTTCGCATCAGCCCCCTGGCATCCGAATTCGGGATCATGGATGTGGAGTTGTGCGAGAAAAAAATCTGCCCCGTACTGAAACTGAAGCCTCAGGATACCAAGGTGGCGGTGATCTACGAAGACACGCTTTACGGGACTACGGTGGGGACCTCCGCAGTGAAAACGGCTAAAGCGAGGGGTTTTCGGGTGGTGGCGGAGGAGCCTTACAATGCGAAGACGGTGGACCTCTCCTCGCTGGTGATGAAACTGAAGTCCGTAAACCCGGACATCCTGATGGCCACCTCCTACGCCAATGATGCGATCCTGTTCTGGCGGCAGGCCAAGGAGTTGAAATTGAATGTCAAGGCCTTCATCGGAAATGGCGGAGGGCATGGTCTCAAGGACTCGGCCGATGCCCTGGGAGACGACATCAACTACATCCTGAACGTCGATATTACCCAGCCCAGGAATGTCAACGAGAAATTCTGCCCGGGGGTGAAGGAGTTTGCCCGGCGTTACGAAAAGCTCTTCGGACGCCCGCCGCGGTCCGGCCATTCCCTGAGGGCTTACATGGGAGTTAATGTCCTGTGGGATGTGATCAAGAGGGCCAAATCCATGGATCCGGAAGCGATCCGCAAGGCTGCCATGGAAACCGACATCCCGGAAGGCACCACCCCCACCGGATGGGGAGTGAAGTTCGCGCCTCCCGGGCACCCCAACCAGGGGACGGATCTGCGGGCCAAGCCAGTGGTCATGCAATGGTTCAATCAGGAGCAATACACGGTATACCCCCAGGCAGCTGCGGTGAGAGAGATGGTGGTGCCCCTGCCGACCTGGGAGGAGCGAGCCAAGGGGAAGAAGTAGGTTTTCATGGGGCGACTTGGTGAGGTTCGAATATGGCACGGAGGCGTCCGGGTGCAGCAGGCTGAGGATGTAAGCTGTAAAATGAGAGGCCAAAGGGGACCCGATGACTGCTGATGCCCATCCGGTGATCCTGCGCACGAGGAAGGTGACGAAGTATTTTGGTGGCCTGGCCGCGGTCAAGGAAGTGGACCTGGAGGTGAGGAGGGCAGAGATCTTCGGCCTCATCGGTCCCAATGGAGCGGGAAAGACCACCCTCTTCAACCTGGTCTCCGGGGTCTATCGGCCGGATGCGGGAACCATCGAATTCAAAGGCCAAGGCTTTTCCGGGATCCGACAGCCCCATCAGGTCTGCCAGTTGGGGATTGGCCGAACCTTTCAGGTGGTGAAGCCCTTTGGCAATCTAACCGTCCTGGAAAATGTGATGATCGGGGTATTCTCTAAAATCAGGAGCGCGGAACAAGCGAAAAGGGAGGCTTCCGAAATCCTGGATGGGATGGGGATGGGGGAGAAGAAAAGGATGCTGGCCAAGAGCCTCACCCTGCCCGATCGAAAACGCCTCGAATTCGCCCGGGCCCTGGCCACCCGACCCGATCTTCTCCTCCTCGATGAGGTGATGGCGGGGCTGACCCCTCACGAGGTGGATGAAACCCTCTCCCTGATTCGCAAGATCCGGGAGGGAGGAGTTACCCTCTTTGTGGTGGAGCATGTCATGCATGCCATCATGTCCTTATCGGATCGCATCGCGATCCTGCATCACGGAGAAAAGATCATGGAGGGAACCCCACAGGAGGTGGCCAAGGACGAACGGGTGATCAAGGCCTATCTGGGGGAGGAATATGTCATTTCTTAGCGTCCAGAGGATCGAGGTGAGATACGGGGATGCCCTGGCCCTCTCCGACGTATCGTTGGAGGTGGAAGAGGGCGAGATCGTCAGCCTGGTAGGGGCCAACGGGGCAGGGAAGAGCACCGCCCTCAAGGCGATCTCCGGCCTCCTCAAACCCAGATCGGGTCAGGTCCTTTTTTGTGGAAATCACCTCAACGATCTACCCGCCCACTCGATCGTAGATCTGGGCATCGTGCAGATTCCGGAGGGCCGTCAGCTCTTTCCCTATATGACTGCCCTGGAGAATCTGGAGTTAGGCTCTTATACGCCTGAGGCCAGGAAGCGGTTTGACGATTCCCTAAGCCAGGTCTTCGAGCTCTTTCCCCGGCTAAAGGAACGGAAAAGCCAACTGGCCGGGACCCTGAGTGGGGGTGAACAGCAGATGCTGGCCATCGGGAGAGGGCTCATGGCGGTCCCCAGACTCCTCATGCTGGATGAGCCCTCACTGGGCCTGGCCCCCATAATGGTAAAATCGATCTTCTCGGCCATCGAGGCGATCAATCGCCAGGGGACCACCATCCTCCTGGTAGAGCAGGATGTCCAGAAATCCCTGGCCCTGGCCAGGAGGGGCTATGTGATGGAGAATGGAAGGATCACCTTGCAGGGAGAGGCGAAAGATCTCCTGGCCAACGACCATCTGCGAAAGGCGTATCTGGGGATCTGACCGCAGAAAATCCTGATTGGTTTCCCTTCCGAGCCCATGCCGCTTCAGAAGGATTCCTTCTTTTCCTGGGCCTGGATGGAAGGAGCAATGTTTGGCAAGGCCTGGGCCATCATTCCGTCCACTCCAAGGCTCTCCAAGTCCAAGGGGCTAACTCCGAGGCGTCAAATGTCAAGAGGCAAGACCTGACCCCCTCCCGGTGCTCTTTTATCACGGGAGCGGCGGCAGGGGCCGCAGTCTCCTTCGGATTTGGGAGTTGGCAGGCCTGGTCCGTCGTGGGCTTGGTGGCTGTCTTTATCGCCTTTGCGGACAGCAAATATGTTTACAATATTTTCTGATCTATTTCGTCGCATGGACCATTAAGGATCGGCCTTTCTGAGGATGCCCCGAGATGACATGATGTGCGGAGGGCACCCGGAAAGGGTATTTTTGCACAGAAGTCCCTCTATGGAAACCATGGCGGTTGGATCCAATTGGGCCCTCTGAATTAGTCTCCCCTTATGCTACCTCTCCTCTTTCTTCAGCTATGACCTCATCCGACGCCCCAGGAGCTTTTGCTTATCGCTCCTCGATCCTCCTCTCTTATCTCTGCACCTTTCTCTTTTGGGGGGCGATCTATATCTACATGCCCATTCTGAGTCCCTATGCCAAACATGTCAGTGGATCCTTGCAGGCTGCGGGATTGGTCATGGGGGCCTACGGTCTCTCGCAGATCCTGCTCCGGATTCCCCTGGGGGTTTGGTCCGACCGCCTGCGGAGAAGGAAACCCTTTATCCTGTTGGGCTTCCTCTTCGGCGGGCTGGCCAACCTGGGTCTCATCCTATCCGGCAACGCCTGGATGCTCTTTTTTTCGGTGCTCACCGCAGGAGCCGCCGCCAGTATGTGGGTCCCCTTTACGGTTCTCTTTTCCAGCTATTTTCCCCTCGGCCCCATTGCCCATTCCATGTCTCTGCTCATGGGCGCGTCCCGTCTGGCCCAAATCACCACCAACTACGCTGGCGGGCAGATCGCCCAGGCCTGGGGATGGACGGCCCCCTTTTGGGTGGGAGGAGTCCTGTCTCTATTGGGCCTTCTTCTGGCCAAGGGAATCTCCGAGGTGCGTCCGGAGACAGGTTCAGACCTCACGCTGCAGGGTGTTCTTCAGGTAGGCCGCAATCGGGTGCTTCTCACGGCCTCGTTCCTTTGTGCTCTCATGCAGTCCGCCAACTTCTCCACGGCTTATGGATTTACCCCTATCCTCGCTCAGCAACTGGGAGCCTCCAAGGGAGATCTGGGGGTTCTCCTGTTCTGGTACATGCTTCCCAACACGGTCGCGACGCTCCTTTCCGGGACCTATGTCCGTCGCTATCTTGCGGAGCGTTTCATTCTCATGGCCGGGTTTCTGCTCATTTCGGGAGCGGTTTTCGCCACCCCTCTGGTCGGTCATCTCCACCTCCTTTATCTCGTCCAGGCCGTGAACGGAATCGGGGTGGGGCTTCTCTTTCCCATCCTGATGGGCCTATCGATTCAGTCGGTTCCGAGAGAGCAGCAAGCCACAGCCATGGGCTTTTTCCAGTCCCTCTATGCCATCGGGATGAGCCTGGGGCCGATCCTCTCGGGAGTTTGCGCCCAAAAGATCGGGCTCTCTTCTGTTTTTGTTCTGAATGGGGTCCTGGGCCTCCTGGGGGCGGCTTTTTCCCTTAAGAAGGTTCCCGCGGTCTTCAGAGAAAAAGAGTAACGGATGCCAAAAAGAGGGGATGAAGATAGCCGAGATCAGGCCTTGGAGATGTTGCAGCGAAGGTAGGGGCCCTTGAAAGGCCAGCCGCCGGAAAGGGGATCGCATTTGTCCGGGTCATCGTCGGTGGTGACATTGATGTTGGAGTCCCACAGCCCGTAGAGGGAGGGCTCCTCGGGGGATTTTTCGGGAAACCACCAGCCATGCTGGGTAGAGATATATCGGGGATCGAAGGAAGTGGTCAGCCGGGCCCGCTGTTTGACTCTACCGAGAGGGGTTTCGATCCAGACCCAGTCTCCGTCGGCGATACCCCTTCGGCGAGCCAGGTCGACGTGAATCTCGACGATGGGATCAGGATGGCGCTTGCGAAAGCCTTCCACGTGGCGGAATTCACTGTGGTGGTAGGGCATGGCCCGGACGCCGCTGATGTTCAAAAGAGGATAACGGCTCCACTCGGCGTCCGGCTCCCCAGGCTCGTGGTAATGGGGAAGGGGATCGTAGCCTAACTGCTCGAAAATGGTCGAATAAAGCTCTATCTTTCCGGAAGGCGTGGCAAGGGGACCACGGGCGAATTGGCCGGCCTCTGGGGGATCTACTTCCCAATTCTGTTGGTGAATGAACTCCTCCAGACTCCCCACACCTCGGGCTTCCATGAGCTCCCTCAGCCGGTATTCCCAGACCTGCTCGAAGGTTTCCCACGGCCAGTGCTCCGCCTGTCCCAGCCGCAACCCCAGGGCGCGCCAGAACTCGTAATCGTTCCACCGCTCGTAGCGCCCGGGCACTTTCGCAGGGACCGCTGCCTCTCCGATCTGAACGAGGGGATAGGCTCCCACCGAAGCGAAGTTGCCCATGTCCGGCCTCTCCATCCAGCAGGCCGCAGGAAGGACGTAATCGGAGATCTGGGCCGTCGGTGTCCAGGTGACATCGAAGGTTACCAGGAGCTCAGTGGCCTTGAGCGCCTGGTAGACCCGCTTGGTGTTGGCATAAGAGAGAAGGGGATTGCTTCCTGAAACCATCAGGGCCCTGACCGGATAAGGCCTTCCCGTAATCATGGCCCGGAAAACGCTCGGCGCGTGAGCCATGCAGTTGAGGTAGGCGGCCGCCGGATGCAAATCGCCCCACCTCTTACGAAGCTGTTCCTGGACCCGCTCCCAGCCGGGATAGCTCAAGAGCCGGAAACGGTCGCTTCCGATCTGCTTCTTGCGTTGCTCGACCGGGAGCCGATCGTTGAGCTCCATGGCGGCATCGGGTATGAACCCCTGGCAGGGACCGGAAAGGAGCTGCCCTCCCTCTACGTCGATGCTGCCAGTGATAGCCAGGAGGAGGTTGATGGCCCGGATGGCCTGGATGCTGTTGGGCGCGCTGTGCTCCGCCGCCACGCCGATCACCATCGTGGAGGGCTGGTGAGCCGCAAAGAATCGCGCGGCCTCCATGAGCTTGTATAGGGAAAGGCCGGTGATGGGGGAGACTTTCTCCGGAGGGTACTCCCTGACGCGCTCTCTCAGCTGAGGGAAGCCAAAGGTATGTCTTTCGACGAAATCCCGGTCGAAAAGCCCCTCTTCGATGATGACATGCATCATCCCCAGTGCCAGGGCGGCATCGGTTCCGGGCCTGAGCTGGACCCAGCAGTCGGCCTGACGCGCCGCTTCGGTACAGCGAGGGTCCACCACCATGGTCCTCATGTCCGCCTGCCTCGCCTTCTGAAAGCTGCGCCACGTTGAAGGCCCCCCTTCATGGGGATTTCGGCCCCAGAGGGTCATCAGGCGGGTCTTTCCCGGTTTTCGGTCCGGCGCTAAGGGCCCGCCGAAGGTGATGAGCCCGACCATGCTTCTTGGTCCATAGCAGATGGTCACCGCGCCAAAACGATTGGGGCTTCCGAAGAGGTTCATGAAGCGGGTCTTGGCGAAATCCCAGGCGCCCCGTCCCGTGCCGGAGCTGCGTCGCCAGGGCTTCGGCTCCATACTGCTCCCGGATGCGGCTCAACCGATCGGCAATCTCATCCAGGGCTTGATCCCACGGTATCTGCTCCCACTGATTGGCCCCGCGCTCGGCCCGGCGCTTCATGGGGTAGCTCAACCGGAAAGGATGTTCCTGATACTCCTTGGCCAGGAGCGGACGGACACAGAACGCGCCGGGGATGACGGGCGCGTCCATGTCGACTTTGACCTTCTGCACCCGGCCGTCCTCCACGTACACCTTCATGGCGCAGCCTCTGCTGGTGCAAAAGTAGCAGCTGGAATGCTTGATTTCCATAAAAGCTCAGATCTGAGCCAGCATCTTCTCTAAGATGGGCAGCCCATCCTCCGGTGTTACATTCTGCCAGCTGACCCAATCCCTCAGCTTCTTCAGGGCACGTCCGTCGGCTATGGCCTCCCGCGCCATGTCCAGACCCGCCCTCAGGTCCTTGGCCTTGCCGGTGATATAGAGAAGGGGCGCGGCGTTCAGGCATACGATATCGTACCGCGGACCCTTGTCTTTTCCCGCCAGCACCTTGAGCAGGGCGAGGGCATCCTTTTGCACGTCCCGACTGGAGGCTACATCCTCGAAGCGGGGGCGTTGGATTCCGAAGTCCTCCGGCCTCAGGGTGTAGGTCTTGATCGTCTTGTCTTCATTGAGCTCGGCCACGTGGGTGGGACCCACGGTCGAAACCTCATCCATGCCTTTCCCGGACTCTTCATCCAGGCCGTGCATGACGAAAGCCCGCTTGATTCCCAGCTCCCTGAGCGTTTTCACCTCGATGTCGATCATTTGGACCGTGGGAACTCCCATCACCTTATAGGTCGGCTTGGTCGGGTTCAGCAAAGGTCCCACCAAATTGATGGTCGAGCCGAAGCGGATCTGCGAAAGGACCCGGGCTAACGTCTTGGGGTGGACCGTGGGGAGAAAGGCGTTCCAGGCACAAATCCCCGCGTTTTCGATGCTCTTCTTCGGCAACTCGGGTGCCGATTCCACATTGACCCCCAGGGCTTCGATGACATCGATCGCCCCGCAGTGGGAAGAAATAGCCCGTGCTGCGTGCCTGACTACGTACAGCCCCAGGCTTGAGGAGATGATGGCCGCCCCGGTGCTGATGTTGATCGTTTTGAGGGTATCGGCGCCCGTTCCGCAGTTGTCGATGAGGGGTCCGGGCACCTTGACCTCGACCTTCAAGGTGTCGTGCTCGTAGAGGGCCTCGAAAGCGCCGGCCACCTCCTCCGGGGTCTCAGGTTTGGCTTTCAGCGCCGCGATGAAGCCTCCCTGCTGGAGGTCACTCTGCTCCTCTTCACAGATCTGCCGCCAGCATTCCCGGGCTTCTTCTCGGGTGATGTTCTCCCCTTGGGTCAGCCGGACCACAATGGCACCGAATTTCCTCCAGCGTTCCTCTCTGTTTTCCATGTTCTCCGCTCCTCAGTTTTTAGTGGCCAGTTCACGGCCCGATTGCTTTTGCGCGGATGGTCTTGCCCGGATGCCCTCAAAGGTTCCGGTCTGTATCCGGGTCGGTATCCGGCATGTCTTTTGACTGGTAGATGATATGGAGATAATCGCCCAAGACATCGGCCCTGGCGAGCCGATACCAGGGTATGTCTCCTCTGGGCCAAAAGGGGGTCCTCTCCACCGGGGTGATGGAAGTCGAGCCTCCCATGACAAAGGGGCACATGATCAGGTGGATCTCGTGGTAGAGGGCAGCGGCGATCATGGATCGGTGGACGGTGCCGCCTCCCTCGACCAGAAGGCGCCGGATCCCGAAGTGCTGGTGGAGGATACCCATGAGGGGAGGCAGGCTGACGTACTTGCCCCGTCCGGCCTTGACAATGTGGACCCCCTGCCGCTTGAAGGCAGACACCCGATCGGTCGGCGCATCCTCCGTGACCGCCAAAATGGTGGGAGCTTCTCCGTTCAGCACCCTCGCCGTGGGCGGCATCTCTGCCAGGCCGTCCAGCACGATGCGGGTGGGATTCCTTCCCGCTCCGTCCCGAAGGGTGAGGCGAGAGTCGTCCAGCAGGATGCAGTTCAGCCCCACCATGATGCTGTCCACTTCCGCCCGCTTCCCGTTGTGCAGCTTCATGATTTCGGGATCGATCAAGGGGGGACCGATGGGGTTGGGCTGCCCGGGACGCCGTTTGGGCGATATCTTGCCGTCCAGGCTGAGTGCCACCAGCATGAAGGTAAAGGGCCGGTTCATGGCCTGGTGCCCATCTGCTCCCCACCTTTCTCTGGCGTGTCCTCCGCGCCCCAGTCCTTTGCCGCCTTCACGAAATCCCGCATCAGCTGCGCATCCTTCATGCCGGCCTGCCTCTCCACTCCGCTGATCACGTCTACGCCATAGGGTCGGACCGTCTCGATGGCAGCGCGGACGTTATGGACGGTCAGACCTCCCGCCAGGATGAGGGGAAGGCGGATGCCGGTGGAAATCCTCCGGATGAGGCTCCAGTCCAGGGGAACGCCCGTTCCCGCCGGACGCGCGGTCGTCTTGGAATCCACGACCAGCCCTGCCACGCCGGACTCAGCCAGCACGAGACAGGCCTCCACCGGATCCTTGATGGAGAATTGGGCCTCCTGGGTGTCCACGTTGATGCGCAGGGCCTTCAGAACCTTGATTCCCGTGTCAGCAAGAGCTTCCGAGATCGCTTTGATCTCCTCCAGGGTCTCGTCGCCGTGGAGCTGGAGGAAGTGGGGCTTGACCGTCCGCGCGATCGCGATGACGTCTTCAACCACGCCACCCACGACGGCGGTGGTGGTCACAAAGGGAGGAGCCGCGGCAACCAGCTCGCAGGACCGCTGCCGCGGGAGGTTCCAGGGCACGGGCACAAAGTACTCGGTCACGAAACCCAGGGAATCCGCCCCGGCAGAGACAGCCATGTCCATGTCCTTCTCACTCATGAGGCCGCAGATCTTGACCCGTGTCATGACATCCTCTTCCTCGACCAGCTATCCTGTCATGCAAAAGACCAGGTCCCTCACCCGGGCGATCGGATCGTCCGATTGAAGGATGGCGGTTCCTACCAGGACGGCATCCGCCCCGGCCTGTAGGGCCCGGCGTATATCATCATCTGTTTTCAGGGAGCTTTCCGAGATGGTAAGGATCGGCTTGGGTACCAAAGGCGCTAGCTCCTCGGTAAGGGCCACGTCTCCTTCATCCTTCTCGAGCCTGAGGATGTCCCGGTTGTTGATTCCAATCATGGTGGGCGAGAGGGCGAGGGCGAGATCGAGCTCTCGCCGGCTGTGGATCTCTACCACTGCCTCCATTCCCAGTCCTCGTATGCGCCGATAGAGCATGGAAACGAGACGCTCCGGTGTTGTGGCCAGTATTAACAGAACGGCGGCGGCCCCGGCTTCGCTGGACTCTTCGACCTGCTCCACAGAGGAGATGAAATCCTTTCTCAGAACCGGAAGGGAAACCGCTTGGGCAACATCTCTGAGCATCTGCAGGCTGCCTCCGAAATGCCTCGGTTCGGTCACGACCGACAGAGCGCACGCACCCGCTCCAGCCAGCCTCCGGGCGAGCTGGACCGGATCTTTCTGTTTGACCAGGTCTCCTTCTCGAGGGGATTGGGGCTTGATGTCGGCCAGGAGGGGCACCAGGCCTTGTTGCTTGGCCTTGTGGATGGCATCGGAAAGGGAGCGGTCTTTGCTCAAGCTTCGATGAAGCTCGCCCACATTTTCTCCATATCGTGCTTGGAATAGCAGCGGAACGCCATGCGGGTGTTGGTCCGGGTGATGCCCGGGATATTCGCCATATCTTGGGGCACAACCGTGGCGAGGGAGTCGTACTCTTTGACCCGGATCATGGTCATGATGTCCCACTCTCCGGTTACGGAGTACACCTCAGCTACCCCCTCCACATCGAGGAGGGCTTCTGCCACCGATTGGACCTTTCCCTTCTCGCAGTTGACCATGACAATCGCTGTGATCATGTCTTCCTCCTTTTGATCCAAAAAAGAGCACTCAATCGACTGGATCTCATATGCTCCGGGCAGAAAGAAAACCTCTGTGCCTGGAGAGTATAGCCAACCGGCTCCGAAACTGTCAATCTCAATCAAGAGGCTGAGAAAATGCTTGACCCGGGGAGGTGGATGAAGGTACAATTCGCATTCATTAATAGGGAAGATGTGGGATTTGTAGGAAAGTGAGCCTTTCGTCCCGCTCAGGTTTTCGAACTTCTCCTCCCTTCGAGAGGAGACTACGATGAACTGCGGGATTCAGAGGGCTCGTCGGGAGATCGGGGTGCCTTTTTGGCTCAACGCACCCCTTCATTCATAAAATGCTGGGAGCCCATGTTTCTTACCTGGGCGAGATCGAAAGGGGGGGAAAGATGCTGAAATTTCTGAGATCGGCCCTCTGTGGCATAGGCGCGGTGATAATTTTTGTGTTGGTCTTAACAGGCGGCTCTGATGCAGCCGCAGGACCTTCGATCAACTCGACAGCCCGGAACCGTTCCAACCTACCTTCTGCTCCAGTTCCGGAAAAGCCTCGTGTGACCCTGACAGATTTCCAAATCGTTACTGCCAACGATCTGGGCATGCATTGCGGTGACCTGGATCACAGGATTGTGAGCATACTCCCACTTTTCAACGTGGTTCACGCCCAGGTGATCAAGAGGCACGATGGACCCCGGATCCTCGACAACACAGATGTAAGCGTCTTCTATTCCGCCGCTTCCAATCCCAAGGATCCAGCCCTGCAATTGGGCCCGGTTTCGCCGGTTTATAAGACGAATTTCTGGAACCTAAATCCCAGGACGGGGAACAGGCTGGTATTCGATGCGTTCGACCCATTTTATCCCCCCCATGTTTTACAAAACAGCGCTCTTAGTCCTGACCTCGGGCTGCCGGTGCCTGATCTGGAGAGGTTCTACCTGGGTGACAAAAAGCTCGTCCTCGACCAGCAGGCAATGCCCAGCGTGGATTCGATCAGCCCATACGCTGCTTATCCCTACGTTGCCAACGTACCTCAGGCGTTTGGCCGCTTCAACACCGATTATCCGTTCTTCATCAGCTTCCCCTTCGGATATACCCTGGTGGGATTGAAGTGGTTTGCAGCCGAGGGGATCCCGATCGCGCCCTTCGATGACTTCGGGAGGTCCAACTCCTATCCGTTGATGCGCATACAAGCCAAAGACAGGACCGGAAAACTGACCGGTATCCCGGGCCAGGTTTTGGCATCGGTGGATACCGTCGTGCCAGTATCTGCCGAGGCGGAGTGCTGGAGGTGTCATACCTCTTCAGTGGACGGGGGCAACGGACAAGCAGCCTGCATTCCAGGGATTGACTCGAACTGTCCGGTAGAGGGATCCCCTGCGAATCGCTCTGGCGTAGCGTTTCGTGTAACCAAGGCGTCGCAAGATACAGCCAAAGTACCTTTGGCAGTAAAGCGAGAATGGGCGGCGGATTGGAACATCGTGCGACTGCATGATGCCAAGCATGGCACAGAATTGGTTAGCGCAAGACCCGTATCCTGCCAGATATGCCACTACACGCCTGCCTTGGACCTGGCCCATCTTGGACCGCTTGGACCTTCGGACGCGATTGCGAATGGAAGGGAACAAAGAATACATCGCTCCAATTCCAGGGCGTTGCATATGTTCCACAGCAATTTGGACTTGTTCCAGGCAAAAATGCCCCCGCCTACCGATACGAGACGAATAGACCCGGGAACGGGAAAACCTACCATCAATACTTTTGTGCGGAACGTTCTGAATCAAACTTGCTATCAGTGCCATCCGGGGAAAAAGACCAGATGCCTTCGCGGGGCCATGTTCAATGGGGGGTTAGTGTGTCAGGACTGTCACGGCAACATGCGCCAGGTCGGAAACGACTTCTCCGCGAAATTCCCTGCTGTGCCGTTTCCAGGGGGTGCCAACCTGACGAAACGAATACCCTGGGCCGATGAGCCCGGCTGCCAATCTTGCCATACAGGCGATGTCCTGACCACCATAGCCCCAACCGATCCCAATGTGATTCCCGCAAAGGATGGCATTCGCCTGTTACAGGCGTACCGGAAAAATGACACCAGCGCTACTCCCGTTCAGGTGCCGACGAGCCGCTTCGCGGAGAATCAAGTCGGCGGAAAGCGCGTCTTGTACCGGTTGAGCAAGGATAACCATGCCGGGATATTCTGTGAAGGATGCCATGGAAGCACCCATGCCGAAATGCCAGTGCTCCCAACGGGAGGAGCAGTTATCGCAAATGACAATATGACTTCCATTCAACTTCAAGGACATGAAGGCAAGCTGATCGAGTGTGTTGTATGCCACGTGCCCGGCACTGTGCCGGTCAACCTGGGCGGCCCGCACGGCATCCATTCGGTGAATGACCAGAGGTGGGTGAACGGTCACGAGGAGTTCCTCGAATCTAACCCCAAGAGCACTTGTCAGGCCTGCCATGGGAAGAAAGGCGAAGGTACTGTCCTGGCAAAGGTTGCCGCAGACCGGACGCTTACTGCGGAGGAAAAGACAATTAAGCTGGCCAAAGGGACCCTGCTCGGCTGTGGTGTGTGCCACGGCAATCCATTGGCCTCGCTGGCCAAGAGGTAACTTCAGCACCTGCGCCGATGGGTTTGCTGGACTGGACGCTGGGGAGGGATGCCCTGCCCCCTGCCCCCTGGGCGGGCCGCGAAGCAAAAGGGATCGAGGGGTCGCCTACGAATTGCACAATTCGAGCTTCCCGGGTTCGACGTGGATCGGCCTTTGCGGTGATACCCGCCGATTCTCCGCGGCCGGGCTCCACACGGAGAATGTCGGGTTACCATTTTCACAACCTTGGGGAAGACCCCTCTTGAAAAGTGTAAACCCCGTTCCTACCCTCTCCTGGCCATGATCTTTTCCTATGCCGGCTTTTATTTTGCCTCCCCCGGCCTGTTAGCCAGCAGAACAAATCCATCGGGGTGTTCACATTGAAAAACGGGTCGGGATCAGAGAAGTGGACGAATACCGGATCCAGGTCCTGCCAGACTTCCCCCACCTTGCGCTTTCCCTCGTCGATGGCCTTGCTGATGGCAGAGAGGAGTTCGTTGTCTACGACTGCGCATAGTGGTTCAGGCAGGGCCCCGTCTGCCACCGCGACGGCCACCCCCGTCCTCGCCTTCAGGAAGCTCTCCTTCAAGATCCTGATCTGCCCCGCTGTGATGCCGGGCAGGTCGCAGGGCAGAAAAAGGGTGGCTTTGAACCGGCTCGCATAATAAGAAATCGCGGTTTCGATTCCTCCCAGCGGCCCGGTGCCCGCCCTCAGGTCTGGAACGATCCTGGGTCCGAATGCCCTGTAGGGTTGGGGGTGATTGGCCAGGATGATCACCTCCGCAACGCCGGAGGAAGCCAGCTCTGCCATTTGCTTTTCCAGGATACAAAGGCCCGGGGCGACTTTCAGGAGCCCCTTGGGCCTTCCGCCGAAGCGCTTCCCACGGCCTCCAGCGAGCACGCCCGCTGCGATTTGGCATCTCTTGAGGCCAGCAGCCATCATCCGCCGTCCCTCCTCACTCTCTCCCGAGAAACACCCCCATGCTGATTCCAGTAGGAAAAACCTGATGTAAGCGCCCACTCCCCTCGCTAAATCCCATCCTTCTCCAGGAAATGAATGCAATGCGAAAGGCAGACGTTATCCGCGCAGGCAGGAATGAGCCCCTGCTCCACCCGGTGATGGCAAAGGTTGCATTTGCAGGCTGTGCCTCGATCCCGGTCAAAGTCAATCGCTTGGTAGGGACAGCTGTCCATACACGCTTGGCAGCCCGAGCACTTCTGCTCATCCAGGACCACGATCCCATCCGGCCTCTTAATGATCGCCCCCTCGGGGCAAACCTTTGCGCATGCAGGCTCATCGCAGTGTCTACAAATATTCACCCGATACATAAAAAATGGATTGCCATCGACGATTCTGGGCCCATCTTCCTTCACCGAGATCAATCGGACGCCGCAGGGAACATGGAGCTCCTGTTTGCATGCGACTTCACAGGTCCTGCATCCCCAACATGCCCCCTCGTCGATGCAAATCCTATAGCGGGTCATGGACTGCTTCCTGCCTCTTGCTCCCGACAAATCTTGCACAGGAGGGTTCTGATGTGGGTGGCGCCCATGGCGGGATCACAGTTGTCAAAGGAATTGTCGGTAAGCATGTTGATATTGGACTCATCCCATCCATGCCCGGGATCTCCCTTTTCCGGGAACCACCACCCATGCTCCGCTGAAATCACCCGCGGGTCCATGCCTGCGAAACATTTCGCCCGCTGCCTGGCCTTTCCTCTCGGCGATTTGATGATGACCCAATCCCCTTCCTCGATGCCTTCTTTCTTGGCGGTTTCCGGATGAATCTCCACTGTGGGCTCACTATGCAGTTCTCGCAGCCAAGGGACTTGCAGGTTCTCGGTATGGAAAAAGCCCGGCAGCCGTCTTCCCGTGATCAGGATATAGGGATAATCCTGGTAGAGATCAGGGGTGCTATAGGGGCTTTCCGGAGGTTCGCGAAACTGAGGCAGTGGATCATAACCCCATTCTTCGAGGAGGGTCGAGTAGATTTCGAGCTTTCCCGTTGGGGTGGAGAATCCTTTCTCCTTGTATTTTTCATACCGAACCTCCCCCCGGACATGATCCATTCTTTTGAAATCTTGCCAGGTCAAACCCATGGGTTCCAGGATATAATCCAGGCCTCCCTCGAAGGTGTCCCACCAATAGTCTCCCTGACCCACCCGGTGAGCGAGATCATTGAGCATCTCATGGTCTGATCGGCACTCTCCGACTTGAATCGCCTTTCGGCGAGGAAGGATATATCCGTGCCGTTTCCAATAATCTCCGATATAGTCCATCTCCAGCCACGTGGCCGAGGGGAGAACGATATCGGCCAGTTCCGCGGTGGGTGTGAGAAAAAAATCGGAGACCACCATGAACTCCACCTCCTCCAAAGCCCGGCGTACCTCTTTTGCGTTGGCGCGGGTCAGGAGCGGGTTGGTGCTGATGAGAAAAAGCATCTTCACCGGGTAGGGCTTCTCCTCGATGATCGCATCCCATACGCACTTGGGGTTGATGATGCCGAAGTTTCCCGCCAATCGAAACCGGCCGCCGCCGAGCCTTTTACTCGCCTGTTTCTCCGGAAGCATCTTATGGGCACCAAAAGTGCTCACATTGCGGATTTTCGGGGGGCGAAACAAGACCTGGCCGCCGGGCACATCCAGGTTGCCGGTGATCCCCATCATGGCCATGAGAATCCGATCGTTGTCGGCACAATTGATCTGTTGCTCGATGGCAACTCCCCACTGAATGCCCGCTGGTTTGGTGGTCGCATAGAGGCGGGCCGCCTCGATGATTTTGTTCTCTGGAACCCAGGTGATCTTGGCTACCTTTTCAGGCGGGTATTCCTGGATCCGCCGGACAAAGGGCTCCCAGCCATGAACGTACCGGTCCACGAACTCCCTGTCGTAGAGCCCCTCCTTCACGATCACATGCAGCATTCCCAGGGCCAGGGCGGTATCCGTTCCCGGCCTCAGCTGAAGCCAGATGTCCGCCCGGGCCGCCGCCCGGGTCAAGCGGGGGTCGACCACGATCAGCTTGGTCCCCCGGTCCAGGCTCACCGAAAAGGCCTCTCCCTTGTATTCGTCCGGGTTGCTGATGACCGGATTATTCCCCCAGAGCAGGATGCATCGAGGATGGTTCTCATAATCCACGATGGGATTGGAGCCACAGGTGATGACGCCGGTGGCGATGCGGGGGCCGTAGCAGAAGTGCCCTGCCGTCAGCACGTTGGGGGTTCCCAGCAGGTTGGCGAATCGGTAGATGACGGCTTCGTTTTCCCTGCCGGTCCCGTATCCCATGACGATGGATTCGGCACCGAAGCGGGATTTGTAATCCAAAATCCGCTGGGCGATGGTATCCAGGGCCTCGTCCCAGCTGATGCGCTCCCAGCGACCGCTACCCCTGGGTCCGTTGCGGAGAACCGGGTAGGTCAACCGATCGGGATGGTAAGCGACCTGGGCGGAGGCGATGCCTTTGCTGCACAAGGTGCCATGATTGATGGGGCAATCCGGGTCCCCGGCAATTTTGACTACTTTGCCGTCCTTGAGGTAAACCAGGACGCCGCAGCCACCATGACACATCCGGCAATGACTCTTGATCACGGAGTCATACCCGTAGACTTCCATTTCCCGTGCAGTGTTGGAATATTTGAATTTCGGCATGATGTGCCTCCTTTGAAGCTCGTCGGAAGCCCGGGGGTCAAGGGAAGCTTGGCAGTCAAATCTTGACCCTTGAATCAACCCGCCCTGGATTCCTTCGGCCTGCCTCGCCAGAGCCAGTCCTTTTTCTACTTTCTACAAAGGCTGGAGTTTCTTTCGGGTCACACTCCCAAAGCTCTCATCGATGCCCATCCATTCCGGGAGCGGCCCGGGGCGGGGGCGGGGGATCTATCTGTCCTTGCAGGGGGCGATTGCGGGGCCCGTGCCGGTCTATCTCCTTTTGTTGCTCCAGGTATAGCAGGGTAGGTCAGGATATCTTGGAGTCGCTGTTAGCAGGTCCGGAAGGGAGATCTTGAGCGATTTGCGTTCAGTTCAGTTTGGCCATCAGGATTTCCCGGATGCGTTTGGGATTGGCTTTGCCCTGGGAGGCCTGCATTGCTTGGCCAATCAGAAAGCCGATGGCCTTGGCCTGGCCGTTTCGGAAATCCTCCACCGCCGAGGGGTGGGCTGCCAGGATCTGATCGACGATCCCCTCGATCTCGGAGGCATCGGACACCTGCTGGAGGTCGCCCTGCTCCATGATCGTCTCCGGCGTCTGATCGCCGTCGAAAAGCTTTGCCAGGACCTCCTTCGCCGAATTCGCATTCACTTTTTCCTCCTCCAGCATGGCCAGCAGGCTGGCGAGGCGCTCGGGCGTCACCGGCGTATCGGCGAAGGACTGGTTCCTCTCCCTCAAGGCGGGAAGCATCTGGGTAGCGATCCAATGCGCCCCCAGGCGGGGTGAAACCTTCTGGCGGGCCACCGCTTCGAAGTACTCGGACAGATCCCGCTCCGCGCTCATGAGGGCTGCCTCCTCATGAGTCAGCCCATATTGCCCCACGAAGCGCTCGGCCTTCTGACTCGGCATTTCCGGCAGGCGAGGTCTCAGCACCTGGAGCCACTCCTCGGAGATTACAATCTGGGGCACGGAGGGATCGGGCACACAGGGACCTTCGAACTTGGCACGCATCGGTGCCGTCAATCGCCTCTCCGGGTCCCACAACCGGGTGTGGAGCACGATTGGCTCTCCCGATTTGAGGGTGGCCGTCTGCCGGTCGATCTCATAGGCGATCGCATCGCCCAGGTTGCGGATCGAATTCATGTTCTTGACTTCCACCTTGGTGTTCAGGTGATCGCTACCCCAGGGGCGGAGGGAAACGTTGGCATCCACTCGCATGGATCCTTGCTCCAGGCTGCATTCCGAGCTTCCTCCATAACGGATTTGGGCCCGGAGGCAACGGATGAACTCCATGGCGTCGTGGGGGCTTCGCATGTCCGGCTCGGTTACGATCTCCACCAACGGAGTCCCTGCCCGATTGAAATCGACCAGGCTGATGGGGGTCCGGCCTTCGATCTCGTGAACCAGCTTGGCTACATCCTCTTCCATGTGGATCTCGCGGAGGCGCAACCTTTTCGGCCGCCCATCTTCCCCCACGATATCCACCCAGCCATTCCTTGCCAGCGGCTGGTGGGCCTGGGAAAGCTGAAACCCCTTGGGCAGGTCCGGGTAGTAATACACTTTCTGGTCGAAGGCGGATTGCCCCTGCACCTCACAGTTCATCCCTAAACAAACCAGCACCGCTTTTTCCAGCACCTCCTGGCTGAACCTGGGCAGAGACCCGGGGAACCAAAGACAGACGGGACAGGTATTCCGATTCGGCTCGTCTCCCGCCCGGTTGGGGCAATCGCAGAACATTTTGGTGGCGGAGTTCAGTTGAACATGGATCTCCAGACCGATGATGGCCTCATACTCTCGGTTCATTTGGCTCCTCATGCTCCTCTTGCCCGATGGCTTATCCAGGCCGCCACGGACAAAAGCCGCCTATCGCTCAGGCGGGGCCCGCTGAGCTGTAAACCAAGATCATCCACCCCATCGAGGCACAAGCCCGGTATCACCACCGAAGGCTGGCCGGTCAGGTTACAGATCAGGGTAAGGGAAAAGGCATCGTAGATCTCGCCAAGCGTTTTAGACTGACCTCCGTTCAGGCCCCGTCGCCTCGCGGGATAGGCGATCAGGTTCAAATCGCGGTGCAGGGCCTCGGCTTCCTTGACCAGCCGGGCACGGATGCGGCAGGCCTTCTCGAAGGAGGCATAGTCCTCAAACTGGAAATAGGCGCCCTGAAACAGGTAGGCCTTGACCAAAAGACCGAAGGATTCTGCCCGAGATTGCAGATACATCTCGTTCCAGTTCTTGGCCGAGGAGGCCCGATGGCCATAGCGGACCCCATCATACTTGCCTCCGCTGGAAGAGGCCTCCGTGGCTCCGATCACTTGGTGGGCGGCACGGAAAAGATCGAAGTCGGCAAGGCTCACCTCCTCGGTCTTCAGGCCCAGGGCCTGCACCTGGGAAAGGGCCTCCTGGAAGGCCCTGGTCTCGTGTGCATTCAAGGCTTTGACGCACTCCCGAATTACGCCAACTGGGCCTGTCGGTTTGGGGATCTCCGGGGAGATTGAGAAATCCTTCATCTGATCTTCGGGCATGGAGAAATCTCGAGGGTCAAGGCCGGCGATAACCCCCATGGCGGCGGCGATCTCCTCCGGGGATCTCGCCAGGATTCCTATGGCCTCCATGGAGGGAATGAGCCCGTTCAGTCCGAAGCGGGAGACGATGCCGTGGCTGGGTTTGAATCCAAAGGCCCCGATGGATGAGGCCGCCACTCGGGCCTCCCCCATCGAATCGGTCACCAGCACCAGGTCAGCCAGGCCTTGGGCCAGGACTTGGGCCCCCGTGTCCCCAACCAGACCCAGACCCAGCTCGCTCATTCGGATGCTGCCCACAATGCTTGCCCCTCCCTCCCTGAGCCGCTCCACCACCGTTGCATCTTCCAGGGCGACATATCCCTCCAACGCCACTGATCCAGCTTCAGTAGGCCATCCGCGGACAGAGAGGTTAGGCTGGATAGCGATCCTTTTTCCCATGAGCGGCCCACCCCTTGCAGTCGGAGGGGCTGATGAATCGATGAAAGTAAAGAAATCTGATTCCATTTTCCTTTACTCCAGAATGCTGGCCACCTTGAAATAACTACCCTTCACTGCCGGGGCGTTCTTGAGCAGCTCGCCCTTCTCGGACAGCCGCGACCTCTGCGCTGTATCCCCCTTCCGGGTGCGGTTGGCTACCGGGACCACAGAATAGAGCGGTTCCTCCTCCCCGGCCCGCTCCTTCACCAGTTCAGCCAATCGCCTTGCCTCCCCCAGAGCAGCCGCAATTGCCGGCCGTTCCCGATCATCGACGCCGATTCGAGAGACCCAGGAGAGGTTGTCAATCAGGTCACGCTGCTCCTGGACGCCGGGAAGCGGCCTTTCTCCACCCAGATCGAGCAGGCCAAGCTCCGCAAGCTGCTCCCGGGTGACCGGAGACGGTGCCTGGGTCAGGGGGCAGTAGGCGCTGCGATTCTTGGGGAAGGCGATGACCTCCCGGATGGATGGGGTGTTCAGGATCATGGAGACGACACGGTCCATTCCCAGGGCCAGCCCACCATGGGGCGGGGCTCCATAGTCCAGGGCGCGCAGGAAGAATCCGAATTTCTCCTCCGCCTCCTGGTCCGAAAGGCCCAGGGCCTGGAAGATCTTATGCTGCAGTTCGCGATCATTGATGCGAATGCTTCCCCCTCCCAATTCCTCGCCGTTAACCACCAGATCATAGGCTCTCGAACGGAGCTTCAGGAGTGCCGAGCGGTCGCGGGGGTCGAAATCGGTCCGATCAGGCGAGGTGAAGGGATGGTGGCTGGAGGTGATTCCCTCCTCGGTGGCTTCGAAAAGGGGAAAATCGGTAACCCACAGGGGGGAGTAGATCCCTTTCGGAATCAGGTCCAGCCGATTCGCGATGTGGAGGCGAAGTTGCCCCAGGGCGGAGGTCACCACCTCGCAGGAGGCATCGGCGATCATGAGGATCACATCCCCGTCTTCGGCTCCGAAGCGTTCCCGCACCGCCGCTTGCTCCCCCTGGCTAAAGAAATGCACGATGTTGGATTCCAACTGGCCTTCGATCACCCGCATCCAGGTCATGCCTTTTGCCCCAAAGCTGGGTACGATCTCCTTGGCATATTCGTTCTGGAGGATATTCTTGCTCAACCCTTCTGATTGGCCCTTGACGTTGATCCCCTTGATGGATCCACCGCGCTCCAGGATCTGTTTGAAGATCCCGTACGCGGTGTTTTGGAAGATATCTGTCGCCTCGACGAACCTCAAGCCAAAGCGGGTATCTGGTCGGTCCGAGCCCATGGTATCCATGGCCTCCTGGTATCTCATGCGCGGGAAAGGCCGGGGGAGGGTGATGCCCCCTACGGCAAACATCCGCACCGTGAGCTCCTCCAGCAGCTCGAAGATGAATTCCTCATCGATGAAGGAGGCCTCCAGGTCAAGCTGGGTGAACTCGGGCTGCCGGTTGGGGCGGAGATCCTCATCCCGAAAGCAGCGGACGATCTGAAAGTAACGTTCCAATCCGCTCACCATGAGAAGCTGCTTGAAAAGCTGCGGCGACTGGGGAAGGGCGTAGAACCGCCCCGGGTGGATGCGGCTGGGAACCAGATAGTCCCGAGCCCCTTCCGGCGTACTCTTCGTCAGCATCGGGGTCTCAACCTCGATGAAACTCCGCTCGTCCAGGAAATCGCGCACGCACTGGCTGATGCGGTGTCTCTGGATCAGGTGCTCCTGCATGGAAGGGCGTCGCAGGTCCAGATAGCGATACTGCAATCTCACATCTTCAGCCACCGGGTCTGCCCCTTTGCCTCCCGACCCAGCTAACATGGCTTTTTCGGAGATAGGAAAGGGCAGGGGCTCGGATCTGCTCAGGATGGCAAGATCCGTGGCCAGGACTTCGATCCGTCCGGTCTCGAGGGAGGGATTCTCGGTCCCTTTGGACCGCTCCACCACCCGACCGCGGACGGATACGCAGAATTCGCCCCGGAGGGAAGCGGCGAGTTGGCAGGTCGCCGAGGGCGTGACCTCCGGGCTGAAAACTACCTGGACAATCCCGCTTCGGTCCCGCAGGTGGATGAAGAGGACCTCTTTGTGGTCTCTCAAGGCATCCACCCACCCGGCCATCTGGACCTCGCGGCCCACATCAGTCAGGCTCAGATCTCCGCAATTGGATCGCCCTTTGTAGATCATGGCTCTTGGATCCTCTTTGTCTATCAAGGAATCTCTGCAGGAAGCCCATATATCGAATTCCTGGGAATCAATCCTCCCCCCCCGGTTAGGAAAGGGGAGGGGATTAACCTTCTCAAAAAAGAAACCCCCTGTGGAGAGATAAGAGTCAGGGTCAAGTTGCTCAAATCTTTCAACGGGAGGTTTTCCCAAAGCGAAACTGAGCCTACCAGGCTACAAGAATTTCGTCAATTCAAAAAGGATACATTCAAAAAGGATACTCGGGGCCCCGAACAATATCCGATCGTAAGCGTCGATGCGGCCAGTGAAGATCAGTGAAAATCAGTGAAAATCAGATGAAAATCAGGGACACATCCCATTTTTCTCGAGGCCTCGAGGAAGACCCGACAAGAGGATCCATACGAATCAGAGGAAGACACCTGGAAAAGGGGTAGTGGACGTTCTGCATCGGCGTACCCTTTGTTGTCCCCAGTGTACCCAGGACTTCCCGAAGGAAAGGAGCGGTAATCATACCGTCTGATGTTCAGCGGGCGATATACACCTTGTACCTGTAGGTCACCTTCAGTTCGGCACCGGCACGGATTGGGATTTCCCAGGAAATCACGGAGTTCTGGTTGACCCCGGCCAACCCCTCTGCCCTCTTTTCCACCTTCCCGTTGTGGCTGGTTTCCAAGACCTCGCCCGTCAGCCTCTTTTTTATCTCCATGCTGATGTCCTGGCCCTTGTGATTTCTGATGTACAGCTCTCCCCTGACGGTCACCAGGTCATAGGAGTGATTGTATAGCCTGATCTCCCGCTGCCTCTCCGTTTCGTATTCGTGCCGGTCATGGGTTACATCCGTCGCCACGGTCAACTTCAGATTCCGCTGTGAGTCCTTGGGCGTATAATCGATCGTATCCTGGGCCAGGGGCTTCCAGCCGCTAACGGTAAAGGCGGGAGCCGTTGTCCACGGATACGCCGTGGTATTGGATAATTTGACGGAATGCCAGATTTGTTCGATCTCCTTCTTTTCGGACTCCGAGCGGGCATATCCCCTGGCATCCACCTTGAGGGTGTCCGGGATGTTCCACTCGTAGATATGCTTGTAGGCGACCTCATCGGAAAAGATGAGATATTCGGCCCTCTCCCCCTTCTTCAGATCGAGGCCCTTTTTGCTGTATAAAAAGAGGTCCTCTTCATGTGCGCCGGGCAACCCTTTGATCGATGCGTAGCCATAGTCCAAGCCCGGAATCTCCTCGTCTCTTTCCAATGAGACGCTCTGCCTCATGACATTGGCCAACCTACTGGCATCCGGTGATCTGCCACCGGCCTCCAATGCGCCGATGAACTGCTTGATGGACTCCTCCAGCGCCATGGGCGATAGGATGTCGGCGTACAGAAAATTGGGATATCCGACCACAAAGAAGGCATCTACATTCGTCAAATCCTCCATGTCGTTGATCACCGTGGCCTTCATGGTGATCCTCGCCTTCTTGGGATTCTCGATATTCACGAGATAGCTGGGCACCCAGCTGATTCCTTTCTGGAGGTACGACATCGAAAGCTTGGCCCGTTCCCCTCGGGTAGAGACCTTAAACTTGATTTTCCTCACCTTTTCCCAAGTGGAAAGACGGGCCGAGGAGGGTTCGACGAATTCGACCCTCGTGATGTGGGCCTTACTCAAAATAACATCACCCCCTTGGGTCCCGACGATTACGATCTCGCCGGCCTTGGGCTGTGGATGAGGCGTGTAAGTGGGTATGGTATCCAGGCGCCGCTCATCCGTTGGATTTTGCCTGCCCTCGGGCACCGCCTTGATGATACCCTCGATGATCTTGTCCCCATGAGCAATTTTCACCCCTTTCCCGATGTTGGCCTTCAGCACCTCTTCCATGGATAGGGCCTCGGTTTCCCGCTCCACCTCCTCGGTCAGGGCGATGATTTCCTCTATGGTTGAATCCTGATCCCAGGAACCTATCCACAAAGAGCCCAGGGCGGGATGGGGAACATGGTCCGATACCACCCAGCCCTCTCTGAGTGGCGCTTCTCCCAGCCTGATGACGAAGCCGAGGCCATTCTTGAAGATGCTGATGGCTTGGGTCTTCGTCTGCAGGGAAGGCAATGAAGACCCCTTGGATTCCGAAGCAGACCCGGGCGCATGAGAGGCAGCAACAGCCAATATCAGTAGGAGAGCTGAAACGATTCGCGGGACGAGTCTCTTGGACATTTTACTCCCTCCTAACCGCACGAAGATCCTTTGAGGCCCCACCAAGAGGAGCTTCGCAAGATGAAATGCTACTGGTTTGAAAGATCAGACGCACCCCATTCTTTCAAATCTTCTCCAAAGATGCAACATGGGAATCGAATAAGAATCGCTGCAACCTATTTCCGTCCGGAATCGTAGCACTTCCACAGGCGCTAACGCCTCTATGGCGCTCCACAACGCTCCTGCTCGTCCCGTTCTTCTGACCTTTGTCACCGAATGGTAAATTTCTTCTTGACAGGCATTCCTTTTGAACTATACTTACCGGTAGGTATATAACTCAGGGCAGTCCTCAGGAGGACCCATGGGCGGAACATTCCATCGGAACCACGGCATAGACTCTCCCGAACAAGAACAGTCCCTACCGCCGGATGGCTCGGTGCGGGAGCGGCTCCTGAAGGCCGCTGTCGACCTCTTCCACCGGAAGGGCTTCGCCGCCACTTCGGTGAGTGAGATCGTCTCCGCGACCGGCGTCACCAAGCCCGTGCTCTACTATTACTTCCAGAGCAAGGAAGGCATCTTCCTGGAGCTGATGAAGAAGGGGACGGAGCGCTTCCAGGCCATCGTCGGCCGGGACCGCAGCGCTGAGGCAGGTACCCTGGCCGACAAGATCCGCCGCTTCTGCCACGAGACCATCGACCTGTTCGTCGAAAATATCCACATCGTGCGGGTGATGTATTCCATCTACTATGGTCCTCCCCAGGGGGGGCCCTTTGTGGACTTCGATGTCTTCCATGACCGGTTCCGCAGCGCGATGCAAGGACTGGTAAAGGAGGGGATGCGCTCGGGCGAGTTCCGTGAAGGAGACGCCCTGGCCATGACCGGGGCGATCCTCGGGACCCTGAGCATCTTTACCGAATCCTCCCTGTGTCACCCTGACCATACCATGAGCATCGAGGAATTTGACCGAATGCTCGATGTGGTCTTCCAGGGGATATTCCGTGAATCGTAGAACGGGTCCGAAAGAAAGGGCATTTATCCGGAAGGGAAAACCATGAAGAAAAGATCCTATGTACTCATCATTGTGCTTTCCGTCTTTGCCGCCCTTTTGATCCTCACTGTCGCTCTGGGCTGGGGACGCAAGTTTACATCGAGCGAGCCCCCTCAGGTCGCCCTGCGACCGCCGGTGGCCGTGGAGGTCGTTGCCGCCTCCAGCGGGGACGTGGTCGAGGGGATCGAAGTGGTAGGAAGCCTCTCACCCAAGTACCAGGCGGAGGTGAAGGCGGAGCTCCCCGGACTCGTGTCCGAGGTCCGGGTTACCGAGTGGGTCCGGGTGAGGAAAGGAGATTTGCTGGCCCGCATGGACAGCAGCGAACTGGAAGTGCTTCGGGAGAAGGCGCGGGCTTCGGTCCAGGTGGCCCGGACGGCCGAGGAGGCGGCGAAAGCGGCTCTCTTGGAGGCCACGGTGGCCGCGGAGCGTGCCGAACGTGAGTACAACCGCCTCCTCCAGCTCAAGGAGGCGGGATTCGTCACCCAGCAAGCGGTGGACGATGGGCGTTCCGGCCTGGAGGCATCCCGGGCACGGATCCGTGTAGTTGAGGCCCAGATCGCCTCGGCCCAGGCTCAGACGGCGGCGGCCCAGAAGGATGTGCAGCAGGTTGAGGCCAAGTTGGCCAAGGCCGCCATCAAGGCACCCATGGACGGGGTGATCGCCCGCCGCGCGGTAAATTTGGGCGATCTGCCCGGCGACCATCTCATTTTCCTCATCGTGGACAATCGGCTCCTCGACCTCACCGTGACCGTACCCTCGGGGGAGATGGGCAAGGTGCGGGTGGGCCAGCCCCTCACCTTCACCGTGGACGCTTACCCCGGTCGGACCTTCACCGGCAAGGTATCCTTCATCAATCCCACCGTGAACGTGGCCGACCGCTCCGTGCGGCTGACGGCCGAGGTCTCCAATGTCAGCGAGGAACTCAAGGGGGGGCTCTTCGTCAAGGGATATATCGCCACGGGCAAGCGGGTCGGCGTGGTGCGTGTGCCGCGCTCGGCCCTCTTCAACTGGGATGTGGCCGGCGGCAAGGCTGACCTCTTCCTGGTGGAGAACAATGCCGCCCGACGCCGTACCGTCTCCCTGGGTGCCCTGGAGGACGATCTGGCGGAGATCCGTGAGGGTCTTTTACCCGGGGACCGGGTTGTGGTCCGCGGCGGCTTCAATCTGCAGGACGGCGCTCCGGTGAAGATCTTTGGTGATCCGTCCAAGGTACCCTCCAGCGGCCCATCTAGCATCACCGCTGGCAATTCATCCAGCGCCTCCTCTGCCATGCCATCCGGTGCCTCACCCGCCTCACCCGGGGCATAGGGGCAAGGGGCATCGCATGTTACTATCCGACCTCTCCATCAAGCGGCCCATCTTCGCCGCCGTCTGCATGCTGGCCTTGGTAACGCTGGGGATCTTCTCCTACCGGCGACTGGCCATCGATATGTATCCCAACGTGGAGATCCCCTGGGTGGCGGTGGTGACCACCTTTCCCGGCGCCTCTCCGGAGACGGTGGAGCGCGAGGTCTCGAAAAGGATCGAAGAGGCGGTCAACCCCATCTCCGGCGTCAATCATGTCAGTTCGTATTCCCGGGAGGGGGTTTCGCAGGTTTTTGTGGAGTTCGACCTGGAGGTAAAGGTCAACGATGCGGCCCAGGAATGCCGGGCCAAGGTGAGCGCCATCCGGGGCGAGCTTCCCCAGGGAATCGAAGAGCCCATCATCCAGAAGCTCGACATCGCCTCCATGCCCATCATCTCCCTGGCAGCCCGCTCAAGAAGCCTGACCCCGCGGGAGCTGACCACTCTGGTGGAGAAGAAGGTCAAGCGGCGCCTGGAGAATATCTCCGGGGTGGGAAGGGTGGATCTGGTGGGCCCCTCCTCGCGGGAAGTGACGGTGAACATAGACCCCCTGCGCCTGGAGGCCCTCGGGATGGGAGTGGATGAAGTGATCGCCGGCCTGCGGGCCGAGAACGTCAACACTCCGCTGGGCCGCCTCAGTCGCGGTGGACAGGAAATGTCCCTTCGCGTCGCAGGGAAGCCCGGGGCAGTGGAAGGCTTCAGGGAGATGGTGATCTCCCGCCGGGGCGAGCGCCCGGTCATCCTCGGGGATGTGGCGGATGTGATCGATGGGATCGAGGAGCAGCGGTCCCTCGCCCTGATCAACGGGGAGTCAGCGGTGGGGATCAATATCCTGAAGCAGTCCGGCGCCAATACTGTGGGGGTAGTGGACACAGTAAAGAGGACGATCGAGAGCCTGGCCCGAGAGCTGCCCCCCGGAACGCGTCTGGAGGTCGTACGCGATGCCTCCCTCATCATCCGGGAGTCCGTGGCCGACGTGCAGGAAACTCTCATCATCGGGGCCCTCCTCACCGTCTTCATCGTTTTTCTTTTCCTCAATTCTTGGCGCTCGACGGTCATCACCGGACTTACGCTTCCCATTTCCGTCATCTCCTCCTTCATCGCGATGAACTTCATGGGCATGACCCTCAATGTCATGACCCTCATGGCCCTGTCTTTGGCGATCGGGATGCTCATCGACGACGCCATTGTGGTACGCGAAAACATCGTCCGCCACCTGGAGAAAGGGAAGGACCATTTTACCGCCGCCCGGGACGGGACCAGCGAGATCGGCCTGGCGGTCCTGGCCACCACCTTCACCATCGTGGCGGTCTTCGTGCCGGTGGCCTTCATGAAAGGGATCGTGGGGCGCTTCTTCTTCGAATTTGGCATCACCGTCGCCTTTGCCGTCCTCGTCTCCCTCTTCGTCTCCTTCACCCTGGATCCCATGCTCTCCTCGCGATGGGTGGACCCGGCCATCCAGCGGAAGGGGAAACGGGGGCCGATCAGCCAACTGCTGGACCGCTTCAATCAGGCCTTCGAGTGGCTGGCGGAGGGCTATCGTGGCCTGATCGGCTGGGCTCTGGATCACCGCAATACCGTTCTGGCCTCCGCTGTGGGAGCCTTCGTCTTGGGCGTCGGCCTCTTCTTCAGCCTGGAGAGCACCTTCTTCCAGAACTATGACCAGGGCGAGTTCCAGATTTCCTTCCGGTCGGCCCCCGAGGCCTCCATCGCCGAGACGGAGGGGCGCCTCCGGGAGGTAATGAAGGTCCTCGCGGGATTCCCGGAAGTCGAGAATACCTACTCCACCATCGGGGCCGGGGACGCGGGTACGGTGCGCGACGCCTCCGTCTATGTCAAGCTGGCGGACCGCGACCAGCGCAGCCGCAGCCAGGAAGAAATCCAGCGGGAGCTGCGGTCAAGGCTGCTCGGCATTCCGGGCATCCGCTTTTCCATCGAGGAGGCGGGGCGCCTGGGCGGCACGAACAAGCCCCTGGTGGTGAATGTGCGGGGCGAAGATCTCACCCTCCTCAAGGGCTACGGGGCTGCGCTGAAGCAGGAGGTGGCAAAGATCCGGGGCATCGTGGACCTGGAGATGACGCTGGAGGAGAATATCCCCGAGTACCGCCTGCTGGTGGACCGCAGGAAGGCCTCGGACGCCGGAGTGGGCACTGCCGACATCGTGGGTGCGGTGGGGACCCTGGTGGGCGGGCAGGTGGTCTCCACCTACGAGGACGAGACGGGAGAGGCGGTGGATGTGCGAGTGCGCCTCCCCGGGGGGCTGCGCCGGGACCCGGGGCAGGTGGAGCGCCTCCGCCTCACAGTGCGTAGATCGGACGGAAACGTGGCCATGGTGCCCATCGGGGAGGTGGCGGACTACCGGATCAGCGCCACCCCCTCCCAGATCGACCGGAGGGACCTGGTGCGGCAGGTGGTGGTCTCTGCCAACCTGGATGGGCTGCAGGTGGGGACGGCGGTCAAGAAAGTCCGGGAGGTCGCCGCCCGCATCCCGATGGAACCGGGGTATTCGATTTCCTTCTCGGGGGAGGCGGAGGATATGGCCGAGTCCTTCGGATACATGGCGGAGGCGCTGCTCCTGGCCATTATCCTCGTCTACCTGATCCTGGCCGCCCAGTTCGAGTCTTTCATCACCCCATTGTCCATCATGCTTTCACTGCCCCTGTCCATCGTGGGCATGGCCGGGATGCTGTGGCTCACCGGGGACACCCTCAGCATCATGTCGCTGATTGGGCTGATCATGCTCATGGGTCTGGTGACCAAGAACGCCATCCTCTTAGTGGACTATGCCCGCACCCTGCAGGGGCGGGGCCTGTCGCGCCGGGAGGCCCTCATCCAATCGGGGAGAACGAGGCTGCGGCCCATCCTGATGACCACCCTGGCCATGATCTTCGGCATGCTACCCCTGGCCTTGGCCCTGGGGGCCGGCGGGGAGATGCGCGCGCCGCTGGCGCGAGGGGTCATCGGGGGGCTCATCACCTCCACCGTCCTCACCCTCTTAGTGGTGCCGGTGGTCTATAGCCTCCTGGATGACCTGGGCGCATGGATCCGCCGCCGGACCGCTGGGGGCGAGTCCGGCGCCTGAAGAACGCGGCCCGGAGCCCCAGATCTTACCCCTCCGCACCTCCCGCTTTTCGTGTTCCCTGCAACCGCTCTACGCCCGATCTCCCTGACACTCCCCTCCGAAGGGCCCAATCATTCCTTGACAAGCAAAGCCGAAGGGGGGTAACTACGCAATTGGAAAGATCAGCACTTGACCGGCGGAGGCAGAAGTCGAGTAAATTGAGGCGGATATCGGGCGGGTACCTTTTTCTGATATTGGACCCTCACCGGAGTCAGAAGCCGATCGATCGTGGCCGGAGAGATCCTGAAAAGAAGATCGTGGATCTTCGGCGGCAGATCACCGAAATGCCTTGCATACCCGGGCAGCCATAGGGGGATCATGGCTTTGAGCCGCTTGGAGCAGGGCAGATTAGCTGCCAGCCAGATCCGCTTCAGGGGCAAGAGAAGGTCCGGGTGGTCATAGAGGGCATGTCTCCCTCGTTTCCTGGGCTGAGGTCTGGTAAAGCGTTTGAACCCACGGAGCCGTCGAATGGCATGCTTGCGGTGATAGCCAGAAATGGCACAGAACTCATCCAGGATGAGACTCTTGCCCTTACGCGATGCTTTCTTATAGCGTACATGGAAGGCTTCCAGGTATTCTCTCTTGGATCGGGGACTCATAAGAACCCTCCTGTAAGGAGTCGGTGTTCGGTAGCACCGAATTATGAGTCAACGATTCCTTCTCAATCACCTGGTGGGTAACATTTAATTTGAGGCAATTCGGGAAAGGGAAAGGAATTGACAGGGGCCTCTGGAGGAGTTAAGTTGCAGCAGGCGGACCCGGCGGCATGACTGCCTGTTCGCAGCCTTCCAGGGGCAGAGGGTAGTGCGAAGGCCAGCCCTCGGTCAGTCAGCCCGGAATGGCGGAGCCTCTTTGTGTCTGCATGAGGAACTCTGATCCGAATTGGGGAATCCACTCGAAAGGGAGGTCAACGATGCGAACCCAGGACTTTTTGATGGTGATTGGGATGATGGGTCTGTGCCTCGCTTCTGCCAGTTCGACCGTGGCAGCAGAGGAGGTGCAGATTGCCCTCCTTACGAGCCTTTCCGGGCCTGCGGTGGACATGGGAAAGATGAGCCGGGATGGAGCAGAGCTGGCGGTTGAGGACGTGAATGCCGCCGGGGGAATTAAAGTACTGGGCGGGGCGAAGATCAAGCTGGTGGTCGCCGATGTGACCAGCAATGCTGCGCAGGGGCCGAGCGTCACCGAGCGAACGTTCTCGACGGGAAGGATCGCGGCAGCCATCGGTTACGGCATGAGCCAGATGACCCTCACCTGCCTGCCGGTGATTGAAAAATCTAAAATTCCGCTGATCACCAGCTCCATCTCAGACAAGATTACGCAGCAAGGATACAAGTATGTGTTCGAGATCTGTCCCAAAGGCAGTCAGTTCGGCGCCACCCAGGTGAAGTTCCTTACCTATTTGAAGAAGAAATACAACATTCCCATCCATAAGCTGGGTTTCGTCTATGAAAACACCGCTTATGGGACTTCAACGGCCGGGGGCCTGAAGGAGACAGCGACCAAAGAGGGCTATAAGATCGCCCTGTTTGAGGCCTATGATGCCAAATTCACCGACGCCTCCCCTCTGGTCACCAAGATCAAGGCGTCCGGGGTGGACGTCATCTTCCCGGTCTCTTACACCACCGATGCGGAATTGATCATCAGCACCATGCAGGCCATGCGCGTAAATGCGCTGGTGATCGGTGGAGGTGCTGGCTTTATCTGGCCCGATATCTACAAATCCCTCGGTGATCGGATCAACGGCGTGTTCAGCGTAGGATCCTGGAGCTGGGACAGCAAGAATATCATGTCCGATCGCCAGCGCAAATCGGCAGTCGAGCGCTATAAGAAGAGATTTGGCACCTTCATGCCGGAGCAGGCGGGGGAACATTACGCAATGGTCTGGACCCTGAAAGAGGCCATCGAAAGGGCTCGTTCTGCTGATCCCCAGAGGATCCGGGACGCCTTGGCTTCCATCGAGATCGTAAGCGGCCCGGCCGGGTTCATGCAGCCCGGAAAAATCAAGTTCGACCAGACCGGTTGGAACACCTATGTCCATCCCACGATGATCCAATGGCAGAGGGGGGAACCCAGGACGGTCTATCCGGAGGAAGATGCCACCAGCGATGTCATTTGGCCGATCAAACGATGACCACAACTTGCCCCGCGTGCCACGCCTGTGGGCGGGGTGCTTCACTGTTGGATCATCCGGGGAGACACCTGTTCTCCCCGGTTTCGATTCGGAAACCCAAGGGCATTTTTCCCCGATTGCCCCAACTTAAGCGGTCCAGTCGGCCAAGATGCCGGCTGGATGGAGCGAAATGCACCTGATTACCCTGCTTCAATCGATCGTGAATGGTCTCATGATGGGCGGGGTCTATGCCCTGATTGCCGTGGGCTTGACCTTGATTTTCGGCGTGATGAATGTGGTCAACTTCGCCCACGGCGAGTTCGTCATGCTCGGGATGGTCCTGACCTACTTATTCCATCACTTCCTCGGTTGGGATCCGGGCCTCTCCATCCTTCTCGTCATCCCCATCATGTTAGGAGTGGGAGCTTTCGTTCAAAAAGCCCTGATCAGCCGGGTCGTCGGACAACCCGATGAAGCTCAGATCCTTCTGACCTTGGGGCTTTCGGTCCTGCTCACCAACCTGGTGCTGCTCTTCATGGGCCCCGAATACCTCTCGGTGAAAACCCCCTACAAACTCAGCGTGGTGGCCCTGGGCCCCATACTCCTCTCAGTTCCCCGCCTGATCGCTTTCAGCGTGGGGCTGGCCTTCTCTGGAGGCCTGTGGCTGTTTTTGACCCGGACCGATTTGGGTAAGGGACTCCGGGCCGTGGCCGAAAAGCCCGAAGTGGCCACCCTGATGGGAATCAATCCCAAGAGAATGCACTGGTTGGCCTTTGGCATCGGGATTTCCCTGGCGGCGGGCGCAGGAGCCCTGATCACTCCCTTCTTCTACACCTTTCCCTCCGTCGGAGGCATGTTCGTCCTGGTTGCATTCGTGGTCGTGGTTTTGGGCGGCATGGGGAACATACCGGGGGCGATCCTCGGAGCCTTAGTGATCGGGATCGCCGAGTCCTTGAGCGCTCAGTTCCTGGCCCTGGATCTGGCCATGCTGGGTGTGTTCATCATTTTCGTCCTGGTGCTCGTCTTCAAGCCATCGGGCATCCTGGGCAGGGGAAAGGTCTACTGATGGGCAGGATCGTTCCTAACCATTACCACTGGCGCAGGTTTGCACCGCTGACCCTGGCCGCCATCCTCCTCCTGATTCCCTTGATCACACCGTCGCGGTATATCCTCCGCACCCTGATCAATGTCTTCTTCTTTGCGGCCCTGGGATGCGCCTGGAACATCATCGGGGGATACGCTGGCCAGCTTTCCTTGGGCCATGCGGCCTTTCTGGCCATGGGCGCCTATCCGACGGCTTTGTTGCTGTTGAACCGGAATGTCCCCCCGTGGCTCGGGGTGATCCCGGGGGTGGTCCTGACGGTGACGGTGGCTTACCTGCTGGGGCACCTCGTCTTCCGGCTTCGGGGTCCTTATCTGGCCCTTTCCACGCTGGCTTTCGCGGAAATCGTGCGCATCCTGTTGCTCCATTTCCGCGATCAAACCGGCGGCTCTCTCGGCGTAACCATCCCCTTTAGGGGAACGAACCTTTGGCAGCTGCAGTTCGCGTCGGAGCAGCCCTACTATTACATTTGCCTGGGCCTGTTGGCCTTCAGCTTATGCGCGACCTATCGGGTCCACAATTCCAGGATGGGCTATTACCTCCAGGCTATCAAAGAGGACCAGGATGCCGCGGAAAGCCTGGGAATTGATCTGGCAAATACCAAGGTCAAAGCCTTGATGATCAGCGCCGCGCTCACCGCACTGCTGGGCGGATTCTACGTGTCTTACTTTTACTACATCGATCCGGATAGCGTGGCGGGAATGGATCTCTCGGTCAAGATCCTCCTCGTCGCCATCATCGGAGGCGTGGGGACAGTTTGGGGCCCGGTGATCGGGTCCTGCGTCCTGGTCCCCTTGACCGAGGCCAGTAATTACTTATTGGGAAGTGGGCGCGCCGGGGCCTCTCTGATCATATATGCGATCATCCTCATCGGGGTGGTCCTGTACAGCCCGCGGGGGCTGATTACTCTCCTTCCGGGATTTAAGAGGCAACGGATCGAATGAGGCCATCGGAGTCTGGATCGAAAGGGGAGGGACGCCGGAGAAAGCAAGACGTAATGACAGGGCGGATGACAGATTCAACCGAAGCGCTCTTAAACGTCCAGGGAGTTACGAAGGTCTTCGGTGGGCTGACCGCCGTGGAAGAGGTCTCCTTTTCCCTTCGGCAAGGTGAGATCCTGGGGTTGATTGGACCCAATGGGGCCGGCAAGAGCACTATCGTCGGACTGATCATGGGAGTCCACAAACCCAATGGAGGAGATATCCTTTTCCACGACGCAAGCCTTTTGAATCTGAAACCCCATCGGGTGGTGGAGCGGGGGATCGCCCGCACCTTCCAGATGGAAAAGCCTCTTCTGAACCTGACGGTTACGGGGAACGTCCTCATCGGAGCCCTTCTGCGCAACCGCCGCCGGCAGGAGGCCCTGGAACAAGCAAAACAGATCATCCAAAGGCTCCGCCTCGATGATGTGGCCCATATCCAAGCCAGAAATCTGACGGTCCAGGATCGCAAGCGTCTGGAGTTAGCCCGGGCCCTGGCCACGCAGCCCACCCTGCTTCTCCTGGATGAAGTAATGGCCGGGCTGACCCCCAGAGAGATCGATCAATCCTTGGATCTTCTTCGGCAACTGCGTGATGAAGGAATGACCATTTTGATCATCGAGCATGTCATGCGAGCAGTGATGAATCTCTCCGATCGACTGGTGGTGTTGGACCACGGGAAGAAGATTGCCGAGGGGTCACCCGGCGAGGTCGCTCATGATCCGGCGGTCATCGAAGCCTATCTCGGCCGTCGAGGAGTCAGAAGTGAGTGAGCTGTTGAGGGTCGAGGATCTTTGTGCGGCCCATGGAGAGCTGCGGGTGCTCCATGACATCTGCATTCATGTCAGCTCGGGTGAGGTGGTGGCCGTTTTGGGATCCAATGGAGCCGGAAAGACTACCTTGTTGCAGGGCATCTCGGGGCTCTTGCCCCCCTGCAGCGGGAGGGTGTTTTTCCAGGGCCAGGAGCTGGCGCGCATCCCGCCCTACGATCTGCCCGCTCTCGGAATCGCCCACGTCCCGCAGGGCCGAGGGATCTTCTCTACGCTGACCGTCCTCGAAAATCTGCACCTTGGCGCCTGGAACCCTCGCGGCAAACGCAAAAGAGACCAGAGCATCCAAGAGGTCTTTGACCTCTTCCCCCGCCTAAAGGAGCGGGCACACCAGAGCGCGGGGACCCTCTCCGGAGGAGAGCAGCAGATGCTGGCCGTTGGAAGAGCGTTGATGCAGAATCCCTTGCTTCTCATGCTCGACGAGCCCTCATTGGGATTGGCGCCGGTTCTGGTAGATGCCGTGTTTGACACCTTGGAAAAGATCATTGCCCGTGGGGTTTCCATCCTCCTGGTGGAGCAGAATATCTTCTATGCCATCGAGTTGGCCAGTCACTGCTATTTGCTGGAAAACGGGAGGATTTCCCTGGAAGGTCCTCGCCCCGAATTCACGGAGAATCCCCGAATCAAGGAAGCCTACCTGGGAATGTAATCATCTCATCCAGCGGCCTGGAGTGATCCACTGACAGGTCTGACATTGGGGATCAGGATGGGCTTGTGGATGTAGACCGCCCTCCGTCCCCCATCTGCCATCCCGATAGCGGTTCCTCCCAACGGTCCCAATCCTCCATGCGGGGTGGCCCCAGGTTCAAAAATCGCCCCCTGCCTACCCCTCCACTGGCCTTTCTCACCGAAGGGACACATCCCATTTTCGCAAATCCTGGCGGAAGACCCAACAAGAGGATCGGATACGAATAAATGGGATATGTCCCCCTTTCCGCCCCTTTCCGCTGGTAGTACAAGGCCCCTTATATTCGATTTCTCTCTCTTTTTCTATCCCCACATTCGACAAAAGGGTCGGATCTCGAATCAAGATAGTCGAAGGGGGGGGCAGAGGCTACAAGGGATGAATTGGCGGGTATTCAGGGGAGATGAGACCCGGGGGAGTCATCCTCTCCTTGACGAGGGGCGGAACGGGCATGGTGCGGAAATGGCCGTCAAATGGCCTCTCGCGTCCGATTGAGGACTGGCACGGCTCTTGCGCAGACACTTGGGTGCAGGGTCAGAGATCTGCGAAAGGAGATGTAAAGCCATGAAGAAGATGCTCGTTATATCCATCGTCGCCGCGTTGGTCCTGGTGGGATCTACGGGGGTGGTGCAGGCCTGGGGTCCGGGCGGGGAGCCCGGATTCGGCTGTCCTGGTGGGAGGATGGCCGATCTCCTGCAGCCGAGCCCTGAGCAGATGTCCCAGTGGAAGGAGATGAGAGGGAAATTTCGGGGCGAGATCCTACCCCTCCGGAGCCAGTGGGTGGCTAGGCACCTGGAGCTGAAGGCACTGATGATACAGCCTGATGCCGACCTGGAAGCCATCCAGACCAAGCAGAAGGAGGTGATTGCCCTTCGGACCCAGATCCAGGAGAAGGCAATGGCCCATCAACTGGCCTTCCGCCAGACCCTCTCGCCGGAACAGATCCAGACCTGGGGTGCCTGGAGGGCTGACCGCTCCTGCCGCGCTCATGGCAGTGGGCCTGGCCATCACGGGAAAGGCAGCTCCCACATGGGCATGGGTCCCGGTTCCGGCATGGACCGAGGCTGCTGGAGCCGGTAGGGAGAAAAGGGGAGAGGAGAGAATGGTGTTTTGTGAGGCGTGAAGAGGCAAGGCTCAATAGACTTCAATTCAAGTGAGCCTTGTTGAAGAAAGGAAGGAGTTATGGAGAAGATCACGAGGTCGGTTTGCCTGATTCTGATCTTGCTGTTCGCATGGGCTGACCTGGCTTCGGCGCAGCCAAAGCCTCAACCCATGGGACAAAAGCAAGAGATGCCAATCTTGGTGGGACGGCTATCGCATGTAGAGGGTGAGGTAGTTCGCTATGTCCCTGATGAGCAGGACTGGGTGGCCATTGTCCTGGATGCCCCATTTGGGCTAAATGATACGCTCCACTCCAATGAAAAGGGCAAGGCCGAGATCATCTTGCCCAACAACACATGGGTCAGAGCTGCTGGGAACACGCAAGTCCAACTCATCCACCTGGAAGCAGATTTGACCGAAATCGATGTCGCTTCCGGCGCAGTCCGGTTCTATAACAAGAGTCCGACTGCGGTGATAAAGGCCACCACGCCTTTTGGCTATGTGATGGCCCCTCCCTATTCGGTCTTCGACCTTTATGTCGGGGACCAGTCGGTGGAAGTCATCTCGTTGAAGGAGAAGGTTAGCTTCGTTCATACCAAGGGTCCCGTGAAATATGAAATATTGGCTGGCGCCGCTTCCATCCTCGCGGACCAAGAGCAGATCGCCCCGGGTGATGGAAAGGTGGATGGGGAATGGGATGGGTGGAATCTGCAAAGAGATGATCTATGGAGGAAGCGGATGCTTGCCCAAGGGGATTCGGTGAAGTATCTCCCTCCCAGTCTGTCCCATGACGCCTATGTGTTGGAAGAAAACGGGGCATGGGAGAAGATCTACTATCAGGGGGCTTACCGGCGCTTCTGGCGGCCAGCCCACGTGGCCAACGGGTGGGCTCCGTTTACAGTAGGGAGATGGACCTCTTGGTACGGCGAGAACTGTTGGATTCCCTCTGAGCCATTTGGATACGTAACGCATCACTACGGAAGCTGGATCTTCGCCCATGGATTTTGGTACTGGGCTCCGCCGGTGGTCACCATCGCGGTCGGCCCTCTGCCTCTCCCTCCCCCGCCGCCACTCCTCGTCATTCCTTTCGCCTGGTATCCGGGGAGGGTGGTGTGGATCTTCTCGGGGATTTACGTGGGGTGGGTCCCTTTGGCCCCATTCGAACCTTACCATTGCCATCATCGCTGGGGACCCCATACGGTAGTGGTCAGACATGGCCATCATGCCCATTCCGGCGTGAGACTCAGAGACTATGCCCACGCCGGACGCGCAGTGATCGTCCCCAAGGACCGTTTCTACCGCGGGAGCGACTACAGCAGCGTCCGTCTCAGGGACGTCAGCGAGACGGACCTCACGGAACGCTACCAGGCCGCACCGGTGCTGGATGATAGGATGTTTGACAACTACCCCGACCCCAAGCAGAGATACGATTTCACCGATGGGCGGATACCCGAAAAACCACACCAGGTCGTCATCGACAGGATTCGGGATAACCAGAAGTCCATCAGGCTGGAGCCGGGGGATGGGAAATCGGTCCAGGGGAGGTTGGCCAGAACGAAGCAGGGGAAGCCAAGAGAGGGGATCGAGATCACCCCGCCCAAAGTCCCCAATAGGTTTGTCCCTCCCGAAAAGGTGAGAAAGCCAAGGGACGAGATGAAATTCCCCGAAATGGAGATCAAAAGACAGGGCGGGGTCAAGCCTGCACCGATCCAGCTTGGGTCCATAGAGGAGCCTGCATTCAAGCCTTCGAAGCGGGAACCGCCGGCGCCTGGGCAGCGAACTCCGGAGGGATCTCGCCAGAAACCGCCCAAGACGCCGAGGGGACAGCCGCAGCATTAGCCTCGAGAACGGCCATCATATTAAGGAAATAAAGGACACATCCCATTTTTCTCAAAGCCTCGCGCAAGACCCAACATGAGGATCGGATACCAATAGATGGGATGTGTCGCCTTCTTTCTGGGAGAATAGGGGGTGATAGAGAATAACAGAAGTGGGTTTCATCCAACTGAGCGGAAACTAAAGGTCCCCATCAGAGATGGATGTTCACTGCGGGGACATGGGGTCTATCGTGCAATCCTAATCAAATAGGAGGCGCTAGTGTCCTGAGTTATAAGTTCGTTGACAAAGTATCTCTGCTCTGGTATAAGAGGTGGAGAAAGGAGGAGGACTATGGCCATAGGACGTCCACTCCCTCCCCTCCACCTGAGTCCAGAGGAACGGGAGACTTTGGAACGATGGACTGCAAGACGAAAAACCGCCCAGGCCTTGGCCTTGCGAGCGCGGCTGATTCTGGCCTGTGCGACGGGTCAAAAGAATGGAGAGGTGGCTGCCGCCTTCCACCTCACTCGGCCCACCGTGGGGAAATGGCGGGCCCGATTTGTCGAGCGGCGTTTAGATGGCCTGCTGGATGAGCCTCGCCCCGGAGCTCCCCGGCAAATCACCGATGCGGATGTGGAGCGGGTGATCACGAAGACCCTGGAGTCGACACCTAAGGATGCGACGCACTGGAGCACCCGTTCCATGGCGAGAGCATCTGGGCTGACCCAGAGTGCCGTGAGCCGGATCTGGAGAGCCTTTGCCCTGCAGCCTCATCGGACCGAAACCTTCAAGCTGTCGAAAGACCCGCTCTTCATCGAGAAGGTCCGAGACATTGTGGGGCTGTATCTGGACCCACCGGAGCGTGCCTTGGTCTTGTGCGTGGATGAGAAGTCGCAGATTCAGGCGTTGGATCGAAGCCAGCCCCTTTTGCCCATGCGTCCGGGGCAGATGGAACGGCGCACCCATGATTATATCCGCCATGGAACGACTTCGCTCTTTGCAGCCCTGGATGTGAAGGCGGGTCAGGTGATCGGGGAATGTCACCGGCGGCATCGGGCGATGGAATTTCGGAAGTTCCTGGATACCATCGAGGACGCCGTTCCCCCCGATCTGGACCTCCATCTGATCCTGGATAATTACGGGACGCATAAAACACCTCTGATTCAGCGCTGGTTGGCCCAGCGGCCTCGGTATCACTTGCACTTTACGCCCACGGGGGCCTCCTGGATGAACTTGGTGGAGCGCTGGTTTGCAGCTCTGACCGAGAAGCAGCTTCGCCGGGGGGTCCATCGGAGCACGCGGGAGCTGGAATTGGCGATTGAACGGTATCTCGAGATTACCAACGAGCAGCCCAAACCCTTCCAATGGACGAAGACCGCAGACCAGATCCTTGCGACTGTAGCCAGATTCTGTAAACGAATTAATGACTCAGGACACTAGTGTTTGGTCCCACAAGTAGGTTTCATATGTTCTTTTCACCCCCACCCCCACCCTCCCCCATCAATGGGGAGGGAAATTACTGCAAT
The DNA here is from genome assembly GCA_963718295.1 of uncultured Methylomirabilota bacterium. Taxonomy (GTDB): domain Bacteria; phylum Methylomirabilota; class Methylomirabilia; order CAVQYV01; family CAVQYV01; genus CAVQYV01. The sequence goes on along the minus strand of CAVQYV010000003.1, from coordinate 384,462 downwards.
CCCTTCAATTGCCCCTCCCTTGAGGGGAGGGGATAAAGGGGAGGGTGAGAGGATAAGGCCGGAAAACTTCTTCAATGAATTTCTGAGACGGGACACTAGGATGACAAACCTGAGCAAAATTACAGCCATGTTGACCGTCGGTCTCCTAGTCTTCACGGCACTGGTGTCTGGGCAACAGACCGTTTCAACAGTGGCGCCCGAAACGGTTGGAATGCCAAGCCAGAAGCTGGCCCATATTGATAAAGTCGTCGAGCAGTCAATCAATAGACAATACAGAATATAGGGGGACGTTGGTTCTAAAACAACTTGACAAGCACGCTCTTTCCAGATAATGTTTTTTTGATACCCAGCAGCGCAGATTGAATGCCCCGGGAGCCTTGCACCATTTTATCGCCCCGGCCATCGGACGAACTCTGATCTTTCAAAACCCAGGACCGTAAGGATTTCCTGGACCGTCTCTTTGGACTCTGTCGCGACAGGAGTCTCATCGTCTATGCCTGCTGGTTGTAACCGCTTCTACCGTCAACCGACTGGCTGCCTGCGAAGAGCTGCCGGGCAAAGAGAAGAGGGTGAGAGCGCAGAGTCAGGCTCGCAGGGTGTTCTGGAACCAACCCATTATCCCGGTCATGCCCCCAGGCAGCTCATTCACGACATGTCATCCTCCCCTGCAGCTTGGAGCCATACCGGAATAGGAGTCAGCACAGATGTCTGTACAACACATCAACAAAAGAGGCCAAACGTTCCATCTTCATCAAGGTTGCACCAGAACCGGCAAGCCGAAGTATTTCTTCTCGATGAAAGGTGAGGGGTCCTTGGCGGATCAGCTGCCCGATGGCTTCGAGATATACGAGAATCCCAATGCCCGAGTCTTTCTGCGAAGGATTCAGCCCAAGATCATTACCGATGGAGAAGTTGCCTTGGTCGAGAAGGGGATGAGGCAATTCTCTCAGTTGCAGTATTACCAGATTGATGTGAAGAAGAATGCGATTCTGGTGTTTGAGGCGAATCAGGATGTGGATGCGCTGTCTGAGGTTTTGAGCTCCTTCCCCGGGGCCAGAGTCGTAGACATGAAAGGTCTCCTGGCGCGGCTGATCACCTATTCCCCAAAGCTTCGACTGGTGTTAGTAGATGAGGAAAAACGAGTTTTCGTGGCGCAGAGATACTGTTTCCTTGGCTCCATGGAAGGTTGGATGGAAATTGGGAAGCCGGGTAAGCTGCAGAACCTGACACGAAGATACCTGAAGCACCTGGGGAAAGATTCCTACTTCGATCTGCTCTAAAGAAGAGCGACCGACAACTTGCTTCGACGGGAGTTGCTGGGGGCAGGCACCATGCTCTCTGAGGCCGGCGCACCGCTTCGGCCACAATGTTTTCATGAAATACACCCTGGATACCCCGTGCGGAAGCACAGGGTTCTTTACTCAAAAGGAGGACTTCGATGCCCCGCAGGAAACCATCAAGAGGGAAGTGCGCTTATTGCGGAAAAGAAATCGCAAAGAGCGCAGCCCCAAAGCATCTGTCCGCCTGTCCAGACCGGCGGGCAACGATCGAGAAGGCGGAGGAAAAGAAGGGCGCGAGCGAAATGCTGTTTCATCTGCGCGTGCAAGACGCCTGGCGAGGGGAGTTCTGGCTGGATCTGGAAATGCGGGGATCTGCTACTTTGAAAGCCCTGGATGATTACTTGCGCGCGATTTGGCTGGAGTGTTGCGATCACTTGAGCCAATTCTCCATTGGAGGCTGGCGGGGCACAGAGATACCGAAGAAGCGAAGGGTGGATGAGGTCTTCAAGGAGGGGATCGAACTTACTCATATCTACGATTTCGGAACTTCTTCTGAAACCCTGATCAAGACCGTAGGGACGCGAAAAGGAAAACCGGCTACCGCTCGTCCTATCGCGCTCATGGCACGAAATCTCATACCAGAAGCCCAGTGTATAGAGTGCGATCAACCCGCAGCGCGGCTTTGCATGGAGTGCCTGATCGAAGAAGAGGTGTGGGGCGCACTGTGCAGCAAACATGCCAAGACGCATCCCCATAGCGACTATGGTGATCCGATACCCCTGGTGAATTCGCCCCGGCTCGGGATGTGCGGTTATGAAGGTCCGGCGGAGCCGCCTTATTAGGTGAGGTGGCAGATGAGATGGGCCTCCCACCAGCCTCCAGGAGGAGAGCGCTCCGGACGGCTGAGATTGCTCGGGAGGAAAAGAGGAATGGGTCGGAATTGGCCTCAGGCATGAGCAATGAAACATGTGCCTAACTCATCTCCCACTTCACCCCATGAAAGCGGCTGGACAAGTCCCATCGCAGTGGCGCGCCACTTCGCAGGCGCCAGGCTGCTCATCCACTTCCTCAGCAACGGGCAGTATGGATACTTCCGCGACGAGCTCTACTTCATCGCCCGCGGTGAGCACTTTGACTGGGGCTACGTGGATCAAGCTCCTCTGGCCCCGTGGATCGGGAGGCTAACCCTCACGGCTCTGGGGGAATCCCTTTTCGCTCTTCGCTTCCTCCCAGCAGTAGCGGGGGCCTTGAAAATCCTGCTGACCGGGCTGATCGTGAGGGAATTCGGCGGCAAAACCTTGGCCGTCATGCTCGCCTGTCTTTGCGTGCTGTTCGCCCCGGGGTATCTCGTCATGGACACCTTGTTTTCCATGAACGCCTTCGAGCCGCTCTTCTGGATGGGGAGCGTTTACTGCCTGGTTCTGGCCATCCATCGAAGCCAACCCCGCCTCTGGCTCTGGTTCGGACTCCTGGCGGGGCTCGGACTGCAGAACAAGCACTCGATGCTCTTATTCGGCTTGGGCATCCTCGTGGGATTGCTGCTAACTTCGGCTCGCTGGTTTTTTGCCAGCCAGTGGCTGTGGATAGGAGCCGCACTCGCTTTTTTCCTCTTCCTCCCCAATCTGCTCTGGCAGAACCACCATCACTGGCCCATGCTGGAAGTGCTCGCCAACGTCCAAAAGACGGGAAAGAATGTCGTCCTTTCGCCGTTTCAGTATGTAGGCCAGCAGTTCTTCCTTTTGCTGCCCCCTGACGGCACCGGTTTGGACCGCGGGACTCTGGTTCTTCCTTCTCGATCGCCAGGGAAGCCGATATCGTCTGCTCGGGGTAGCCTACTTGGTCATCCTGGTGTTGATGGTCACGCTTAAGGGCAAGAATTACTATCTGCTGCCTGCCTACCCGATGCTCTTTGCCGGCGGTGCTATCTTGTGGGAGAGGATTTCTGAGGGCAACCCCTCCATCCGCTGGCTGCAGGTCGGTTTCCTCGGGCTCCTGGCGATGGCTGGTGTAGCCTTCTCGCCGTTTGCTCTGCTCGTTCTGCCTATTGAGACCTTCCTTCGTTACCAACAGACCCTCGACTTCCAACCGCCGAAATCCGAGGTGGGCCATGTCGGCCGGCTGCCCCAGTATTTCGGTGACATGTTCGGCAGGCCCGAGATGGTGGAAACCGTGGCCCGTATCTATCAGTCATTACCCTCTGAGGAGCGTGGCAAGACGGCGATCTTTGCCAGAAACTGCGGTGAGGCGGGCGCAATCGACTTCTTCGGACGGCGCCATGGTCTGCCCAAGGCGATCAGCCCCCACCAGAATTACTATCTCTGAGGACCGCGCCACTATACGGGGAGAGCATGATCTTGTTAGGGTACGATCGGGAGACCGTCGAGGAGTGCTGCAGCCGTGTGGAGAAAGCAGGTAGGGTGGATCACCCGTATGCGATGGCGGAGGAGCACTACCAGATCTTCCTTTGTCGGGGGCTGAAGCAACCGCTGCCTGAATTGTGGCCCCAGTGGAAGCACTGGAATTAGAGGGCGTTCATGAAGGCGCATCACGGTGCGGGCATAAGCAGTTCACGATTGGACCAGAAGGACCCTCCCTGACGATTCAATCACCGTGTGCAGAAGGCCTCCCATCCACCTTCCCTCCCACCCTCCCATCCATCCGTCGATGGATTCTTCTCGCCTCCATTCTTCCCCGCTATTTCCCGTTCGATCCTTCGATTCTTCTGAGCGCTGCTTCGATTTCACTTTTGACGCCCGGGCTCAGCTCGTGGAGGAGTTGTTGCTGCAGGGCAGGCAGCGCCTTCTGGGCCGCCCCCCCATTCTGCCGAGGGCCTGAGCCGCCTGATAGCGGATGATGTTGGGCGACACCTCATAGGTGTTGGTGGAATCGCATCTCAGCAGTTCCACGAGGGCGGGCAGGGCAGGTTTGGCCCAGGGGCCATAGCCGCTCAGGGCAATGATGGCGAGCTGGAGGATTCGCGCGTCCGGGTACTCCAGGGTCTTGACGAGGATGGGGATCGCCTCGCTCCTGGCCCTAATCCGGATCTCCGGCTTCAATCGGAGGAAGCCCTCGATGGCCCCCTCCCGAAAACGCCGGTCCCGGTATTCCATGGCCTCGAGCAGGGCGGGGACCGCCTCTGCCGAGCCCGGCTGCACCTTCTGGATGAATTTCTCGAACCGGAACAATCGCTGATTGCGGGCATAATCCAGGACCATGAGATCGGGATTGGGCTCCGGCCCGACCCAGTAGGCATTCTGCCAGCCTTCCAGATTGACCTCCTGCCTCTGGGGCAGCTGCGCCGTCCAGATGAGCGCCAGGGAGGAGACCAGCCATAGAAACCCGATGAAGGCAACCGTCCGAAAGCCCCGTAGGATCAATCTTTTAGCGTTGATTTCGTCGGCATCGCAGAGGAAGAAGACGTTCTGGGCCTTCCTACCGTGAGGAGGCCGGAGCGTCCCGAATAGGCCCTCCCAGAGCGCTTGATTCCATGTGGCCCTCGCCGAGGGGCGGATGACGACCCTTGCCGCATCGGCAGCGTCGGGCCGCGCTTCGGCATCCATCTCCGCGTTGCCGATCAGGTAGATGGGGTCTCCGGGCATCAGGGTCCTGGTGACCGAGTCATCCCGGTCGTCCCTCTCGATCCTACGGGCCAATACGATCTCCCGTACCCCGAAAACGCTGAAGATCTCGCTGATCCATCCGGCCCGCACCCTACAGTCCCTGGTATCCACCAGCACCCTGCCCGTCTCATCTTCCAGGTAGAATGGCTCGATCCACTGCTGGGGCTTCAAGTAATCGAACATGTCCCAGTGGATTCTGATGACCGCTTCACCCTCGCTGGGCAGCCGGCCCAGCGGCCGGACCACCCCCTTCAGCTCCACCAGGCCCAGCGCCGCGGAACGGACTTTGGAAGTGGGGAGATTTTCGATTTGCCGAACCTGTCTCAGTCTCCAGATGGCATCCAGAAAGAGCCAGAGGGCAACGACGCAGATGCCGAGGATGCCGATGATGCTATTCGCCCTGACCATTTCCTTGCCCACGGAGAAGAGCTCCAAAGCCCCTCCCGCAGGCTGCCCCCAGAGGAAGTACAGGGCCACGGTGAGGAGTCGTGGGAGGGCAAAAAGCCCCAGGGAGAGGATGGGAGCGAGAAGGGCCAGGAGCACGATGCCGAGGAAAGGCTCTCGGACGGCATCGGGCCTCTTGAATATCCATCGGTAGAGCTGAAACGGGACCAGGACCAATACCAGGGGCGCAAGAAGCAGCGGCAGGGTGAAAAAGAGGGCGGCCGCCATGAAGAGGTACATGAACAAAAGTAGGATGCGCAAGGTCAGGATGCGGAGGCTGATTTCCAGGTGGTTTCCCAGGAGCTTGCCGATCCATTTATCCCGCTGCCGGCTGGGACTCTTCTGCCACCAGTCGAAGGGAAGGAGAAAGGCGAGGAGGAAAAGGGCCGTGAAAGCGAGGAGGGGGTAAACGAGGATGATGGCCTTTCTCTCCCCGGAGTCAGGAGATAGGGATGATCCCCATATCCGAGCCCCCATGCCAGGATCTTCTGGGGGAGGCGTCCGATCTGGATATTGTATATGACCACCGTTTCATTGAAGAAGATGCGCCGGTCGGCGATGGTCGTCTCCAGATCGGAAAGGCGCCGCATCGTCTTTCCGAAGAGCTCATTCGCTTGGAGCTGAGGGTATCCTTCCGCTTCGGCGATCAGGTCCCTCAAGGCCGGGCTGATCTGGTTTTCCATGGCTACCTTCTGGGCCCGGCTACCGGCCCGCTCATACCCACGCCGGAGGTGACCCAGGGTTTTTATGATCTCCCTCTCATGCCCCAGGTAGGCGTTGCAAAGGTCGATCAACTTGGGGATTTCGTCATTCCGCTGCACCAGGAGGGCGTCGATGTTTTTCCACGCCTTTTCGATGTTATTTCGCAGATGAACGAGGCGGTTGAAGAGGCTGACCAGATAGCCGACCGCGCCGGCTGTCAGGAGGGAGAGGACTACGGCCACAACGACCTTCAGGTCAGAAGACACGATCATGTCCCCATGGAGATCGATGAGCAGAGCAGCCCGGGCGCTGCTGAGCCGATGAGGGAGGGAAAAAGCGGCTTGGGGAGGGGAAGAACGCGGGCTCTGTCCCTACGAGAAATCCATCTTGACATCCTGCTTCTTTTCCTCGGGAACCTCCAGGAAGGGGTGTCTCTCATAGTTCATGATTCTGGCAATCAGAAGGTCCGGGAGGCGCTGGATCTGAATATTATAGATATTGACCGCATCGTTGAAGGCCTCTCGATAATCGGCGATCTTCGATTCGATGGCCGAGACCCGCTCCTGGATCTGGAGAAACCCTTGGACAGCCTTCAGATCGGGGTATTGTTTCGCTACGATCCTGAGCTGCTTCAGGAGGTTGGCCAAAACATTCTCGATGCGGACCTTCTCCTGGATTTGGGCGGCCGAAGCGTATCCGGTCCGTAGTTTGGTGATCTTGGTGAGCATCTCCTTCTCGTGCTTCAAATAGCCCTTGCAGGTCTCGATCAGTTTGGGCAGTTCGTCATTCCTCTGCTGGAGGACGACATCGATATTCTTCCAGGATTTCCGGACATGATACGGTGATGAGCCCATTGTAGATGCTGATGACTCCCCCGATCAATGCCAGGATCAGGATCGCAAGGACGATGATGAGAATGGTGCTCGCTGCCATCGCTATGGCCTCCTATGGTGGGTTGTGAGAGAGGCCCCCCTACAGCGCCTGACGGTACAGCTCCACGATCTCCTCCGCCGTGGGGACGCGCGGGTTGTTCGCTGGACTGCCGCTGTCCAGTCCATCCCTGGCCATCGTGGGGGCGAGGGCCATCAACTTGTCCGGATCGATGCCCAGTCCGGTCAGCCCCGGGATCTGTAGGTCATGGCAGATGGCTCGGACTTCGGCCACGGCGCGCTGCGCCGCCTCCATCTCACTCAGACCATCCGTGTCCACCCCCAGGGCCCGTGCGATCTCGGCGTATCTTTCCGACGACCCGGCAAGACTCCATTCCATGACATAGGGCAAAAGGGCCGAGTTGGAGATCCCGTGAGGCTTCTGGAAGTAAGCCCCGATGGGCCGCGCCATGCCGTGCACCAGGGCGACGGAGGAGTTGGAGAAGGCCATGCCGGCCTCCAGGGCGGCCACGTGCATCATGGTCCGGGCGGTGAGGTCCTCCCCGTTTCTGAAGGCCGTCCGGATGGAGGGTGCAATCCTCCGGATGGCGGAAAGGGCGAGGAGATCGGTGAGGGTATTCGAACGTACGGACACATAGGCTTCGATGGCATGAGTCAAGGCATCCACGCCGGTAGAGGCGGTCACCAGGGGCGAGCAGGTTACGGTGAACAGGGGGTCGACCATCGCCACCTCGGGAATGAGGTAAGGATCTATGATGACCATTTTGACGCTGGTCACCGGGTCGGTGATGATGGTGTACCTGGTCACCTCGCTACCGGTTCCGGCCGTGGTGCTCACGGCCATCAAGGGGAGCTTGGGCTTTTTCACCTTGTTGGCCCCCTTGTAATCGACGATCGCACCGCCGTTGGTAGCCAGGACGGCCACCGCCTTGGCGGTGTCGATGACGCTCCCGCCGCCAATGGCCACGATGGTGTCTGCCTTGGTCTCCTGGAGGCTGGCCATGCCCTTCTCCACCTCGGTGGTGGTCGGCTCAAAAGGGATGTCGCTGAAGAGGCCCCGGAGGAGCCCCGCACTGGACAGGAGCTCGATTACCTTGCTGGCCGTCGGCGTCGCGAGCACATTGCGATCCGTGATGACCAGGACGTTGCCGCCGCCGATTCGGGCCGCCTCTGCTGCCACGCGCTCGTGGCACCCAACTCCTACATGGATCGTACCCGGCACCTTGAACTCAAATGGCCGTTCTCCGTAATTTGCCATGGTGTATCTCCTCTCTTGTCGCCCGACGCAAAAAGGGTTGCCAGCCAGGAGTTAGTTCACCCGCCTGCGGCCCACGACTGGAGGCCGCTCATTCGCCCACACCGTTTCGATCCTTTATGCTGGTTGGGTGGTGGTGTTGCAGGGGACGGACCAGCTCGCCATATCGATGCGGAGGCGGGATCGTTCAGTCCCATTTCAGGCCCAAACTCTTGGCCGTCTCTTTAACCCGGTCCCAGGTGGCCTCGGGCAGGGGGATCCCATCTCGTTCCCTCTGGGCCTTACAGCGCCACTCGGGCTCTCCGGGAAGCAGGATCTCGGGACAATCGGGAGATCGCGGGATGCCCTTCAATCGTTCGACGAATTCCTCGACTCCCCGGTTGAATTCCTCCAGAGATTGGAAGGCTTCGATCCGAATGGCCATGAGGATTGTGCCCTGGTCCCATTTGTATCCGGGAACCAGGGGAAACCCGACCCCGCTCAAGCCTCCCCCCAATAGCTCGATCAGAACCGACAGGCAGTAGCCCTTATATGCTCCAAAGGGGAGCAGTGCGCCCCCCTCCAGCATGTCTTTGGGATTGGTAGTGGGTCGTCCTTCTTTGTCCAATATCCATCCCTCAGGGACCTCTGCTCCCTTGTCCGCAGCCACCATGATCTTCCCGTGGGCAACGATGGAGGTTGCATAATCGAGGAATATGGCGTTTCCTCTTTCCCTGGGGATGGCCCAAGCGAAGGGGTTGGCTCCCAGGGCTCTGCCGATCCCCCCAAAGGGGGCGACAAATCCTCCCGGCACGGAGCCGTTGCAGAAAACCAGGCCAATGAAGCCCTGCTCAGCAGCCGTAACCGCATACTCCCCAATTCTGCCCGTATGGTTGGTGTGGCGCAGGACGACCATACCCATATCATGTTGCCGCGCCTTGGCGATCGAGACTTCCATCCCCCGGCAACAGGCCACCTGGCCGAAGGTCCAGCCGCAATCCAACAAGGCCGTCGTGGCGCTCTCTCTTACCACCTGGATTTGCCCATTGGGTTGGAGGGTTCCTTTTCGGATCGCCTCGATGTAGGAAGGGATCCTGATGACCCCGTGGGAATCATGTCCCGTCAGGTTGCTTTCGACCAGGGAATCCGTAACCCGTTCGGCGATGGACGGCGTCGTACTGGCGGCACAGAAGATCTCGTGAATCCGATTTTTTAGGTCCTTTGCAGAGACAAGAAGCATGGAATAGACTCCTTTCTGATTTCATCATAGAAGACTCTGATGTCATCCACTCGTACTCGATATTGCGCTCCATCAATGCTTCTCTGTTTCTTGATCCGACTTGTGCTTTCCCTCTTTGGCTCAAAGCGGAGATGTTCTTCGATTGCAGCCGGAATTGCAGAAGGCAAGTGAGGTTTCAGACCTTTGATATCCGCCGCCTCCGGAGATAAGATGACTCCGTATCTTATTCCGGCCATCATGTTGCCAGATTTTTGGAAAAATGCAACAGGCTTTGGGCAATCAGAACGAACCAGAGGAAGGGAGAAGGGACCATCGCTCCTGAGAAAACTCCAAGAAGTCCATGAAATCATGAAAAAGCCAGATCCACCTTTTATGGAGGATGGCCAGAGGCAGAGTGGTAAGTCGGAGCCGCAAGTGGGCATGGTTGAGTAGCAGTTTTGACATAGCAAGGAATGACGAATTCGATCAGCAGGCTGCCCAGGTGGACCAGAAGAAAGAACCCCGCCATGCAACAAGACATGGCGGGGTGGACAAGATCAGCGTGGGATGCCCCGGGGCTTGAATCCACAACCTTCCCCTCTTGGAGTCATCCGGGGTGTCCGCTTACGGCATAGCTGGAGTTCACAGCACGAAATTGGCCCCGGCTGCAGAGAATATGAATCGGTGACTCATCATCTCTACCCCGGCTCCAATCTTGATGGAAATTCCCATCCCCTTGTTGAATATCATCTTGCTCCCCAGGTCAAACTGGAGGTCCTTCCAGCCGTTACTGATGCTCAATCCCTTGAATTCCTTTTTCTTGGTAGCCCCGTTATAGACATGAATCTCCGACACGAAAGCGTCGGCACTGCCGGTATAGAATTGCAGTCTGATGTACTGAGCCCCCCAGGTACTGCCCGCCTTCGAGGGCACGGGTAAATGGATCCAGTTCCAGTTGCCGGATTTTTGGTCTATATCCAGCCCCCAGCCAAAGTTCTTATAGGTGCAATTGGCCGGATATTCGATCTCACCAATGTTCCCATGTGTCCACATCCATTCGGCATAAGCCGTGCCGGAGAAGATCATGGCAGCAACCAAGAGACAGCTCATCAGCATCGTTTTCACGGTGTATCCTCCCTTCTATAAGCCGTTGCCCGAGGGAAATGGTTGACCGCAAATCGTTGACCGCAAATCAGTGATCAGGGCACCACCTCCTTGTTCCGTAAGGTCGTTGCATCCTTCCCTCTTCAGAATGAGATGAACCCTGGCCAGGGACCTAGAGGGGACGTTGGGGACTCGGGACTCGAAGGGCACGTGGATGCAGAACGTGCGTGACTTCTCCCCTTCATGATTTCTGTCCCTGCCTCACGAACACAAAAGCACCGGTATCCTAAAACTGCCCAGCGATCCGGTGGCTGTGGTTGCCTGCTGTGTTTACCTTATATCCTCTATTGAGACAAGAAGAGGTTGAATGATCGTTTGGGAAGATAAAACGAGCTGAATTGAGCTTGCCTCGGTCCTATCATTTACTCTTCAGAACGAGGGTTGTCAATAGTGTTCATTGTGGTTCCTAAGTTATCGGAGGAAATCAATTTGATCAAGAGACTACCCTGACATTTTCTAAGTCCGGGGATGGAAACCCTGGAAAATTTCGGATGAAGGAATGATCCAACAACTGCATGGATAGAATCCCAACGAGGGCCATGTTTTCCCTTTCGCTCAAGAGATACCCCTCTTGCTTCCGGCATTTCTCCAGGAGTTTCCCGATCTTGTCCGTATTGAGATAGGCGGTTTTTCGGAGTGAGCTCTCTGAAAGAAGATCATCCACATAATCCAGGGCATGATCCCCCAGAAAACACCTGCTCATCGGGGCTCGATAAGGCTGCTTCGGCCTTAGCGCCAGTTCCGAGGGAATCGATCCTTTTGCCGCTTCGCGCAGAATGAATTTGTCTTTCAAGCCATGCAGGCGGTATCGGGATGGCACCCTGCAGGCAAATTCCACCACCCGATGATCGAGAAATGGAAAACGCCCTTCCACGGAATGCCCCATGGCCACCCGGTCACCTTGAGACGAGAGAAGATAGTTGGGGAGGAGGATGGATATTTCAATGTACTGGGCCCTGGAGAGTGGATCCCAGCGCATAAAATCCTGGGGGAGCGTTGAGGAGAAGCGGTCAACAAAATCATCAATCTTTCCCGCGGAGCTTTGCAATTCGTTAGAGAAGAATGTCTTCATCTGGGATGTGTTCTCCCACCGAATCAGGTGGGAGTAAGCCGGCAAGTCTACCCGGGAAAGTCCTTTACGGAAGAAGCCAGTAAGAAAAGCACCCGCCCGACTACTGCTCGAAGAAAAGATGTCGGGATAGAGTTTTTTCAGAAGCAATGGACGAATCAGAGAGTCTGGCTGGCGTGCCCAGAACCGCCTGACACGATCCTCCTTGAAAATGTCATAACCGGCGAAGAATTCATCGGCCCCCTCTCCGGTCAGTACCACCTTGAAATGGCTTTCTCGGACCAGCCGGGACAGCTGGAATAGAGGGACTGGCGCGGTTCGCAGGATTGGCATTTCCGTGTGCCAAATCACTTCGGGCAAATTCTCTCCGATATCTCTCTCAGTGCAGCGAATTCCTCGATGTTCCGTTCGAAGGGACTGCACCGCTCTTTCCTGGAAAGGGGCTTCATCGAACCTATTATCAGTGAAGCTCACGGAAAAGGTACAGAGCTGATTGTTGAAATGTCTCTTTACCAGGGATGTAATAAACGTGCTGTCGAGGCCCCCGCTCAAGTATGCCCCCACCGGCACATCAGCGCGGAGACGAATCTTCGTGGCATCATACAGCAGGAAGTTCAGCTCTTCAGTCCAGGAAGAAAGCGGACGATCTTGGTTAGCTTCTGTGGAAAAGGATATCTGCCAATAGGGGCGGATGGTCATACCTGCATTCGAAAAAAGGGCGTAGTGGCCAGGGAGTAATTGAAATACATCCTTGAATGGTGTGGCCGCCCCGAGCGGCGCCCAACAGGTGAATATGTCTGATATGGTCTGAAAATCCAGTTCGCGAGGGACTCCCTCATCCGCAAAGATGGTCTTGATCTCTGACCCAAACAAAAGCCGACCGTCTTTGCGGTGATAGAAGAGAGGACGTACTCCCAACCGATCCCGGGCGAGAAGCAGGGATTTCCTGGTCTGATCCCACAGGGCAAAAGCGAATTGACCATTGAGGTACTTGAACAGATCTGTGCCAAAATCCTCGTAAAGATGAACCAAGATTTCCGTGTCCGTGCGGGTATAAAACCGATGACCTCTCTGCTCAAGATCGTGGCGAATCTCCGGGTAATTGAAGACTTCTCCGTTATAGACGACCCAGATCGATTGGTCCTCGTTATGGATGGGCTGATCGCCGCCTGAAAGATCTATGATGCTTAATCTTGCGGAAGCGAGGCCAGCACAATCGTCCTTATAGATCCCGAACGCGTCAGGGCCCCGGTGCTGGATGAAACCGAGCATGCGACGGAGAAGTCCCTCTTTGGACTCTGATGAATCGAAATTGACGACTCCTGCAATGCCACACATAATGCCTCTTTTTCGAGTTAAGAAGGGAAAGCTCCCCGCCCTCGAGGGACTTCAGACGGGGAGCTTTGTTGCTCCAGAGGAGGAACGGGCCTTCTGGGGTTCTTAGATATCGTAGTAGAGGGTGAACTCGTAGGGATGGGGCCGCAGCCTTACCGCATCCACCTCTCGTGTCCTCTTGTAATTGATCCAGACATCGATGGCATCCTGGGTGAACACATCTCCCTTCAGCAGGAACTCGTGATCGGCCTCCAGGGCATCCAGGGCCTTCTCCAGGGAGGGGGGAACCGAGGGCACATCCTTCAACTCCTCTGGTCCCAGCTCGTAGATGTCCTTGTCCAGGGGCTGTCCGGGATCGATCTTGTTCTGGATTCCATCCAGTCCGGCCATGAGCATGGCGGCGAAGGCCAGATAGCCGTTGCAGGTGCAGTCCGGGAAGCGAACCTCGACCCGCTTCGCCTTGGGGCTAGGCGAGTACATGGGGACCCGAATGCCCGCGCTCCGGTTTCGGCTCGAGTAGGCCAGATTGACCGGGGCCTCAAAACCCGGCACCAGGCGCTTGTAGGAATTGGTGGTGGGGGCCACCAGGGCGCACAGGGCGGCGGCATGCTTCAGAATCCCCCCGATGTAATAGAGGGCCATGTCGGAAAGGCCCGCGTAGCCCGATCCGGCAAAGAGGGGTTTTCCTCCCTTCCAGAGGCTCTGATGGGTATGCATCCCCGTGCCATTATCTCCAAAGATCGGCTTGGGCATGAAGGTGACGGTCTTTCCGTGCCTTCTGGCCACATTCTTGATGATGTATTTGTACATCATCAGCTTGTCGGCCATCTGGGTGAGGGGGGAAAACCGGATATCGATCTCGGCCTGTCCCGCGGTTGCCACCTCATGGTGCTGGGCCTCGATCTCGATGCCTGTCTTCTCCATAATCAGGACCATCTCGGTCCGCAAATCCTGGAAGCTATCGGTGGGTGGAACCGGAAAATATCCTTCCTTGTAGCGGGGTTTGTAGCCTAAGTTGGGCATTTCCTCCGCCCCGGTGTTCCACTGGCCTTCGATGGAATCGATGAAGTAAAAGGCCGAGTTCTCCCGCGAGTCGTAGCGGATATCGTCGAAGATGAAAAACTCCGCCTCGGGGCCGAAGAAGGCCGTATCGGCAATGCCGGTGGATTTGAGATAGGCCTCCGCCTTGTGGGCGATATTCCGAGGATCCCGGGTATATCGCTCCTTGGTGATGGGATCTACGATGTTGCAGATCAAGCTGAGGGTGGGGGCCTCGGTGATGGGATCCATGACCGCCGTATCCGGGTCGGGGATCACCAGCATATCCGAGGTGTGAATGGCCTGCCACCCCCGTATGCTGGAGCCATCGAATCCAAATCCCTCCTCGAACGTATCTTCGGTGAGCTGAACGATGGGGACTGTGAAATGCTGCCACATGCCGGGAAAGTCCATGAACTTCAGATCCAGCATCTTGGCCCCGTTCTTCTTGGCGAATTCCAAAACCTCTTTGGGTGTCATGCTCATCCTCCTTGTCGTCTTCTTAGACTGCGAAATAAGTCTTCCAATGAAGGGTTATGGGAACAAAGCAGTTATCTTGACTATACTGTGACTAAATGGCATCCTCTCCCCGCTCTCCGGTGCGAATCCGGACGACCTCTGCCAGGTCCGTGACGAAGATCTTTCCGTCGCCGATCCTTCCCGTTCGGGCGGAAGTGACAATGGTCTCCACAATTTTGTCCGCGAACTCGTCGGACGCCAAGATCTCGATCTTGACCTTGGGCAGAAAATCCACCACATATTCCAGGCCCCGGTACAGCTCGGTATGTCCTTTTTGCCTTCCAAATCCCTTGGCCTCTACCACGGTCATGCCCTGTACACCGATCTCATTGAGGGCATTCTTCACCTCATCGAGCTTGAAGGGTTTGATGACCGCCTCAATCTTCTTCATTCTCCTCACCTCCTTTTTCTGACGTGACCTGAGATGCTTCAATAGCTGTAATGGCCCCCATAGGGCCGATGGGAAAGGGGTACTAGTTTGGTGAAGGGAACCTCCAGCACCTCCTCCAGGTTCCATCCCACATCCTGGCAAAACTCCGCCAATTCCGAATGCAGCAGACGATGGTCCTCTTCCGTCAGGTCGGCCGGGGCGATCTCTCTTCCGATCTGGGAGGGATCGATCTTGCCCCGCAGATAGATGGCTCCCCCGTGCATCCCGGTGCCGAGATAATCGCCAGCCAATGCCTTCCGGGCAAATTCTTCCTCCTGAGCCCCCATTCCCAGCACGATCAGGACGCCCCCGGCCATGTACTCCCCCAGGAAGTCGGCTGCCTTTCCGCCAATGACGATCACCGGGACCATGTTCTGATAGGATTTCATATGAATGCCGATGCGATATCCGGCGTTCCCAGTGACATATAGCTTCCCTCCCCGCATGGCGTAGCCGAGGACATCGCCGGCCTGGCCCAGTATCACCACTTTTCCCGAATTCATGGTGTTGCCCACCCCATCTTGGGCATTTCCCTCCACCCTGATGGTGGGCCCATCCATGAAGGCAGCCAGGTCCTGCCCCGCAACTCCTTTGATCCGAATCTGGACATTGCCCGCCAGGGCATCCCCGATGTAGCGCTGTCCGTTGACATGGTCGAGAAAGAGGTCAAATTGGCCCTGGGCCACTGCCTCGCGGACCATGTGATTCAGTTCCTTGTAGTTCAGTCCTTGGGCGTCGATCCGCATCATGGTCATGACTCCATCTCCGCTCCCTATTTCCCTATTCCTTTGTATCTATCGGTTCCATGGGCCTAGCCCATTTGCCGGTGCAGGCCGCTCATCTGCCGGCCGGTTTCACGCCTAAGATATCGAGGGTCTGGGCATCCAAGCCAATCCCCCGCAGCCTCTCCCGATTGCCGCGCAGGCTCTCCACGGCATTGATTCCCAGGGCGCCCAATACCTCCTTGATCTCCAGGGCCCAGGCAGAAAGCAGATTGGCCAGCCTTTCCGCTCCCACCTCCGGATCGAGCCTCCGCACCAATTCCGGCCTCTGGGTGGTGATCCCCCAGGAGCAATTCCCGGTATGGCATCGCTGGCAGACATTGCATCCTAAAGGAATCAGGATCGCTGTGCCCAGGGCCACCGCATCGGCTCCCAGGGCAATGGCCTTGGCCGCATCGGCACTGGACCGGATCCCTCCCCCTGCCACGATGGAGACCTGATTACGGATCCCCTCCTGGCGCAGTCGGTCGTCCACGGCGGCCAAAGCCAGCTCAATGGGAATTCCCACATGGTTGCGAATGATGGAGGGCGCAGCTCCCGTCCCTCCGCGGAAGCCATCGATATGCAGGATGTCGGCCCCCGCTCGCACGATCCCGGAGCTGATGGCGGCCACATTATGGACCGCAGCGATCTTCACCGAAACCGGCTTGTAATCGGTCGCCTCTTTGAGGGCATAGATCAGGAGGCGAAGGTCCTCGATGGAATAGATATCGTGATGGGGGGCAGGCGAGATGGCATCGGTGCCCATGGGGATCATTCGCGTCTTGGAGACCTCCAGGGAGACCTTCTCTCCGGGCAGATGCCCGCCAATTCCGGGCTTGGCGCCTTGCCCGATCTTGATCTCCACCCCCACCCCCGCATTCAGGTATTCGTGATGGACCCCGAAACGGCCGGAGGCCACCTGCACCACGACATTCTTCCCATAAGGGTAGAGGTCCTGGTGAAGGCCACCTTCCCCGCAGTTCATCACGATCCCCAATTCCTTGGCCGCCATAGCCATTGCCTTTTGGGCATTGAGGCTGATGGACCCATAGGACATGGCGGAAAAGATAAAGGGGATGTCCAGGCGGATCTGGGGGGGAAGGATCTCCTTGAGGAGATAGCCTCCCTCCGGTTTCTTCAAGATGTCGATCAGATCGGGCTTCTTCCCCAGATAAGTGCGAAGCTCCATCGGCTCCCGCAGGGGATCGATCGAGGGATTGGTGACCTGGCAGGCATCGATCAGGAGGTGATCCCAGAGGATGGGATAGGGCAGGTCATTGCCCATCCCGGTGAGGAGCATGCCCGGGGCCAGAGACTGCCTCCAGATGTCGATGATGTGCTGGGGGCTCCAATTCGCATTGCCCCGAAAGGCGAGCGGTCGGTGTTCGATCCGGATGGCCTGCTGCGGGCAGTAGGTAACACAGCGGTGACAGGCCACACACTTGGAGTGATCGGGGACAATGCCATCGGCAAAGCTATAGACCGAAAAACCGCAATTCTGAATGCAGCGCTTGCATCGTACGCAGCGGCGATGATCGACGTCGACGAAAAACTCTGTGGGGAGAGCAGTCTTCATCATGCGTGGGCCTCCAACTCCACCATCAGGGGCTCACCCGCCCTGAGCGCCCAGACCTTCTCCAAGCGCGGGGAGATCTCGCGGATGGCCGCTTCTTCAGAGGCCATGAAGACGAAATCTCCCTGGCTGCCAGCCACCAGGGGGCGGAGCTTGATACGATCCGTTAGACCAATTAGTCCTCGGTGATGGCCCACCAGCACGGCAAAGGGGCCGTTGAGAAGGGCACTTCCGTACACGATCCGAAGGGCCTCATACAGGGTGCGGTCATCCTCCGAGAGGCGATCGATGTCCTTCCAGAAGGGGGAGGCCAGGGTCTGGCAGATGAGACTCAGTGGAAGCCGATGTCTCCGGGAGAGGAGATCGAAGAGATAGGCGATCACCTCGGTATCGGTAAACAGGGTGCACTGATAGCCGAACATCTCCAGATACCGCTTGTTGATCCCGTAAGAGGAGATCTCCCCATTGTGGACGATGGACCAATCCAGGAGGCAAAAAGGATGGGCGCCGCCCCACCAGCCCGGGGTATTGGTGGGAAATCTCTGGTGGGCGGTCCAGAGATAGCCCTCGTACTCCTCCAGGCGGAAGAAGTGTCCGATGTCGTCCGCATATCCCACCCCCTTGAAGGCGCCCATATTCTTGCCACTGGAAAAGACGTAGGCCCCGGGGATCTGGGAGTTGATCTTCATGACCGTCCGCATGACGAAGTCCCTCTCATCCATCTCGGGGAAGAGGTAGAGCATCCTCTCCTCCTTGACCTCCAGGAAATAGCGCCAGAGAAGGGGAGGAGAGGAGATCACCTTCAAGGGGCGGATGGGGATGGGCTCGGACTGATGAATGGTGTAGCTCTCGGTTAGATAACTCTCTGCATCTCGCTTGCTGGAGGCCTCCTCGAACATGACATGGAAGGCATAAAGATCTTTGAATTCCGGGTAGATTCCGTAGGCGGAGAAGCCGCCGCCCAACCCATTCCCTCTTTCTCGCATGGAGGCGATGGACTTGATGATGATCTCTCCTCCGACGCGGCCCCCCTTCTTGTGAATGAGGCCTGCCATGCCGCAATTCGAGATATCTTTTTGGAAAGAGTGGTTCATGCCTTCTCCTTGATCTCTTCTATGAGGCCCGGGGATGCCGACTCCACCTCCGGCAGACCCAGACGCTTCCTGGAGGTGGGGCTGACCTCGGCCAGCCGACCGGTCTTGAGGAAGCGTTCGGCGCCCTCCCGGATGGCGGAAGGGACCTGACCTTCCTTCATGGCCAACCGCTTGAGGAGGTGCAAGGTCTTCTCCCAGCTATAATCCTGGGGACAGAGCTGGCTGCAATGATGACATTCCAGACAGGACCAGAGCTTTTCATGCTTCAGGCAATACTCCAGGTCTCCCTCTAACAATTTTTCGATCAGAAGATCAGGCCGATAATCCTCCTCGGTGAGGGCAATCGGGCAGTCGTTGATGCAGGCACCGCAGTCGAGACATCGCTTTAGGGCATCCTGATCGAATAACGGGGCCTCGATGGGGCCTCTTTCCCTCTTTCCCTCCCATTTTTCGAAGAAGGATCCCACCGGAGTGCGATGAGAGGTGGAGGTGAGGCCCAGAGCCTCGGGGGAAAGGCCCATGCACAGGCCCAGCAGCTCGGTCAGGAAGAAGACCGGAATCCGATAGGACTCCCCCTCCCTGGACATCAAGGCCTGCTGGGTGTCGAATTGCATGAAGCAGGCGGGGCAGACCACGAGGATGGCGTCCGCCTGGGCGGCCCGGATCGCCGACAGCTTTCTCCGGGCCATCGCTTTGGCATCACCGGTCCCTGAGGTCCGGCCCAGTGATTCTCCGCAGCATTCACCCTGGGTCTCATACTCAATGGAGATCCCGCCCAGGGTCTCCACCAGGCTATCCAGTTTGCGAGGCCGCGAGGGATGATCGAAGGGATGGGATTGCTGGGTTCGCAGGAGGTTGCAGCCATAATGAACCGCAATCCGAATGCCATCGAGGCGGTGAATCAGCGAGCCCTTGATTCGTTCCAGTCCCAGGATGTCGCAGATCAGGGTGGCGATGTGCAGGACGTGGGTGCGGTCCTTCCACTCGAGACCCATACCCTTCAAGGCGGACTGAACTTGTTCCCTGGCCTGGCGGTCCGTCCGGAGTTGATGGATCGCCTCCCGGAAGGTGGCATAACATCCTGAGCAAGGGGTGAGAAGATCCAGACCCTGAGCCTCCACCAGGGAGAGGTTGCGGGCGGCAGTAGTCAGCCAGAGCGAGGGGTCGAGGTTAGCGATGAAAGACCGTTCCGGGCAGCAGGTGAAATCAGAAAGGTCATGGGTCGAAACTTTCAGCTGATGCAAGACAGCCCGGGCTCCCTTCTCCAGGAAGGGGAGGCGGGCCGGGATCTGGCAGCCCCAAAACATGGCGTAGCCTGATCTGTTTTGGGGGATCGTCTCTTTGATCTGCGCCTTTGATGTCTGTTCTGAGATTTGATTTTTAACCATGGCATTTTTTCCTGAATGGGATTGTTTCTCTGAAACCTTTTCTGACCCACCCCATAGAGAGCAACATCGGTGCCAAATGCTGGATGGGGTTTTTGAGAGCCATAAATTCAATTATGGCAATGAGTTAGCGAGATAGAGCGAACCAGGAGACCTTCAGTACCAGGGCGGGAAGCGAGGGGTTGTACTACAAAGATGTAAAATTGCATACAATTAGGAAATGGACGGAGGGTGCAATTCCCCCAGCCTGCATCTCCCCGTGGGCGCTCATCGATGTTCTCGGCGACGAGGGGCCCAGTTTGATCTCCAAGAAGGCAAGGGGATGGTCAGCCATCGCAAGGGGAAGAGGTTTGCCGATGGGTGGGACATCTCCGAAGAAGGAAGAGCAGGGTCGGAAATGGTCCCACCCTTCCTGTTTATAGCTCAATTGGAGAGGATCCCCCGGAATGCGTGCCTTGCTGGAAAGGCCTTAGGTCTCCACCTGAATCCCAAACTTCTTGATCTTGTATCCGATCTGCCGCTGGGTGATCCCCAGGAGGCGGGCAGCTCGGGCCTGCACATAGCCACATGTTTTGAGGGCCTCCTCGATCCTCCGCTTCTCCAACTCCTCCAGGGTTTGGGGGAGGGGAGGGGATTCCTCCTGGGTCGGGAAGGCCAAAGGGGCAGAGGCCAGGGAGGTGAGATGTCCATAGGGGAGGGGGACCTCCTCGGGGGAAATGACCTCCCGCTCTGCCATGACTACGATCCTTTCCATGCAGTTTTCCAACTCCCGCACATTCCCCGGCCAGGAATACCCCATGATCAGATCCATGGCGGCGGCGGAGAGTTTCACGCGCTTTGCATTCTCCGCATTGAAGCGAGAGAGGAAATGGCCTACCAGCAGGGGAATATCCTCTCTGCGCTCTCTTAGAGGTGGAAGAAAAATGGGTACCACATTGAGCCGATAATAGAGATCGTCACGGAAATGACCTTCGGCCACCGCTCCCTCCAGGTTACGATTGGTGGCAGCGATGATGCGCACATCCACCGAGAAGGTTTTCTTTCCTCCTACCCTCTCGAATTTTCTCTCCTGCAGGAAGCGCAGGAGCTTGACCTGGATGAGTCGGCTGATTTCCCCGATCTCGTCCAAAAAGAGGGTCCCGCCGTCGGCCTGCTCGAAGCGACCCTGGCGGGTTAAGATGGCCCCGGTGAAGGAGCCCTTCTCATGCCCGAAGAGCTCACTCTCGATGAGGGATTCGGGGATCGCCGCGCAGTTGACGACCACGAAGGACTTATCGGCACGGTCACTGAACTGATGGATGGCCCGGGCCACCAATTCTTTGCCCGTTCCACTCTCCCCCCGGAGCAGGACATTGGCACGGGTGGGGCTTACCTTTTGGATTGCCTCGAAGACCTTTTGCATCCTCTCACTCTGGCCGATGATGGAAGGGATTCCCAAGGCTGCGCCGCCGGTCCTGGCAACGGCTACGGAGGTTTCCTGAGATGGATACTCACTTCTGGCCATCAAGGCAACCTCCAAAAGGCGGGATTGGCCGATGAGGGTGGCTGTCAACAGGAGGGCGGCCAGGAATTCCGGGGCTGGAAGGGCATAGGAGGGCGCCTCGAGCCACAATAGGCCCTGAAGCTCCGCCCTTTCCAGGATGGGGACCCAGATCTCCCGCGGTCCCTTTTCTCTGCCTGACGGAGGGGAGGTCTGGGGATCTACCAGGGTGGGCTCCTTATCGAGGAAGAACCTGGCGGCAAGCTTCCGTTCCCGCTGTATGGTCTCCAAGGAGGCGATGGAAAAGGGGGCCCGCTGGTGGGAATGAACCTTTCCTCCCTCCAATTGCTTCCACCTTCCATCCGGATTCCGGACCAGGATGGCCATTTTTTTGAAGGAGCAAAAGGACTTCAGCGCCTCTCGGATCTGCTTTTCCAAAGAGAGGGCACCGGCAGGGGAGGAAAGGGCTTCGCTAAGCCGGACCAGGGCCGTCATCCCTCCGACGGATGTCCCAGGGTTTTCCGAAATATGCTTTAGGCCCTTCGAATCCCTTGGGGTTCTCATGATAGGAACCGAAGGAAAGGAATGAGGGCTTGGGGGCCTGAGGGCCTCTCAAATGGCATCTTCCCCTCGTTCTCCGGTGCGGATTCGCACCACATCCTCACAGGGCAGGATGAAGATCTTCCCATCTCCAATTCTCCCCGTCTTCGCCGCCGATTGAATGACCTCGACCACCTTTTCGACCTTGTCGTCGGGGACGATGATCTCGATCTTCACCTTGGGCAGGAAATCGATGGTGTACTCGGCCCCCCGATAGAGCTCGGTGTGTCCTTTTTGGCGGCCGAACCCCCTGACTTCGCTGATGGTGATCCCCTGGACCCCGATCTCGGCCAGGCTGTTTTTCACATCATCCAGCTTGAATGGTTTGATGATCGCTTCGATTTTCTTCATCGATGAGCGGCCTCCCTTTTGAGCCAAAGGAATGGAAAACGGGTTTTTCTTTATGCTTTGTCCCCCAGCAATCGGGAGATCTCGGCCTTCAAATCGGCGATGTCGGAGGACTTCACCACGAAGTCATCGGAAGCCCAAAGACGAAAATCCTGCCGATAGTCGTCATAGGCGGTGCAGATGATTACCGGCAGATCCCGATGGATCTGGCGCAATCGCTCGAGGAACTCAGCGCCGTCCATCTTCGCCATCTTGATGTCCAGGGTGATCAGGTCGGGTTTGGTTTGTTTGATGGCCACGAGGGCCTCCTCCCCGTTGCTGGCGGTCTGGACTTCATATCCGGCATCCCTTAACTCCTCTTGATAAAGAAGACGAATGCTTTCTTCGTCATCCACCACCAGGATTCTCTTCTTCATTCAGATCACCTCCTCGTCCTTGTTGACGGGTTGCGGAATTTCAAACTCCAGGGGGAGGGAAAGGGAAAACGTCGCCCCCCCGCCCGGGAGGTTTCTGGCCTCGATCTTCCCCTGATGATTGGAGATAATGCGATAGGTGAGGGCCAGCCCCAATCCGGTCCCATTCACCTTGGTAGTAAAGAAAGGATCGAAAATGACATCAAAGGCCTCGGGGGGAATTCCGGGGCCGGTGTCCGTAATCTCCATGTGGACCGCCTCCGGGGAAAGATAGGTCGAGATATGGAGATCTCCCCCCCCCAGGCATGGCCTCCAGGGCGTTGTCCAAGAGATTGGAAAGGGCGTGGCTCATTTGAGCCGAATCCAGGGGGATCTTGGGAAGGTCCGAACGGAGTTGAGCACAAAGGTTCACCCTCTGTTCCTTGATCCGATCCTGGTAGAGGGCCAGGCATTCCCGGACGACGCGATTGAGGTCACCCGAGACGAATTTGGGTTGGATCTCCCGGGAGGCAGAGAGGATATTCTTGACCGTCTGCTCCAGCCTCTGCACCTCCTTTTGGATGATGTCGAGGTATTCCCGCTGGTTTCCTTTCTCGGGGTCCATGTGGGATAGGCGTCTGGCAAAACCTCCGATGGCCACCAGAGGATTGCGGATCTGATGGGCCACGGTGGCCGACATCTCTCCCAGAAGGGCCAGCCTTTCCATCTGCATGATCTGACGGTGGCTTTCCAGCAGCTGTCGATTCGCATCCTCCAGGCGGGAATAGAGTTGGGCGGATTCGATGGCCATACCCGCCTGGTTGGCCAAAGCCTCCAGGAAGTGGAGGTCATGTTCCGATATGGCCCGTCCATTGTAGAGATTGTCCACCAGGATCACCCCGATGACCCTCTCTTTAGCCAGGAGCGGGATGGCGGCAAAGGACTTGGCCATGAAGCGACCTTCAAATTCCACGTTGATGGCCTCCTGGGAAGAGGCAGCATCCTGGATGTTGAAGCTCCTCTTCTCCAAAGCGGTCCGGGCAATGATACCACCCTCGGGGCGGAGAGGGACCTTCAGGCTTCTCGCCAGGAGATTGAAAGGAGCGCCTGCAATGGAATCCAGGGAGAGGGTTTGGATGATCTCCAGGAGGGATTGCTTCCTTCGGACCAGATCGCTCCAGATGAGGCGGGCATCCTCGCTGCTGCTGGGACCCATCCCCAGCTTGCCTTCCAGGAACTGATCCTTCTCATCGGTCAAGAAGAGAATGGCTCGATTGAAGCCCAGGCCGCCTCCAAAGGTCACCCCGGTCAGGATGATGGGGAGGAGCCAATCCAGCTGGTTGTGGCTTCGCATGGCAACTCCCAACTCATTGAGTATGGAGACCTCTTGATACCGCCTGAAGTTCTCGCTTGCCAACTCCTCCGTTTCCTGGAAGAGACGGGCGTTTTCGATGGCGAAAGCCGCCTGGCTGGCCAGGGCGGAGAGGAGTCGGATCTCCCGGTCCGAAAAGGGATGGGGCTCGACCGTTACGATATAGAGTCCCCCGATCGGCTTGTCTCGGAAGATCAGGGGAACCCCCAGGAAAGAGCGGAATCCAAACTGCTCCGCCAGCTCCGGATAGAGGAATCGGGGATCCTGGCTCATCTCCAGGATCGCAATGGGTGCTCCCGTGGAGACGACGAGGCCGGAGATGCTTTCGCCCACCCCGAGGCTTCCTACCCCTGTGATCCATTCCGGAGGCAAGCCCACATTGGCGCTCCATTCCAGCAGACCGCTCTGCTCGTCTACGAGCATCAGATTGGCGGCTGGGGCCTTCATCACCTGGGCTGCCTTTTCTACGAGGGAGTGAAGCACCTTCTCCAGGTCCAGGGAGGAATTGACAGCCTGGGCCACTTGAATCAGACTGGAAAGCTCCTCCACCCTCTCCTTCTCCCTTTCAAAGGAGCGGACGTTTTCGATGAAGATCCCCATCTGGCTGGCGGTGGCGGCTAATAGATCGATATTGGGAGGACTAAATCCTGCGGACCTTCGGGTTGCCACATTCAATACCCCCAGGAGGGTCCCCTTGGACATAATCGGAATGGAGGCAAAGGAGAGAAAGCCCTGAGCGAGGAGCGATACATAAGTCCTGTCTTTCTCGAGGTCGTCGATGATAACCGCGTCCCCGGTCAAGGCCATTGGCTTGGGCCATACAGGTTCAATATTGGGAAGAGATCCCTGCTGGTAGTAATCCTTCTCCATGCCTCGACAGGCAATCTGGGTGGGCTTGGAGTATCCCCCTTGAAAGATGTAGATCTCACAGGCATCCAGGTCTAATGCTTTCATGAGCTCCTCCGCAGCCTTCTCCAAGGTCTCCTGGAGGTTCAACGATCGGCTCATGGTCGCTGTAATCAGGTGGAGAGAGGCCAGATCGCGGCTGCGGTGCAGGATCTCTTCCTCGATCTTCTTCCTTTCGCTGATATCGCGGGCGATCCCGACGATGGCGTGAGGAGATCCTTTTTTCATCCCGGATGAGAGAGGTGGTCAAAAAGATGGGAAAGACCGTCCCGTCTTTCCTCCGGTTCATCAATTCGCCCCGCCAGCCCTTGGCCAGAGAGGCAACCTTTACCTCGGGGCCGAAGAAGAGATGATCATCCGGAGTGCGCAGTTGGCTCACATGGCGTTCCATTAATTCGCTGATCGGATAGCCGTAGGTTCGCTCCGCCGCTTTGTTGATGTAAACGATGCGCTCCTCCAGGTCAGTGATGATGACGCATTCATCGGTCTCCTGGAGGGCATGGGCCAACTGGCGAATCGATCTCTCCGCCTCTTCGGTCTCGGTGATGTCCCGAAAGACGGCAACCCATCCCGGTGATTGACTTCCCTCGTCCAGAGGGGGCGCCACGGTGATCAAGGCTGGGAAGGCGGAGCCATCGCCTCGGATCAGACGACTCTTGAAACTGTAGGCCTGTCTCTTTGGAGAGGTCGGATATCGCTTTTCCGCCTCGGCGCGATCCTCCGGATGGAGGAGCTCTGCGTAGGTCTTTCCTATGATCTCTTCGCCACGATAACACAGCAGCTTCTGCCGACCTCCGATTCGCAAACTGCACCTGGCCGGCAGGATTGAGGAGGATGACCCCATCACCGATCGCTTCCAGGAGGGTCTGGGAGAAGTCCCTCTCTTTTCGAATCCGCTCCGTTTTCCTTTGGATGTCCCATAGGGACAAGTACATGATGCCCATTCCCAAGAGGAGACTGATGCCGGTCAGAGACAGCGCGAAGAAGCGAAATCGCTCCAGGGCGGAAACCATCTCCTGCTGGTGTTTGAAGGCGGCCTGTTCATGGAGGGAAAGGATCCTTTCCCTTTCGAGACGCAACCTCCTCTGGCTCGCCAGGGCGCGGGACTCCGAACGGAGGAGAGTCTCTTCTCGGATTCCCCGCCGGAGGAGCGCGGCCATCGTTTGCAGGTCATTCCAGTAGTCAGAAACGCCCCGTTGCAGATCTTCCCAGGCCTCTCGCTCGGCGGGATCGGAGGAGGTTAGGAGGTGATTGAGGATGTAGGAGTCGATTTCTGCCTTGGTCTGATCCAGGCTTTCTTTCCATCCTGCCCGCGCCTTGGTATCCCTCCATCCCATTTGCTCCTTGGCGATCAGGTTCAGTTCAAAGGTAAGGTTGCCCAATTGAGAAAAAACCTGGCTCCCCTTCTTATAGTTCTCTACGACCAACTCGACTTTTCGCTTGAACTCGTGGGCCTCCTTGAGGGCGAAGAGGCCCATCAGGAGGAGCAACAGGAGGAGGAGACAGAAGGCCAGAAGGAGGCTTCCCTTGATCTCCTCGGGGAAAATGGCAATCGCAATGGTTGATCTTTTGGCCTTCCCCAATTCAGAGACCCCGTTTTAGGCCAGAAAGGCCCTTAAGCCCTCATCTTTTCGAGTTGCGCCTTTCGGTACAGCTTCAAGTATTGCTGGGCGGAGGCCTCCCAGGAGTAATCTTCTCGCATGGCGCGTCTCATCAAATCCTTCCATCTCCTCCGATCCTGATAAAGAGACAAGGCGCGATCAATGGCCGCAAGCAGTTTGGGCGAGGAATAATCCTTGAAACTGAACCCGTTTCCCTTTTGGGTGCGGGGGCTGTAATTCTGGATTGTATCCGCCAGGCCGCCGGTGGAGCGAACCACCGGGATGGTTCCGTACTTCAGACTGTAGAGCTGGTTGAGGCCGCAGGGCTCATAGCGAGAGGGCATCAGGAAGATATCGGAGCCAGCCTCGATCTTATGGGCCAGGGCATTGTCGAATCCGATTCGGATGCCGGCCTTCCGGGGGAATCGCCGGGCGATATCGGCCAGCAGATCATGGTAGGCCTGATCTCCCGTGCCCAGGAGGATGAAAAAGAGGTCCCTCTCCATTAGATCCTCCATGATCTCTGCCAGGAGGTCGAAGCCCTTCTGCGGGGTAAGCCGGGAGATGACACCCAGGATCGGCCACTGAGGCTCGGGGGGAAGTCCGAACTCCCGGAGGAGGTCCATCTTGCAGGTCGATTTGCCTGCGAGATGGCGATCATCGTAATTGGCTGTGATCCATGGGTCGGAGGACGGGCTCCAGTCCTCATAGTCCACGCCATTCAGGATGCCGAAAAGGTCCTTTTCCCTGGCGCCCAAGACCCCTTCCAACCCGCTGCCGAACTCAGGGGTCTGGATCTCCCGGCTATAGGTCTTGCTCACGGTATTGACGATCTGCGAATAGACGATCCCCGCCTTTAAGAGGTTGATGTTGCCATAAAACTCGATCCCCTCAGGGGTGAAATATTCCCACCCGATCCCCAAAAGATGCCAATCGTAATGCCAGAAGAGGCCCTGATAGCCGATGTTGTGGATGGTAAAGAGGGTCCCGGTCTGGGCGAAGAATGGGTCATTGCGGTAAAGGGTGCGCAGGAAAAGGGGGACCAAGCCGCTCTGCCAGTCGTGGCAATGGATGCAGTCGGGCCGAAAATCAAGCCTCCTGGCGATCTCCGGGATGGCCTTGGAGAAATAGATGAATCGCTCCGCGTTATCTGGATAGTCTCCTTCTGCCGTCCGATAAAGCTCGGGGCGGCCATAGTATGCTTCGTTGGCCAATAGATAGACGGGGATAGCCTCTCCCAATTGGGTCTCATAGACCGCGGAATCGACCAAGCGATCGGACATAGGCAGGGAAAGCCGATCCAGGACCTTGGTCTGGGGGAAACGTCCCTTATCCACCATTTCATACTTGGGCAGGATCACCCGGACGTCATGGCCCAACCTCTCCAAGGCCTTGGGCAGGGAACCCGCCACATCGGCCAGGCCTCCCGTTTTGGCAAATGGGGCCACTTCGGAAGAGGCAATGAGGATCTTTAATTTTCGCGCCATGGAATAACCTCCCTGAATTCGGTCAAAGGTCCGGCGATGGGGCTTCAGATGGGGGATTCTCCCTGAATGAAGGGAAGTCTCACCCGGAAGCGATCTGGATCCGATGGGAATCCGGGATCCCAATCTGGCCTCGAGGGTGGCTGGGCAAAACCGGGAAGTCCCATCGCTCCAAGGGGTACCTCTCCTCACCAGGCTTTCTGATAAAGGAGAGGGAAAAAGAGGAATTGTCCAATGAGAGAGACTCGGAGGAGAAATCCGTTGAGATCAGGGGGCAACTTCGATCTCCCGCATGAACTTGGCCGAATCCTCTGGGGGAGTGGGATTGATGTAGAATCCGGTTCCCCATTCAAAGCCAGCCACCCTTGTCAGCTTGGGCATGATCTCCAGATGCCAATGATATGAATCATGGAGGTCTTCCTGGAACGGGCTATTATGGATGATGAAGTTGTAGGGAGGATTGGATAGGGCCCCTTCGAGGCGCAGCAGCGTGTCCCTTAACGAGCGGGAAAGGTTCTCATATTCCCGCTTCTGGCCATCTTCGAAGAAACAATCGTGATTCTTGGGCAGGATCCAGGTCTCGAAGGGAAACCGGGGTGCGAAGGGGGCGATGACCACGAAGTCTTCATTTTCGCTGATGAGACGAGTCTGCTGTTCCAACTCCTGCCGGATGACGTCGCAATAGATGCAGCGCTCTTTGTAGGAGAAATACTCTCTGGCCCCATCTGCTTCTTCCCGGACCCTCTTGGGGACGATGGGGGTAGCGATGAGCTGGGAATGAGGGTGCTCCAGGGTGGCACCCGCCGCCAGGCCATGGTTCTTGAAGATCAGGATATAACGAAACCTCCGATCCTTCTTGAGGTCCAGGATCCGGTCGCGAAAAGCCCAGAGCACATCTTCCACCCTCTGCTCCGACAGCTGGGCAAGGGTGGTGGCATGGCCCGGGTTTTCGATGATGACCTCGTGGGCCCCGATTCCTCGCATCTTGTCGTACATGCCCTCCCCCTTGCGATCGTGATTGCCCTCGATCTGAAGGGCGGGGAATTTGTTGGGAACCACCCTCAGGGTCCATCCCGGGGAATTGGGCGGTCCCCCATCTGGGCGGTACGCCAATACCTCGGGAGGAGTCTTATCCTCGTTTCCCAGGCAGAAAGGACAGAAACCATCCGATTTACTTGGTGGATCGGGTTCGGAAAAATGGGGACGCCTTGCCCTCTCAGTGGAAATGATGACCCAGCGAGAGGTGATGGGATCCTTACGCAACTCAGGCATGCATTCCTCCTTCAAATACGGGAAAATCGCTATCTGGCCGCAAATAACGGCTATTTGACATTAAGCTGAAAAGGAGGAAAAGTCAATCGCTAATTTGGGAAGAGGGAGGGAAGTGCCAGGAGGGGACGGAGAGAAATTGCTTGTGAAAGGATGGTTCATTTGCTAAATTATGGGGTCTTTCGCGAGGCCAATGGGTCTGATCCTGTGCAATTTTCCTGAAGAAATCACCGATCAAAGAACTATAAGGAGCCTGCCATGAAGATCGCATATTTTGATTGCTTTGCTGGGATCAGTGGGGATATGATTCTGGGTGCCCTGGTGGATGTGGGGCTGGGATTAGAGGTCCTGAGAGAGGAACTGGGAAAGCTCAATCTCCATGGATTTCGATTGGAGGCCAATCAGGTAACGAAGGGATCCCTCACCGGCACCAAGGTGGAGGTGGTCATTGACGATCACCAGCATACCCATCGTCACCTCTCTCACATCCTGGAGGCCATAGAAGGGAGCGGCCTGGAGCCCAAAGTCCAGAAGGATTGCCGGGCCATCTTCACCCGCCTGGCAGAGGCGGAGGCAAAAGTCCATGGGACTTCGGTGGAGCACGTGCACTTCCACGAGGTGGGAGCCTTGGATTCCATCGTGGATATCGTGGGATCGGTGATTGGCCTACACCAGCTCAAAGTGGAGCAAATCTATTCCTCTCCGCTCCATCTGGGCTCAGGTTTCGTCATGGCCGAGCATGGAAGGCTGCCGGTTCCCGCTCCGGGCACAGCAGAGCTGTTGAAGGGATTTCCCGCTTACGCCTCCGATGTGGAGGGTGAGCTCACCACTCCCACCGGCGCGGCCATCGTTACCACCCTGGCCAAGCGGTTCGGGCCTATGCCCCTGATGAAGGTCCAGAACGTGGGCTATGGTGCGGGAACCAAGGAATTCGCCAATCTGCCCAATTTGCTCCGGCTGATGGTAGGGGAGACTGATGAGGGACTCGAGGAGGACACCATATCCATCCTGGAATCGAACATCGATGACATGAACCCCCAATTCTTTGAAGTCATGTGGGAGAGGCTTTTCCAGGCCGGGGCCCTGGATGTCTATCTGACGCCCATTTTCATGAAGAAGTCCCGTCCCGCCACCAAGTTGTCGGTCCTTTGCCCGCCGGAAAAGGTGGATGCCTGCAATCGGATCATCTTCGAAGAGACGACCACCTTCGGGGTTCGGATTAGCCAGGCGATGCGGAAGAAGCTCTTCCGCGAGATCAAAGAGATCGAAACCCGCTACGGCCGGGTGAGGATCAAAGTGGGGAAGATCGGAGACCAGGTCACCGACCTCTGCCCCGAATACGAGGATTGCAAGGCATTAGCCAGGAGCCTGAACCTCAGCATGAGGGAGATCTATCAAGAGGCCCAGCGGGCTGCCCACCACCAGTTGTGGGGTTGAGGTCCCATGGGCCTGCTCAGACCCCTGATCCTGGGGGCAGTTCAGGGAATCACGGAATTCCTGCCCATATCCAGCTCCGCCCACCTGATCCTGATTCCCTGGTTCATGGGATGGCCGGATCTGGGGCTCACCTTTGATGTGGCCCTCCACCTGGGGACCCTCCTTTCCCTTCTGCTCTATTTTGGCCGGGATTGGCAGGATCTGGTGCGGGCATTCTGGTTGAGCTTGAAGGAGAGGCAGATCGGGAGAGATCCTCTCCGGCGCATGAGCTGGCTCTTATTGTTGGGAAGCTTGCCGGCGGTCCTGGTAGGCCTCTTGGCCGAGGAGGTCATAGAGGGCCGCTTTCGCAACCCCGCCTCCATTGCGGCCCTCATGATCTGCCTGGGTGGGGTGCTGTTCTATGCCGACCGGAGCGGGGGATTGAAGAAGGGGGCGGAGGAGATCGGCCTGCGAGAGGCACTGGTCATTGGCCTGGCGCAGGCAACCGCCCTCTTTCCCGGAGTCTCCCGCTCAGGGGTGACGATCACGGCTGGGTTGTTCTTGGGCCTAAGGAGGGAGGTGGCGGCCCGCTTCTCTTTCCTCCTTGCCTCGCCCATCGTCGCAGGGGCGGCCGTTTTCAAGGGGCTTTCCCTGCTGAAGAGCGGGCTTTCCCCCGCCGATCGGATCCCCTTCCTTCTGGGTATCTCCTCCGCCACCCTCCTTGGTTTTCTCAGCATCCGCTACCTCTTGCGGTATTTGCAGCGAGGGAGATTGGCTCCTTTTGCCTTTTATCGATGGGTGGTGGGTGTAGCTGCCTTGTTATGCCTTTGGCTCGGCATTGGGGGGAAATAGCATCCGATGCCGTGGGCAGAGGTCGCTGGAAAAAGGATCCACTTTCGGCAGGGAGCCAAGAGTCCGGGGACGACGCCGGTCATCTTTATTCATGGGGCGGGGGCCAGCTCCAACGTCTGGCTTCGTCAGCTCCAGGCCTTCGAAGAATCCTTTCCGGTCGTGGCGGTCGATCTCCCGGGGCATGGGGGATCGGACGGTGGCGGCTACCCAAGATTGGAAGATTACGGCCATGACCTCCTGGCCTTCCTGGATGCCCTGGGCCTCAACCAGGCCGTCTGGTTGGGTCATTCGATGGGAGGTGCCATCGTGATGGGACTGGCGCTTTGCCATCCGGAGCGAGTGAAGAAGATCATTCTGGCCGGCAGCGGCGCCCAACTGAAGGTCCCAGGGGAGGTCCTTTCCGCCCTGAGAAGAGACTCCAGGGAGGTGATGCGGGTAATCAGCCGGTATGCCTATTCCCCCAATTTTCCCGCCTATCACTTGAACTTGACCGAGACGGAGATGGCCAATTACCGCCCGGAGGTGTTGGTGACGGACTTTTCGGCCTGCGATGCCTTCGACATCTCGAAGCACCTGTCGCGGATCGTCCAGCCGACCCTGATCCTCTGCGGGAGGGAAGACCGCTTCACGCCCCTTGAGCTTTCGGAGCATCTTCGATCGGGTATCCCCCATTCCCGTCTGGAGGTGATCGAGGGGGCAGGCCATATGGCGATGATCGAAGATGCCCCTGCCTTCAATGCGGCGGTCGCCCGATTTTTGGGGAGGCATAGCCCCCGACCTTCGCCCCGTAAGCGGGGGGCTTTGCGGAGCCAGTTTTCTCTTGACAGATCAAGAGACAATGGCTTAAAAGACTCCAAAATGATAGAGGAATGTCCTTTATTTTGTGAGCAAGGAGTTCAGCCATGATGATCACCACCCAGAAGTCGAAAGAGGCCGTCCTCTCCCTGCTTTCTCCCTATGCCAAGCTGGTCATCATTGGCTGCGGCGGTTGTGCCGCTACCTGCCAGACCGGCGGATCCGAACAGGTGAAGGAGTGGGAGGAGAAGATCCTGGGTGGAAAGGTGCTTGCCTCCCTGATCTCTGAGGAGCCCTGTGACGAACGCATCATTCGGAGGGACCTCCGCCGGATCAAGAAGGAGTTGGAGGAGGCGGATGCGATCCTGGTGTTCGCCTGCGGGCTGGGCGTACAGACGGTGGTGGATATCACGGGGAAGGTCTGCCTGCCGGGACTGGATTCGCAGTTCTACGGGAAAGCGGAGAGGATTGGGAGGTTTTTTGAACGCTGCCAGGCATGTGGGGACTGTCTCCTGGGAGAGACAGGGGGAATCTGCTTCTTGACCCGCTGCCCCAAGGGTCTCCGCAATGGTCCCTGTGACGGCATGATCGATGGGAAGTGCGATGTCAAGGAGGGACTGGACTGCGTTTGGAAAACGATTTACGATCGGCTGGAAGCCCTGGGACAGGTGGAGAAGCTCTCCCTCATCCGGGATCCCGAGGATTGGTCGGACCACTTGCACCCGCAAGAGGTGATCCAGCAGCGAGGGAGCAAGTAGCGAGGGATTCCAGAAAGGGATTCGGGAAAGGATCAGTGAGGAACCGATGCAGCAGCTGATCGCCCAGCTTGATTGTCCTATTACCGGGGATGTGGAGACCTTTCTGGCGGCCGCCAAGCGGCTGAAGTCGGCAGGGGCCTTCCATCTCTACGATCCAGGGGGTGGGCTGAGCCCATTGGCCCTGGGATCCCTGCTTCAGGAGGAGTTGGGGAAGGAGATCTATCTCCATCTCCATCCCGCGGATCGCAATCGGGCCGCTCTCTTCTCGGAGTTGATCACGGCCAATGCCGTGGGCCTGGAGAAGATCGTCCTGGGGGCGGGGCAGCATCCTGCGAAAACCCTGCTTAAGGAGGCCAAGCCGGTATTTGACCTGGACCTGTTGCAGCTTCTGCGAATGGCCCTTTACACCAAGTCCGGTTTCGATCCGGCGGGACGCTCCATGAAGGGCGAGGTCTTCCTGCAAATCGGGGTCCTGGCCAAGGTGGATTCCCCCCTGGAGTTGTTCCGTCTCCGACAGATGGTGGACATGGGGGCCGACTATGTCTTTCTCAAGTGGCCCAGCAAGCTCCTGATCCTCGCCCAATTGCCCAAGGAGATCGGGAAGCCCACCTATCTCAGCCTGGCCCTGGAGGAGGCGCGGGGATTCCGTGAAGAAGATTGGGGGGAACTGAAGGCCTCGGCCGTAGCAGGCATCAACCTTCGGATCCCCGGCGGTAAGGAAGATGAAGGAGAGGAGGTGCTGAGGTGGTATTTCCACTACCTCTCATCCGAATCGTGATGATGGATGGGATCCTCTCCCGGGAGGCGGGCAAGAGGATCCTGGCGATGGGCAACGAGGCAGTGGCCCGAGGGGCGCTGGAGGCAGGGATGCGATACTTCGCCACCTATCCGGGAACCCCCGCCTCGGAGATTGGAGACACCCTCATCGCCATGCAGGATTATATTTCGGGCCTCTACGCCGAGTACAGCACCAATGAGCATGTGGCCCTCCATGGGGCGATCGGTGCCAGCTTCTCCGGCGTCAGGGCCATGGCGGCCATGAAGCATGTGGGGATGAACGTGGCGGCGGAGCCTCTCCATTTTCTCGGATTGACCGGGGTGCGAGCCGGATTGGTGGTGGTGGTGGGGAGCGACCCAGGGGTCACTTGCTCGACCTCGGAGCAGGATGACCGCTGGTATTCCCTCCATACCCATGCCCCCATATTGGAGCCTGCCAGTATTCAAGAGGTGAAGGATTTCACGGCCCAGGCCTTCGACCTATCGGAGCGCTTCAGCCTGCCCTTCATCCTCAATCTCCCTGCCCGTTTGGCTCACAATGCGGGGGATTTGATCCTGGGAGAGATGCCGGAAGAGAAGGGAGAGGCGCCGCATTTCTTGAAGAATCCGGTCCGCTATTTCAACCTGTTCAACACCGCGCTGGAGAACCATAGGAGAGCTCTGGAAGCAGTCGATCAGCTGCGAGAATATGCCTACCAATCCCCTCTCAACCGAACTCTTCCGGGTACGGCGAATTGGGGGATCATCAGCTCCAGCGTCAATTTCGAGTATCTCCTGGAAGCCCTGGACCTGCTGGAGATCTACGATCTGCCCATCCTGAAGATAGGCCTGACCTACCCCGTCTCCCCCGCGCTGATACGCGAATTCCTCCAACCCCTCCAGGGAGTGATCATCGTGGAGGATTTGGAGGGATTCCTGGAGTTTCAGATCAAGAAGGACGCCTATGACGCGGGGCTCACCCTTCCCATTCGGGGCAAGGACCTTTTCCCCCGTTATGGGGAGCTCAATGTGAATCTGATCAGCCAGGTCCTCGCCCGGGAGTTCGGGGTCGAGGGCAAGCTGGAAGGCCCGAAGATCGCAGCCCGGGCCAAGCCGATCATCGAGAAACTCCCGCCCCGTACCGGGGCATTCTGCGCGGGCTGTCCTCACCGGGCCACCATGTATGCCATGATGAAGGCGACCCGGCGCGAGGAGGTATATGGGGGCGATATCGGTTGCCTCACCCTCGCGGGCTTGCCTCCCCATTATGCCTCGGACTGGGTCACCTGTATGAATTGCGGCCTCGCCACCTCCCAGGGGGTCAGCAAGATGATCGAGGATCAGAGGGTGCTGACCATCGTGGGGGACTCGACCTTTTTCCACTCCGGGGTTCCGGCCTTGATCAATGCGGTCCAGGCGAATGCCGATGTGCTGCTCCTCTTCCTGGACAACAAGTGGATCGCCATGACCGGTCATCAGCCCAGCCCGACCACGAACTTGAGCGTCGATAACAGACAGGTGCCAGGCGTCGATATCCGGGAGCTGATGCGGGCACTGGGCGTGAAGTATGTGAGGACCATCGATCCCTTCAACATCCGGGCGATGATGGACGGGATCCTGGAGGCCCTGGAGGTGCCGGGATTCAAGGTGATCATCGCGGAGCGGGAGTGCTCCTTGCAGGCCGATCGTCGGCGTCGTCGTTTCAGGCCCGAGGAAGATGTCTATTATGATATCGACCCCGAGCGTTGTCAGAGGTGCGGGGAGTGCTATGTGGAATTCGGCTGCCCCGCCATCCACTCCCGGATCGAAGAAGGTGAGGAGGTCTACTTCATCGAGGAGGCCTCCTGCACCCTGTGCGGGGCCTGCAAGAATGTCTGCCCCAACTCGGCCATCACCCGGACCGAGATCAGGCTCAAGGAGAAAGGCCGGGAGCTGGCTGCAGTGGGAAGCTAATGAAGACCTATGACATCGTGATCTCTGGGATCGGCGGCCAGGGGGTCATCACCCTGGGCAACCTTCTCAAGCTGGCCGGGATCAAGCAGGGGCTCCACGTCGGAGGAGCGGAAAAGCGGGGTGGTGCCCAGCGGGAGGGCGGAGTGACCTCGCATGTCCGATATCGGATCCTGGAAGGAGGGGAAGAGGAGGATGAGCGACATACGACCCGCTCGGGCTTGATTCCCCCTGGAAGGGCGGACATGCTCATCGCCTATGAGCCCCTCGAGGCGGTGCGGTACTGTGATTTCCTTCATCCTGGCTCAGTGGTAGTGCTCAACACCGAGGCCCATCCTCCGACCCTGGTCCGGATGAAAAAGTACACCTACCCGCCCTTGGAGGATCTTCTTCAGATCCTTCGCGATTTCACTCCTCGGGTGTATGCCTTCAACATGGATGAGATCTCCCGGGAGCATTTTCAGGACCTCTTGCATATCAGCGTCATCAGTCTGGGCCTGGCTTTCGGCCTGGGGGAGATCCCCATCCGGAAAGAGATGTTTCTGGAGGTGGTGCAGGAGCGTTTTCCCGACTTCGAGCAGAATAAGAGGGGATTTGAGCTGGGATTGCAGCTCGCCCAATCTGCCAGAAATCACGATTAGGGAAGGTCATTGGAATTGGGATTCGAATCCAGGGAAATCAGAAGGAGGAGCTAATGAATTCGATTGTGGAGCGCCTGAAGAAGCTTGACACCGCCTCTTTGAGTGACGCCATGTGGAAACAGAACGCCATGGATTCTGCCATCAAGCCCATCACCTTGGGGGTTCAGATGATCGGCCAGGCCTTGACGGTGCGGACCGTTCCCTCCGACTTCATGACAGTCATCGCCTCCTTAGATTACATCAAGCCTGGGCATGTCCTGGTCATCGATGCCTCGCGGATCACGGAGTCGGCGGTGATGGGGGAGTTGGTATGCTACGAGGCGGCTCGTTTGGGCGCCGTGGGCATCGTGCTCGACGGGGCAGTACGGGATGCCGCGGCGATCCGAAAGATGGGTTTTCCCCTCTTCACCCGGGCGATCATTCCCCGCTGTGGCTCCTGCGATGTGATGGGGGAGATCCAGGTGCCCATCAATTGCGGAGGGGTCAATGTGAGGCCCGACGATTGGATCGTGGGGGATGACGACGGGATAGTAGTGATCCCCCACGAGAAGATCGACCTGATCCTTCGGATCTGCGAATCGGTGGAAGACATGGAGGACCGCATCAAGGCCGGGGAACGGATCAAAGATGTCTTTGGGGTGGAGTCCTATTTCCAGGAGAGGGCCAGGATCGCCGAGGAAACCCGAACCGGGAAACGGCTGCCCATCACCTGAGCCATTTGGCCATCACAAGAGGGTGGCCCAAGGGCCATTGAGGCCATGAAGGAGAAAAAGATGCAGATTGCCATGTTGGGTGCGGGAGCCATGGGGGGTGTCTTCGGGAGCCTCTTGGTGCAGGCGGGCTTCGATGTGATTTTCCTCGATATCTGGCAGGAGCACATCGAAAAGATCCAGAAGGAGGGCCTTCAGGTCCGGGATGCTTCAGGGGAGCATCTCATCCCGGTGAAGGCCTATTCTTCGCCAGCCGGCTTGGGGCCGGTCGATCTGGTTTTCTTGATGGTCAAGGCCTACGATACGGAGGTTGCGCTTCCCCAATGGAAGCCCCTCTTTGGAGAAAAGACGTTGGTCCTCACCATGCAGAATGGATTGGGGAACGTAGAGAGGATTGCCCGCCATATACCCATGGAACGAATCATTCCTGGAGTGACCTCCCGCGGGGCTTATGTGATCGGGCCGGGGGCGGTGAACAATTCAGGGCACGCGGAGACAGTGCTGGGTGTGGCGCATCCCTCCCAGAGACAGGATTCCCAGCAGCTGGCCCAGATGTTCTCCCAGGCAGGGGTAGAGGTTAAGTTCGATGAGGATCTGAACTCTTTGGTCTGGGGCAAACTCATCATGAATGTGGCCATCAACCCGGTGGGCGCCCTTACCGGCATGCGAAACATAGAAGCAGTCTCCTATCCCCCGACCCTTCGCATCCAGGAGCTGGCCATGAAGGAAGGGATGGCGGTGGGAAGGGCCAAGGGGATCCAATTTCGCTACTCCGACCCAGTGAAGAAACTGAAGGAGATCGTATCCGGCGCCCCTCAGAACCGGTGTTCCATGTTGCAGGATATCGATCGGGGAAAGCGCACCGAGATCGATTATATCAATGGAGCGGTGGTGGAGTTGGGGAGGGAGCTCAATATCCTTACCCCAATGAATGAGGCCTTGACCCTGCTGGTGAAGGGAAAGGAGAAGGTGAGCCTCGAGGGAAAGGGAGGGGTCCAGGCTTGAGGATGGAGAGAATCTGTCCATTGCGTCTATTCTGGGGATGGGAAGGCCTGGATGAGGAGCCGCGAGAGATGAGGGGAGGGGCGATAAGATGTTAAGCGGCCAGATCTTGAGCCGGCTGGAGCGAGTCGTTGGAAGGGAGCGGATCAAGTCCGCCCCGGAGGATCTGATTTCCTACTCCTATGATGCCTACCTGGAGGAGTCGCTGCCTGGGGCGGTCCTGTTCCCCCAGAGCACGGAGGAGGTCTCGGCCATCTTGAGGCTGGCGTCCTCGGAGAAGATTCCAGTCACTCCCCGCGGCGCCGGCACTAACCTGAGCGGGGGTAGCATCCCCGTCCCGGAGGGGATCGTCCTCTGCCTCACCCGAATGAATCGGATCCTGGAGGTCGACGAGAGAAACCGCCTGGCCGTGGTTGAGGCGGGCGTCATCAACGGCGACCTGCAGAGGGCGGTGGAGGCCAAGAACCTCTTCTACCCGCCCGATCCCTCCAGCCAATATATCTCGACTTTGGGTGGAAACGTGGCGGAGAACGCGGGGGGGCTGAAGTGCTTGAAATATGGGACCACCCGGGATTATCTGCTGGCCCTGGAGGTGGTATTGGCCTCAGGGGAAGTTATTCAGACAGGGAGTCGGACCGCGAAAAACGTCAGCGGCTATGACCTGACGCGCCTCCTCTGTGGCTCGGAGGGCACCCTGGGGGTCGTTACCAAGATCACCGTCAGGCTCCTGCCCAAGCCGGAGGCCAAGCGGGCACTGCAGGCCATCTTCCCGGACCTGGGCGAGGCGGGAGAGACGGTGGCGCGCATCATGGGAGCCGGCATCACCCCCTCCATCATGGAATTGATGGACCAGGCAATCACCGGGGCAGTGGAGGATTTTACCCATATCGGCCTCCCCAAGGATGTGGAGGCGGTGCTGCTGATCGAAGTGGATGGGAAAAAGGAAGTGGCAGAGAGCGAGATCGCTCAGATCGCCGAGTTCTGTCGCCAAGGGGGCGCAAGTGAGGTCAAAGTCGCCCGTTCCGAGGCGGAGAATGAGCAGATCTGGTTGGCCCGGCGCTCCGTATTTGGGGCCTTGGCCCGGCTATGTCCCACCACCTTCTCCGAGGATACCACGGTCCCCGTATCCAACCTGCCGGCCATGCTGCGGAAATTCCCGGAGATCGCCAAGAAGTACCAGGTTCGGATCGCGGTGGTGGCCCACGCGGGAGACGGCAACATCCATCCCTGCCTCAGCTTCGACGAGCGAGACAAGGAGGAGATGGCTCGGGTGGAGCTGGCCGCCCACGAGATCATCGCCGAGTCTTTAGCCCTGGGAGGTACCCTCTCCGGGGAGCACGGCATCGGCATCTCCAAGTCTCGATTCCTGCCCATGGAGTTTGACCCCGCCACCTTGGGGATCATGGCTCAGATCAAGAAGTCCTTTGATCCGATTGGGATCCTCAGCCCCAACAGCTTCCTTGGACGCAGATTAGAAAGTCTCAAGTGATGGGTTCCGGTGAGGGGGGCACCCTCAGCTATTTCCTCTCCCGCCCCATAGGGCATCCCGATGCTTTCCCCCAATAGCGTTGAATCGATCTACAATTGCATCAAGTGTGGCCTTTGCCTCGCTGCCTGTCCCGTCTATAAGCAGGCGTTGGAGGAGACGGCTGCCCCTCGAGGGAAGGTGCAACTCCTCAAGGCGCTCCATAACCGGAAGTTGACTCCTTCTCGGCATCTGGAGGAGGTCGCCTCCCGCTGTTTGCTCTGCCACTCCTGTGCGGCGGTCTGCCCCAGCGGGATGGAGACGGGCCATCTCATCGCTGCCCTCCGCGCCGAGATGGTCCACTCCTTCGGGCTGGAGTGGAAGAAGAAGCTGGCTTTTCGCCACCTCCTCCTGGAGGGGGGCCACCTGGGCTTGGCCCTGCAGGGGGCCCGGATCCTGCGATCCTTCGTTCCTTCCCGGTTCGAGGTGGCGGGCATCGCCGTATCCGATTTTCCCTCCATCCCTGCGCGATCCTTGCACGATGAATATCCGGAGAGGATCCGCCCTTCCATCTCCCCCGTCAAGTTTGCGGTGGCCTTCTTTCCTGGGTGCATGATCGATTATGTCTATCCGGAGATCGGTCGGGCCCTGATCCATATCCTCAATGCCCTGGGAGTAGAGGTAATCCTCCCCCGGGATCTGGTCTGTTGCGGGACTCCCCTCCTCATTTCCGGTGAGCAGGAGATGCTGGCCCAGAACCTGCGGCACAACCTGGGGCGATTGTCCTCCGTCAAAGTGGAAGCCATCCTCACGGGCTGTGCCTCCTGTGGCCATACCCTGAAAAGGGAATATGCCTATCTGTTGCAGGAACTGGGGGAGGACGATTCCCTGGCCCGGGAGGTGGGGGCGAAGGTCGAGGATATCAGCCAGTTTCTGATGAGGCAGGAGGGACTCTCGGAGCTCCTGGGGCCGCTGCCCATCTCCCTCACCTATCACGATCCTTGTCATCTGGCGAAGGGCCAGGGGGTGAAGGCCGAGCCCCGGTCGCTCCTGCGATCGATCCCGGACCTGACCTTCCAGGAGATGGCAGAGGCGGATGTCTGCTGCGGGGGTGGAGGGGCCTTTCAGTTCTATTTCCCGGAGATCTCTCGACAGATCGTATCCTCCAAGGCGGAGAACATCCTCAGGACCCAATCCCAGGTCGTTGCTACCGGATGCCCGGCCTGTCGCCTTCGAATCCAGTCTTTTCTGGGGAAGGAACATCCCGGGATCGAGGTGTTGCATACGGTACAGGTCCTGGAGAGGTCTATGAACGGGAGGAAAAAGAAATGACGATCCAGCGCATCAATCCCAGCGGGCTTCCTTGGCCCGATGGGCCCTTTTGCCAGGCAGTGCGGGCAGAAGGCAATCGCTGGCTGTTCGTGTCCGGGCAGGTGTCTGTGAACGAGCGAGGTGAGGTGGTGGGAAAGGGGGATATAAAGGTCCAGGCCGCTCAGGCCCTGGAGAATCTCAAGAGAGTCCTGGCGGTGGAAGGGGCGGACCTATCTCAGGTCATCAAGGTGACCGTCTATCTGACCGACATGGCCCATCGCCAGTCGGTGGCGGGGGTACGGACTTCCCATTTTGGAAAGGACTTGCCGGCGAGCACCCTGGTGGAGGTGAAGGCCCTGGCCCATCCCGATTTTCTGATCGAGATCGAGGCGATCGCCATCCTTTGATCGATCCTTCAATGGATCCCTCCGATCCCTGATCCACATTCCCCTTTGAAGCCACAGCCTCATCCCTTCTGGATGAGGCTTACCATCTTTTCCTTGAACTGATCGTAGGCGGCCTTGAACTCCTCCAGGGTCTTCTTCACTGCGCCATAATCGGCCCACTCCGTGGGTCGGACCCCCACTGTCCCGAATTCGCCCTTGATGCCTGCCTCCTTCAGGACTTGGGCGATCTCCTCGTTGATCTCGTAGGCCCGTCGGAAATCCCCGATCTGATTGAGTGCCCGCAGGGTCTCCTCCGGGGCCTCTTCACGGATGGACTCATGGTGGGGGGAGAGGCGGAAGCCCTCCTGTTTGGCCATCTGCCGCACCGCCTCCTGCTGATTGGGAAATTCAGTATGGACCATGTTGTTGCTGGAGAAGGTCCAGAAGGTGTCCTCCGCCTTACGCTTGGAGGCGGGAAGATAGTTGATCCGATCCAAGATCAGCCAGGCCTGGGAGCGGGAGAGGTCGTATTTCTTCATGAGGTAGGAGGTCCACTTCCTCCGGTTCTCCCGGGAGAAGAAGATGCCCCACACCCGTCGGGCCACACAGGTCCCCGCCATGGAGATGGCGGATTCCCATCGGGCGAGCTCCTCGCGGGAGGCTACGATCTCCAAAGCGTCCATGATGGGTCCATCGATGGTCCTCTGTCCGTAAAGGAAGCGGGTGGCGGCAATCACCTTCTTTGAATAAGTCCCCGCTGCGTCCACCTTGGCCTTGGTGCCATTGGCCTCCGCCAGACGGGCAATGGCCTGGGACGCCTTGGCCTCGCCCTGCCTCTCCTTGAGCGTTCCGAATAGCTCCTCTAACTTGACCTCCCGCAGATGGCTCTCCAACCTGCCGCCCATGTTGGTCATGTAGAGCTGGGTGGGAGGGATCCCTTTCTTGAGGGCTCCTGCCATCCCTGCCATCTCATCCAGGGTGAGGGTGACCTCCTGGGCCACGGTGAAGACCACGGTGATGTTGGTGCCGCAGCCAAAGGAGTTCAGGATTCGGGTGATCTGGCGGGAAGCAGGGGAGCTGGCCGCTACCTTGATCACCATGTTGGGTCGGGCCCTCTCCCGATCCGCGCCATAGCCCGCCAGCAGATGACCATCGTAACGGCCAAGGTCCTGCTCGGCGTACCGGAAGGCCGCCAGGGCATCCCCTACGCTTTCCTCCACCAGGTGGGCGACATTGGGATTCAACTGGAAGCTCACCACGCCTCCGCCGCTCTCCTCCTTCAGTTGGTAGAAGATGGGGCGAAAGACGTGGAGGTTGTCCCAGAGGGCGATGAGGGTCGCGTAGAGGGCGATCTCATCCCCACGGGATGCAGGGTCCTTGCGCCACGCCTGGTATCTGGGATCCCTCTTGGCTTCCTCCAGGAAGATCTGACTCAAGCGTGGATCATCCTGATAGGCACGGGCTGCCAACACCGGGTTGGTGGAGACCTGTTCATACCCCAAGTGCCGGAGCCATCGGAGTCCCAGGGCGTAATCGTTGCCGAAGCGGCATTTCTCGCGATGCACGATCTGGTAATAGATATTGTTCTGGATCGCCTCACCTGCCCGCTGGAGAAAGGTGGTCGTCACCGGATACTGATCGGACAGCCCCTGCTCGATCTCGGAGGCGATCTTGGCTTGCATGGAGGCCCCCTGCATCACCAGCTTCATGCTCGCCAGCAGCTTGGCAACGGTGGCAACGGCGAGGGAAGGGCCTCCTTCCTCCTTTTCCCGATCTTCCCATTCCTGGAGGGTATGGGCGATATGGGCGAGGCATTGGCGCGCTTCCCTTTCATTGATATGGCGGCCTTCCAGCCCGTAGAAATTGAGGGCCGCCTCCAGGAGGGTGTCATAGGCATAGTGCCGGAGAAGAATCTTCTCCTGCCTCGTTCCCTCATTCTCTGATTCCAGGATTTTCGCCTGGGCAAACCGCACATTGAGCTGTCGGATCAGGCCAGAGATCATCTCCCGGAGGAGCTCGGGGGACTTGGGAAAGAGGAGATGGTCCGCTGCCAGATGGGTCTGCCCCATAAGGACCAGTTGGACCATCTGGGCCACGTGATCCTCCCCAATGGGCTGGATGCCGCTCCCAGAGAGGCTCTTCGGTTGGCTCTGGCCAATGACCTGATCGATGAATGCTGCCTCAATTTTTAAGGAATGCGCAGCCATTCTTGCCCTCCATTCTGAACATGATCCAAAAAATGAATTGCAATTATCCCCTTTTAGGATAAATTGTGAGGCTATCTGATGCAATAGTCAAGCATTTTGTCCCCCCGAGAGAGATTTGAATATGGAATGGATCTCGTTTCTTCCCAAGATCGCTTTAACCATAGCCCTCTTACTCCTGCTCATCGTGGTGGGGCTCTCGTTTCTGCTGGTCTGGTCCAATGTCCATCCACCACGCTACCCCCTGCGTACCTCTCCTGCCAGTTATGGTGTGCCCTTCGAAGAGGTGTCCTTTTCGGCTCAAGATGGGATGCAACTGAAGGGATGGTATCTTCCGGCCCGCGGAGGTAAGGAGGAAGAGGGGCCAGCGGTGATCATCTGCCATGGCCTGGGAGCCAGCAAGTCGGACTTTGCCGAGCTGGGCGCATATCTTTCCCAGAGGGGGTTTCAGGCCCTGCTCTTCGATTGGAGGGCCCATGGGGAGAGCGGGGGGAAAGCGTGCTCCTTTGGCTACCGGGAAAGGCTGGACCTCTTGGCAGCCCTGGACCTCATTGAGAAGAAGGAGGGAGTGGATCCGTGTCGCATCGGGGTGTACGGGTTTTCGCTGGGAGGGGCGGTGGCAATCATGACCGCTGCAGAATGCCAAAAGATCCGAGCGATCGTGGCGGATTCTGCCTTTTCCAGCATGGATGACGAGGCTACCCATGTGCTGACCCAGATCTACCATTATCCTCGATTTCCTTTTCTCACGGCAGGAAAGCTGATCTTCCGACTCCTCCTGGGAGTAGGGCTGGAAGACATTTCCCCCATGTCCGCCATTGGCAAGCTGTCACCCCGGCCCATTTTGCTGATTGCGGGGGTGGGTGATGAGACCATCCCGGATACCCACGCCGGCTATCTCTACGAGGCGGCCGGACATCCCAAGGAGCTCTGGCTGATCCAGGGCGCGATCCATGGGGGAACCCTTGCTGCTGCCGGCAGCGAATATCAAGAGAGGGTGGAAAGGTTCTTTTCCCAGGCTCTGAGATGATGGGATGTGTGGGTCGAAGGAAAGATCAGGACTTGGATCCGCAATTTGCCCGGTCCGGTGGAGGGACCTTGTCCACCCCCGTTCTTTGGGGACCCATGGCCCGAGGCAGGAGGACTCGAAGTGGAGGACGGGGCGGGCTATAGCAGTGGCCTCATCCAGTGGATTCCCACCGTGACGCGGTCCCTCAGCATTTTGGAGCCCCAGACCTTTGCCTGGTGTGGATGGCCTCTTCCGGGACCCTCAACCCTGGGACGTGGGAGGGTTGAAGGGCATTGAAGGAAAGGCTGCTTCGGATCTTTGAACTACTGCATCAATCCTACGGTCCCCAGCACTGGTGGCCCGCAGATGGCCCTTTTGAGGTTGTTGTAGGGGCGATCCTGACGCAAAACACCTCTTGGAAGAATGCGGAAAAAGCGATCGCCAATCTGAAGAAAGCCGGAGTCCTCTC
Organism: uncultured Methylomirabilota bacterium; assembly: GCA_963718295.1. Classification (GTDB taxonomy): domain Bacteria; phylum Methylomirabilota; class Methylomirabilia; order CAVQYV01; family CAVQYV01; genus CAVQYV01. Next base: position 339,526 of record CAVQYV010000003.1, on the reverse strand, counting down.
TCCGGCGAAGATGGCGGCTCTGGGGGAGGAGGGGCTGGCGGACTTGATCCGTTCCTCCGGATACTATCGGGTGAAAGCGGGCCGTCTTTTGCGTTTTCTCGGTTTTCTGGGAGATCGCTATGGATTCGACCTGCAAAGGATGCTGCGAGGGCCCCTGAACGAAGTTCGAGGAGATCTTCTCGAGGTAAGGGGAATCGGCCCGGAGACGGCAGATTCGATCCTTCTCTACGCCGGCGGATACCCGATTTTCTTGGTGGATGCCTATACCAGGCGAATCTTCTCCCGACACGGCTTCATCCGGGAAGGATGTTCCTACGGGGAATTGCAGGCCCTCTTTATGAAGGCTCTTCCTGCGGACATCTCCCTTTTCAATGAATACCACGCCCTGATTGTACGGCTGGGGAAGACCCGCTGTCTCCGCCTCCCCCAATGCGAAGGCTGCGTGCTGAAGGGCCTATAGACGGGGCAGAATGAAAGGCCCATTTCCGCCGAGAATCCGTCATGAAAGTCGAGGCGAAGAAGGGAGGGGAGAACTTGGAAAAGATCCAGGTGAGGACCTCAAAGCAGGCAGAGATGGTGGATATCACCGTGGAGATTCAAAAGGCAGTCTCCAAGTTGGGCATTGGGGAGGGGATCTGCTTTCTATTTGTTCCTCACACTACTGCGGGAATTACCATCAATGAAGGGGCCGATCCATCCGTTCAAAAAGATATCCTGGAGCAGCTCGACAAGGTAATTCCCTCGGAGGGTCGGTATCATCATGCCGAAGGCAATGCTGCGGCCCATATCAAGGCGGCCCTGGTGGGCTCCTGGGCGATGGTCTTCATCCAGAACGGAGAGCTCTGTGTGGGGACCTGGCAATCCATCTTCCTGTGCGAGTTCGATGGCCCGAGGCGGCGTGAGGTGTGGCTGAAGCCTTCCTGAGCGTAGTGCGCCCTTCCAATAATTCGGTCACGTATGCAAAATGGATGAGGCGCACGCCGAGGGGGTGGATGGGGTGCGCCGCCGCGCCCCGAAGGGGTTCGGCGGAATTACATGACCGGCAAGAGCATGATGGAGCACCATAGGGGAGTAAGCCCAAATGGGAGTGCTCCGTTTCCCGGAAAGAATACGATGTTGCATTTAGGAAACGGAGCACTTAGCCGCCTGGGCCAACGATGATTGAGCACCGTCAAATGCTCTCTGCAGGCGGGCAGATCGATTAGAAGTGGACCTCGATGGCCCGCGGAGGGCAGGGCATTACGCAGAGCTCACAGGCCACGCACCGCCCCGAATCGAAGGATACCTTCATGGTGCTCCGATCCATGGCGAGAGCGTCTGAGGGACAGAGGACGGTGCAGGCCCCGCATTGGGTGCAGCGGTCCTCTTTCCAAATGATGTCCTTGCTCAAGGGTTGAACCTGTACCCCGCTTGTCAGAAGGTAATCCATCCCCCGACGATGGTCCTCCTCCTCTCCCACCAACTCCATCACCATCAGTCCCTCCTCGGAGGGAGTAATGCTGGCCTTCAAGATGTTGAACTCCAAGTTATACTCCTTGGTTAGGCGATAGACGATGGGCTTGTTTGCCAGGGTACGCGGGAATTTCAGTACGATCTTCTTCGAGGTTTCCATGGTCTGTTTCTCCTGGCCGATTGGCTCTACCGGCCTGCATCGTTGCTTGCCAAATGGTATCGGATCAGCACTCTGAGTGGGTCCGCGCCGCCTCCTCATTGATCCTGGATGGGGCGTTCCTGCAGCGGACGAAATGTGATCCCCGAATCGAAGGAGGGAAGAGTCTGCACCGGCTCCCCCAGGGGAAATTTCCCCTCCTGGATCCATCGCTTCAGGACTTGGGCGATCTCCTGGGCCCTCGAATAGCTGGAAAGCGGGGCACAAGGCACCTCTTTGTCCTGGACCCTGATCTTTCCGCTCTTCAGTTGCCGGTAGCTGACCTCCCCCAGCACCTCGGGTTTCATCTGGGGGTAGGCATCCGAATAATCGATGACCGGGGCGAAGATCTCCTCGTCCGGGATCGCGGCGTAAGCCAGGATTTCCTGGTCCAGGATGGGTATGGGGACACCGATGCCGACCATCAGAGAGACCCCGTAGCCCAGAAAACTGACCCCAACCAGCCACCGGGGATCCATCTGTTTCATGTCTCCCAGGACGGATAAGGTCCCGGCTCCCCTTTTGGGGACCCCATTTTCCCCCCGAAGGGCGGCGGGATTGTGCTGGGTCCCATTCCAGACCACATAGCCGATCCCTCCCCCCAGGAAGATGCGGGTGCCGATGCCGATGGTCTTATAGAATGGGTCTTTGAGGAGGGGACTCAGTTGCCCTGCGCTGCAGTAGTTGGCATTCCCGAGATCGGGCTTCAGCACCCCCAGATAGGTGTAAAGGGTCTGGGAGGATAAGTTGACAGCCACATTGTAATTCTGGTAGGCATTACGGGGGTTGAAGAGGAAGGCTTCGTTGAGATCTTTGATGTTGATCCAGGTGCGGAGGCGCTTGCGAGGATAGCAGTGGGTGCCATGGGCGATGGCCTCCAACTGGATGTCCCTTCCCGCCACCAGATCCTCGATGATATGTCCTCCCCCATAGCGAAACTCGCCAGGAAAGATCTTATTGGCGGGATCATCGTCCGGGATCTCGGTGGCCCCAATGTAGAGGTCCACGGCAGCCAGGCCTGCATAGGCGCTAACGCCATTGAGCCATGCCTTCTGTATTTTCATGCGAGGCCGGGAGTGGCCGATGTTCAGGAATGCCCCCGAGGAGCACATAGGACCGAAGGTCGCGGTGGTAACGACATCTACCTCTTGGGCGACTCGCTTGGCCCCTTTGTTCTTGACGAGCTCGATGACCTCCTCGGCAGTAACCACGACCGCCTCGCCGCGTTTGATCTTCTCATTGATTTCTTGATACGTCTTGGCCATGTTGGGATTGCCTCCTGAAGTTGAATTCACACCGGTTCATGGCCAGACATGATCCATAGCATCGGCATCACCTCCTTTACAATTTGATAAATCTGATAAACCCAGCGTCAGAATCTACGCAGGGGGAATCCTTTTGTCAAGAAAAAAGTGGAACCAAAAATGGGATCACTCCGGATCGGCTCTCAAGCTCTTCCCGAGCCGGGTCTGACCCGCATCTCGTTGTGGTCACTGGCCCTCAATGGGTTTCGTATTCCCTGGCCGTGTCATACATGGCGGAGATGTTCTCGGGGGGGACATCGGCCTGGATGTTATGGACCGCACAAAGGACATAGCCGCCGCTGGAGCCTAGATCGTCAATTCGCTTCTTGACCTCCCCTGCCACCTGCTCCGGGGTCGCGAAGGGCAGGATCCCTTGGGTGTCAATCGCCCCCCAGAAGGAGATATCCCTTCCAAATTCCTGCTTCAAGCGCTGGGTGTCCATTCCCTTGGCTGAGACCTGGACGGGATTGAGGGCATCCACCCCCATCTCAATGAGGTCAGGTATCAGGTGAACCACCGATCCACAGGTATGGTACAGGATCTTGGCTGAGGAGCGGGATTTGATATAGGAGAAGAGGCGCCGGTGGTGGGGCTTGATCATCTTGTGATAGAGATCCATCGACATCATAGGGCCATTCTGGAAGGCCATATCATCCCCGTAGAAACAGATGTCCAGGTTCTCTCCCACTGCGTCGAACTCATCCCTGGCCATCTCGATCCAGAAATCGGCGATCTTCTCCAGAAGGGCCTGGAAGAATGAAGGATTGAGGATCAGGTCCGTGAACCAACCCTCGAAGCCCCGCATGAACTGGGATTGGTGAACGATCCCCCCGGGCAGATTGAGAACCACCGCATAATCCGTCTCCTGATAAAGGCGCCGGGCCTCCTCCGCCAACCCCCGACAGCGGCCAGGGTCGTGGGGGTCCGGCCAGGGGAATTTCTCCAGATTGGCTCTGGTGCAATCTCCCTGGAAGGGGGCCCTGGTCAGGTCATAATAAAGACTGTCCTTCGGTTTGCTGCGCACCACCCCCCATTCGTCCTGGTAAGAGCCGTCGGGAAATACGATATCCTGCCAGCCATCCGGGTTTCCCTGGCTGACGCTTCGGGTATCGATGTCGAACCGCTTCAGCATCTCCTGATTAGGGTGGGCGATATTCAGCCACTTGCTGAAGATGCGGGGAGGGTCCTGGTTGCCCAAAAACCGATTCAAGTTCTCGTAGGCCTCCACCACCAGTGAGGTGGAGCGGGTGGATCCTAAGTCCAGAGGTACCCGATCTGGCTCCTGATGGTTGAGGGCGCGCGATACCCGCTCGCGATGGGTCATAGTTGCCATAATTCCTCCTGTCTGCCTGTCTGCCTGGAAGTGATGATATGGCCCTGCTCCTACCAGGTGGTCCATCCTCCGTCCACCACGAAGATCTGTCCCGTGGCATAGCTGGAGGCGTCAGAGGCCAGATAGATCGTAATGCCTGCCAACTCCTCGGGATTGCCCACCCGGCCCATGGGGATATTAGCCACGAATCGTTCATAATGGCTGGGATTCTTTTTGAAATACTCATCGTTCAATGCAGTGCGGATAAAACCAGGCGCCAGGGCGTTGACCTGGATGTTGTCCCTGGCCAGCTCGATGGCCAGGGCCCGGGTGAGCTGGGTGACGCCCCCCTTGCTCGAGCAGTAGGCGACCCGTTCCCTCATGCCGATGAGAGAGGAGGTGGAGGAGACGTTGATGATCTTTCCCCGACCCTGGGCCTTCATCACCGGAGTGACCGCCTGGCAGCAGAGGAAGTAACCCTTCATATTGATATCCATGAGCCAGTCCCACTCCTTTTCCTCCGTCTCTTCGATGGTCTTCCTCAGGATGACTCCGGCATTATTCACCAGGATATCGATCTTACCGAAGGCCGCCTGCGCCCCTTTTACCATCTGAGCCACCGAGGAGTGGCTGGAGACGTCGGTTGCGATCGCCAGGACCTGCACCTGGTATTTCTCTCGGATCTCGGCCGCCGCCTTCTTTCCCTCTTCCTCCCGGCGATTGGCGATGATCACGTTTGCACCGGCTACGGCCAGGGCCTCGGTCATGGCCAGCCCGATGCCCTGATTTCCCCCTGTAACAATGGCCGCCCGACCCCTCAGATCAAACCAGGATAAATGCATCCCTTTCCTCCTGATGGTGATGACAATGATGGAATCCACAGATCTCGCCCGATATTACCAGATGGATCATGCCCCATCAAGCCGAAAAGTCGGCCTGGGGTGTCACCCCGGGTCCACGGCCCCAAGCGGAGTTAGTGGGGCTCGCCTTTCGATCCTGACCCGGGACCGGTCTAGAGGTCTGATCTTTTTTCCTCCTTGTGAAAAGGGAGGTGAAGAGCCGGGGAGTGAGGGGGCAAGAGCGAGAGGGGAAGAAAGGGAAGAAAGAATTGACATCCCGCATGGCTTGTGCTAAGAAGGGCGAAATTACCGAGGATACAGGGCAGGGACAGTCCTGGGGGCGAGCCTTCGGGTGAGTGAGGGAGGCAGATCTTGGAGGGGAGCACCTTGCAGGGCGAGATCCCTCGCAGCTTGCTGCGAGAAGCTTCAATTGGGAAGGGGGTTGTCGATCATGGATGAGCGGAAGTGGTTCGTCGATGAGGAGGAAATTCCCCCATTGAGGGTGCAGCGGGAGGGATCCTCCGCCGTTGCCTTTATCCGCACCCTTTTTGATCCGGAGACGACAGGGACCGCCAACGCGGTCCTGGGTACCATGACCATCCCTCCCGGACAATCGGAGCCCATGGTGCCCCATGCCCACTCCGAATACGAGGAGTCGGAATATGTGGTAAAGGGCGAAGGATATCTCCTTCTGGGCCCCTCTCGGAATGAGCTGAAGCGCTATGAGCTCAAACCGGAGCGGGCCTTTTTTGTTCCCCCGGACTGGCCCCATTGTATCGCCAATACCGGGGCAGGGGAGATGAAGATTGCTTTTTCCTTCTATCCGGCGTGGGTCAAGGGCCGTACCTACCGGGAGATCGCTACGGAACTGACGGATGTGAAGAGGTCAACGTAGATCTTTCGAAGTCAGGCAGGGAGGGGGGTGATGAGGGTCGGGAGTGAAGGTTTGAGGAACGGGTCTGGTTCTCCTGCAAGGAATCGGCGGGGATTACTTTAGGAGAGGAGGGGGAAAATTGCATGCTTTAGACTACATTATTACGATCGCCACCGTCGTTGCGGTGATCATCGCCGGACTTCCGTACCGCAAGTACGTGAAATCGGTAAAGGACTATCTGCTTGCGGGCCGTACCACGCGCTGGCCGGTGATCGCCCTGAACTGCCAGGCGACGCAGTCCGATATCGCCGATTATATGGGATGCACTGGATATGCCTATCAGCATGGGGCTCTGGGGCTTTCCAACTATACCATCAATTTGCAGGCCGGATGGCTCCTGGGGGCCCATACCATTATTCCCCAGATGTATCGGGCCGGGGTCTGGACTCCTGCGGAATATCTGGAGCGCCGCTTCAATTACCCGGCCAGGCTCTGGGGGGCCCTCCTCATCGTGCTCCAGCGTGTTTATGTGGTGGGAGCAATTCTCAACCTGATGGGCATTATGCTGGAAGTCCTCACTGGCACCAGTTTCTTGACGGCGACGATCGTCGGGGCGGCCCTATGCATCGGCTACACCATCCTGGGGGGCATCTCCGCGGCCATGATCACCGGAACCGCCCAGATGATCCTGATGACCATCACCTCCTGGATTCTCTTCACCGCGGGCCTGATAAAGGTGGGAGGATGGCACCGGCTGTTAGAGCTGACCGGTCCGGGCATGGTCACGCATGCGATCACGGGAGAGACCATTTCGGTGGGCTGGTGGACTTTCCATGCCATCCCCTCTTACCCAACCATGTTCGCTGGCCTGGCATTCCTGGGCATGCTGGCCTCCACCATCTCCTACCCCATCATCCAGGCGGAGCAGGTGGCTCGGCCCCTTTCGGCCCGGTCCGAATGGGATGCCCGGATGGGGTATCAGTTGGCGGGATTTGTAGCCCTGATTCACCAATTCGCCATCGTCCCCGTGGGGGCCTTTGCGGTTCTGGCCTACGGCTACATGAGTAAGCTCTTCAACCCGGCCCTGGGAGGCAGGCCGGATGCGGTCTATCCCTACATCATGAAAGATTGGCTCCCGGTGGGCCTGGAGGGTCTGGTCCTGGCTGGGGTCTTCGCCGCCACCCTATCCACCGTTCCCTCGAATACCCAATCGTGTGCGGGCATCCTCACCCGGGACATCTATGGCAAACTGATCAAGAAGGACGGCACGGATGCCCACTACCTGCTGGTGGCCCGGCTTTTGACCGCCTTCAACTTCATCGGGGGCCTCTTCTTCATCCCCCTGGTGCAGAAGGGCGGGGGATATATCATGGTGTACATCAAGATCACCGGGGCCCTGGTTTCGCCGCTCTTCGCGGTCTTCATCCTGGGGACATTGACGAAGTTTTTGAGCCGCAATTCCGCCTTTGGCGCCATGATCATCGGGGGCATTTGCGGCAGCATCGTTGGCCTCTACGGCAAGACCCTCTTCCCCCATGCGACCTGGCTCTATCACTGGCTGTTGATCCCGCTCTGGAACATCATCTTCACCAGCGCAGTCCTGTTGGTCTGGAGCGCAGTCGAAAATAGCGTCCGCGGACGCAGGTCTGATGCGGAGATCGAGGGGTATACAGTGGGGACCTTCCCGCCCCAGGTGAAGCCCTATTTGCAGAAAAGGGTGGAACGGATCAACGAGCGGGGGGAGTGCGTCGAGACCGACATCCCGTATTATGGAACTGAGGGGATCCCCTGGTACAAGAGTGTGAAGCTCTGGGGCTTCGTGGTGCTTATCTATCTCGTGGTGTGGACCATTTACTGGTGGTAGAATACTGGCTGGTGTGCTGAGAGCCCAGAATGGGGGTTAGACTATGGCGAGTGAAGAAAGGACAGAAGCTGCTTTTTGGACGCAGCAGACAGCGTGTGACCCGGCGGAGGCCGCCCTGGAGCTCCGCATGGAGATTACCTCCGCCTCGGTGCTGGCGGCCCTTTTTGGCGTCTTTGGTTTGTGTACTCTGTTGGGCCTCTTCGCGCTGCCCGAGGACAACAGGCTGTTCTGGACCTGGGTTGAGATCATCACCTCCGCCCTTCTCTTTGGGATCATGGGGTGGGCCATTTCCATCGTTTCCAAGAGAAAGGGCAACCTGCGGGAGATGGAGGCTAAGTTAGGGAAAAAATCGAGATAGACCATGCCGGGTGAGAGTTGGGGAGAGGCAACGGTAAGGGTTCCAGGGATTTGCCTCTCCCCTTCCCGTCTTCGATCCCTTTCGGAAAAGGTTGTAAGAAAAAAGGGGAGGCTCCCCTGGTGCAGGGTCAGATGCGTTGCCCAGGAGGTCGTCTATGTCCCCTATTTCTACTTCCGCTATGTGAACCCCAAGCATGGGAAGCATTTTTTCCTCTACGATGTCCTGGTGGATGGGATCTTGGGACTTTCCGAATTCATCCGTGGCTCCTTCGAGTTGAAGGAGTCATCGGTGTCCCGCACTCTTCTGGTGGAGAGGACCGTCTCCCAAGAGCAGGCTGAATCGGTGGCGAAGAAGGCGGTCCAAGCCTACGCGCTGCGTCGTCAGTCGTTATGGGTGAAGAAGATAGAGGCCGAGCTGATAGAGGGAGGCGAGCTCCATTTCCCCTATTGGGTGTGCTACCTGGAGACCCCCAAGGGAGTCGAGCTCTTCGCCCTGAATGGGCTTACGGGGACGCCTGCCGGTCCGCGGCCCGAGAATATCCTGCGCGCGGGGATCGCCCGTGCCGAGTGGAAGAGAGATGGCTCATGATCCGTAAGGCGAAACTGGTCGATGTCAAAGAGATCCAGCGCCTGATCAATTTCTTCGCCGATCGGGGGGAGATGCTCCCCTGTTCCCTCAGCGACTTGTACGACAGACTGAGGGACTTCTTCGTTCATGAGGAACGGGGGGAGATCGTAGGGACCTGTGCGCTGCATCTGAGTTGGGAGGATTTGGGGGAGATTCGATCCCTGGCGGTCAAAGAGCCCCACGGCCGACGGGGAATCGGTACCCAGCTGGTGGAGGCCTGCCTGGGGGAGGCGAGGTCAATGGGGGTGCGGAGGGTCTTCGCCCTGACCTACAAGCCGGATTTCTTCAGGAAACTGGGCTTTCAGGTAACCGATAAATCCAAGCTGCCCCAGAAGATCTGGACCGATTGCATCAAGTGCGTCAAGTTCCCCGAGTGTGATGAGGTAGCAGTGATCTTGGAGTTGGATTGATCGATGGAGAGAAAACCTCCCTTAGCCTTGATAGATGAGGCCCTGGCCCGGGGGGCTGAGGCAGCCGAGGTCTATCAAATTGAGCAAAAGACCCACATGGTCGATATGAAAGAGGGCAAGATCGATACCCTCTCCCGGGGACATCAAATGGGAATCGGGTTGAGGGTCTTGGAAAAGCAGCGGATGGGATTTGCCTTTTGCACTTCCCTGGGGGAGGGGAGCCTATCTGATCTGGCAGATCGAGCCCTGACTGCGGCGCGTCAATCCCACCCCGACCCCTTTTTGCTCATACCCCCGCCCTCCTCCCAACCCTACCCCCAAGTGGATGGATACGACGGAAGTCTGGGGGAAATGAATCTGGGGGATCGGGCCGAATTCGCGCTGAGGATGGAACGGGCGGCGAAGGCGGTCGACTCCAGGGTTTCCAAGGTGAGGCACTCCCTGTATCAGGACGCCAATTACTCGGTTCTCTTGCTGAATTCCAGGGGATTGGAGGCCAGCTCCCGGGGGACCTATTGCTCCGCTTCCGTCTATGTGGTGGCCGAGGAAAAAGGGGCCTCCGAGACGGGATGGGATATGCAGTCCTCTTCTTTCTTCTCCGATCTGTCGGGAGAGGAGGTGGGACGGCGGGCTGCCGAGCAGGCAACCATGATGTTGGGCGCCAAAACGATTCCTACGCATCAGGTGGATGCGATCTTCTCCCCGGCCCCCGCCTCAGAGTTCCTGGAGGTGCTCTCGGTTCCCCTCATGGCCGATGCCGTGCAGAAGGGAAAGTCCCTCTTTGCGAATCGAATGGCCACCCAGGTCTCCTCGGGCTGTCTGAACTTGATTGATGACGGCCTCTTTCCCCACGGGCCCCAAAGCTTCCCCTTCGATGATGAAGGGATACCCGGCCAAAGGACTCCCCTCATTGAGTCGGGGGTGCTGAAAGGCTTTCTATACGACTCCTATTGTGCGGCCAAAGAAGAGAAGACCTCAACCGGCAACGCCCGAAGGGGAGGGTTTCAATCCCCGCCCCAAATTCGGGTGACAAATCTGTTGGCGGTTCCTGGGAAACGAGCCCCGGAGGCGATGATGCGGGATATGGAGAAGGGGGTTCTGATCCTTAGCCTCATGGGAATGCATACCGCGAATCCGATCTCTGGCGATTTCTCGGTGGGCGCGGAGGGCCTTTGGATCGAGGGTGGAAAGGTTCAGCATCCCTTTCGTGGCGTGATAATTGCAGGTAATCTTCGGGATTGGCTCGAATCGCTGGAGGAGGTGGGCTCTGACCTCCGGTTTTTCGGCGGCCTCGGCTGCCCCTCCCTGCGACTGAAGGGACTCCAGCTGGCGGGCGCATAGGAGGCAGCGTCTCACCGAAGGGTCATCAGGAAGAAGGAAGAAAAGCCCCCCGGAGAACCCGAAATCGATGGATACATTCTGCATCCGCTGCGGCAAGAACCTTCCCCCGGGAAGCCTCAGATACGTCGTCGACATCAGGGTCTATGCGGACTTCGATGGATATCTGACGGATGAGAAGGGGAATGTGGAGGTCGGCATGGAGAAGCTGATAGAGGAAATAGAGCAAAGGGAGGAAGTGGACTTGACGGAAGAGGTTTATCTGCATCGAGTCTATCTGATCTGCAAGGATTGCCGGGATCGATTTGTCTCCAATCCCCTCCGTATCCCTTGGAGCCCGGCCTTGGGGTGAGGAGATCCCAGGGGAAACGCGTTTGGGAAATCCCCGGGGATGCTCCCAAAGGGATATGTCTTTTAGAAAAACCTTTTCAGTCGGATCCATTTGTGCTAAGGTGGGCTCCCGGTTGGCGTGCCGGAGGTTGTTGCCCAAAAGTCTGAATCCTTCTTTCGCCTGCCCCGCAACTCCCTCCGCAGATCGTTCAGGAAACATCTCAAAGGGCCGAGGACGCCCCGGCCAAAATCATTCCAGTGGGAATTCCAGTCAAGAGATACTTGGCGAGTGCAATCCTCGCAGCGAACGTTCGGGGAACCTCAATGAGGGACCAGTGGGTGGATCAGTTCATTCACTAAAATCGCATTATTTATAAGGAGGCGTAGCATGGTCAGGAGGCTGAAGGAGATTGTGGAGGAGGCAAAGAAGGGCAGGACCATAACCCTTGCTGTTGCCTGCGGCGAGGACCCTCATACCATAGAGGCGGTTGGGAAAGGGGTTAAGGAAGGGATTATTAAGGCCACCCTGGTTGGCAAGAGGAGTCAGATCGAGGAGGTGTCTAAGGAGCACAATCTCAACCCCAGCGCCTTTGAAATCATAGACGAGCTCGACGAGGAAAAGGCATTGAGGCTTGCCGTGAAGTTGGTAAAACAGGGGGAGAGAGATTTCCTCATGAAGGGACTGGTGGATACGTCGAAATACATGAGGGCCATTCTGGACAAGGAAAACGGACTCTTGCCGCCGGGCCAAATCCTATCCCACGTCACGGTGGTGGAGTTTCCTTTGCATTCCAAGGTATTGATCGTATCGGATGTGGCCGTAATACCCAAGCCTGATCTAACCCAGAAGATCGCCATGACGAATTACTGCATCCAGGTGGCCCATGCCTTCGGCATTGAAAAACCCAAGGTTGCCATCATTGCTGCAGTGGAAAAGGTCAATCCCAAGATGGACGAGACCCTACACGCTGCAATCCTTTCCAAGATGGCAGACAGGGGTCAGATCAAGGGGGCTACCGTCGATGGACCGTTGGCCCTGGATGTGGCGGTCTGCAAGGAATGCTGCGAAATCAAAGGATTGAAGTCCCCGGTGGATGGGGATGCGGATGTGCTGGTGTTCCCCAATATCGAGACGGCAAACGTATTCTTCAAGACCTGTACCCAGTTGGCGGGGGGCGAGATCGCTGGCGTGGTGGCGGGAACAGAGGTTCCATGTATCTTGACGTCCAGGGCTGACTCGGAGGCAAGCAAGTTCTACTCCATTGCGTTGGGTGCCCTGCTGGCGGGGGGAAAGAGATGATCATATTGTGCCTGAACTGTGGCAGCTCGTCGGTCAAATATATCCTGTACAATTGGGCGGAAGAAGAGACGATCGCAAGCGGCATCGTGGAAAGAGTCACAGTGGGTGGCAGCTTTATCGCTCATCAGGTGCCTGGCAGGGACAAGGTGACCCGATCCTGGCCCTGCCCGGACCATCGGGAGGCGATCAGGCTGGTCATGGATACGCTGACCAGCTCGGAGTACGGTGTGATCAAGGATTTGTCAGTCATCTCCGCGGTGGGGCACAGGGTAGTTCACGGGGGTGAGAAGTTCGCCAAGTCAGTGATTATAGACAAGGAGGTCCTGAATACATTCAAGGAGTTGTCGGACCTGGCGCCCCTTCATAATCCTCCCAATATTTTGGGAATCGAGGCAGCCAAGGAGCTTTTGCCCTCCATCCCCCACATGGCGATCATGGATACCGCCTGGCATCAGACCATGGCCAGGCACGTCTTTATGTATGCCCTGCCCTACGAGTGGTACGAGAAATATAAGATCAGGAGATATGGATTTCACGGCACATCCCTTCTCTATGTTGCGAAGAGGGCGGCGGTGTTGTTGAACAAAGGCCCATTTGAGTGCAACCTGGTCACTTGCCATATCGGCAACGGTGTGTCCCTGAATGCGGTAAGGGACGGACTCTCCTACGACACGAGTATGGGCTTTACCCCCTTGGAGGGACTCGTCATGGGAACGCGTCCCGGGGACCACGATGCCGCCATCGACCTGTACCTCATGCAAAAGGAAAACCTCTCCCCGAAAGAAATGGACACCATCCTCAACAAGAAATCGGGGGTCCTGGGAATTACAGGAAAATATACGGACCGGCGGGATATTGAGGCGGCCGCCGAAAAAGGCGACGCTCGGGCCAAACTGGCCATCGATGTCGAGGCCTACCGGATCAAGAAGTATATCGGCGCCTATGCCGCCGCAGTAGGTGGGATTGATGCGGTTGTCTTCACCGCGGGAGTGGGGGAAATGTCTCCCTATTTGAGGGCGAAGGCGTTAGACGGACTGGAGTTCATGGGGATCGTGTATGACAGGGAGAAGAATGAGGTGGCGAAGACGAGGAATGCGGAATGTCTCATCTCGGCAGATCACTCCCGGGTGAAGATATTCGTAATTCCCACGGATGAGGAGAGGGTCTTCGTGGAAGATGTGGTGGCTCTTCTGGAAGGCCGCTATGATGTCCACACCCATTTCACCTATCGATTCCAATTGCCAACTTACCGGAATTCCTTTCGTGAAAAATCCTTTGAGAGGGAGTGTATGAAGGTTCCAGGGCTGCAGAAGGTGGTGGCGAAGATCCCGGGGATCTTGGTATGACCATGGGCGGAGATCCTCAGGTGGGAGCGCTTCATTGGCCCCACCCGTGCGGGTCCTTCTAAGGAGAAAGGGGAGATGATCTCCCTTTTTGTTCACTCCACCGCCAAATCTTCGGGGAAGAGCCTTCTCGCTGTGGGGATGGGGTTGAGGTTCAAGCAGGATGGGTACAGGGTGGGTTATATGAAGCCCGTGGGATGGTTGCCGGTCAGGGTAGATGGGGTTGTGGTCGATCAGGATGCCATATTGGCGAAGGAGGTGCTGGATCTGGAGGAGTCCCTTGAGGAAATGAGCCCGGTGGTGATGACTCAGGAGATGATCCAGCTGGCTTATGAGGGAAAAGCTCAAGGCTTACATGAGAAGATCGTAAAATCTTTTCAGGTTGTTTCTCAGGATAAAGAGATCGTCTTGTTGGAAGGCGTGGGAAGCTTTTTTGAGGGGGGTTTCATCGGTGTGAGGGGAATCGAGATCGGGGCGACCTTGGAGGCCAAAATCTTGCTCAATGACTTCTATCAGGATGGCGTTGCCACGATCGATTCCCTGCTGGACGCCAAGGAGTTGTTGGGAGATCGACTCATCGGTGCTGTGATCAACCGGGTGGCGCCGAATAAGATCGGTTTCGTGAGGAGGAAGGTCCTCCCCTTTCTGGAAAGGCAAGAGATTCGGGTCTTGGCAGTGATCCCGGAAGACAGGATCTTGGGGGCTATCAGCGTGCGTCACCTGGCGGAAATCGTATCCGGATCGGTGATCTGCCGGGAGGACAAATTAGATGGGATGGCAGAGGGCTTTATGGTGGGTGCCATGAGTCCGGAGAATGCCATTAGGTACTTCCAACGCGAGAGGAACATCGTGGTGATCACGGGGGGCGACCGCCCGGACATTCAACTGGCCGCCCTGGAGGCCTCGGTCAAAGGGATCATTCTGACCGGGGGCTTTTATCCCCACGATATCATCGTATCCCGTGCCAAAGAGAAGGGAGTCCCCTTGATCGTCGCCGATCAGGATACCTTTTCGGTAGTGGGGCGTCTGGAAAGGACAGTGGGACGGTTAGGGCTGGGAGATTCAAAAAAGGTAGAGAGAGCCAGGGAGTTGGTGCAGCAGGAGTTGGAGTTTACCGCCCTCTACCGCAAGATGGGCCTCTTATCTTAGGAGGGAGAGAGATGGCGCGACAATTCTTTACCGTCCTCATCCTGCCAGATGCTACGCGGCCTCCCATGAAATTTCACGTGAGTCGGTTTACCCTCGTCAGCATCTCGGTGGGGCTGAGCCTGGTGTTTCTGGTTGTCTTCGCCTTTATCTTCCAATATATTCGAATGAATGCCGAAATGCTGGAGTTGAACCGACTCCGCAGGGAGTTCGCCCAATTCCATGTGCTGGGAGGTAAGGTGGAGGGGATTCAGAAGGAGATGGTGAGGCTGCAAGAATTCGATAGAAAGATACGTACCCTGGCGCAGCTGGGGCCTGGGCCGCTGGGAGAGTCGGGAGTAGGGGTAGGCGGGGGAGTGAAGTTGGAGAATGCAAGCCTGGCGGAGTCTATGAAGCTGGAAAAAGAGCAGCTCATGGCGAAGATGGAGAAGGAGATCGAGGCTCTGGGAGGGGCTGCCAAACAGCAGGAGGCAAGCTTTTCCCAGTTAGGCCGCTTCTTGGAGAATAAGAGGAATCGGCTTTCCTCCACTCCCTCCATTTGGCCGGTGCGAGGTTGGCTTACGGGAGAATTCGGATACCGCCGCTCCCCGTTCACCGGCCAAAAGCAGTTGCACGAGGGGCTGGATATCGCCACCGGCACCGGTACCCCCGTCGTGGCCCCCGCCAACGGGGTCGTCTTGTTCTCCGGTGTCATGCCTGGGTGGGGCCATGCGATCGTCCTCAATCACGGATATGGCTATCGAACCTTTTTCGCCCATAACTCAAAGAACGTGGCTTCCCGCAACCAAAAGGTGAAGCGGGGAGAAGTGATTGGCTACATAGGAAATACGGGCAATAGCACAGGTCCTCACCTCCATTACGAGATTCACATCAACGGAGTTCCCAGAAACCCTCTCAACTTCATTGTCGATTGAGAAAGCATCGTAGCTTGGATCCCGGGATCCTGGGGCAGCCTACATGGGTGACATCTTGGGATCCCAAGCGGGGATTTTCCTTCCCCGAAATGGGGCCCTTGGGGATCCCTTGGGAGAGCGGAAGAGGAGCAGCGCCCTCGCATCCTTACATCGATAAAGAGGAGGGGAGCGAGTCATAGACCGATGATCAAGAGCATCCTGGCCAAAGTGGTCGGAACCAAAAATGAAAGGGACCTGAAAAGGCTCGTGCCCACCGTAAAGCGGGTGGGGGAGTTTGAGCCAGCCCTCTCCCAGCTTCCGAATGAGGAACTTCGCGCCAAGACAGGCGAATTCAAGGAGAGGCTGGAGCGGGGAGAGACTCTGGATGACCTTTTGCCCGAGGCCTTCGCCGTGGTGAGGGAGGTATCGAAAAGGGTGTTGGCCATGAGGCATTTCGATGTCCAGATCATGGGAGGGATGGTCCTCCACCAAGGCAAGATCGCTGAGATGAAGACGGGAGAGGGCAAGACCCTGGTGGCAACCCTTCCCGTTTACCTCAATAGCTTGCTGGGCAAGGGTGTCCATGTGGTTACGGTCAATGATTATCTGGCCAAAAGGGACAGCCAGTGGATGGGTGGAATCTACCGCTTTCTGGGGCTATCAGTGGGGCTGATCCAGCACGAAATGGACGATGGGGAGCGGATGAGGGCCTACGCCTCCGATGTCACCTACGGCACCAACAATGAGTTTGGCTTCGATTACCTCCGGGACAACATGAAATTCTCTCTGAAGGATTACGTCCAGAGGGGGTTGCATTACGCTATCGTCGATGAAGTGGATTCCATCCTCGTTGATGAGGCCCGGACTCCCCTCATCATCTCGGGGCCTGCCGAGGAGTCCACGGAGAAGTATTTTCAGATCGACCGTATCATCCCCCGCCTGAGGGCGAGTCAGGATTATCAGGTGGACGAGAAGGCGCGAACGGCAACGCTTACCGAGGATGGGATCGCCAAGGCGGAACGATTTCTGGGGGTGCAGAACCTTTATGACCCATCCCAGATGGAAATCCTCCACCATATCCAACAGGCGCTCAAGGCCCATGCCCTCTTCAAGCGGGATGTGGATT
Organism: uncultured Methylomirabilota bacterium; assembly: GCA_963718295.1. Classification (GTDB taxonomy): domain Bacteria; phylum Methylomirabilota; class Methylomirabilia; order CAVQYV01; family CAVQYV01; genus CAVQYV01. Next base: position 322,814 of record CAVQYV010000003.1, on the reverse strand, counting down.
ATGTGGTCAAGGATGGGGAAGTGATCATCGTCGATGAGTTCACGGGCCGACTCATGCCCGGGCGGCGGTACAGCGATGGTCTCCATCAGGCCCTGGAGGCCAAAGAGAAGGTGAAGATCGAGAGGGAAAATCAGACCCTGGCCTCAATTACCTTCCAGAATTACTTCCGCATGTATGAGAAATTGGCAGGAATGACGGGCACAGCCGATACCGAGGCGCCAGAATTCGCCACCATCTATAACCTGGATGTGGTGGTCATCCCCACCAATCGATCTCTGATCCGGCATACCCGTCCCGATGTGATCTATAAGACGGAGCGGGAGAAGTTTGAGGCGGTGGTGGAAGATATCGCAGAACGGCACAGCAAGGGCCAGCCTCTTCTGGTGGGGACGATCTCCATAGAGAGGTCGGAGCGGGTCAGCCAGATGTTGAAACGACGCGGCGTCCCCCATCATGTGCTCAATGCCAAATATCATGAGCGGGAGGCCGAGATTGTGGCCCAGGCCGGCAGAAAAGGGTCGGTCACCATCTCTACCAACATGGCCGGAAGGGGCACGGATATACTCCTGGGCGGCAACCCGGAGTTCCTGGCCCTCGACCTTCTGCGGCGGCAGGAGGTAGATCCCCGAGAGGCAGCTCCAGAGCAGTATCGAAAAGCGGTGGAAGAGATGAGGAAGATCACTGAGGCGGAGCATGACGAAGTAGTAGGCCTGGGAGGTCTGCATGTCCTGGGCACAGAACGTCATGAGGCGAGAAGGATCGATAACCAACTGCGGGGAAGGGCGGGAAGACAGGGAGACCCTGGCTCGTCCCAATTCTTCCTGGCATTGGAAGATGAGCTGCTGCGCCTGTTCGGATCGGATCGGCTGGCGCGCATCATGGATAGGCTGGGAATGGAAGAGGGTCAGCCTATCGAACACAAAATGGTAAGTCGTGCCATCGAGACTGCCCAGACCCGGGTGGAGGGCCATAACTTCGAGATTCGGAAACACCTCCTCGAGTACGACGATGTGATGAATAAGCAGAGGAAGGTCATCTATGAGCAGCGAAGGACGATCCTGACGGGAGAGGATCTGAAAGATCATGTCCTGGATATCATTGATGAGGTGTCTGGACGGCTGGTGGATCGATGTGCCCCTGAGGAGGTCCATCCGGAAGAATGGGACTGGGAGGGGCTGCGAGAGGCCCTCCTCGTCCAGTTTGGGTCAGATGTGCAGATCAAGCTGGAGAAGACTCTCCGACTCAAACCGGATGACTTGAAAGAGGAGGTCGAGCAGAGGTTAGTGGAGGCCTATGAGAGGAAAGAGGAGGAACTGGGGCCGGGGATCATGCGCCAGTTGGAGACGATGATCATGCTCCAGGTGCTGGATAATCAGTGGAAGGACCACCTCTACTCCATGGATCACCTCAAGGAAGGGATTGGTCTTCGTGGTTACGGCCAGAAAGATCCCCTGGTGGAGTACAAGCGAGAAGGGTATGATATGTTCGCTGCCATGATGGAGCGGATCGAGGAGGAGAGCCTGCAGTATCTGTTCAAGGTTCAACTGCAGCCTGCGACAGAGGAGCAGGCGCAAACCGAGCGGGAAGCGGAGCGGCCCAAGCCGGAGCGGAGGCGCCCGGCGGGAAGGAGCGATATTGCTTCCCCCGTTTTCGCCTCAGCCGCTCAGGGAGTTGCCCCCTCCCGCAAGATCGGGCGTAATGAGCCTTGTATCTGTGGCAGCGGAAAGAAATATAAGAAGTGCTGTGGGAAATGAGGGGTGAAAGTCCCCGGTGACGGCCTGGCTGGGAAAGACTCGTTCAAGAAGGGAGAGGGAATAGGCGGATGGTACGCATTGCAGGGATCCAGATGGGCTGCGGAGAGGATCGGGAAGAAAATGTGAAACGGGCCCTGGCGCTGGCTGAGGCCGCGCTGGACAGAGGGGCGCAGGTGCTTTGCTTCCAGGAATGTTTTCCTATCCCTTGGATTCCGCTCACATCCGACGGCAGCCTTTTCTCCTACGGAGAGACCATTCCGGGAGAGACGACGGAGAGGATCGGAGAGCTGATCAAAAGGTACAAGGCGGTGGCTATCTGTCCCCTCTTTGAGAGGCAGATGCCCGGCGTTTACTACAACTCTGCCGCCGTCATGGGACCGGATGGAGAACTGGTGGGAAAGTACCGCAAGAACCACATCCCCCAGATGCCGAACTATGAAGAGAAATTCTACTTCCGGCCCGGCGACCTCGGCTTTCCGGTATTTCAAACCGAGTTTGGCACCCTGGGCATCCAGATCTGCTGGGACAATTTCTTCCCCGAAGGTTCGCGAATTTTGACACTCAAAGGAGCCGAGGTCATTTTCGCTCCCACTGCTACCTCCTCGCCTGCGGCCATACCCAAGTGGGAGAAGATCATTTCCTCCAATGCCATTGCCAATGGGATTTTCATATTTCGCGTCAACCGGGTAGGCAAAGAGGGAGACATCTCCTTTTACGGCAGGAGCTTCTGCGTGGACCCCCATGGGGAGTTCCTGTGCGAGCCGAGCGGCCAGGCGGATGGAGCGACTTTGGTGGATATCGATATGGGGATGATCCAGGAGACCCGAGAGAACTGGGCATTTTTCCGGGATCGGCGCCCGGAGATCTACGGAGAGGTGAGCCACAAGATGGAGGATCTGCCGTAGTCGCCTCCGATGCCTATTTTTCTTTTTCGCCTCCTCCGCCCTTCTGTTCGTGGGCAGCGGCCATCTTGTTGATCATGCTTGCCTGAAATCCCGCACCAAATCCATTATCGATGTTGACCACTGAAATCCCTGAGGCGCAGCTGTTGAGCATGGTCAGCAGGGCAGAGATGCCTCCCAGGCTGGCGCCGTAGCCGATACTGGTAGGAACCGCGATGACCGGTTTATCCAGAAGGCCCCCAATCACGGAGGCCAGGGCGCCCTCCATTCCGGCCACCGCGATGACCACATTGGCGCGAAAGAGTTTCTCCCGGTTATCCAGGAGCCGATGGAGTCCGGCAACGCCCACGTCGTAGAGCCGGTCTACCCGATTGCCCAGCACTTCTGCGGTGACGGCCGCTTCCTCGGCCACGGGCATATCCGCAGTCCCTGCACTGGCGACCACGATCATTCCCACCCTTTTTCGCTCCCGGTTGGGATTGGCCACAATGATGCGGGCCATCTCGTGATACTCCAGATCCAGGGGGAGCATACGCACCCGATCAAATACCTCCTGGCTCGCCCGGGTGGCGAGAATATCCTGGCTATGTTCTGCCAGCCGCTGTACGATGTTAGCAATCTGGTCTGGGGTTTTCCCCTGACAAAATATCACCTCGGGAGATCCTCCCCGGAGGTGGCGATGGTGATCGATTTTAGCGAAGCCCAGATCCTCGAAGGGCAGGCCCTTCAACTTGAGGAGCGCCTCCTCGACGTCGACTACACCTTCGCTTACATCTTTTAGCAATGACCGAAGCTTCTCCAAATCCATATCTCCTCCCTCGTTGGTGGATAAGTCAAAAGGAAACAGGCCGCAACCCCAGGGGCTTTCTACTACATTGGGGGGAGCTCTGTCAATGGAAGTCGTTCATTGGGTCCCGGCCCTCCACTAAGGGAAGACCGAGCAATTGTTACTTACATTCCTCTTTCTGGCGAGATCTGCCTATGATGTAGCTCATAGTTTTGTTAGGAACGAATCGGTATGCTCACGTTGGCATCTATTGAGGGTATAGAAAAACCATGAACGACTCGTCCAATCATCTCCTGAATGCCATTGCTGTAGGGCTCACTGAAATGGGGAAGATTTCCCTGCGGCATTTCACCCATACCTGGGTCTATCTGGTCATCGGGATCGTGGCTGGCGCTCTTATCTCCATCTACGTTCCCAAAAAGAGCTTAGCCCGGGCCTTCAACCACTCGGGGTTTTCTTCCATTATCCTGGCAAGCCTTCTCGGAGTGATCTCCCCCCTGGGGTCTTATGCGGTGATACCCATATTCGCCACCATGCTCGCCAACGGGTTTCCTCTGGCGCCGGTCATGACCTTCCTCACTGCCTCGCCCCTGATGAGCCCCTATGTCCTCATTACCACCTGGGGGATCTTGGGTCATCAGATGGCCCTGGCGCGCCTGGCCGCCGCCCTGGTTCTGTCGGTGAGCTGCGGTTTGATCATTAAGGCGCTGACCAATAAGGGCAAACTCGGTGAATGGGCCGAGATTAATCCTGCCCTCCACAGCTCTTCCGGGACCCAGGATTTCTGGTCTTTAGCAGAGAAAAAGCTGAACCCGGAGAACAAGCACAAGGCGGCACTCAGGATGATGTGGGGGATCACCAAGTTCTCGGGAAAGTACTTCATCTTATCGATCATTCTGGGGTCGGCCCTGGAGGCATTCCTCCCCCACGGTCTGATTGGGCACCTCATGGGAGCTCAAAATCGTTTTTCCATCCTTTGGGGGGCAACCCTTGGGGTTCCCATCTATGTATGTGGAGGAGCGACGGTCCCATTTATCCTTTCCCTGTTGGAGCAAGGGATGGACAAGGGGTCGGCGCTGGCTTTCTTTATTGTAGGCCCGGCGACCCGGGTGAGCCCGATGGTAGCCCTATTGGCCCTGGTGAGCAAGAGGCCGTTTTTCCTCTATCTGGGTCTCTGCTTCGCAGGAGGGATCCTCTTTGGCTATCTGTATCGCCTATTATGAGGGAGTCGGTGCTCTGGGTTGTGTCCGAAATTCAAGGTGTAACGAGACCGTAAACTTCTGGCTGAAGCAACGAACGATAGGAGGCTTTAAAATGTTGAGTGGGAGAGGTTGTTGGTTTTCTTTTTTGGCCCTTGTTCTCTGGATGCCGCTTCTTCTGGGATCCATGCCGGTCGGGGCGGCGGAACAGGACCCAAATGGGACAGCCGCGGAGACGAAGTTGAGCGTAAACGGCTACGAAGGGGTCCTGGAGAAGATCGAGATACCCGAGGCCGTTTTGGCCATTGAGAAATTGGAGATCGGTGATCCCCCGTTTTTAAATAAGCTCGATTCCCCCGAGGCATACGGGATCCTTTCCTGCCAGGGAGGCGTATTGCAGAAGGGGGCAGCCGTGGTTCACCTGTTCAGACTCCAATTTCCGTCGGAGGAAAAGGTGATCGCGAACCTCCATCTGAAGCGCAAGCCTACGCCCAAGCGAGGTCCGCTCATGGTGGAGGATCCGACCAACTGCAGGAACTCCGATTTCGGCCTCTATTTCGATGGGACCCACTGGTCGGGCTTTAGAAGTGAAAATGGAGCCCTGGCCCTCCTCAAGGGGGCCGTTTCCCAGGAGGACTTCTTCAGGATCATGGAGAAGGCGATCTGAACGGCCAGCCGGGCAGTTGAGATGAAAGAGATCGCATAGGGAACAAAAATTCAGGAAGATGAGAAATCAGAAGGGAGAGAAGCAAAGTGCCCAGAAGAATTCCTTGGTATCTATTGATAGCGGCGTTCCTCATGGCTGGAGTAGGTGCCAGTGGGGCTGCTGCCGACCCACCCATCAAGATTGGGCTGATCGGCACCTTCACTGGAGTCCTGGAAAGACAGGGAATCGATATGAGAGATGGTGCCCTCCTGGCCTTGGAGCAGGCACAGCGAATGGAGAAGATGAAAGGCCGGTCTTTTCAGTTGATCGTGGCCGACGATAAGGGAAATCCGGAAGAGGCCAAGAAAGAGGCGAAGAGGCTCATTGACGCAGAGAAGGTATCGGCCATCGTCGGCCCATTCAATAACAGTTGTGCCCTGGCCCTTGCCTCTGTGGTATCGGATGCCAAGGTGCCCATGATCACCTTGGCCACCCATCCGGATCTCACCCATCCCTTGCAGAAATATGTCTTCCGAGGGAACATCTCCGATGGCGATTTGGGCAAGATCATGGCCGACTACGTCATGATCATACTGGCAGGGGTGTCCGCCGACAAAGTGGGAATCCTGTATGAGGACTCCCCCTATGGGAAGGCGGGCATGGAGGTAGTCCACCAGAGGATCAATAGATTTGGGGCAGAACCGGCCGCCGTCGAGAGTTATGCTTCGGGGACTGATCGATTTAGGCCCGCAGATGGATCGATTGAAGCAGGCAGGGGTGAAAATCCTCATGGTCTATGGGACGATGATCGACGCCCAGACCATTATGCAATGGGTCATCGGGTCGGGCCTGGGCGCCCGGGTCGTTGCCTCCTCGGGCTGGGAATCGACCAAGCTTCTGCCCACGGTCCCCAAAGGATTGGACGGTGTGATCGTGGCTGGATATACGCACATCATGCCCGATTCCCTCCTCTATCTGGGTCCTGCCAAAATTTGGCACCGCCCTACTCTCAGCGGCCAGTACCAGTTGGTAACCGGCAACATCGATGGAGACCAATTCCCCCAGTGGGCGGATTTCTTCAAAGCCTTTCGGGGCAAGTATGGTCGCAACCCGGATCTGATCTCCGGATATGCCTATTCCAATATGCTTTGTCTCTTGGAGGCGATGGAAAGGGTGGGGTTCGATTCTTCGAGGGTTGTGGAGGGCATCGAGGCTACCGAGAACTTCCCGATCGTCTTCGAGCACTTCCTCAACTACAACGACGAGAATCATGACGGGATGCGCCATGTCAACTTCTCGACCTACGAGGGTGGGAAGGTCCTGATGGCGGCCAAGGACAAATCCCTGGATTCGACCAAGATGAAGGAAAAAGGAATCCCGGTCCAGGTGGGAGGCTACCAGGGCGAGATCTTCTCGATGCCCCCCAATGCGGCAGCGTTCTTTGTCCTCCATATGGGGTTCGGATATCCCCTCTTCATGAAAGAGATCAGAGAGATGGGCCTTTACGGAGGCTTCAGATCCGATTTCGAATTCCATGGGATCAAGTCTGCCTATTCCGGCACCATCTTCAAGGGCAACGACAAGATCATGGTGGTGAAGATGGCCTTCCGATCCCCGGAACGGGCGATGGCCACCCTCGATCTGGAGTCCACCAAGGAGTCCCTGGAGGGCAAGACCCAGGAAGAGAGAAAACCGGAGGAGATGAGAAACACGGAAATGGGAATCTCCTTTGCCGGGGGAGAATGGTCAGCCTATCGGCGAAAAGGATCGGTTCTGATCTTTGCCAAAGGTTATGTCCCCTTGGAGGATGTAAAAGCAGCCCTGGACGCCAACCTCCAATAAAAGACCTGAAGGGTGAAGAAATGAGGGCGGCCTCAGTGGTTCTGTGGGGCCGCCCTCTGTTTTTCGGTAAAGACAAGGGACAAGAACGAGAGAGAAAGGTGAGGTAAAGATGTCAAAGAGAACAGATCTCAAGATCATCGTGTTGGCGCTGATGATTTGGGCAGGAATGGTAGTGATTCCCCAGGGGGCGTACGCCTCGGAGGTACTTCGAGTGGGGGTGATCAGCTCCTTGAACGGCTCCCAGGCATCCGTGGGCCAGGAGGTACAGGATGGAGCCCTCCTGGCCATTCAACAGATCCATGAGGGATGGAAAGAAAAGGACGCCAGGATCGAGGCGGTCCTCATGGATGATGGCAGCTCCCCGGAGCGGGCTAAAGAGGTCGCCTTGAAGCTGATCCAGCAGGACAAGGTGGATCTGGTCTTTGGCGTGGCGGATAGCGACTGTGCCCTGGCGATCATGCCGATCATGAGCCAGTCTCAGATCCCCATGCTGAGCCTGGCGACCCATGAGGGGCTTACCCGTCCCCCGCAAAAGTGGATCTTCAGAGGGAACATCTCCGATGAGGATGAGTGTAAAATCCTGGTGGACCTCATGTGGGAGAGGCTCTCAGAGAAGAGGGTTGCCCTGCTCTTCGAAGATACTGCCTACGGACGATCAGCGGCCTCCGCTCAACAAAATCGGCTCCGGCAGTATGGTGTGACCCCGGTGGCTGCTATCCCCTATTCCCGGGGGGTGACGGATTTCTCCTCTGCTTTGGAGCAGATCCAGGCAGCGGAACCAGAGGGGATATTGATCTACGGGATGGCCTCGGATGCCCCTTCCATTTTGCGGAAGATCCGGGAGTTGGGCATGGAGGTGAGGATCATGGCATCCTCCGGCTGGGATACCCGCCGGGTCTCCGATTTGTCCCCCAACTTGACCCAGGGAATCGTGGTGGCCGGCTATCTGGCTTTTGCCGATCGCAATCGGGAAGACGAGCTGGGTCCATCCTGGCTTCAATTCGCGCAGGCCTTCCAGGAGAGGTTCGGCCGGGAGCCGGATGTCATGGCTGGCCTTTCCTACTCGAATATGATGTGCCTGGCCGAGGCCTGGGCCCGGGTGGGTTTTCAAACGCAGCAGCTGGTACGTGGCCTCGAGGAGACGAAGGGCTTCAACACCTTGCTGGAGACGCGAATCAACTATAGCGATGAGGGACGGGATGGCTTCAAGCGTCTCCATCTGGCGGAACTGAAAGACGGAAAGCCGGTGGAATGGAAGCGGAACCTGTTTGCCCGGGATTATCGTTTTGGATCACCCAGCAGGCCCCTGAGCGTGGAGGGGTACGAGGGGAAGATCTACGAGGGAGAGCCTGGGATATCCATCTGGATGCTTCTGCATTTTGCCTTTGGTCGGCCTCCCTTCCTCAAAGAATTTGCGATGATCGACGAATATGGCCTCAAATCCTGCTTCGTGGGATCCCTCTTCCGAGGTGAGGTGAGGGTACCCGTATTCAGGCTAATCTTTCGATCGGAAAAGGAGGCGATCGAGGCCCTGAATATCGGTTCCCCGGAAGGAGAAGAAGGAGATCAACAGACGAAGGAGCCCCTGGATCGAGTGAACTATCGGAATTCGGACTCAGGAGTCTATACCGATGGTACCTTCTGGTCGGGCTACAGGCGGGTCAAGAACGTATTGGCGCTGGCAGAGGGAGGAATCCCCCGGGAGGATTTGGAGAAGATACTGGACTTGCTCTTGCAGCCAGCCGACAATTAGAGGAACGGCCAGGAAGGGATCTGGGGCTGAAGGAAGCAGGGGTATTGGATCCTCCATTGGAATCAGACCCAAAAAAGGGCTTGACAAGGCGGGAGGCATGGCCTATATATAGAATATAGGTTTGTTTCCCGCCTTTTCGTTTACCGAAACCACCATCAAAAACACTACCAAGCCACTACCAGGATACTCCCTTTGTCTCATCTCATATGGTATGGAAGGGAGGTGGTAGCCGCCAAAGAGGGTTTGCTATATCTGAAGGGAAGGAGGTGACGGAACGCTCGCTCGTTCGTGGTGTAGAAAGGGAAGTCCTGAGTTCCTGAACAATTCATCATCGGACAGAAGGGGTTGAGTCTATGAAGAGGATTTTGGTTCTATTGGTAGCGTTGGTAGCGGTAATGGCGTTTGCATCCTTCGCCATGGCCGCCAAGTCCGTGGTCGCCATCGTGAAGGCGACTCCTGAGGAAGCGAAGGCGATGGACGGTGGATTCCACATCAACGACGATGTGGCACACGAGCAGACCACAGAGTACCACGATGCGACCGGCGATTATGTCCGCGCCCTCTGGGCTCCAGAGAGCGAGGAGGTGTGGTATCAGCACATGAAGAAGGCGATCGATCTGGTCGGTGGCATCCCCCTGAAGAAGGGCGAGACGGTCCTGATCAAGCCCAACCACGTGCTCAGCTACTATCCCATGAACTGGATGGGATTTGGCGATGACAACAGCATCCAGGGTGCCTTCTCCGATCCCCGCGCCTGCCTGGCAGCGGCCAGGATCTGCCGCCGAGATGGGAGCCGGACGGATCATCATCGCCGAGTGCCCCGCCCTGGGCGATGCCTGGGCGACCTTCATGAACTACGGCTATACCTGGCCCGCTACCGTGAAGAAGTATGCAGACATGGGAGTCAAGTATGAGCTGATCGACCTGTGCGAGAATTGGGAGATGATGACCGGCCTGGGCCTGGCCACCAAGCAGTATCCCATGCCCAAGCTCCTGAAGCAGGTCCAGTGCCTGGTCAACATCACCGCTTCAAGACCCACGAGTATGCAGGCGTGACCTTCGCCCTGAAGAACCTGGGCATCGGCCTGCCCTCCCAGAGGGTGATCGGCGCCTGCAAGTTCGGCCTGCCCCACCGGAATGTGGCCGAGGTGCATGTCGATGTCAACTACATCGCCCAGAAGCTGGTTCCGCGGCAGATTCACATCGTGATGCCCTGTATGCCGGAACCTGGGTGCCCGTGGCTCCTTACTTCCTCTCGGGCATGATCATTGCCAGCAAGGATCCGGTGGCGCTGGATGCGATCGGCACCGCGGTCATGAACCATCAATCCGAGGAATATCGGAACCACCCGCCTGGCCGCTCGAGTATAAACTGGGCCAGATGGAGTACGACCAGATCGAGGTGGTGGGCACGCCCCTGGAGGAAGCGATCATCCAGGACTTCCCACGGCATCCCTACAAGGCCCGCAAGTGGCCCTGGACCCCGACCATGTACGGGAAGGTCTCCAACTGGGATCAGCTCTATCGGGATCCGATCTTCGGAGTGCCCAACTATCCCAAGTGGTAGTTGATTCCCAACTGAAGCGCAAAAGGGGGAGCGGGCTTCGCTCCCCCTTTTTTATGTCCCCAGGGCATTCCCCTTCCGATCTCCCTTTTGATTGAGGCATTGGCGTGAGTGATCTTCTTCTCATGAAGGAATCGCCTTCATTCATCGATTGTAAACGGGAAGGGAGATGGAATTCATGGATTTTCCCGTTCACGGAGGATGGTGTCCATAGGGTTCTTGGAGCCAAGAAATCGGCCCCATGGGTCGGTGGAAGAGCAAAAGGAAGCTGCAGATAGCAGACAGGAAGAACTCTGAAGGGAGGAAGAAGAGGATGCGGTTTTCGGCAATCGTAGTCATATCACTGATGGTCCTGGTTTGGGCGGCCCTCGCAGGCACCAGTTGGGCAGGAAATGCCATACTGAAGGTGATCTCTGATCCCGAGGGAGCCAAGGTGACCGTAGACACTGGACAGGAAGGGATCACCCCCTGTACGCTGGAGGTGCCGGCGGGCAAGCGAAGCCTGGTCATCAAGGCGCGGGCCTTTATCGCCAAAAACCTGCAGGTGGATGCCTCGGCCGTGGAGCCGACCGAGGTCAAGGTGAAGCTGGTCCCCATCCCGACGACGTAAAGGATCGATGGGAATCGTGGCGGCTACAGAAGATGGGAAATGGGGGAGCGCCAGAAAGGGGAGATGGGAGTTGCCATTGGGGGAGGACCCCGTCAATAGGATAAAGATGTAAAAGCAAGGGGCTGGATAATTCCAGCCCCTTTTTGTTATCTTCCGCACCAGGCCTTGGTCCAGGGCCTAAATTGTGAGGATCCGGGCGACCCAATAATCCGTTGACACCCTTGGGCCTCTATGGTAGGAAATTCGGCAGAGTATCGGGCGCGAAATGAGAAAAAGAAAAGCAGAATTGGATTTATCGGTCCTGGAGGGAGGGCGCATGGTAATTCGCACTCCCTTTCTTCCTCTCTTCCTGGAAAAAGGCCTCGCCAGCGTTCGATCGGTGATGGATTTCCGGGAAGGGCAGATCTTCAAAGAGCAGAAATTCCGCTCCGTCTGCCATTTCTCCCTGAGGGACGGAGAGAAGGAGAAGGCCTTCTTTTTGAAGCGCCATCGAAACCCTCCCTGGCGAGATCAGATCCGGGATTTCCTGCGAGAGGGCAGGGGCTCTCGGGGGGCAGGCGGGAATGGGAAAACACATGGAAGATCAGGGAGCTGGGGATTCAAACCATCGATCCAGTAGGCTTCGGGGAGAGGCGACGATGGGGGTGGGAGGTGGAGTCCTTTCTTATCTCGGAGGAGCTGGATGGGGCCTGCCGTCTGACGGAATTCCTCCCTCGCTGTTTCACCCCTCCTCTTGATCCTTCCCTCCTCTCTCGCAAAAGGGATCTGGTCCGATCCTTGGCCCTGCTCGCCCGTCGCATGCACGAGGGAGGACTTTTCCATCGCGACTTCTATTTGGGACACCTCTTCGTGAAGACGAAAGAAGGCGGACAGATCGAGCTCTATCTGATGGACCTGCAGCGGGTGATCATGTCCAGGTGGAGAGAAGAGCGGTGGCGCATCAAGGATCTGGCCAGCCTCGATTTCTCCGCCCCTGCCGGCTGGTTTACCGCTACGGACCGTCTTCGCTTCTATAAGCAATATCGGGGCATAAGGCGATTATCGCGGATCGACCGGCCCCTGATCGGTCGCATTCTGAAGAAGAGCCACAGGATTGCCTCTCACACCCGTAAGCTCCTGGAGAGAGGGGAAATCCTGAACGCCCCCTGGGGCTTCGAAAACCATGCCGCTTAAGCCCATTGAATGGACGACACAGGGGGCCATCCGCTTGTTGGACCAGAGAAAGCTTCCCCACCAGGAGGTCTGGGTGGAATGCCGGGATTTCTCATCCGTTCTTTCTGCCATCCGGGACATGTTGATCAGGGGCGCTCCGGCCTTGGGCATCGCCGCTGCCATGGGATTAGCCCTGGGGGCCCAGAGCCTGCCGGAGGAGACGCGAGAAGCCTTTGCCTCCCGGTTTCGCTTGTTGGCGGAAGCGATGGGGAAAACACGTCCCACGGCTCGCAATCTCTTCTGGGCGATCGAACGGATGGCCCGGGCGGTGGAGGAGGACCAGGAGCTGCCGGTTCCCCGGATCAAAGAGAGGCTGATCCGGGAGGCCCGTGCCATCGCCGATGAGGATCTCAGGGTAAATCTCGCCCTGAGCGAACGGGGCAAGGAATTGATACCCAATGGGGCAAGGATCCTCACCCACTGTAACGCCGGGGCATTAGCCACCGGCGGGCACGGGACTGCCCTGGGGGTCATTCGGTCCGCTTTTTCCGCGGGGAAAAAGGTACTGGTCTACGTGGATGAAACCCGGCCCTATCTCCAGGGTGCCCGCCTCACCGCCTGGGAGTTGATGCAGGAGCACATCCCCATGATACTCATCTGCGACAATATGGCAGGCTTCTTCATGGCGCAGGGGGAGATCGACCTGGTCCTGGTAGGCGCAGATCGCATTGCGGCCAATGGAGATACTGCTAACAAGATTGGCACCTATGGCCTATCGGTCCTGTCCCAGGCCCATGAGATTCCTTTCTATGTGGCTGCTCCCCTTTCCACTTTCGATCCTTCCAAGAAGAGCGGAGCCGAGATCCCCATTGAGTTCAGGGGAGAAGAGGAAGTGAAGACCTTTCAGGGCATCTCGGTGGCCCCGGAAGGGACAAAGGCAGCAAACCCGGCGTTCGATATCACCCCCGCCCATCACATTAGCTGTTTCATCACCGAGGCAGGAATCCTGCGTCCTCCTTATCCGGAGAGCATCGGAAAAGCCATGGGGTCCTTGTCTCACAAGGGCTGAAGGAGCCCAATCGTAGGGGAAAGGGAGAATCGAGTCTATGGAAGAGGAAGCGAAAAAGGCTGGGCATGAGATTGAGAAGGGCCGCACCTGGGAAAAGCTAATCCGGTTGGTTCCCGGCCTGGCTGGCTACCAGGGGCGGGAGAAGGTCCGGGAGGCCGACAAGCTCCTGCGGATGGCGTTAGCAGACCGGCTGCATCGCCTGCAGGAGAGGGTGGAAGAGGTCAAGAAGGCCCTGGTGGAGAAGAAGGAGCTTCAACATTTGGGGCAGCTGGACCTGATCACCCGCAAGATGGCCCAGGCGAGGGATTCCCTGTCCTTTGCCAGTTATGGATATTCGGGGGCCTTCGATCTGGTCCAGATCGGAGAAGAAGGGTTGGAAAGGATGCACCAATTTGATCTGGCCCTCACCGAGCGGTTGGAAGGGCTGGGTCGGGCAGTGGAGTCGTTCTCCTCTCGATCCCTCCAGGAAGGGGTCTGGCCTGAGATCATCCGGGAATTGGAAAGGCCGCTGGAGGAATTCCTGAGTCGGCTGGCTGATCGGTCCCAGAGCCCAAAGGCATGATTAGGAGGTAATGATGGCTCAATTCATGGAAGTCATTGAATGGTTCGATTCGACGGGGGAGGAGATGGTCCATCGCATCCCGGAAAGCGGTTCCGGGGATATCAAGATGGGCGCCCAGTTGATCGTGAGGGAGAATCAGGCTGCGGTCTTCTTTCGCGACGGCAAAGGCCTGGATTTGCTGGGAGCCGGTCGGCACACGCTCACCACCCTGAACCTTCCACTCTTGACCAAAGTGCTCAGCCTTCCCTGGGGATTCATCAGTCCCTTCCGGGTCGAGGTCTATTTTACCAACTTGAAGGTTTTTTCCAACCTGAAATGGGGGACCAAGGATCCGGTCGCCTTCAAAGATAAAGAGTTGGGGGTGATCCGCCTGCGGGCTCACGGCAATTACACCATGCGGATCAACCAGCCCCTGCTTTTCATCAATACCCTGGTGGGGACCAAGGGAATCTATGCTACGGCCGATATCGAAGGGTACCTGCGGGATGTGGTCGTATCTCGCCTCAATGACCTTTTGGGGGAAAACCTCGATTCGATCTACGGGCTTCCCCCGAGTTATGATGAGCTGGGCGTGGCGACCAAGACGCGCCTGGCCGACGATTTCCATCGCTACGGCTTGGAGCTGATCGACTTCTTCATCAACGCCATCACCCCTCCCGAGGATGTGCAGCGGATGATCGACGAGAAGAGCAGCATGGCGGCCGTGGGAGACCTGAATGCGTTTTTGAAGTTCAAGGCCGCCAAGGCGATGGGGGATGCGGCGAAGCAGCCCGATACCGGGGCTGCCGGAAGTGCTGCGGCAGGCATGGGCTTGGGGGTGGGGGCTGGCCTGGGGATGATGCTTCCGGGCATGCTCTTCAAGGTCCTCAAGGAAGAGGATGGAACGCCGGAGAAAATCGCGGCGAGCGGGGTGGTGAATTGTCCCAAATGCCACGCAGAAGTACCATTGAGCGCACGCTTCTGTCAAAGCTGCGGTCATCAGATGGTGGCGGTAAGCAAGTGCCTCCATTGCGGGAAGGACTTGCCCGCTGAGGCCCGTTACTGCATGGTCTGCGGGAAGAAAGTGGGAGAGCCATTGGTGTGCGCCAAGTGTAAAGCCACGCTTCCGGAGGGGACGAAGTTCTGTAATCAATGTGGGGAGAAGGTCTCGGAGTGAAAGAAGGTGCCCGCAGGGCCGGCCCGTTTCCTTTCCTTCTTTTGATCATCCTCTCCCTGGGCTTCCTTTTCCCACCTGGAGTCTCCTACGGCCAGTGCGGCCCCAAGGAACAGGAGGAGAGACTCCACCTGGCCCAGAAGCTGTTGGATAATGGAGAGCAGGCAGCGGCCATTCATATCCTGGAGGAGCTCCAGGGAGAGGAGCCTCTCTCCTCCATCTCCCCGCAAGTCGGTTTCTTGCTGGGGGTTCTCTATATGAGGGAAAAAAGGTGGGAAGAGGCAAAGGCTTATCTGGAACGATCTGCCCTTTCCTACCCCGGACTCCTGGATTATTCCCTTTTCTATCTGGCGGAAGCTGACCTGGGACAGGGCCAGAACGCCTCGGCCATTGAGGCCCTGAAAAAGCTCCTCGCCCTTCCCCAGGAGAGCCGATTGAAGAAGCGGGCTCGCCTTCAGTTGGCAGAGGCCTACTGGACCGGCCATGATCTGGCCGCAGCCAAGAGAATCTATCGGAATATCCTGAAGGATCATCCCGGACCTTCCTACTCTCTTCGGGCTCAACTCGGCCTGGCCAAGATTGCCATAGAGGAGGGGCGTCAGCAGGAGGCGGCCTCCCTTTTTCTTCAAATTGAGCTTCAAGGCCCTTCCAGCCCGGAGGCCAGATTGGCCAGGACCTTCTGGCGAAAGCTTACGCCTCCCCCGCATCTCAATTGGGGCCAGCGTTTCCAGAGGGGGCAGGCGCTTTATTCTGCCGAGGCGTACCAGAGGGCGGCGGAAGAATTCAAGAGCTTGATGGCGGATCCCTCCGCTGCCCAAAAGGATAGGGACCGGGCCGCCCTCTCCGCAGGTCGGGCCTCTTTCCGGGCCCGGGATTATCGGGGGGTGGTGGGGGTGCTTTCTTCCCTGGCGGAGCGAGGAGAGGGGCAGGAGGCAGCGGAATGCCTCTATTGGCTGGGCCGAAGCCATATCCGACTGGGGGAGAGGGAAAAGGGGCGATTCCAACTGCTGCGGCTCACTTGCCAGTTTCCCCGAAGCCCCTGGGCAGATGATTCCTGGTATCGCTTGGGCCTGGATGAGGAGGCGGAAGGTGATTTCTTTCAAGCCCAGGATAGCTATGGCCGCCTGATCGTCTTTTATCCCAAGAGCGAGCTCAAAGAGGATGCCCTCTGGCATAGAGCCTGGGTCTGTTATCGGCAAGGCGAGCCAGGGCTGGCCCTCATGGATCTTCAGGGTCTTGCATCCTCTCATCCCGATTCACCTCAGACCAGCCAATGGCTCTATTGGACGGGTCGGATCTTGGAGAGGGTTGACGGCCCTGCTGCGGCCGCCCGTCATTACCGGCAGATCCTCTCCAGACCGAACTTCGACTACTACTTCTTCCGGGCCTCGGTGCGTCTGGCGGCCTTGGAGGCCTTTCTGCCTGAGGCAGTGCCCAATGGTGTCCAGATCGAGAGGCCAGACCTCGATCCTTCATCATCGCCTCCTGCAGTAAAGAGAAAGGCCCCGCCAATCCTTCTGGATAAGGCCCGCACATTGATCAGCCTGGGCTTGGTTGAGGAGGGATTGGCCGAATATGGAGAAGCGATCCAGCGGGCTCCCCAGGACCGGGACCTGACGGAAGAGGCCTGCGCCCTCTCTTTGAGTCTGGGAAGGCCCAACCGGACCCTCAGTTGGGCGAGGCAGCACCAGTCGGCGTCCCGGGCCAAGGGCCGGGATGCCGATGTGGGGCCGCTCCTGCCTTATCTTTATCCCCTGGGGTATCCGGAGATCGTCCAAACCGCAGGGGGGGATTTGGGTATGGATCCCTTTATGATCCTGGCAGTCATCCGGGAGGAGAGCTCCTTTTCTCCCCGTTGCGTCTCGGGGGCTGGGGCCAGAGGTCTCATGCAGTTGATGACGGGCACCGCCTCCCAGGTCGCAAAAGAAGTGGGGGAGCCCTTCGATGGGGATGAGGAAGACCTCTTCCAGCCAGACCTCAATATCCGCTTAGGTGCCCGCTATTTGCGGGATCTCCTGGAGGAATTCCCGGGGAATTTGGACCTGGCGGTGGCCTCCTACAACGCGGGGCCTCGTCCGGTAAGAAGGTGGCTGTCCAAATTCAGCGACTACGACCCGGAGGAATTCATTGAGAGTATTCCCTATGCGGAGACCCGTGCTTATGTGAAGAGGGTGCTGAGATCCTATGAGGTCTACAAACTGCTCTATCAAGGAAAAACCTGATTGGCTCCGGTGACCCATGCGCTCTGAGATCCTCCTGGAATTGAACCCAAAGGTCTTCTTGCTGGCCCTCCTGGCCTTTATGGCGCTGACAGTTCTCGCTTTTCTCCTGCTGCGCCTGCTGCGCCATCACCCGCTATTGGCCAAGTTCAGGCTCCCGTCCAGCCTGTTCGTTTTTGCAGTCCTTTTGGCCCTCTTTCTGCGCAATTCATCGCTGGTCATCGGCCCCGCCCTGGAGGGAGTCATTCAAGTCCTGCTCCTCATCACCGGGGCCTATCTGGCGGTAAAGGCCGTGGAGGTGGCTGCATTCGACATCTTTTTGACCTACTGGAGAGGCGTCAAACCTCCGGCCATCCTGGGGAACCTCTTTTCATTTGTCCTTTGCCTGGTTTCTTTCTTCCTGGTCCTGCATTATGTCCTCCGGGTGAACTTGACCCCTATCCTTGCCACCTCTGCGATCCTCAGCATAGTGATCGGCCTGGCGCTCCAGGATATCCTGGGAAACCTCTTCTCGGGCCTGGTCTTTCAGATGGAGAAGTCCTTCGAAGTGGGAGACTGGGTGAGGGTCGGTGATCGGCTGGGCAGGGTGGCAGAGATGAACTGGCGTTCCATAAAACTCCAGACCCAGGAAGATGATTTCGTCATCATCCCCAATTCCTCCCTCTCCCGGGAGATGATCATCAACCACACTCAGCCCCATATCCCTCACGCCCGGGTCCTCAAGGTGGGGCTGCCCCATGGGATCGCTCCGTCCCGGGCGCGAAAGGCCATGGAAGAGACGGCCCAGAGCGTAAAGGGAATCCTCCCCCAGCCCAAACCCCAGATTCGGGTCAAGGCCTATGGGGATTTCGCCATCGACTATGAGATTCAATTTTGGATAGCGGATTTTTCTCAGTTCGACAAGATCGAGGGAGATTTTCTGGGCCTCCTGTGGTATAGATTGGATCGGGCAGGCATCTATGTTCCCTTCCCCACTCAGCACCTTTATCTCCATCCCTTCTCCCAGCAGGTGCAAAGGGACCAAAGGAGCGAGATCAGTAAGGAAATCCTACAGGTGCTGCAGCGAATCGAGATCCTCTCTCCCCTCAACCCCGTGGAGCTGGAAAAGGCAGCCTCCCGGGTGCGGGTGGAAAGGTATTGTGCCCAGGAGATGGTGCTCCATCAGGGGGATCCGGGGGATTCCTTCTTCGCGATCAAAGAGGGAGAGGTGGAGGTGAGCGTAGGCGACTACCCCAGGGGACACCGCGTATTGGCTCGTCTGGGCAAAGGAGACATCTTCGGGGAGATGTCGCTGTTGACGGGAGCGACCCGTTCCGCCAACATCGTGGCCCTGAGGGATTGCGAGTTCTTGGTATTGGATAAGAACGGCTTCCAGGATATCGTGGCCGCCAATCCCACCATCGCCCAGGCCCTGAGCGTGGTCCTGGCCAAACGCAGGCAGGAGCTCGATCATGAGATGGCAAAGCAGGTGGGAATGGATGTCGAAGAGGACCGGCGCAGCATCCTGAAGAAGATCAGGACTTTTTTTGGACTGGGGTAGGCAAAGGAACTGAAGATGGGAAGTGATCATGTCGGGGGCTGGTGGGAGTTACCATGGTGAAGGAGGCGTCTCCATGCGTCGGGCATTGACGATTGCAGGGTCAGATTCAGGGGGAGGTGCGGGCATCCAGGCCGATCTCAAGACTTTCACCTCCTTCCAGGTTTACGGGATGTCGGTGGTGACGGCCGTCACCGCCCAGAACACTTTAGGGGTTCAGAGGATCGAGGTCTTGCCTGCTGACCTGGTTTCAGCCCAACTCCTTTCTGTTCTCTCCGATATCGGGGTGGATACCGCCAAGACCGGTATGCTGATGAAAAGGGAGATCATCGAGGTGATCTGTCAGGTCCTCGATGAATTCGGGGTGAAGAAGTTGGTTGTGGATCCCTTGATCCAGGCAGGAGATGGGGCTGCCTTGCTGGAGGAGGATGCGCTGGAAACCCTGAAGGCCCTGCTGTTTCCTATGGCACGGGTGGTAACGCCCAACCTCCATGAGGCGGAAGTTTTGTGCGGGGCAGCCATTCCCGATCTGGCCTCGATGAAGGAGGCAGCGAAGAAGATCAAAGAGCTCGGTCCCGAGTATGTCCTCCTGAAGGGGGGTCATCTGCCAGGATCCCACGTGTTCGATATCATCTACGATGGATCGAAGATGGAGGTGAAGGACACCCTGCGGATACCGGGGGATGATTTCCATGGCATCGGGTGCACGATGTCCGCAGCTATCACGGCCGGGCTGGCGAAAGGACAAGACGTCAGGGAATCGATCGAGGTGGCCCATCGTTTTGTGGTGGCCAGCATCCGCAATGCCTTTCAGTTGGGGAAGGGACGTCGTCCCCTCAACCATTTTGTAAGGCCATAGGATGCTGACCCAAAGTCAATGCCTCCCCTGCTTCATGGACGACATATCTCAGGCGGCGGAGCTTTTGATTGAGGATGCCTCGAGGCGGAGCGAAGTGCTGCGTCTTTGCCTTCGCCAGCTCTCTCTAACCTTTGATTTCCTCCAGCCTCCCTCCTATCATATCACTTCGCTGCATCGATGCTTGAAGCAGGCCCTGGGACTGGACATTCCCTTTTGCGAGCGGCGGAAGTGGCTGAATGAGATGGGCATGGAGGTCGCCCGCGAGATTCGGCATGAGGGCAAGCAACTGGAGGATTACCCGAGATTTCGTCATCTTGCCGTCTGGGCCCTGGCGGCCAATAGCCTGGACTCTCGGACTGCAGGCACCGGTTATGCCTTTGACCCGAGAAAGGTCAAGGACTACCTTTCCTCCTATCTGGAAAAGGGATTGGCCCTGGACGAGCTAAGGCTCCTTTTTCAGAGGATCCCGAAGGCAGAAAGGATTCTCTACCTCCATGACAATGTGGGTGAGCTGGCGCTGGATGCGGCCTTGATCGAGGAGATCCGCAAGAGATCGTCGGGCCCGGTCATCTCAGCCCTCCGCGGGGGGGCCATCACCTCTGATGCCACCTATGAGGATGGCCTGGCAGTGGGACTGCAAACAATATCCGATCAGATGATTATTGCCGGTCCAGACACCCTGGGGATCTCGCTTCTGGAGATGTCCCCGGAGCTGTCGGCAGAACTGAGGCGGGCCGACTTGGTCCTGGCCAAGGGACAGGCGAATTTCTATGTCCTCTCCGAGTATAGCGATCAGGTCAAGGGGGATATATTCTGTCTTTTTTCCACCAAGTGCGATCCGGTGGCGACTCAATTTGGCCTCCGAGGAAGGCAGCTACTGGCGGTTTTCTTGCCCCGGAAGGGATCGGGAAATGTCAGAAATTAAGAGCTGCAAGAAATGCGGGGCGCCCCTGGATCTGGCCCGTCCGACCTGTATTCTGCTTCCTTGCCCCCAGTGCAAGACCTCTCTGGAGATCCGTTGTTCCCCGGAAGGCAGTATTCTGATCGAGGCTGCGGGCGGCTCTTCCCCTTCCCTTTCCGTTCGGCCCCATGGGGTGCACCTCAGCCAACTGGATCTCTTCTTTCATTGGGAGAAGGTGGAGAAGTCCGTGGCCGAGTCCCTGGACGCGCCGATCCTGGGCCGGTGCCCCCTCTGTAAAGGGAACGTCTTTTTGGGGAAGGCGAGTTCGGTGGTGGTCGAATGTGAGTATTGCGGCGGAAAGACGCCGGTGCAGGCGGAGGAGTTGACCCTGTCGAGGAAAGAAGAATCTCTCAGTTTCCCCTCTTCGCTCCTCAACTTGGCCAAGAAGATCGCTCGCCCCTTGAATATGGAGGATAGAGAGCGCGTGATCCTGAAATACCTGCACCTTTATCGCTGGCTGCTCGTCTCCGTGGTTGCCGTTGCATTTTTGCTGTTTTGGATCATCCTGCGGCGGCTCCTTTCGCACGCCTGAAGAGGACGGCGAAAGCCGAGATCCTCAGTGAACGAGGGGAAATGAAAGGCAAAGAGATCGTCCTGGGCATAAGCGGCAGCATCGCTGCCTACAAGGCGGCCGAGCTCTTACGGGCTCTGGTCAAGAAGGGGGCGAGGGTTACCTGCGTCATGACGAAATCCGCCCAGCACCTCATAGGCCACCTTACCTTTCAGGCCCTGTCAGGCCGCCCGGTGATCCGCGATCTATTTGAAGAGGAGACTGCTTCTCGGATCGAGCACATCTGTCTGGCAGAAAAGGCAGAGCTGCTCATCGTGGCCCCCGCCACCGCCAATATCATCGGAAAATTCGCCGCCGGCATCGCCGATGATTTTCTCTCCACCTTTTTCCTCTCGGCCCGGTGTCCTGTGCTCATCGCCCCGGCCATGGATCATCAAATGCTGATTCATCCCTGCTATCAGGCGAACGTGGAGCGCCTGAAGGCTTTAGGAACTCAATTTGTCGATCCTGAGCATGGGGAGCTGGCTTCGGGACAGGTGGGGAAGGGCCGTCTGGCGGATATCTCCCGGATTGTCTCTGCCGCGGAGAGGATCCTGGCCCAAAAGAGGGATCTGGAGGGTAAAACCATCCTGGTGAGCGCCGGCCCCACCCGGGAGTTCCTGGACCCCATCCGCTTCCTCTCCAATCCCTCCTCCGGAAAGATGGGCTATGCCCTGGCCTCGGCCGCCCAGAAGAGGGGTGCTCGGGTCATCCTGGTGTCGGGGCCGACCTCCCTGCCTCCTCCCTTCGGGGTGGAAGTGGCGTCCGTCGAGGGCGCCGAGGAGATGCGGGACGCAATGCTATCCCATCTCGAGGAGTCGGATATCATCATCAAGGCGGCGGCGGTGGCCGATTATCGGCCCACTCAACCCTCTGCCTCCAAGATCAAGAAGTCCGAAGAAAGGCTTACCCTCGAACTGGAACGAACTCCGGACATCCTGCAGGAGATCGGTCGGAAAAAGGGACAAAGGTTCCTGGTGGGATTTGCAGCGGAGACGGAGAACCTGGTGGAGAATGCCAAAGGGAAGCTCACGCGGAAGAATCTGGATTTGATCGTGGCTAATGAGATCCGTCAGGCCGAGGGCGGGTTCGGGCGGGACTATAATCGGGTGAAGCTGATCGATCGGGAAGGGGGGATGGAGGAGCTTCCCCTCCTGTCCAAGGCAGAGGTGGCGGAGGCCATTCTGGACCGCGTCGTGGCATGCGTCGAGGGAAAATCCCGTGGGACGAACTGAGGAAAAGGGGTCGATGGAGCCGGGAGCCAGGGAGCTCCTGGAGGTCCTGAGGGACTTCCAGGGCTATCTGAGCTGGCAAAGGGAGAGTGGGCTCCTGGGCCTCAACCTTCCGGTTTCAGGAAAGGGAGATGCCGCCGTTTCTCCTCAGCCACTCGACTTGGAGGGGATTCGAGCTTGGATCGGGGACTGCCGGCGGTGCAAGCTCTGGCAAGATCGGAAGAACATCGTATTCGGCAGTGGAAACAGGGAGGCGGCTCTGGTCTTGGTAGGAGAGGGGCCAGGGGCAGAGGAAGATGAGGCGGGAGAGCCCTTTGTGGGGAAGGCCGGTCAGCTCCTAACCAAGATCATCGAATCCATCGATCTGAAGCGAGATCACGTGTATATCTGTAATATCATCAAATGCCGACCCCCCCAGAATCGCAACCCCCAGCCCGATGAGATCGAGGCTTGCAAGCCCTTCTTGCTCGCCCAGCTCAAGTCCCTATCCCCCAAACTGATCTGTGCCCTGGGCACCTTTGCGGCCCGGACCCTTCTTCAGACCTCGTCCCCCATCTCGGCCCTGAGGGGACGGTTTCACCAGTTCCAGGGCATCCCACTCCTGGCGACCTTCCATCCTGCCTATCTCCTCCGCAACCCCACGGAAAAGAGGAAGGTCTGGGAGGACATGAAGCTTTTGAAGCAGGAATACGAGAGGCCGACCGATCCCTCCTCTTGAGAGCGCCTTCTGCCATAGGAGGGCCGTTCTCCTCCTTTCTTCTGCAGAAGCCCTTCGCCCTTTCCAAGGGTAAACATCCAAATCTTGCAGGAAAGAAAGATGACCGCTGAAGAGCGATTTGCCGAAGTGGCGTTGGGAGTGGCGGCCGATCAGCTATTCCTCTATCGGATTCCCCCATCCCTGGAGTCGAGCATCTCTCGGGGGACAAAGGTCCTGGTTCCACTGGGGCGGCGTCTGGCCGTTGGATACGTGGTGGGCCTCCCTTCAGAGGTTCCTTCCATTCCCCTCAGAGACATCCAGGAGATCCTGGGGGAGGGGCCCTTTCTGGATGCTCATCTCCTGGAGCTTACGGAGAGGGTCGCCGGACACTACCTGGTCCCCTGGGGAGAGGTGATCCGGTCAGCCCTCCCACCCCCCACCAGGGGCCGGGGCCGCTGGGTTTTCCGAGTCGCAGCGAAGGACGCTTCTCTTTCGCCCTCCCTTTCGCCCAGCGAGGGAAAGATCTGGGAAACCTTGCAGGCCGCCTCACCCTTGCCTTTGAGCTTGGAAGTCCTGCAGCGGAGGGTGGGCATCACGGGCCTGCGCCCCATCTTGGAGAAGATGCGAAGGAAGGGATGGCTGACCCGGGAGATGGTGGCGGTAAAGAGCCGGCCCCCCGAGCCTCCGCCTGCCTCTTTGTCGGATCTGGGGCCGCGGGAGGGGACCCTTGGCCCGGCGGAGGGAGATCTGCCCGCCGAACTGCTCCCCCTGAGAGATTTCATGGAAAAGCCTGCCTATGCGACCTTCCTCCTCTTCGGCGCTTCCCTGGGGCAAAGGAGAGGCTGGTACCGGGGACTGTTCCGGCAGCTCCTCCGGTCAGGGAGAGGAGCTCTGCTCCTGCTTCCAGAGATCGAACTCAGCTCTTCCTGGGTGACCGAGTTGGGAGCCCCCTTCAGAGATAGGATTGCCCTGTTGCATAGCGGGCTCTCCCCCCGGGAACGGGAGAGACATTGGAGGAGGGCGCAGGAAGGCGGCCCGCTGATCATGATTGGGACGCGGTCCGCGGTTTTCGCCCCCCATCCCCACCTTGGCATGATCGTGATCGATGAGGAACATGATCTTTCCTACAAGCAGGAGGAGAGACCGCACATTCATGCCCGGGAGGTTGCCAAGGCCCGGGCGGAAATGTTGAACATCCCCCTGCTGTTGGCCTCGAAGACCCCTTCCCTGGAGAGCTTCCATAAGGCGGAGTTGGGAGAGTATCGACTGTTGAGTGCGTCCGAGCCAGAGCCAGGGGAATCAACGAAGGTCCTTTTGGTGGATTTGCGGGAAGAGTCCCAGCAGGGAAAGGGATCGCACCTCTCTCTCCCCTTGAGGAAAGCGATCGAGCAATGCTTGAAATCATCGGAGAAGGTGGTCCTCCTGATCAATCGGCGGGGATACTTCTCCCATCTTTTGTGCCGGGAGTGCGGTTTCTCCTTCCAGTGTCCCCGGTGCAGTATCCCCTTGGTGCTGCATCGGGCGCAGGGAAAGTTCATCTGCCATCAATGTGGAAGGGAGGAGATGCCCCCCAACCGTTGTCCCAGTTGCCGGGGTGTCATGATGGGCTATTTCGGACCCGGGACCCAGCAGGTGGAGGAGGAGGTCGGGGCCCTCTTTCCGGGCGCCCTCGTGGCCCGCATCGACCGGGACGCCTTCCCCCGGGGGAAGAAAGGCCATGAATCCTGGCCCGACCTGAGTCAGGAGAATATCTCGATCCTGGTCGGGACCCAGATGGTCCTCCGAACTTCGCACTTCGCTAAAGCCTCCCTGATCGGGGTCCTCTTTGCCGACAACCTCCTCAGCTTGCCCGACTTACGGGCTGGGGAGCGCCTGTTCAGCCTCCTCATGGAGACGATTGAAAGGAAGCGAGGGATGAGGCCTCCCGCCCTCATCCTCGTTCAGACCCACAATCCCAAGAGCCACGTCCTCCGGGCCATCGAGGCCCAGGACTATCTCCTCTTTTATCGAAGAGAGCTCACCTCCCGTCAAGCCTTTTCCCTGCCTCCCTTTCTTCAGCTTGTCCACGTCGAGTTCATCGGAAAGAGCGAGGAAAGGACCAGAAAGGCTGCCTTGGCCCTGGCTTCGTCTCTTAACCTTCATGGCAAGGGCTCCTCCCTCCTCCAATTGGATGGCCCCGCCCCCTCTCCCCTCCCCCGCATCAAAGGGAGCTTTCATTGGCGACTCCTGGTCAAAGGGCCGGAGGGACTCATTGTGGGTCCCTTGCGTGAGGCCCTGGAGGAGTTTGAAGGATCGGAGGAGAAGCCGGGGGTGAATCTGCGGGTAAATGTCGATCCCCTTCGCCTCTATTAGCCCTCCATGGGCCTCCTCAGGGCATCAAATTATCTTGACAAGGACAAGAGGGGAGACTAAATTAGGCGAAATTTGGGCGGGAGCTCTGCCGGAGCCCAATGACCGATCCCTACCGAGAAAGGAGCAGCAAGGATGCTAAAAGATATCGAGATCGCCCAGCAGGCACAGATGAAGCCCATCATCGAGATTGCGCAATCGGTGGGCCTGCAGGAGGACGATCTGGAATACTATGGCAAATACAAGGCCAAGGTTTCCCTGGACGTAATGAAGCGGCTTGCAAATCGACCCAACGGCAAGTATATCGTGGTGACCGCCATCACCCCCACTCCTCTGGGGGAGGGAAAGACGGTTACCACGATTGGGGTATCCCAGGCGATGGCGGTGATTGGCAAGAAGATCTTCACCTGTCTGCGCCAGCCCTCCCTGGGCCCTGTCTTTGGCATCAAGGGGGGTGCGGCCGGGGGTGGCTACTCCCAGGTGATTCCCATGGAGGACTTCAATCTCCACCTGACCGGGGATGTGCATGCGGTGAGCATTGCCCATAATCTGCTTTCCGCCTTCATCGATGCCCACCTGCTGCACGGCAATAAGTTGAACATCGATCCTTTGAGCATCACCTGGAGGAGGGTGGTGGATGTGAGCGATCGCGCCCTGCGCCAGATCGTGGTGGGCCTGGGTGGCAAGGAGAACGGCTATCCCCGGGAGAGCGGATTCGATATCTCCGTCGCCTCCGAGGTGATGGCGATCCTGGCCCTCACCACCGATCTCTTCGACCTGAGAAAGCGCCTGGGCCGGATCGTCATAGGGGTTACCTACGATGGCAAGCCCGTGACCGCCGAGGATCTGAAATGCGCGGGATCCATGACCGTGCTGCTGAAGGATGCCATCAAGCCCAACCTGATGCAGACGCTGGAGCATACCCCGGTATTCGTCCATGCGGGCCCCTTCGCCAACGTCGCCCATGGGAATAACTCCATCGTTGCGGATCAGATCGCCCTGAAGTTAGCGGACTATGTGATCACTGAAGCGGGCTTTGGTGCGGACTGCGGCTGCGAGAAGTTCATGAACATCAAATGCCGATACAGCGGCCTGACGCCCAACGCCGTGATCCTCACCTGCACGGTGCGCGCCCTGAAGATGCACGGGGGAGCGGGCAGGGTGGTGGCGGGCAAACCTCTACCCAAGGAGGTTGCGGAGGAGAACTTGCCTGCCCTGGAAAAGGGCCTGGAAAACCTGGAGAAGCATGTGGAAAACGTGAGGATGTTCGGGGTTCCGATAGTGGTGGCGATCAATCGCTTCACCACGGACACCGATCGGGAGATCGAATTCATCCGCGAGAAGGCGAGGGGCTACGGCGCCGAGGATGCCATCCCTATGGAGGTATGGGCCAAGGGGGGCAAGGGTGGCACGGAGCTGGCGGAGGCGGTTGTGGCGGCCTGCGACAAGCCTTCCCAATTCCGGTTCCTCTATCCGCTGGAGGCCTCCATCAAGGAGAAGATCGAGACCGTCGCCACCAAGATCTACGGGGCGGATGGGGTGGACTATATGCCGGCAGCCGAGAGGAAGATCAAGATGTATACGGAGATGGGCTTCGACAAGCTGCCGCTCTGCATGGCCAAGACCCATCTCTCCCTCTCCCATGAGCCCTCCTGGAAGGGGCGGCCCCGCAATTTCCGGGTGCCCATTCGGGACGTCAATGCCTCGGTGGGGGCCGGATTCCTCTATCCCCTCTTGGGGGAGATGCGGACCATGCCCGGACTGCCCTCGGTGCCCGCAGGCAACTTTATCGACATCGATGAGCAGGGAAGGGTGGTAGGGCTCTTTTAGAGGATTGAGGATTCTCGGAGAATCAGCGGAAAGAGAAGGATGTCCGTCCTAAGTTCTCCATTGTCGTCATCAGGGAGAGCAGGGGATGGGTCTTGGGGGACGGCTCCCAGACCTGATGATCTCCTGCGGCCTGGGGATGTCCTGGAGGAGCTGATCGGCTCCGGCTATCGGATCATCCAAAGCCAGCGGGGCTACCGGTATTCCCTGGATGCGGTGCTGCTGGCCCACTTCACGGCCTCCTTGCCCTTCCCCGGGACTTGGGCCCTGGAGTTGGGCGTGGGAAACGGGGCGGCCTCTCTGCTTCTGGCCAGGAGGAGGACAGGTTTGAGAATCGTGGGGATTGAGCTCCAGGAGGCCCTTGCCAGCCAGGCCCAAAGATCCGTCCTCCTCAACGGCCTGGAAGGGAGGATATCCATCCTAGTGGCCGATTGGAGATCGACCGCCTCCCTCTTTCCTCCGGACTCCTTCGACCTGGTCCTGGCCAATCCCCCCTATCGAGCGTGGGGGACCGGGAGGCTGAGTCCGATGAAGGAGGTGGCCCTGGCCAAGCACGGCCCCGAGGGAGGGTTGGAGGATCTCTTGGAGGCAGCGTCTCATGTTCTGAGGCCGGGGGCGGCCTTAGCCCTGATCTATCATGCCAGCGCCCTGGCCTCCGTGATGGTCTCTCTGCGCCGGGTCCATCTGGAGCCCAAGTCCTGCTGCCTGGTCCATTCCTATCCGGAATCCGAAGCCGAGTTCGCCCTGGTCGAGGCCCGGAAGGGAGGCAGGCCCGGCCTCAAGGTGTTGGCTCCCTTGATCCTTTATTCAAAAGGGAGGACCCGGCCTCGATCTTTATCTTTCGACCTCGAGGCGATCTATGCCTCCTTCCAGGCCGGCAGAGTTCCCACAGAGGGGGACCCCTCATGAAAGCCAATCGAGTGAAGATTGCGATTGCCCAGCTCAATCCCGTCCTGGGGGATTTGCAGAAGAACCTCGCCCTCCATGAACAGCGGGTGGAGGAGGCCCGGAAGGGGGGCATGAACCTCATCGTCTTTCCGGAGCTGAGCCTCACCGGGTATTTCGTCAAAGATCTGGTGCCTTCCCTCGCCCTTTCCTCGGATCACCCCTCTCTGGATCCCCTGAAGAAGATGAGCCGGGAGATCTCCATCGTGGTAGGTCTGGTGGAGGAATCCCCGGATCACCAGTTCTACAACGCCGCTTTCCTTCTGGAAGGAGGGGAGGTAAGGCATGTCCACCGCAAGATCTACCTGCCCACCTACGGGATGTTCGATGAACGTCGCTATTTCGCCTCCGGCTTCCGACTGAAATCGGCCCCCAGTCCCTGGGGCCCCCTGGGCCTCCTCATCTGCGAGGACCTGTGGCATCCCTCCGCGCCTTATGTCCTGTCCATGGAGGGGATGGACATCCTCATCGGCCTCTCCTCCAGCCCGGGGCGAGGCCTGGGGTCGGAGGAGAAGCTGGAATCGGTGAAGATTTGGGAATGTCTCATTTATACTTATGCCTATCTCTTCTCCTGCTTTGTGGTCTTCGCCAACCGGGTGGGCTATGAGGATGGGGTTCACTTCTGGGGCGGCTCCCAGATCCTAAGTCCCACCGGGGTCCTCCTCGCCAAAGGAAAATACCATGAGGAGGATCTCATCGTGGCCGAGTGTGAACGAAGCGAGCTACGGCGGGAGAGGGCCACGTCGCCTTTGCTGCGGGACGAGCGCCCCAGCCTCGTCCTGCGAGAGCTGCAAAGGATCATCGGGGAGAGGATGAAATAGGGGATCCCATGAATCCAGTGAAGCGGGCTCGCCCTGATCTGGCCGTCAACTGTACGCTGCTGCGTAAGCTCCTGGTGGGTTTCATCGAGAATGAGGTCCGAAAAATGGGATTTCGCCGGGCTGTCATCGGGGTCTCGGGAGGGGTGGACTCAGCGCTTTCCGCCTTTCTGGCCGCCGAGGCCTTGGGAGCCGAAAATGTCTGGGCCCTGATCATGCCTTATCGGACCAGTAACCCGGAGAGCGTGGCCCATGCCCAATTGGTAGTGGAGAAGCTCCGGATCCGCTCCCTCCTCATCGATATCACGCCCATGATCGACGCCTATTTCGCCCTCTTTCCCGAGGCGGATCCACTGCGGAGGGGAAACAAGATGGCGCGGGAGCGCATGACTATCCTCTATGATCATTCCGCCGCGCTGTCTGCCCTGGTATTGGGGACCAGCAACAAGACGGAGCTCATGTTGGGTTACGGGACCCTCTATGGGGATATGGCCAGCGCCATCAATCCCCTGGGCGATCTCTTCAAGACCCAGGTGAGGCAACTGGCGTCCCATCTGGGCGTGCCGGAGGAGATCCTAAAGAAGCAGCCGAGCGCAGATCTGTGGGTGGGCCAGACGGATGAGGAGGAGTTGGGATTCACCTATGAGCAGGTGGACCAGGTGCTTTTGCTCATGATCGATAAGCGCTACGAGATCGCGGATCTGGTAGAGGCGGGCTTTGATGAGAAGTTCGTGCGTCAGGTCTTCCAGAAGGTTCAGTCCTCTCAATTCAAGCGTCGCCTTCCCCTCATTGCCAAGGTCTCCGGCCGGACCATCGACCGGGATTTCCGCTATCCCCGGGATTGGGGCCGATGATGGCCCCCAAAGATCATGGGCAGGAAGTGATCCCCCAAATACGTTATCTCACCATCGAAGGGGTGCGGTTGGATGAAAGGATCTTGACGACTCCTTATACCTGCGACCCTGCATTCTATGGCTGTCAATCCCATTGTTGCTACCGGGGCTGCATCCTGAGTCAGGCCGAGATTGACAGGATTCGACCCCATCTGCCCGAGATCGTCTCATTCCTGCCCTCCGGCAAGAGGAAGGACCGGCTGGCCAGAGGCCTCTTTGTGGCCGACTGCTCCGACCAATGTCCGGGAGGCTGCGAAATGCATGGCCTGGAATGGAAGGCGGTGCAAATCCACTTCCAGAGGGGCGAATCCCCCCGCTGCCTTTCTTATCCCGACCGGATGTGCCTGTTTGCCTACGAGCGGGATGGGTCCAATCTCTGCGCCATTCATTCCCATGCCCTGAAGAAAGGGATGAGGCTCACCGAGATCAAGCCTCTGGATTGCATCCAATATCCCCTCTATTTGGGAGAGGATGAGGAGGGGCGCTTCCTGGGCATACAGGAGACACCCCATCTATCTCACATCCCCTGCATGCGGGATCCCCGGGGGGAACCGATGGTCCTGAGCCTGGGCTATGCCATCGAGGCCCTCCTGGGCAAGGAATTCTATCGAGCCCTCCTGCGGATCTTCGACCGCCATGCCTCCAGCGCCCCTGCGCGTCGGTCTTAGGCCGGGCAAGGAGAGGCGCCTCCTTCGCGGACATCCCTGGGTCTACGAGGGGGAGATCGAAGAGATCGAAGGGTCTCCCGCCCCCGGAGAGATCGTGGATGTTTATGACGGGCACAAGAATTTCCGGGCTCGGGGCTACTTCAACCCCCACTCGCAGATCCGGGTTCGAGTCCTCTCCTTCGAGCCGGAGCCAATTGACGAGGACTTCCTGCGCCGGCGCCTCCGGCAGGCCATCGACCGCCGGCTCCTCTTTTCCATCCCCTCCGATGCTTATCGACTCATCTTCAGCGAGTCCGACCTTTTGCCGGGGCTCATCGTCGATCGTTACGGCCCGTATCTGGTGGTCCAGTTCCTCACCCTGGGAATGGAGGTCCTTCGGGATCAGGTCGTTGCCCTTCTGGTGGAGCTCCTTTCTCCCCAGGGGATCTACGGCCGCAACGACCTTCATGTGCGGGAATTGGAGGGCCTGCCCCAGGAAAAGGGCCTGCTCTGGGGCCAGGTCCCGGATCGCATTCGGATGCAAGAAGGACATCTCTTTTTGTGGGTGGATGTCAAGGAGGGGCAGAAGACCGGATTCTTCCTGGATCAGCGGGGGAACCGCCTGGCGCTGCGCGGGCTCTCTCAGGGTCGTCGAGCCCTGGACTGCTTCTGCTATTCAGGGGCCTTCTCCCTCCAGGCCGCGCATTTCGGGGCCGCCTCGGTCCTGGGCCTGGATATCTCGGAGTCTGCCATTGCCCTGGCTGAAGAGAACGTCCGGCTCAACGGCTTTTCGGAGCGTTGTCGATTTCGGGCCGCCAATGCCTTTGATGAGCTGCGTGCCCTGCGGAAGCAAGGGGAAACATTCGACCTCATCGTCCTCGATCCCCCGGCTTTCACCAAGTCGAAGCAGTCCATCGGACCGGCCCTCCGGGGCTACAAGGAGATCAACCTGCGGGCCTTGAAGCTGCTCGACTCGGGAGGCCTCCTCCTCACCTGCTCCTGCTCCTACCATCTTTCTCCTCAAATCTTTCTACAAATGATAGAAGAGGCCGCTACCGACGCAGGTCGAAGGGTGCATCTATTGGAATTCCGAACCCAGGCCCCCGACCATCCCATCCTGATGGGCGTGCCCGAGACCTGCTACCTCAAATGCGCCATCCTGAGGGTGGTATAACAGGGCCAATATCTTGAGGAAAAGCAGTGCTTGTGATATGGAATGCAAATCAGCCAGGACCAGTTGGCAAATGAAACCGACTTGGCTGCTGCAACGGGTTCGTTCCACCCAAGCCTCTCCCATTGGAAGAAGGTGCCCGGGGAAGCCGGCCTACTTTTCGGCCGGGTGCGAAATGATCACATATAAGGAGCGATGAAAATGGATTGGCAAGAGCGCATCACCATCGATCCGGAAGTGCTGGTGGGCAAGCCCATCATCAAGGAAACCCGCATCTCGGTGGAATTTGTCCTCGACCTTCTGGGACGTGGATGGACGATCGAGCAAATCCTCCGCGAGTACGATCACCTGACCCCGGAGGATATCCAGGCCTGTCTGGCTTATGCCAGCGACATGATGAAATCTGAACGCGTCTATTTGGTCCGGGGTTGAGGGTTTCGCGAAGATGCGGATTATCGCCAACGAGAACATCCCGGGTACAGCCATTCGCTTGCTGCGCGAGCGCGGGCATGACGTCTATCGGTCGCTGTTTCCGAAACGCAATCTTCTGGTGTTCGCTCCGAGTGACGAGAAAACCGAACGGAAGAAAGGGGCATGAAGGATCTTGAATGATTCTCTGCCACAGGGAAAGCCAGTGCAAAATGATCAGTCCTTTGGCAACGAGATGAGTTTGTGAGATCCGAGAACGGAGGCCTTTATGATTGACCCGGTATTTCTGAAGCGGGTGGTTCTCAATAACTACAAGAGCATCAAGGAATGTTCGGTAAAACTCGGGCCGTTGACTTTCCTGCTCGGGCAAAATGGAGCTGGGAAAAGCAACTTCCTCGATGCCCTTCGCTTGGTGACAGAGTCTCTCACCACATCCCTGGAGCAAGCTCTCAGAGAACGAGGAGGAATCAACGAGGTGAGGCGGCGTTCGGCTGGGCATCCGACCCATTTCGGAATCCGCCTGGAATGGCAGCTTCCGGATGGGACGAACGGAGTCTATGCCTTTCGTGTGGGTGCGCAGAAAAAAGGGGGCTTCGAGATTCAACAAGAAGAATGCCGGGTTTTCGAATATGGCCGTCTGGGAGAGAGTTTCTATAAAGTGGGGGATGGCCACCTTCGCGAATCCAGTTTTGATGTTGGCCCTCCCGCCTCAAGCGACAGGCTGTACCTCGTAGCGGCTGCAGGGCTTCCGCCTTTCAGGCCGCTATACGATGCGCTCTCCCATATGGGATTCTACAACCTGAATCCTGATGAAATCAGGGAGCTCCAACCACCGGACGCCGGCGAAGTCTTGAAGCGCGACGGAAGCAATTTGGCGAGTGTCTTGAATGCGATGGCCAAAGACGACAAAGAGGCATATGATCGGATCGTTGCATTTCTGTCAAAAGTCGTGCCGGGAATCCAGGATGTTGCGGTCAAGCATGTGGGCAGAAAAGAAACGCTGGAGTTTCGTCAGGTTGTGGGAGCTACCCTCGCCCCTTGGCGCTTCATGGCGGAAAACATGTCCGATGGCACTCTGCGGGCCTTGGGTGTTTTGACCGCCCTGTTTCAGTCATCAAATGGGGTGAGAAAGAAAGTTCCGTTCGTCGGGATTGAGGAACCGGAGGTTGCTGTACACCCTGGTGCAGCGGGCGTGCTCCGTGATGGCCTGCGGACCGCATCGAGGATCACCCAGATTGCGGTAACCAGTCACAGCCCCGACCTTCTGGACGATAAGGACATCGGGGATGAAAGCATCCTTGCCGTAGTGAACAAAAACGGAGAGACGAAGATCGCACCCCCTGACCAGGCTGGCCGGTCCGCGATAAGAGACCGGCTCTATACAGTGGGCGAGTTGCTGAGATTGAATCAACTGGAACCCGATGAAGAGCTGACGGAGAGAATTCCAGCTTCCCAGCTTGACCTTTTCGCGGAATATAATCCATGAAGGAAGTTAGAATCGCCGCCATTGTGGAGGGGCACGGCGAGTGCGAAGCCGTACCCATTCTCATCCGGAGGATTGCCCAGACGATTGATCCCGGATTTGTCCCGAGGGTCATTGCTCCTCTTCGGGTTCCAGCTTCCAGGCTGATGAAACAAGGGGAAATGGAACGTTCCGTCGACCTTGCCGCTCGAAAGTTACAGGGGCTGGGAGGCATTCTCGTGGTTCTCGACTGTGACTGGGATGATGGTTGCCCGGCGGTGGATGGTCCGGCATTGCTAAGGCGGGCCATGGGCGTGGGCGGGGACTTGCCGATAGCTGTAATCTTTGCCAAACGGGAATTTGAGGCTTGGTTCTTGGCGGCAGCGGAGTCTCTCAGGGGCAAGCATGGGCTTCCAAATGACCTCGTGTCTCCGGAAGAGCCGGAGGAAATACGCGGGGCAAAGGAATGGCTGAGCGATAGAATGCCCCCTGGTCGAAGCTATGGGGAAACGACTGATCAACCTGTATTTACAGCTGTCTTCGACATGAACACGGCACGCCGCGCTGATTCCTTTGACAAGTGTTATCGCGCAGTCGAGATTATGTTGAAGCAATTGCATCGATCGACCAGTTAATCCGATAAATCCGCGATCCCTTTGAACAAGGCAAGAAGGCTACACATTTCATAGTGGCTACCGCTGGAGATCTGAATGGCATATAATCAAATACTCGAAGAAAAGATCGAAAGCATTACAAGGAACTGGAAGGAAGTCCAAAAGAAGAAAATGTTTGGCGGCATATGCTATCTCCTCCAAGGCAATATGGGTTTCGGCATATACAAGGACTACTTGATCGTCAGGATGGAGAAGCCTATGGCCGAACGGAAACTGACAGAAAAGAATGTAAAACCCTTTGACATCACCGGTAGGCCGATAAAGGGTTGGGTCATGGTGGAAGAGGCCGGATGGCGGAACGAAGAAGACATGACCCATTGGCTCGACATCGGGAAACGATACGCGCTTTCCTTGCCCAAGAAATGATCGATGGCCTAAGCCGCGCTTCCAGTAAATTCAGGTGATTACGAGATCTTACATCTTGAGGAGGGGAATCTCATGACGAGAATGAATCAACCGATCCTTCGTTCGCTGATTGTCGCCTTGTTTCTGTTGCTCTTGGGAGCCCTGGCTCCCGCCTGGGGTCAGCAAGTTCAGAAGGTCACGGGCAACCGGGTGAAGGAGTTGCTGAAAGCGGGAAAGCCAGCGCTCGGTGTGTTCATGCAGCTGCCCAGCCCTCCTGCAGCAGAGGTCCTGGCGCAGGCAGGCTTCGATTGGCTCTGGATTGATATGGAGCACGGCCCGCTCAATCTGGAAACGGTCCATCGCATGATCCAAGCCACTAAGGGCACAGATACGGTGCCCATTGTTAGGGTCCCATGGAATCTGCACTGGCTGGCGAAGCCGATATTGGATATGGGAGCGAT
Organism: uncultured Methylomirabilota bacterium; assembly: GCA_963718295.1. Taxonomy (GTDB): domain Bacteria; phylum Methylomirabilota; class Methylomirabilia; order CAVQYV01; family CAVQYV01; genus CAVQYV01. Next base: position 287,746 of record CAVQYV010000003.1, on the reverse strand, counting down.
GGGCGTTATCATGCCCTCGGTCATGACCCCGGAAGAGGCAATGGAGGCGGTTCGGGCGCTCCGGTATCCGCCGGAGGGTGTTCGTGGCTTTGGCCCCGGTTTCGCGGCCCTGCGCTGGGGGCTCACGGTGCCTGAGTACGTGAAGATGGCTAATCAAGAGATCATGGCCATCGTCCTCATCGAGCAAATAGGGGCGGTGGATCGCATCAATGAGATCCTGAGTGTCCCCGGAATAGATGTGATCATGATCGGGCCATACGATCTCTCGGGATCGATGGGTCTGTTGGGCCAAGTCACCCACCCGAAAGTGGAAGAAGCCATCGATCGAGTTCTCGCCGCCGCCCAGAAAGCAAAGATCCCTGCCGGTATCCTGGCTCTCACTCCGGGCGAGATCAACCGGAGGCTCGATCAGGGCTTTCAGTTCCTCATTGTGGGGACGGACACCGGCTTTCTGGCGGGTGGGGCAAAGAACATCCTGGGGCAGATCAAGAGGTGACAAGAGCCGGGCAGGAAACGGGAAGGGAGGGAGGACTGCATGAAGACTATTCTTCTGGGGACCTTGATCCTGTTGGCAAGCCTTCAATACGGCTGCAGCAAGCCGTCTGAATTGGCAGACCAGACCCCTACAGTGGAGGGAATTCTGGAATTCTTTGAGTCGGGGATGGCGATTGGCGGCGAGGCGGACCCGCAGGGCTATATTTTGAAGGGCTACCAATGGGTTTCCGGTGAGCCGGCTTTTGCCTATTCCAGGATCTATATCGATGGGCCGGTCGATTCCTCCTACCTTCGCAAACGGGTTCGGGTGGTCGGGAAGCCGGAAATGATCAGCGCGGGTGGAGTGGAGACGCGCAAACGGACCTTTATGAAGATCCATGGCGGAACGGATTACGCTCATCGATTGAGCCGCATGTCTGTACTCTGGGAAGCATCGGCCGATCCTCATTCCAGCCCGAGCGCTTTTGCGCTTCGCCGTTTGATCCAGTTCGATACTCCGCTTCATACAAAAGGATTTGGCTCATCTCAACATAGTTCCGCGCAATTGGTCTATCAGTTCTCCGGACATCTAGGGCCTTGGAGAATTTCCCATGAGCCAAGTCTTTGAGCCGTCATCCCTTTGCGGAATGATCCTGAAGAACCGGATCCTCCGAGCCGCCACCCACGAAGGATTTGCGGACCAGGAGGGCCGTCCCACCGAGGGGCTGATCAGCCTCTACCGGCGGCTGGCGCAGGGCGGAGTAGGGGCCATCATTACCGGCGAGGCGGCAGTTCAGCCCGATGGAAGATCGTCGGGCGAGCGGGTCATGATGATCCACAGGGATGACTTCATCGAGGACTACCAGAGGGTGACGAAGGCGGTGCACGAATATGGCACCCCCATCATCCTGCAACTCCAGCACTGCGGAAGGCAAACCAGCGCCAAGGCGACGGGAAAGACGCCCGCGGCCCCCTCTGCCATCCGCGATAAGGCCTATTGGCGGGAAAGGCCAAGAGCGCTCACTGAAGGGGAAATAGAGGAGATCATCGAGGATTTCATCAGAGCCATGGAACGGGCCAGGGAAGCAGGCTTCGACGGAGTTCAGCTGCACGCGGCCCACGGCTATCTCCTCTCGGATTTCCTGTCTCCTCACGCCAACCGGAGAAGGGATCGTTGGGGAGGATCCCCAGAGAACCGATTTCGCATCATCGGGGAGATCTATCGGAGGGCACGCAAGAGGGTGGGATCCTATCCGCTCCTGGTGAAGATCAATGCCTATGATTCCCGGCGGAAGGGCATGAGGCTGGAGGAGGCAATCGAAATCGCCTCCCTGCTGGAAGGCGCGGGTTGCGATGCGATAGAGGTGTCCTGTGGGACGTATGAGGATGGGCTGAGTACCATACGAGGACCCAGCCTTCCTCTGGAGGCTGCCTTCGCCTTCGTTCCCGGGTACAGGGATTTCTCCCCCCTCAAGAAAAGGTTGTATTCCATCTTCGCGCCGCTCCTGATCAAAAGACACGACCCTCTGGAGAACTACAATGTCCCTGCGGCAGAGGCCATCAAACAGCGGGTGAAGATCCCGATAATCGTCGTGGGAGGGATCAGGAGGCTCAAAGATATTGAAGATATCGTCGCCCATGGCAGAGCCGATTATGTCTCCCTGTGCCGACCGCTCATTATCGAACCGGATCTGGTCAGCAGATTTCAATCGAAAAGACAGGTTGCCTCCCGGTGTATCTCCTGCAATTACTGTTTTCTGGGCCTTCAGGTTTCCCCCCTCCGATGCTACCGCGGTAAGATAGAAAACTGACACGGCAGAACCATCCTGCTTTTCCTTGCCGTTTGCGACCTGCGGAAATACGAAAACAAGAAGAGGGGCTGCAAATTACAGCCCCTCTTCCTTTTCCTTCTTACAGGTTCCCTCTTACAGGGCAATCAACCCTTTGGCGCGATTTCAGGATCGGCCTAACGCCAGCCCAGCACCCCTGAGGCACTGGAATCCGGATGCTTTCCGGGAGGAACCGGCATGTAGATGATTACCGCATCTTCCAGCTTGGTCCCCACGACGTTGATATTATCGTAGGTGCCGATGCCGGCATTCTTGCACTCCCGGATGCCTCCATAGATCCAGGGCAGGGTGCCCATGCACATGGCACCGACACCATCCACCGCAACGCCGTCTTTGCCCGCAATGATGATGTCAGAGGCAATGGGCCGGCCATGGAAGGCTCCCCATCCATCCATGCCCCACAGGCCATCCACGATGGAGAAGGTCGCCGGGCAGATGGAGTTGATGTCCGCCACCACACGGTGCATGTTGCCATGGGGCAGGCCCAGCTTGATCGCTCCGTAGACGGACCGGGGAACGATGCCCACCGCCACGTTCTTGAGGGTCAAGCTGATCCCGGAGTTGTCATGGGTCTTCATCTTGCCGATGGAGATCCGACAATTGGCCTTCACCCATTCATCGGGAAGGACATACTCGGGCAGCGCATTGGTCGTCGTCTTGGGCTTGTACTTGCTCAAGGTGCAACCGACGTCCGGATCGAGCAGCTTGACGCCCATCTTGTCCGCCCAATCCTTGTACCCGTAGACCAGGTAATAGGCGGCCGTCAGCCCGGCATTGGGTCCCTCCAGGATGGAAACGCTCTTGGCACCCTTCTCCTGGGCGATCTTGCATACGGCTTTGGCCACCCGGGCATCGGTGAGGATGGACTGCATCAGATGGTTGATGTACTTCTGATCCGGGACCGGATACTTGACCGGGTCGATATCGTTCTTGGTCAGTTCCATGGAGAGGACATACCAGGCATCCTGCACCAGGTTCACCTTGATGCAGACGCTGTCGCCGGCCTTCACCGGCAGGCCGCCCGCCAGATCCACGGCCTGGCGCACCATCTTCTCGATGTATGCCTCGCTCTCGGGGGTCCAGGTGGTCTCCCATCGCTTGCCGAAATCGAACATGCTGAAGTTCCACTGCTCCCCGGAGAGATCGTGATTATCCGACTTCACCACGGAGACGGTGGGCCCCGCAAAGGCGAGGGTTGCCCCCATCAATAGAACCAATCCTGCCAGAAAAATCGCCTTCTTCATATTCTTTCTCTCCCTTGGTCGACAACGATTATAGCCTTCGAATTGACGCACAGGTTTCCTTTCCGATCACCTCCCTTTCCATGAGATTGACCGCAGATTACGCCATCTCTTTCCCCCCTGCATGATCCAGAACGGAGGGAATGGCGTTCACCTCATCAAGTTCCTGGAGGGGCCCCGGAGGCGAGACCCTGGAAGGGGCCAAAGGTTTGGTTAGCCCCTCTCAGGGCGAGTTTGTACCAGTACCTACGTCCAGGCTCCACCTTCTTATCCAAGAAAGAATAGTTCTTGGTGATGACATCGATGAATTCCTTATCCCCCAGCCGTATCTCCTGTACCAAGGCATAAGGACCGATTTCCTTGTCACTGCGGTAGACCTCGAAGACCCCTTCTGTTCCCTCTGGGGCTGAGGCCTTCCAGGTGAGTTTGACAGCTTTGAACCAGTCCAGGACGGTGAAATCGGATACCGTGATGTCAGACTGGGAAAAACCTGCTGTCGGAAGCAGGGCTATCAGGGCAAGCATCAGGAAAGAGGCCTTCAACCATGTATTCTTCGATATCATATGATCTCTCCCCATTTCAGCAAGATACATTAGCTATTAATTTATCCCACTGGTGGAATCCGGTCAAGATGTTTCTGGCCAACTCCGATCATAGCGGCGTGGGGCGTAACCGAGCGGCGTTTGCGGTGATAGGATTTTCCAGGCCTCAGTGGCTCTGGCAGCGAATCTGTCCTGTTTTGGTGCGTTGGATCTGGAGGAGGAATATGAGGAAGCTTGGTGATATGGGGATTGAAGGATAGCCGAGGTTGATCTTGGTGGATGGGAAGCTACGAGTCTGTCCCGGAATTCCCAATCATTGAATTGTCAATTGTCTAAGGGCGTCCCCCCTGCTCCCCCCGCCTTTGCCTGGTCCTTCACCCTTTGCCATCTTCCGGGTGCGATACCCTCGATAATCAGGTACCAGACGATCATATTCTCCATCCATTAAGGGAGATGAAATCATGAAATCAGCGGAAGCCCGATTGCAGGCAATCGGAATATTCCACACGACCGCCATTCGCAAGAGTGCCTTGACATCGGGATCATGGGGCAGTGGCTCCAGCGGATCCCAGAAAAAGATCAGAAAATCGATCTCTCCCTCGACAATCTTGGCACCGATTTGCTGATCACCACCCAATGGTCCACTTTGGAGTTTCGCGATTTCGAAGCCAAGTTCACGTTCCAGTATCTCGCCGGTGGTGCCCGTAGCATACACTTTATGGTGCGCCAAAAGATCGCGGTTATATTTGGCCCATTCCACCAGATCCCGTTTCTTATTGTCGTGCGCGACCAGGGCGATCTTCTTATCATGTACCATAGCGAATTCTTTTGTGAGCCATACCGGTTCTAACCCCTTTTTCCTCAGCCGGCAAACGACCTTGGCATCCTACAGCAACCCCAACCGCCAGGCAAGATGCCGCTTGCCGCACGCCAGACGGTTTAACTTCAGTGAGTCGTTCGGCGACCCTTGTCCCATGTCCGACGCCCTTCGAGGGGCACCGGTAGAGAACCCATTCCGGCGGCAGCCCCGGCAGCACCTGGTGGCCGGTGCGTCGCGGCGATGGCCAGATTGGCCGAGGCTTAGCCGAGCGTCAGCAGCACGATCCCACCCGTCGTCAGCAGTATGCCAAGGCCACCTTGCAGCGACAGCGTCTCGCCGCCAAGCCACAAGCCCATCAAAGCACCAAATAGTGGCGAGGTGAAGGCGATTGGCATGACCCTGCTGAGCGGCGCTCCCTTGATTGCCGAATAGAAACAGAGCATCCCCAACGATCCCGCAATCACTCCTCCGCCGAGAATCATCATCAGGAGGGCCGTTGGGCCGGCCTGAGGAATCGCCTTCCACTGCGGGAAACTCACCGCACCCAAAATAAGCAACGCGACCGCAGTGCGGATCGTAATGCCCATCTGTGGGGAAAGGTGACCCAGGTGCAAACCTTTCTTCTCGTAGTAGCCGCCTACACCCCAAGCCACGGCAGTAAGAAGAGCAAAGAGTTGCGGTTTCATGTCATCTCCTTATTCAATTTCCTGGCTCAGCGCCACCGCTAGTCCAAGGTGACGAAAATCGTCTTCCTCGGCTGGTCGTTCAATGCGCGACTAATGTGGCCATGGCCCTCGGTATCTTCAACCAAGAGGATATCGCCTGGGCCAAAACTGCGCCTGGTCCCGTCGCCAACCTCTATTTCGAACTTCCCCTCCAGGAGGATGATGAATTGTCTATTTGGGGCATTGTGCCATCGATAATGGTAATCAGCGTCCGTCTCCCGAAAGATGATCCCGGTCGCGGAAATTCGTTTGGAGAGCCGGCCGATCTCGCCCGCGTCCTTCAGTGGTATATCGATATCCTCGAAATGCGATTCGGAATCAGGTCCGTTATAGAGTCGAGTTACTTTCATTTCTCGAAATACCTCCCAGGGGAATCCGTATCCTTATTGATGCCCTTTGTGCGGGGCAGCAGAAGCGGTGCGGATCCTGATGGGCGCCGGTCTTCCCTGCTGTGGGCGGCGCTGCGCTTCACGCGGCGGGCGGACAAACTCAACAGTGCGCGCCGGTGTGGGCTTTCTGTAATCGAAGCCCTTCAGCGTGCGGCGTTCCACCTTCTCATCGAGGAGACGCTCGATGCTTCTCACCATGAATTCGTCTTCACGGGTTATGAAGGTAAAGGCATCCCCGGTCTTCGCAGCCCGGCCGGTGCGGCCGATCCGGTGCGTGTACGAATCGGTGGTATCGGGCATATCGTAGTTGATGACGTGGGATATACGTGAGACATCGATGCCGCGGGCCGCGATGTCGGTAGCAACCAGGACCCGGTACGAGCCGTCACGGAATCCGTCGAGCGTCGCCTGGCGCTGGTTCTGCGACAGGTTCCCCTGGAGCGATGCGGCGCGGTAGCCGGCGTTTTTCAGTTGTTGTCCCACGCGCTGGGCGCGATGCTTGGTGCGGGTAAAGATCAGGACCGACTCCGTATCGGTATGGCGCAGCAGTTCGAGGAGGAGCGAGGTCTTGAGGTGGTGTTCGACCGGATAGAGGGCGTGCGCCACCGTGCTTGCCGGGGCGGAGGGATTGACCTCTACCGTGACCGGGGCATGCAGGACGTCATGGGCCAGCCGCCGGATATCGTCGGGCATGGTTGCCGCGAATAACAGCGTCTGTCGCTTGGCCGGCAGGTGCTTGATGATCTTCCGGATATCAGGCAGGAAGCCCATGTCGAACATCCGGTCCGCCTCGTCGAGCACGAGCACCTCCAGATTCGAGAGGCTGATTGTGCCCTGATTGATGTGATCGAGCAGACGGCCGGGACAGGCGACCACGATCTCGACGCCAGCGCGCAGTTTCTGTTTCTGCGGGTTCATGGCTACGCCGCCGTAGATCGTGATACTACGCAGGTGCGTGTGGCGGCCCAGGTCGGCAATGGCGGTATTGATCTGCTCTGCCAGCTCGCGCGTCGGCGCGATGACGAGAGCGCGGATACGGCCGCGTGATGCTTTCATCAGGCGATCAAGAATCGGCAGCACGAAGACCGCTGTTTTGCCTGTTCCGGTCTGGGCGACGCCCATGATATCTTGTCCCTGGAGCACCGGAGGGATGGCCTGATGCTGGATGGGGGTTGGTGTGTGATAGCCGAGCGTTTTGACGCCGGCCGCGATTTGCGGATGGAGATTGAACGAAGCAAAACTCATGTAACCTTCTTTCTGTGGCAGGCTCGGAGTGGCCTGTGGCCATCGACCTGCGTTTTATGATCACCCGGACGGTGATGGTGAATGTGGGTGTGATGGACGAAAAGCAACAAAGTAAGTACGGCTATGCCCCCGCATAATACGGGGTCAACAGTGATGCATACCTCGCGAGAAACCACGCTCGGGTGCACGAGCAAAAGGCCATCAGGACTTATTTCCTGAAAGCCCGTAATCCTATCAAAATGCAAGGATGTATTAGAACCAAATAGCGGGGCCAGAGTTGAACCGAAGACCTGCGGGGTATGAAGACGTCTTGGGCTGATGTCTGGGTGGGCCTCTATCGCGGCGTTCTGCGTGTCACATCACTATTGCATAATACACCTTTATTTCCTCTCTGTCAAATATTCTCTGTTGTTTTTTCGCAAGCCGAAATAGAATGCCCGGTTTTTCCATGGCACCCCTGCGAGGCCGACCTCACTGTCAGGGGCGTCCATGGGGCTATAGGTTCTACTACAGCTTCATAGCGTACTTCGAACCAGGCTCCTCTTCTTCCCCACCTGTATCTCCCGCCCGCGCCAGAAGATGGCTCCTTTTGCATGGTAGGACAGGGCCCGCAATATGCAAGCCGTGGCCCCAATCACCACCAATGGGTAGAACAGGAGTTTGAGCGGGCGAAAGCGCAACAGGCGCTGGACAGAAAAGAAGCCCAGGTATTGAATCCCATACGTGACCATCCCGACCAGCAGCAGAAGTCCATTGCCACGCGATATCCCGGCAGCCACTGACAAGAGAGGCATCCAGTTCTGCAGGACCCCCAGGATCAGTAGTGGGATGGCAAGCCACGGGCGCCCCTCGACCGCCAACAAAATGTTCTTGGTGGTTCCCCAAAAGGCGTCACGGTTATTCTTAAACAGCCGCACCCGCAAACACTCCGGTGCAAGCCTGTAGCCAACACGATAGTGGCGGGATTTCAACAGGCGCGCCAATCCAATGTCATCAGCCATCTCATCTTTGACGCCTTCGAGGCCTCCAATCGCGCAAAATAGCTTCCTTCTCATGAGCATGAGAGCGCCCGATGCCACTGCGTTCGGTGAGTCGGGGTCTTCCAGCCCGGGAGTTGCCAACAGTCTTGCCACCCCAAAGAAGTAAATCGGCATGTTCACGTTTTCCCAAAGAGATCGGTTCTCGAAGAGGGGTAGTACACTGATGAAGTCATAGGCATCCTCCTGCATCACCTTGAGCACAGTGGCAAAACAGCGCGGCGTATGGATGATGTCCGCATCGGTGAACAGGAGATAGTCCCCGGTTGCCGTGCCAGCCCCGTACTGCATGGCATTGCACTTGCCGAGCCATCCCTGCGTCAATGGTGGATTATGATAGACCGTCACTCTGGGATCAGACCGCCCGATTGCGTCAATGATCTCGCCCGTCCGGTCGGTCGAGTGGTCGTTCACCACGATCACTTCCAGCTCCACCCCTTCCTGGTTCAGAACCGAACAAAGTGAAGGGGCAATATCTTGCTCCTCATCTCGTGCCGGAATGATGACACTGATCTTCCTGGTTTCATGGACGGGGGCAGAAGATGGAGATAGCCAATGGATGCGCCTCTGGGCCAAGGCACACTTCAGCGTAATGACAGCCCAGTATAGGGTTATGATGCCACAAATGATCAGGATGGTATGCTCCACAATGGTTTCCTTTTTCTATGCTCCCCGAGGAATTCACCTCGACAGGATAGTCCCTCCTCCACGCCTCCAAGAGCCTCTACGTGCATCAAACCAAGACAGGTCTGCTCCTTCCATTTCCCCCCCATTATCGAGCTTATGGGGACAAAGACTCTTCCATCGCAGATCGATCAAGCTTTATGTAGCTTTGGCTGCGCGGTCTCGTCTTCGTTTCCGGGAAGCCCCGCCCTGGGGGCGGGGAGCATCACTCAGCCGAGTAGAAGCGATCCAAAGCCTCTTGGGGTGGGGGGCTGGTGAAAAGGGTGACCAGGAGACAGACGGCCAGGTTGACGAGGAGGGCCCAGAAGCCGAAGAAGATGCCGTAAGGAGATACCTTGAGGCCATAATTGATGATGAAGAGGGTGGCGATCCCCGCGAGCATTCCGGCATAGACGCCCGCCTTGGTGATCCGCCGCCAGAAGAGGCCCAGGAAGACCCCAGGGAAGAACTGGGTGATGCCGGAGTAGCCAAGGAGGAGCAACGCCACCAGCATCTTGGGCCGCATGAAGGTCAGAGCCACCGCCAGAATGGTCACCACCGGCACCAGGAAGCGCGCCAGGCGGGCAGTTTGGTCGTCGCTGGCCTTGGGGTAGATCCCTCTTTGAAAGATATTGCGGGAGAAGAGGGTGCAGGCAGAGAGGGTCAGGGCGGAGGAGGTGGAAATGGCAGCGGCCGTCCCTCCGGCGCCCACCAGCCCGGCCACCCAGGGAGGGAAGTACCGGGTGAGGGTGACCAGCATGGCGTGATCCGGCTCCTTCAGACCGGGAGCCAGCAGAAAGCAGGTATAGCCGACGATCATGATCGGGATGAGGGCCAAGGCGAAGAGGGGGAGTATCACCGCATTTCGGCGGATGATCTGAACGTTCTTGGCCGAGTAAGTGGTGAGAAAGAGATGGGGCCACACCCAGAACCCCAGGGCACACATCAGAACTGCGCTGGTGTACCAGCCCAATCCCATCGTCCCCGCCTTTCCCGGCAGAACCAGGTGCTGGGGGCTCACCTCGGCCAGTCGCTGAAACATCTCTCCCACCCCTCCAAAGAACTTGTGAGGGAAGAAGAATCCCAAGGAGAACATGGTCACCAGCATCAGGATCGCCTGCAGGAAATTGGTCCAGGCAATTCCTCGCAGCCCGCTGACGGTGACGAAGATGACAGAGGCCAGGGAAGAGACGATGACCGCGGCTTTCCAGTTGATTGCCCCTCCGCTGGAAAGCTGGATGATCATTCCGGTTCCCATGATCTGGAGCTGCAGATAGGGGATGGTGAAGAGGAAGCCGATGATCGCCACCACTATTCCCAGGGAGGGGGATTGATAGCGGTGGATGAAGAAATCGGGCTGGGTGACATACCCGTGAGCCTTGCCAAATTTCCAGATCAGGGGCCCGATGAAGAAGAAGAGGGTGTAGGCCAGGACGTTGTACATGGGGGCGTAGTAGATGGGAGAGCCGAACTTGTAAGCCCAGCCCGCAAGGCCCAGGAAGGCGAAGGCGCTGTAGATCTCTGCGGCGGCCACCACATAGAAGAGGATCAGGCCGAATCCCCTCTGTCCCACGAACCACTCCTCCATGGAGAATTTCCGCTTCACCCCGGCCAGCACTCCTACCACTGTGCTCAGGATAAGCCAGCCGATGATGATCCAGAGACTGATGCTGGTCATGTCCGGTCCCCCCTCTTCCTCTCAACCAGGAGGTAGCAGAAGGCCAGATTCATGAAGCAGACCAGAATCCAAAGGGTCGTCCAGAAGAGGAAGAACGGGAATCCGAAGACGAAGGGCTGAATCCGGTTGACCAGATAAGTCACCGGCCAGATCGCCCCGATGAAGTTGATGGTGGCAAGCAAAATTGCGAGCTTCATATTTCTGGGCATACTCCCCCTCCTCTCAGTCCTCGACCGTCCCGCTTTCGAAGCCGGGCATACTATAAGATATTCGGAGAGGCGGGTCAATTCAATTTCCGCCCCCATAAGGCGCTTTTCAGTGAAGGAGTCCTCGTGATATATTGAGATATAAGGAGGTAAAGGATTGGGAAAGCATATCATTCTGGGGACAGCTGGGCATGTGGATCATGGCAAGACGGCTCTGGTAAAGGCTCTCACCGGCATCGACACGGATCGGCTCAAGGAGGAAAAGGAACGAGGGATCTCGATCGAACTGGGATTCGCGAACCTGGTCCTTCCGGGTGATCTGGAGATGGGGATTGTAGATGTTCCCGGCCATGAGCGTTTTGTGAAGACCATGCTGGCTGGGGTAGCGGGCATCGACCTGGCCCTGCTGGTCATCGCTGCCGATGAGGGCGTCATGCCCCAGACCCGAGAGCATCTGGATATCTGTGACCTGATGAGGATCAAGAAAGGCCTGGTAGCCCTCACCAAATCGGATCTGGTCGATCTCGAATGGCTCCAGATGGTGAAGGGAGAGGTGGAGGAGTTCCTGAGGGGGACCTTCCTGGAAGGATCCCCCATCATCGCTTGCTCTGCGGTCACCGGCCAAGGCCTTAAGGAACTTGTCTCTGCCATCTTTGCCCTGGCAGGATCTTCGGAGGAAAAACCCACCTCCGGAATCTTCCGCCTGCCCATTGATCGGGCCTTCACCATTAAGGGTTTCGGAACGGTGGTCACGGGAACCCTCCTCTCCGGCCGTATTGGGGTGGGGGAGGAGGTGCAGGTCTATTCGGGTAAGGATCATTTGACCACGAGGGTGCGGCGGCTTCAGGTCCATAATCATTTCGTGGAAGAGGCCTCTGCCGGGCAGCGGACGGCGATCAACCTCGCCAATATCGAGCTTTCCCAGATCAGTCGGGGAGATGTCCTCAGCCTCCCGGGACAGCTTCGGTCGAGCACCCTTCTGGATGCCCGATTCCTTCACCTCAAGTCCTCTCCCCGGCCTCTGAAGGCCCGATCCCGGGTCCGGTTTCATGCCGGAACCTCAGAGATCCTGGCCCGAATCATCCCCTTGGAAGCAGATGAGATTCCCCCGGGCCAGGAGACCTTCATTCAGATCCGCCTGGAGGCCCCCGCCGCCCTCTTGCCTAAAGATCGGTTTGTGCTTCGGAGCTACTCTCCCGCCATCACCATTGGAGGCGGGGAAATCCTGGATCCGAATCCGATGCGGCATCGATCGCGCCAAGCCAAGATACTGGAGGCATTGAGGTACATGCTGGAAGGAGATCCGGCCCAAAGGCTGGAGGAGGTCATCCGTGCCTCGGCTACCCGCTCGCTTTCCCTCTCTGCCCTGGTCCCGGCGTCGGGGATGGATCCAGAGACCTTAACCGGCCATTTGCAGACCCTGATCCGGGAGGGAAAGGTCATCGTCTTCCCAGAAAAGGAGGTGACCTATCTCCATGCCGAGATCCACATGCGGATCCAGGAGCAGATCCTCCACCAGCTCTTCCTCTTCCACGAGCAGGAGCCCTTGAAAGAGGGAATGATGCAGGAAGATCTGAGGGGAAAGCTCTCCCCCGCCCCCGAGATCAGCCTCTTCCAGAAGGCCCTTGCCCACCTGAGGGAGGGGGGAAAGATCGCCACGGAAAAGGGGAAGATCCGCCTGGCTGCTCATCGTCCCCGACTGGGGGCGGAGGAGGAGAAGATCAAATCGGCGCTGGAGGGAATTTATCGGGAGGCGGGGTTTCAGCCATCTCCTCTGGGGGAGGTCTGGCCGAGGGTGGCCCTGGATCAAAAGCGGGCCTTCGATCTGGTGCGCCTGCTGATCGATGAGGGGACCCTGGTTCGGGTGAAAGGAGATCTCCTCTTTCACCGGGAGAGTTATGAGAAGGCAAAAGAGACGCTCTTGGATCGTTTGCGGCAAAGCCCTCATATCTCCGTCTCGGAATTCAAGGATATGCTTGGGATTTCCCGGAAGTGGGCTATCCCCTTGCTGGAGCATTTCGATGAGATCAAATTGACGCGACGGGTGGGTGATGAGCGTACTCTCTACGGAAGATAGCTACCCTGGCTCTGTTGGCCTTTTTGATGTGGCCTTTTTAATTGACAAGCCGGGGAGAAGATGGCATGATTCCCTCCACTCATGGAGGTGCTTTTCCATGCTAAAGAATTCCGAATGGAGGAAAAGAAATTGATTCCTGGGCTTGGCTTTACTGAATTGATGATCATCCTGGTGATCGTGCTGCTTATCTTCGGGGCGGGAAAGCTGCCCCAGATCGGCTCCGGCATAGGAAAGGCGATCCGCGGTTTCAAAGAGGCCATCGAAGGAAAGGACGCCATCGATGTGACCCCCAAGAAGGAGTCCAAAGGGGAGGTCAAGGAAGGTCCAGAAGGATCCGAGAAGAAGTAAGCGCCAGAGGTATTGGGATCATCAGGCACTCCATGTCCTCCCAGCCAGCCATCCTCGAAACTCACTTGCCAAAACTGCGCCTGCAGGGAAGGGGGAAGGTCAGAGACATCTATGACCTGGGAGAAACCCTCCTGATTGTGGCGTCTGATCGTATCTCCGCCTTCGATGTGGTCATGCCCAACCCGATTCCGGACAAGGGCCGTATCCTCACCCAGCTTTCCATCTACTGGTTTCGGCAGATGGAAGACCTTGTAGAGAACCACCTGCTTGCCACTGAGATTAAGGATTTCCCCGCTCCCTGCCAGGAATATGCAAAGATCCTGGAGGGCCGATCCATGCTGGTGAAGAAGGCCCAACCTCTGCCCGTGGAATGCGTGGTAAGAGGATACCTCTCGGGATCTGCCTGGAAGGAATATCAGGAAAGCGGAGAGATTTCCGGTGTGAGGCTCCCCGCTGGCCTCCAGGAGTCTGCGTCCTTACCTCGGCCCATCTTCACCCCGGCCACCAAGGCGGAGATCGGGGCTCACGACGAGAACATCTCTTTCGGAGAGGTAGGGCGCCTGCTCGGAGAGGAGTTGGCGGAGAAGATCCGGGCGATCAGCATTGCCATCTACGAAAGGGCGCAGAAGATCGCGGAAGAGAAGGGGATCATCATTGCCGACACCAAATTCGAAATGGGGACGGTGGATGGCAGGCTGCTGCTCATCGATGAGATCCTCACCCCCGATTCCTCTCGCTTCTGGCCCAAAGATTCCTATCGGCCGGGAGGCCCTCAGCCCAGCTTCGACAAGCAGTTCCTGAGAGACTACCTCCTTTCCCTCGACTGGCCCAAGAGCCCTCCTGCCCCCGAGCTTCCCCCTGAGATCATTGAGAAGACCCGGGAGAAGTATCTGGAGGCACTTCGCCGCCTCACCGGGACCTGCCTCTGAGATGGCACTTTCCCGAAAGGGGAAAGGCGCCCTCCTGGTTGCCATCTCCGCCTCCGCCTTCGGTTCCACCCCCATCTGGGGAAAGATCGCCCTCTCCTCTGGGCTCAACATCGAAAGCCTACTGGCCATCCGTCTGAGCCTGGCCTCCATCTTCCTGTGGACCTTTATGGTGGCCCGCCGCTCCTACCGCGCAGGTGGCGCCCCGAGACCTTCTGCGGCTATTCCTCATGGCAGGCCTGGGTTTTGGATTTACCGCCCTGTGCTTTTTCCATGCCTTGCTCCACATCTCCGCCTCCCTCACCCAGATGATCTTTTTCTCCTCCTATCCCACCCTGGCCACCCTCCTTTCGGCCTGGCTCCTCCGAGACTCGATTGATCTGCGGAAGGTTGTGGCGTTGTGTCTGGTCATCGGCGGAGGCGCCCTTATGGTCTGGTCCTCCCGGATGGAGGGGAATCTCCTCTGGTCCCTCTTGCCTCTGGGATCCGGCGTCGCCTACTCCCTCTACATCGTCCTGGGCAGCAAGATCCTGGCCCATTATCCCCCCCGGGTGGTGAGCCTGTGGGTGATCACCTTCGGAGCGGCCCAGTTCATCGTCTATGGACTGGCCCTCGGCCGCCTCCATTTCCGCTTGTCGGCCACGGCTTGGACCCTGATCGTCATTATGGCCCTTCTTTGCACTGTCATCTCCGTCCTGACTTTTTTTGCGGGTCTGGAGAAGATCGGGGCCTCCCGCGCTGCCATCATCAGTACCCTGGAGCCGGTCATCACCGTCCTCTTGGCCACCTTCTTTCTGTCCGAAAGGCTGAGCCTGCAGCAGCTGGTAGGGGCGAGCCTGATTGTGGGTGGAATCCTTCTGCTTCAGATTCCGAGGAGGCGAGGGGAGAGGGGATAAGACAAAAAAGGGCGTCCCGAGGATTGCCTCGGGACGCCCCAAGCAGGCTGGCTACTGCGGTCTACTTCCGACTATTGAGGATTGTCAAAGTCAGCCGGCAGCCATATGACTGTGACTCTCTCATCCCATTGGGTAGGATTCATTGCCATCAGCTCCGGCACAAACAACAGGTAGCTTCCATCCGCCAGGGTCTTCAAGGCGATGTCAGCCGGCCCTTCCAGCACGATATTCGGTTCCAAGGCCAGTCTATAGGCCTTTCCGCCCGGAGGCACCACCACGATGCTGTTGGGGCTGTTCAAAATCTCCGTCTGGATATTGGTGCCCCTTACCGTGAAGGCGACACCATCCAATCTCCCCAGACCCTTCTCCAGGGGCTCGGGCTGAGTGCCGCTGTCGAAATCCGCATCGGTGACCGCCCAGTAAGCGCCCTTGTAGGGGTCGGCATCGTTAGGCGGCAGGACCGTGTTGTACCATACCTTTTGGGTGATGGGATCCACCTCGATGCCATCTGGCCAGCTGGGATTGAAGATGAACTGGGGCATCTTGGGAGGATTCTGCTGCCCCCCCGCTAACGCATCGATGCTCTCCACCGCTATCTTCCACACGCCGCCCTTGTAAGCAAACGCCGGTTTGTACGTGTCGCCTCCGAAACCGCTGTCAGCGATATAGAGGTTTCCCTTTTTGTCGAAGGCCAGGGCATTGACCAACATCAGCGGGGCTCCCGTAACCTTCCAAAATGCGGAACCCACACCCAGGTTGATCTCGCCCAGGACATCGCCGCTGGCTGGGTTAATGGCCATGAGCTTGGGCTTATGCCTCTTGGGATCGGTGATCGGGGTCCCATCGATCGTGGACATGGGGCCGGATCCCGCCGTTAGGAAGAGGGTCCCGGCAGGGAATTTTCCGGTATTCACATTCAGGATCGCCATGCCGAGGGGGCCGGTCAGACCCTTCACAAACCCACGATTGACCATCTTCAGATCGCCGTAGGGGCCGATCTCCAGTTTGCTGATGCTTCCCCGGCCCTCAGCCCAGTAAAAGCCTTCCTTGGCCTTGGCGGTACAGGAGTTGGAAATAAACAGATAGTTGCCGCACATGGAGACGATGGCCCCTTCGGGGTTGTCGAAGACGGACAACTGGCATACGACCTTTCCCTTTACCGGCCAGGCCGGTAACTCCGCATAGGCAGCGAAGGCCGTCATGAGGAGGACAGCCATCACGCCAAGGAGAATCAGAAATTGTCTTTTCATCGATTTCTCTCCTCTCCGTTCCCATCGGGGAACAGAAGCGAGGTTGGGGGGCAAGCGCCAAACAAAACAGGTCGCCTGATGGAATCACGATTCTTTCGAACGGATAGATGCGAAGGCCAGAGGACGAAGGTGCCCCGGGGTTCTCTCGGGGCACCTTGTCTCAGTTGAGATCAATCATCGGCAATTAGTGGGGTATCCCTGCATCTCCGGCCATGCCAGCCAGACCCAACTCCTTGATCCGGGCCTTGGTGGGCACACCGGTCTTGGGATCCCAACCTCGACCCTTGTAGTAGTCGTCCAGTTCCTTCTGGAATCCCTCCGGAGTCAGCTTGGTTCCCGCCTTGGGTCCATAGGTTAAAGGCTCCCATGCCCGCGGCACCAGATGGTCATCTTCCCGGGTGAACCCCTCCCGGAGGTTGAAGCTTTTCTCCACGGCGTAGATGCGCTCTGCGGTCTTCCAGTAATCCTCCATGGTGAGTTTGAGGCCGGTGGCCGCGTTGAGCAGATCCTTCAGGTTCTCGGCGCTGATCCCGGAGATGACCGGGAAGAGGCACTGGCCGAGGGCATCGTTCATGACGCGGAGGTTCTGGGTGGGGATGTTGCCGCTCTCGAGGTGGTCGGCCCCGCGGCTGGAAGTAGCGTAGCTCATATGGGTATCTCCGACCCGGATGTTCCAGGCGGCATAACCCTGGCCTTTGCATTCCATGGCGTAGTCGCCGCAGCCCTTGCCCCAGGCCGCGACCATGGCCCTCAGGTTCTGGCCGATGAGCTTGCCGCATCCTTCCTGGTAGGCCACCTTCTTCTGGATCGCCAGCATGGCGTCCACATCGCCCCACTTCATCTCGATGCCATCGAGATCGGCCGCGGTGATGACCCCCTTTTCGTAGCACTCCATGAGGAATCCTAAGACATTGCCCATGGAGATAAAGCAGAGTCCGTAGTCGTCCGACGCGCCGATGTTGGCCTGCCAGCCGGGCAGATCCTGGACCCCGCAGTTGGCGCCCATCATGACGCCCTCGTACTCGGGCCCATCATGGGTCATGCCGGCGAACTTGCCCGATCGCACGACACCCCGGTGCATGCAGGAGATGGGGCACATGTAGCAGCCATAATTTCCGACCCAGAGGTTGCGGACCGCCGTCTCTCCATCCATCCCATCGATCTTGTCGTAGGTGCCTTCCTTGAAGTTGTAGCAGGCCTCCTGTCCCCAGTCGCTGGCCCCGGAGAGGACCATGCCGGTGCCCAGGCGCCTCCAGTCGGAGAAGCCGAAGCCGCCGCTGTTGGCGGCCATACAATTCTTGTAGGCCGCTATATTGGCCTTCTTCCAGGCGGCCGGATTGTCGATGCCGATGGGCTTGGTCCCTTTGGCGATGATGAATTTGAGCTTCTTGGAGCCCATGACCGCGCCGGCGCCGCCCCGGCCGCAGGCGCGATGGATCTCGCTGATGACGTTGGCATACCGGACGATGTTCTCGCCCCCCGGTCCGATCATGACGCTCCGCCACCGCCGACCGAAATCCTCATCGAGGGTCGACTGCAACTGATAGTTGCCCATCCCCCAGTACTTGTCCGCGGGCCGGATCTCCACCTTGTCGTCCTCGATCACCAGGCAAACCGGGCTGGAGGCCGCGCCGGTCACGATGATCGCATCGTATCCGGCGAACTTCATCTCGGGGGCAAAGCGGCCCCCCATGTTGGTGTGCAACATACCCGCGGTCTTCGGGTTTGACTTGGGGAAGGTGGTCCCCGACTTGGTGACGATGGTCAGCCGGCTGGTGGAGGGAGAGGGCAGACCGTTGAGGGGGCCAGACATAAACATCAATGGATTATCCGGAGCAAAGGGGCTTCCCCCCGGCTTAGCGCGGTCCCACAGCCATTTGGCGCCCAGGCCCCTTCCTCCGATGAACATCTTGGCTTCGTTCATATCCAACTTCTTCTTGGTGACTTTTCTTGTGGTCAGATCGACCTCCAAGATAGTGCCTGCATATCCTCCAGGCATCTTTTCTTACCTCCTTTTTCTATGTGGAAGAAACCAACCTATTTCAGCACCTGGATTCCGTTTTCGATGATCGTCTTCGGCCCGCCAAAGAGGGTGTCAATGGCCCATTTGGCCAGGACGTCGGCGGACTTGGCCCCATACATCCCGTCCGTGGTGCGAGGCACGGTCATCAGGGCGTTCTGCGGACAGGCCTTGACGCACTGGGGATCGCCGCCGCACAGCGTGCAATATCCGTCGGGAATGTTCTTGGCATTCAGGTAGATATTGGCGTTGCGCTTGGCCTTGCAGGCCTCCACGCAGTTGCCGCAGTTGATGCAGCGGGCAGTATTTACCGCCAGGCACTTGACCTTGGGATCCTCGTACAGGGCCCTCCGGCCGTCCTTGTCGGGCTCTACCGGGCAGGCATTCACGCAGGGTCTATCCATGCATTGCTGGCAGACGATTCCGACGAAGACCTGCGGCTCGTAACGGTAGATCTTGATGCGGGATTTGGAGGGGTTGACCTCCTTGTGATTCGCCATGACACAGGCCAACTCACAGGTCTGACATCCCGTGCAGGCCCGATAATCGTGGACGATTCGTCCTCCCTGGACATTCTGTCCCTGAGAGACCTGCTTCATCGGGAAGTAATCGAGGTCGATGGCCTCAGACGTCCCCTTGGGGAGCATGGGGGCCAGGGCCAGCCCTCCCGCACCGATCGCCAAGCCTTTCAGGAAATCCCGCCGGGTGGGAGTCTTCAGCCTCTCGATGAGGTCCGACTCCTCTTCTTGGATCTCCTTCTTTTCCTTTTCCTTGAGATCAGACACGCCTAAACCTCCTTTTCGTTTTCGGGGTTGGTCATAGTTGCCTATACCATCCAAGTCGTCCTATAAACCTCACCTCCTTTTCTGTGGGGTTTACGGCTGAAGAAACAAGTTGGGGAAACAAGTTAGGGAAATAAAAAGGAGGCCTTTTCTCAAAGGCCTCCTTTGCGCAATGGCGGGCTCGGGGATTACTCCCTGAACCTTATCGCCCCGTCCTCCCGGGGGGAGAAACGAGGTCGGAGGCGAATACAAACTCAACACTGGACGTCGAATGGAGCGCGGCCCTTTTAGCTGATCAGTTCATCTCCGATCAGCAGGGAGCAGAGGGTCATGTTCTGGGCCCCGATGTTGCCGGTGGGAGCGAACATCTGCTCACCCCAGGCGCCGGCGTTTCCGACGACGGGGGGATTTCCCACCACGTCCATGATCGCCTTGAAGTTCTCGGTCACCTTGCCGTCCTCGGTCTGGAGGATGGTGAGGCGCTCCACGCAGTTGAATCCGATCATGGCGGCCACCTTCTTGATCCCCTCATAGTCCAGGGCATATTTCAGGCTCTTCACGTTGTCGGCAATGACCGTGTCGGGCGTGACTTCGAGGAGATGAACGGTAGTTCCGACCGGTACGATTCCTCCCACTCCCAATCCATTCTTCTCCTTGATGAAACGGAAGGGATCCTTGATCCAGATCCACTCAGGATAGAGGTGTTCCTGGACCCCGATAGGATGCCACTGGTTGTACGGGAACATCGCCCCTTTATTCATGATTTCATCCCGAGGGGAGCCTGACCACTCAAACCAGACATCCAGGGCGGGCTTTCCATTGATCTCGTAGATCTCCCGGAATCCATCCCCCGCGGTCACCACACCGAACTTGCCGGGAACGGGTTTGTAGGCGATACCACAGCCATAGCCCATCTTCACCGGGCCGGAGAAGATGGTAATCACGATGGCATCGTTGTAGACCTTTCCCCGGAAGAACAGGAGGGACTTTCCCAGGCTCCCATCGTCCCCGGCACAACCTCCCACAAGCGGCGCCCAACCCATCACATCCTGAATCCCATAGATCTCATAATCCACCACCCCGGCGTAGCCGTCATCCATCATCATGACCGTGTAGGGGGCATGCTTGACCAGAGCCGGGCCCGGTTTCACCTTCTGGAGATCTTTCCACGGGTTATAATTGAGGTCCTTGATGGCATCCAGGGTGGCTTTTTTGGCCGCAGCCCTCGGATCTGCCTTGCAGCCTGTCCCCAAGCCGATGCCCACCTTGAGATAGGGGGACTCCAACAGCATGACGGCTACCGACTTCGGGATGCAGCCGGCGGGGCATATGGAATAGCCTCCCGCATACCCGGTGGTCTGTCCCACCAGAGGAACCTGACTTCCGATGATGGAGGTCACACCGGCCAGGATGCTTTCCATATCTTTATGGGGCGGATCGGCGAAGACCATCGCCAACATGGGTTTCTTGACCTTCTGCTTTGGCCATTGCCGCAGCTTCTCTTCCCGCAGTCCGTGGGTCCGGATCCACGCTATAGCCAGCCGCCGCCAATACGGCACCCCCTCCTCCGGCGATGGCCGGAGATGGGCTCAGTCCCTCCAACCCCGCCATGCCGCCCACTACCGCCGCGGCGCTGGCGTACTGAATGCGTCTTCTTCATGAAATCCCTTCGGGTAATGCCCTTTTCTGTCATATTCCCCTCCCTCCTTAGAGTATGGGTTGGAGAAAGAAAAAGGAGGTCATTTCTGACCTCCTTTGCACAATGGCGGGCTCAAGGATTGCTCCCTGAACCGTGTCGCCCCGTCCTCCCGGAGGGAGTGACGAGGTCGGAGGAAATCTTGCATCTTTAGCTGCTCAGTTTTTTAAGGAACAAACAAACAAAAAGGCTCATCCTATGAAGGCATAGAACGAGCCTCTTATTTGTGGCCCATATACTCAGCGCTCCGGTAAAGGTTTAGATACGCTACCCCGGCGACATCTTGCTTTTCCTCGACTGCGATTGTTAGTTTAAGGATGCCGACCACTACGACCACAATGATGCTCTTCCTTATTACAGTAGGTCGCCCGCCTTGTCAAGCCCTTTTTGCAGTCCAAGGGGAACTTCGGTACTGTCTTGGACAGCAGTCCTCGCGCGGCTCATTTCGGAACCTCCATGACCCAGATGTCGAAATTTCCCATGCGGTCCGAGTCGAAGGCGATCCTTTTGCCATCCGGGCTCCAGGCGGGAAAGATATCCCAGGCCAGATTTTCGGTTAGCTGCGTCAGGCCCGATCCATCTGGGTTCACCAGGAACAATTCGGGATTGCCCGTCCTCCAGGACCAGAAGAGGATGCGCTTCCCATCCGGGCTCCAGCGATTGGACATTTCGTTAACCGGGGAGGGAATCAGGGTCTTCTTTTCGCTGCCATCCTGGTTCATGATCATCAGGTCGTAGCTGCCCTTGAGCTCGGCGTAGGTGCCCCCGGTCCATCCCTGGTAGAGGAGCTCCTTCCCATCCGGCGGCCTCCACTGGGGCACCACGTTGTCCTGGGTCTCGGGGGTGAGAGGTTTCTTCTCCCCCGTTTCCAAATCCATCACCCATAGCTCCAGAATGGCCTTGGGTGTATCGTCGCAGAGGTAAGCGATCTTCTTCCCATCCGGGCTCCAGTGAGGGGTCCAATCCAGGGCCTTCTCGTTGAAGGTGAGTTGCTTCTGGTGGGAGCCGTCGGCGTCCATGAGATAGAGATCTCCGTTTCCGGTTCGCTCGGAAACGAAGACGATCTGCTTGCCATCCGGGCTCCATTCACCTTCCCCGTCCAGCGCCGGATGATCGGTCAGGCGCTTTCTGTTCGATCCGTCAGCATCCATTACCCAGACATCATGATTGCCCTCCCGGCAGGCCCAATAGAGGATCTTCTTGCCATTGGGACTCCAGACCGGCCAGCCCGCATCCTCGTCATCGGCTGTGAGCTGCCTTTTATGGGACCCGTCTGCATCCATCACCCAGATGCTCCAGTGCTTGCCCCCATCGGAGTTATAGGCGATCTTCTTCCCATCCGGGCTCCAGGCCGCACCCACTTCCCGGGCCTCGCCATCGGTGAGGCGTTTGATGGGGCTGTGGGAAGGATCCACCATGGAGGAATCCACCTGCATGAGGAGGACATCCCATCTGCCGCAGATGTTGGAGGAGAAAATGGTCCACCTCCCGTCTGGACTCCAGTGAGGATCTGCCTCTGCCGAAGGATAGGTGGTGAGGCGAATCTGCTCCGATCCGTCAGCATTCATCACCCAGAGATCCCGGTTGCCGCCCCGCTCGCGGGAGAAGAGGATCTTCCTTCCATTTGGGCTCCAAGTGGGAGCTGTCTCATTGTCTGAGCCCTGGGTGAGCGCCCGCTGCGCCGAGCCATCCGCGTTCATGATCCAGATACCCTTGTGTCCTGAGCGGTCGGACACGAAGGCGATCCGGTCTCCTCGGGGGCTGATGACTGGATTCTCATCCCTGGCCGGATCGCTTGTCAACTGAATCCATTCTCCGGTGCCCAGATCCATCCGCCAGATATCGTAATTTCACGGCCCGATTGGATTGAAAGATGATTCGTTTCCCATCGGGGGTCCATATCGGCCTCGTCTCCTCCCCCGGATCGTCTGTGAGTTGAATCAGCTTCTTGGAGGCTATTTCCATCATCCAGATGTCGTTGCTGCCGGTCCGATTGGACTGGAAGAGAATGGATTTTCCATCCGGACTCCAATCGGGGGCGAGGTCGATGGAGGGGCCGGTGACAAGAGGAATCCCGGTCTTAGCATCGATATCCTTCACCCAGATATCCCAATTCTTTTCCGAAAGCCGCAGGGAATAGAGGATGCGCTTTCCGTCCGGGCTCCATCCTCCGGCCATGTACTGGAACGGGCCTTCGGTAGGGGTCAGCAGGCGCCATCCCGCGGGAGGGGTGGTGAGAATTGGAGAGAGCTTCGTCTGCCAGGACTGGGGTGGCTCCGTGGGGGCGGTGGGGTAGGGGATCTTATGACATTGAAAGCAGACTTCCCCCTTATTCGGTTGGATCACCACCCGGAGGCGGGAGGGGAGCAGGGTGGGCAACTCGCCCATCTCCGAGACCAGGCCTTCGACGATAACCTCCATTTCCACCGCCTTGCCGAGATAGCCGGGGACGAAGACCTTCTTTTTCTTTGCCGCCGCATGGTCGAGGGCGACGAAGCCCAAAATCAGGGCGATCAGCGTGGCTATGGTCAGGATTTTGGATTTCCACATTGCGTGCTCCTCAAGCTCCAATTATTTCGCCCTCAAACACAAGAGGGTCCGTGATCTCCGAAAAAGACAGATCTGGCCGGTGCCATTCCTCAATACCTCCTCCAAAAGGGAAACCAACTTTTGGTTGGCAACAAACATTACCTTGATCTGGCTTCCGCCTTCTTCGCTCTTTACTCCTCTCCCGTCTCCTTGTCAATCCCTTTCGGGAAGCACTCTCTACACGCCATTGCGCGGAGCCCGTGCCGGAAGCTCTTACAGGACGGCAGAAGAGGAAGGGTGTGACCAGAGGAAGGTCAGACCGTGATCCATTTGGGTTCACTCCATAACAAAGTAGCAATCCCGCCAGGTACGCCACACCAATGTTCCACCTGCTTCATTGTCATCAACACCCGCGAACCCACCAGTTCAAACCCCTTTACGTCCCTTTTCTCACCTGGTATCATGCGGGCCGAGGGAAACGGCGTGCAGCATGCAGTCATCGAAGGGAAGCGGGCCATGGAAGAGCAAAGGCTCCTAAGCGTGCACCTCGGTGGTGTCATGGAAGAGGGGAAGGGCAAATCAAAGGATGTCCGGTACTGGGTCAACTCCGATGACAGAGAATAGAGACGGCCGCGTCGGGGAATCCATGCCGCGTTTCATTGCCTGCATGGTCCTGCAGATCTTCCTGATGGCAGTCCTGATGCCATTGAATTTGGCCATCGCGGGAGAAAGGGACATACCGTTAGGGGAGCAGGTCAGCTTTGGTGGGGTCATCATCACGACCAGAGGTTTGATCGTTCCGGTCCATGAATTCCTTTCCCCCTTGAAGGACACCTGTATCCAGGGGCAAGAGAACGGGAAAATCCGTAGAATCAGGCCAAGTGAGCTGACGGAAATCCTTCTCCTGGAGGCGGGCTGTCCCTACGGTATCTACTTGCATGGGGTTTCCGGAGGGTGCCGCCTGCAGCTCACCGTCCGGACGGGCGAGACGATCCGCCTTATCGAGGCGGATTTCACCCCGCGTAACATTGAGCAGAACGGATTGACCTACCAGGTCCTGAACAGGGCCACAGGAACCATCGATACCAGGGCGCTGTGGCCGGCCGAGATTGCCGTGATTCGAATCGAGGGCCCTGTGACAACGCCTGCAGAGTAGGCTCACGGGATGATAATCCCGCCGAAGCGCTCATAGCTATGCGCTGAGGCAAAAAAAAGGATTCCAAGGACGCCTCCCTGGAATCCTTATGAAACACCACCAGCTTCGCTTCCGTCGCGGGAACTTGGATTCCCGCGCTGACTGAGCTCCACCAGTTGCTGGGGGCGGGTGCGATTATCGCCGGATCGTCCTGCTGCAATGGCGGGGGAGAGAGGGGATAAGACAAAAAAGGGCGCCCCGAGGATTGCCTCGGGACGCCCTTTTCAGCACTTTGCGGCCCAATCAGTCCGATCAGGGCTGATCGAAGTTGGCAGGCAGCCAAATGACCGTCAATTCGTCGTCCCACTGGGTGGGATTCGACCGCGGTAAGCTCGGGCACGAACAACAGATAGCTTCCATCCGCCAGCGTCTTAATGTCAATCCGCCGGGCCTGCCAACACGACATCCGGATCCATGACCAACCGTAAGGCTGTCGATTCACTGGGCGCCCACCACAATGCATTGGGGGTGTTCAGAATCTCCGTCTGGAGGTTGGTGCCCTTTACCGTGAAATCGACAGCCGTCCAGCCTCCCCAGGCCCTTTGCAGGGGTCGGGCAGATGCCGCTGCGAAAGTCCGCATCGGTGACCGCCCAATAGGCGCCCTTGTAGGGTGTCCCCACGCCCGGGGGCATGACCGTGTTGCACCATACCTTCCCGGTGATGGGGTCCACCTCCATGCCATCCGGCCAGCTGGGGCAGGGATGAACTGGGGCGTCTGGGAGGCGTCTTGGCCCGCTGCCAGGGCATCGATGCTCTCCATCGGGATCTTCCACACGCCGCCTGCATACTTGAAGGCGGGCTTGTAAGAATCATGACCCCATCCGGTGTCGACGATGTAGAGATTGCCTGCCTCGCATCGAAGCCCAGGGCGTTGACCAGATGGAGCGGGGCCTCCGCTGATCTTCGCGAATACGGAATCGGCTCCCGAGCTGATCTCGCCCAGGATCACACCGTTATCCGGGTTAATGGCAATGATCTTGGGTTTATGCCGCTTTGGATCGGTATGGGGTCCCGTTAGGTCAGTGGCCATGGGGGCGGAGCCCGTCGTGGCGAAGATGGTGTCCCGGCAGCAAATTTTCCGGTATCCACGTTCAGGACCGCCATCCCCGAGGGGCCGGTGAAACCCTTGACAAATATGACGATCGAGCATCTTCAGCTCGCCATTGGGGCCGATCTCTAATTGGCTGATGCTTCCGCCATCCCTCCACCCAGCCGAAGGCCCTGCTCGCTTCGCCGTGCAGGGCAGAATTAGAGACGAACAAGTACTTACCACCATGGAGGTCAATGACCCCCTCGGGATTGTCGAAGACGGCCAATCGGACGTTGACGACTTTGCCCTTTACCGGATACACGGGAACTCCCATAGGCGACCAAGGCCGTCATGAGGAGAACATGCCAAGCCAACGAGGATCAGAAATTGCCTTTTCATTGATTTTCTTCCTTCCGTTCCCTCTGGGATACAGAAGTGAGGTTGGGGGGGATAGATATCTCCAACTATCCTCTGGCAACGGAAAATGTGAGAATGGAAAGCAAGGTACCCCGGGGATTTCCCGGGGTGCCCTTTGCCTCGTTAGAGCCGCTGAGGCGAGGAGAAGCCTCGCGGGTTATCAAATGACCTCAGGCCATGGCCTTCAGGGCTTCCTCGACGACTCCGCGCACCACTGCTACCTTATAGGCGCTGTGATCGAGAGGTTCAGCCCCCTTGACGGCAGCCTCGGCCGCTTGCGCGATCGTTCCGGCGTCCAAGGCCTTTCCCATAATCGCTTTCTCGGCCTCCTTGGCGCGCCAGGGTACGGGTGCCACACCGCTCAGGACTACCCGACCACCGGCAACCTTACCGCCTTGCATCTGGAGAGCCAGGGCTACGCCGGCCAGAGCGAAGTCCCAGGACTGACGCTCCCGGACCTTGCGGTATGAGCTGCGCAGCCCCTGGGCCGGAGCCGGCAGCAGGATCTCGGTCACAATTTCACCCTTCTTCAAAATGGTCTCTCTGGTCGGGTCTGTCGCTGGACCCACAAAGAAGTCTTCGAGGGAGACCTTTCTCGTGCCGCCCGGCCCCGCTATGGAAACCTGGGCCTGCAAGGCTATCAGAGCCGGCGCCGTATCCGAAGGGTGCACGATGAAGCAGATCCCATCCTTCGTGAAGATGGCGTGGTAGCGGTTGTCGCCGGCCACGGCGTAGCACATCGACCCGCCCTTGCGCGTGCAGTCAAAACCTCCGCGGAAATACCAGCACCAGGGCCTCTGGCAGATGTTGCCGCCAATGGTCCCCTGATTGCGGAGCTGTGGGCTTGCCACCTCGGAGGCGGCCTGGGCCAGGCCCGGATACTGAGCCCGAATGGTGCTGTCCTTGGCAACCTCCGCCACGGGGGTCATCGCCCCGATGCGCACCCCTCCGCCAGCCGCCTTGATGCCTTTCAGGGCGCTGATCTTGCTGAGGCTTACGACCTTGTCCGCGGTGAAGACCTCGTCCCGGAGACAGCTCAGCAGATCGGTTCCCCCACCATGGACTCGGGCCACGCCGGAAGAGAGCTGCTTGACCGCATCCTGTACGGATGCGGGGGCAACGTAATCGAAATTGGGCAGCATTTCACATCCCTCCTTTCGGCGTTAGGCCTTTATTTTGGCTGGGGTTATGGGTGTCATGGTGTAACGGACCCCGATGGCGTTGTAGATGGCATTGGCAACGGCCGGCGCCGTGGGTATGTTCGGCGGCTCACCCCAACCATGGACTCCGCACCAGTTGGCTACCTCGTCAGGCCCCCCCGGATAGATACAGGTGATTTCCAGGGGAACGTCCAGGATGGTGGGACACTTGTAGTCGTGCATGTTCTTGTTGAGCATCCTGCCGGTCTGGGTCCGGTCCAGGATGCGGCCCTCGCTCAGGATGAGGCCGAGGGACTGGATGATCCCGCCATGGGTCTGGTTGTCGCAAGTGAGCGGGTTGATCACTCGACCGGTATCATTGGAGCTCAGGAAACGGACCACCTTGACCTCTCCGGTCCGGGTGTTGACCTCCACCTCGGCGAACTGGACAGTGATGGGCCTGGTGGGTGCAGATGGCTGGGCATGGCGAATGCCGACCCCCACCAGGACCTTCTGGGCCTTCAGGCCGGAGACGTCGGTGATCTTCTCACTCTTGGAGGGGTCCTTGGTGGAGATGATGACCCCGCCCTTGATGATCAAATCCTCGACCGGTACCTTCAGGTCAAAGGCGGCCATCTGGAGCAACTGCTGCTTGATCTTGATGGCGGCATCGCGGGTGGCCGGGAGCTCGATCGGGGTGGTCCTGCTGCCGGCGCTGATTTCGGACCACTGGGTGGTGCCGGTATCGCCGTTGGTGACCTCGATCTTCTCCAGGTCGATTCCCAACTCCTCCGATGCCACGATGGCCATGGCCGTAACAGAGCCGGTGCCGATCTCGGTGACCCCCGTGTTCATGTTGAGGGTTCCGTCCGCAGAGAGCCTGAGGATGACCGTCCCGGGGAGCCAGCCGTTGCCGGACTCCCAGTTGGAGGCGGCCATGCCCACACCCCGGCGGATCGGCCCTTTCTGGTTGGCGGTGCGCTTGCGCGCCTGCTCCCAGCCGAAGGCCTTGGCCCCTTCCACCAGGCACTCCTTCAGGGGGTATATGCTCCAGGCCGGTGTGCCTTCGTCGTCTTGCTTGACCGCAGGAATATTCTTGAGGCGCAGCTCCACCGGGTCCATCCCGATCTTCTCCGCCGCAAGATCCATAATCATTTCCATGGGATGATCGGCCTCGACGTAGTTGGGGGACCGGAAGGGACGGGCCAGGCCGGAGTTGGTGGCCACGTCGGTGACCACGGTGCGGACGTTGGGGCACAGGTAGAGATGCTTGATCATATTCTCATGCCACCAGCTCCCGCCGTGGAGGACGGGCCCGCCGGTGCAATCGGAAATGAATTCGATGGCGGTGAGGGTCCCGTCCTTCTTCACTCCGACCTTCATCTTGGTTGCGGCCGGCGGCCGGTTGCCTGCATCAATGTAGTCGTCTTCCCGGGGCAGGAACAGCTTGACCGGCCGGCCGGTCCGTTTGGCCATGATGATGGCACACACGTGCTCCCAGTTGATCTGGAGCTTGCAACCGAAGGCACCGCCGGTGTAAGGGCTGATGACGCGGATCTTGGAAAGGGGCAACCCGAAGCAGGCGGCGATCCCCGCCTGGTCATTGTAGACGCCCTGGGTCGTGTCATAACAGGTCAGGTAATCCCCTTCCCAGACGGCCACGGTGCCATGCCTCTCCAGGGCGCTCTGCATCTGGGTTCCCATGCGGTAGGACTCCTCCACCACCACATCCGCCTCGGCAAACCCCTTGTCCAGATCGCCGCGCTCGTACTTGCGGGTGAGGATCTTGTTGTCCGTCCCGAAGATGATCGGGGCCCCGGGCTTGAGGGCGTCCTCCATTTCAGAGACGAAGGGCAGGACCTCGTACTCCACCTTGATCGCCCGGGCAGCGTCATTGGCCTGGTAAGGGGTTTCCGCCGCCACCGCCGCCACGGGCGCGCCTTCGTAACGGCATTCGGAGTCGAACAGCTTCAACGGGACGTCGCTGGTCCAGGCGGGAACCACCTTGCCCTTTCCCTCGGGCGTGGAGGCATCGATGACATCCCAGACGCCGGGCATCTTCTTGGCGGCGCTGGTGTCCACGCTCTTCACCCTGGCACGGGCGTGGGGACACCGGACGATGGCGCCATAAAGCATCCCCGGCAGGCGTACGTCCGTGGCGTAGGTAGCCGTCCCGGCCACCCGCTCATAGCCGCCCCGACGCGGATGCTTCTGACCCACGACCGTCGTTTTGCCCCAGGGCTCCGGTTTCTCTCCCGGTTTCGGGGTCTTGGGGAGCTCGAAATCCTTATAGTATTTTTCGCTCATGGGTCACCTCACTTTCTCAGCTGTGCAGCTAACTTGACAGCATTGAAGATGTGGGGATAGGCGCCGCAACGGCAGATGTTGCCGCTCATCCCGAGGGCGATCTCCTGAGGGGACGGCTTGGGATTGGCCCGCAACAGGCCTTCCGCCGCCATGATCTGCCCCGGCGTGCAATAACCACATTGATATCCATCCTCCTGCAGGAAGGCCTGCTGGACCGGCCCCAACTCCTCCCCCTTCATCAGGCTTTCGAGGGTCTCGATCTGGGCGCCTTCCGCCTCCAGGGCGAGGGTCAGGCAGGCATAGCGCGGTTTCCCGTCGATGAGTACCGTGCAGGCACCGCATTCCCCGCGTCCACAACCCTCCTTGGCCGCGGTCAGTCCCAGCTTGTCGTTTAGGACGAAGAGCAACGACCAGCGGGGCTCCACCAACATGGTGCGCTTCCTGCCGTTGATGAGCAGGGTTACCTTGTACAGCTCGCTGGCCTTCTTCACCTCCTGGGCCTGTGCTTTTTGTCCAGCCAGGAGGGTTCCGGAGGCTGCCACGCCTACCGCTGTGGCGCCCACCGTGGCAAGGAACCCACGACGGGTCATGCCGCGTTGACCTTGCTCCTCCTTTTCTTCCTTATCCTTATCCTTTTCCATAAGATTCCTCCCCGGGAAGGATTCCCGGCTTCAGGTTCATAAGGACCTGAGGGCGCGACCGATGGCCGACACCCTGCACCCTAACGGATATGAGAAGCGAGACCTTTTCATCTTTCTCTATTCTATAGGCACCTCCTTGGGAACGATTCCCGGCTTCAGGTTCATAAGGACCTCAGGGCGCGGCCGATGGCCGACACCCTGCCCTCTAACGGAGATGAGAAGCGAGAGCTTTCCTTCTCCTTCAGGCTTCTAGGAATGATGAGACGACCCCGACAGAAACCCGGGGTGGATTTTCGACCCATGTCCATACCTTCTTGGGCATAGAAAGGCTTGTCCTGACCAGATCCCAGAGATAGGCAAACAAAAAAGCCGGCGAAGAGGAGTCTCGCGCCGGCGACAAAAAAAGCCGACGGAGGGAGCCTCACGCCGGCTAGGCCGTAACTCGAACTCCTTTCCAAACACGGGAGGCACAACCGTTTCCAGTTGCACCCTATTGCCCGGCCTCCATGGCTGCTTAGGCTTTAGGAGGTTCGGGTAGAGTCGATTGCATATCTTACTGAATTAGCTTATACCCCCCGAGTTCCAGGCTGTCAAGCGCAAAATTGAGAATGGGGGATTCCGGTTGCCGGGAAAACCAAACGCTCCTGTCGGACTTGAGCTTTCGAGCCTATGTTGAAATTGCAGTTGCACAAAATATGAAGAGGAAGGCGCTTCAGGGCATCGTCTTGGGGGCTCAAATAGATGCGGCCTCAGAGCATTCCACCCTGGCTGCAGTCATGCTTGAGATTGAGCGCTTCCACCCTCATCTCGGTGTCGTCTTCACGCATAAGAACACTGAGGGCCCCGTAGGGCTGTCCGATGCGAAAGAGGAAGGCTATGGGCATGCCGAGCACGTGGCAGAGGATCACCCGGTTTACGCCAGCATGTCCCACGATGAGGACTGGCCATTGCATGCGCGAGACGATCTGCTGGAAGGCGGGCACCACCCGGTCCCGCAGATCCGAGAAGCTTTCCCCGCCCGGTGGATGAAAGTGGGGGAGATCCCTTCCCCTCTCCTCGTATTCGCGGGGAAACCGTTCCCGAACCTGAGCCACGGATAGCCCCTCCCACTCACCCAGATCGATCTCCCGGAGCGCAGGCAACACCTCCAGGGGGGTGGAGCTTCCCGAGGTGATGATTTGGCTGGTGCTAAGGGATCTGGTAAGGTCACTGCAGTAAACGCGCCCAAGTCCTTTCGTGCTCAGGATCGCCTGCCAGGCCCTGGCCGCGGCCAACCCCTCCTGGTTCAGGGGAACATCCTCCTGGCCGATGAACCGCTTGGTCTGGTCGGATCGACAGTCTCCATGGCGCATGAGGTAGAGGCGTCGCGGGAAGGAATGTTCATGCTCTCTTTCCACTTTGTCAGCCGCCTTCCGACGCCAGGGCCTGCACCAGGCCCTCCAAACTTTGCCCCATTAACTCCTCCATGCGAGCCCGAATCATTCGGGCATGTTCCAGTCGTTGTTGGATCTTCTGCTGGACGGTGGGGGTCCCGGCGAACTGCTCAAGTTTTCCCTGGAATCGCGGCGTGAAATCAACGAGAAAGGCCTCTTCCTGGGTCATCTTATCGGCCAGGTAGACGACCTGTGCTTCGTCGATGGTTTCTCCGTCTCTAAGATTTATATCCACGTGGGAAGCGGCGATGTCTGCGGCCCGGCGAAAGCCCATTTCTCTCAGGATTTCCGCTGCGGCCCGATCATGTCCCGGTTGGCCCTTCGCGATGTCATGGAGCAGGGCCCCGGCAGTAATCAACCCCAGGTTCAGCCTGCAGCCGACGCGATTCAGTTCGGTTCCCATCAGGGCCGACACCCGCGCCACCTGCCGGGAATGCCTGCAAACGCTCTCTTCCACCGGGAGCACCCTCGTCAGAATGCTCTCACATTCGTCGGCCGAGGGAATATCGTAATCCTCCCAGCGTGTCTGTAATCTCCGGCAATCTGCGGGGGTGTCCATGTCGGATAGGATGTTCTCATCGGGCACCTCCACCTGGATCGCCTGCGCTTCAAACCGCTGCAGGGCTCCCCTGAGGCAGCCAGCGCCCTCCATGCGCGTGATCTGATCGGCAACGTCCATGGCCATCAGGGGAGGGTGGCCCCGTTTCCCCAGAAATGAAGGGTAGAGGACCTTTGTGATTCCAGGCGAGAAGGCTCGAAGCAATCGCCTCAGGGTCCAGGGCCGTACCAGGGGAATATCCACCGGAAGGAGGAAGAAGAGATCCACAGATGATTGCCGCAGGCTCTCAAATCCCTTGAGGATCGAAGAGAACATGCCCGCTGCAAATTCCTCGTTCAGGACGAAGGGAACCTCCGCCTCGTTCAAGAGGGACGTCAAATCTTCCGCCCGGTATCCCAGGACGACCCGGATGTCAGGGACGCCCTCATCCCGAAACAGGGCGATCACCCTTTCCAGGACTGTTGTCCCACCAATAGGCAGCAAAGGTTTGAAGCAGCCCATGCGGGAGGAATACCCCGCAGCGAGGACAATCGCGGCAATTCGGCTTTTCTTCATGAGAATCTGCCCGACCGGACCTTTATCATCTCAGAGACGATGCTGACGGCGATCTCTTCCGGGGTCTCCGCCCCGATGGGCAAGCCGATCGGGCTGAAGACCCGTTCCATATCCTCCCTTCGGAAACCCTCGGCGACCAGCGCCTCATAAACCGCATCCCGTTTCCTCCTGCTTCCAATCATCCCGATATAACCCGCCTCGGTCGTGAGTGCCTGACCGAGGACAAGCCTGTCATGGAGGTGTCCTCGGGTTACGATGACCAGGTAAGAGTCCCGGTTGATCTCGAGCCCGGAAAAACACGCATCGAAGGACCGCAGGACCCGGATCTCATCGGCCCGTGGGAATCGCTGTCGGTTGGCATATTCCTCACGATCGTCCATGACCACGGTTTGAAAACCGACCCAAGAAGCCAAAAACGCGGTTTGCTGCCCTACGTGTCCAGCGCCCAGAATATAGACGGCGCCTGGAGGGAGGGAAGGCTCCACCAGGAAGCGATGTCCCTCAGCGGGAACGAGCACGGAATACCTGACCCCTCTTGCCTCCTGCCGGATCAGGTCTAAAAGGTCAGGGGGTACACTCTGCGCCCCGAGGACTGTTCCGTCAGCCATTGCCACAATCCGGTCCGACCCGAGTAGCCCCTTTCCTTCCGGATCGAGGGGAGAGATGAGGAGGCACTTCTCCCCGGTTTCGAGGGCCTGGTAAAGCGCCTCAAAGAGTGTCTGGGTATGAATGTCTGCGTTGATCGGTTCGAGCAAGACTTCCAGGCGACCGCCGCAGATCATATCCTTGCTGTTGGCGTCCTCTCCGGTGAGGTCAAAGGAGAGGATCTGGGCCTGCCGGGATGAAAAAACCGCCGGGGCGGTTGCGATGACCCGCGCCTCCAACTGGCCGCCGCCAATGGTGCCTCGAATCTTCCCGTCCTTGCGGATGACCATCTTTGCTCCCGCGGTTCGGGGCGTGGAACCTTCCTGGCTCAGGATGGTGGCCAAAACCAGATCTGCCCCTTCCCGGAGCAGGCTGCATAGATCTCCAATCAGTGCCTTCATGCTGTGCCTCCCACTGCCCAGTTTTTCCGCCGGACACACGTTGCTCTGCTGGGCGACGACTTCCCCCAGTTCGATGATCACCTTCAAAGAGAGGCCCTGGCGCTTCCCACGGACAGAGCTTCCTGTAATGAGGCCTCCTGGCCGGGGTGGGGAAGGGCTCTTCCTTGAAGACCCAGACCGTTAGCCCTTACCGAAGGGGCAGACGGGATAACGGCAATCCGAACAGTTGCTGCAAAAACCGCCATGCCCCAGGGACACGATATCCTCGCGGCGCACTCTTTCACCGGTCAGAAGGCGCGGAACAATCAGATCGAAGATGCTGGTCTTGTGGTACATCACACACCCGGGTAATCCCACGACCGGAACAGCATCGATGTAGGCCAGCATGAACATGGCCCCCGGGAGGACCGGCGATCCATAGGTCACGACCTTGCCCCCCGCAGCCCGAATCCCGGCAGGGGTCTGGTCATCCGGATCCACGGACATGCCGCCCGTGACAGCGATCATATCCGCACCCTGCTCCAGGAGTTCGCGGATAGCGCTTGCCGTGAGGGAGGCATCGTCGGGGACAAATATTTGCCGCACCACAGAGCTCCCGAGTTCGGAGAACTTGGCTCTGACCGCCGGTCCAAATCCATCTTGGATTCTCCCGTGGAAGACTTCATTGCCGGTGGTCACCAGGCCCACTTTGAATGCCCGAAAGGCGCTGATTTCGACGAGTGGAAAATGGGCCTGGCATATTGCTTCCACTTCACGAACTCTCGCCTCCTCGATGACCAGGGGAACAATGCGTGTGCCGCCCACGGGTCGTCCATTAGGCACCACCTGGTTGGTGTGGAGGGTTGCAAAAACCATCCCTTCCTTGCTATTGATTTGATAAAGGGCGTCAGCATTGACCTTGAGCAGGCCATTGCGATTCGCCACCAGGTTTATCTTGCCCTCCACCGGTTCGGTCAAATCGAGTCCCTGGCCGGCGGCAGCTCGGGCAATGCGCTGGGCCGCCTCGTTTTCGTGCAGGGAGCCCTCTTGCAATTCCAAGACATAAACGTTTTCCTTTCCGATCTTCAAGAGCTCCTCGATGTCTTCAGGTCTGATGATATGCCCCTTCTTGAAGGCCCGCCCTTTGAATTTCCCCGGGACAATGCGCGTGACGTCATGTCCCAGGACCATGCCTACCGCTTCCTGCACCCGTACTGTCTTCATCCGAGTTGCCTCCGCTCGATTGAGATATCCCTGCCGGGGCGCCCCGCCTCTGACGGCGGGGAGGTTAACATGCCTTCATCTCCCAAAGAAGAAACAAGAAGGCCGGCGGAGGCGAGCCTCACGCCGGCTAAGGGTAACCGCAACTCGAACTCCTTTCCAGGCATGGGAGGCGCAACCGTTTCCCGTTGCACCCTATCGTCCGGCCTCCATGGCTCCTTAAGCTTTAGGAGGGGCGGGTCAGAGTCGATGGTACGTAACGTTGAAGCCACTTATACTTCCCCCGGTTCAAGGCTGTCAAGGGCAAAGTTGGGCCAAGAACAGCCATAGAAGTTCTCCTAAGCGATCGCGAGGGACCACGAGTTTTGCCTCGCGGTTTCACTCACGTTGTACCTTTGGATTCCCAGGTTCCGCCGGGCGCCGCAAACCCTGGCTCGAAGCCCACTGCGGACACCCGGAGGTCCCGGACCTTAGAGAGGACATGCACTTTGGTGAAAAGCTCCAGGTTGAAGGACCGGAAGGCAGTGGGTGTGATTTCCACCAGGAGGGGTTCGCCGACATCTACTTCGACCACCCAGGTCACTCCCAGGTCGAACAGGTTGGTGATGTACCCTCGCCACCGATTGCGGGCCGACGTCTCGATGCCCTGGTCGCCATACGCCAGGAGCAGATCCTGGGCGGCCACGGTCACAAAGACCTCGCTGCCCGGCCGAATATGAACGCCGTGCCCGTGATTGATGGGAACCCAGATGCTCATGCGCCCCGTCTCGCACAGAGCGACCCCTTCTTCCGGGACGATCCGGTTGATCTTACCATGTAGGACTGTTTCCAGGGCCGATCCGGACGTGCCACGAACCAAGTCCGGCAAAATCTCTCGCGGGGCACCCGCCCGTTCAAAGCGGCTGAAACGCAGGCCATTGCCTTTCGTCTCGGTATCGCCGACCACCACGTAATCAGCCAGAATCAAGACATCGGGCAGGGAATGGCTGACATATAGCATGCTGAGGTTGAACTGGCGCTTCAGCCTGAGGAGATAAGCGAGTATCCGGTCGCGCAGGGCATGATGAAGACCGGTCAGCGGCTCGTCCAAGAGCAGGAATTCGGGTGACATCAGAAGGGCTCGGCCCAGTGCGATCCGGCGCGCCTCTCCACCTAAATCTGGTCGATGC
Source organism: uncultured Methylomirabilota bacterium (assembly GCA_963718295.1). GTDB lineage: Bacteria > Methylomirabilota > Methylomirabilia > CAVQYV01 > CAVQYV01 > CAVQYV01. The sequence goes on along the minus strand of CAVQYV010000003.1, from coordinate 251,660 downwards.
GCCGTTCGAGCAGCGGTCCGAGATCGAGCAGATCGGCCACCTCGTCAAAGCCAATGTGCCGCCGGGCCGGCGGCAGGCGCCGCTGGCCAAAGAGGAGGTTTTCCTTCACGTCGAGATGCGGGAACAGGCGATTTTCCTGGAATACCATGGCGACCGGGCGTTGCTCCGGCGGCAAATCGATCCGGAGCGCGCCATCGTAATCGACCCGCCCAGCCAGGCGCACGGATCCCCGTTCTGGGCGGAGGATGCCGGCGACCGCCTCCAGCACGGTGGTCTTGCCGCTCCCCGAGCGCCCAAACAACCCCGTCACCCGGGCATCGGTCTCGACCTTCACTTGCATGTGGAAGGAGTTGCGCCTCACACTGAAATCGAACTGGATCATGTGTCCTCTTCGGAAGGCTGGCCGTATGGGGGCGAGGCGAGGTTGTCCCTGCGGACTGTACATTCGTGCTAACGGTTCGCTAAACGCAAGGGCACCCAGGCTCAGGGCAATCGAGATGCCTGCGAGCATGACCACCTGTGATTCCTGGCCGGGGATCTGAACACTGCGAAAGATCTCGAGAGAAATGGTGCGATACCCGTCCATCCCTGGCGACACCATGGTGGTGGCTCCGAATTCCCCGAGTGAGCGGGCGAATGCGAGTACCAGCAGCCACCATGCCGCGCCAGGAGAGGGGCAGGGTGACCTGGAAAAAAGTGCGGACGGCCGAGTATCCCAGCGTGCGCGCGGCCCACTCCAACTCCGGGGAAACGCTTTCGAAGGCGGCCCTCGTAGTCTTGACAAATAGGGGGAATCCCATCACGGCAGCCGCCAGGGCCATGCCGAGACGCGTAAACACCACGTGGATCCCCAGTGGCGCAAGCAGGTGCTGACCCAGCCAGCTGTTGTTGCCCAAGAGGGTCAGCAGGAGATAGCCGGTGACCACCGGCGGGATCACGAGAGGCAACATGATGATGGTCTCCAGGATAAGTTTACCGCGGAATCGCCCCCGGGCCAGGAGCCAGGCTGCTGCGATGCCCGGCGCCAAGCATAGGGCCACAGCCGCAAGACCCATGAGAAGCGAGAGTAACACCGCGGAGACAATCATCTATTCTGTCTTTGCCTTGGCTGCGGGAATGAATCCCTGCTGACTGAAAATGTCGGACGCCACATCCGATTCCAGGAAGTGCATGAAGCCGCGCGCCGCTGCGGATCTTTCCACCGGCCCCATAACATAGGTGATGGGGGAATGGCTCTCCGATGGAAAGACGAATGCCTGCTTCACCTTGGTCGATGCCTTGGCATCGCTCTGGTATACAATCCCGGCCTGTACCTCTTTCGATTCGACCCAGGAGAGGGCAATGCGCACGTTGGATCCGAAAACCATCCGCTTTCCGTGGTCCAGTTTCTCCCAGAGCCCGAGCTTCTTAAGCGCTTCCATCGCGTATTCGCCAGCCGGTGCTTGCGCGGGATCGCCAATCGCAATCCGGCTCACGTTGGCGAGATCTTCTGGCCCCTTCAGTTTCAGTTCGGAATCAAATGGGACCACGCAGATCAGCCGATTCCGAAGCAGGACCTTGTTCTGGCCGGAGGGAACCTTTTGTTGCTTCACCAGGTACTGCATCCACTTCTCCGAGGCCGAGATGTAAACGTCGGCGGGCGCGCCCGCTTCGATTTTCCTGGCCAATGCTCCGGAGGAATCGAAACTGAAGAGCACCTTGGTTTTGGGGTTTGCTTCCTCGTACTTCCTGCCAATTTCCGTGAGCGCGTTCTGGAGGCTTGCGGCGGCATACACCGTCACGTCCGGCGCAGTGGCATCCCGTCCATTAACCTGGACAGCCGTTAGCAAAAGGCTGACCACCATCAGAGCTGTACCGATCCGCCAACGGTCTTTTCTGAATGAACTGCTCTTCACAATAAATCTCCTCCAATTTGAGTCGTGGGGTGTTGTTCTGTTCATTGCTCTGTGTCTCTTCAATGTTTTACCATAGTCCTTAAGCCTCCATTGGCGAGATGGGATTCCCCATTGGCTGAGCATTATACTCATCAGAAGCCCCGAGGACAAGAGGGTTTTGATGTTCCTGTGGGGCTTGACTGGGTTAAACCAGACCTGACCCCACGTCTCCCCCTTGCGTTTTTGGCAGAACCTCGCTATATGATAGCCAGGCGAGATGGGGAATCCTTTTCTCTGTGCGAAAGAGAGAGCAAACAAGAAAGCAATGATGGCAACCGCGAACCGAGAGAAATGAATTGCCCACAGTGCCCATAGCATAGCATAGTAGCATAGGATGGTAGTAGCGTCGGATGTGCGTGCAGGTGAAATCAGATTTTTCCGTCATCTTACGAAGGAAAAAGATCAGGAGGGATGGTCGCATGAAAGCATTGTTGCTCAGGAAGTATATGGAGTTGGAGGTAGTGGATATGCCCAAGCCTACAATCCAGGCGGACGAAGTCCTGGTTCGGGTGAAGGCCTGCGGCATCTGCGGAAGCGACGTCCATGGAATCGATGGAAGCACGGGACGCCGCATCCCTCCTTTGGTGATGGGGCATGAGGCAGCGGGAGTGGTGGCCGAAGTCGGCTCGGAGGTCAAGCACCTTCGGGAGGGCGATCGGGTGACCTTCGATTCCACGATCTATTGCGGCCACTGCTTTTTTTGCCGGCAAGGCCGGCCCAATCTATGCGACAACCGTACGGTGCTCGGCGTCTCCATCGAAGAATATCGCCGCCACGGGGCCTTTGCCGAATACGTGGCCGTACCGCAACATATCGTCTATAAGCTCCCAGATGCCCTTTCTTTCGACCACGCCGCCCTGATCGAATCTCTATCCATAGCTGTCCACGCCGTAGGCCTGACGCCGATTGTACTGGACAGCACAGCTGTCGTCGTCGGCAGCGGGATGATTGGACTCCTGGTCATTCAGTCCTTGCGCCTGGCGGGGTGCATGCGGGTTTTTGCCGTGGATATCGACGATGCAAAGCTGAAGCTGGCCTTGCAACTGGGTGCGGAGGAAGGGCTGAATCCCAAGAGCTGCGATGTGCCATCCTATATTCGCGAACGGACGGGCGGCCGGGGCGCCGACATCGGCCTGGAAGTGGTGGGAGCCACCGACCCGCTGAGTACCGCCCTTGCCAGCGTTCGCAAGGGAGGGGCGCTCATCCTGGTGGGCAACTTTTCTCCCAAGGTGGAGCTGGCCCTTCAATCGGTAGTGGCACGGGAGATCAGAGTGTTGGGCTCTTGTGCGTCCTCGGGCGAGTATCCGGCTTGCATCGATCTCTTGGCCCGGGGGGCCATTCAGGTGGAGCCGTTCATCAGTGCCAGGGTCCCTCTTACCGAGGGCGTCGGGTGGTTTGACCGCTTGTACCGCCAAGAACCGAACTTGATGAAAGTGATCCTGCAACCGTAAGGAGAGGACATGAACCCATCATTATTCGACCTCACCGGAAGAGTCGCGATTGTCACCGGGGCCAGCCGGGGACTGGGCCAGTGCTTCGCTCGCGCCTTAGCCCAGGCCGGAGCGGACCTGGTGATCACCAGTCGGAAGCTCGATTCCCTCATGGAGTTCCAAAAGGAGGTGGAAGGCCTGGGGCGGAAGGCGCTGCCCCTCGAATTGGATGTCCGCGCCCAGGACAGCATTCAGCGCATGGCGGAAGCTGCCCATCACCACTACGGCAAGATCGATATCCTGGTGAACAATGCCGGCTGCAATGTCCGCAAACCGGCCGTGGATGTGACCTGGGAGGATTGGAGCCTGGTAGTGGATACCAACCTGCGGGGCGCCTTTTTCGTCGCTCAGGCAGTGGCCAAGAGGATGATTCCGCGACGTTACGGGCGAATCATCAACATCGGCTCCGTAACGACTATCTTCGGCTACGCGAACATCACCCCCTATTGCGCCAGTCGCGGCGGCGTTAAGCAAATGACCATGAGCTTGGCCGATGACTGGGGTCCTTACGGCATCACCGTCAACTGCCTGGCGCCAGGATGGTTCAAGACCGAGCAGACGAAGGTCCTCTATGAGAACCAGGAATGGGTCGATTACATCATCGACCGAATTCCTTTGAAGCGCGTCGGACACCCCAAGGATCTGGACGGAGCTATCGTTTTCCTGGCCTCGGATGCCAGCGCCTACATCACCGGCCATACGTTGCTCGTCGACGGCGGGATCTCCACCGGATCCACGAGGGCCACTGTCATCTCGAAGAATCAAGGCCTGGGCTCAACCTGACGCCTTGATCGAGCGATATGGGATTAACTCAGAAGACGTTAGGCGGAAGGACGCCTCGCAGACTGCGGCCCCCACGATCGCGAGAAAACCAGAGGGAGGACATGGAATGGAAGACACGATGTCGATGACCCAGAAGCGCGTGATGCCCAACGACCTTCGGGACTTCTGTGGCGCCGCCATAAACAGAGAAAACAGGGACACATCCCATTTATTCGAATGCGGCAAAACAAGACCTGACCCCCGGCCTGTGACCCCCGGCCGGCTCTTGCTTACATGACCGCTCCGCTTACAATGAAGTCGCTTTGAATTTGCTTTTGGATATTCGCTATTTGATGAAAGGATTCCTTTAACATCGTTGTTTCAATTTGAGTCAAAGCCTTTGGGTCAATATCGTTCGTCGGCTCCTCGTAGTTGCTAACCCTCATGATTTGATGCTTTAGACGCAGCTGCATCAGGTAATTGTAGGCGCTGACAGCTTCCTCGTAGATTCCCCGTTTGATTGCCCCTTTTTCCACAAGCCGCTGCAGGCGATCCACCGTGTGGGTGTCACGTACACCGTTCTGCAGCGCGTAAAGTCGAGCGAAGCCGACGATCGGCCGCACTGCATCCTTTACATTGAAGGTCTTGGGGTGGCCTCCCACTGATTCTGCGACAATTCCTCCAAAAAAGCCGAGGGGCGGTTTATACAGCAGCGCATTCTGCGCATAATTGACGAAGAAGGGGACACTCGTCCTCAGCCGCTTGTCGATATGCTCCCGCAATTCGCTCAGTAGTTCCCCTGTGCCATAGACCATGCGAAAATCAAAGAACATGTTGATCTCCAGAAAGTCCTGCGGGGTAGAGGCTGCAATCCACTGCGAAAAGTACTCCTTCCATATCGAAATCGGCTGGCACCATCGAGGAGATTGGGCCATAACGTCTCCCTTGCACCTCGGATACCCTACCTGCATGAGCCCCTCGCAGACCTCCTTGCCCAGGCGCAGGAAGTAGGTAGAGGATTGCTGATCAGCTTCTGCGCCCACGTCGGAATAGATGATTGCATTGTCCTGGTCGCCGACCAGGGTCTTCTCCTCTCGGCCTTCGCTGCCAAGGGCGATAAACGCGAATGCCGTCGGCGGCTGACCCATCCGCTCTACGGCGAGTTCAATCAGCCTGATAATGGTTGAATCCAATGTTGCTGTAATCACGCGGGTCACGTTCTTGGGTTTGGCGCCGGAATCGACGAGGGCCGTCACCAGACGCGGCAGCCTTTCGTGTATTGCTCCGATCTCCTCAGCCGTCGAAGCACGAGAGATCTCTCGGGTCATCACTGCCGAGGAGTAGCGATCGAAGTGGAGCAGTTCAACGTTGGAAACTAACCCCGTAATGTTGCCTTGGGCGTCCTTCACCGCAAGATGACGCTTGCCCTTCTCCTGCATAAGTAGGATAGCTTCGTACACGAGTGCCGTGTCCGGAATGGACACAACCGGGGAACTCATGATTTCAAAAATGGGATCGTTGTAGCTCAGATTCTTTGCGCTTACCCGTGCCCGGAAATCCTGATCCGTGACGATTCCGATGACGGCGCCCGACGCCGAAGTCACAAAGAGCGCAGTACTCCCCTGGCGGGTCATCTGCTCTGCGGCCCTGCCGATCGGCTGTTCCGGACCGCAGGTTGGTGGATGATACAGGGCGTCCTTGATAGGATCATTCAGAAACATCAATGAAGTCTGCAGCTCCGCAATGAGTGTTTCCCGCTGCAGTTCCAGTTTCCTCTGTAGGGTGACGTCCTGCACTATGCCGTCCCAGTGCGCGGGAGCACCGTCATCCCTGACCGCCACCAAAGACAACGATACGACAGGCGCGTCTCCCTTCTTGCGCTTCAGCTGGACAATCCGGGCCGTTACCGACCCCTGGGTCTCCATGTCACGGAGGAGATCCTCGCCAATCTTCGGATCGAGAAAAACATCCAGGAAGTCGGTGGTGGAGAGATCGGTGGTGTCATCAAGCCCGAAAAGCTTCCGTGCAACCGAGTTGGCCTCGGCAAAAATCAGCCGGCGCCCAAGGGCAATCCGGAAAACCCCTATGTTGATTTGATCTGTTAACGCCCGATGTCTGTGACGCACACCCAGCAGTTCTTCTTCGATTTCCTTGTAACGGCTCACGTCCTTGGCGATCAGGATCACGCCGCTTTTGCCGGCAAACTCGATCTTGGTTGCAGCCAGGACGACATCCACCATCTCACCGTCCTTTGTGCGAAGGCACGTTTCAAACTGCGCTGGGACCGGTTGCCCACTGATGAGCGCCGAGATATGGTCTCCACCCGCTCGGGGGGCCTCTCGGTCATGGGGGAACAAATCCTCCAGATCCAGCAGAAGAGATTCCTCTTCATGGTATCCAAGCATATCCAGCATCGCATGATTGAGGTAAGTACACCTGCCGTCCAAGACCATGACAACGCCTTCCGTGCCTACCTCGACCAGCGCTCGATACTTTTCGTGCGATTCGTGCAGCGCCTCCTCATTTCGGCTGCGCTGTTGCTCGATCTTCATGCTTTGACGGACACTATATAAGAGCAGCAGGGCGAGCATGATGATGATAACCACGAAGATCCACAGCAACCGCTGGAGCAAATTTCCGATTTCCTCTCGCACATCCTGAATGTACATGCCCGTGCCAATAACCCAGCCCCACGGTTCGAACGCTTTGACATACGATTCCTTTGGAGCCAGGCGCTCCGGCTGGTCTTTCCACTGCCAGACATAATCGACATATCCGCCCGATGAGCCCTTGGCGACATTGACGAACTCCACAAAGATCCGATTCCCTCTGGGGTCGGTGTAATTTGTGAGATCCTTGCCGTTGAGGTCTGGGCGATAGGGATGCATAACCATGCGCGGGTGCATGTCGGTGATCCAAAAGTAGTCCTTTCCCTCTTTCCCGTATCGCAGGTGTTCAATGCGCAACACCGCGAGCCTTTGCGCCTCCTTCTTTGACAGAATCCCCGCGGCTACCTCCTTTTCGTATTCAGCAAGTATACTCCATGCTGACCGGGTCAGCTCTTGGATCATCTCCCGCTTTCGATCCAGGAGTGTGCTCTGCATGGCCGGAACGACCAGCGCGAATACCGCGGTCACGAAAAGGCAAATCGCCAGCACGGTGGGCAAGACGATGTGGGCAAAGAAGGCCCGCCAATGGCGATCCGGTCTTCCGGATTTTGCCGCTCCGTTCATGATTTCCGCCGACCGGTCCGATACGGTCCGGTGCGGTGAGATGACCGCTTTTCGGAAGGCCTTCCACTGGCCCGTTGGCATCTGAGTCGCTGGCAGCGAGAGCCCCGGCGTTGTTGGACCGTGAAAATCGGTGCCAGCACTGACCAATAGGTTGTGCTTCCAGGCCATGTCGGCCAGTAGCTGCTTGGATACAGCCGGGTAGGTGCTGTACAAGACCTCGATGCCGTCAATGCCATGGGACTTGAGCTCCACAATGACGCTCTCGAGCTCAGCCGGGTCCACACTCACGGTGAGTGGGTGTGCGAGAAACACCCGTCCTCCCGCCTGATGAACGATCGAAATCACGTCCGCTGCCGGGGGTAAAGCGCTGAGGGGTGCATGGTTTGCCTCCTCGTTCGTTTCCTTTCCCCGAATACGCGACCAGGAACCCTTCAATGAGTCGACAAGGGTCATAGGCTCACTCTGGGCTTTGATGGACTGCAGGAGGTGCTGCAAGGCTGAATTCTCGGGATCAAAGCCGTAGGCGAGGAGATGGACATCCCTTCCCTCTGAGCAGGCCGAGATTTCGATACCGCTGATGTAGCCGATTCCAAACCGCGTGAGGGTATTTTTGAAGCGGGCTAATCCTGCGGTTGTATCGTGGTCAGTCAGTGCCGCGCAGCGAACCTCCGCGGCAGCCAGTTGCTCGGCGACGGCCTCTGGGGACAAATATCCATCACTGAGATTCGAATGGCAGTGTAAGTTGACCCGTATCGACTGATTCATGATGTGTCCAGCAAATTCCCTCATAGTGTCTGCATGGTCGCTGAAGGGATGTTCGTCTCCCCTCCAGCAGATAGAGGGAGCTTCCCTCTGGCGATCTATCAGATCTCACCGAAATGGCGACAAGACATAATCGTCAAGCGACTGGAACTGGAGGAAAACCGTTAGGACCAGGACGGAGCGGTCAGGGCTTCGCGCAGGAGGCTGATCCACATCTCACTCCGACATGTCTCATCAGCGGCTTAGTCAGCCCTACTCCGCCCCGACCCCGAGATAGGTTCGAAGTTTCTCCTCCTCAAACCTCTGCTCAGCTCCTCTATCCCGAAACAGCAGCGAGCAAAGAATCGCCGTAACGAATGCCAACGGCATTGAAACGATCGCCGGGTTCCTGAGGGGGAAGATGGCCGACGAATGTTTGAAAACATCCACCCAGACGGTGGGGCTGAGAATGATCATCGCCGTTGCCGAAATGGAACCGATAATGATAGAGCAGACCGCGCCCGCGGTAGTGAATCTCCGCCAGGAGATGGAGAGGAGCAGTGCGGGAAAGTTGCCGCTGCATGCGATGGCAAAGGCAAGACCGACCATGAACGCTACGTTCTGCCCTTTGAATGCAATGCCGAGAGAAATGGCAGCCAGTCCGAAAATGACGGTAGCCAGTTTGGCGACCTTGACCTGTTCGGCCTCACTAGCCCGGCCACTGCGTAAGACGCTGAAAAAAAGGTCATGGGCGAGGGCGGAAGCGGCCGCCAGGGTCAACCCAGCCACCACCGCTAAAATGGTAGCGAAGGCGACAGCGGCGATGAACCCCATGAAGGGCGTCCCCCCAAGCAGTTCCGCTGCCAGGAGGGCGGCCATGTTCCCCCCCTTGTCGATACCGAGAATGGCCTGTTTTCCAACCAGGACCGCCGCGCTGAATCCCACGATGGGGATGATAAGATAGAAATATCCAATGAATGTGGTGGCGTATAGCACCGATTTCCTCGCCTCTTTTGCATCGGGCACAGTGTAAAACCGCATCAGGATATGCGGTAATCCTAATAGGCCCAGCATCAACGCCATGCCCAGGGAAATCGCGTCGAGGGGATTGGTGATGAGACCGCCCGGATTTAGCATGCTGGCGGAGTACATCCTTTCGACCTCACCGTAGAGCGTTGCGAGGCTGAAATCAAACCGTGACATGCCCAAAAACGTCAGGATGGTTACTCCACCAAGCAACAGACAGGCCTTGATGATTTGCACCCAAGTGGTCGCCAGCATCCCACCGAAGAGAACGTAGATCAGCATTACCATGCCAACGATGATCTCGGCCCCCTCATAAGGGATGCCAAACATCAGTTTAATCAGATTACCCGCACCGACCATCTGGGCAATGGCATAAGCGAGCAGGACAAGAATGCCGCCAATCGCCGCTGCGATTCGAATGGGCTTCTGTTTCAATCGAAAAGCAACGACATCAGCAAAGGTATATTTGCCGAGATTGCGAAGCGGCTCGGCAATGAGGAACATGAGGGCAGGCCAGCCCACCAACCATCCTGCCGCGTATATCATGCCATCATAGCCTCTCAGAGAGACCATTCCCGCGATTCCTAAAAAGGATGCGGCCGACATATAGTCTCCCGCTAGCGCCAATCCATTCTGAAAGCCGGTGATGCTTCTGCCGGCGGCATAATATTCCCTCGTACTCTTCGTTCGCTTGGCTGCCCAATAGGTTATCAATAGGGTGAAGCTAACGAAAACTGCAAAAAACAGAATCGATATTAGATTTGCCTGGCCTAATGTGGTCTGCATGTGCGCTCCTATATGAGATCTTTCTTGATGGAGTCCACTTCGCGATCATAACTGACGTTGGCCCACACCACGTAAATAACCGTCAACAGCCAGGCGCCCACAATGGTCAGCGCTCCGAAGACGATCCCCAGGGTTGCATGTGTTCCCACCTTCAGCGCCAGGAACGGCTTGCCGTAGGCGATCACCAGAATATACCCGTAGTACAAGAGAAACAGGAGCGCCGTTAGAACAATACTGACTGACCACCTCTTTCGTACCAAAGACCTGAATCGCTGGGAATTCACAATGTCGTGCGCACTCTTTCCCATAGCCCCCCCGTGTGTAAAGTGATTTCTCCAATGCCCACCACCGGTCATTTCACCATCTCCTCCGGCGCCAATAGCCAAGAAAATGGTTAAAGGTTGTGGAGAGGGCGCCGATTCGATGAAATCCCCCTCCTCTCCGTCAATTGAGATCAAGGCAAGCAAAATGTTCAAGTTGTTCAATAAGGGAAGAGAGGTTATCACCCGACCGTGGAACCTGTCAATCCTGTCCCGGGGGTCAAGTCTGGTTTAACCAAGTCAAGCTCCAAATTCCCTTCTTTTGGATTCCAGACATCCCGGCCGGGGATGACCCCGAGCCGGGAATGCAGGTGAGTCAAGAAAAAGATTGACAAACGAACCTGACAAGAGTAAGCACCCGAAGGATTGCCTCAGGCTTCATCCCATACAACCATATCTGAGAGGAGCCGCCTCCCCATGACTGCCGAGACTCTCCCGACAATCCAAGATCCCAAGGGACCCCGACCCACCCATGTGCGATACCGGGTGGCGGGTATGCTGTTTCTGCTCTCGATGATCACTTATCTGGACCGCGTTTGCATCGGTGCCGCCGCCCCTTTGATTCGGCGTGATTTGGGCTTGACCGCGCTGCAGATGGGGCAGATTTTCAGCGCCTTTGCCCTGGCCTACGGCATCTTCGAAGTTCCCAGCGGGTGGATGGGAGACCGTTTTGGCCCCCGCGGGGTGCTCACGCGCATCGTGATATGGTGGTCCGCCTTCACTGCCCTCACCGGAACGGTCGGCAGCTTCCGTAGCCTCTGGATCGTCCGCTTTTTGTTCGGTGCGGGCGAGGCCGGAGCCTTCCCCAACAGCTCCTGCGCCATCGCTCACTGGTTTCCGTTCGCAGAGCGCGGACGGGCGCAGGGCGTTTTCTTTATGGCCAGCCGGCTGGGGGGTGCGATTGCTCCCTTGATCGTGGTCCCGCTGCAGCGGCAAGTGGGCTGGCGGAACGTATTTTACATCTTCGCAGCAGTCGGCGTGGTCTGGGCAGTCGCCTGGTATTTGTGGTTTCGCGACTATCCCGAGCAGAAGCGGGGTGTGAGCGCTTCCGAGCGGGAAATCATTCGCAAGGGCGCGGCTCCTCCGGTAGAGCGCGTCGCCGTTCCGTGGAAGGTCCTGCTGACCAGCGTGAATCTGTGGGCGGTAACGCTCATGTATTTTGCCTTCGGCTACGGGGTGAACTTTTACTTCTTCTGGCTGCCTTCTTACCTGGTGGAGGTCCGCGGAATCCAGAACTTTGCCCCCTATGCCGCGTTGCCCTTTCTTCTCGCGGCCTTCGCGGACTTGTTCGGCGGATGGACCAGTGACGCGCTCGTGCGTCGCATGGGCCTCAGGTGGGGACGGCGAACAGTTGGCCTCCTTGCCCTCAGCAGCAGCGTGCTCTTCGTCCTTCTCTCGTTCGCATCATGGGATCCCATGTACGCCGTCGTTTCCCTGGCCTTGGGGTTTGCTGCTGCCGACTTCATGGTCCCGAACTGCTTCGCTATTTGCCTGGATATCGGCAAACGTTTTTCCGGGACCGTTACCGGCTTCATGAACACCGCGGCCCAGATTGGCGGGGCGATTGCCCTCACCGTCATCGGCTATTTCGCGGGGCGCAAACAGTGGAACATTGCCATCTTCACCATGGCTATCGGACTTCTGATCAGCGCGCTGCTCTATCTGGTGATCGACGCCAGTCGACCCCTCGTTCCTGAAGAGGGGAATTCCGAGTAGTATGATGGATGCGAATACAAAACAAGGCCGTGCGATCCTGCAACGGATCGCCCGCCGGGCGATGATGGAGCGGGGGCTGCTTCCCGATTTTTCCCCGCAGGCACTTGCTGAACTGGATAAGATCCTTGCGCCCGCAGCCAGCACTGAAGAGCCGACCCGGGATCTGAGGAACCTTCTCTGGTGCTCCATCGATAACGATGATTCTCTCGATCTGGATCAGCTCACCGTGGCACAGCCCACATCGGGAGACGTAGCGAAGATCCTTGTGGCCGTTTCGGATGTGGATGCCATCGTTAGGAAAGGTTCGGCCATCGATGATCATGCGCGGCAAAACACCACCTCGGTCTATACTGCGGCCGCGATATTCCCCATGCTGCCGGAGAAGCTCTCCACGGATTTGACCTCTCTCAACCACGGGACGGACCGCCTTGCTATCGTGGTGGAGATGGTGATCGCCGAGGATGGCTCGCTTCAGAGTTCAGATATCTACGGAGCCACCGTTCGCAACCATGCCAAGCTTGCTTACAACCGCGTGGCCGCGTGGTTGGAGGGCGACGGGCCGATGCCCGAAGAAATAGGCGCAGTGGAGGGTCTCGGCGAGAACCTTCGCACACAGGACCGGGTCGCTCAAAGCATGAAGAATTTCCGGCACCTGCACGGGGCCCTCAATCTCGAAACCATAGAGACCCGCCCGGAGTTTGATGCAGATGAGCTTAGGGATCTCGCGGTGGAAGGAAAGAACAGGGCCAAAGACATCATTGAGGACTTCATGATAGCGGCAAATGGGGTAACCGCCCGTTATCTATCTTCCAAAGGGTTCCCTTCGCTGCGGCGTGTAGTCCACACGCCCAAACGTTGGGATCGGATCATGGAGCTTGCCGCAGATTTGGGCCTCCGTCTGCCCCCGGAGCCAGACTCAAGGGAACTGGAGCGATTCCTGGTGAAAGCCAAAGCGATTGATCCCCTCCGCTTTCCCGACTTATCGCTCAGTATCATCAAGCTGATGGGGGCGGGCGAATACAGGGTCGAGCTTCCAGGAGAGATTTCAGAAGGCCATTTTGGCCTTGCGGTCCGGGATTATACCCATTCCACAGCTCCTAACCGCCGATACCCGGATCTCATCACGCAGCGGTTGCTGAAGGCCGCGCTGGCGAGCCATCCCGTTCCCTATGGATTCGATGACCTGGAGGTGCTCGCTAAACACTGTACCGAAGAGGAGGATGTGGTCAAGAAGGTCGAAAGGCAGGTCGAGAAATCCGCGGCAGCCATGCTGCTCCAGTCAAGGATCCGGGAACGGTTCGAGGGCATCGTCACGGGCGCATCCTCCAAAGGCACGTGGGTCCGTCTTCTTCATCCTCCTGTGGAAGGGAAGCTGGTACAGGGTTTCGAAGACATTGACGTGGGCCACAGGATTCGCGTCCAGCTGATTCACACGGACGTGGAGCGGGGATTTATCGATTTCAAGAGGGTTGCGTGAGAATGGGCGTGAGAATGGGGACACATCGCATTTATTCGAACATGATAAAGCAAGACCTGACCCCCACCTCGGGTTATGAATTATGGCCACCGTCCTAATAGAGATGGACCAAGTATCCCGGGATTTTGACGCTGGAAGGGTGCGGGCCCTGAGGGAGATAGATCTCCAAGTGGAGCCGGGGGAGTGGTTGACCATCGTGGGGCCCAGTGGCAGCGGCAAGAGCACCCTGCTCAACCTAATGTGCGGTCTGGACCTGCCTTCCTCAGGCGAGGTGCTGTTCCAGGGGTTGCGCCCATCATCCGCCGCGTCCTGGACCCGCCTTCGGTCCCGGCGTATCGGCTTTGTCTTCCAGTCCTTTAACCTGCTGCCCACCCTCACCGCCCTGGAGAATGTGCAGATTCCCATGTTCGGGGTCTATGGCCGCAAGACCCGAGAACAGCGAGCCCGGGAACTGTTGGCCCGGGTAGGCCTTGCCCATTGCATCGGCCACCGGCCTGGCAACCTCTCCGGGGGCGAACGCCAACGGGTGGCCATTGCCCGCAGCCTGGCCAATTCTCCCGCCCTCATCCTGGCGGACGAACCCACGGGCAATCTCGATTCCCAAAGCTCCCGGCAAGTGGTCGAGCTATTACAAGAGATTTACACCCAGGATGGAATGACTGTGGTATTAGTGACCCATAATCCTCTGGTGGCTCAACACGGCAGCCGCTGGGTCAGACTGAAGGATGGCCGGATCACCGAGGAAACCCAAGCGGAGGCAATGGCCGGTTGTTTTTCCTGAGCATTCCTTTCCGAAACCTGCGCCGGCGTCTGGTGCGCTCCGGCCTCACTGCCTTGGGGGTCACAGTGGCCGTGGGCACCCTCGTCGCCCTGGTGGGCATGGCCCGGGGCGTGGAGCGCACCTGGGCCCAAAGCATGGCCGAAAGGGGCATCCATACGATCTGCCTGCGCAAGAGCGCGGTGGACATCATGACCAGCACCATCGACCAGAGGCTGGTAGAGGAAATCGCCCGGGTTCCAGGGGTGAAAGCCGCCGCTCCCGAGCTGGCGGACCTGGTAAGGTTGGAACCCGGGGTGATTCTGGTGAGCGGTTGGTCGCTCAACAGCTTTCTGTGGGAGACCTTGCACTTGGGCCAGGGACGGCTACCCGGCCCCCATGATCCCACGGGGGCCATCATGGGACAGAAGCTCGCGGAACGGCTGCAACTGCAACTGGGAGACAGCTTCACTTTCCTGGGTTCCAAGGTGAAGATCTTGGGGATTTCCCAACAGTCCAGCGTCCTCAATGAGAGCATCCTGGTGATTCCCCTGCCCCTGATGCAGAAAGAAATGGGCAAGGAAGGCAAGGTCACCCTGATCAATCTTCGCCTTTCCCGCCCTGACGATGTCGGGGAAGTGGAGAAGCTCCAGGTCCGGCTCCAGGAACTCTACCCGAATTTAACCTTTCTGGAGACCAGGGAAGCGGTGGACAACAACCAAATAATCGGCTTACTCCGCAAGATGAACTGGGGCATTTCTATTATATCCCTGCTCATGGGTCTGTTCTTCATCCTCAATACCATGCTCATGTCGGTGACGGAACGCACCCGGGAGGTAGGGATTCTGTGTGCCCTGGGCTGGAGCAAGGCCCGGATTCTGGTCCTGGTAATGCTGGAGGGCTTGCTCCTGGCGGCCCTGGGCAGCGCCCTGGGTCTGGGAGTTGGATTACTAGGCCTAAGATGGCTGGCCTCTCTGAAGCAACTCCAGGGGATTATTGACCCGGCCGTTTCTCCCGGCTTTCTTTTGGAGGTCTTCCTGGCCGCGGTAGCGGTGGGGGTGGTGGGGAGCTTCTATCCGGCCAGGCGCGCCACCCGGCTCCGGACGGTGGAGGCCCTCAAATATGAGTAAAACCCAGACCGCCGATGAACCTGGATATTTCTCCCTCTTCTCCCTCAATTCACTTACCCCCCCGCCTACACGGAGATGATCTCCAAGCCGGCCTGGGACCTGATGGGATGGAGGGGTAAGCACTGGCGGGCGATTTTCAGCATTTTGCTGTTGGAAGCCCTGGGCGTGGATTCCGGGCCTTACGAAATGTTGGGGGCTATCATCTCGGAGATGGTGCATTCCGGCTCCCTGATCGTCGACGATATCCAGGACCGCATCCGAATCAGGCAAGCTCATGTTCCAGACCTTGAGCCTGTTTTTCCATACCTATATGTATTTCGCCACCTGTGTCTGCTGGGCAACCCTGTTCCTGTTAGCCTACATCCTATGGCCGGCCCAGCGGCGTCCCATGCTCCTCAGTGCTCTAATCTGCGCTCCCAGCGCGGCCCTCGGCTTGTTATTCCGGCTCTATTGGCATCCGCCCAAAATCTTTGGCCTTAGTGTTGGAGTGGAAGACCTCATTTTCGCTTTTTCCATGGGAGGTCTGGCCTGGTGGGTGGCGGCGGCCTGCCGGCGGAAGGACTTCCAGCCGCCTGTCCCCTTCAAACCGTCTCTGGTTCGTTATCTCAGCGGAATCATCCTGGGAATCTCAGCCTATATAGCTTTAAACCTCATCGGTATTGGCCTGATCTGGAGTATCTACGGGAGCATCTATGCCCTGGGATTTTTTCTCCTGATGCGGCAAGCCGGGAAGTGGCTGACCAGTCTGGTCGGCGCCGCCCTGTTTGCCCTGGCCTATGGCCTGATCTTCAATGGGTACCAGCTGATCTGGCCCAACTTGCTGGACCTCTGGAATCTCCCGGCGCTATCGGGGGTGATCTGGGGGGTTCCGTTGGAAGAATGGAGTTGGGCCCTGGGCTTTGGCTTCACCTGGCCTCTTTTCATGGCCTATGTCTTCGATGTCTAGGTACTTGTTCGTTGAACCGTCTCATCGGTTTCCCTGAAGGGGGTCAGGTCCCTGCAAGAGGAACCATTTCCTGTGAAGGATAAGTCTTTTCTCTTGACAGGTGCCTTTAAATGGGTGACCCGCATGGGCCCCTTGCGTTTTTGCGAGTATATGGCTATATGATAATATAATAGGCAGGCATAGAGGATAGAATTCGGAGCTTTCTATCATATCATGAGAGGCGAAGATCAGGAGGGATAGTCATATGAAAGCATTGTTGCTCAAGCAGTATATGGAGCTGGAAGTGGTGGACACGCCCAAGCCCACAATCCAGGCGGACGAAATCCTGGTCCGGGTGAAGGCGTGCGGCATCTGCGGAAGCGACGTCCACGGAATCGATGGCAGCACGGGACGCCGCATCCCTCCTCTGGTGATGGGGCATGAAGCAGCAGGAGTCGTTGTTGAGGTGGGCTCGGGAGTCGAGCGTTTTCGAGAGGGCGATCGTGTGACCTTCGATTCCACGATCTATTGCGGCCACTGCTACTTTTGCCGGCAAGGCAGGCCCAATCTATGCGACAACCGTAGGGTGCTCGGCGTCTCCATCGAAGAATATCGCCGCCACGGGGCCTTTGCCGAATACGTGTCCGTACCGCAGCACATCGTCTATGCGCTACCCGACGCCTCTCTTTCGATCAGACGAGTAAAGGGGACGGGAGTTAAGAGGGGACGGCGAGTAAAGATAAGGGACTGGGGACGAGTAAAGGGGACGTTGTTCAATATTTTCAAACTACATCTTGAGAAACCTTCTGCGCTATGGGAATGCAGTGGCCATCCGAAAGGAAGAGAGCAAGGGAGAGAAATGATGATATTGAACAACGTCCCCTCTATCTTGACGTCCCCTCTATCTTGACGGGAGGAAAGTGAAGGTATTGAACAACGTCCCCTCCACCCCCGTCCCCTCGACCCGTCCCACGTCCCCTCCACCCGTCCACAGCGAAGTAGGCATGAACCGCTATGTTGCGAAAGCCAATGATATCATCCCACTGGATCTCGGGATGGCGATCGCGGAACTCCATGGGGAGGCGGGCCACTGCCTCACCAATGATGGTCAGCTTCTGAAGCACGGCGCTTCGCAAAAGGTCGTCCTGAAGAAAAGTCTCCCGCTTGACACCAGTGAGAAACCTATGAATCGACTCGGCGGCTTCTACAATATCGGTCAAATACAGTTTCTCACGCCGCATAGAGAACCCGGGCAGTGGAGAGGACGGCTTGACGGATGATCGGCTTCAAGCCACCCTTGGGCACCAGATCCACTTTCCGCTGCATGATCGCTGAGAGCTCTCTCTGCATGCGGGACAGCGTCATGAAGCCGGCCTGTGCCTCGGGCTCGAACTCCACCAGCAGATCCACATCGCTGGCTGCATTGAAATCTTTGCGGAGAGCCGACCCGAAGATTGCAAGCTCCCGCACCTGGTAACGATGGCAGAACTCCTCGATTTCGTGCATGGAGAAATCAAGGCCATGCATAATCACAATCGCCTCCCCCTCCTTTCATCCGGCAAAGCAAAACGCCTCCCTTTGATCATGCTATTTACCCTTTGGAACAGGACTTGTCAATTCAATTGTCGAGCATCCTGCCAACTTAGACCTCCCCAAGGGCGTTGGTTCTAAAGCAACTTTCCAATGAGAATCTTGAGTTGTTTTGGAACCAATTGACATCCCCCCATGTTTGGGCCTCACACCTCCGTCAGGCGATCCCGTCCGGACCGGCGCCGCAGACCAGGGCGCACACCTTGTTGCCTTTCTTGGGGCGTACCTTGCCGCTGCGCAGGGCGGCGATGGTTGCCGCGCCGCTCAAATCCGTCGGCCAGCCCCATCTCGAACCACAGCCAGCGGGCCGCATCAGCCATGTCCTCATCGGTGACGAGCATAATCTCGTCCACGTATCGCTGCACGATCTCGAAGTTGATGGGCTCGGTCTGGCGGCATGCCATGGTTGGGACTCTGGTGGTGATTTCCGGCAATGCGACCACCCGCCCGGCCTTGAGGCTCTCGTACAACGTCGGCGAGCCCGTCGGCTCGATGCCTATGATGCGAATCGAGGGGCGAAGGGCTTTCGCCGCCAAGCTGATCCCGCTGATCAATCCACCCCCACCAATGGCCACCAGGATCTCCTCCACCTCCGGGGCCTGCTCCAGGATTTCCAGGGCCGTCGTCCCTTGCCCGGCGATGACCAGGGGGTCGGCAAACGGATGGAAATAGGTGATTCCCTCCTGCTCCGCCATGGCCAGGGCCGCCCGATTGGCTTCGTGCCACTGGTGGCCCTCGAACCGCACCGTGGCCCCCCAGTGTTGGAGCTTTTTCACCTTTTCCGGCGAAGCATTGTCCGGCAGGAACACCGTAGTCCGGGTCTTACCTAGCCAGCCGGCGTAGGCGACGGCAAGGCCATGGTTCCCTCCGGAGGCCGTCACGATTCCCCGCCGGACCTTTGCATCGGAGAGGGACACGAGCTTGTTCGCAGCGCCGCGCGCCTTGAACGAGCCGGTTACCTGAAGACACTCGAGCTTGAGGAGCAGCTCTCCGTCCGGAAACGGATTATCCTTCAGACAGCGGGCGGCCACCAGCGGTGTCCGTCGAACATAGGGAGCGATGCGCTCTGCCGCTTGCTGCACATCTTCGAGGGTGATCATGCCGTGGTCTCCGGAGGTGGCAATGGCTCGGCGCCACCTTCAACATGCAAGGTGCCCCGCAGGGCTTGGCGGAAAATATCAATGACGGCCGATGGTGTCAGACTCAAATTAAACAGCCCCTTTCTGTAAACTATTGGAAAATAGACAGAAATAGATTTGGACTTCGATTTGTGGCACTACAGCTCCACCATGCGGGGAGGGGGGCGCAGCCCGATGGCTTCGAAGGCCTGAGCCGCCACGGGGCTCAGGTCGCTGCAGATGCGGAAACAGCGCCCTTCCAGGCCCACCGTCACCACCTGTACCTGCCGGAGGTCGTGCATCAGGTGGGGCCAGGAAGCCTCCATTCCATTCTCCTCCAATTGCCGCTGCAGGTCTACGTCCAGCCGCAGGGCCAGAAACGAGGCTACGATATGCCCGAGGGAGGTGTCATCCCGGTGATGGCAAATTCCTCTAGGTAACCCCCGGCTCTGCCGGGGGACCCGCGGAGTTTGACAATTCCGAAAGTATGAGAAAGCCTCCTGGCCGTGAAACGCTCAAAGTTCACAGCACAGGAGGCAAGAAGTTATGGACGTCCAGAGTGTAAGCCATACGAAGTGGGAATGCAAGTATCATGGGGTGTGGATCCCGAAGTATCGAAGAAAGGCCCTGCATGGGGAGCTGCAAGGGTATTTGGGACCAACATTCCGAGACCTCGCCATGCAGAAGGAGCGCCAGGTGATCGAAGGGCATCTTTTGCCCGATCACATCCACATGCTGATCTCGATTCCACGCAAGTATGCGGTTGCTCAGGTGGTCGGATGTCTGAAGGGCAAAAGCGCCATTCATATAGCCAGAACTTACATGGATCGGAAGAAGAACTTTACGGGCAAGCATTTTTGGGCCCGCGGGTAGTTCGTGTCGACCGTGGGAACGGATGAGAAGACGATCCGGGAGTATATCTGGCGACAGGAGCAGGAAGATCGTCGCCTCGATCAACTGAGCATGTTTGAGGGATAGCCACCTTCAGGTGGCCCATGAATCAACCGCTTTGAGCGGTTCACATTATCAAGCCTCCGGCTTTGCCGGAGGTCATGACTCAATTCAGCGAGCTCGGAGAGAACCGCGCCTGGTCGCAGAGGGTCAAGCTGATTCGCTATTTACACCTGCGTTTGTCCATTGTCAACCTCTTTTCCTCCCACGGTTGTCAGCGGGGGAAAACCACTTTCAATGGCGGTCTCTTTGGAGGCCTGGGCTTCTTCGGCGCGCAGACGGATAGAAGGTCCCAGGCAGGGAAAAGCGCGAAGGGCCAGGCCTGTCCTATCGCATTTCCTTTTGGTGTCCGTCAAGGGCTGGAATTGCAGAACCGGAAAGTAGGATGTCGAGGGGGACATCGCGTGTTCCGCTTGTCAAGAGAAACAGGTAATCGTCCATGCTGGCATGGGAGCGGATTGGCCGGGCTGGAGAGGGCGAGATCCCCCCACTGGGGCCGGGTCATAGGTGGCGGGGGAGGGGTCCGGTACCTTCTGGATTTTGGCTTCAGCGGTCTTTCCGGAAGGCAGGGAAGGGGGAGAGGGCGCGATCGAGCACGCCGAGGGAATAGGTGATGACGACGCCGTAGTTGGTGATGGGCACCCCCGCCTCGCGGCAGCGCAGGATACGGGAAATGACCTCGCGCCGGTTCAGCATGCAGGACCCGCAGTGGATTACCAACTGGTAGGGAGTCAGATCCGCCGGGAAATCGTGCCCCTGCTGGTGCTCGAACTCCAGATCCACCCCCGTGTATTGGCGCAGCCAGCGCGGGATCTTGACCCGGCCTATGTCCTCTCCGATGGGATGGTGGGTGCATGCCTCCAGCACCAAGATCCTGTCCCCGGGCCGCAGGCGGTCCACCGACCTCGCCCCGAGCACGAACTCGTTCAAATCCCCCTTCAGCCGCGCGAAGAGGATGGAGAAGGTGGTCATCGGCACCTCCAGCGGCGTGTCGGCGGTGACCTTGAGAAAGGCCTGCGAGTCGGTTACCACCAGCGCCGGCGGACGCTGGAGCCGATCGAGCGCAGCCCGCAGCTCGCGTTCCTTCACCACCAGGCAGTAGGAGTCGTGGTCCAGGACGTCCCGGATCGACTGAACCTGGGGGAGGATCAACCGCCCCCGCGGGGCTTCGAGGTCGATGGGCACGACCAGCACCACCAGCTCGCCGGGCGGGACCAGATCGCCCAGGATCGACGGCTGGTCGATGAAATCCTCCGGGGCCGAACGGATGAGGGCCTCCCGCAGCTCCAGCATGCCCCGGCCCTGGCTGGCCACTGTCTGGACGTAAGGCACTGTGCGGGCGCGGAGGGTGGCCAGGACCTCCTCGCGGGGCAGTGCCAGATCGCTCTTATTGAATACCACTACCACAGGCGTCTCGCGCTCCCTCAGCCCGGCGAGGATGGTCTCTTCGAACTCTCCCCATTGGTCTCCTTCGGCGACGAGAATACCGAGGTCGGTCCGGGCGAAGACGCTTCGCGTTCGCTCAGCCCGCATCTGGCCCAGGGAGCCGACGTCATCCAGGCCAGCGGTGTCGATGAAGAGGATGGGTCCGAGCGGCAGCAGCTCCATCGGTTTTTCCACCGGATCCGTGGTCGTGCCCGGCACGTCCGAGACGATGGAGACCTGCTGGCGGGTCAGGGCATTGAGGAGGGAGGACTTCCCCACGTTTCGTCGGCCGAAAAGGCCGATGTGCAGCCGCATCCCTTTCGGTGTGCCCTTCACGATTGGGCCTCGGGCGAGGGGGAGCCGAGCCGGGAGACGCTCTCGGGCGAGGTGAGTCGGTCGAAATCTTCAGAAGAGAGGAGCCCCTGTTGCAGCACGATCTCGCGGATGCTTTTTCCTTCCGCCCGGGCCTGGACGGCAACCTCCTGTGCTCTTTCGTAGCCCAGGGGCTCCACGAGCGCGGTCAGGGTGGCGGTCGCTCCCTCCACCTGAGCTCGACAGCGCGCCTCGTCGGCCTCGATTCCGACCACACAGTGCTCGTGCAGGATCCGGCAGGAGCCGCGCAACAGGTCCAGGCTGTCCAGGAGGGCATCCGCCACCAAGGGCAGGAAGGCATTCAGCTCCAGGTTGCCCATGGCACACGCCTGAGCAATGGCCTGGTCATGGGCCATCACGGCCATTGCCGCCTGGGAGACCGCCTCGGGAATCACCGGGTTGACCTTGCCGGGCATGATGGAGGAGCCGGCCTGGCGAGCCGGCAGGCGGATCTCGCCGAATCCCGCGTCCGGTCCGGAAGATAGCAGGCGCAGGTCGGTCGAGACCTTGAACAGGTTCGTCGCGCAGGCTTTGAGAATGCCGCTGACCTCGACAAAAACGTCATTGTTCTGGGTGCACTCCACCAGGTTTTCTGCCCGCGCCAACCCCTGGCCGGTGATTTCGCGCAGGCGCTCCACGACGCGGAAGATGTACTGCCTGGGGGCGGAGAGGCCGGTGCCGATCGCTGTGCCGCCCAGGTTGACGACTCGCAGGCGTTCCTCGCACTTGTAGATGCGCCAGCGGTCCCGGGCGAAGGCCTCGGCGTAAGCCCCCATCTCTCGCCCCAGGGTCATCAGGACGGCATCCTGCAGTTCGGTGCGACCCACCTTGACCACATGGGCGAACTCCTTCTCCTTGGCCTGAAAGGCCTCCAGCAAGGCGACCACCTCGTGCTCCAGGAGGCGCAGCATGCCGATGGCCGCCACTTTCAGCGCGGTTGGATAGGTATCGTTGGTCGATTGGTGGAGGTTGAGATCCGAGAGGGGAGAGACGGCATCGTAGTCGCCCAGAGGTCTTCCGAGGAGCTGCAGGGCCCGGTTCGCCAGGACCTCGTTGACGTTCATGTTGGTGGAGGTCCCGGCCCCGCCCTGGAGCGCATCCACGACGATGTGGGCGTCCAGGAGGCCTTCCATCATCTCCCGGCACGCCGTCTCGATGGCCTGAGCCTTGGAATCATCCCAGGAGCCCAGCTCATGGTTCACTCTCGCACAGGCCAGCTTCACGGCGCCGTACCCATGGATGAGGGCAGGGTGGACCGGCCGGCGGGCCAGGGGAAAATTCTCGAGGGCCCGTTCGGTGTAGATGCCGTGCAGGGCATCCGCCGGTACTCGGCGGGTTCCCAGGAGATCGTGTTCTATGCGATAGGATTTCATTGAATCGGTGGGTTAGAAATAGAGGTCCCGCTTCTCGGTGGCCTCGATCTGCGCAAGCCTCTCGATCAGCTTCGCCTTCAGAGGCCCGTCCTCGATGGCCGTCAACTCCTTCGCAATCAGGTCCTGGCCGATGCGGCGTGTTTCCGGGGATGTGTAATCCACGAGGTATTCCATGAGAGTGGTCATGGCGTTTGGCGTGCAGAAGCGCTTGATGAAGCCGGGGATGGCAAATTCCATGAAGTGCTCCCCGGTCCGTCCCAGCCGGTAACATGCGGTGCAAAAGCTCGGCAGATATCCGTCCTGCATGAGCTCCCGCATGACCACATCCAGCGGCCGGATGTCCCCCAGCTCGAACTGCTCGCGCTCCATGACCTGTGCGTCGCCGGCCTCGGTATATCCTCCGATCTCGATGCGGCTGCCCGCATCGATCTGGGACACGCCGAATCCCATGAGCTCGCGGCGCAGCTGTGCGTTTTCGCGCGCCGTGAGAATGAGCCCGGTGTAGGGCACAGCGAGGCGCAGGGTTGCAATCACGCGCCTGAATTCATCGTCGCTGACCGTCACTGACCCGGTGAGGTTTGCGCCGCAGGCCGGTCGCAGACGGGGGAAGCTAATCGTGTGCGGGCCCACGCCATAGCGAGAGCGCAGGTGGATGGCGTGGGCCACCAACCCCAAGACCTCGAAGCGCCAGTCGGAAAGCCCGAACAGCACGCCGATCCCCACATCGTCGCAGCCGGCCTCCAGGGCACGGCTCAGACCGTCCAGGCGCCAGAGGTAATTCCCCTTGCGCGTATGGGGTGGATGCATCCGGGAGTAGGTCTGGTGGTGATAGGTTTCCTGGAAGATCTGATAGGTGCCAATTCCCGCTTCCTTCACCACCCGATAGCCTTCATGATCCAGGGGGGCGGCATTGATGTTGACCCGTCGGATCTCACCCCGGCCAACCTTGGTCTGGTACACGATCCGGGCACAGCGGGCAATGAAATGGGCGTCGTAATCCGGATGCTCGCCGAAGACGAGGATGAGTCGCTTGTGGCCCTTTTTCTCCAGAGCCTCCACCTGATTCGCGAATTTCCACCTCCGAGAGTGTGCGGCGGACAGCCTCCAAGTTCGAGCACCGGAAGCCGCAATAGGCACAGTCGTTGAGGCAGTGGTTTCCGATGTAGAGCGGAGCGAAAAGGACGATCCGGTTTCCATAGACGTCTCGCTTGAGCTGGCGGGCGGCCTCAAAAGCCTCCTCCACCACCTCCGGCTCTTGGATGGTCAGGAGCGCGGCCGTTTCCTCCACGCTGAGCGCCTCTTTCGCCAGGCTCTTGGCGATGATCTCGCGAACGCGGGCAGCGTCGGGCCGGCAGGTCGCCATCAACTCCGTCAGATACTCATCGTCTATGAAGTCAGTCGCCTCTCGACTCATCTCGAGTGCTGGCAAGGCGCACACGGCGCATCCTCCCGTTTCCGCTCGGTATTGCTCAGGCGCCGGCTGAGATTGTGAGAATCTCCCCGCCCGGTGCCTATCACTCTTCCTATGGAGATGATCCGGCGCTTCATACAGACATCGCAGTCGGCGGCCGTCTCGAAAATGCAGGCCTTCGCCGGGTAAATCTCGTAGCTCGCCCGGTACTGAGGTGGAGTCAGGTTGGGCATGACCACATTCGCCCCCCGCAAGAGGCCAAACTCCCGGCCTTCCGCCCGGTTCAAAGTCGCCAGGGCCGTCGTGCTGGGGATATTCGCCCTCGGACAGACCAACCTTGCCAGGGACACGACCTTGTAGGTCATCAGCTCGGAATTGGGAACCTGTTGATCCGGCGGTGCGTCGAGGTTCGTCGCAGCCTCTCCCAGCGGGGTTCGGGGATGGGGGATGAAAGGACCCACCCCGATCATATCCAGATCGAGCCTTTCAAACCATGAGATGTCTTGGGCGAGGCTTTCATAGGTCTGCCCCGGGATCCCGATCATCACCCCGCTGCCCACCTCATAGCCGAGCTCTGCCAGGCGGCGGAGAATGGCGATCCGGTCCGAAGGCTTGCCCGGCAACGAAGGGTGGATCTTCTCATAGAGCTGCGGGTCTGATGTTTCAAACCTCAGCAGGTATCGATCCGCCCCAGCCTCGCGCCATGCAACCAGATCGCTGTCAGAACGTTCGCCGAGGCTCAGCGTCACCGCCAACGGCGTTTCGACCTTGATCCGGCGAACGAGGTCGGCCATCCATGCGCCCTTGATACCGTGATCCTCGCCCGATTGCAGCACCACGGTGCCATAGCCATAGTCTACGGCCTGGCGGACACACCCCATGATCTCCGCCTCCGACATTCGGTACCGGGTAAGGTCCCGGTGGCCTGCCCTCAGGCCGCAGTATCCGCATTGACGCACGCAAAAGTTGGAGATCTCGATCAGTCCGCGAAGGTGGACCTCCGCCCCGACATTCTCCAAGCGCGTCGCGTCGGCGAGGCGCCAGAGTTCCTCCAGGCGCTCGGGCCTGGTTTCCAGCAGCCAGGATTGTATCTCGCTCCGGTTCATGGCCCCTCAGAGGGTGTCGTGGATTGCCGGCTGCCCGGTGGGGCCTGCCAGCGTGACAGCAAACGTGCTGCCCACGTCCGTCCGGCTGGTGAGGCTCACTTCGCCTCCGTACAGGCTCGCGAGCTTCTTCACTGTGGACAGGCCCAGCCCACTGCCCAAGATATGGCGCGTCTTTTCGTTCTTCACCCGCGCGAAGTCGTTGAACAGACGGCCGGCTTCCTCCGGCGTCATGCCGATGCCCGTGTCTTCCACCTCGATTCGGATGACATCCCCCGCGCGGCTTGCCGAAACCCGAATTTTACCTTGGTCGCGATTGTATTTTACGGCATTAGATACCAGGTTGTTGAAGATCATGTCGATCTCGGTCCGGTCCGCTTCCAGGCTGAGGCCGGGGAGCACGTCCAGCTCGATTTGGATATCTCGCTGCTGCGCCTCGGCCTTGACGTTCTCCACGGCCTGGTTAGCTGCCTCCGCCAGGTCCACCATGGTCAGATTGCGCTTCCTCTGGCCGGATTCGATGGCGGTGAGGTCGAGAAGGTCGGCGATCAGCTTGCGCATGCCGTCGATGCGGAGCAAAGAGCGGTCCACCATGCGATCGTAGGTCTCCCAACTCTCTCCGAGAGCACGCTCCCGGATCATCTGGAGATACCCCTCGATCGCTGAGATCGGGGCCTTCATCTCGTGGGCGAGCACGGAGATGAACTGGAAGCGGACCTTACGCTTCTCTTCGGCCAGCCTGCGCGCCTGGCGCTGCAGGATGAGATGCCGGGCGGCCTTCCGCACCGCACCGCGCAACTCCTCAGGCGTGAAAGGCTTCGCCAGGAAGTCGTACGCCCCGCGCCGGGTTGCAGCCACGGCCGTCTCCAGCGAGGCGTAGGCGGTGATCATGATCACCAGGAGATCAAGAGCGCGCGAGCCGAGGCGATCCAAAATCTCCAGTCCTGTCGTATCCGGCAGCTTGTGGTCGAGCAGCAGGATGTCCGGCGGCTTTTCTGTCGCGAGCCTCTTCTCCAGTTCCGAGCCGGTGGCCACGGCGCTGATTGCGAAGCGGACCTCCCCGTTGATGTCGGGAAGGTGCAGGCTGAAGTTGCGCAGTACACGCTCCGCCCCCTGCCGCATGCCGTGCTCGTCATCCACCACCAGTATGTTCAAGGTCTCCACTTCTTCATCCCCCTTGAGAAAAACTGCCTCGACGCCCTACTTCTTTGCTGTGAGCAGCTTCTCTACCTCGTCAGCAAGCACGCGCGGATTCACGGGCTTCTCCAGGACCTTGGTGACCGGCAGCCATGTCTCGTCGGGCTCGTACTTGAAGGGAAGCCGCATTTCCTTCCGGATGCCCGTGAGGATGATCATTGGGAGCTCCGGCATCTGGGCGTGCAGGTGACGGGCCAGATCGAAGCCGGCTGACTGTATTTCCATCATGACGTCGACCACCGCCGCGTCGGGCCGATTGGCCTGGAAGAGCTGCAGGGCCTCCGCTGCGGAATAGGCGACCCGCACCGTATGACCGCGCTGCGTCAGCGTGGTTTTGTTCATTTCGATCAGGTCCTCGTCGTCGTCCACCAGCAATATGTTTGCCATGGCATTCTCCTTTTCGAAGTCGAAGGATTGGCTTCGGCTGCCGGCTACAGCCTGCATCATTATGTTTATTCCTCAGGGCCCTTCCGAGATAGCCTGACCGTGAAAGTGGTATTCGGAGAGCGTTCGCAGCTCACTTGGGCTTGGCCCGCCGTTGATTGCGAAGCGAACCTTTCCATGGATGTCGGGAAAGCGCACCCCGAAGTTACGAAGTGCTCGCTCCGCCCCCTGCGGTATGTTTCTTTGCTGCGAGCAGCTTCTCTACCTCGTCGGCAAGCACGCGCGGATTCACGGGCTTCTCCAGGACCTTGGTGACCGGCAGCCATGTTTCGTCGGGCTCGGCGAGGAACTGCATTTCCTTCCGGATTCCGGTCAGAATGATCATCGGCAGCTCGGGCATCTGGGCGTGCAGGTGACGGGCGAGATCGAACCCGGCTGATACTTTCTCCATCATGACGTCCACCACCGCCGCGTCGGGCCGATTGGCCTGGAAGAGCTGCAGGGCCTCCGCTGCGGAATAGGCGACCCGCACCGTATGACCGCGCTGCGTCAGCGTGGTTTTGTTCATTTCGATCAGGTCCTCGTCGTCGTCCACCAGCAATATGTTTGCCATGGCATTCTCCTTTTCGAAGTCGAAGGATTGGCTTCGGCTGCCGGCTACAGCCTGCATCATTATGTTTATTCCTCAGGGCCCTTCCGCGGGAGCCTGACCGTGAAAGTGGTACCCGTCGGGCCTGCAAGCGGATCACTGTTGGAGGTTACCTCGATGTCCCCCCGGTGCATTTTGACGATGCCATACGTGACGGCGAGGCCCAGCCCGGTTCCTTTGCCGATCTGCTTGGTCGTGAAGAACGGTTCGAAGATCTTGCTCAGGTTCTCCCTGGGTATTCCGCTTCCGGTGTCAGTGACCGAAAACCAGACCCTGCTATCGTTGCCGTCGATGCCGATGGTGAGGATACCACCGTCCGCCATTGCATCGCAAGCATTGCTGAAAAGATTCGTCAGGACCTGGTTGATCTGGTCCGGGTCCAGATCGACTCTCGGAAGCGCGATCTTGGGCGCCATCTGCAACTGGATCTCCTGAGGGAAGGGGTAGGCCCTGGCAGCCCGCTGGATTAGCTTGCAGATGTCGACCGTGCGCAGGATCACCTTGTTCTGTCTGGCGAAATGCAGCAGTCGGACCACGATCCTCTTGCAGCGGTCGGCCTGTTCCGCGATCATGCTGAGGTCTTCGCGCAGGTTTGGATACTTGTCCGTCTGTTCAAGGAGCATGTGGGCGTACATCAGGACGACGCCGAGGGGGTTATTGACCTCATGGGCCACGCCGGCGGCCAGCTGGCCCATGCTCGCGAGCCGCTCCGAGTGCATGAGGGCTTCCTGGGTGCTGATCAGCTGGTCGTTGGATACGGCAAGCTCCTTCACCGTCTTGTGCAGCTTCTCGATGGTATAGGGCAGGCACATTTCCGTTTCCGCCAGCCGATGGTGAATCGCGACTGCGTGCTGGATGCAGGAATCGTAGCCGCACGCCCCGCAGTTCAGCTCGTCCTCGGGCTTTAGCTTTCCGATCCGCGCCAGAATGGTCGATACCTCCTCGCGGGACGGCTGGGGGAAGCGCTGGTCATAGGTCCGGAACTGGCGCGCCAGATCCACTTCGGAGAACCGCGCGACTTCCTTCCTCCAATGGTCCATGCGGGAGTTGGTCCAGAGCTTCCGTACGTAGCGTCCGACGAGGCTGCGGCGCCGGAAGAGCGGACTGCTTGTGGTCATCCCCGCTCCCATGATGCAGCCGTTGCAGCAGAGGACTTCGAGCAGGCGCATGTCCAGGCTATTGGAGGCGACGGCCTGGATCGCCTCGACAAAATTGGTGCGGCCGTCCGTGGCCACGACCTCGCTGTCCATCAGGTCTTCTTCGATTTCGGCAGCCTGGAGCAGACCCCGGCTGATCGGGAAGAGCCCTCCCGGACCGGTCCACGGGGGATCGAAGTCGCTGGGCTCCACTGTCTCCGGCCGGATGCCGGATTCCGCCAGCATGTGGCGCAGTTCCGCAAAGGTCAATACCGCGCCGATCTGCCCCTCTAATTCATCGCCCGCCGCCTCGGCCTTCTTGGCGATGCAAGGCCCGATGAACACCGTGCGCACGTCCGGCCCGTACAGGTGATGGATGATTCGAACGGCGGCCACCATGGGTGAGGCGATCGGTGCCAGGAGAGGCACCAGCTCTGGGTAGTAGCGTTCCACGTAACCCACGAGGGCGGGACAGGTCGTGGCGATGAAGCGACTGCTCCGGTCGGAGGTCAGCAGTTGGCGGTACCGGCTTGCCACAAGGTCAGCGGCAAATCCTACCTCGTGGACGTAGTCAAAACCCAGCGCCCGAAGAAGACCAACCACCTTTTCGTACTCGAACTCCTCGAACTCGGCCGGGAAGCTAGGCGCCAGCAGGGCGGCAACCTTGCCTTCCCCCTGGAGCAGGCTCGCTACTTCCTGCGTTCCGTCGAGGACCTGTTTGGCACCCTGGCTGCAGACGCGCACACAGTTGCCGCAACCGATGCAGCGCTCGGAAATGATCCTGGCCTGTCCTTCCGAGATCCCGATTGCTTTGGCCGGGCACTCGCGCACGCACGTGTAGCAGACCCGGCAGCGTTCCTTTATGGTTTGTACGAAGCAGACTGGTTGCATGTTCGCCCCCCGCGGTCCCTCTATCGGTGCCCGTGTGCGGCTGGTTCTTCACTCTCGCCGAGCAGGCGCTGGACCTCCGCCTTCAACTGCTCCGAGCGGATGGGCTTGTCCAGCATCCGGTCGACCTTGGTCCAGGACCGCGCTTCCTCCGATTGGCCGGCGAAGGAAAGGCCGGTCGCGCCCGTGACGGCAGTCAGCAGGATGACCGGCGTTCCGGGATAGAGCTTCTTGATCTGGTAGCTCAGTACGAATCCGGAGTCCTTTTCTTCCATCATCAAGTCCACGATGGCCATATCGGGCTTCATTTTGAGCAGTGCTTCCTCGGCCGAAGCCTGACCTTCAGCGGATACGACCTCGTAGCCGGCGTTCGATAGAATCGCCGTCACCTGATCGAGAATGTCCGAGTCGTCATCTACCACGAGTATTGTCTTTTTCATTTCCATTTCCTTTGGCCCTGGGTGCGACGGTGGCCTGTTGAGGGCCGGCCGGCAAACGGCGTCCCGAAAACCTGCCGCGTTTTGCCACCGGGGCCGACGCTATAGGACCTCTCTGGGTGTGTAGTGGGTGTGTAGCAGTTCGTGGCTCTTGGAGTCCAGCGGTTTGCCGAGGAATTCGTCATATAACCTTACCACCCAGGGGTTCTTGTGACTGACGCGCACCTCTTCCTGCTGGTCGATCTTATACAGGGCCTGCATGCGAGCACGGACAGCGTCCAGGTCGGCGCCGATCGGCTGTCCTCCCCCGTTGATGCATCCGCCGGGGCAGGTCATGACCTCGATAAACTGGAGATCATTGCGGCCGGCGCGGACCTGGTCCAGCAGTTTCCGCGCATTCCCCAGGCCGCTGACGACCGCGGCGCCGATTTCCAACCCGCCGATTTGGGTGCGGATTTCCTTGGATCCTTTCATGCCGCGCAGTGGCTGGATATCCAGGTGGGGCATTTCCTGGCCCGTCAGAAGGTAGTGAGCGGTGCGGACCGCAGCCTCCATGACGCCACCGCTGGCGCCGAAGAGCTTTCCCGCCGAAGACCGCTCGCCAAAGGGGGTATCGGCAGCTTCTGGCGCCATCGCCGGAAGATCAATTCCGAACATGCGCAGGAGCTCTCCGAATTCGCGGGTCGTGAGAACGTAATCCACGTCCGGCACATAACCCGGAGCCATCTCCGGTCGGCTTGACTCGAATTTCTTAGCGGTGCAGGGCATGATCGACACGCTGACGATCCGGGACGGGTCGATCCCTTCCCGGCTGGCAAAGAAGCTCTTCAAGATCGCGCCCATCATCTGCTGGGGACTCTTACAGGTTGACAGGTTGGGTATGAAATCGGGATAGAACTGTTCGACGTACTTGATCCAGCCCGGAGAGCAGCTGGTCATCATGGGGAGGGCGCCTCCGGTTCGAATCCGCTCGGCCAGCTCGGATGCCTCTTCCATGATGGTCAGGTCGGCAGTGAATGAGGTGTCGAACACCCGATCGAATCCCAGCCGGCGGAGCGCAGCTACCATCTTGCCATCCACGTCCTGCCCGGCCTCGATCCCAAACTCCTCTGCCAGGCTGACCGACACCGCCGGTGCGTGCTGCACCACCAGGAACTTCTCCGGGTCCGAGAGCGCGGCAATGACTTCATCGAGGTATGGCCGCTCCGTCAGGGCGCCGGTTGGGCAGACCAGAATGCACTGCCCGCAGTTGATGCAGCTCGAGAGGTTCAGTCCCTGGTCGAAGGCGGTTCCGACGAATGCCTTGCAGCCTCGGCCCACGAAATCGATCGCCCCCACCCCTTGGATCTCCTCGCAGACGCGCACACAGCGGCCGCAGAGGATGCACTTCTCCGGGTCGCGAATGATCGAAGGACCTGAGACGTCCTTTTCCCGGGTAATCCTCTTGCTGTGGTACAGGCGTTGCCGGATACCCAGGGTCTGCGAGAGCTTCTGGAGATCGCATTTAGCGCTCCGCGCGCAGTAGAGGCAGTCGTCCGGATGGTTGCCCAATAGCAGCTCGACGATCGTACGGCGTGCTTCCAGCACCTTGGGCGAACGGGTCAGGATCTTCATCCCCGTGGCGACAGGGAAGGAGCAGGCCGGCAGGAAGTTGGGCGATCCTTCGAGCTCTACGACGCATATCCGGCACGCGCCGCTCGGCGCGAGCCCTTCCATGTGGCACAGGGTCGGCACGTGGATCCCTTCTCGTCGAAGCGCGGAAAGGATGGTTTCCCCCTCCCTGGCTTTTATTGCCCGTCCATCCACCATCATCTCGATCATAATCACCTCCATGCGTGGCGGGCGCCGACCCGGTGGTCAGCACCCGTAACCGATTGAAGATCCTTGCACCAGAGCTGCGGGGTATCTTCAAATGCAAGGAATTCTTTTTCATCCATTTTCGCTCACTTACCTCGCAGCTCGCTGCGGGGAATGGGCTCGCGGCGTATTTTCAACTCCGGGAAGAAACGAGTGGCTGCGTGAAGTCCAGGTCACAGCGCAGGCAACGCCGCGCCTCGGCCAGCGCGGCCTCCTCGGAGGGACACAACTCCACCTCGGCAAAGCACCCTCTGCGCTCTGCTATCGGGATCATGGGCGGCTCGATCCGGACGGCCTCTCCGCTTTCCTCCTCTTCCGATGGGATCGCCTCTACGTAGACCGAGGGAAGCTTCACCTTGGGAAGGACTTTCATCACCTTGCCGGTGACATAGCGATCGATCATCACGGCCGCCTGCTTGCCCGCGGCAATGGCATTGATCACGGTGTTGGGGCCGCTGACCACATCGCCGCCGGCGAATACCCCCGGTCGGCTCGTGGTCAGGGACTCGGGGTTGACGGAAATCGTACCCCATGAGGTGCGGCCGATGCCGTCGAACCCCTCAGTGTCGGGATCCTCGCTGATCGCTACGATCAGCGTGTCCAGGTTCACGTCGAAATCAGATCCCTCGATCGGTTCGGGTTTCTGGCGGCCCGAGGCGTCCCGATCTCCGAGCCGGTTCCGGATAAGGCGCATCCCGGTCAGGTGCCCATCCTGACTGTGAACGGCCACCGGCGCCACCAGCTCCTCGATCACCACTCCTTCTTCCAGCGCGGTCGCGATTTCATGGGCGTAAGCGGGCATTTCTTGTCGCGTGCGACGGTAGTACACGGTGACGCTTTCCACGCCAACTTGGCGAATCGCGGCGCGGGCCGCGTCCATGGCCGAGTTCCCACCGCCGATGATTCCGACGCGCCCGCGTGCCAGCGCCTGGTCCTGGAGGTTGTACGCCTTCAGGAACTGGATTCCCGGCAGAATCCCGGCAACCTCCTCGCCCGGCAGCCCCAGCCTCTTGCTTCGATGGCAGCCGGTGGCGATGAACACTGCCCGGTAGCCGTCACGGAGGAGCTGATCGATCGTAAAGTCTCGGCCCAAGGCCTGCCCATAGAGCACCTGGATGTGGTCGTTCAAGAGCGCTGCGATCTCCTTGTTGAGGACTTCCCGCGGAAGGCGGTATTCGGGGATGGCGCCGGTGAGCATTCCGCCAGACCGATCCTCGCGCTCGAAAAGGGTGACGTGGTGGCCCAACAGGGAGAGCGCATTGGCGGCGGTCAAACCGGCGGGACCGGCCCCGATCACGGCGATCCGGGCCCCGTCCGGACGGCGGAGCGGTGCGGGCTGGCCTTCGGCCGGATCCATGCGGTCCACCACGAACCTCTTCAGGATCCGGATGGCAATGGGCTCGCCTCCCGTTGCGCCCGCGCGGCATGACGTCTCGCAGGGATGGTCGCAGACACGAGCACATGCGGAAGGGAAGGGATTCGCCTCCCGGATCACGCGGTACGCCTCCGCGTAATCGCCGCGGGCGATGTGCGCCACGTAACGCCAAACCTCGGTTCCCGCCGGACAGCCATTCTGGCAGGGGGCACCCACCAACTCCTTACAGGAGCCCGCGGGGCATCGGCGTTCGAAGAGGTGGGCTTCGTACTCGTCCCGGAACCATTCCAGCGTGCTCAGCACGGGGTTGGCTGCCGTCTGGCCGAGACCGCACAGGCTCGTCGCCTTGATGATCTCGCCCAATCTCTTGAGATGCATGATCCCTTGGACGCGCAGAAGGGCGTCCAGATCCTCCTCCTTGTGCCTGGGACGGGTGATTGCCTCGAGGATCTCGAGCATGCGGCGTGTGCCTTCCCGGCAGGGAATGCACTTCCCGCAACTCTCGCTCTGGATGAACTCCATGAAATACTTGGCGAAATCCACCATGCAGGTAGATTCATCCACGACCACCAGTCCGCCCGAGCCCATGATGGTGCCGAACTTTTTCAGGGCCTCGTAATCGGTAGCGATGTCCAAGTGCGGCCTCAGGCACGCAGCCGCCGGAGGGACCGCCGATCTGCACGGCCTTGCAGTGCTTGTTGTTGGGGACGCCTCCGCCGATGTCGAAGACCACCTCCCGGAGGCTTGTTCCCATGGGGATTTCCACCAGCCCCGTCCGGCGCACCATGCCGGAGAGGGCGAAGACCTTTGTCCCCTTGCTCCCCTGCGTTCCCATCGCGGAATACCACTTTGCACCGCGGTCGAGGATGAGAGGAAGGTTGGCGAGGGTTTCGACGTTGTTGATGACGGTCGGCTTGCCGAACAGGCCCGTGACCGCCGGGAATGGAGGCCGGGGCCGAGGCATGCCCCGCTTGCCTTCGATGGAATGGATCAGCGCAGTCTCCTCGCCGCAGACGAAAGCGCCGGCGCCCATTTTGAGATGTACCTCCAGGTTGACACCGCTGTTGAGGATGTTGTGACCGATCAGGCCGTATTCGCGTGCCTGCTGAATGGCTTCGGTCAGCCGTCTGATCGCCAACGGATACTCGGCGCGGATGTAGATGTAGGCCTTGGTCGCGCCGATAGCGTAGGCCGCGATCAGCATTCCTTCCAGCAGGCGGTGCGGATCGCTCTCGCACACAGCGCGATCCATGAACGCGCCCGGGTCACCCTCGTCGGCATTGCAGATGAGGTATTTCTGATCGGCTTCGGCGGCTTGCGCGAATTTCCATTTCTTGCCGGTCGGGAATCCGCCTCCGCCGCGCCCCCGCAGGCCGCTGGCCTCAACCAGGTTGCATACCTCCTCGGGCGTCAGTCTGCGAAGTGCCTTCGCCGCCGCCGAGTAACCCCCGCGGGCAATGTACTCCGCGATGCTTCCCGGATCGATAATGCCGCTCGAAGCGAGGACGACGCGGACCTGCCGCGACAGAAATGGGTGCTCGTCCAGAAAGGGGACATCCTCCCACGGGAGTGCGGATGGGCTCCGATACTGGCCCAGCACCCAGTCTGCCGGGACGCTCTCGTGCCGGAGCACATCGTCCAGGAGGCGAGGAGCGTTTTCTGACGTTACATTGCCGAAACTCAGCCGGGCCTTCCCCGGAAGCTGGATATCCATGATCGGCTCGTCGGAGCACATCCCGTTGCAGCCCACCTCGATGATATCGGCCTCGATTTGGTTGCGGTCCAGGAATTCGCGGATTGCGACCAAGGTCTTACCCGCTCCGGCGCCCATTCCGCAGGTGCCGGCCCCGATAAAGATGGCGGGCCCGGTCACGGTTTCCCGGCGCAGACCGGCGAGAAAGGAGCCCAATGCCTCCGGGCCGGCAGCCCGTATACTGGCGAACGGACCGGTCGCCAGCTCGGCCAATAGGTCATCGGAGGGCCCGCTGAAACCGACCCAGCACCTGCCGGCGGCGTTCATCTCGGATGTTCTGGATTGGCTAAACACTTGGATTCTCCTTCTCCTTACATTCGCGGATGATCTTGGCGAGTTTCTGAGGGGTAACCTTCGCATAGAACTCCCCGTTCACGTTGACCACCGGGGATAGGCCGCAGGCTCCCATGCAGGCGACGACTTCGAGGCTGAACAGGCGATCCCGGGAGGTCTGTCCCGGCTTCAGCCGAAGGATCTTCTGAGCCATTTCGAGCGCCCTGCTCGATCCCTTCACGTGACAGGCCGTGCCCCGGCACACCATGAAGTGGTACTTCCCCTTGGGGTGGAAGCGGAACTGGTTGTAAAAGGTCGCAACACCGTAGAGCTTGGTGGCGGGAAGGTTGAGATGTCGGCTGATATCGGCCACCGCGTCACGCGAAAGATAACCCTGTTCCTCCTGGACCTCCTGCAGGATGGGAATCAGCGCGTCGCGGCCAGCTCGCGGGTGCTTCTTCAGAACGGACTCCACGCCATTACTCATGATCGACTCTCCTCTTCTGGCAATTATGCTTCGGAACGGCCCAGCTGCCGCGCGAAGTAGACTACCTTGTCCATGGCCATGGCCAAGTCGATGTATTCGACGTAGACCTCGGGGGGCACCTGCAGTGGCGTACGGGCGAAGTTCAGAATCCCACGGATGCCGGCGGAGACGAACACGCTGGCGACATACTGGGCTTCCTCCGTGGGAACGGCGATGATACCCACGGTGATCCCCATGTCACGAATGACGCTCTCCGCTCTTTCGATGGAAAAGCAGGGGCACCCGCCAATGATGCGGTCGTATTTCTCGGGATCTTTCTCGAAGGAGGCGGTGATTTTCAGCGTTGGCCGGCGGCCCGCAAAGAAGGTGAGGATGGCGCGCCCCATGTTCCCGACTCCGGCCAGAGCGGCCCTTTGCTCGGTGGCGGGAAAGAGGAAGTCCTCGATGTGTCGCCGCAGCTTCTGAATCTCGTAGCCGTGAACCGGCGTGCCGGTGTATCCGGTGACCATGAGGTCGCGCCGCACCTGTGCGGCGGTGACTCCTGCCTTGGCGGCCAGGGCATGGGAATAGATATGGCTCCCGCTCTCGGCACCCAGATCTCTCAAGATGCGACAGTAAAGGCTCAATCTCCCGACTGTTCGATGCGGAACTAATTTCATAGATTACTTACTCCGTGACACAATAGACATTGTGATACATTTCACAGATAAAAGCAACAACTTTCTTCATTCTTATATCAGATCATCCGCTACAGGCCGTGCCCTCTAATTGGAGGGGAGCTTGGCGTGGCTGCGCGGTTAGGGTTTGGGAAAAGGGTTACTATTAGTATGTGATCTAATGCACATTGTGACATAATTCACATAAAACGCAAGCACTTTTTTGGAGTGCTGCTATGGCATTCTCAGCTCTCAAATCGCACCTGCCATTCACAGTCACATTTGTCCCGGCAACGAGGGAATTAGCTTCGAGGAAAGCGGGGGGGGGCATCTACCCGATGTCATCTTACGAGGCCTATTAGCCAAACTTTGGAATCCCAAGTCGGCGTTTCGCGGACTTGAGCACATCACAATCGAGGATGGCAGCCTTACTGCTCCAATTCATGAATTCCATACTGAAGTTTTGGGAGGGTGCAATAGGTCCATGTTTCCGAGGCCGGCTCCGCAAAGAACGGCACGATGGGTATGGACAGTATCGCTTTCGAACCAGCTCGTTAGCCCCTCGTGGAACAGAACTCCAATATCCTTCCACCAGGTCGGAATTGTCCTCTATGATTCTGCCAGAATAAAGGCTATATCTTGATCCAACGTCTTTGCAGCCCATAGTGAAGAAGCAGTCCGGTCAAGTAAGCCGCACCCATGTTCCACATGGCGACTCCTGCCGTTGCCACCAGAACGAAGAGGTTCTGTTTATCCAGTTTGAGATCCCGGATGACGAGGGCGAGCTCCACTCCCGCGAAGAAGAGGATCACCCCTAAGATCGAAGGAGGTATGACCTGAAAAAGGAGCACCACGGAATCGCTCAGGAAGAGGCCGATAAACAGTACAATCACGCCCAGGATCACCAAGGCCCCTCCGGTTCGGGCACCGAATCGAATGTGGCCTGCCATGCCCCCTGCCCCGTGGCACAGGGGGACCCCTCCCAAGGAGACACTGATAAGGTTCATGACGCCGTGGTCGATGCTGATGGTCTTCGCGGTCACCTTGCGATCGGGGAAGTGGGCGTTGTTTTCGGCCACCGTGCCGATGATGGCGTTTCCCAGGGTGAGGGGGGCCTGGGGAAGTCCCAAGACGACGAAGCCAGAAAGGAGTTCCTTCCAGGTCATTCGCCCCAGGGCGATCTCCGGCCATCGGAAACGAAGGGAGAGATGGGAGAGTTGTTGAATCAGATCCGGCCTTTGAAGAAGGGCGATGGCGATCCCATATCCGAGGATAGCCAACATGGCGGGAAGGCGCACGTTATCGAAGAGAAGGAGAGCGAGGACAACTGCCCCAATGGCAATGAAGGGTTGATTCTTCATCATGCCCAGGCCTTGGGCCATGAAACTCAAACCGAGTCCCAGCATGATGCCCCGGACCACAGGCTTGGCGGTAATCTTTTCGATCCAGGTGATCGCCCCGGTGACTCCCATCAAAAGCCAGAAAAGTCCCGTAAAGATGCCCGATCCCCATATCATCCCATGGGTGATCGTCCCTGCGTGGGAGATCGCCATTCCTCCGATTGCCTTCATGGGTTGGATGGGGATGGGAGTTCGAAAATAGAGCCCCACAAAGATCTTGAAAACCCCAAAGGCCACCAGGATCCCCAGGGGATCCATCTTGTTGAGGGTGATGTAGCCCACAACAAAAGGAATCAGGGTACCCAGGTCGCCGAAGGCGCCAGCGAATTCCATTCGATCATATTCATTTCCCCATACTCGCAACTTGACTCCTAATGGAATGGAGGGGAGGGCTTTGGATAAAAGCTACGGAATGAAGAGACGTATGGATGAACATCTCGGGACCCCGGGAGATTGTGGGCGAGGATGCCGAAGGATAGGGGTAATCGGAAAGGGCGTACGAGGAAGGGCTTGCGAAGGTTCCAGATCGGCCGATCGCCTAATAGACCGGGACACACCATTTCAGGTACTTACGGGAATTGCCCTTTACCACTTCGAAGTAGAGCTTCTGGATCTCGGCGGTAATGCGACCGATCTCCCCCGATCCAACGGGGCGCCCATCCACCTCGATGACGGGCGAGACCTGGGCCCCAGTGCCGCAGAGGAAGATCTCCTCTGCCAGGTAAAGCTCGCTTCTGCCGATCTGCCTCTCCGTCACTTCCAGATTCAGCTCGGTGCGGCAGAGTTCGATAAGGGCGGAGCGAGTGATTCCCTCCAAGATGTCTTCCGCCAGGGTAGGGGTGATCAACTTCCCGCCTCGGATCAAGAAGATATTCTCCGCGCTTCCTTCGGAGACGAATCCGTCCTTGGTGAGGAAGATCGCCTCGTCATAGCCATGGTCGAGGGCCTCGCTCTTGGCTACAGCGGAGTTGACATATCCTCCGGAGATCTTGCATCGTGCAGGAATGGAGTTGTCATCGATGCGGCGCCAGGAGGAGACTCCAACCCGAACCCCCCTGGAGACATCTATGTAAGGTCCAAAGGGTATGGAAAAGATGGTCAATCCCGTTTCCATTCCATGGAGCCTCACTCCCACCGTCTCGGTTGAGAAATAGGCCAAGGGGCGGACATAGACATCTTCTTCCGGATGGTTCCTTCGCAAAAGGTCCAAGGTGATATCGCAGAGTTCTTCAGG
Source organism: uncultured Methylomirabilota bacterium (assembly GCA_963718295.1). Classification (GTDB taxonomy): domain Bacteria; phylum Methylomirabilota; class Methylomirabilia; order CAVQYV01; family CAVQYV01; genus CAVQYV01. The sequence continues at coordinate 212,294 of CAVQYV010000003.1, read as the reverse complement.
GGTTTGAGTGACCTGGAGTCGGAGGAGAGGGGTGTTACGCAGGAACCGTTGATAGTGCTCCAGCATCTTGAAGACGAAGAGCTGCTTCTTCGATCCATTCCAATAGGCCCGGATTCCCTCGAAAACCGCCGTACCATAGTGGAGGGAATTGGTCATGACGGAGATCTTGGCTTCGGGTTTGGGCACGAAATTCCCGTTCAAGTAGATGATATCCATTCCTTATCCCCTTCTGAGTACAGATGAATCGAGAATCCATACGATCGCAGCCGTGGTGTCCCTCCGCTGAAGCTTTCGGCAGCACCCAACCGCTCGCTCTGGCTACGATCTGATGGTGCGGAGAAGGCGACCGGGTTGAGGCTCGAAGGAGAGTTACATAGATGGGCTTCGATTGTCAATCACTTTTTGAGAATACCGAAAGAGACAAAAGAGGCGAAATTGGCTTGACATGGATGATTCGAAGTGACTATAATTTTTCGATTGTCTCCACAGGACATACTCACTCCGAAGGACGGAGGGGTCATGAGGACCGAAGCGCAAAGAAGCAAGGGAGCTGGCAAGGACGGGCCCATATGTCTGCTGTTCTCGGTGGGACAAGAGGGCTTTGCCATCCGCATCGAGATGCTGCAGGAAATCGTAAGCCCGGAGGGCATGCGGCCGCTTCCAACTTCCGATTTTGCTTTTTGTACAGAACTGGATTTCAGAGGAAAGAGGATCCCGGTATTAAAGCTCTCCGATTTCTTCGAGTATCCAGGCATCCCTGAGGGTCCTGAATCCGTCCTGGTCTTGCGGCTGGGAGGGGAATCAATCGGACTCCTGGTAGACGAGGTGAGGGGAGTCTGGAATATTGCTGAATCTGATCTGAGGCCGTTCCCGCCTATGGCGACATCATTGGACCCCAGGCATATTCGGGGGATATGCAAGGTGGAGGACAAGCCCGTCTTCTGCCTGAACGAGGATAGGCTCTTCCAATTGGCAGAGATCCGGCACTTCTTGGAAAGAGTTGAAGATCATCCATGAGCCCAGGGCTATCAGATTTGGTCGGCCACGAGCTGTTGGTTTTCACTTCAGGTCAGAGCTTCTTCGCGATTGATTTGGGCCTGGTAGTCCAGATCATCGACTATGAGAAGCCGGCGATTCCCCCCAGGAAGCCTCTCCACGCGGAGGGAGTCATCGAATTCCGAAACCATTATATCCCTCTGATCAGCCTGCGGAAGTGGCTGGGGTTGGAGGAGTCTGAAGTCACCGCGAATCCGGTGATACTGATCGTAAGGTTGGGGGACGGCCACTGCGGCCTTTCAGTGGATTCGGTGACGCGAATTCTTTCCCAGAATCTGGAAGAGGTTACCGAACCTCCCCCCAAGGTCCAGGGGGTGAGGTCGGAATATCTGAAGGGGGTATTCAATTTCAATGGAAAGCCCCTTCTGTGGATCAATGTTGATAGCCTCAGCGGTCTCTCGGGGGAGGACTTCCCGATTGCGACGAGCCAGTAGAGGCTTCTTTACAACCATCCGGAGGATGGACACGTTTGGCATTAAAGGAGGCCATCATGAGTCCTCGAATTTTGGTTGCCGATGATAGCGTCACCATCCAAAAGGTGGTGGAGTTAACCTTTAGCAAAGAGGACTTTCAGATCGTCAGGGCGCTTAACGGGGTCGAAGCGATCGCGAAGGCGAAGGAGAATAGGCCGGATCTCATCCTGTTGGATGTCTTCATGCCGGAAAAGAACGGCCTGGAAGTGTGTGAATCTCTGCGCAGGGATCCCCAGTTCAAGGAGGTCCCGATTATCCTTCTGGTCGCAGCCTTCGAGGCCTTCGACCAGGAGCGGGGCCTGCGGGCGGGAGCCAACGATTTCGTGACCAAGCCCTTTGAATCGAAGCAGCTCATTGCGAAGGTGAAGCAGCATCTCTTCACTCGGACCGCCAAGCTGGCTCCGGAGAAGATCGAGGCGAAAATGGAAACGCCCCCAGTGGAGCCGCCTAAGATCGAGCCTCCCAGGATGGAGCCACCGCCCAGGGTTGAGAAACCTCCTCTGGTGATTCCTCTGGAAGTGGCGCCACCCATTCCTCCGAGCGCAGGACAGACGGTCCCCACTCCCCGGTCGGCGGCTCAGGCGGCTGCGGAGCTCACGGCACCGGAAATGCCCCCCCCGAGCCTGGAGAAAGGGATCCTTCCCGCGGCGGAGTGGCATGAAGCCCCGGAAGCGGAGACGGCTCCTCCCATTGGGGAAGAAAAAGTGAAGGAAGAAATCGTAGAGGAAAGGCCGGAAATAGGGGTTTCCGAGATAGGGGTCTCAGAGGAAGAACTCTGGCAGATGTTGGATCTGAGCAGTGGCGAGGCCCCGCCATTGGGCCCTCTCTCGCCAGGAGAGGAGCCAGCGGCGGCGGTTGTTTCCGAGGACAGCGCGGAGGCTTTCTTTGAGCTGTATTCGCAGGGGGTCATGGTCGAGAGTCCCCCCGAGGCTCCCGGGGAGATATCCGGGGAGGACTTTCTCAGTGAAGCGATGGCTGAATCCCCAATGGAAGAGCCGGCCATTTGGGAAGTGAAGGAAGGGTTAGAAGAAGAGGTCATCTCCTTCGACAACCTCGGAATAGCGGTTAGCGAGCCGATGAGCGAGGAGTTAGAGGAGATTCCTGTGTCCTTGAGCCAGGAGGAACCGGCACTTGGCGAAGAGACGGGAGCCGCAGCCGCCTTGGCCGAGGAGGAGATATCGGGGGCGAAGGGGGTGGTGGAGTCCCGCGTGGCAGATGCCTTGACCATGCCACCGGCTCTCTCTGAAGGACAGATGGAGGCGATAGCTGATCGTATCGTGAAGGAGGTGGCGGATCGCCTCATTCCCAGGCTGGAAAGGATTATCTGGGAAGTGGTTCCCGATTTGGCCGAAGTCTTGATCACCAAGGAGATCGAAAAGATCAAAGCGGTCGCGGAGGGAGAGAAGACTCCCTGAGCAGACCGCATTTACCTTGGGGATTGAGAGGCGACAGATCCTCTCGATCCCCATTTTTATTGTCCGTGGACGCATAGGAGAGCAAGAAGCATGGCCCTGCCCCTGAGGGAATATGATCATATGCAGATTGAAGACAAATGGTACCACTTCTGGGAGAAGGCAGGCTATTTCCACGCCGACGAGAAGGCAGCAGGAGAGTCCTACTCGATCGTCATCCCTCCCCCCAATATCACCGGGTCCCTGCACATGGGCCATGCTCTGAACAATACCCTGCAGGATGTGCTCATTCGGTGGAAAAGGATGCAAGGATTCAATACGTTGTGGATGCCGGGGACCGATCATGCCGGCATCGCGACCCAGAATGTGGTGGAAAGGCAGCTTCAAAAGGAGGGGTTGAGCCGGGAGCAGATCGGACGGGAGGAATTCCTCCGTCTCATCTGGAAGTGGCGCGAGGAATCGGGGAGGATGATCCTGGCCCAATTGCGGAAATTGGGGGCCTCATGCGATTGGGAACGGGAACGGTTCACTCTGGATGAAGGCCTTTCGCAGGCGGTGAGGGAGGTATTCTGCCAGCTCTACGAAGCAGGACTCGTCTATCGAGGAGATTACATCATCAACTGGTGCCCCCATTGCCGGACGGCCCTCTCTGATCTGGAGGTAGACCACCGGGCAGTCATGGGCAAGCTGTATCATATCCATTACCCCCTCGCCTCGGGAGGGGCGGGGATTGTGGTAGCGACCACTCGGCCGGAGACGATGCTGGGAGATACGGCGGTGGCAGTGAATCCCAAAGATCATCGGTACTCTGAATACGTGGGATGTGTGCTCACTCTTCCTGCGGCCGGCAGGAAGATCCCCATCATCGCCGATAGTTACGTCGCTATGGAATTCGGGACGGGAGCGGTGAAGGTGACCCCAGCCCATGATCTCAATGACTTCGAGATCGGACTGCGCCATCGACTCCCGACACTCAAAGTCATTGGGGAAGATGGGACCATGACCCAGGAGGCCGGAAAGTATCGGGGCTTGAGCCGTTCGGCCTGCCGAGAGCGTCTTCTGGAGGATTTGGAGAAGCAAGGTTATCTACAAAAGATGGAGGATTACGCCCATTCAGTCGGCCACTGTTATCGTTGCGGGGCCATGATCGAGCCGATGCTGTCCCGGCAATGGTTCGTGCGGATGAAGCCTCTGGCGGAACCGGCCATCGCTGCGGTCGCGGAAGGCAGGATTCGAATCATCCCTTCACACTGGGAGAAGACCTATTACGAGTGGATGGAGAATATCCGAGACTGGTGCATCTCCCGCCAGATCTGGTGGGGGCATCGCATCCCGGTGTGGTATTGCCGGGATTGCGGGGAGGTGATCGTCTCCCGCCAAGAGATCACGCAGTGTTCGCGGTGTCAGGGCAGTCATTTGGAACAGGAGACCGACGTCCTGGATACGTGGTTCAGTTCGGCCCTTTGGCCATTTTCCACCATGGGCTGGCCTCGTCAGACACATGTGCTGAGGCGTTTCTACCCTACCTCGGTGCTGGTAACGGGTTTTGACATCCTTTTCTTTTGGGTGGCACGGATGATCGTGATGGGCCTCCGCTTTATGGGGGATGTTCCCTTCCGCGACGTCTTCATTCATGCCTTGGTGCGCGATGCCGAGGGGCAGAAGATGAGCAAGTCCAAGGGAAACGTCATCGACCCTTTGATCGTGATCGAGAAGTATGGAGCGGACGCCTTCCGCTTCACCCTGGCTGCATTAGCGGCCCAGGGCCGTGATATCCGGCTCTCTGAGGAAAGGATAGAAGGCTACCGCCACTTCTGCAACAAGCTCTGGAATGCGGCCCGATTCGTGCTCATGAGCACCGAAGGGATCGATCCTTCACTGATCCCTCAGTCGGACTTGAAGATGGATCTGGCAGATCGCTGGATCGTTACCCGCGCGAACGAGCTCATCGCTTCGGTGCATGAGAGCCTCGAGGATTACCGATTCAACGAGGCAGCCCAGTGCCTCTACCAATTCCTCTGGCACGAATTCTGCGACTGGTATCTGGAGATCGTGAAAGCCCGAATCCAGGCGGGGACCGACGCCGGAGGAATCCTGACGGGCAAGTACCTGCTATTGCGGATATTGGAGGTTTTTCTGCGGCTGCTCCATCCCTTCATGCCTTTTGTGACGGAAGAGATCTGGCAAATCGTGCCCCATCAGGGAACGACGATCATGTTGGCGCCGTGGCCAAAGGGGGAGATAGGGGCCGGCGACTTGGAGGCGAAGGAGACCATGGAGAGGCTGATGGAGATCATTCGGGCGGTGCGGAACATCCGGTCGGAAATGAACATCTCCCAGTCAAAGGAGATCGAGCTTTACCTGAAGACGGAGGATGAGTCTCAGCTATCCCTCTTCAGAATGGGCATTGACTATCTCCAAAGCCTGGGCCGTGCGAGTCGGATCGAGATTTCCCCTCACCTCGAAAAGCCGGAGGCCTCGGCCACGGCAGTGGTGAAGGGAGTGGAGGTTTTTGTCCCGCTGAAAGGATTGATCAAGGTGGAGGAGGAGCGCGCCCGTCTGGATCAGGAACTGAGGAAGTTGGATAAGGAGTTAGAAAGGGCATCCAGGAAATTGGCCAGCACCGACTTTCTGAATCGAGCGCCAGAAGAGGTCGTATCGAAAGAGAGGGCCATCCATCAACAGCTGATCGATTCAAAGTCCAAGCTGCAGCGACATGTCGAGATGCTTCGTTTCCTGGAATGAGGGGCCCAGTGGAACCGGGTGAATCCGGAGTCATTGGCTCCCATATCCTCCAGGTGGAGGAGTCGTCATCGACCAACGATCTTGCCATCCAGATGGCAGAGGAGGGTTTTCCTGAGGGATGGGTGGTAACCGCGGAAAGGCAGACCCAGGGGAGAGGGAAGCAAGGAAGAAATTGGGAGTCCCCCTCCGGCGGGCTCTGGACCTCGGTGATCCTTCGGCCTCCCAATCCCGCCCCTGACGCCCCGATTTTTACCCTGATGGGAGCGGTGGCATCCGCGGAGGTGATTCGAGGGATCTGTGGCCTCCAGGCCTTCGTTCGGTGGCCGAATGATCTGTATCTCGGGGGCAAGAAGATGGGCGGGATTCTGTGTGAAGTGAGGGGGACGGAAAGAGAGATTCGATATCTGGTGATGGGTATCGGCATCAACGTAAATCAGGAGGAGAAGGACTTCTCGCCTTCATTGAGGGGGAGGGCAACCTCGCTTTTCCTGGAGTCAGGGAGGTCTTGGGATCGGGAAGCCCTGGCGGATAGCCTGTACAATCGCCTCGATTGGTGGTATCGGATTGTAAGGCTGAGAGATATGTCTCCCCTCTTGCTCCGGCTGGAGGAAGTCTGCGAGGGGCCAGATAAAGGATGGGCCCTTCTGAATCTGAGACAAACGATGAGGAGTGCTTGATTTGCTGTTGGCTCTGGATGTAGGAAACACCAATATCGTATTGGGCCTCTTTTCGGGCAAAGACCTCTTGCATCATTGGCGCCTTTCGACCCGTCGAGAGGGGACATCCGACGAATACGGAATCCTCATCCAGGAGCTCTTCGCGCTCCACCGGATTGAGAGCTCCCAGGTGAATGCCGCGGTGATTTCCTCGGTAGTGCCGCCGTTGCAGGCCACACTTGAGGAGATGGTGGAAAATGGCTTCCGGATCAAGGTGCTTCGGGTGGAGCCGGGCATCAAGACCGGGATGCCGATCCTCTATGAGAACCCAAAGGAAGTGGGTGCTGATCGAATCGTGAATGCGGTGGCGGCAATTGAGAAATATGGAAAGCCAGCCGTGGTGGTGGACTTTGGCACCGCCACTACCTTCGATGTCATCTCCGAGCGGGGAGAATATCTGGGGGGGGCCATTGCCCCCGGTATCCAGATCTCCGCGGAGGCCCTCTTTCAGCGGGCTGCCAAGCTGCCTCGCATCGATATTGCCCGACCCAGATCGGCGATCGGCAAGAGTACCGTGGAAAGCATGCAATCCGGGCTATATTTCGGCTATCTGAGTTTGGTGGAGGGGATGCTTACCCGAATCAGATCGGAGATGGACCGGGATCCGGTGGTGGTCGCGACGGGAGGGCTTGCCCATCTGATCGTGGGAAATTCACCCCTCATAGATCATGTCGATCCCTTGTTGACCCTGGAGGGACTGAGGATCATCTATGAAAGAAATGCGGCATGAGCAAAAACCAGCCAGCTTCTATACTGGTCGTTGATTCAATTAGGCAGGTTTGTGCCCAAGCTCCAGGATAACATTAGCGGCGATCCTGGCGGCAACCCCGCATACCTCGGGGCATCCTTTCTCGCCGTGCCCTCCCATTTCATGGAAGGCCTCTCTTTCTTCTTTGATATGTAGGCGATAGACCTTTCCATAGCGGATCTTATGGATCTCGCAGCAAAGGGTGTGGCCGATTTTCTCTCTAAACTCCTCATAGACCTGATCGGCCACTTCCAATGCCTTTCCATATTGTTTCCGGTCTTCCAGCCGCTCCCGTCCGATCAGGCAAGAAACCGCCATAAGGGCGCCCGTGAGGGCGCCGCAGGTCTCCCCTCTTCTGGCTACACCTCCGGCCAGAGCACTTCCAGCCCTAAGCACTTCTTTGCTTCCTACACCCAATTTTTCTTGCAGAGATGCAAGAACGGCTTGGGTTCAGCCGAAATAATCCCTATCATTTTGAAGGGCCAGCTCAAAAATCTCATCTAACAGCCTGTCTCGATTGCTCATGGGTCTGCTCTCCTCAATGAATTGCATGTACCTCTATCCTTTGGCTGAGCTCCCACCAAAGACGCATGATGGATAGGGACGATCCGGTCTCATTTGATGTATCCCATCATCTGCCCGATCTTCCTGTAACTCTCGGGCAAGGCATACTCCGGCTGGACCGCATATCCCTGAGGAAGCTTGGAACCCGTCTTTTCCACGTGCCGAAGCCCTTCCAGCAAGCCATCCAATTTCTCCCTCGGCGCCGTAAAAATCAGTTCTTCGTCTCCCGCCATGGCCCGATAGTGATCCCCTCGGCAGGGCACAGCCACATAGCACTCGCCGGTTTGGGCAACGGGGATGACGCCATACACGCAGGCCGCATGGCTGGAGAGCGCGCACATCAGGTTATATCCGTCCTTATACTCCCTGCCCAACATCAGAAGGCATAGTTGAGCTGAATCACAATAGATCATGACGAAATCGGGTTCGAAATTGACTGTTCGGAGTGGCCCAGAAACAGTCCCGATGTATTTGCCGGTTTCCAGACGAGGAAATTGCTCTGCATAGTGCCTGCCGGCCTCCAAAGTTGCAACGTCCCTCGGATAGCGATTATGCCCCTCCAAGAAATGCTCCGGCGGTTCTCCCAGCCCATAACCCACAACCGGCTCGAAACACCAATGGTCCTCCAAGAGCATGGCCATGACCCTTCCTTCCCTACGGGATATCTGGAGAGTCTGGCACAGGGACAGGTGGTAGCCCCAGTCCTTCAACGGTCTTTTCGCACCTTCGGGGATCTCTTCCTCTCTTTTCAACAGCTTGAATGCCAAGGGAAAGGTTTTGAGTCGCAAGCGCCGCTCCAGCTCTTCACCATATTCTCTGTACACTCCAAGATCTGCCATTTGTGCTCAACCTCCTGTCTTTTCTTTCTTTGGGTTTCACCCGGTTTGATCCTGCTTTCGAACTATAGGGCCTTACCTTTTACGAAGGTATCGTGGGGGCACCGTGATTAGAGCCTTTAAGTAAACCAATGATTCTACCAGTGGGACTTGAAAAGGTTCAACCGTTGAGGCATAACATCCTTTGGTGGCTTGATGAGAAGGGGAAAACACAAAGGAGGATGCTATGGCATGGGTCAATCAAGGCTATTGGAGTTTATCCCATTTTCAATGGGATTGTAAATATCGTGTTGTGTCTATCGCCCAAAAGCGGCGAAAAGCCTTGCTTTGGAAACCTCGGCAATCCGCGGGAGCCATTTTCCATGCCTTGTCTCGGAGATTGGCTTTCTGAAAAGGAGAAAAGTGTAATTGCCTTGGCGGAAGAAGGTTGTAGCAGGGAGCGCCATTTTACCAAGGGCACCTTTGGGCAAAGGGAGATGCGGTATCCACCGTTGGGTTTGAGTGGGATCAAGTCAGCCAATACATCCGCGCCCAGGAGGAGAGGGATCGATCGAGAGAACGGTTTTACATGAAAGACACCCTGGATACGCCGTGCGAAAGCACAGGGTTCCTTACTTGGATACAAAGACGCGCTTTGGCGAGGTGTTTCAGTAATGTGATCCATTGCCTTTGGGGCAGCCCCGCTCATCAATCTACCCGCTCTGCAGGGGGCATGTGACTCAGGAGGCCTGTTGGGGAGGAGTCTCAACTGGGAGGTTGAGATTAGAGGAGGGAAGAGGATTGAGATCTGGAGTCATGGGGGGGGGTTCGGAGCAAGGAGATTTCCCCGGGGAGAATTTTGCTTGACAGAGGGAGCCCGAGTGGGGTAAGTTCAAAAGTCAATTTGCAGGCAAACGACCTGAGAAAATGCAATAGATTCATAGTGAAGGGACGGGCAGCTTCATGAAGACTATCTCTATCAGTGAAAGACAGATCTCGAGAAGATGGTACTTGGTTAACGCGCAGGGTAAGGTTCTGGGGAGATTGGCATCCAAGGTCGCCAATATCCTGAGAGGCAAGGGTAAGCCGATTTTTACTCCCCACCTGGATGTGGGCGACCATGTGATCGTGATCAATGCAGCGAAGGTTCGACTCACCGGAAGCAAACTCACGCAAAAGACCTATTACCGGCACTCGGGTTATCCGGGGGGTCTGAAGTCGATTTCTGCGGAGAAGCTGCTTTCTCGGCACCCGGAAAGAGTTGTAGAGCATGCCATCAAGGGCATGCTGCCCAAGAATAAGCTGGGGGATGCGATCTTCCGCAAGCTCAAAGTCTATGGAGGAGAAGATCACCCTCACCAGTCGCAACAACCCGAAGCCATCGAAGTCTTGGATCGGTAAGGAGGAGATATGGCGCTCGAGACAAAGAAGTTCTATGGAACCGGAAGGCGAAAAAGCGCGGTAGCCCGGGTCTGGTTGAAGCCCGGAGAAGGAAAGGTCTTGATCAATAAGAGGTCGGTGGAGGATTATTTCAGCCGCCCCACCCATAGGATCGTAATCTCTACTCCCTTCAAGCTCCTGAGCCAGGAGGCTCAATACGATGTTTGGGCCAATGTGAGCGGGGGTGGAGCCTCAGGCCAAGCAGGGGCAATACGCCTGGGCATCTCTCGGGCTCTTCTCAGTATGGATCAAGCGCTGAAGGGACAATTGAGAAAGGCCGGATTTCTGACGCGCGACCCGAGGGTCAAGGAAAGAAAAAAGTATGGACAAAAAGGGGCTCGGGCCCGGTTCCAGTTCTCGAAGCGATAATCGAAAATCAGCATGCGAAGAAGGGAGGCCCGAGTGGCCTTCCTTTTTTTTGCTCAGAGGCATAGGACAATGAAGAAATTGCGGGTGGGAATTATCGGGGCAACCGGCTACACCGGGGGCGAGCTATTGCGATTTCTCTTGAACCATGGCGGGACCGAGATCTGCTGTGTCACCTCCAAGACCTATTCGGGCCACTCATTGGGAGAGGCCTATCCCTCCTTGAGGAATCTTGTCGATCTGACTTGTCTTTCGTTGGATGTGGAGAAGATAGCTCCTCTGGCCGATCTCTTCTTTTTGGGCCTCCCCCACAAGATGGCCATGGAGACGGCGATTCCCCTGGTCGAATTGGGCAAGAAGGTCATCGACCTATCGGCCGATTTCCGCCTGCAAGATCCTGCAACCTATGAGAAGTGGTACGGAGTTCCCCATATCAGCCCCTCCCATCTGAGCCAGGCGGTCTATGGCCTGCCCGAGCTGAATAAGGAAAAGATCCGGGGAACCAGTCTGGTGGCAAATCCCGGCTGTTATCCCACGGGGGCGATTTTGGGCTTGGCCCCTCTTCTCAGGGAGGGGTTGATTCGGCCCGAGGAGATCATCATCGACTCCAAATCCGGCACCTCGGGGGCCGGCCGTCGCCTGGAGTTGAGCATCCATTTTGCGGAATGCAACGAAGGGGTAAGGGCCTATTCGGTGGGCGTCCATCGCCACACCCCGGAGATCGAACAGGAGTTATCACGTTTGGCCGGCCGACCCCTTACGGTTTCCTTTACTCCTACTTTGATTCCCATGACTCGAGGCATCCTCAGTACAATCTACGTGAGGCCTCACCGCCCCCTGCCTGATAAGGAGGCTCTGGAGGTTTATCGGGATTTCTATCGAGAAGCTCCCTTCATCCGAATCCTGCCCCAGGGAAGGCTGCCTGACACCAAACATGTGTATGGGTCCAACTTCTGTGATATCGGGCTTCGATTCGACCCCCGCACCGGACGGCTGATCGTGCTCTCCGCCATCGATAATCTGGTGAAAGGCGCATCCGGTCAGGCCATTCAATGTATGAATATTCAGGGTGGCTTCGAAGAAACCAAAGGTCTGTGGCAGGCAGGGCTGTTTCCATGAGATCTGGGTTTATGGAGAGGCGAGCTTGAGGGAGATCGAGGGAGGGATTACCGCCTCCAGGGGGTTCTTTGCGACGGGGGTTTCTTGTGGCATCAAGAAGGCCGGGCTTTTAGACCTCGCTCTCGTCGTATCCGAGACGGAGGCGGCCATCGCGGGAGTCTTCACCCGCAATCGGGTAAAGGCGGCACCCGTCCTTCTTTGCCGGGAGAGGGTGCTGAGGGGCAAGTTCTCGGCCTTGGTGGCCAATAGTGGCAACGCCAATGCCTGCACCGGACGGAGAGGCATGAACGATGCAAGAAAGATGGCGCGGATTGCCTCCCAGCTACTGGGCCGGCCGGAAGAGCAGGTCTTCGTCGCTTCGACCGGAGTCATCGGAGAACCTCTTCCCATGGAGAAGGTCGCCCAGGGGATCTCCCTGGCGGTCTCCGGCCTGGGAGGGGTCGGTCAAAGTGAGAGGGCAGCCAGGGCCATCATGACCACCGACACCTTTCCCAAGGAGGCCGGGGTCTCGTTCACGGTCGAAGGTACCAAGGTGAATATCGGGGGAATGGCCAAAGGATCAGGAATGATCTATCCGCGCATGGGTACCATGCTCGCGTTTTTGTCGTCCGATGCCAATATTTCCCCCGCCCTTCTGGCCCGGACCCTGAAGAGGGCGGTCGCCCGATCATTCAATCGAATCAGCGTCGATGGCGATACTTCCACCAATGACATGGTCCTGGCGTTTGCCAATGGATTTTCAGGAGCTCCCCGGATCCGGCCGGCCAGCCGAGATTACCAGGTATTTCAGGAAGGCATGGATCAGGTGGCTTCCGCCTTGGCGAAGATGATTGTCAGGGACGGGGAAGGGGCCACCAAATTCATACGCATCCAAGTAAAGGGAGGCAGGAGCGAAAAGGAGGCAGAGGTGGCTGCCTTCGCGGTTGCCAATTCAAACCTGGTGAAGACGGCCTTTTTCGGGCAGGACTGCAATTGGGGGCGGATTCTCTCCGCAATTGGATCTTCCGGGGTGCAGATTATTCCGGAGCAGATCGATCTCTTCTTGGGTCCGACGCAAATTGTCAAAAAGGGCGTTGGCCTGGGGAGGGATCGGGACCAGGGAGTGAAGGAGATCCTCAAAAAGCGGGAGATTGACCTTCTCATTCATTTGCATCAGGGAAGATCTCAGGCCGAGGTATGGACGACGGATCTCACCTATGACTATGTGAAGATCAATGCCTCCTACCGAAGCTGAGGCCAGCGAGGCCTTTCACCCAATAGGGTTGGGGAGGCTTTCTTACGGGAAAATTCGATCTGCAGTACAATTCACAGAGTTTAGAGTTCACACGCCTTCCGATTCCAAAGGGGGTGCCTGCCTTCTTGTGAGGCCCTGAGGGAAAAGAGGGGGGCGGCGGAATAACCCGATTCCAAAGGAGGGTCAGGAAGTGGCAATTCTTACCATGAAGGAACTGTTGGAAGCAGGTGTTCATTTTGGCCACCAAACCAAGAGATGGAATCCAAAGATGAAGAAGTATCTCTTTGGAGAGAGAAATGGGATCTATATCATCGACCTGCAAAAGACGCTGAATCGCTTTCAGCAGGCCTATGAATTCGTTCGCCAGGTGGCCGCCTCGGGTGGGAACGTACTTTTCGTGGGGACGAAGAAGCAGGCGGCGGACAGCATTTCCGAAGAAGCAAGGCGTTGCGGGGCATCCTTTGTGAATCGACGGTGGATGGGCGGAATGCTCACCAATTTCTTCACCATTCGCAAGAGGATCGATTACCTCCATCAGCTGGAGGCCATGAGAGAGGATGGGACCTTCGAGAAGCTCACCAAGAAAGAGGTGCTGAAGCTGGAGAGGGAAATGGCCAAGCTGGAATTTTCCCTTTCCGGGATCAAGGATATGCCGGCCTTGCCCTCGTCCATCTTTGTGGTGGATACCCGAAAGGAGAGGATTGCGGTGCAGGAGGCCCGACGGTTGGGCATCCCCGTGGTTGCGATCGTGGATACCAACTGCGATCCCGACGAGATCGATTACCCCATCCCCGGGAATGACGATGCGATTCGTTCGATTCGTCTCATCTCATCCAAAGTTGCCGATGCGATCAACGAAGGGCGGGGAGCTCGGAGCGAAGGGGAGATGATCGAGGAAGGGAAAAGCGCGGATCAAGATGAGCGTAAAGATCAGGTTGAGGTGCCCGTGGCGGAAGGGGCCCCAACTTCGCCCCAGAGCCAGACCGATGAGTCGCTTCAGTGATTGACCGGCACCTGCCCCGCACGCCAAACCTGCAACGGCGGGGAGCTTCATAGATGATCGACTGGAGCGGTCTCCACGAGAGGCGCTCTGAGACGGAAAGCTTTAGTAAAACCTATGCCCCGTGCACAAGCACGGGGAACCTTATGGTGGGGGGTCAAGGGGAATAACACCCCCCCTTGCCAAGGGTAGGATCTAATGCCCTGCCCGCGGAGACCGGGGCCCTACAAGATCAAGGATTTGTGGGGTGGTTTACCAATCCATTCGAGGCTCAAGACAAGGAGAAGTAATAGATGGCTATCAGCGCAGAAATGGTGAGAGATCTCCGCGCTAAAACGGGGGCGGGAATCATGGATTGCAAGAGGGCCCTCCATGAGGCCCAGGGAGATTTCGAAAAGAGCGTGGAGGTCCTGAGAAAATGGGGTCTGGCTGCCGCAGCGAAAAAATCGGAGAGAATTGCGGCAGAGGGCGTCATCGCTTCCTATCTCCATCCTGGGAACAAGATCGGAGTCCTCTTGGAAATCAATTGTGAGACGGATTTCGTGGCCCGGACTCCGGAATTCTCCTCTCTGGCCAAAGATCTGTGCATGCAGGTTGCGGCCTATCGTCCGGTCCACGTGCGGAGGGAAGAGGTAGCGGAGGAGGTCGTCGCCAAAGAGAGGGAGATCTACCGGGCGGAGATGATGGGGAAGGGTAAGCCCGAGAAAGTCGTGGAGAAGATCGTGGAGGGGAAGCTGGAGAAGTATTTCTCCGAAGTCTGCCTCTTGGAGCAGCCCTTCATCAAGGACCCAGATATCACGGTAGAGACATTGATCAAGAACCATATCGCCCGGCTGGGGGAGAATATCGTGTTGCGTAGGTTCAGTCGGTACCAATTGGGCGAAGGGCTTGGCCGGCGGAGTGCCAGTTTGGCGGAAGAGGTTCAGTCTTAAGGATAAGACGCGAAGGATAGGATGGAGGCGGATGAAGGAGCCGATATACCGCAGGGTCATGTTGAAGCTGAGTGGAGAGTGTCTTGCCGGACCGGACCGCTTTGGCATCAATCCGGGGGTCGTGGATTACGTGGCCCAAGAGATCCGCGAAGTCCGGGAGATTGGAGTACAGGTGGCGCTGGTAGTGGGGGGTGGCAACATATTCCGGGGATTGGCGGCCAGTTCCCGGGGAATGGATCGAGCCTCTGCTGACTATATGGGGATGTTGGCCACGGTATTGAACGGTCTGGCCCTTCAGAATGCCCTGGAGAAGGTGGGGGTGGATACCCGGGTTCAGACCGCCATCCATATGCAGGAGTTGGCGGAGCCTTTTATCCGGCGGCGAGCCATCCGACACCTCGAGGTAGGAAGAGTCGTAATCTTCGTGGCGGGAACGGGAAACCCCTATTTTACTACCGATACGGCTGCAGCGCTCAGGGCGATGGAGGTGGGAGCGGAGATTATCTTCAAAGCCACGAAAGTCGATGGGGTCTATACCGCCGATCCTCTTAAGGTACCCCAGGCGACCAAATTCGATGAATTGAGCTACATCGAAGTGCTCAATAGGAAACTGGAAGTAATGGACTCCACAGCCATCTCGCTGTGCATGGACAACTCATTTCCTATTGTGGTATTCGATCTCATGGAGAAGGGCAACTTCAACATGGCAGTCATGGGGGAAAAGGTGGGCACCTTGGTCAGGGGGGAACGAAATGACGCTCCTTGAGATCTATGCGGAGATGGAAAAGGAAATGAAGAGATCCTTAGAAGCCACTGCCAAGACCTTCTCCGGCATTCGCACGGGAAGGGCTTCCCTTTCCCTGTTGGAAGGAATTCATGTCGACGCCTACTCCTCTTCCCTTCCCCTGAATCAGGTGGCAGCCCTCTCCATTCCCGAGAGCCGCCTGATTGTCATTCAGCCGTGGGACACCTCCCTCATCGCTCCGATTGAAAAGGCGATTCTGAGATCGGATTTGGGGATCACACCCGGCAACGATGGTCGAGTCATCCGCCTTTCCGTCCCCCCGCTTACCGAGGAGCGGAGGAAGGAATTGGTGAAGGTGGTGAAGAAGATAGGGGAGGAGGGCCGGGTGGGCGTTCGCAATATCAGGCGGGATGCGAATGAAAAGGCCAAGACTCAGGAGAAGAAGAAGGAGATCTCCCAGGACGATCTCCATGAGGCCTTGGAGCACATCCAGAAATTGACCGACCAGCATATCGAGCGGCTCGAGGAGATCCTGATCAAGAAAGAGAAGGAGATCATGGAATTCTAAGGGGGTTTGGGCTTCCTTCCTCTTCTTCCCCTTCTCTTCCACGCCGGATTTTCTTCTCCTCACATCCAACGGCATCCATCCCTCCAGGCCGCCTCGAGGGGAAGCTCCCTGCCCCCAACTCGGGACTTCCCCACAGGCAAAGGAGATATCCACGGTATTGCTCCCCCGGGCCCGCCAGGGGCCTGCTTCCGAGGGGAGGCTCCGGTCAGGTCTTACGAGGGGAAGAAATGGATCGCTGGATCACCCTCCGTCAGCCGATATTCGAACATCCCGAATGGGTCCGATCTTGAGCGGTGCAGATCTGTTGAGAGAACCTGTCATGAGGGAAATCGCTGCTCCCGAAGGTCCTTAAAGGGATAGGAATTCGAAGGTTCCCTTTAGCAACATGGAGACGACGGAATCAGGAGGTCCTGCCGTTTTCAAAGAGATGAGAATTCGTAGGGATGTGAGGGGAAAGGAAAACCCCAGGGATCCTCAAAGAGATGAGGGGAAGGGACTCTTGCCCAGCCATATCGCCATCATCATGGATGGGAACGGGAGATGGGCCCGGCAGAGGGGATTTCCGCGCATCGCCGGACACCGGGCTGGGGTAGACGCGGCCCGAGAGATCGTACGGGCCTGTCACGAGTGGGGGGTCCGGGTGCTCACCCTGTACACCTTCTCGGTCGAGAATTGGAAGAGGCCCAAAACGGAGACCACGGCCCTGATGCGGCTGTTAGAGGAATTCATTCAACGAGAGATCCATGAGTTGATGGAAAAGGATATCCAATTGCGCGTCATCGGGAGGATGGAGGGCCTTCCCTGCTCCACCCAAAGACAGTTGAGGCAGGCAGTGGAGGAAACCCGGACGAGCCGGGGATTGATCCTCAATCTCGCCTTGAATTATGGGGGCCGCTCCGAGATTGTGGATGCCGTCAAGGCCATACTGGCCGAGGTCCAGAGCGGGAAAATGACGGGGGAGGATCTGAATGAGCAGACCTTCTCCCATTTTCTCTATACTGCCGATTTACCCGATCCGGATCTCCTCGTTCGTACCGGGGGCGAAATGCGAGTCAGCAATTTCCTCCTCTATCAACTCGCCTACGCGGAATTCTGGACAACATCCACCTTTTGGCCCGATTTCAAACCGGGAGATCTTTGGGAGGCGATTACCTCCTACCGGCAGAGGGAACGTCGCTTCGGAATGATCAGCGAGCAACCCAGGGAGGCCGGGGCCGGCAGGCATCTACGGAGGACCCCCAATCCCCTCGTCCCTGACTCCCGGAAAGGGGGCGATGATGCATGTTAAGAGAATATTGAGCACGATCGTCTTCATTCCCCTCTTTTTCCTCCTGGTCAAATTCGGATCCCCTCACCTCTTTTTTCTGATTCTTTCCTTGGCCATCCTCGTTGGGCTTCATGAATTCTTCGCCCTCCTGGAGAGGAGTGGGATCCGCCCCTTAAAGGTCCTGGGTTATGTAGCGGGAGGGGCCTTCGCCTTCTTTATCTATTATGCTCATCCCAGCTCCGATAACCTGCTGTTATTTTTGTCCTTGCTTTTCATCTCCTCCATGGTTTCCCTCCTCTCCGGCTCCACAGAATACCGTTTGAGAATCCAGGCCGCGGGGTTGACCCTTTTGGGTGTGCTCTACTTCTCCCTTCTGATGAGTTTCCTCCCCCTGCTGCGCAGGATGCCCGAGGGGGCCACCTACATTTTCTACCTATTCGTAGTCACCTGGGCGGCAGATGCTGGGGCCTTCTACTTTGGGATCAATTTGGGTCGGCGTAAGCTCTGCCCGAGCCTGAGCCCCGGGAAATCGGTCGAAGGAAGCATTGCCGGTCTGGTCACCAGTATAGCGGCTTCCTTTCTGGCCAAGTGGTGGTTTTTCCCCAAGCTGGGGGCTTTCCACGCGCTCTCCCTGGGGGTTCTTTTGGGCATCACCGGGCAATTGGGAGACCTCTCCGAATCCCTGCTGAAACGGGCGATTGCCGTCAAAGACTCAGGCTCGCTGATTCCCGGACATGGTGGCTTGCTGGATCGGGTGGATAGCCTTCTGTTTACGGGTCCCTTTCTCTACTTTTATGTGACCCATTGCCTTGGCTGATATGACTCGGCCAGCCAAAGTCATTCCCTTCTTCCTATCTCTCCTCAGCGGGGTCTTGCTCTGGCTCGCTTTCCCGAAAGCCGACCTGGAAGCCCTGGCATGGATCAGCTTCGTCCCCCTCCTGGTGATACTCGAGCAGTCGCCCCCCAAGAGGGGTTTCCTATATGGTTTGATCGCCGGGCTGAGCTTCTACCTCGGCTCCCTCTATTGGGTTACCCATGCCATGACGTTCTACGGAGGTCTTTCCCGGGCACTGAGCCTGATGGTCCTGATCGCCCTCTCCTTTTATCTCTCCTGCTACTTTGGGGTCTTTTCTTGGGTCTGCTGCCGCTTCCAATTGCTGTCCAGGGGCTGGGGGGTCCTTTGGCTCCCCTCCCTTTGGGTTTCCCTGGAGTACCTTCGCAACTTCTTGCTCTCTGGGTTTCCCTGGAACCTGGTGGGGTATTCCCAGTATCGGAACGCCTACTTCCTGCAACTGGCTTCTTTGGGAGGCATCTATGGCCTTTCCTTTCTGGTTCTATTGGTCAATTCCGGCTTTGCCTTCGCCTTCTTACATTCCCCTCGATCACTTTTGAAGCTCAAAATCCTTTCCTGCGTCGGGATTGCGGTGGTGCTGGCATTAGGCTATGGCAGCTTCCGTCTCCATCGCCCTCTAGGAGGGGAGGCGATGAGGGTGGGCTTGGTTCAAGGGAATATCGATCAGAGCCTGAAGTGGAACCCTGCCTTTCAGCGGGCGAGCCTCGATGTCCACAAGAGGCTGACCCTGGGGGCTGCCCGTGCTCGACCCGAAATGATCATCTGGCCGGAGACCGCACTTGCATTCTACCTTCGAACAGAGCCCCGGTGGAGGGAGGAGTTGGAGTCTCTGGCGCGCCAGATCGGCTGCTACCTTCTGGTGGGAAGCCCCGACTACGCGGCGGAGGGGAAGAGCGTTCGCTATTACAATAGTGCCTTCCTCCTCTCCCCGGAGAAGGGTCTTGTGGAAAAATATGATAAGATGCATCTGGTCCCCTTTGGAGAATACGTGCCCCTGCGGAGGTTCCTCCCCTTCGTCGACAAGCTGGTAGTGGGGGTGGGAGATTTCAGTGCAGGTCAGGAGGTGAAGATCCTTAAGGTCCCAAAGGGCAGATTCGGCGTCACCATCTGCTTTGAGACCATCTTTCCCGAGATCGCAAGGGAATATCGAAGGAGGGGGGCAGATTTCCTGGTCAATCTCACCAACGATGCCTGGTTCGGAGAGACGGCAGCGCCTTATCAGCACCTTTCCATGGCGGTGGTGAGGGCGGTGGAAAACGGCTGCTACTTGGTGAGGGCTGCCAATACGGGCATCTCCGGAGTCATCTCTCCCTATGGAGAAATTGTAAGGGCCTCCCGTCTCTTCAGCGAGGATCGGTTTACGGCTGACATCTCCCTTTCCCCCCGGATCACGCCTTATGCCCGAATGGGAGATGTCCTTGCTTGGTCTTGCGTGTTGGTTTCCCTGATATTTATTCCCGGCCCGTTCTATTTGAGGGGGGCAAGTCTGGGATTGAAGGCCGGAAGGTCCAGAAGGAGATAAAGTCATGATCGCGGAATTGCAGAAGAGACTTGCAGACCTGGAAGCAAAGGTTCAAGGCCTAAGGGGATACCTTTGACTTCGATAAGAAGAAGCACAGGTTAGCTGAGTTAGAGGAGAGTCTGGCTCGGCCCGATCTTTGGTCAGACCCGGACAAGGCCCAGCTTCTGCTGAGGGAGCGGAGCGAATTGCAGGAGGAGGTCCGGGGTCTCGAGGAGCTGGCCAGAGAATTCGAAGAACAGGCGATCTGGCTGGATCTGGCTACGGGGGATGAGGATCCAACGACTTTGAAAGAAGTTGAAGATGCTTTGTCCGACCTGGATCAGGAGGTATCCACGTGGGAGCTCCGGGTTTTTCTGGGAGGAGAGCATGATAAGGGCAATGCGATTCTCTCGATCAATCCCGGAGCGGGGGGCACCGAGTCCCAGGACTGGGCCCAGATGCTTCTCCGCATGTATCTGCGATGGGCCGAGGATCGGAAATTCAAGGCCCAGGTGATCGACATTCAACCCGGGGAGGAAGCGGGGATCAAGAGCGCCACCGTAACCATCGCCGGCCCCTACGCCTACGGTTATCTGAAACCCGAGAGCGGAGTACATCGTCTGGTGCGGATCTCTCCCTTCGACTTCAACAAGCGGAGGCACACCTCCTTTGCCTCAGTATTTGTATTTCCGGAGATCGATGATCATATCGAAGTCCAGATCAATGAGAATGATCTCCGAATCGATACCTTCCGATCCAGCAGCGCCGGCGGCCAGCATGTCAATGTGACCGATTCAGCGGTGCGCATCACCCACCTTCCCACCGGGATGGTGGTGAGCTGTCAGAATGAGCGCTCCCAGCACAAGAACAAGGCCATGGCCATGAAGGTTCTCCGGGCCCGTCTCTATGAATATTATCGGCGGGAGCAGCAGGCGAAAATGGCCGAACTGGAGGGAGAGAAGAAGGATATCGGCTGGGGAAGCCAGATCCGCTCCTACGTGCTGGCCCCCTATCAGCTGGTGAAAGATCATCGTACCGGATTCGAAACGGGCAATGTGGAGGCGACCTTGGACGGGGAGATCGATCCCTTCATCGAATCCTATCTCCGTTACTCTCGAACCCCTCCCGGCCAGTGAATCCATGCCCCGATTGGAAGTACCTGTGGGGGGTCCAATTCCTGCACTTCAATAGATAGGTGCCAGTACGACCCCAAGAGACGAACTTGGAGGATAGATTTTCCTCCGATCGACAGACGCATGGGGGGGGCGGCATCCTTGAGCTCGTGTTGTGACCAGCCTTGACAGGTCAAGGCTCAGTTCCTATAATCCTTTCCCCAGGGGGGAATAATGTGGAAGAGCTGAATGAGCTGATTCAGCAAAGACATAGGAAGTTGGAGGAGCTACGAGGGGAAGGCATTGAACCCTATGGGGGTCGCTTTGGGGCGAGGGACCTTGCCCAGGATCTCATTTTTGGATTTAAAGATCTGAGAGAGGAGGAATTCCCGCAGAATTCAGTCAGTCTGGCGGGAAGGGTCATGTCCCTCCGGAGGCATGGCAAGGCCTCCTTTGCGCACCTTCAGGATCGAAGTGGGCGCATTCAGCTGTATCTACGGGAGGAGGAATTGGGAGAGAAGGCCTACTCCCTCCTCAAGACGCTGGACATCGGCGATATCATTGGGCTGCAAGGTCGGGTATTTCGAACCAGGACAGGGGAATTGAGCGTGTGGGTGAAGGAGCTATGCCTCTTGGCGAAATCCATTCGACCGCTTCCGGAGAAATGGCACGGGCTCACGGATGTGGAGATGCGTTATCGCCAGCGATATCTGGATCTCCTCGCCAATCCCGAGGTGGGGAGGACCTTCAGGCTGCGCAGCCAGATAATCCGTGCCATTCGTCACTTCTTCGATGCTCGCGGCTTTCTGGAGGTGGAGACTCCTATGATGCAGCCCCTGGCAGGGGGCGCCTCCGCCCGCCCCTTTGTGACCCATCATCACGCCCTGGATATGAACCTCTACCTCCGTATCGCCCCCGAGCTCTATCTCAAGCGATTGGTGGTGGGAGGATTAGATCGAGTCTATGAGATCAATCGCAATTTCCGAAACGAAGGGATCTCCACCCAGCACAATCCGGAGTTCACCATGTTGGAGTTCTATCAGGCCTATTCAGACTATCTGGAACTGATGGATCTGACCGAAGAACTCCTGGGCCAGATTGCGGGCCAGATCCCGGGGGAAATGGAGATCGAATTCAGAGGGGAGAGGATCAGTTTCCGACCTCCCTGGCCGCGGCTGACTCTGCTTCAGGCATTGACTGAGTGGGGGGGATTGGCCCCGGAGGATCTGGAGACGCCAGAGGCCATCTGCGCGACTGCAGATCGGATGAATTTGCCCACCCAGAAGGGCTGGGGATGGGGAAAGATCCTGGGAGAGTTATTCGAGGCCCGGGTGGAGGGTAAATTGATTCAGCCCACCTTTATCATGGACTACCCCCTGGAGCTGTCTCCCCTCGCCAAGAAGAAACGGGATGGTTCTCCTTACGTGGAGCGCTTCGAGCTCTATATCGGGGGACTGGAGGTGGCCAATGCCTACTCGGAACTCAACGATCCCATCGAGCAGAGAAGACGCTTTGAGGAACAGGCGGCTCAGCGGGAAATGGGGAATGAGGAGGCGCATGCGGTCGATGAGGATTTCCTCCGGGCACTGGAATACGGGATGCCTCCCTGCGCCGGGGAGGGGATCGGGATCGACCGGCTGGTGATGATCTTCACCGGTTCGGCCTCCATTCGGGATGTCATCCTCTTTCCCCACATGCGCCCCGGGAGGGAATGATGAGTCTTCCCTATGAGCTCTTCCTGGCCCTGCGGTATCTCAAGAGCAAACGAAAACAGGTCTTTGTGTCCCTCATTACCCTGATGTCCATGTGTGGGGTAACCCTGGGGGTAATGGCCCTGATCATCGTCCTATCGGTGATGAGCGGCTTCGAGAACGACCTGCGCAATAAGATCTTGGGCACCAACGCCCACCTCATCGTCCTCAGGTTAGGAGAGAAAGGACTGGATAATTCGGATCAGGTCCTGGCCCAAATCAGGGAGGTGCCCCATGTGGTGGAGGCATCGACCTTCACCCTCAACCAGGTGATGCTGACCTCCGAGAACCGGGTCTCGGGAGTTGTGCTTCGCGGGATCGACCCCGGGGTGGAAGCGAAGGTGACCGATTTGGCGAAGAATCTGAAGCAGGGAAGCCTCTCCGATCTCACCCCCCAGGGTGCCCCGGGAAATGGGATCGTTCTGGGCCGGGAGCTTTCGCGCCATCTGGGCGTCTCCTTGGGGGAATCGGTCAATGTGGTATCGCCTCTGGGGGGAATCGCGACCCCCATGGGTATCATGCCCAAGGTGAAGAAATTTCGGGTGGTGGGGATCTTTGAAGCCGGGATGTATGAGTACGATTCGAGCCTGGCCTACATTTCCATCCCCGCGGCCCAGGATTTTTTTCGAATGGGATCGGCGGTGAGCGGAATCGAAGTGAGACTCGACGACATCTATTCGGCAAGGAAGGTCGGCGCCGAGATCCAGAAGAAGTTAGGATTTGCCTACTGGACCAGGGATTGGATGGAGATGAATCGAAACCTCTTTTCGGCCCTGAAACTGGAGAGGATTACCATGTTCATCATCTTGGTCCTCATCGTGTTGGTAGCGGCCTTTAATATCATCATCACCTTGATCATGATGGTGATGGAGAAGGGGCGGGAGATCGGAATCCTGAAGTCGATGGGGGCGACTTCGCGGAGCATCATGTCCATTTTCATGATCCAGGGAATGTTGATTGGGCTGGTGGGGACCATTCTGGGCTGTCTCTTGGGATACGGGGCCTGCTGGGCTCTGGATACCTATAAGTTCATCAAGCTTCCAGGGGATGTATACTATATCGACTCTCTCCCTGTCCTGATGAAGCCCTTCGATTTCGTCATCGTGTCCCTCTCCGCTTTGGCCATCAGTTTCCTGGCCACCCTCTACCCCTCTCGCCAGGCGGCCAAGCTTGATCCGGTGGTGGCCATCCGCTATGAATGAATTGGTTGCCACGAGGGATTTGAAAAAGTCTTTCCGCCTGGGCGGGGAGGTGATCCCGGTCCTGAAAGGCATCGATCTGAAGATCGAGAGGGGGGAATTCGTCTCCATCGTGGGCCCCTCCGGGGTGGGTAAGAGCACCTTGCTCTATCTGTTGGGAGCGTTGGATCGGCCGACCTCGGGGGAGATCATCTTCGAGGGCTCCTCCCTCTCCCAGTTCTCCGATGAAGAATTGGCTCTCTTCCGCAATCGCAAGATTGGATTCATCTTCCAGTTCCATCACCTTCTTCCGGAATTGAACGCCTTGGAAAATACCATGATCCCCGCCCTCATCGGCCGCATGGGCAGGGAGGAGGCGCAAAGGGAAGCTATATCCATTCTGGAGGAGCTCAATCTGCTGCCCCGACTGCATCATAGGCCGGGGAGCTCTCCGGGGGAGAACAACAAAGGGTAGCCGTCGCCCGGGCCTTGGTGACCTCTCCCGCGGTGATTTTGGCCGATGAGCCCACTGGCAACCTGGATGGAGAAAGCAGCAAAAACATCTTCGAGCTCCTGCGTCGTCTGAATCAAGAGAGGAAGTTAACGATCGTTATGGTGACCCACAACGAGAAGCTTGCCTCGGCTACTGATCGGACGATCAAAATGGCGAATGGCTGTGTTGCTCACAGCAAATGATGGCCAATGGAGCAGTCAGGTTAAAGAGTGGTCTTTCTCATCCCTTGTCGGTGCGTTTAGGGCTTGACGAAATCCCCAGGTATTTTGTATATATGAAGCAGGATCCAACCAAGAGGTAATATCCATGTTTGAGCGATTTACGGAAAGGGCACGAAAGGTAATCATCTTCGCCCGCGAAGAGGCGATTCGATTGGGGCATAGCTATGTGGGCCCGGAACACCTCCTATTGGGTTTGATACGCGAGGGAGACGGCCTCGCTGTAGCCATCCTGAAGAAGATGGGCCTCAATATGCCTTTGCTGAAGGCGGAGGTGGAGAAAGAATGCGCTATCGGATGCAAGGAAATCCCTGCGGGGGAGATTCCTTTTTCGGCCCAAGGGAAAAAGGTATTGGAATTGGCCATCCTCGAGGCGAGGTCTTTAGGGCATAACTACATTGGCACCGAGCACCTGCTCCTGGGTCTGATCAAGGAGGGTGAAGGGATCGCGTCCGAGGCACTGCAAGAAAATGGGGTGACCGACGCCACGGCCAGATCTTTGGCTCTGGAATTATTGGGAGAGAAGGGCTCACGCCATACGGCCCAGTCTCGTACCCCCACCCTGGATGAGTTTGGACGGGATCTGACGGGCCTGGCCCGCCAGGAGAAACTGGATCCCGTCGTCGGCAGGGACATGGAGATCGAGCGGGTCATTCAGATCCTCTCCCGGAGGACCAAGAATAATCCTGTCCTGATCGGGGAGGCGGGTGTGGGCAAGACTGCCATCGTGGAGGGCCTATCCCAGAGGATCGTGCGGAGCAATGTTCCCGAGACCTTGCTCAATAGGCGCGTGGTGATGTTGGACCTGGCGGCCCTGGTGGCGGGCACCAAATATCGTGGTCAGTTTGAGGAACGACTGAAGGCCGTCCTGAAGGAGGTCCAACAAGCGGGGAATGTCATCATTTTCATCGATGAGCTGCATACTCTGGTGGGTGCAGGGGCGGCAGAGGGCGCCATCGACGCCTCCAATATGCTCAAGCCTGCCCTGGCCCGGGGAGAAATTCAGGTGATCGGGGCCACCACGGCGGATGAATTCCGGCGCTATATCGAGAAAGACCGTTCCTTGGAGCGGAGATTCCAGGCGATCTTGGTGGAGGCCCCTTCGGTCGACGAGACCATCAAAATCCTGCGAGAGATCCGGGAGCGATACGAGGCCCACCATTCGGCCACCATTACCGACGAGGCCATTGCCGCCGCCGCTCGGCTCTCCCAGCGGTACATCGCGGATCGATTCCTGCCGGATAAGGCCATCGATGTCATCGATGAGGCTTCTTCGAGGGCGCGGTTGAAGAGCCTCACCCTGCCCCCCCCGCTGCAGGAATTGGAGACAGAGGTGGAGAGGCTGCGATTACAGAAGGAGGAGGCCATCCGGACCCAGGCCTTTGAAGTGGCAGCGCGGATTCGCGATTTGGAGAGGAGGGCAAAGGCGGAACTGGAGGAGAAGAAGCTGCGATGGAAGGAATCGCGGTCGAAAGAGAAGATCGTGGTTAGCGATGAAGACATCGCCTATGTGGTGTCGCGGTGGACCGGCATTCCCCTCTTTCAGATCGAAGAAGAGGAGTCGGAGAAACTCCTTCGCATGGAAGGTGAACTCCATAGCAGGGTGGTGGGTCAAGACGAGGCGGTTGAAGCGGTATCACGGGCCATTCGCAGATCCAGGGCGGGCCTCAAGAACCCACGGCGACCGGTGGGCTCCTTCATTTTCTTGGGTCCCACTGGGGTGGGAAAGACCGAGTTGGCCAAGGCCTTGGCGGAATTCCTCTTTGGAAGCGAAGACGCCTTGATCCGGATCGATATGTCCGAATACATGGAGAAGTTCTCGGTTTCTCGCTTGACAGGAGCCCCTCCGGGCTACGTGGGATATGAGGATGCCAGCCATTTGACGGAGAAGGTGAGGCGGCATCCCTTCTCGGTGATTCTACTGGATGAGATCGAGAAGGCCCACAGCGAGGTCTTCAACGTCCTGTTGCAGATCCTGGAGGATGGACATCTCACAGATAATACCGGGAGATTGGTCGACTTCAAAAACACCGTGCTGATCATGACCTCGAACCTTGGAGCCCGCCAGATAGGAAACGTTTCGACCTTGGGATTCAGCAAAGGCGAGGAAGGAAGGATCCCCTATGATAAGATGAAGGAGATGGTGCTTTCCGAGCTGAAACGGACCTTCAACCCCGAGTTGCTCAACCGCATCGATGAGGTGATTGTTTTTCACCCGCTGGACCGAGGTCATCTCGCCCAGATCATCGATCTGATGGTAAGGCATATTCAAGATCAACTGGAGGAGAAAAACCTCAGCCTCTGCCTGGAGGATGAGGCAAGGGAGTTTCTCATCTGCAAGGGTTATGATCCAACTTATGGTGCAAGGCCGCTGCGGCGGGCCATTGAAAGGTATATTGAGGACCCTATGGCCGAAAAGGTGTTAAAGGGGAGCTTTACGGAAGGGGGAACCATTTCAGTGAAATTGGGCCCCGATGGACTCCAGTTCGAGTTGAGCCATGTTTTAGAGACGAAGAAATGACATTCAGAATCGAATCGACTTGTCTGAACCCTCTGTAAAGAGGGTTTTTTTGTGCACCTTGGCCAGCAGGAACGATCATCAGTGGCCATATCCAAATTCCTTTCACCCCGAATTGCCTTTGTTCAGGCTGACATACCATTTAGTCACGGCATTCTTACTCCTGCCCCTGCTTATCCTCACCACTGCTGCTTTGGCGCCAGCTATTGGTCCAGAGAAGATCGTCATCCAAGAAATATCCATAAAGGGAAACCAAAAAATCGAAGAAGCTACCATCCGCTACAAGATGAAGACCAAGGTGGGGGATGAATTCTCCGTGGAGACCCTGCGGGAGGATGTGAAGACCCTCTATAAGATGGGGTATTTTGACCAGGTCTCAGTGGATGGGGAGGGATTTGAGGGGGGGTTAAAGCTTACGATCTTGGTCGAAGAGAAACCCTACGTGAAAGAGATCGAGATCCAGGGAAACAAGGCCCTGGATACCAAGAAGATCATGGAAAAGGTGGACCTGCCCCTAGGATCCATTGCCAATCCGGTCATCCTGAATCAGAACGCGGAAAAGATTCGGCTCTATTACGAGGAGGAAGACTACTACCAGGCGGTCGTCTCACCGAGGCTGGAGCCCATTTCTGAAACAGAGGCCAAGGTGATCTTCCAGATCGAAGAGGGAGAAAAGTTCAAGGTCGCGGATATCATATTCAGCGGTAACAAGGCCTTCCCCGACAGGAAGCTAAAGAAGAATATGAAGACCAAGGAACGATTTCTCTTCTTGCAGGGCACGTTGAAAGGCTCTGAGCTAAAGGCTGATCTAGATCGGCTCAAAGCCTTCTATCTGAACAATGGATATTTGGATGTGAAGATTGGCGAGCCGCAGGTTGAGATCGATCGGCAGGAGAAAAAGATCCGAATCACCATGTACATTCAGGAGGGGTCTCAGTTTCGGGTGGGACAGGTGAGCCTGACTGGCAACCAGGTTTTTGGGGAGGAGGAGTTGCTGAAAGACCTGAGGACGAAAGAAGGCGAGGTCTTCAGTTACGAAGCCCTGCAACGGGACCTATTCTCGATCACAGACAAATATGGGGAGAGAGGATATATCTTCGCCGATGCTGTCCCGGTAACCGACGCGGACCGGGAGAGGCTTCTGGTAGAAATTAAAGTGTCGGTTCAGGAAGGAAGGCAGATGAGGGTGGAGCGGATCGAGATCACCGGAAACGATCGCACCCGGGACAATGTAATCCGCCGCGAGTTCTGGATGGCTGAATCGGATATCTTCGACAGTCGAGCCGTTCGCGTGGGAAGGGAGGGCCTTAATTCCCTGGGATTCTTTGAGGAGGTGAAGGTGGATACGGTGCCCGGATCCGCAGAGGATCGGCTGGTCCTCAAGGTGGGGGTGAAAGAGAAGCTAACGGGCACCTTTTCTTTGGGTGGGGGTTACGGATCGGTGGACGGGCTCATGGCGATGGTCCAAGTCGCCGAGACCAACCTCTTTGGGAGAGGGTTGCGGCTTTCCCTGAATGCCCAGATCGCCCAGTATGCCATGAGATTCAACATCAATTTCGTTGACCCCCGGGTGTATGATACCGACAATTCGATCGGGTTCAATCTGTACAATCTGGAACAGGACTACGACGACTGGGACGAGATGAGGATGGGAGGGAATCTGACCTTCGGACGTCCCATCAACTGGAAGCTTATGGGGTATCTGACCTATCGATACGAGGACGTGAAGATCTACAACCTCTCCTCCAATGCGCCCGAGAATGTGAGAGATCAGAGGGGCACCACTACCATTAGCAGCTTAACCTTCCTGTTGGATCGGGATCTGCGAGACTCCCGCCTCGACCCCACCAAAGGATCGAAGATCCTGGGGTCGGCCGAATACGCGGGTGGATTCCTGGGCGGGGATAATCAGTTTGTAAAATCGCAAGGGGACTTCAGCTACTATTACCCCCTCTTCTGGAAGGTTGTGGGTCTGGCCCATTGCAATATCGGATACGTAAAGGGCTTGGGCGGCCAAGATCTGCCGGTATCGGAGAGATATTTCCTGGGAGGCCCAACCACGGTGCGGGGATATGACTTCCAAGAGGTGGGGCCGACAGACGAGGATGATCAACCCTATGGAGGAAACAAAAAGCTGATCTTCAATTTTGAGATCATCTTTCCCCTGATCGAGAATTTCAAAGGCGTCATCTTCTATGATCGAGGGAATGCCTGGGAGGAAGGGAAGAATTTCAGCCTTACCGATATGCGGCAGGGGGCGGGGGTCGGCCTGCGATTCTTCTCTCCCTTGGGGCCGATCCGTCTGGAGTATGGTTGGAAGATAGGCAGAAAAAAGGATGAGAGCCAGGGAGAATTTCACTTCTTGGTGGGCGCATTCTTCTAAATAGATCAGCCAAGGAGGGCAGGTTATGGTGAGACGATGGATGCTCAGGGGGGGCATGGCAGCAGCGACACTGACCTTCGTCGCAATAATGTTTGCAGGGGCCCAGGCGGCCGATTCCTTGCGCTTGGCTACGGTGGATATCCAGAAGATTCTGGTAGAATCCAAAGCGGGAAAGCAGGCGAGGGCGAAGGTGGAGGCAGAGCGGGACCTGAGACAAAAGGAGATTACCTCGCGGGAAGAGGAAATCGCCAAGCTTCAACGGGAATTGGATAAACAGGCCTCTATCCTGAGCGAGGCAGCCCGGAAGGAGAAACAGGAGGCGATTGAGCGCAAGATCCGAGACCTCAAGAGGATCTATGACGACTTCAACCGTGAATTGCAGAAGAAAGAAGGAGAATTCATCCGGGATCTTTTGAAAGATCTCTCGGCCCTCATCCAAGGTTACGGAAAGCAGAAGGGGTATACCCTCATCCTTGAAAGGGGGCAGAGCAATATCGTCTTCTCCGCGGATGAAATTGATTTGACGAAGGAAATCCTTGCCTTATTTGATGCCAAGACCAAATGATTTGTCAGGGTTCAGGTAAAGGGAATTGAAGCTAAGGGATTTAGCCCAGAAGCTTTCTTGCCAACTGGAAGGTGAAGGAGACCTGGAGATCCGAGGGGTCTCAGGGATTTGCGAGGCGAAAGAAGGGGAGTTGACTTTCGTGGCCCATCCCCGCTACCTGAAGCACCTCGACCAAACGGAGGCCTCGGCCATCATCCTCTCCCATGCCGATCCCCCATCCCCCAAGCCCTCTCTGCGCACAGATAACCCCTATTTGGCTTTTGCCAAGGCGATTGAGGTCCTGCACCCTCGACCGAGGCCCTCGGCGGGTATCCATCCTGCTGCCGTCCTGGAGGAAGGGGTGAGGGTGGGGGAGGGAGTTTCGATTGGGGCCTTCACCTTTGTGGGCCGAGATGCGGAGATTGGCGATCGATCCGTTCTCTTTCCCCAGGTCTTTGTGGGGCAGGGGAGTCACATAGGAGCAGACTGTCTCTTGTATCCTCAGGTGGCGGTCCGGGAGGGGGTCTGGATTGGGGATCGGGTCATCATTCATTCCGGCGCGGTCCTGGGGAGCGATGGCTTTGGCTATGCCAAGGACCCGATGGGACGCTATCACAAAATCCCTCAGATCGGGGGTATCTTCATCGAGGACGAGGTGGAGATTGGGGCAAATGTGAGCATCGATCGGGCTACCCTGGGCCACACTCGCATTGCGAGGGGAACCAAGATTGACAACCTGGTGCAAATCGCTCACAATGTAGAGATCGGCCAGGATTCGATTGTGATTGCCCAGGTGGGTATTGCAGGCAGCACCAAGATCGGCAATCGGGTGACCCTGGCGGGCCAGGTGGGGATCATTGGGCACATCGAGATCGGGGATGATTGTATTGTGGGTGCCCAGTCTGGAGTGGGACAGAGCCTCGAGCCGGGGTCGGTGGTGACGGGGAGCCCGGCGGTCCCCCATAATCTCTTCAGGCGGATGGCGGTTGCCCTGCCGCGTGTGCCGGAGATGCAAAGATCCATTCGTACGATAGAAAAGCGCCTTCTTGACCTGGAGAAAAAAGGATCCGGGCAGTGAGCAATTTCTTAGGAGGAGAAGACCTTATGCTGGATATCCATGAAATTCAACGGCTCATTCCCCATCGTTATCCCTTTCTCCTGATCGATCGCATCATCGAGATGGAGCCTGGGAAGAGGATTGTGGGACTCAAAAATGTGACGATCAACGAACCCTATTTTGTGGGACATTTCCCCGGTCTTCCCATTATGCCCGGGGTCTTGATCCTGGAATCTATGGCCCAGGCCGGGGGAGTCTTGGTGAAGAAGTCCATGAATGTGCCGGACGAGAAGTTGATGTTTTTCATGGGGATCGACAAGGCGAAATTCCGCAGGCCGGTGGTTCCCGGGGATCAGGTTCGCTTGGAAATCGATGTGCTCAGCCTCCATGCCCGCTTTGCCCGGGTGAGGGGGAAGGCCTATGTGGACGGGACCCTGGTGGCGGAGGCCGAGCTTTCCACCATGATCGTCGATCGGAGCAGGGCAGGGGAAGGGAGTTGAGTTCAAATATTCATCCCACGGCGATCCTGGCTCCGGGCGCAAAGATCGGGGAAAGATGCGCGATAGGCCCCTATTGCTGCATTGGGGATCATGTATGCCTCGGTGACGATACGGAGGTGGGCGCATTTGTCATCATCGATGGGTGGACGGAAATCGGAAGCGGCTGCCAGATCTCCTCTCATGCCGTGCTGGGCACTCCCCCCCAGCATCTCAAGCACAAGGGTGACAAGACCCACCTGAAGATCGGCGATGAGACCATTGTCCGGGAATTCGTGACCGTCAACCGAGGCACTACCGATGAAGGGGGAGGAACGGTCATCGGGGAACGGAATTACATCATGGCTTACGCCCATATCGCCCACGACTGCGTGCTGGGGAGTCAGGTGGTCATGGCCAATGGGGCCTCACTGGCGGGGCACGTTTTGCTTGAGGATTACGTGAACTTGGGGGCGCTGGCGGGGATTCATCAGTTTGTCCGGATTGGGTGTTATGCGATGGTGGGGGCTTTTTCGGGCTTGGGTCAGGATGTACCGCCCTACATGATGGTCTCGGGGATCCGCGCCAGACCCTATGGAATCAACGTAGTGGGCCTGAAAAGGTACGATTTCCCTCCGGGGACAGTAAAGGCATTGAAAGGGGCCTTTCACCTCCTGTTTCAATCCAACCTCAACACCTCTCAGGCCCTGGAAAGAATCAAGGCGGAGATAGATCCCATTCCCGAGATTCAGCACTTAGTGGAGTTCATCAGGACTTCGAAAAGGGGGATCACCAAGTAGGATGGAGGAGAGGATCGGTTTAATCGCAGGTGAGGGAAGATTGCCCTTCCTGGTGGCCGAGGCCGCGAGGGAGGAGGGCTTCCGCGTGGTGGCAGTCGCCATCAAGGAGGAGGCCTCACCGGAGTTGGAGCAGGCGGTAGACTGCATCTATTGGCTCCATGTCGGAGAATTGGGCAAACTGATCAGGACCTTTCAGAAGGAAAGGATAAAAAGGGCGGTCATGGCGGGGAAGGTCCAGAAGCGTCACCTTTTCTCCCAGATCAAACCGGATCTGCGGGCTACGCTGCTTTATGTGCGCCTGAGGGAGAGGAATGACGACGCCATTTTGAGTGGAGTCTGTGAAGAACTGAGGAAGGAAGGGATTGAGATCTTAGAATGCAGTTCTCTGGTGTCCAGCCTCCTGGTGTCCCCGGGTGTCTTGACCTCCCGTCATCCGAGCGAGTGGGAGCGGAAGGATATCGAATTTGGCAGGAGAATGGCACGGGGCATCGCCGGCTTGGATATTGGCCAGACAGTGGTGGTGAAGAATGGCGCGGTACTGGCGGTGGAGGCGATAGAGGGGACCGACCTGGCAATCCGACGGGGGGCGGAATGGGGAGGACGGGGAGCCGTCGTGGTGAAGGTGGCCAAGCCTCAGCAGGATATGAGATTCGATGTTCCGGTGGTGGGCAAGTCGACCTTGGAGGTCATGCAAGAGGTATCCGCCTCCGTCTTGGCCCTGGAAGCGGGGAAGGTCATTGCTGTGGACAAAGACGAGATGCTGCGGATCGCGGGGGACGCAGGGATTTCGATCGTCGCGGATTGAGGGAGGGCTTTCCGGCGTGGCAGATGGGGAGGACCGGCGGGAGGTGGAATCGTTGAAAGTCGGAGTGGTGGGAGTGGGCCATTTGGGTCAGCATCACGCCCGCATCTACAGCCAGATGCCCGGCATAGATCTGGTAGGGGTGGTAGATATCAACGAAAGGCGGGCAAGAGAGATAGGGCAGAGGCTGAAGGTGCCCTACCATGTGGACTCATCTGCCCTCTATCAGAGGGTACAGGCAGTGAGCATCGCGGTTCCTACGGTCTCTCATTACTCGGTTGCCAGGGGCTTTCTGGAGAGGGGCGTCGATGTCCTGGTGGAGAAACCCATCGCCAATAACCAGAGAGATGCCCGCGATTTGATTGGCACCGCTTCCTCGAAGAAGTGTATCTTCCAAGTCGGCCATTCAGAGAGGTTCAACAATGGGTTCAAGGTCTTGCAGGGCCTGATCAAGGATCCCAGGTTTATCGAATGTCATCGCCTGGGGTCCTTCGTCGATCGAGGAACGGACGTAGACGTGGTTCTGGATCTGATGATCCATGATATCGATATCGTATTGACTCTGGAAAAATCCCCGCTCAAGGATATCAATGCGGTTGGAATTTCTGTGCTGTCCCAACATGTGGATATTGCCAATGCTCGACTGCAATTTGAATCGGGTTGCGTGGCTAATATTACGGCCAGCCGGGTGAGCGTGGAAAAGATGAGGCGGTTGCGAGTATTCCAGGAGGATACCTACCTGGCCCTTAACTATGCCACCCAGGAGATCTCCTACTACCGCAGGGAAAAATCGGGTCGGCTTTCCGTCCATGGAATTCCTATGATTCGGAAGGAGGAGATTTCAGTCGAGAAAGGAGAACCACTCGAGAGTGAGCTGGAGAGCTTCATCGGCTGTGTCCGGAACCGGGAGAGGCCTTTGATATCGGGCGAGGAGGGGGAGAAATCTCTCATTGTGGCCTGCCAGATCAAGGAGAGGTTCTAATTCCGGCATAAGGTAGAAGGCCAATCTCGCCTGCGTCAGCCTAAGGAATCACGCGCATAAGCGACCCAGATGGCCCTTGGGGTGAAGGGCTCACTTTTCCTTGACAGGCAAGCGTCCGCCGATTATCATCTCTTTATGCACAAAAGGGTCATGATGGTCGCGGGCGAGGCTTCCGGAGATCTTCATGGGGCGGACCTGGCAAAGGAGTTGAGGGCTCTCCTTCCGGAAACTGAGATCTTCGGCATGGGGGGTGTGAGGATGGCCGAGCAAGGGATTCACCTGCTTGCCCGATGCGCCAAATCGTCCGTGGTAGGTTCGGTGGAGGTGTTGGGTTCAGCAGGCGCAATCGCCCAATCCTTTCGCCGCCTCCACCGGGCCCTGAAGAGCGAACGCCCAGACCTGTTGATCCTGATCGATTTTCCCGACTTCAACCTTCTCTTGGGCCGATTCGCCCGAAGGGAGAAAATACCCATCATCTACTACATAAGCCCCCAAATCTGGGCTTGGCGCCCGGGAAGGATCAAGACGATTCGCAGACTTGTGGATCAGATGTTGGTGATCCTTCCCTTTGAGGAGGAGTTGTATCGGCGAGCGGGGGTAGATGTGCATTTTGTAGGACATCCCCTCCTCGACCAGACGGTTACGGTACTTTCTCGGGAGGAGTTCCGATTGCAGCTGGGGGTCCTTGATGGCAGAAGGCTCATTGGCCTCATGCCCGGAAGCCGATCGGCAGAAGTGCTCCGCCATCTCCCCTTGATGCTGAAAGCCGCCTTGCTCCTGAGGAGGGAAGATCCCGAACTGGAGTTTGTGATCTCCCAGGCAAATTCCATTGATGATGAGACGATGGGAGCCCTGATTCCTCCTGAAGCCGCGAAATGGAGAATTTGGAAGGGGAGATCCTGCGATCTGATGAATGCGGCAGATCTTCTGATCGTGGCCTCCGGCACCGTTACCCTGGAGGCCAGCATATTGGGCATCCCGATGGTGATCATATACTCCCTTTCCTGGCCCTCCTGGCTCCTGGGGAAGCTCTTGGTTCGGGTGAGCCACGTGGGATTGGTCAATCTCCTTTTGGGAAGGGAGGTCGTCCCGGAACTCCTGCAGAGAGCGGCAAGGCCGGAAGGGATCGCGCAGGTGGTCGGGGTTCTTTTGAAGGACGGTCGTAGGAGGGAGGCCATGGGGGAGGAACTCCTCTCGGTCCGATCCCTGTTGGGAGAGAAGGGCGCCTCCCGAAGGGCAGCCATGCACATCGCTCATTTTCTGGAATCGGAAGCTTTATCGTGAGAATGTACCGCCGCCTCCTCCAATATGTAAGGCCCTATCGGGGTCGGCTCTTCCTGGCCGGCCTTTGCATGGTCGTGGTGGCCGCTTGTATCGGCGCATCCGCCTTCCTCATGAAGAGCGTGGTGGATGACGTTTTTACGCGACATGATCTGACCATGCTACGGCTGCTGCCCCTGGCCGTCCTCCTGCTTTACATCGTGAAGGGATTCTGCACCTACGGTCAGGAGTATCTTTTGACCTGGGTTGGCCAGAAGGTAGTCTCCGATATCCGAAATCAGCTGTATGAACACATTCAAGGGCTCTCGCTCAGTTTCTTCGTTCGAACGCCGACGGGTCAAATCGTATCTCGGGTCATCAGCGATGTCGGCCTGCTCCAATCTGCGGTGACAGGAGTTCTGGTCAATCTGGTCAAGGAACCTTTCACCATTGCCTTTCTGGCTGCCGTCTTATTCTACCGTCACTGGCAGTTGGCACTCATTGCCTTGATCGTCCTTCCCCTCAGCTCATTGCCATTGATCCGTTTTGGGAAATCTCTGCGTAGAGTGGGCAGAAAAGCTCAAGAGAAGATCGCGGACATGAATATCCACCTGCACGAGACCGTTACCGGGGCCCATATCGTCAAGGCCTTTACCATGGAGAAATTGGAGGCAGAACGTTTTGCCAACCACAATTTGAGCTATTTTCGGCAGCTCATGCGGGCAGAACAGGTAAAGGCCGCTACCAGCCCGGTGATGGAGTTGATCGGGGGAATCGGATTGGCCTTCGTGATCTGGTTTGGAGGGTATCAGGTGATCAAAGGGGTCACTACCACTGGCTCTTTCTCTTCCTTTGTCGCGGCCCTCTTTCTCCTTTACGGTCCGATCCGTAGCCTCTCACGAGTCAATAACGTGATTCAGCATTCCATGGCGGCAGCCGAGCGGGTGTTTCACATCCTGGATCTCTCGCCGGAAGTGAAGGAGAGACCTAGTGCCTATCTGCTCCCCCGGATGCGAGAGGAAGTGGAATTTCGGCATGTCCATTTCCAGTATGGGAAGGTATCGGTGTTGTCGGATGTTTCCTTCCGGGTAAAAGCGGGGGAGAAGGTGGCGATCGTGGGAGCGAGTGGGGCAGGGAAGACTACCCTGGTGAATCTCATCCCCCGGTTTTTCGACGCGACCTCGGGTAGCATCCACATCGATGGCCACGACATTCGGGAGGTGACTCTCGATTCCCTGCGCTCCCAGATGGGGATTGTAACTCAGGAGACGATCCTATTTGATGACACGGTTGCCAACAATATCGCCTACGGAAAGGAAATCCACACCCGGGAAGAGGTGATTGCGGCAGCCAAGGCGGCCAATGCCCATCAATTTATCCTATCCATGCCCCAGGGCTACGATACCCTGATCGGAGAAAAAGGGGTGAGGGTCTCGGGTGGAGAAAGGCAGCGGATCGCGATTGCCCGTGCCATCCTCAGGAACCCTTCTATCCTCATCCTGGATGAGGCAACTTCCGCCCTGGATACGGAGTCGGAGATCCTGGTGCAGGAGGCGTTGGATCGTCTCATGAAGGACCGAACCAGCTTCGTCATCGCCCATCGCCTTTCTACGGTGCGGGGGGCGGATTGGATCCTAGTATTGGATGCAGGCAAGATGGTAGACGCAGGAAGACACGAGGCGCTCATGGCTTCCGACGGGATCTACCGACGGCTTTATGAGCTACAATTTCAGAAAGAGGAAAGTCCGATAGGCTCGCGAGGAGAGCTGAGGGCCGGAGCGCCCTCCGTCCGCTAAGGAAATGCCTAATATTACGCGCCTGTTGGCCACCAGAAGGTTCCTGTTGGAGCCAGGGGTTGAGGTCGGTTTGCTCCTGCTCAAATCCCTTCGCCGGAGCCTTCGTATATATCAGTTCTTCGAGGATGAGGAAAAGACGCGATATTTCCTCGAAGGAGAAAGGAGGGGAATCCTTTGCTCTTGGCATGGGAGGTTGCTCATGCTGCCCTTCTCCATTCAGACCAAGGAGCTGGCTGTCATGATCAGCCAGGACAATGAAGGGGACTTCGTGAGTCGGTTCATGGAGAAATATGGATATCAGAGCATCCGCGGATCTGCCAGTCGGGGAAGCCTCAGTGCCATGAAAAGAATGGTTGCCTGCTACAGAAGCGGAAAACATCTCGGGATCACTCCGGACGGCCCCGCCGGTCCCCAGCACCAGGTGAAGCCTGGGGTCTTGGAGCTGGCCAAACTGACTGGGATGCCCATTTTGCCTCTCACCTTCGGCGCATTTCCTCGAAAAGTCCTCCGCAGCTGGGATGAGTTTGTCATTCCCCTTCCCTTTGCCACCTGCGTCTTTTTTTGGGGGGAGCCCTTATGGGTTTCCAAAGTCTTTAGCAAGGAAAAGGTGGGCGAGGCCCAAAGGATCCTGCAGGAGAGAATGGTAAGGATTACCCTCAAGGCCGATGAATACAGCCGAGAGCTTTTCTGGAAGAGGAGATACGCCCAGAATCACGTCGAGGGTGACATGATTCCTCACGGATGGGGGAAAGCTTCCAAATAAAAGATGCGTTTTTTCTACGGCCTCTACAGCCTTCTGCTGCTCTTATTCTTGTTTGTCTACCTCGCCATTTCTCTCCTTAAAGATCCATCCCTTCGCAAGTATCGCCGCAGCCTTTGTGAGAGGTTTGGGGTCTATTCTCCCCGATTGGGGGAAGAGCTGATGGGTTCCCGGCCATTGTGGATCCACGCAGTCTCGGTGGGAGAAACGATGGCAGCTTCATCATTGGTTTTAGAATTGATGAAGCGAGGTTTCCAGGGGAAAATGGTTCTGTCCTCGGTGACTGCCACTGGAAACCAGGTTGCCCGGGAGAGGTTCCCTGGCGCAGGAGCCATCGTGTTTTTTCCCCTTGACTTCCGGAGAGTTGTCCAAAAGTCATTGAATCGGCTTCAGCCGCGGGCTGTGCTATTCACCGAGACTGAGCTTTGGCCCCATTTCCTGCGAGCTTGTAGGGAGAAGGGGATCCCTTGCATCCTGATCAACGGCCGGATATCGGAAACTTCCTTCAAGAGGTATCGATGGGCGAAGTGGTTTTTTCGATATATGGTGAAGGGGATGACGCTGCTTTGCATGCAGAGTGAGGGGGACTTGGACCGCATCATCAGGCTGGGTGCGGATCCTGCCCGAGTCCATTGGACCGGAAACCTTAAGTTTGATCAATTTGTGATGGAGAAAGAGGATAACCTGCGCCCTCGGTGGTGGAAAGAGCTGGTGATTGAGGAAGGGACGCCCGTTTTCATCGCCGGGTCCACCCATCCGGGAGAGGAGGAGGCTGCCATTGCCGCCTTCCTGGCGGTGAAGAAAGATATTGGAAACCTGGTTCTGCTCCTGGCTCCCCGCCATCCCGAAAGGCTGGCTGAGGTGGAGCGGATTTTT
This sequence comes from uncultured Methylomirabilota bacterium, assembly GCA_963718295.1. Lineage (GTDB taxonomy): Bacteria > Methylomirabilota > Methylomirabilia > CAVQYV01 > CAVQYV01 > CAVQYV01. The sequence goes on along the minus strand of CAVQYV010000003.1, from coordinate 173,713 downwards.
GCGCAGAGCGGGTTGGCCTTTTGCCGAAGAAGCGTGATTGGGCGCGAAGGGGAAAGGAAGGCCGATGCTATCCTACTGGATACGATGGGGGAGTTGTCCAGGATGTATAGCTTGGGCACTGTCGTCTTCGTGGGGGAAGTCTGGGCCGGACAGGAGGGCATAATATTCTGGAACCGGCTTTCTACGATCGTCCCATCCTCATCGGTCCTCACATGGAAAACTTCCGAGAGATCGCCGAACTCTTCCTATCCCAAGAAGCTGCCCTGTGTGTCAAGGATGCATCCGATCTGGCCGAAAGACTCCGCTGGCTCTTGCTCCATCCCCAGATAGCCCGGGAGATGGGAGAGAGGGCAGGACTCCTTCTGAGGAGACACCAAGGCGCCACCCAGAGGACCCTGGATTTGCTGAAGGCATACCTTTGAGGATCCGATCGTGGGCGATAGAGTATTCCTTACGTTGCATTCGCAAAGAGCCGCGTGACCTGCCGGCCCGTATCTGGCTTCTCCTCCTTGGGTTGGTATCTTCGATCTACGGCCCGGTGGTCAGACTTCGGGCCATTGGCTATTCCATGGGCCTGCTTGGTCGCAGCAAGCTCCCGGCTCCCGTTATCAGTGTGGGCAATATCAGCCTGGGGGGCACGGCAAAGACGCCAATGGTGGAGAAGATCGCGGGGGCTTTCTCCCAGGAGAAAAAGAGGGTGTCCATCCTGAGCCGGGGATATGGCCGCTCCTCCTATCGGGAGACCTTGATCGTCTCCGATGGGTCTCGTTTGCTCGCTCGATTCCCGGAGTCCGGGGATGAAGCCTATCTGTTGGCCAAGAATCTGCCATCCGTCGCGGTGCTCGTGGGCAAAGACCGCTTTCGAACCGGATCCCTGGCGATCGAGAGCATGAAAGCCGAGATGATCATCCTCGATGACGGCTTTCAACATCTTCCCTTGGAGAGGAATCTGGACCTGGTGCTTCTCGATGCCTCAGACCCCTTTGGCCATAATCATCTCTTTCCTCGGGGCCTTCTGCGGGAGCCCATAGGGCATTTATCCCGGGCGGATCTGTTCGTGATCGTGAAAGGAAGGGAGGATGAGGACCTGGGGGAAATCAGCAAATCGCTGGGAAGGGTGAATCCCAGAGCCTCCATTTTCTCCGCCATGCGCTATCCCCTGTTCCTGGTCAGGATGCCGGAGGAGAATCGGCAGGAATTGGAGGCAATCCGAGGGAAGAGGAGCATCGCCCTCTCTGGAATCGCCAATCCCGCTTCGTTCCTTTCGGTGCTTGAGCAACTGGGGGCAGAGGTCATCAGGAGTTTCTCCTTCCCCGACCACCATCCCTATACATTGGAAGAATTGGGTCGAATCCTGAATTGGGCCCAGCAAGCTGGAGTGGAACTCCTGCTGACAACCCAGAAGGACGCGGTTCGTATCCCCCTGGATTTCTTTCCCTGCCCCATCCCTGTTGTTTATCCGCGCATTGAGATTCGAGTCTCGCGGGAGGAGGAGTTTTTCTCCCTCCTGAGGAGAGCGGTGAGCCCCTCGTGAATGGGAGGGACCCATTTCGCTATCTGATAGAATACGGATTGTTTCGAATCAGCCGGGGATCTTCGACCATGCCCCACAGCGAGGGGCCTTCGGGTTGGGCAAAGGGCTGGGCCGGCTGGTCTATATCCTGGACTCTCACCGCCGGGCGATTGCTGTGGCAAACTTGAAGATGGCGATGGGGGGACAGCGGAGCTTGGCGGAGATATGAGAAGTGGCCCAGGATTCATTCTTGAACCTGGTCTCCACCTTCGTGGAAGTGTGCCGGAACCAGAGATTGAGGAAGACTCCCATTCAGGGCCTCGTCGATTTTGAGGGTGTGCCGAGGGTGAGGAAGGCAAAGGAAGCGGGTCGGGGCGTGATCCTGATCACGGCCCACTTGGGCTCATGGGAACTGGGTGCTTTGGCTGTCCCCTGATCGGATACCCATTGCAGGTTGTATTTCGGCCTTTTGACAATCCTTACATGGATCGATGGGTAGCCCAGGTGGGAAGCAGCACGGGGAATCAGGACATCCGCAAAAGGAATGCCCTGAGGGGCGTCCTTTTTTCCCTCCGGAATGGAGATATGGTGGTGGTCCTCATGGATCTCAATACCATGAGAGGCGAGGGAGTCTTCGTCGATTTTCTTGGCAAGTCTGCTTCAACCAGTTGCGCCCCGGCCCTGTTGGCCATGAGGAGAGGGGCGGCGGTCTTTCCGATCTTGACGCTGCGCCAGGAAAACCATCGGCTCAAGGTGCTCGTAGGAAAGGAACTGCCTCTCTCTCGCAGTGGAAATTCACGGAAGGATCCGGTGGATAACACCGCCCATTTTACCAGGGTGTTGGAGGAATATATCCGCCAACATCTGGAGTGATGGTTTTGGCCCCACGAAAGATGGAAGACAAGGCCCAAGGGCAGGGTATTGAACCAGAGCGCATAAAGAGAATCCTGATCCGGGGGGCGAACTGGGTGGGCGACGCGCTGATGACCACTCCTGCCCTTTCCTGCGTTCGGAAGGCCTTCCCCCATGCCTCCATCTCTATCCTGGTGCCCCCCTGGGTAGAAGGGGTCTACCGAGGGCAGCATTGCCTGGATGAGACGATTCTCTACGAGCGGGCGGGGAGACATCGGGGGGCTGCAGGGAGGAGAACGCTGATTCGAGAATTGCGTAAGGCCCAATTCGATATGGCCCTCCTCTTTCCCAATTCATTCGACTCGGCTCTCATCCCCTTCTTGGCGAGGATTCCAGTCCGCGTCGGCTATGAGGCCAACGGGCGAGGTCCTATGCTTACCCACCGCATCAAGAGAAACAAGGACATCATGGAACGCCATCAGGTGGGATATTATCTCGGGATTCCCCAATGCCTGGGTTGGAGGGGGGGCGAGAGGAGGCTTTCGATCCCCGTGGGGGAAGGAGATGAGGAGGGGGCGATGGAGTTGCTGCGGGCAGGGGGGTGGGAGAGGGATCGTCCCTTGGTGGCGTTCGCCCCCGGTGCTTCCTATGGGGATGCCAAAAAGTGGAACCCCTCTTGCTATGCAGAGGTAGCAGATGCACTTTCCGGCGACCATCGTGCCCAGGCCATCATAGTGGGCTCGCGCAAAGACCGGGAGGCGGCGCAGGACCTGATATCTAACATGCGGGTAGGAAGGGCATGGGATTTCACTGGGGCAACCACCTTGGGCCAGCTGGCGGCCCTTCTTGCTCGGTGTAGGGTCCTCATCACCAATGATTCAGGGGCCATGCATGTGGCCTCTGCCACTCAAACGCCCGTCGTTGCGCTGTTTGGTCCTACCGATCCGGCCAAGACATCCCCTTACGGAGTGAAATATCGCCTGCTCCGGCAGGAGGTGGATTGCAGTCCTTGCCTGCTGCGGAAATGCCCCAAAGACCATCGATGTATGACGCGGATTGAAGTGGCAGAAGTGCTGGGTGCAGCCTCCGCCTTTTTGGAAGGGAACCGCGAACAGAGGAGTCGGATTGCGGTATTCCTGGATCGGGACGGGACCATCAACGAGGAGGTGGGTTACCTATCCTTCCTTTCAGACCTCAAGCTGATTCCGGGAGCCGCAGCGGGTATACGGGTTTTGAATCAACATGCCCTGAAGGCAGTCGTCGTTAGCAATCAATCGGGGGTGGCAAGGGGGTATCTCTCCCTGGGTCAGGTGAGAAAGATCCATGAGGCGCTGGAGGAGATGTTGGGAAGGAAGGGGGCTTACCTTGACGGGGTCTATTTCTGTCCCCATCATCCCCAGATTGGGGATCCTCCATACCGGGCCGTTTGTGATTGTCGAAAGCCCAACGAAGGGATGCTGCGTAAGGCTGCTTCCGATCTAGGGCTTGATCTGAGGGGATCTTATGTGATAGGAGATCATATCTCTGATATTTCCCTGGCCCAGAATACGGGCATGAAATCGGTCTTGGTTCTCACCGGCCACGGAGCATCCGAATATGAGAAGATCCGCAGGGGAGAAGGAATCCGTCCCGATGGGGTCTGTGCCAGTATCTATGAGGCGATTGGTTGGATCCTCAAGGACTTGAAGGAAGCGTGAACAATAACATGACAGTGCCTTTGGCTTCCCTGCCCCGGGAAAAGGTCAAACGCATCCTGGTGATAAAACCGAGCTCTATCGGGGACGTGGTGCATACGCTGCCCGTAGTCTCAGCTCTGCGGCGGGGGTTTCCTGATAGCTTTATTGCCTGGATGGTGGAAGAAGAGGCCGCCGACATCGTTCGGGGTAATCCCTATCTGGATGAAATACTCCTATCAGGCCGCAAGAGATGGCTCAGAGAGCTCAAGCAGAACCTGCCTTCCCTTTCGACCTGCAGGGAAGTGTGGGGGTTTCTCAGGACGCTCCGGGCCAGGCAGTTCGATTTGGTGATCGACCTTCAGGGTCTCCTGAAAAGCGCAGTTCCCGGCCTCCTCTCCGGAGCTTCCTTTCGCCTGGGCTATTCCAAGGCCAGAGAGATGAGCCACATCCTGCTCACTCATCGCGTCCTGGTGGATGATGGGAAGATGCACTCGGTGGATCGCTATCTAGCGATCCTGCCCTATCTTGGCATCCCCGTTCCAGCGCAGGAAAGGGAGTTCTGGATTAGTATAAGCGAAAGGGACGAGGCCGTGGCCTCACGGCTTCTGGATGGGCATGGTGGCTCTCCTGGACAGATCCGGATCGCCTTGAACGCCCCCGCCCGCTGGCAGAGCAAGCGTTGGCCGAAAGAGAGATTTGCCGAGTTGGGGAATCGATTGGTCCGTCACCTCCGGGCCCACATCGTCCTGACTGGGAGCAAGGGCGATCGGGTTGAAGTGGAGGAGATTGCCTCTTTGATGGGCTGCAATGTGACCGTGGCAGCGGGAGAGACAAGCCTGAAGCAGCTCTGCGGCATCCTGAAGAGGGTGGATTTGATGGTGACCTGCGACAGTGGACCCATGCATATCGCTGCAGCGATGGGGACCCCCACGGTCGCCCTCTTCGGGCCTACAGATCCCAAGAGGACCGGGCCTTATGGGACGGGGCACAAGGTGCTCCAAGGACGGATGAACTGCATCCCCTGCTTCAAACGGAAATGCCCGGAGAACCTATGCATGAAGGAGATCACGGTAGAGGAGGTCTTGGCCGCAGCGGAGGAGATCTTGACGGCCGGATTACTCCGATCCGTTCATCCTGATGATGACTCTAAAGGAGGGGAGGCTTGACCATGAGAAAAGGGCAGGAAGATCCAAGATGAATGAGGCACCCAAGTCCTTGGTCACAGGGGCGGCAGGTTTCATCGGGTCTCATCTTTGTCGAAGGCTGCTGGATGAAGGCCACCGTGTCTTGGGCCTCGATTGCTTCACCGACTACTATCCCCGCTCCGTTAAGGAGTCTAATCTGGGAGAGTTGAGGGGGAAGCCTCGATTCGGTTTCTTGGAGGCGGACCTGCTTCATGCAGATTTGGAGGAGCTGGTCAGGGATTGCGATTACATATTTCACCATGCGGCGCAGGCCGGGGTGAGGAAATCCTGGGGAAGGGATTTTTCGGCCTATATCCGTAACAATATCGATGGGACCCAAAGGCTCTTGGAGGCGGTAAAGCAAACTGGACGACGGGTCAAGAAACTGGTGTATGCCTCATCTTCATCCGTCTATGGCTCCGACGCGGGGCTTCCCATGAGAGAGAACACTTATCTGCAACCCGTCTCCCCTTATGGGGTGACGAAGCTGGCAGCCGAAAACCTCTGCCATCTGTATTGGCAGAACTACGGCATCCCCGTGATATCCCTCCGCTATTTCACAATTTATGGACCGCGACAGAGGCCAGACATGGCTTTTCATCGGTTCATCAGCAGCGCCCTTCGAGGAGAGCCGATTGTGATCTATGGGGATGGCGAGCAGACCCGTGACTTCACTTACATCTCAGATGCCGTGGATGCCAACCTCCTTTCGCTGAAGGAGGGGGTGGTGGGCCAGGTCTTCAATATCGGAGGCGGTTCCCGGATATCGATCAATGCGGTGCTTCAGCACTTAAAGGAGATCATAGGGAAGCGGATTGAGGTCGATCATCAGCCTCCGCTGAAGGGGGAGATGATGCACACTTATGCCGATTGCCTGCGCGCCCGAACCCTCTTGGGATATCTTCCCCAAACCCCGATCGTCGAGGGCCTTACCAGGGAAGTCAGATGGTTAAAGGAACGGCCGTAGAAAAGGAGTTGGCTGAGATCAAGTCCCAACTTCTTCTCCTCCACCGCCGCGTGGACGAAATCAAGCAGAGGTTGGAGGGTTCCCCTTCGATCGAAGAGGTCCTTCACCGAAGGGGGTTGATCCTTGGAAAATCGAACCCCACCGAGAACCTCCTTCTGCCGAAAGATATCTCGCCGGGAAAAGAATGCCAGTTCTACGAGATGATGAAGCGCTATTCTTTCCGCATCTTTCTCCGCGAGATCATTTCCCGGCAGGGGTGTCTGCAGGCCCTCAGGCGTTCGGAGATTCTGCTCTCCGGAGACCGAAGAGGAGTATACTCAGTTCCTGATTGGCTGCGGGATCCTCCAGTCCGGAAGGCAAGGGCTTGTGCTAACCAAGGATACGGTGAGGAATTTCGGTGGGACTTTGGAGTGGTTTGTGGCGCAGGTCATGGAGAAAGAATTTGCCTGTCCCGCCATCTGGGGGGCGAAATTCGGACATCTGAAGGCGGGCGGGGATTATGACGTCCTCTCTTGGGTGGAAAGGAACCTCCTCTATCTGGAGGTCAAATCCGCGCCCCCCAAGCACATTGAGGGGACCGAGATCGGAAGCTTCATGGATCGCGTCGATGCCCTTATGCCCAACTTCGCGATATTGCTGGTGGACACCGAGCTTCGAATGAAGGACAAAGTGATCCCGCTCCTTGAGGAACGACTCGTCGATCCAGAGAGGATGGAGCAAATCTCGATCCGCAGACTTTTTGACGAGACCTTTCTCATCCAAGATCGGATCTTCGTCACCAATAGCAAACCGAACCTCATCAGCAATCTTGCCAGGATCTTAGGATGTTGGTTGGGTCAGAAGGCCAGTCCAGTTGCAAAGGTGGGGGATGATCAGAAAGCCGGCAGTGGCCGGTTCCTTCTATGAAGAAAGAAGGGAACGGCTCCTCTCTCAAATCCAAGAATTCATCGAGGAGGACGCCCCGCAGGAGGAAGCCTTGGGAGCGGTGGTGCCCCACGCCGGTTTCATCTATTCGGGAAAAGTGGCGGGGGCCGTCTATTCCCGAATGATGTTCCCTCAATCCTTCATTATCTTGGGTCCGAATCATACCGGGAATAGGGGCTGGGGCCTCGATCATGACCCATGGGGAGTGGGACATGCCCTTGGGGGGCGTCAAGATCAATTCGGAGTTGGCCCAACGGATTCTCCACTCGTCCCGCACCCTTAACGATGATGACAGGGGGCATCAACGAGAGCACTCCATTGAGGTGCAGCTTCCCTTTCTTCAATATTTAGGAAAAGCCTTCGACTTCGTCCCCATCAGCATGTACAGCCACGAATTCACGGTCTGCCAGGATGTGGGATCCGCTATCGCAGCGGCGTTGAATGGTTATCCCGAGAGGGTGATGATCCTGGCCAGCACCGACATGAGCCACTATGTCTCGCAGGCGACTGCAGAATCAAAGGATAAACTTGCCATCGAGGCCATCTTGAATCTCGATCCTTTGGGTCTGTACGAAACCGTCTTGAAAAACCGGATCTCCATGTGCGGCTTTGCCCCGACCGTTGCGACTTTGGTAGCAGCCAAGAAGTTAGGGGCCACCTCTGCGAATCTGATCCGGTATATGACCTCGGGCGATGTCAACCGCGACTTCAGTCAAGTAGTAGGCTATGCAGGACTGTTGATCAAATAGGATGGGCGTACCTTTCTTTCCTTGAGCAGCGAAAGAGGAGGATGCTTTCTTATGAAAAGAGTTCCTGCAGCAAGGCTCTTTTTCCTGTTGGTCGGGGCGTTTTTCCTGTGTTGCCCTCCCTCGATATGGGGAGGATCGCCCTCCAAAGGCACCAAGAAGTTGCCTCCATGCCAAGCCCGTAAATCGGACTCCGCCAAGACTGCCCCAAAGGCATCTAAAGGTCAAGTGCGAGAATCTTCGGCGGCCCCAAAAGCTCCTTCCGGCAAAGCGAATCCGAAAACGGCGGGCAAAACCAAACCCTCCCAATCGAAGAGGCTCCCCCAGGGGAGAAAGTCGGAGGGCTCTTATCACGTGGTCCGGAAGGGCCAAAACCTGTTTGGCATCAGCCGGGCCTACCATGTTTCGATCGAAGACCTGGTCAAGGCAAATGACCTGCCCAAACCTTCCGCCCTTCGAGTAGGACAGCGCCTTTTCATTCCCGGGGCCAAGAAGGTGCAGAGAGTGGAGCCGTTCAAGCCCCTTTCCGGCAAGCAGAGAATGGAAATCGGGAAGGCCCTGGCAGCCCAAGACACAGGAGAGGAGGGCCCTGCCGCATATATCCAACCCTTTTACGTGACGAGGGATCCCCTGAAAGAGGGTAAGGGTGCGCCCTCCGATTCAGAAGAAGCGCGGGCTGGGCCGGAATCCCCTGGCGAAGGATCTGGGGAGCAGGCCCATGTCGCCCCTCCCGGGATTTCCCCGGAGAGACCTATCAATACAGGCCCGGAGGGTTTCATCTGGCCTCTCATCAACCGAATTACCTCCCGTTTTGGACCTCGAGGAAGGAGGATGCACACCGGCGTGGATATCGCTGCGCCTTCCTATCACGAAGTCGTGGCAGCTGCAGACGGAGAGGTGATCTATATGCAGCATTCCCGGAGGGGGTTGGGCAACGCTGTGGTGCTCCAGCATGACAATGGCTACCGCACAGTCTACGGCCACGGTGTGGTCATTTTAGTGCAAGAGGGCGATACGGTCAAAAGGGGCCAGCCCATTCTGGGGGTAGGAAATTCTGGCCATTCCACCGGGAATCACCTCCATTTTGAGATTCGAAAAGACGGAATTCCACTCAACCCGATACCCCTCATGCCTCCCACATTGGATCAGCTCATCGATGATCTCCGGGCGGATAGGAATCTGGAGGGACCCTCCTGAGGTGAAGACCCGGCAACACATGCCAGATTGGGAAAAGGAAGCAGGACTTTGAAAAGGGATGCGTTACAGGGGATCCTCAATCCATTCCCCCAGCGGGACTACGAGATTGAGGTGGAGTGCCTGGAGTTCACTTGCCTCTGCCCGCAGAGGCAAGACCAGCCTGATTTTTCCAGCTTCAAGATCAGCTATGTGCCCGATCAGGTCCTGATCGAGCTGAAGAGCCTGAAGCTCTATCTGGTGAGTTATCGGAACGACGAGATTTACCACGAAGCGGCCACCAATCAGATCCTGGAGGACCTGGTTGCAGCCTGCCAGCCGCGGCGCATGAAGGTCGTGGGGTATTGGAATATCCGGGGCGGGATTCGCACTACCGTCACCGTCGAATACTCGAAATAGCTTCGATTCCTCTGTCAAGACCGTGTTGTGATGAGACGACAAATCAAAGGAAGGACTTGTGGGCGTTCATGGTCGGAATCATCGCCGGAGCCAATTTCTCTGTTGCCGGATTGGAGAATGCAGAGCGAAAAAAGGTGCAGACTGTCTATGGAGATCCCTCTGACCTCATCTGCCTTGCCTCAGTGGCGGGCCAGGAGATCGCCTTTCTCTTCCGCCATGGACCGCATAGAATTCCTCCCCACCGCATCAACCACCGAGCCAACCTGTCTGCCCTCCTGAGCCTGGGCGTTTCCCAGGTGATAGGCGTCAATTCCGTGGGAAGCTTAAAGCGGGACATCCCTCCAGGATCGATCGTGATCCCCAGCGACTTCCTCTGTCCCTGGCAGATCCTGACCTTCCACGAAGATCGGGCAGTGCATATCACGCCGACCCTGAGCCAGAAATTGAGGGCGGTTTTGGCTCGGGCCGCATCCGATGCAGAGGTCGAATTCCGGGACGGGGGGGTTTACATCCATACCCTCGGCCCCCGGCTCGAGACCCGGGCGGAGGTCGCAATGCTGAGCCAATTTGGGGATGTAGTGGGGATGACTATGGCCCACGAGGCCACCCTCGCCCAGGAGCTGGGGCTGCCCTATGCCAGCCTGTGCTCGGTGGACAATTTCGCCCATGGCCTGATGGATGTCCCCTTGCTCGCGGAGGACATCGCGAGGATGGCGAGGGAGAATGTGAACCAGATCGGAAAGGTGCTGATCCGGGCATTGGAGAGCATGAAATGAGCCTATTGATCGAGCAAGTGCGCCTGAATGGGGAGAAGAAGGATATCCTCATCGAGGAGGATCGGATCCAAAGGATCGCGGATCGAATCGAAGAGCCGGCGGATATCGTGATCCCGGGGACAGATAAGATCGCCATACCCTCCTTTGTCAATGGCCATACCCATGCCGCCATGACCCTTCTCCGAGGCTATGCGGACGATATGCCGTTGAAGGAATGGTTAGAGACGAAGATCTGGCCAGTGGAGGCCCATCTTACCGAGGAGGATGTCTACTGGGGAGTGAAGCTCGCTTGCCTGGAGATGATCAAGACGGGCACCACGTTCTTCAACGATATGTACTGGCACTGGCGGGGGACGGCGAGGGCAGTCCAGGAGATGGGGATCCGGGCAGCGGTGAGCGCCGTCTTTATCGACACCTTCCGAGAGGACAAGATGAGGGAGCAGTTTTCCCTGAACGAAAAGCTCTTTCAAGAGAGGCAGGCCTTCGGCCCCAGGGTGATCTTCACCTTGGGTCCTCATGCGATCTATACCGTATCGGAGGCGGCGCTGCGGTGGTGTGGGGATTTCGCGAAGGAAAAGGGGGTTCTCATTCATTTCCATCTCTCCGAGAGCCGAGAAGAGGTGGAGGGATGTCTGAAGCAGCACGGGGTTCGCCCCGTGAAGTATCTGGAGCGGCTGGGCTTCCTGGGGCCCCATCTGATCGCCTGCCACTGCATCTGGCTGGATGCCGAGGAGATGGATCTCTTAAAGGCGTACGAAGTGAAGCTGGTGCACAATCCGGTATCTAACATGAAGCTCGCTGTGGAAGGGGTCTTCCCCTATCGGGAGTTGCGGGAGAGAGGGCTGACCATTTGTCTGGGAACCGACGGTTGTGCCTCCAACAATAACCTGGACATGCTGGAGACGGCCAAGTTCGCTTCCCTTCTTCAGAAGTTTCATACCAAGAGCCCGGTGGCGCAAAAGGCCCACGAGACGATGGAGATGCTCAGCCTCCAGGGGGGCCGGGCCTTCCGACTGGATTGTGGCCTGATTGCCGAGGGGAAATGGGCCGATATTGCCCTGGTGGACCTGAACCATCCCCAGCTGGTACCCCATTTCCACACGGACTCAGACCTGGTCTATTCGGCCAATGGCTCGGTGATAGACACCCTCATCTGCGGCGGCAAGATCCTGATGCAGGACCGGAAGGTGGAGGGCGAGGAGGAGATTGTGGCAAAGGCCAGGGAGGTGGCCTTCGATCTAATCAGACGGGCCCCCTGAAGAGAGGCAGGAGGGGATAGCTCCGCCTCGGGGAGACCCTGAGCCCAAAAGAAAAATGGCTGCGGTCAGAACCCACAGCCACTTTTCTGAGAAGACCAATGACCGGAAGGGCTCAGGAGAGGAAGCGCAGGGCCGCCCGGGCCAGGATTTCCACCCCGATGGGCAGGGCCGCCTCGTCGAAGTTGAACTCCGAATTGTGATGGGGCTTATTTAGCCCCTTCTCTTCGTTGGCTGAACCCAAAAGGAGATAACAACCGGGGACCTCCTCCAAGAAGTAGGCCATATCCTCTCCCCCCATGGTCGGATCGGGGACCTTGATATTCCCCTCTCCCACTACCCCAGCTGCGATCTCCCTCATCCAGTTACAGACCGCCTCATCGTTCACCAGGGGAGGATAGCCGAAGCGATATTCGAAATCGTATTCGGCCCGCAGACCCGAGGTGATCCCCTTGATGATCCGCTCGATCCTCTCGGGGAGCGTCTTGCGCAGCTCCAGATCGAAGGCCCGCACTGTGCCCGTCATCTTCACCTCGTTGGCAATGATGTTGTAGGCATGCCCGCCTTGGATCGTCCCGATGGAGAGCACCGCCGGTTTGATGGGATCTACCTCCCGGCTGACCATGGTCTGCAAGGCGGTGACGATTTGGGCGGAGGCGACGATGGCATCCACCGTCTGGTGCGGTGCGGCGCCGTGTCCTCCTTTGCCCTTGATGGTGATGTCAATGGCATCCAGGCAGGCAAAGGTGGGGCCCGGGCGAATCCCCACGATGCCCACCGGCAGTACATTCCAAAGATGAAGGCCCAGGGCTCGATCCGGCTTGGGATCTTTCAACACTCCCTCTTCGATCATCGGTTTGGCCCCGCCTGGACCCTCCTCCGCGGGCTGAAATATGAATTTCACGTTCCCGGAAAGCTCTTCTTTGTGGCGCGACAGGATCTTGGCGACGGTGAGGGCGATCGCCATATGTCCATCATGACCGCAGGCATGCATCGCCCCGACCTGCTCCGAGCGATAGTCGATCTCGTTCTTTTCCTCGATGGTCAAGGCATCGATATCGGCCCGCAGAAGCAGCGTCTTGCCCGGCTTCCCTCCGCGCAGAAGCCCCATGACTCCCGTCTTGGCGATGCCGGACTTCACCTCATAGCCCAGTTCCCTCAGTCTCTCCGCCATGGTGTTGCCCGTCCAGACCTCCCGGAAGCCGGGCTCGGGATGGCGGTGCAGATAGCGCCTCAATTCCACCAACTCCGGCGTGAGCTCTCTGATTTCCTTCTTCAAGTCCTTCAGGTCAATTCCCATCCGTTCTCTCCTTTTCGATCTTCAGGGTCTTCCTTCTCCTTCGGGCGCCTGCGTTTTGCCCTGGCGGTAGAGGAGTCGGCCGAATAAGATGGTCCCAAACACCGCCAAGGGAATTGCACTGTAGCCTGGCCATTTCAGGTACAGGGGAACTAAGGCCAGGATCAAGGCCACCGGTGCGTATATGAATCCCCGCAGGGCGAATTGTCCGAACACCGCCCCGAAGACCGCGGGCAGCAGAAACCGCTTGAAAGCATCCTGAACCGGAGGAGGAAAGGTAGTGACGATCCAGCCGGTCGCCACCGCGCCGATGAACACGGCGATAATGCTGAGCCAGATGGAGATGGCGATACCGACCGTGGCGATGAGCTCCCCTTTCTTGGTCCCCTCCTCGACACCGGATACCGACTGGGCGACGGCCGCGCAGGGGAGTCGCATATTGGCGATGTTGCCGGCCAGAAAGGACATATAGGTCCCGGCATCGCCCAATGTGGGGTAGTAGCTGATGGGCTCGATGATGAAGAACGGTGCGGCATAGGTCAAGGCCATTCCCATCCCGACGACGATGGCCTTCGGGGGAGGAAACACGCCGTACTGGAGATAGAGCCATAGAGGGGGGCAGAAACATTCCAAACATGGTCAGGAGACAGGTGATGCTTCCCACCCGATGAATAGGTTGCGAAAATTCCTTCTCGTAAACCTGCGGGTCGATGTCTTGAAGTCCTAATTGATTAGCCATCTTCGTATCCCCCCTAACCTGCGACCAGCTTGCCGATGATCATCCCGCCGAACATGGCGATGCCCAGCGCCCACTCCTTGAGGCGTGGGATCTTGATCCAATCGGCCAACTTGAAGAAAAAAATGGAGAGCAGCCCCCCGGCAATGGTGGCCACACCGAAGGGCACACCTTTCGGATTGGTCATCTTGATCAGATTGGTGGAGGTCCAATAGCCGAAGACCCCGAGGGTGGCGCAGATCGACAGGATGGATAGCCAGTGGCTATCACCGCCCGCGATCTTCTGCCTGGCGACTCCCAGATACCGGGTGAAAAGCCCAGCCACGATGAGCCATCCGATGCAAGAGACATTCATGACGAAGACCACATTGGCAAAGCCGGTCATGTCGAAGTTCTTGCCCCCGAACTCCTGTCCGGCGCCGGCCGCCGCGTTGGACGCCTGCACCAGCTCGGTGACGACCGAGCCCACCGCTGCACCTTCCCGCTGCCAAGCGAAGCCGGCGCTCAGGGACACCACCAGGGCGATCATGACAAAAAGCTCGGCCATCACCGGGCCTAAAGAGGTGATGACCGCTCCCCGCACAATGCTGCCGATCTCTTTCTTTCCCATGCCGAACTGGGACATGATGCGCAAGGCACGGACCATGAAGTAGGTACACTGGTACAGTGCGATGGTGCATATGATTGCCCCAGAGATCCAGATCCACGGCTCATTGGCAACCACTTTCCAATCCAAGTTCATATGCGGTTCTCCTTCGGTGAATGAGATGAGTGAAAATGCATGGCGAGCGCGTCCCCCGCAGCGAGCTTTGAAGAGGGCAAGGGACCCCTCGGCCTGTCATTGCCGAGCGTTCCGCTCCTGAGCGCCCAAGGTCGCTCAGGAGTCAGCCGGAACGGGGAAACGAAGTGTCTCGGGGGTGGGCCAGGGTATCTACTCCATAGAGTCTTACGAGCAGGCCCGCCTGGATTGAGACGATGAAGGCCATCACTGGACTACCACCCACGCTCGAAGCGGTCGATGATCTTCAGTCAGTACTGTGACCTTTACCCCGATTGGCCTGCTTTTCCTGCGGTGCACAGCTCCCGCACCCGATCGGCCAGGCGGGAGAACCTCTGCTGCACTCGGTTATTGTGGATGGCCGTCCACACGGCCTTCTTGGTTCCGACGATGACCACCAACCTCTTGGCCCGGGTGATCGCAGTATAGAGCAGGTTACGCTGCAGAAGCACATAATGCTGCATCAGCAATGGCATGATGATCGCCGGATACTCGCTGCCCTGGGATTTGTGCACCGAAATGGCATAGGCCAGGGTGAGCTCGTCCATTTCGCTGAAATCGTAGGCGACCGTGCGGTCATCAAAGCGGACGAGGACCTCTCCCTCCTCCCGGTCGATCCTCTCGATCCAACCGATGTCCCCGTTGAAGACCTCCTTTTCGTAGTTGTTGCGGACCTGCATCACCTTATCCCTGACCCGAAAGATACGGCTTCCAGAGCCCAGTTCGGCTCCATTGGGGTTGAGGATTCCCTGGAGGGTGGCGTTGAGGTTGGCAGCCCCAACCAGGCCCTTGTACATGGGGCAGAGGATCTGGATCTCGTCCCGGGGATGAAACCCAAAGCGTTCCGGAATCCGTCTCGCGCACAGATCGTGAATCAGATCCAAAACCTCCTGTGGCTCCTCCTTTTCGATGAAATAGAAGTCCGCCGGCTCCTCTTTGCTCTTGGGGACATAGGGAAAGACTCCCTGCTGGATGCGATGGGCGTTGAGGGTGATCAGGCTGGCCTGGGCCTGGCGAAAGATCTCATTGAGCTCGATCACCGCCACCGCCTGAGATCGGATCATATCCGCCAGGACCGATCCCGCCCCCACCGAGGGGAGCTGATGGACATCTCCCACGAAGACGAGGGAGGCACGAGGCGGAATGGCCTTGAGCAGGTTGTTCATGAGGATCAGGTCCACCATCGAGGTCTCATCGATCACGATCAGGTCCGCCCGGAGGGGATTCTCCTGGTCGCGGAGGAAATTCCCCTTCGCGGGAGAGAATTCCAGGAGGCGGTGGATGGTCTTGGCCTCCCGGGAAGTGGCCTCGGTCAGGCGCTTGGCCGCCCTTCCCGTGGGCGCGGCCAGGCAAGCCTCGATTCCCAGGGTCTCACAGGCGGAGACGATGCCCTTGACGATGGTCGTCTTCCCGGTGCCCGGTCCTCCGGTTATGATCAGGATGCGCTCCTGGAGCGCCATCTTCAGGGCCTCCCTCTGCCTCTCTGCCAGAGCGATCCCCATCTTTCGTTCCAAGCGGATCAGAAAATCGGGGGAGACGACCTCCTCCATTCCCCTCTTCTTGGTGTGAAGCAGGGAGGATAGCCTCTTGGCGACTCCTTCCTCGGCCCGATAGAAGGCAGGTAGGTAGATCTCTTCCCGTGCCTCCCCCCGATTTGCCACTACCTTTTTCTCCTCTTCCAGGGCCAATAGGGCGGGTTCCAGGACCTCTCGGGGGATCTCCAGTCCCTTCTCCGCCCTCTTCAGCAACTCCTCTGCCGGGGAAAAGACATGGCCCTCGTCGGCCAGATCTCGCAGGGTGTACAGGATGCCCGCCTGGGCCCGAATGGGAGAGGTGGGCTCGATGCCGACCTTCTGCGCGATCTTGTCTGCGGTCTTGAACCCGATTCCCGAGATGTCCTCCGCCAGGCGATAGGGATCCTTCTTCAGCACCCTGATCGCCTCCTGACCGTAATGCTTGTAGATCTTGGCGCTGTAGGCGGGGCTGACCCCCTGGCCCTGGAGGAAGAGCATTACTTCCCGGATCTCCTTCTGGGCCTGCCAGGCGGCAAGGATCCAATTCAGGCGGATCTTCCCAATGCCCTCCACCTTCAAGAGCTGCTCCGGCTCCGAATCGATCACCTCCAGGGTCTTCAGGCCAAAAGAGCGTACGATGCGGGAGGCCATGACCGGTCCGATTCCCTTGATCAGGCCCGATCCCAGGTATTTCTCGATGCCATTCAGGGTGGCGGGGATGACGGACTGATAGGCCTCGGCCTTGAATTGCTCCCCGAACTGGGGATGAAAACTCCATTGTCCGGATAGGCGCAGGGTCTCTCCACAGGTAAGGGAAGGGAGATTGCCCACTACGGTCACCCAGTCCTTCTTCCCCACCGCCTGCAACCGCAGGACCGAATAGCCGTTCTCCTCGTTGGCGAAGACGATCCGCTCCACTACCCCCTCCAGGTAAGAGGAGGGTCTGTCTTCCTCAGGCTTTTGGGAACGCTTGGGCGGACGCTTCTTGGCAGGCAGCTTGGCGGCCTCCGGGTCGAGTATTCTCATTGAATCCTTCATGGCGATCGTCTAAGGCCCATAATCCTTTGAGTGGATAGGTTGGCGGATGCTCAGGACAAAGCTCAGATGATTCCCAGATTGTCATCCGGAGAGAAGGTAACAGAATCAGGCAATGGCGGCAAGGATTTTTTCCCTGTGAGGGCCGTTGCAGGAATGAGGAGGTAGCTGATAGCCTCCTCAGGGCAGACGGATCTGGAAGGGGGCGGGAATGAAGCAGAGGACGAAGACCAGGAAGGCAAAGAGGCCCAAGACCTTCCTTCGCCCATCCAAGGGCGTCCAGTCGTCCAGGGGAGCGGGGTGGCGGATGCCCATGAGCAGGCTCAACAACGCCCACAGGAGCCATCCCTGCCACAGGAATCCCAGAAGGAGGATGGACATGAAGACCAGGCGGGCCACCCAGTGCTGCTTCTTTCCCAAAAGGGCATAGGCGACGTGGCCGCCATCCAATTGGCCGAGGGGCAATAGATTGAGGGCGGTCACCAGAGTCCCGATCCATCCGGCAAAGGCGACTGGATGCAGAATCAGATCATAACGGGGGGGAATGGGTCCCACAATGAGGTAGCTGAGGAGATTGAGGAGAAGGGAAGAGCCCAGGCTGAGGCCCTCTGCCTTCACCGAAGGGGCCACCCGGGATAAGCCAAGGCCAACGATCAGGGCGGGGAGGGCGACGGCAAATCCCGCCAGGGGACCCGCCACTCCGATGTCCAGGAGGGTCCGCTTGTCCGGGACCGGGGATTTCATCTTGATGAAGGCACCGAAGGTCCCAAGGATCGATGGCGCAGGAATGAAGTAGGGCAGGGTCACCCGGATGTGACGTCGGCGAGACACGAAGTAGTGTCCCAGTTCATGGATACCGAGGATCGCCATCAAGGTGAAGGAGAAAGGGATCCCGCGGCGAAGATGATCGAGGTGGCGAAAAGGGTTCCCTCCCTCCTGCAGGGATCCGGCATAGAGCGTGCTGAGGAGGGTGCCCAGAAAAAGGAAGAGATTCAAAAGCCACGGGGGCCTGCGGAAGGCCTTTTTTTCCTCCCAGACCCGCAGGATGATGCCGTCTCCATCGCGCTGGAGATGGTAGGGATAGCCAAGGGGGGCCAATGTTTCTCGGAGGGTGTAGACGGGGAAAGGGAGCATGGGGCTGAATCGACCCTGCAATTGCAGGGTCTTGCCGTCCCAGGCCGCCTCCTGGATCTCCATCACCTCGGAGGCCGCCTCCTGGATGCGGAGGGTATCTTCTTTCAATCCCATGGAGGATTCATCCTCTTGCCGGAAGATATACCCTCTCTACCCGGCCTCCAATGGAACAAAGCACCTCATAGGGGATGGTGCCCAACAGCGAGGCGATATCCTCTGCGGAGACCTCCACATCTCCCTGACGGCCGAAAAGAACCACCTCATCTCCTTTCTTTACATCTAAGATATCGGTCACATCCACCGCCGTCATGTCCATGCAGATGGTGCCTACAACCGGCGCCTGCTGCCCGCGAAGGATCACATGGGCCCGATTGGAAAGGCCTCGGTCATAGCCGTCGGCATAGCCCACCGGCAGCACCGCAATCTGCGTAGGTCGGGAGGCGATAAAGGAGCGGCCGTAGCTGACGCTCTCTCCCGGCCGCAGCGACTTCAGATCGCCGACTTCGGTGCGGAAGGTAAGGGCAGGGCGCAGGGGAAAGGCATGGGAGACGGCCGGCGAAGGATGGCAGCCGTACAGCATGATCCCCGGCCGCACCAGATCCAGATGGGATTCGGGAAGATCGATAATGGCAGCGCTGTTGGCTGCATGTCGGAGAGGGAATTGGAAGCCCCTCCCTTGCAGCAGGTCGGCGATCTCCTGAAATCTCCCCAATTGATGGCGGGCATAGCCCTTGTCCTGGAAATCGGCGGTAGCAAAGTGCGTCATCAGGCCTTCAAGACGGAGTCCCGGGAGCCGGCTCAGGAATTGGCAGAAATCGAGGGATTCCTCGGGTCGCACCCCCAGTCGCCCCATCCCGCTGTCGATCTTCAGATGAACCCCTGCTTCGGTCTTTTTGCGTCGAGCCTCAGCGGACAAGGCCTCAGCGAGTTCCGGGGAGGAAATCACCTGGGACAGGTTGCAGCGGATGAGGAGAGGGGATTCCCGGGGAGCAGTCGGCCCCAAGACCAGAATGGGCCCGCCGATGGAGGCATCTCGCAGTCTCTCGCCCTCCCAGACCGAGCCGACCCCTAACCATTCTGCCCCGGAGGCCTGGACGACTCGGGCCACCTCGATCATACCGTGCCCATAGGCATCGGCTTTGACCACGGCCAGGATCTTCACTTCCAAACCCACCGCCGCCCGGACCATGCCGAGATTATGCTCGATTGCAGAAAGATCGATGAGGGCCTGCGTGGGCCGGTGAATTTCCATGGTCAGCACATCACCCGAATTGCCCGAGGGCGAATGGCAAATTCCGCGGGCGCCCTTCCCAACAACTCCCCGTCAGCCTCCAGGAGAAACTCCTCCTCTGCCTCCAGCGCTACCTTCTTTCCTCTCAATACCTCCACCTCCGGCAGCTCGACATGGGTGCCGGTGTAGATGCGGTATAGGTTGGCCAGTATCCTGAAGCGAGGGAGATCCTTGATTAGCACGACATCGAAGAGGCCATCGTCGAATTCGGCCTGGGGGGCAATTCGCATTCCGCCCCCGAAATATCTGCCATTGGCGACAATTGCGATGACGGCCGAGATAGCACGTTCGGTCTGGTCATCGACTCGCACTCGAATACTGCAATTCTGGTATCCCATGAGTGTCCGGATGGCCCCCACCAAAAAGGGAAGCGTGCCGCCTTTCTTCGGGCCCGAATTCACCCGCTTCACCGTCTCCGCGCCCATACCCCCATCGGCGATATTGGCAAAGACCCGCTGGATGGGCCCACCCTTCAAATCCTGGCAGGATATCGTTCCCAGATCGATCGCCCGAGGCCTTCCATTGCGGAGCCTCTTGGCAGCCTCATCCATGGATCGCGGAATCCTGAGCATCTTGGCGAAGTCGGTCCCTGTTCCACTGGGCAAGAGCCCCAGGATGGATGGCTCCCTTGCTGTTTCCTCGTTTTGAAAGAATCCGTTGATGATCTCATGCAGAGTTCCGTCTCCCCCTACTGCCACCACCATCTGGTATCCCTGCATCAGGGCGGACAGGGCCAGATCGGTGGCATGGCCTGGTCCCTCGGTGAGAGCCCAGTCATACTCCCAGCCCCAGCCTTTAACCTGCTCTTGTTCTACCTTTCGCCAAAAGCGTCCGGTGGTTCTACAACGGGAGAAGGGGTTGACAATGAAGAAAGTTCGCAACAGGATCCTTCCTGGCAATGACCGCCGGCAAGTCTGGAAAAAGATGCCCTGCAATCGTTCACGATTTGGGCCGATCCGATCAGGAGAGTGGAATGCGCTTGAAGGCCTCCGCCATGGGCAGGCCGGCCTTTTCTCCCGAGGCGGCGGCCCACTTTTCGACCCTCTCCTTCCAATCGGCAATGCGTCCCACCTGGCTCTGGTGACGGGCCAGGGCCCTCAGCTTCAAAGAGATCGTATCCGAAATGTCCACAAAGAAATCCGGATTGTCGCTGGAGAAAAGGAGGATTTGGGAGGTGATATGGGCCTGCAATCCTATGGCCAGGAACTCCGGGAAGAAGAGGTGATCCCGGGCGGCCACGATGGCGTCAATGACGGTCAGCCCTGTGGCCCGGTGATCCGGGTGGATCTGGTAGAGCCTCCACGGGTCGTGGGTAATGACGGTGTTCGGCTGAAAATGGCGGACGAGCATGGCGACCTCCGCGCGGAAGGCCAGATGAGCCTCCAATTCCCCGTCGCTCTTGCGGAGGAATGTGACCTCCTTCACTCCCAGGACCTTGGCCGCTGCCATCTGTTCCTTCTCGCGGATCTCTGCCAGGCGATGGGGAGTCATCTTCGGATCTTTGGAGCCCTTATTGCCGCTGGTGCAGACCAGATAACGCACCTCGGAGCCCATCTGGGTCCACTTGGCCACCGTGGCCCCACAGGCGAATTCCGCATCGTCGGGATGGGCCACGATGGCCATCACCTTGGCGGGAGGTCTCTCTTCGTCGCTGTTGCCCTTTGGGCGAATCCCTTTAGGCATATATCCTCATCCCCGAGGGAGCGGAAATTCCCGGAACCTTCGGGTAAAGAGAGAGGATCCGATCCGATATCCTCGACCAGGAGAGCTCTTGCGCCCATTTCCTGCCCTCCCCACCCAAGCGATTTGCCAGCTTGTCATCGATCAGTAATCTTCGGATGGCGAGAGCCAGGGCCTCCACATCATCCATCGGCACCAATAGGCCCGTCCTATCCTGGCGAACCGCATAGGGCAGACCCCCGACGGAGGTGGCTATCACCGGGCATCCACAGGCGGCTGCCTCGAGGGCCACCAGCCCGAAGGATTCGTACCGAGAAGGGATCACCACCGCGTCGCACGCCGCATAATAAAGAGGCATCTTCTCCCTCGGCTGAGCCCCTGCGAAGAGGACCCATGGGCTCAGCCCCAATCGATCGGCCTGGTCCTTCCAGGGATTTTTCTCCTCCGCCTCACCGACGATGACCAGGGTCGGGCGGAGGTCGGATGGCAGATCGAGGTCCGAGCGGATCCGGGCCAGCCCCTGCAGGAGCAGGCCTATGCCTTTGATGGCCTCCAGCCGGCCCACAAAAAGGAGGATCTTTCCCGAGGACAGTCTCAGCTCGTATCTCGCCTCTTGCGGATCTCGTGGCCGAAAGAGATCTATATCCACCCCACAGGGGACAATCGCCAGATGCTCATCCGCTACCTGGTAGAGCCGCCGGAGAGAACTGCCTTCATGAGGACTGGAGGCGATGATGAGATCGGCCCCGTGAGCGACCTCTTCCTCGATTTGCCGCCGCTCGCATGGTTCTCCCGGCTCCCCCTGCCCCATTGCCTCATCCTTCAAGGGCCCGATGGTGTGGAAGGTGAAGACAAGGGGTATCCTCCATAGCTGCCTCAGCCTCAATCCGATCCAGCCCGAGAGGTAGTAGTGGGCATGGAGGAGGTCATAGCCTCCATGACTTCTTTCGCCTTCCAGAAAGTCCTCCATCCTGATCTGAAATTCCTTGAGGTAAGGGAAGAGCAGGTGGGGAGGGAGAGGAGAGGGCGGGCCAGCCGGCAGAGAGACGAGGCGCATTCGGGGGCCCGCTTCCTGGATGGTTGGAATCTTCTCGTCCTGGAGTCGAGTGAAGCAATCGACCCCAACTCCCTTTTCCGCCAACTGGCGCCCGAGGGCCTGGATATAGGCGTTCATCCCCCCCGCCTTCCCTTTCCCCAGGGGCGAGAGAGGAGAGGTGTGAAAGCTGATCATGCCGATCCGCATGCCATTTCGCCTTTCATGGCCTTTTCACTACCATCCGAAAGACAGGTGAATCCTTCCCTCCCAGGCGATACTTGTAATCCTCATTGCCTCGCAGAAAATCGAACCACCTCTTGCCCCGAGCAATGGCGTCCTGGAGGCAATGCCCGATCAGGACGATGCCCGGACTCAGGGCAGACAGCTCGGGGTCGAAGCCGGAATTGTAGAGATAGAGGGCCTCTCGGTAGTCAAAACAGAGCATGGCCGCGACTGCCTTCTCTTCGCGCTCCATAATATAGAGGCGAAGCCATCCCTGTTTGGCAAATACATCGGAGGCTTCCCGGAAGAAGGCCTCTCGTTGCTTGTCCATAAAGGCCTGCTTCTCGGGCTGACTTTTTCGATGAAGGCAGATGAAAGACCGAATGTCTTCGCGGGCGCACTCCTCTTCCTTGCATTGACGAAAACGCAGCGGTGGGGATGATTGCTCCGCCTTGCGCATCTTTCTTCTCAGCTCGTGACGCTCTTTCCGAGCTAAAAGAGCGAGATAGGCGTCCCAGGTACCTGGAAGCTCCAGGGTGGGGCAGACCTCCTCTGCCCGGCACTGGACCTGATACCCTCGACTCTCGGCCAACGGAGGAAGCACCTGAAGGGCAGGGGAGGTGGAGGGGAGGCAATGAAGGTCCAGTCCCCGGATCTCTGGGGGGAGCTCTCCAGATATCCCAAAATCTGGTCCCATACCTGGCTTTCCCTTCCCTTCGCCGCGAGGATATCCAGATAATCGGATAGATCTTCTCCCCCGATCAGCTTAAGAAATCCGGTCCCGGGGTCCCAATAGAAGGGAGCGATCCCGATGACCCTGCCATTCTCGCGAATCGTGAAGGCGGACCATCGGTATTTCTGGCCGAAATGGCGCCACCACAAGCTCTGCCACTGTAAGGTGGAAAAGGGAGTCTCGGGGGACGATTGGGATGGGGAATAGAGGCTATCCCATACTTTGGCTTGAAAGAGTTCGGAGGGCAAAGGCGAGGGAGTTAGCTCCAGCGGCAAGATCATCTTTCCTCTAAGCGGGTTCCGATCCGATGAACTCCTCCAGCATGGAGAGGGCCTGGGAGTCTGGATATTGGACGGGTGGCGACTTCATGAAATAGGCCGAGGGGCCGCCCAACGCCCCCTTCAGACCCCGATCCAGGCCGATCTTGCAACAGCGCAGGGCGTCGATCACAATCCCGGCCGCATTGGGGGAATCCCAAACCTCCAGCTTCACCTCCACATGAACCGGCGCATCCCCAAAAGATCGCCCCTCCATGCGGATATAGGCCCATTTCCGATCTCCCAGCCAGGGAATGTAGTCGGATGGGCCAATATGAACATCGTCGGCATCCAGAGGCTGATCCATCTGCGAAAGGACCGCATCGGTCTTGGAGATCTTCTTGGATTGCAGGCGGGAGCGCTCCAACATGTTATAGAAATCCATGTTTCCCCCCACATTCAGCTGGGAGGTATGCTCCAACAGGACTCCTCTCTCGGAAAAGAGGCGGGTCAGTTGACGATGCAAGATGGTCGCCCCCAATTGGGATTTGATATCGTCCCCGATCAAGGGAATTCCTGCCTGCTCGAACTTCTCCCGCCAGGCCTGATTGCGGGCGATGAAGACCGGAATGCAATTGACGAGCCCGCAGCCCGCCTGAAGGGTCTGATTCACGTACCACTCGGTCGCCTTTTCGGATCCCACCGGCAGGAAATTGACCACCACGTCGATATGATGGTCCCGTAAGGCCTGCCCCAGGTCGATAGGATCCCCTGGGGCCACTTTAATCTTTTGCGACAGATAGTGCCCCAGTCCATCGAGGGGATTTCCCATGGATACCTTCAGGCCTGTTTCTTTCACCGGGCAGAACTTCAGCGTGTTGTTGGGTGGGGAGAAGATCGCCTCCCCCAAATCCCTTCCTACCTTGTTCCGGTCGATGTCGATCGCCAGGCCGAATTCGATATCACCAATGTGGTACTGGCCCAGGCGGGGGTGGATCAAACCAGGGATCTTATTTCCTTCCTTGGCATCCCGATAGAACTGACAACCCTGGACCAACGAGGAGGCGCAATTGCCAATTCCGATGAGCGCAACTCGGATCTTTCCCAAAAATGCTCCTTTCTGTGGATAGCCGCTAATCGTGTTTCCTCTCTTCTCGCTTAGTTATCAAAACAAGGCACACGTGTCAACCACAAACCACTGGACTTTAGATATTCTTGCCAGCTATGCCTTTCTATCACGGAGACTCAATAGTAGGTTCTGGGCGATGCCGGAAATGGGCATGGGGGGATTCCCTCGGGCAGAAGGTGGATGCAGGAAAGAGCTGAGGGGGGAGGCAAGAAGGGTCGAGAGGTCAAGGGTGCCGGGGGGCTCGGCTTTCGGGTCGGCCTTTCCACCGGAGGTCGAGGTCGCGGGCCGCCTTGACCTCATCCAGACGGGAGATCTTGGTCAGATGTGGGGCGGAGAGGAGCAGGGAGGGGTCCCTTTCCGCCTCCTCCGCAATCTCTCTCATGGCAAAAATGAGCTCATCCAGGGTCTGCTTCGATTCGCTTTCCGTGGGCTCGATCATCAAGGCGCCGGGGACGATGAGTGGAAAGTAAATAGTGGGAGGATGGAACCCCTTGTCCATGAGCCTCTTGGCAACATCGAGGGCCTTAACCCCGAAGGCCTGCTGAATCTTGTCGCTGGCCACGAATTCGTGTTTGCACAGGCGATTAAAGGGGATGTGATAGGAGGAGGCGAGTTGGCTCCGCAGGTAGTTGGCATTGAGGGTGGCCATCTGGGCAATACGCTTCAGGCCCACTGCCCCCAAGGAGAGAATATAGGCATAAGCGCGGGCCAAGATTGCAAAATGGCTGTGAAAGGCCCTGATCTTTCCGATGGAGGAAGGCAGATCATAATTCAGCCGGAATCGGTCCCCTTCCTTCTCCACTACCGGCACCGGAAGATAAGGGGCCAGGATACTGCGCACCGCCACTGGGCCTGCCCCTGGACCTCCTCCTCCATGGGGGGTGGAAAAGGTCTTGTGCAGGTTCAGATGCAGGACATCGAAGCCCATATCGCCGGGCCGGGTGACGCCCAAGATGGCATTCAGATTCGCTCCATCTCCATAAACCAACCCTCCCCGCAGATGAACGATGTGGCAGATCTGGTCGATCTCCTCTTCGAACAGCCCCAGGGTGTTGGGGTTGGTGATCATGATGGCGGCCACCTCTTCATTCATCAGCTGGCGCACCTGGGTGGGATCGATCAATCCCCGGTCATTGGAGGGAACGGCCTTCACCTGATAGCCGGAAAGGACACAGCTGGATGGGTTGGTGCCGTGGGCGGAATCCGGCACCAGAACGAACCGCCGGGGATTCCCCTGGGCCTGGTGAAAGGCCCGGATCATCATCATCCCAGCCAACTCCCCCTGGGCACCCGCAGCGGGCTGCAGACTGACCCGATCCAGTCCAGATATCTCGGCCAGGAGTTGCTCCAACTCATACATGAGAAGGAGGGCTCCCTGGCTGAGGGTCTCGGGTTGTAGGGGATGGGCCCGGGTGAATTCGGGATGCCGGGCCACCTGCTCATTGACTCGGGGATTATATTTCATGGTGCACGAGCCCAGGGGATAGGGTCCGAATGGGATGGCGTAGTTCCACTGGGAGAGGCGGAGGAAGTGCCGGACCACATCGATTTCGGAGACCTCTGGCAGTGGCGCCGGCTCCTTGCGCCGAAGCGAAGCAGGGATCAATTTATCCAATTCGACCTCCGGCACGTCCAGGGGTGGAAGGGAATACCCCACCCGGCCAACGGATCCCCTCTCGAAGATGAGCTCCTCTTCAAAGATGAGCCCGCTCCTCCCCACTCCTGCCGACATCATATCCCTCCTCGAGTGAACTGATCCAAGGAGTCCACCAAGTGATCGATTTGTTCCTTGGCATTCATCTCCGTCACACAGAAAAGGCAACAATCCTCCATCTCGGGGAAAAACCGTCCCAGGTTGAGGCCCCCGATGATGCGGCGCTCCAGGAGCTTCGAGTTGATCTCTTCCACCGGCCTGGGCATGCGTACCACAAACTCATTATAGGTGGGAGCCGAGAAGGGGAGTTCAAATCCGGGCAATCGAGCGATCCTCTCCCTCGCATAATGAGATTTCTGGAGATTGAGGGAGGCCAACTGAGCCAATCCTTGGGGTCCGAGCAAGCAAAGGTGGACCGCAGCCGCCAGGGCGCAGAGGGCCTGGTTGGTGCAGATATTGGAAGTGGCCTTTTCCCGGCGGATATGCTGCTCTCGGGTCCCCAGGGCCAGGACAAAACCCGACCTTCCCTGGGTATCGATGGTCCTGCCCACCAAACGACCGGGAATCTGGCGTACGAACTTCTCCCGGGTGGCGAAGATCCCCAGATAGGGCCCTCCAAAATTGAGAGAGTTGCCGAAGCTCTGCCCCTCCCCCACGACGATATCCGCACCCCATTCTCCGGGAGGCTTCAATACCCCCAGGGAGGTGGGCTCCACGAGTACGGAAATGAGAAGGGCACCCTGGGCATGGGCGATTCGGGCAAATTCGACGCCCTCTTCCAGGCAGCCGAAGAAATTGGGCGACTGCAGGATGATGGCTGCCACTTCGGAATCCAGCCTCCGCTCTGCTTTCGGGAAGGAGGTGATCCCTTTCCCACTGAGCCAGGGGATGGGCTCAAGCTCGATTCCCAGATGAGACAGGTAGGTCCTAAGGACCGTGAGGTAATGCGGATGGAGGGCGGAGGAGACCAGGACCCTTTTCCGCTGGAGAATGCGGCAGGCCATGAGGGCGGACTCGGCCACTGCGGAGGCGCCATCGTACAGGGAGGCATTGGCTATCTCCATCCCCGTCAACTGACAGATCAGGGTCTGATATTCATAGGCAGACTGTAGGAGTCCCTGGCTGAGCTCCGGCTGATAAGGGGTATAGGCGGTGTAGAACTCCTCACGGCTGATGACCTCCTCCACCACCGGGGGGACAAAGTGGTGATAGGCCCCAGCTCCCAGGAAGAGGCTATACTCCGAGGAATTCCCATTCATGCAGGCGATGCCTTGGAGGCGGGCGATCAATTCCGGCTCCGATAGGGCCCGAGGGAGGTTCAACTCGCCCTTGACCTGCAACTCGGGGGGGACGTCGGCAAAAAGGGACTCCAGATCGGGCAGCCCGATGGCCTCCAACATGGCCTTTATGTCCGCCGAGGTATGAGGGATATAGCGCATCATCCGCGACCCCCATGCCTTTCTGCCGGCCGCCTGCTCACACCCATCGCATCAAGTCCCACC
The DNA here is from genome assembly GCA_963718295.1 of uncultured Methylomirabilota bacterium. Lineage (GTDB taxonomy): Bacteria > Methylomirabilota > Methylomirabilia > CAVQYV01 > CAVQYV01 > CAVQYV01. Next base: position 146,228 of record CAVQYV010000003.1, on the reverse strand, counting down.
GGCTTCAAGCCTGAGCCCCCAACATCTCCCAGGCGATCTGGGCGTAGATCCGGGCGGCGGCATGCACCTTGGAGATCTCCACATATTCATCGGGCTGATGGGCCAGGCCGGCCTTTCCCGGCCCGCAGATGACCATGGGGATCTTCAATTCGGGCACAAAAGCCACCCCATCGGTATAATACATGACTCCCCGGGGCTTCTGGGTTTGCCCGGTCTCCCTGCGGGAGGCCCTGAGGGCGGCCTTCACCAGGGGATCCTGGGGTGAGGTCTCCAGGGCAGGCAGATCACTGATGATCTTCACCTCTCCCTGGAAATTGGGATCTGAGTCGCTCAGCCCCTTCAGGAGCTCCCCGACCTGGTTCAAAATGGCCTTATGATTCTGCCCCGGAACGGTGCGGATGTCCACGGTGATCTTGCATCCGTCGGGAACCACATTGGTCTTGACCCCACCGGAGATCGTCCCGATATTCAGAGTCGGCTTTCCCAGGAGGGGGTGTCTCTTGTACTCGAATCGGAGTCGGGGCAGGCGAGTCAGGATCTTGCTCATTTGCAGGATGGCATTGATCCCCAGCTCCGGCATGGCCCCATGGGCGGTCTTTCCGCGAGTCGCCACCTCCAGCCAGAAGGCCCCCTTCTCCGCAATATAGACGGCGAGATCGGAGGGTTCTCCAATCAGAACGCCGGTGACCTTGTCAATCTCACCGCTTTGCACCAGGTGGCGGGCCCCCAGGGTTCCGGCCTCCTCGTCCGCGGTCGCCGCGATCAGGAGATCACCGGCCAGGGGCACCTTCGCCCTGGCCAGGGCTCCGGCTGCCGTGACCATGGCGACCAGGCCCCCTTTCATGTCCGAGGCTCCCCTTCCGTAGATCCTGTCTCCCACGATCTGGCCCGAATATGGTTCATGTTCCCAGGGGGACTCTCCGGGCGGGACGGTATCCAGATGGCCGGAGAAAAGCAGGGGCGCTTTCTTGCCTTTTCCGGTAAGACGGCCCAGGGCATTGGCTCTTCGATCCTGAATGGGAATCACCCGGCCCTCCAGGCCCAGTCTTCTCATCCAGTCGGCCACCAGGTTAGCGGCCTCCAACTCCTCTCCCGGAGGATTGGCGCTCTTCGCCTGCAAGAATTTCTGAAGGAACTCTACCGTCGCCTTCTCGTCTAGCTCTCTCCAGACGCGTTCAATGCCCATCATGCCTTGACTCCTTCAGCCTTTTGGCGGAAATGCCTCCAAGACTTCAAGCGGTCCGTTCGCTTTTCTGGGTGCCTCTCACTTTTAAGGATAAATTAAAAAGGATAAACAAAGAATGGAGTGAAGAAAAAGGATGAAGCAGAAATTGGCTTGATGAACCAAGCCAACGGGACAGGGGGCGACCCAAGGAACTTTCCCCTTGGGCCGCCCCCTGTTCTCTCTCATCGTGTCATTTAGCCCTTGAAGGTCCCATCTGCATATCCGAACAGGACCAGGTCCCCGATGCCGGTGTTGGGAGTAAGCCCCCATTTGGAGACCCAGCATCCTCCGTCCGCGGAGCGGACGGCCCTCTGCTCGATCGCGGAAATGACGCCGTTCACAATGGTGAAGATGCAATAGTTGCTCTTGCGGTCAGCCACGGTGATGTTGGCATAGGCTCCCGGCCCCAGGTGTCCCACCTCTTTCGTCCACCAGTCGTTCTGGTGCCTCTCGGCGAAGAGTTGGGCCACATTGGAGGTCATGCAGGCCACAGCCTGGGACAGGCTCAAGACCCCCATGTCTGCGAGCTCGAATAGACAGCCGATGTTATCCCGAGGATCGCCAAATCCTTTCATGGTAGTGGTAGCCATTCCATCCGAGATGATGATCTTGCAGAGTCCCTCGCTCAGGGCACCATAATAGACCTTCTGGGTCTCAGGATCGTTGTAGAATCCCTCCCTGCATCCTCCATGCCTCCTGAGGTGGGAGCTTACGAACTCTCCCGTAACGTTCTTTTGCCTCAGCAGGTTACAGACGGTCTGCGCGGATTTCACAGGATCTCCATGGGTACCCTGACCCGAGGCCGTCATGTGACCGAGATGAATGGGCCGGCCCTTGGAGCCCGCGACGATGTACTCGGAGTAATTTGGATCCTGGCAATGAGACATGAAGAGGAGATTGGCCTTGGAGGTCACCTCATAAATCTTGTCCAGGGTGTCAGCCGGCGTGATGAAGTGATTCTGGTGCTCCTTGACGCCCACGGCCAGGGGGGCGGTGAAACATCCGATGGTGTTGCGGCAGACTTTTTGGGTCGCCTCTGCCAGGGGCATCCTTCCCTGAAAGAAGCGGATCAGCTCCTGGGTATTGGCGCGGGTCCCGCACACGTTGAGCACCCCGAGGTAGAGGCTGACGTGCAAGGGCGCTGCACGATCCCAATCCCCCATCAGGACCCCCGGAGCAATGAGGGAGTTGGCTGCGCCCGGGGAAAGGCTCATGGCGTCTCCCGCAGCCACCGAATCCTCGGCACAACGATCCCAGTTGTCCCAGAGATCCGCAATGTGATTGTGCATATCAATCAGGCCCGGAAAGACGTAAAATTTCCCCACGTTCATTACCTTGTCGCCGGCCTGGGGGGTAATCTCGCGCGCACAGGCCTCAATGCGGTCGCCCATGATGGAGATGTCCATTTTCCCATCCACTCCGTTCTTGGGATCGACCACATGCCCGCCTTTGAGGATCATTCGGCCTGTTAGCCTCGCGGTCCTGTAATTGTCGACCAGCTGGCCGTTCTCCACCCTCACCATGGAGGGAAGGCCCTTCCAGTAACCGGTGGTGAACTGCCAGAAATCCTGGGCATTGGCGACGCCGGTCTTCTTGGCGAATTCATTGGCTGCAATGATGGCGCTCGCACTGGCCAGGCTTGCCTTCTTCATGAAATCCCTTCGCGATATTCGCTGATTCTCCTGATTCTTTGCCATGCCCACCTCCGAAAAGGATCTTTAGACCTTGCTTTTTGGTGATTTCCTGTCTCAGCCTTCTCCCTACACCCGTCTCAGGAATGGGTGAACCTCTCACCTCCCCCCTCATCCAGAATGGCTGCCGAGGATAGGGAGGGGAAGGGGATCCGAACTGCCCTTCTGTCCCGTCCTCGGGCGGAAGAAGAGTAGTTTTTGGCTTCCCAATTGTCAAGAAAAAAGCAAGAAGGGGGAGGTATCGGGGATGGGATATGGACTTCCAACATGTAGAGTTTGCCTTGACGGAGGGACTCAGATCTGGTTTAATACATCGTCGTGGTTGTTGCCCTGAATCTTCCCCAAGGAGGAATCATTGATGATCAAGCCAAGCCATCTGTTGCCCATAGCCCTTTTCTCTCTGTCTTTGATCTTTCTGGTATCCTTTCCCGCCTGGGCGGATGTCCCTACGGTCACCCTCCAAGGTCCTGAGGAGGTAAGATCGGGTCAGCCCTTCTCCATTACCGTCAAGATCCGACATAAGGGGAACAACTTTATTCATCATGTCTCAAAACTCGTCATCTTTGTGGATGGGAAGGAAGAGAAGGCATGGGAGTATAACTGGCGAACCCATCCCAAGGAGGAGAACTGGTCCATTCCCTACCAGCTGACCCTCAAGGAGAAGGCAACGGTTTCAGCCATCGCCACCTGCAACATCCATGGGCCTTCCAAGGAGGCGACCCTTTTGGTGGCCCCCAGGCCGTCTGATTGATCCGATAGAGTCTTGAAAAAGTCGAGCGAGCCCAAATGCCCGCAGCTATGGCGGGTAGCTTCAGTTGAGGAGTCGTGAAGCCCAAGAGGAAGGAGAGGGGTAATGGAGATCGCTTATTCAATTTCCCTGCCGAACCAGCTGCTGATTGGGACAGGGGCAGTAGAAAAGGTAGGTGAAAGGGCCAAGGAGTTGGGAAAGGTCGGAGCCCTCATCATCACCGACAAGGGCATCGCTGCAGCGGGCTTATTGGAGAAGGTTCTTACTCCCCTGGAGAGGGCGGGGTTGAAAGCCCATATCTTCGATCAGATCGAGCCCAATCCTCGGGACCATACCGTGATCAAAGCCTATGAATTTGGGAAAAAGAGGGAGATCGATCTGATCGTCGGATTGGGGGGAGGAAGCCCCATGGATGCGGCTAAGGCGGTAGGGGTGCTGATGACCAATCCGGGGCGCCTGCAGGACTATCTCCGAGGGACGCCGGTCAAGAATCCTCCACCTACCATAGTCGCAATTCCGACTACGGCGGGCACCGGGAGCGAGGTCACGCAATTCGCGGTGGTGACTGACTCCGAGAGAAGCTTCAAGGCGGGGATTGCAAGCCCCCATCTGATTCCAAGGTTGGCGATCATCGATCCCTCGCTGATGCAATGCATGCCCCCCTTCCTGACTGCAGCCACCGGGATGGATGCCCTGACCCATGCCGTGGAGGCCTTTGTCTCCCAGAATGCCCAGCCTTTTTCCGATGCCATGGCTCTGCATGCCATTCGCTTGATCGGAGCCTATCTGAGGCCCTCCGTGGCCAATGGGGCAAACGGGGAGGCAAGATCCCAGATGGCAGTTGCCAGCACCTTGGCAGGCATTGCATTTTCGAATGCAGGGGTAGGTTTGGTCCACGCGATGTCTCACCCCTTGGGAGGCCACTTCGATCTTGCCCACGGAGTTGCCAACGCGATTCTCTTGCCCTACGTGATGAAATTCAATCTCATTGCTCGGATGGAAAGATATGCCGAGGTCGCGAAGGCACTGGGGGAGGACCTGGAAGGATTGTCACCCTGGGACGCAGCGGAGAGCGCAGTGGAGGCAGTGAGGCGGCTCTCATCCGCTATAGGCATTCCTTCCCATCTCAGTGAAGTGGGAGTCAGACCTGCGGGCCTGGCCGAGGTAGCCGAGGATGCGATGCAAATGAAAAGGGCTATCGGCTGGAATCCTCGGGTAGTGACTCAAGAGGAGATCGAGAAAATCTATCAGGAAGCGCTCTGATTTTTGATTCATGAAGATTTCAAGTGCGAAGTACTGGGGAAGCGCAGCCAATCTGCAAGGGCTGCCTCGATCAGAATTGCCCGAGGTGGGCTTTGCCGGAAGGTCCAATGTTGGGAAATCCTCCCTCATCAACTGCTTGGTGGGGATCAAGCGGCTTTGTCATACCAGTTCCACGCCCGGCAGAACTCGTTGCCTCAACTTCTATCTCATCAACTCCTCCTTCTACTTCGTTGACTTCCCGGGGTATGGCTACGCCAAGGTCTCCAAGGAAATGAGGGAGTCCTTTCGCGGGATGATCGAGCCTTACCTTCTATCCCGTCGCCAGTTGAGGGGGGTCTTTCTCATCCTCGATGGGCGCCATCAGCCGATGTCTTCCGATTTGATGCTCAAGGACTGGCTGATCGACAAGGGGATTTCCTTTTGGGTGGTACTGACCAAGATGGACAAAGTACCACGGGGAGAATGGGCGGAATTGAGGAGGAGCGCGGCTCACATTCTGGGGCTTGCAGAGGGGATAGTGCTGTCGTTTTCCGCTGTGAGCGAAATGGGTAAGAAGGACATCTGGAGGGCGATTCAGGGGTTGCTGGACCTACCCAGCGGGGAAAAAAGGTTATCATGGCCCCTCCGGCCCGCTGGAAGGACTGAGCTTGGTGAAACAGGTTGAGAGAAAGGCCGAAATGTTATACATGGCAATCCTTCTCATCCCCGCTCTTCTCTTAGGTGGATGCTCCGCATTACAGGTTGGACCTTCTATGGCATCCGATCCCAAGGAAGCGGAACAAGTCCAGAAGGTATCTCCCCCCAACCCAGTAGCTGAGGCTTACAATTACTATTCCTTGGGCCTCTGGGCCGAGATGAAGGGCAACTGGGAGGAAGCCGCCGACTCCTACCAGAAGGCCGTCCAATGCCAGGGCGAATCGGTCTACCTTCGAATGAGCTTGGCTTCTCTCTACCTGCGAATGGGCCGGTGGGCCGATGCCTTACCCCAGACAGAGGATGTCCTCAGAAGAGATCCCCGCAACGTTGAGGCCTATTCACTGATGGGCAGTGTCTACGCAAGCCTTCAGAACTACAGTAAGGCCGAAGAGAGCCTCAAAAAGGCCCTGTCGTTGGATCCTGAAAGGGAGGACCTCTATTTCCTCCTGGGTGGGCTTTATGGGCAATCCAAGGAGTATGAGAAGGCAATCAGCCTCTATCGAGAACTGGGGAGGTTGAAGCCTGGCTCCCCCCTGCCCTCCTACCATCTGGCACGGATCTATTTGGATCGCAAAATGCTGCCCGAGGCTCGGGAGAATCTGATGGAGGCGCTGTCCAAAGATGCCAGCTTCGAAGACGCCACTTTCGCCCTGGCATACAGTTACGAGATGGAGGAGAGGTACGATGAGGCAAAAGAGGTTTACCTCAGGGCTCTGGAGCATGATCCGGAAAGGGCTGAAGCGCACCAGCGCCTGATCTCAATCTATGTTCGGCAGAGGAATCTGGAACGGGCCCTGGAGCATTGCCGCCTTCTGTTGATAGCGCATCCGGATTCTCTGGAAGCCAAGAGGATGATGGGTCTCATCCAGATGGAAAGGAAATCCTATGAGGAGGCTGCTGCAACCTTTCGCGAAGTCCTCGATCAGGACCCGAACGATCAGAACTCCCGCTTGAATTTGGGCCTCAGCCTGGAGGAGTTGGGGCGCTACGAGGAGGCGTTGGCCAACTTTAGCAAGATCTCGCGCGAGGATCCCCTTTACCAGGAGGGCCTGATTCACAGGGGCTATGTGGCCACTCTCCTGGGGAAGTTGGATGAGGCCATTGCGGCCTATCAGGAGTCCCTAATCTCCAATTCGGACAGGGCGAGCATCCACTTCTTTCTGGGCCTGACCTACATGCGGAAGAAGGACTATGGGCAGGCGATCGTGAGCCTGGAGAGGGCGAAGTCTTTGGACCCGAGCAAGGAGGATTATTGCTTCCAGTTGGGAGCCGCCTACGAAAGGAATGAAGAATTGGAAAAGGCGGAACGCGAATTCAAGGAGGTGCTACGAATCAATCCCAATCATGCGGAGGCCTACAACTACCTAGGCTATATGTACGCCGATCGAGGAATCAAGTTGGATGAGGCCATCTCCCATATTCAAAAGGCATTGGTGCTGGAACCCTCCAACGGCGCATTTGTCGACAGTCTGGGCTGGGCCTATTTCAAGAAGGGAATGTTGGATGAGGCGATTCGAGAGTTAAACAGATCGATCGGACTCTTGACCAAGGATGATGCGACCATCCATGAGCATCTGGGTGATGCGTATTTTGAGAAGGGCCTGATCGGGAAGGCGATCTCGGAGTGGGAGAAATCCCTTCAGCTGGAAAGCGACAACAGGGAGGAGATAGGGAAGAAGATCGAAGAAGGAAAGAGGCGGCTCATTCTGAACCCCAATCCGGACCAGGAGTAAGTGAGGAGCGTTGGATCCATGAGAATTCCCTCATCGTTCCGCAACAGACCTGGAATGGTAAACTGGCAGATTTCATCCCCTTCTTTGCATTTGAGACGCCGGATGGGTCCAGCATGGGTAGTGGCCATTTTCGTTTGGATCTTCTTTCTCGGGTGCCACGGGAGTCCTCGCCCGGACCTTCCCTTGAGGCCGGAGGCGGTTTCGGAACGGGAGATCCTTGAGAACCTCTTTTCACAACAGGGCTCTCTGCGGGGGCTGAAGGGGGTGGCCGACCTAAAGCTCTCTCTGCCCGATTACCTCTATCGAGGCAAGACGGTCTTCCTCGTAGGGCTGCCCGATCAAATCCGAATCGAGTTGATGAACTTCGTGGGGTTCCCCGATCTGATCCTCTCCTCGAATGGCCAGATGATGGAGGTTTCCCTCCCATCCGAGGGAAAGACGATTCGGGGGACTCCTACCTCCGAGGAAGTCGAGCGGCTGTGCGGGGTCAGGATACCCTTGCCCCAGTTGCTGCGAATCCTGCTGGGGCATCCTCCCTATTCCCTGGATGAAGAAGTCGCTACATGGGTATTGGCGGGGAGTGGCGGGGAATTTCGGGGTCCAGGGAAGGAGCCGGGATTGCTGGCTCAGCGGATCCGGACGGATGGGACCGGGAGGATGATGAAGGGGGGGGGAGATCGTCGACCAAGAGGGTGTATGGCTCTCCTTTCAGCTTGGGGATTACCGAAAGGTCGGTGAATTCCTGATTCCCTTCTTGGTGGATATCAAGATGAAGAGGGAGCGGATGGAGCTTCAGCTTGCTTATCGAGAGGTGGAGCCGAACCCATCGTTGGATCCGGCTGCTTTCCGGCTTTCCCGGTCTGGTAAGGAGGGATTACCCATATTCCCTTTCCCAGAGGTCACAATGAGGAAGGACCCAGGGGGATGAGGAGGCTGCGAGTCATCTCCCCCGCCAAGATCAACCTCTCCCTCCAGGTCTTGGGGAAGCGGCCCGATGGGTATCATGAGATCAGAACGCTCATGCAATTGGTGGATCTTTCGGACTCGATCCTGCTGGAAAAAGAGGCGGAAGGCATGCAGCTGCAGCTCTCGGGCTTCACCGCCGGCGTTCCCCCGGACAACACGAACCTAATTTTGCGAGCGGCCCACCGGTTCCGGGAGGAAGTGGGCATTTCGGGAGGGGTGTCGATTCACCTTGAGAAGAGAATCCCCCCAGCTGCGGGATTGGGCGGGGGTTCATCCAACGCTGCAGCTACCTTGTGGGGATTGAACCATCTCTTTGGTTTTCCCCTTTCCAGGGCCAAACTGCAAGAGATGGCTCTCTCATTGGGGTCGGATGTTCCCTTCTTCTTTGGCTCCGGTTGTGCCTTGGGAGAAGGAAGAGGAGAGCTTCTGAGGGATGTGAGACTGGGCAGTCAGCCGGTGGTTATCGTCTATCCGGGGTTTGGGATTTCAAGTGCTTGGGCTTATGGAAATTTGAAATTGACAAATAGAGGAGAAGAAGGTAACCTAAAGGGATTAGGCGAAAGAACCTGCGGGGAGGAGCCCTCTCCCGCTATCGGCATTAACCAGCTCGAAGAGGCAGTAGCCGAAGCATATCCCCTGCTTCAATCAATCAAAGCAGCCCTGCTGGACTCAGGCGCCCGGGTCGCTCTCATGTCCGGCAGCGGGTCCTCTGTCTTCGGGGTCTTTGAAGATAAAGCCAAGGCCGCCAAAGCCGCAAGGCCATTCCGGATTCAGAGGCACTGGGTGCACGAGGGCAGGACGTTGGATTTTAACCCGATTTTCGAGGAGGAGGGCAGAAGAGCAAACATAGGATAGGTCCGTCTTCTTAGGTCAAACACTTCGGAATGGTCAAGGGAGAGGTGCCATGGATGTCACGGGGGTTCGCATCTATCCAGTCGATCGCGAGCAGTTGAAAGCTTTCGCCACGATCACCATAGATGATTGTTTGGTCGTAAGAGACCTGAAGGTGATTCAGGGGGAGAATGGCCTGTTTGTGGCGATGCCTAGCCGAAGGATGAGAGATGGGAGTTTCAAAGATATGGCCCATCCCCTCAACGATGCAACCAGGAAGATGATCGAGCATAGAGTACTGGATGAGTATTCTCGCTTGATAGAAGGGACTGTGGGACCAGGAAGCTGAGCCGCAAGTCCACGATTACAAGCGAGAAGGCGACCGGGGCCTGCCTCGCAGGGTGGGCTCAGAGCCGGGGTCGAGGGGCACACCACAGATCGATATCTCCTTCATTTCCGGGAAGCCCCGCCTGGGGGTGGGGAGCCTCGCTGGGGCGTGGCCAAGCGGTAAGGCACGGGACTTTGGATCCCGGATTTCGGAGGTTCGAATCCTCCCGCCCCAGCCAAATTCTTCTTCATCTGATGGATCGAGGATAGGAAATGAGCAGGAACCTCTTGTTGTTTTCAGGAAACGCGAATCGAGGTCTGAGCGAGGAAATATCGAAATATCTGAAGATCCCATTGGCATCTGCGGATGTGACGCGGTTCTCCGATGGGGAGGTGCAAGTAAGGATCGACAGAAACGTCCGGGGGGCCGACGTCTTCGTCATCCAGCCGACCTCTCCCCCGGTCAACGATAGCCTGATGGAGCTTCTGATCATGATCGACGCCCTGAAAAGGGCCTCTGCTGAGCGAATTACGGCAGTGATGCCCTACTACGGGTACGCCCGTCAGGACCGAAAGGATCGACCCCGCGTGCCGATCACCGCCAAACTGGTGGCCGATCTCCTGACCGCGGCCGGGGCAAACCGGGTGCTGACCATGGATCTTCATGCAGGACAGATTCAAGGGTTCTTTAATATCCCGGTGGACCACCTCTTCGCTGCGCCGGTGATCATTGGTTACTTTCAGTCGTTAGGGTGGGATCAGATATGCGTTGTCTCTCCGGACGCTGGAGGGGTAGAGAGGGCCAGGGCCTGCGCCAAAAGGCTGGGGGCCACATTGGCCGTAATCGATAAGCGAAGGGTGGGCCCCAATTCGGCGCAGGCGGTGAACATCATTGGGGATGTCCGGGACAAGAACATAATCATCGTCGATGACATCATTGATACTGCCGGCACCATCACCCAGGCGGTGGATTCTCTGCGCGAACAAGGAGCTCAAAGGATCTATGCAAGTTGTGTCCACCCCGTCTTGTCCGGCCCGGCCATGCAAAGGATCGAAAGCTCAAAGCTGGAAGGGGTTGCAGTGACCAACACCATTGCACTGAATGAGAGGAAACTCACATCCCAGAAGATCATCGTCCTCTCGGTGGCTCCCTTGTTAGGGGAGGCGATCAGCCGCATCCACAAGGGAACCTCGGTGAGTTCCCTTTTCATTTAGGCAAGAGCAATAACCACTGCGCTGTACGATTGAGGAGGAGATGGATGGAGTGGGTTGAGTTAGAGGTCAAGGAAAGAAAGGCATTGGGAAAAGAAGCTTGCAGGAAGCTTCGGAGGAAGAATGAGATCCCAGGGGTCCTTTATGGAGGGAACGAGGGGAATATGTCGCTGGTTTTGGATCCCTCGGTATTGCGGAAGGCCCTGGAAAAAGGAGGAGGGGAGAACGTCATCATCCAGCTCAAGGTGCGGCACGACGGAGAGGAAATGGCCAGGACTGTGATGGTGAAGGGCATACAATACCACCCCACAAGGGGAGATTACCTCCATGTGGATTTCCTCCAGATTTCCATGGAAAAGGAAATCCGGGTCAAGGTGCCCATCACGCTTTACGGTGAGTCCCCGGGCGTGAAGCTCAAGGGAGGCATCCTGGAGCACGTGTTGCGGGAAGTAGAAGTAGAGTGTCTTCCGGCCGCAATACCAGACTCCATGACTGCCGATATTTCCGCCCTGGACATAGGGGACTCCATTCATGTGGCGGACCTGAAGGCGACGGAGGGAGTAAAGATCTTAGAGGGTCCGGAGATGGTGGTAGCCCTGGTGGTGGCCCCAGAGAAGGAAGAGGAGGCGGTTCCCGTTGAGGCTGCTCCTCCCCAGCCAGAGGTGGTCAGCAGGAAGGAAGGGAAAGAGGAAAAAGGGAAAGAGGAAAAGGAATAGCCTCGACTGGATCTGCCTGGGTGAGCGGGGGTTGGTGATCTTTGTGGTTGATTGTCGGTTTGGGAAATCCGGGTCCGGAATACAAAGAGACGCGCCACAATATCGGTTTTTTGGTGGTGGATGAACTGGCGTTCCGGGGAGGGATGAGGCTTAAGAAGAGGAAAATGAAGGCCCTCTATGCCTCTGGCACGCTGGGAGAGAAGGAGGTGATCCTCCTTAAGCCCCAGAACTTCATGAATCGAAGCGGCCTTTGTGTCTCTCCCTGGCTTGGAGCCCTGCAACTGGGTCCAGCTCAAATGATCGTCATCCACGACGATTTGGATCTGTTTCCGTTCCGCATCCGGATCGCCAAAGGCGGAAGTCATGCGGGGCATCGCGGGGTTCTTTCGATCGCTCATTCCCTAGACTCCAGAGATTTCATTAGGATCAGGGTCGGGGTCGGGAAACCTCCCGCAGGAACGTCCGGCTCGGATTATGTCCTCCAGGTTTTTCCGGCGGCAGAGAAGCAGCTTTTGTTCCAGGGAATTCGGAGCGCAGCCGATGCTGCTTTGGCCGTGATGGAAAAGGGCCTGGCAGCCGCCATGAATACGTTCAATGTAAGGGATAGGTCCAGGAACAAGGGTGGAGTTGCCTTTGAGACTGAGGGGGAGAAGAGCAAGAAAATGGAAGTCCTACAGGGAGGTGAGACTGGTTGAAACTCTATGAGTTGATCGTGATATTGGATCCCGCTCTTGCGGAGGAAGAGGTGGAAGGTCAAATCGAGGAGATGAGGGAATGGGTCCTCAAGGGAGGTGGAACGATCCACGAGGTTCAGAGATGGGGCAAGAAGCGTTTAGCCTATGAGGTAAAGAAGAGGAGGGAAGGATACTATGTTCTTCTCCACCTCACCGCCGACGCCAAGACTGCCTCATCTTTGGACAGGAATCTGAAGATTTCGGAGAGGGTTCTCAAGCATATGCGGGTGAGATTTGAGGAGGGCCAACCCTCCGTGGCCGAGAAGGTTGAGCCCAAGAAGTCAGAGGAGTTGGAGGAGACCGTGGAAGTGAAGGGAGAGGTGTAGATGGCTAACTTCAACAAGGTCATCTTGATGGGCAATCTGACCAAGGATCCGGAACTTCGGTTTACGCCCTCGGGAGCGCCGGTCTGCAACTTCGATCTGGCGATAAATCGATCCTATACCACCCAGACGGGAGAAAAGAGGGAGGAAGTCTGTTATATTACGATTGTAGTCTGGGGGAAGCAGGCGGAATCGTGCGGCGAGTATTTGCACAAGGGGCGGCCCACCTTGGTGGAGGGCCATTTGCAGCAACGATCTTGGGAGACCCCAGATGGCCAAAAGCGGTCCAAGTATGAGGTAGTGGCGGAGAGAGTCGTATTCGTAGGAGTTCGTAAGGACTCAGAGCCAGCCGGGGAAGCAGAAATGATTCGACCTCCCTTTGAAGCGGAGGAGATCCCCTTTTAGGATGGAGGACGGTTTTGATGTTGAAGAAGAGGAGCTTTCGGCGCAAAATCTGTAAATTCTGCGCGGACAAGGTCGACCATGTCGATTATAAGGATGCAAGAAGGCTACGAAGTTATATAAGCGAGAGGGGAAAAATCATGCCCCGTCGGGTGTCGGGCAATTGTGCTTTTCATCAGAGACAGCTGACAGGGGCCATCAGAAGGGCCAGAAATATCGCCCTCCTCCCCTTTGTCACCGAACAGATCTAGGGTCCTCCTTTGCATTTTGAAGGAGGCAGCAAGACACGGAAAGGGTCTTGGCTTTCCATAAGAGTATGGCTCCGTTGATGGCCGAGGTGGCCTTTTGGGGCCTATTGTCGCTCGTTCTCATTCTGGCTACCTCTTTCGTGCCCCTTCTCGGATTTATCTTCACCCCTTTCACCCCCCTTCCGTTGATCCTCTTATTCCTCCGGAGGGGTATCAGGGGGTGGGCAATGGGTCTCCTCCTCCTTTTTCTGATTCTTGCCCTCTCTTCATCCATAAGTTCAGGCGTTGCCTATCTGTTGGAATTCGGGGCAATTGCCCTGGCATTGGGAGAAGGGATCAGGCGAGAATGGAGAGGGGAGAAGACCATCCTCTTGGGCACCCTCGTGGCTGGGGTCGGGAGCATCCTGGCGCTCTTTTTTCATATCCTAAGATCCCCGATGGGTCTCTCCGCCTGGATCGGTGAACAGATCGCGATCCGACTGCAGGAAGTCCGTGAGGTCTTCGCGAGGGCTGGTGTCCCTCCCGCCTCCTGGGATGCCTTGCAGCGCTTCCTGATGGAGACCTACCCAGCCCTCCTGGTGCTGGGCATCCTGTTTGCTACGGTAGTTAACTATTACTCAGCCGGCTACATTCAGGGGATTGGGAAATCGGAGACCGCACCACGGATTCCGTCCTTTTCTTCATGGTCCCTTCCTGATTACTGGGTCTGGGGACTCATCCTTTCCTTATCGCTCTATCTGATACCTGGCCCCGCGAAGGGGGTGGGACTCAATTTGTTGCTCATCTTCTCGGGGCTTTATCTTTTACAGGGAATGGCCATCTCCTCCTTCTTGCTTCGGCGGTGGCACCTCTCCTCGCCCCTTAGGATCGTAATCTTCTTTCTACTGATAGCCCAGCCTTTTCTGATTTTGTTGCTGGTGATATTGGGGCTCCTCGATGTGTGGCTCAACCTCCGCAAAATCGGGGATCCATTGCGGACTGCGGGGGGATGAACGAAAAAAGAAAGGCTTGGAACCAATGAAAATTGTACTGCTCCAGGACGTGGCGAACTTGGGAAAGGGTGGCGAGTTTGTGGTTGTCAAGGACGGCTATGCCCGCAACTATCTGATACCGCGAAACCTGGCGGTCGAGGCAACCCCCCCCAACATCCGAGCTGCAGAACGAAAGAAGACAATGGGAGTCGGCAAAGAATCGAGGGCAGAGAAAGAGGCCCGGGACTTGGCGGAGAGACTCAATGGTCTATCTCTAATCCTTGTTCGCAAAGTGGGTAAGGGAGACCGGCTCTTTGGATCCGTTACTGCCAAGGATCTCAGCGAGAGGCTGGCAGAGCAGGGATGCGATATCGACCATAAAAAAATTCAGCTGAATGAGCCCATCAAGAATGTAGGGGTCTTTGAGGTCTTGATCAAGTTGCATCATGCTGTCTTGGCTCACCTCAAGGTAGAAGTGTCGAAGGCCTGATCTTGGCCCAGGTTGAGGGAGTGAGGAAGATGGAGTTGGAGAAGGTTCCGCCTCAGAATCTGGAGGCGGAGGTGGCCGTTATCGGAGCTATTCTCCAAGAGAACGAGGCGATCCATAGGGCCATCGAAACCCTGAGAAAAGATGACTTCTATCGGGAGGCCCATCGCAAGATTTATGAGGCCTGCCTTGTTCTTTTTGAGCGAAATGAGTCCATTGACCTCATCACCTTGAGCAATGAACTCCAGAAACGCAGAGAGTTGGAGGAGGTTGGAGGGGCCTCTTATCTGACCTATCTGGTGGATAGTGTACCTACAGCTGCTAACATCGGCCATCATGCGAAGATCATCAGAGATAAGGCCATACTGCGGGATCTGATCTTTACCTCCACCAGCATTGTTCAATCCAGCTTCGAGGCGGAGGAAGAGGTAGATGATATCCTGGACGAGGCGGAGAAGAGGATATTCGGCATCTCCCAGCACCGTTTCTCCTATAGCCTGACCCCCCTCCGCAGCGTTTTGAAGGGGAGCTTCGAGCTCATCGAGCGCCTCTACGAACGAAAAGCCCACGTCACCGGGGTTCCTACCGGATTTTCGGATTTCGATGTCCTCACTTGCGGCCTTCAGCCCACCAATTTGATCATTGTTGCCGGTCGGCCCTCGGTGGGGAAGACCAGTTTCTGTCTCGATATCGCGCGCCACGCGGCTACCCAGGAGAGTGCGACGGTAGCCATCTTCAGCCTGGAGGAATCTAAGGAGCAGGTGGCGCAGAGGATGCTCTGCTCACAGGCGAGGGTGGGCCTGCATCGTCTACGTCGAGGTTATCTGAAGGACGAGGACTGGGGGAAGCTCACCACTGCCGCGGGGGTCCTTGCGGATGCCCCCATCTTCGTGGATGACTCGCCCGCGCTATCGGTGCTGGAGATGAAGACGAAGGCCCGAAGATTGAAGGCAGAGCAGGGTCTCGGGTTGATCCTCGTCGATTATCTTCAGCTGATTCAAAACAGGAGGCGGATGGAGAATCGCCAGCAAGAGATCTCGGAGATCTCTCGCTCCTTGAAGGCTTTGGCCAAGGAATTGGAAGTCCCGGTGGTAGCTCTTTCCCAGCTTTCCCGCCGGGTGGAGGATCGACAGGAGCGACGCCCTCAGCTCTCTGACCTTCGGGAATCAGGTGCCTTGGAGCAAGATGCCGACCTGGTGGCGTTCATCTATCGCCCCAAGATCTATGAACCTCCCGAAGAAGTGGATCAAAAGAGGTTCATGTCCTATGAGGAAAGGCAGGAGGGGCATCCCACCGAGGTGATAGTGGGCAAGCAGAGAAATGGTCCCACCGGCACGGTCACCTTAACCTTCCTGCCGGAGACCCTATGCTTCAAAGACTCGTCCGACCGTACCCCCCAGCCTGATGATAACAAGCGATATTGAAGGCCTCTGGGCGGGAGCTTCTGTTCTCTTTTCCTTGGCCCATGATTCGCCCCTTTGGTTGTCTTCCCTATCGGTCTGATGATTGGTAAGAGAACACCTGCCCGAAGGCACGGCCGGGAGATCGTAGGTTTCCCGCTCGTCAATCTCCATGACTAAAACCAATGTCCTTTTTATATGCCAGCAGTGCGGGTATCGTTCTGTGCGCTGGATGGGGCGCTGTCCAGATTGTCAGGAGTGGAACAGCCTGGAAGAGACGGCGATTCTGAAGGAAACAGAGGACAGATCCCCGCGCAAAATGGCCATGGAGGGTGTCAAGAGGCCGATTCCCATCACCGAGGTGCCAGCACAGGGATTTGACCGACTACCTACCCGAATTGGGGAGTTCGACCGAACCTTAGGAGGGGGGATTGTCCCCGGTTCCCTCACCCTTTTGGGTGGTGATCCGGGAATCGGAAAATCGACACTCATCATGCAGGCCTGCGCCAACATCAGCCGAGACGGAAGATCAGTCCTTTACGTCTCCGGCGAAGAATCGGCCGAGCAGGTGCGAGACCGGGCTGCACGATTAGACGCCCTTTCGGATCAGCTCTACCTGGCAACAGAAAATCGTCTGGCACATATTGTCGCCCAGGTAGAATTGCTGCACCCCTCTCTTCTGGTCATAGATTCTATTCAAACTGCCTTTTCGGAAATTTTGCAATCCCCTCCCGGGAGTATCAGTCAGGTTCGAGAGGTCGCGCACCGGCTGCTGGAACTAGCTAAGGGAGGAATGGTGAGCACCCTCATGATCGGCCATGTGACAAAAGATGGATCTTTGGCGGGCCCCCGGGCCCTGGAACACATCGTGGACACCGTGATCTATTTCGAGGGAGAAAGGCAGAATCTCTACCGGGTGTTGCGGGCGACTAAGAACCGTTTCGGCTCCACCCAGGAGATCGGGATCTTTGAGATGACCGAGAGTGGCTTGAGGGAAGTGGAGAATCCTTCCGCCTGTTTCCTTTCCGAAAGATCGATCGGCGCTTCCGGTTCGGTAGTGGTTCCGATTGTCGAGGGGACCCGTCCCCTTCTGATCGAACTGCAGGCGCTGGTTTCGCCCACCAGTGCGGCTATCCCTCGGAAGATGGTGACCGGAGTTGATTTCAATCGCACTCAACTCTTGATGGCCGTTTTGGAAAAGAGGTTGGGAGTCCGCCTGCAGTCAGCCGATGTATATGTCAACGTTCCGGGGGGAATCAAAACAGAAGAGACAGCAGCCGATTTGGGCATCGCCGCCGCATTGCTCTCCAGCTACTACAATCGTCCGATCTCCAAGGAGATTGTGGTCATGGGAGAGGTGGGTCTGGTGGGCGAGGTCAGGGGAGTGAATCGAGTGGAGAGGCGCCTCATTGA
The DNA here is from genome assembly GCA_963718295.1 of uncultured Methylomirabilota bacterium. Lineage (GTDB taxonomy): Bacteria > Methylomirabilota > Methylomirabilia > CAVQYV01 > CAVQYV01 > CAVQYV01. The sequence goes on along the minus strand of CAVQYV010000003.1, from coordinate 128,842 downwards.
GGCGGCTCACTATGGTTTCTCCCGCTGCTTGATGCCGAAGAGCAATGTGAAAGGGATGACAAATGGGGCTGGCATGGAGCTCGTGGGTTTAGAGAGGATCGAAAGACTCGCGAAGGAGTTGTTCGGTGAGGGAAATAATCTTTGACTCAAGAGAAGATATCCGGTAAAATACAAAGAAATTTTGCGAAGGTGATCTGATATGTTTCACATAGGAAATAAGGTTGTCTATCCAGCTCACGGGGTGGGCCTGATCGAGGCCATTGAAGAGAAGGAAGTATCAGGACTGAAGCAGTCCTTTTATATCCTCCGCCTGTTGGGTAGCGAGATGACGATCATGGTCCCAACCTGCAGTGCCGAGAGAAACGGACTCAGGGAATTGATTAGACCCTCCGATGTCCCCAAGGTCTTGGAGGTTTTGAAAAGGAATGATCTAATCATTTGCCAAAACTGGAATCGTAGATTCAAGGACAACTTGGAGAGAATCAAGACCGGCTCCCCGTATGAGGTTGCAGAAGTAATGCGTATTCTGATACTGCTGCAAAAGGAAAGAAATCTCTCCTTTGGCGAAAAAAAGATGTTGGAGAATGTACGGCAACTTCTGGTTATGGAGATTTGCCATGCGGTAGATGCAGGAGAGGAGCAGATAAGGCTCCTGATCGACGAGGCGGTTGTCAGTGCCTAATGTCAATTCCCCCAGAGAGGTGAAGAACATTTGAAGGGTTCATTTCTTCGAAACATATTGGTACTCATAATCTGTGCCTTCATCGGTTTTTCCTGGTTTACCATCTCCTTCAAGTCTGAGGTATGGAGCTGGTACGGCCTCTTCCTCGGCCTCCTCTTGGGTTCGTTTCTGCTCTTGGCCGATTGGAAGCTCAAGGCGACTCCTTTGCCTACGATCTTGGGAGCGAGCCTCGGATTGATCGCCGGCGTGCTGGTCTCTCGGGTCCTGTTCGGATCACTTCTATTGCTTGTTGCCCCGCTGGAGCCCACCCTATCTCTCTCCCTGAGAATCCTCCTGGATGCCATCTTTGCCTACCTCGGTTTGACGGTGGCAGTTAACAAGGGCAAGGAGTTGGATTTTGTCTCCCTTTTCCGCCAAGTGAAGGAAAAGCCGAAGGCCGAGAGCTACAAGATACTCGATACCAGTGTGATCATTGACGGGCGGATTGCCGATATCTGCGAGACAGGTTTTGTGGAGGGGACCCTGATCATCCCCCAGTTCGTCTTGCGAGAGCTTCAGCATATCGCTGACTCCTCTGACACCTTGAAGAGGAATCGGGGAAGAAGGGGACTGGATATTCTTCAGCGGATTCAAAAGAAAGTGGATGTTCCCGTAAAAATCCATGACTTGGATTTCCCAGAAATCAAGGAAGTGGACGGCAAGCTGGTCGCCATGGCCAAGCTCCTGAACGCGAAGGTGATCACCAATGACTTCAATCTCAATAAGGTGGCAGAATTGCATGGCGTTTCCGTGCTCAATATCAATGAGCTTGCCAATTCGCTGAAGCCGGTTGTCCTTCCGGGAGAAGACATGAAGGTTTATATCCTCAAGGAGGGAAAGGAATATAATCAGGGCATTGCCTATCTAGATGACGGAACCATGGTGGTGATCGATAACGGGCGAAGGTCGATCGGTCAGACCGTTGAGGTCTGCGTCACCAGTGTCCTCCAGACGACTGCGGGAAGGATGATCTTCACGCGTTTGAAGGAGGAGGCCGAAGCTGCTTAGCCATCGGATTCGATAGGGGATGAGGGTTCTGGCAATCGTTCCCGCAGCGGGCGAAGGGAAGAGAATGGGCGTCTCGACCAGAAAACCCTTTCTTTCCTTAGGAGGGATTCCCATCCTGGCTCTGACTCTTAGAAACCTGATGCGATGTCCGCAAATCGAACACTTCTTGGTCTGTATCCATCCACAGGATCAGGAGCTAGCTGAAAGGGAGGTGCTTCCCCACCTTCCCTTCCCCCAAAGGGTCGAATGGGTTGAGGGGGGGAGGAGGCGTCAGGATACCGTATATAATGCATTGAGTAGGGAAAAAGCAGAGGGGGATCTCATCTTGATCCATGACGGGGTTAGGCCCTTCGTTGCTCCTCATTCAGTGGGAAAGGCGATTCAGGAGACCCAGGAATGGGGAGCTACTGTTTTTGGTCTCCCCACGGTGGAAACGATCAAGGCTGTGAACCGGGAGGGGATTGTGATTAAGACCATCGAAAGGGGTGGTCTGTGGAGTATCCAAACCCCCCAAATCTTTCGCAAAGATCTGATCGTGAGCGCCTATGATATGGCCTATCGGGAAGGATTTGAAGGACCTGATGATGCCTCTCTGGTCGAGAGAACGGGCGCGAAGGTGAAGGTCCTCATGGGATCGCGGAAGAATATCAAGATTACTACCTCAGAGGATCTGGCTCTGGCTGAGGGAATCCTGGCCTCGTGGGAGCCCGCATGTTGAGATTGGGCTTGGGGTACGACATCCACCCGCTGGTAAAAGGGAGGCCCCTGATTCTGGGGGGAGTAAGAGTGCCTTACGAGCAAGGGCTCTCGGGGGATTCGGACGCAGACGTGCTCACCCATGCGATCATAGATGCCATTCTGGGAGCAGCGGGCGACGGGGACATAGGAGATTTCTTTGGGGTAGGGGATCCGAGATTGGTGGGCATTTCGAGCCTTAGTCTCTTGGAAGAATTGTGGGAAGCCATGGAAAAGAAGGGAATGGTCATCCTGAATGTCGATTCTACTGTGATCGCCCAGGAACCACCCCTTTCTCCTTACAAGGCGGAGATGAAAAAGAATATTGGAAGGGTCCTGAGGGTGGAGGAATCTCGCGTCAATATCAAGGCCACAACCCCTAAAGGACTGGGGATACTCGGTCGGAAGAAAGCCATCTCAGCTCAGGCCATCGTAGCTGCCCTGGTGAGATCCCCCTTGATGTCGCCTCCCAACTGATGGGGTAATTTGGGTTCCAGGTGGGCAAGGAGAAGGATTCTCTTTGCCGGTGGGGGAGCCTCGATTTCCGGGATACTGTCCGGCCTTCACACCCGGAGTGTCGAGTGGATCTCCCCCGGCAAGATGCGCTCCGTAGGCGAGGTCAAGGGGCACAACAGAATGAAACGCCCATTCCGTATTCCGAGAGGCCCCGCCCCTTGGGCGAGGATCCTCAGCCGCTGCTTGTATGCCCCCGTTCCGCTGTCCATTCGCATTATGCCTTTTAGAATATGGGTTTCCTTTCGACTGGCCAAGGGCGGTATAATGCTCTGCTTTGCCCTCAGGGTGGGCTGTTCCGCTCAGTCAGGGAGAGACGTTAAGATTCAGTCCTCGCTGCCAGTGGGTGAAGGATTCAAGGATTCGATCGACGGGAGGATTCCCTGCGGCTTGCTGGGGGAGTCTCAGTCAGAGAAGGACCAGGGAAGACGGAGAATTTGGAGGAGATTTCCAAAAGATCGGGGGAGACAGAGTGCCGCTGAGGATCTTTAACACCATGACGCGAAAGAAGGAGACGTTTGTTCCCATAAGCCCGGGGGAGGTGAAGATGTACGTCTGTGGAATCACCCCCTACGATTTCTGTCATATTGGCCACGCCCGTGCTGCGTTGGCATTTGATGTGATTCGAAACTATATGGAGTTCCTGGGCTACAAGGTTACGATGGTTCGAAATTTCACGGATATCGATGACAAGATCATTGCGAAGAGCAAATCTGTGGGCCTCAGTTGGCGCGAAGTCGCGGAGCGGTTCATCTCCGAGTACTACCACGACATGGATGCCCTGGGACTGAAGGTCGCGACCTTTGAGCCGAAGGCGACTGATCACATCCCGGAGATGATTGAAGTAGTGCGGGCGTTGGAGGCCAAGGGGTATGCCTATAATCTCGAAGGGGATGTCTATTTCGAGGTGAGGAGATTCGCCTCCTATGGGAAGCTCTCCTCCCGTAACCTCGACGAGATGTTGGCGGGGGCGAGGGTGGAGGTGGATCCAAGAAAGAAGGATCCATTGGATTTCGCCCTCTGGAAGAGGGCAAAAGAGGGAGAACCGTCATGGGAGAGTCCTTGGGGAGCGGGAAGGCCAGGATGGCATATTGAATGTTCGGCAATGGCCATGAAGTACCTGGGGGAGACAATAGATATCCATGGCGGCGGCGCAGATCTGATCTTCCCTCACCATGAAAACGAAATCGCTCAGTCGGAATCTTACACCGGGGCGAAGTTTACTCGCTACTGGCTCCACAATGGATTTGTGAGTATTGACTCGGAAAAGATGTCCAAATCCCTGGGCAATTTCTTTACCATCCGAGAAGTGCTCGAAAAATATGATCCCGAGGCCCTGAGGCTCTTCCTACTCTCCACCCATTACCGCACTCCGGTCGATTTCTCCGATCGCAAACTCCTGGAGGCGGAGAAGGCGTTGGATAGAGCTCAGATCACACTGGAGAAGGCGGAGCGGGCACCCGCAGGTGGTGGGGGCGACGTCTCCGCAATGGGTTTGAACGAGGCATTAAGAAAGACCGAGCAGGTTTTCGTGGAGTCGATGGACGACGATTTTCACACCCCGAAGGCCATCGCTTCCTTATTTGAAATGATTCGGCAAGTGAATGGCCACATGGAAAAAGGGACCGATCCCGCGTCTTTGGCTCAGGTGGCGAGGCGAATCAGGGATCTGGCAGGGATATTGGGCGTATTGCAGAATCGAAGAGATATCCACTCCATGGGGGTCGTTGAAATGAAGGCAGTTTCCTGGGAACAGTACCAAGAGGCCAAGCAACGGCTGGAGTCTTCGCCGGAGGGAATTTCAAGCTCGGGAGTGGAGGACATCAAGACCGTGTTGCTTTGGAGGGCTGAGGCGAGGAAGAGGGGGGAGTGGTCCACCTCGGATGAGATTCGCGAGTGGTTGAGAAGGGCAGGAGTTGCGGTTGAAGATACCCGAGAGGGATTCTACTGGAAATACAAATCAACATAAGAGAAAGCCATGGATGAGGTTCTACTGGGCCCCAATTCGGTCCTGGAGGGCTTGCGAGCCGGGCGAAGGAGTGTAAAGAGAGTCTATGTATTGAGGCAGCGAAGGGGGGAAAAGGTCGAAAGGATCCTTCAAATCGCCAGGGCGAGGGGGATACCGGTTACCTGGGCGGAAAAGGATCAACTACCTTCATGGTGCAAATCTGATAAGCATCAGGGCATAGTCGCCTTGGTGGAAGCACAGAGATACTATGGCTTGGAGGAGGCCCTGGGGGAGAGCAGGCAAGGGGCGATTCCCCCTTTTTTTCTGGTGTTGGATCGGGTGCAGGATCCGCGAAATCTGGGCTCCATCCTGCGAACGGCCGAATCAGCGGCTGTGGATGCCGTGGTCATCACCAAGAATCGGTCGGCGGGATTGGGCCAAGGATCCGGCAAGAGTTCGGCGGGGGCGCAGGAATATGTGAGGGTGGTCCAGGTGCCCAATCTGGTGGATTCGATCAGGAAGATCAAAGGGGCTGGGATGTGGGTCGTGGGAGCAGATCAGGGGGCGGAGAGCTTGTACTGGAAGACGGATCTGCGGGGGCCGCTGGCGTTGGTGTTAGGGGGGGAGAACGAGGGCCTGAGAAGACTCACCAAGGAGTCCTGCGACATGCTGGTGAGGATCCCGATGATGGGTAAGCTGTCAAACTTGAATGTGGGGGTGGCAACGGGCATAATCGTGTTCGAAGTATTGAGGCAAAGGTTGTTATCGAGGGAAAATGGAAGAAAAGAGGAGAAATAAACTGAAATAAATTGGAATCCTGGGATGAAGTCTTCTCTTGACGGGCCGCTGATTCGAGGTGCGATAGAAAACCATAGAAGATAATTGGAGTTGGGGGGGCCTATGGGTTATAATAAAAAATTGTCTGTTTTGGCCGACTGGCTGCTGGCGTAGCTCAGTCGGTAGAGCGGCTGATTTGTAATCAGCATGTCGGAGGTTCGAGTCCTCTCGCCAGCTCCAGAAAAAGGTAGATCGCCTCTCAACTTCGAACCATCCCATTCATCAGCCCTGATTGGGGAGATACCCAAGTGGCCAAAGGGGGCAGACTGTAAATCTGTTGGCAACGCCTTCGGAGGTTCGAATCCTCCTCTCCCCACCATGGAATCCGACAGGGATATATCTAGTTGTGCCCCAGTTCCCTGACTGCCAGTGCAATAGAGGCCAAAATGGCGGGAATAGCTCAGTCGGTTAGAGCATCAGCCTTCCAAGCTGAGGGTCGCGGGTTCGAATCCCGTTTCCCGCTCCAGGGCAACAGATTCAAGGTTGGAAAGTGGTAGCAGCTTGGGGGGCGGGGATGAGATCCTGGCCCACGTAGCTCAGTTGGCAGAGCGCATCCTTGGTAAGGATGAGGTCACCAGTTCAATCCTGGTCGTGGGCTCCAGTGCAAATCTCGGGGCAATCAAACCGAAATAGTCAAATTGTAAGCTCATAAGTCAAGTAATGAAGTACCACGGTAAAACATAATCGTGAGGGGAAAAGGGGGAGACAGAGGATGGCCAAACCCAAATTCGAACGCACCAAAGAACACATGAACGTTGGCACCATTGGCCACATCGATCACGGCAAGACGACCTTGACCGCTGCCGTCACCAAGTGCCTCCATAGTGTCAATCCCAAGATCCAGTTCCGCCCCTTCGATAGCATCGACAATGCCCCGGAGGAGAAGGAGCGGGGTATCACCATCGCCATCGCCCATGTGGAGTATGAGACGCAGAAGCGCCACTATGCCCATGTCGATTGCCCCGGCCACGCGGACTATATCAAGAACATGATCACCGGAGCCGCCCAGATGGATGGGGCCATCCTGGTGGTCTCCGCCGCGGATGGCCCCATGCCCCAGACCCGAGAGCATGTCCTCCTGGCGCGCCAGGTGAATGTCCCCTACATGGTGGTCTATCTCAACAAGGTAGATATGGTGGATGATCCCGAGCTCTTGGAGCTGGTGGAGTTAGAGGTGCGGGAACTCCTCTCCGAGTACAAGTTCCCCGGGGATGAGATCCCCATCGTTCGGGGCTCTGCCCTCAAGGCCTTGGAACATGGCTGCGGAGACCGCAACTGCGAATCCTGCCAATCCGTCTTCCAGCTCATGGACGCCGTCGATTCCTACTTCCCCCTCCCCAAAAGGGAGATCGAAAAGCCCTTCCTCATGCCGGTGGAGGATGTCTTCTCCATCTCCGGTCGAGGCACGGTGGCCACCGGCCGGGTGGAGCGCGGCGTGGTCAAGGTGGGGGAGGAGGTGGAGATCGTGGGCATCCGGGAGACCCATAAGACGGTGGTCACCGGGGTGGAGATGTTCCGCAAGCTCCTCGATCAAGGTCAAGCCGGAGACAATATCGGCATCCTCCTCCGAGGCCTCAAGCGGGAGGAGATCGAGCGCGGTCAGGTAGTGGCCAAACCCGGCTCCATCACCCCCCATACCAAGTTCCGGGCAGAGGCCTATGTCCTGACCAAGGAAGAGGGAGGACGCCATACCCCCTTCTTCGAGGGCTACCGCCCCCAGTTCTACTTCCGCACCACCGATGTGACCGGAGTCTCCCATCTCCCCGAGGGGGTGGAGATGGTGATGCCGGGAGATAATGTGAATCTTACCATCGAACTCATCACCCCGATCGCCCTGGAGAAGGAACTTCGCTTCGCCATCCGGGAGGGAGGCCACACCGTTGGGGCCGGGGTGGTCAGCGAAGTGTTGGAGTGAGAGATGAGAGATATTATTACCTTGGCTTGTAGCGCCTGCAAGCAGAGAAATTATTCTACGGACAAGAACAAGAAGACCACCCCTGAGCGTTTGGAGTTGAAGAAGTACTGCAGATTTTGCCGGACCCATACCCTCCACAAGGAGACCAAGTAAGGCGGACCGACTTTCCTTCAGGCCTGTAGCTCCAACGGATAGAGCACCGGACTCCAAATCCGGGTGTTGGGGGTTCAAATCCCTCCAGGCCTGCCATTCATATGAGTCATCCTTCAGTCAAGGTCAGCTCTCCTCTGAACTGAGAATAGGTTGTAAATGCAAAGCGTGGGCGCGCTCTTAACTTGCTAAGGGCCAATGAGCGAATCGGATCACGAAGCATTTCTTAACATTTGGTATCCCTCACAGATCACCGAGGGCAGCTTCAATTAGGAGACTATGTGAATGAAGGATTTCTTTGCAAAGATTAGGAAATATCTACGCGAAGTTTGGAACGAGCTGAAAAAGGTATCCTGGCCGCAGAGAAAGGAAATCATTGCTTCGACAGTAGTGGTTATCCTATGTACTTTCATTGTGGCTTTTTTCTTGGGGATCGTGGACGCGGTGCTGCAAAAGTTTTTGGGCTATTTGTTCAAATAGGGAGCCATGAGCTTAAGGATCGGGAATGGGACAGAACTGGTATGTGATTCATACTTATTCGGGTTTTGAAAACAAGGTAAAGGCCTCGATCGAAAAGAAGACGGCCGCATTGGGTCTGGCTGACAGGATTTCCAAGATCCTTATCCCCACGGAGGAGGTAGTGGAGCTCAGAAAAGGAAAGAAGAAAATATCGACCCGAAAGTTCTTTCCCGGGTACCTCCTTATCAAGATGGAGATGACGGATGACCTCTGGTACCTGGTCAAGAACACCCCCAAGGTGACCGGTTTTGTGGGCCCGGGCACCAAGCCCGTGCCCATTCCCGAGGAAGAGGCGGAAGATATCATCAAACAACTGGAAACCGGGGGAGACAAGCCCAGGCACAGAGTCATGTATGTCGCGGGAGAGAGCGTTCGAATCATCGATGGCCCCTTTACCAATTTCTCGGGAGTGGTGGAGGAAGTAAAGCCGGACAAAGGCCGACTCAAAGTCATGGTGAGCATATTTGGACGTTCCACGCCCGTCGATCTCGATTTCTTGCAGGTGGAAAGGATATGAGGAAGGTGAGGTTGGCTGATCCAAAAGGGAGAGGAGATTTGATCGCATGGCGAAGAAGGTGATCGCGGTGGTGAAATTGCAGGTGCCAGCAGGAAGGGCGAACCCCTCTCCCCCCGTGGGGCCTGCCCTTGGGCAGCATGGCATCAATATCATGGAATTCTGCAAAACCTTTAACGCTCAAACTCAACACCAAGAGGGTCTCATCATTCCAGCCGTGATCAGTGTTTATGCGGACAGGTCTTTTTCGTTCGTCACCAAGACCCCCCCGGCGGCCGTCCTGCTAAAGCAGGCAGCGGGGATCGCCAAGGCTTCGAAGGAGCCGAATCGCGAGAAGGTAGGAAAGGTTTCCATCTCCCAGGTGACAGAGATAGCGAAGACGAAGATGCCGGATTTGAATGCGGTTACCTTGGAAGAGGCGGTAAGGATTATCGAGGGGACAGCCCGAAGCATGGGCATTGAGATCATCCAGTAGGGAGCGGGAAATGAGCCACGATAACAAACGATATGAAAAGGCAGCAGCCCAGGTGAAGGAGAGTGCGCCGTCGGATCTGGGGACGGCAATAGGCCTTGCAAAGAGCATAGCCTCTGCGAAATTTGATGAGACGTTGGAAGTGGCAGTTCGACTGGGCGTGGACCCTAAGCACGCCGATCAGATGGTAAGAGGAACGGTCGTCCTTCCTCATGGAGTCGGCAAGACGATGAGGGTCTTGGTCTTCACCAAAGGGGAGAAAGAGAAAGAGGCGCAGGCAGCAGGAGCGGATCATGTGGGATGTGAGGATCTGATTGAGAAGATTCAGCAGGGCTGGCTGGAATTCGATCGGGCCATCGCTACGCCCGATGTGATGGGCCTGGTTGGGAAGTTGGGAAAGATACTGGGGCCGCGAGGGCTCATGCCCAATCCCAAGACAGGAAGCGTCACTTTCGAGTTGGCAAAGGCGGTTCAGGAGTTTAAGGCAGGAAAGATCGAATTTCGGGTGGAAAAGGCGGGAATCGTCCACGCTCCGATTGGGAAGGTCTCCTTTTCCCAAGACCAGCTGCTTGAGAACGCCGTGGCCCTTTTGGAGGCCCTGCTGAAAGCCAAGCCTGCGTCTTCCAAGGGAAAGTATGTGAAGGGAATATCTGTTTCATCTACCATGGGACCAGGGATCAGGGTCGATCCGAACCTCGCCTTAGCGAAAGACAGAGGGTAGGCGCAAGAGAGAGGGGGCAAATTGGTGAGTACTCCCAGGAAAGAGACCGAGGTAAGGCAGTTAGAAGAGAGATTCCGCGAGGCAAGGGCCGCGATATTGACGGACTTTCGAGGCCTCAAGGTGGCGGACGTGACAGTATTGCGGAACCTTCTCCGGAAGAGCAAGATCGAATTTCGGGTGGTCAAGAACAGGTTGGCAAAGATCGCGGTCCAAAATACCTCCTTGGCTGACTTGGATCCTCTGCTATCTGGGCCTACTGGCGTAGCATTTGGTTACGATGACCCAGTGGCTTCCAGCAAGATTCTTTCCCAATTTGTTCGGTCCAATGCCAATTTGGACATTAAGGGCGGAATCATAGAGGGAAGGCTCTACCGGAAAGAGGAGATCTTGGCCATTGCAGAATTGCCGCCCAGAGATATTCTGCTCTCCCAGGTGCTGATGTCCATATCGGCGCCCCTGAGCGGATTGGTGAGAGTTCTGCAGGCGCCAATTCAACAATTTGTAGGAACATTAGGCGCCATCAAAGCCCAGAAAGAGAAGGGCACTTAGGTTCCAAGGCCCTTCATGCATTGTTTCTATTAAATCTATACACCCCTTGGGGAGGAGGTTAGAGAAAGTGGCAAAGGTGAGCAAAGAGGAGATCCTGGAAACCATAGAGAGCATGACGGTCCTGGAGCTTTCCCAGCTGATCAAAGAGATGGAATCGAAATTTGGGGTTTCAGCCGCAGCCGCACCGATGATGGCGATGGCAGGTGTGGCAAGCTCCGCGGCTCCTTCTGCTCAGCAAGAGGAACAGACGGAGTTTACGGTAATATTGGCGGGGGTGGGTGACAAGAAGATCCAGGTGATCAAGGAAGTGCGGGCGATCACCGGACTAGGATTGAAGGAGGCGAAAGACCTGGTGGAGGGAGCGCCGAAGGCCGTCAAGGAGGGAATTCCCAAGGCAGAGGCGGAGGGGATCAAGTCGAAGCTGGAAGCCTCCGGAGCCACCGTGGAGATCAAGTGAGATAGATCGGTGCGATGGAGGAACTTGAGGCAAGGAGAGAGGTGCAGCCGGGTAATCTGTCGTCCAACCGCATGGGTGAGCAGGAGAGGTGATGCAGATGTCTTTTAGCGGAGATGAATTTGGCCTCGTGAGAGAGAGCTTTGCCAAGCTCCCCGAGATCGTCTCCATCCCGAATTTGATCGAGATCCAACGGAGATCCTACGAGCAGTTTCTGCAAAAGGAGGTCCCTTTTGACAAGAGGGAGGAGTCCGGGTTGCAGGAGGTATTCACTTCCATTTTCCCCATTACCGACTATGAGGAATCTGCTTCGTTGGAATTCGTTCGCTACGAATTCGGAAAACCGAAGTACTCTACCGATGAGTGTCGAGTGAAAGGAATGACCTATTCCGTTCCTTTAAGGGCTACCCTGAGATTGGTGGTGTGGGATAAGAGCGCAGAATCCAATTCCAAGACCGTCCGCGACATCAAGGAACAGGAGGTCTATTTGGGAGAAATGCCCTTGATGACAGATCAAGGGACATTCGTTATCAATGGGACGGAGCGGGTTGTGGTGAGCCAGCTTCACCGCTCACCGGGCGCTTTTTTTGAGCAGATGGGATCGCGCAGCCACTCCATGGGGAAGCCTCTTTATTTCGCTCGCCTCATCCCTTATCGGGGGTCTTGGCTGGAATTCGAGTACGACTCCAATGATGTTCTCCATGTTCGCATTGATCGCCGCAGGAAGTTCCTGTCTACCATCCTGCTGAGGGCATTGGGTTACTCTAGTGACGAGGACATCCTCAAACTCTTCTATGAGCGAGACGAAGTGAGTATTCAGAAGAAGAAGATCTTCTTGGATCTGAATTCCCCGTCCGCCCTGAGCTACCGAATAGCCCAGGATATAGTAGACAAGCGCGGGAAAGAAGTGATCCTGCCGGCGGGTAAGAAGCTGACCAAGAGCATCATCAAAAGGATTCAGGAAGCAGGGATGGGAAAGGTCCCCCTATATCCGGAGGATTTGGTGGGTCGCATCTTGGGCAGCGATTGTATCGATGCCAAGACAGGTGAGATCGTGCTGGAGGCCACTAAGGAGATCACGCCTGAGGCGATAGAGACGCTGAGGGAGCGGGAGACACTTCCTTTTCATTTGCTTGCAGGGCAGGAGACTTGGGACGTTTACGATATTCGCGAAACCTTGCTGCGAGATAATACCCGTTCCAAAGAGGAAGCCCTGGTTGAGATCTACCGGCGGCTTAGACCCGGCGATCCGCCCACCGTGGAGAGCGCCTCCCTTCTGTTGGAGTCGATGTTCTTTAGCCCGAAGAGATACGACCTGTCGCGCGTAGGGAGATATAAGGTAAATTCCAAGCTCGGCATTGACGAATCTCCGAGGACGCGGGTGCTGCGCCCCAGGGACATCGTCGAAGCCATTCGCTATTTGATTCTGTTGAAACATGGTGATGGCACGGTCGATGACATAGATCATCTGGGAAATCGTCGAATCCGCTCAGTGGGGGAGCTGTTGGAGGAACAATTTCGGATCGGATTGGCTCGCATGGAGCGGGCCGTCAGGGAGCGTATGAGCACCCAGGAAGTCGAAACCCTGATGCCCCACGATCTGATCAATCCGAAACCGGTAAGCGCGGCCCTCAAGGAATTCTTCGGTAGCTCGCAGCTCTCCCAGTTTATGGATCAGACCAATCCTCTTGCAGAGCTGACCCATAAGCGAAGATTGAGTGCCTTGGGACCTGGAGGCTTGAGCCGGGAGAGGGCTGGTTTCGAGGTGCGAGATGTACACCCTACTCACTACGGAAGGATGTGCCCGATCGAGACTCCGGAAGGGCCCAATGTGGGGCTGATCGCCTCCCTTTCCACCTATGCCCGCGTCAATGACCTCGGGTTCATAGAAACCCCTTATCGAAAAGTGGTGAACGGAAGGGCGACCGACGAGATCGAGTACCTGACCGCGGACAGGGAAGAGAAATTCGTCATCGCCCAGGCCAACGTGGACCTGGACAAGGATGGAAGGTTTGTCACGGAGATGGTTTCCGCCCGTTCTGGTGGGAATTTCCGGTTGGTACCTGCCAAAGAGGTCGAGTACATGGATGTCTCCCCCAAGCAGCTGGTGGGGATCTCCACATCCCTGATTCCTTTCCTGGAACATGATGATGCCAACCGTGCCCTCATGGGAGCGAACATGCAGCGACAAGCCGTTCCCTTATTGAGGCCGGTCTCACCCGTGGTGGGCACGGGGATGGAACATGTGGCGGCTCGGGATTCGGGGGCAGTTGTGGTCGCACGAAGAGCCGGAGTGGTAGAGAGCGTCACTGCGGATCGCATCATCATCCGCGCGGAAGAGAGTGAGGACGGATCCGAGGAAAAGGCGACAGTCAACATTTACAACCTCCTCAAGTTTCAGCGCTCCAATCAGAACACCTGCATCAACCAGAAGCCAATTGTCCAGAAGAGCGAGCGGGTAAAGAAAGGGCAAATCATCGCCGACGGGCCCGCTTGCCATAGCGGGGAGCTGGCCCTGGGTCAAAATGTCCTGGTCGCTTTCATGTCTTGGGGAGGGTACAATTTCGAGGATGCTATCCTGATCAGCGAGCGAGTGGTCAAGGACGATCGTTTTACCTCCATTCATATAGAGGAATTTGAGATCGAAGCGCGGGATACCAAACTGGGCAAAGAAGACATTACTCGAGACATCCCGAATGTAGGTGAAGAGGCTCTCAAAGACCTGGACGAGAGCGGAATCATTCGCATTGGGGCGGAGGTGAAACCAGGGGATATCCTGGTGGGCAAGGTGACTCCCAAGGGGGAGACCCTTCTCACTCCCGAGGAGCGCTTGCTGAGGGCCATCTTCGGGGAGAAAGCTGAGGATGTTCGAGATGCTTCTCTGACCGTTCCACCGGGGATTTATGGGACCGTGGTAGATGTTAAGGTTTTCTCTCGTCGGGGTATCGACAAGGATGAACGGGCCAAGAAGATCGAGGAGGAGGAGATTCAGCGTCTGCGAAAAGACGTGGAGGATGAAATCGCGATCCTGCGAGACGAACGCGATGCGAAGGTCAGATCGGAGCTTCTCAGCAAGCTGCCGAAGCGATCGATCAAACTTGGTTCGGGAAAAGGGCCGGTTCCGGGGAGAAGGCCTTTGACCCGGGAGATCCTTGGGCCGCTCGCCCACCAGGAACTGATCGAGATCTCCCTCGCTTTGGACGAGGGAACTCAGACGAGAATCGGGGATCTCAACGAGGATGTGGAACGGCAAGCTGAGAACCTCCGGGAATCCTGTGAGGAGAAGGTGGTCCGCTTGCGCAAGGGAGATGAACTTTCTCCCGGCGTTTTCAAAATGGTAAAGGTCTTTGTGGCGATCAAACGAAAGCTCTCCGTGGGCGACAAGATCGCCGGGCGTCACGGAAATAAGGGGGTGATTGCCAAGATACTGCCAGAGGAGGATATGCCCTATCTGCCTGACGGTACCCCGGTAGAGGTAGTGCTGAACCCGCTGGGAGTTCCCTCCCGAATGAATGTGGGACAGATACTGGAAACCCACCTGGGGTGGGCTGCGGCGGCCCTGGGCCGAAAGGTGGCCAGCCCGGTTTTCGATGGGGCGAAAGAGGGCGAAATCAAGGAATGGTTGAGAAAGGCCAAGCTGCCCCTTACCGGAAAGACCGTTGTCTGTGATGGGAGGACGGGAGAACCCTTCCATCAGGATGTAACGGTGGGATCCATCTATCTGATGAAGTTAGCCCACTTGGTCGACGATAAGATCCATGCTCGATCCATAGGCCCCTACTCCCTGGTTACCCAGCAGCCCTTGGGAGGAAAAGCCCAATTTGGGGGCCAGAGGTTTGGAGAGATGGAGGTTTGGGCGTTGGAGGCCTATGGGGCTGCTCATATCCTCCAGGAAATGCTCACTGTGAAGTCGGATGACATCGCGGGACGCACCAAGATGTATGAGTCCATCGTGAAAGGTGAGGCGGCCCTGGAACCTGGTATTCCGGAGTCATTTAACGTGCTGGTGAAAGAGCTCCAAAGCCTAGCCTTAGATGTGGAGTTGTTGAAGGAATAGGCGGCAGAGGCCAAGTTCCATAAGGAGGTAGGAACCTTGGATAACAGATTTTTTGGGTATTTCGACGAAAAGCCGATCGATCCAACGAGTTTTCGGGCAATGCGGATCGGAATAGCCTCACCCGAGAAGATTCGATCCTGGTCTTCCGGGGAGGTGAAGAAACCCGAAACAATCAATTATCGTACCTTCAAGCCGGAAAGGGACGGCCTTTTCTGCGCCAAGATCTTCGGCCCCACCAAAGACTGGGAGTGCAATTGCGGGAAATACAAAGGGATGAAGCATCGGGGGGTAGTCTGTGACAAATGTGGGGTCGAAATCACCCGGGCCAAGGAACGGAGACACCGCCTGGGGCACATTGAACTCGCCTCTCCCGTATCCCATGTCTGGTTCTTCAAAGCACTGCCCAGTCGGATCGGCTATCTCTTGGATATGCCCCTGCGCGACCTAGAGAAGGTCCTTTATTTCGAGGAGTATGTGGTGGTGGATCCCGGTAGCACGCCCCTGAGGAAGAAGGAACTCCTCACCGAGGACCGTTACCGCAAGATGCGGGAGGAATTTGGGGACGCATTTGTGGCAGAGATGGGGGCAGAGGCCATCCGATCCCTTCTCCGGGAGGTAGATCTGGAGACATTGCCCACAGAGATGCGAGCCCAGCTGGATAAGGAGACCTCACAACAGACAAAGAAAAAGCTGACCAAGAGATTGCGCATTGTGGAGGCCTTCCAGAGTTCAGGCAATCGCCCAGAATGGATGATCTTGGAGGTATTGCCGGTTCTTCCTCCCGAGCTGCGACCTCTGGTTCCTCTGGACGGGGGAAGATTTGCTACCTCAGACCTGAATGACCTCTACCGCCGGGTGATCAATCGCAACAACCGACTGAAGAGGTTGCAAGAGCTGCGAGCCCCGGAGGTGATCATCCGCAACGAGAAGCGGATGTTGCAGGAAGCAGTGGATGCCCTTTTTGACAATGGCAGAAGGGGAAGGGCCCTCAAAGGACAGAACAATCGCCCCCTGAAGTCCCTCAGCGATATGCTGAAAGGAAAACAGGGACGCTTTCGGCAGAACCTCCTGGGCAAGAGGGTGGATTATTCTGGACGCTCCGTGATCGTGGTGGGTCCGGAGCTCCGATTGCACCAGTGCGGCTTACCCAAGAAGATGGCCCTGGAGCTCTTCAAGCCCTTCATATACCACCGGCTCTTGAAGAATAGTGAACACGTGGCCACGATAAAAAGCGCGAAGAAGATGGTAGAGAGAGGGCGAACGGAGGTCTGGGATGCCTTGGAAGAGGTGATCAAAGAGCACCCTGTCCTCTTGAATCGTGCCCCCACCCTCCATCGGCTGGGGATTCAATCCTTCGAGCCAGTATTGGTAGAAGGTGAAGCGATTCGAATCCATCCTCTGGTGTGCGCAGCCTTTAATGCGGATTTTGATGGAGACCAGATGGCTGTTCATGTGCCTCTATCGGCCGAGGCCCAGTTGGAGGCTTCCTTGCTGATGCTTTCCCCCAACAATATCCTATCTCCCGCCAATGGGATGCCTATTGCGGCTCCGAGCCAGGATATTGTTCTGGGGTGCTACTACCTGACCAAATCCCGGCCCGGGGAGAAGGGAGAAGGCAGTATATTTTCCGACCTCGATGAGATCCAAGTTGCATATGAGTTGGGTGAAGTGGGTCTGCTGGCCAAGATCAAGGTGCGCATGGGCAATGAATTGGTGGAAACCACGGTGGGGAGGGTCATCTTCAATGAAATCCTGCCCCCGTCGCTGGGCTTCGTCAATCAAGAGATGAACAAGCGGGAATTGACCCGCCTGGTTGCGCAGTGCAACTATCTCTTGGGAAAATTGGAGACAGTGAAGCTGCTGGATAACTTGAAGGACCTCGCCTTCCGCTATGCTACCTTGTCTGGCCTGTCCATCGGGATCGATGACATGCATATTCCCGCCCGGAAGAAGGAGCTGATCGGGGAGGCCGAATCTGAAGTGAAAAAGATCGAAAGGGAGTATCAGGATGGGTTGATCACCAAGGGCGAGCGGTATAATAAGATCATCGATATCTGGACCCAGGTTACAGAAAGGGTGTCCGATGAGATGTTCAGGGAGTTGGAGGCGAGAGAGGATGGGGAATTTAACCCGATCTTTATGATGGCAGATTCGGGATCCCGGGGCAGCCGTCAACAGATTCGACAATTGGCGGGGATGAGGGGGCTCATGGCAAAGCCCTCAGGAGAGATTATCGAAACTCCGATCATAACCAATTTCCGAGAAGGGCTCTCGGTATTGGAGTACTTCATCTCCACTCACGGAGCACGAAAAGGCCTGGCAGACACCGCGCTGAAGACGGCAGATTCGGGATACCTCACCCGGAGGCTGGTGGACGTGGCCCAGGATGTCATCGTCTCGGAGAAGGATTGCAGGACTCTCAATGGTATCTATGTGGGGCCGCTGGTAGAGGGGGGAGAGATCATCGAGCCGTTGCGGGATCGCGTCCTTGGCAGGGTGGCTTTGGACGACATCAAAGACCCCTTCACCGGCGATATCATTGCAGAGGCCAACCAGGAGATCATCGAGCCCTTGGCCAGCAAGATTGAGAGTTCGGGCATCGACAAGGTGAGGATCCGTTCGGTGCTCACCTGTGAGTCGGCAAGGGGTGTATGCGTCAATTGCTACGGGAGGAATCTGGCTAGCGGTAAGATGGTGGATATCGGGGAGGCGGTGGGAGTGATCGCCGCTCAGTCCATTGGAGAACCGGGCACCCAGTTGACGATGCGCACCTTCCACATCGGAGGTACAGCGAGCCGGGTGGTGGAACAGACGGTCTTAGAGAGCAAATTCTCGGGGACGGTGAAGTTCAGCGATCTGCGTACCGTGAAGACGGAGCAGGGCGATTCGGTGGTGATGAACCGGAACGGCTCGGTCATTATCGTCGACGAACAGGGGAGGAGGAAGGAACAGTACCAGGCCGTCTATGGTGCCAGACTGAAGGTAGAAGAGGGACATGTGATTTCAGCGGGAGACATCTTGATGGAGTGGGATCCCTTCACCCTGGCCATCCTGACCGAATACAGTGGTCGGGTTGCTCTGCGAGATGTGGTCGAAGGGGTGACCATGAGGGAAGAAGTGGATGAAGTGACCGGGTTGTCCCAAAAGGTGATCATGGAACACCAGAGGCAGGAACTCCAACCCCGAATTTCCATCAAGAACGATTCAAATCACACCATTTTCAAGTGTCTCCTGCCGGCAGGGGCTCACCTGATGGTATCCGATCACCAGATGATCTCTGCGGGCGAGGTGATTGCCAAGATGCCTCGTGAGACTACCAAGACCAAGGATATCACCGGAGGTCTCCCTCGGGTCGCAGAGTTGTTCGAGGCGCGACATCCCAAGGAAGCAGCCCTCATCTCCGAGATCGACGGGAGAGTGGAACTTCCTCCCGGCTACGTCAAGGGAATGAGGAGGGTGATCATCCGCGACGACAGGGGGACCTTCAAGGAGTACCTGGTTCCACGAGCCAAACACCTTAACGTCTTGGAGGGAGATCTCGTCCGAGCGGGAGAACCCTTGATGGATGGACCCATCGACCCCCATGACATCTTGGATGTATTGGGGGAGCAGGAACTGCAGAGTTACCTGGTGAATGAGATCCAAGAGGTCTATCGCCTGCAGGGGGTCCAGATTAACGACAAGCACATCGAGGTGATCGTCCGGCAGATGCTGAAACGCGTCAGCATTGAAGGCGTGGGAGATACCTCGTTTCTCCTGGGAGAAAATGCGAGCAAGGTGGAATTCCAAAGGGAGAATCAGAGGACGCGGGCCGAGGGCGGAACTCCTGCTACGGCCAAGCCTTTGCTCCTCGGAATCACCAAGGCGTCTCTTTCCACAGACAGCTTTATCTCCGCCGCTTCCTTCCAGGAAACCACGAAGGTTCTCACTGAAGCCGCCATCAACGGAGCTGTTGATTATCTGAGGGGTCTGAAAGAAAATGTTACGATGGGGAGGCTAATCCCGGCGGGGACCGGAGTGAAGGGATACCGAGACACCCGAATCCAGGTTGGAGAGCCTGCAGGGTCTACGGGGGAGAGGGAAAGGAAGCCCCGAGCAGAGGAAAGAGCGGAGGCGTTGGAAGAGGTGGCGGCAAGGGTGTAAAAAAATCGCGAAAAGTTCTTGACATTTTGAGGACAATTGGTAATATGCATAGGCTTCGAACACAGCACGGGAAAAGGAGTTGATGGGTTGCCAACCATTAGTCAATTGATCAGGAAGGGCAGGTCCAAGGTTCAGAAGAAAGTGACCACGCCCGCCTTGCAACAGGCGCCACAGAAGAGGGGAGTCTGCACTCGAGTCTACACGACTACCCCGAAGAAGCCAAATTCCGCCCTGAGAAAAGTTGCACGGGTCCGCTTGACCAATGGGATCGAAGTCACTGCCTATATCCCAGGCATCGGGCATAACTTGCAGGAACATTCCATTGTCCTGATCCGGGGCGGAAGGGTCAAGGATCTGCCGGGTGTTCGGTACCACATTATAAGGGGGACGCTCGATACAGCGGGAGTGAAAGACCGAGAGCAGGGACGTTCCAAGTACGGGGCCAAGAGGCCTAAGAGTAGTTAGTAGATAACTCGGCACTCACATATCTGCCTTGAAAGATGGTGGGTGCCGATTATTTTTTCCTCTGTCCCAAAGGAGAAAGAACAGTGCCAAGAAGAGAAGTCGCGGCCAAACGGGAGGCTCAACCAGACCCAATTTACGGGAGCAAGCTGGTGGGCAAGTTCATTAACGCCATGATGAAGGAAGGGAAGAAATCCCTTGCCGAGTCCACATTCTATCGATCGATCAAGATCATTGAGGAGAAGTCGGGGACGGAAGGCCTGAAGCTATTCAAGCAGGCGATCGATAACGTGAAACCGGTCTTGGAAGTAAAGTCCCGCAGGGTGGGCGGAGCGACCTATCAGGTTCCGGTCGAAGTGAGGACAGACCGCAGACTCGCCTTGGCGATGCGTTGGATCGTAGGTTATTCCCGAAAAAGGCCCGAGAAAACGATGCAGGAAAAACTGGCTGCGGAACTCCTCGATTCCGCCAACAACCGGGGCACCTCGGTGAAGAAGAGGGAAGATACCCATAAAATGGCAGAGGCCAACAAAGCCTTTGCCCATTATCGGTGGTAGAGAAAGAAAGAGACTGGATCCACAATGGGCCCGCAGAGGGACGTACCTATTCAGAATATCCGAAATATTGGGATCATGGCGCACGTGGACGCCGGAAAGACGACCACCACCGAGCGGATTCTCTATTACACCGGAAAGACCTATAAAATCGGAGAGGTGGATGACGGGGCGGCGGAGATGGACTGGATGGAGCAGGAAAAGGAAAGGGGAATCACCATCACCTCGGCGGCCACCACTTGCTTTTGGCGAGATCACCAGATCAATATCCTGGATACCCCAGGTCATGTGGACTTCACGGTGGAGGTGGAAAGGGCCCTGCGGGTAATGGACGGAGCGGTGGCAATTTTCTGCGCCGTGGGAGGGGTGGAGCCCCAATCGGAGACGGTATGGAAGCAGGCCGACAAATACGGAATCCCTCGGATCAGCTACGTGAATAAGATGGACAGGGTGGGGGCGAATTTCCCCCGGACGATAGACATGATCGCGGAGAGACTCGGGTCCGACCCGTTAGTTTTGCAGTTGCCTTTGGGCCAGGAAGAGAATTTCCTGGGGGTGATCGATCTGGTCAAGATGAAGGCGATCATTTGGGATGATGAGTCTTTGGGGTCCGATTACCGCGAGGAAGAGATCCCGGCCGCCTCCAAGAAGGAGGCCCAGGCCCACAGGGAGAAGATGATCGAGGCCTTGGCGGACGAGGATGATTCTCTCATGCACCAGTACTTGGAGGGAAAAGAGTTGAGCGGCCTTCAATTGCGGGGAGCCATTCGCAAGGCGACCCTTTCCCTGAAGAAGGTGCCCGTCCTCTGTGGGGCTTCTTTCAGGAATAAAGGAGTCCAGACCCTTTTGGATGCGGTTGTCGATTTCCTTCCCGCGCCTCCGGATCTGCCCCCCATCAGGGGCTTGAACCCCATTACCTCCCAGGAAGAAAAGAGGAGCCCGACGCAGGAGGAGTCATTTTGTGCCCTGGTCTTCAAGATCATGTCAGATCCCTACGTAGGCCACTTGTCCTTCTTCCGAGTCTACTCGGGAGTCCTGCAGTCCGGATCCTATGTCTATAATTCCAACCGCGATCATAGGGAGAGGGTCGGAAGGGTATTGCGCATGCATGCCAATAAGCGGGTGGAGATCACGCGGGTTGGAGCGGGCGATATTGCGGCGGCGGTGGGATTAAAGGGAAGCCGAACCGGGGACACGCTTTGTGACGAGTCCCATCCTATTGTGTTGAGTTCCATCGATTTTCCCGAACCGGTGATGTCAGTGGCCATCGAACCAAGGACCAAGGATGGCCAGGATAAGTTGTCCCGATCCCTCGTCCTCTTGGGCAATGAGGATCCCACCTTCAAAATGCATTTTGATGACGAGACCGGACAAACGATCATTTCGGGGATGGGGGAACTTCATCTGGAGATCATTGTGGATCGCCTGCAGCGGGAATTCAACGTGCAAGCAAACATTGGAAAGCCTCAGGTTGTCTTCCGGGAGACGATCACCAAGGCCGCCCAGGCAGAAGGAAGGTTCATCCGGCAGACGGGCGGCAGAGGTCAGTATGGCCATGTTTGGATTCGGGTGGAGCGGACCGACGGGGAAGAGGAATTCCGATTTGTCAATCAGGTGGTCGGAGGCTCTGTTCCTCGAGAATATATAGGGGCAGTGGAGAAGGGGGTCAAGGAGGCGACGGAGGCTGGCGTCCTCGCCGGATATCAGGTTGTGGACGTTCAGGTCACCCTTTTTGACGGCTCCTACCACGAGGTAGATTCCTCGGAGATGGCCTTCAAGATCGCGGGCTCATTGGCGATGAAGGAGGCGATGAAGAAAGCAGGTCCGATCCTTCTTGAACCGATTATGAAGGTGAACGTTGTCCTTCCCAATGAATTCATTGGAGAGGTGATCGGCGATCTGAACTCCCGAAGGGGTCGGGTGATGAATGTGGAGCTCAAGATGTCTGCACAGCTGATCGACGCCGAAGTCCCTCTGGTTGAGATGTTCGGCTATGCCACTTCTCTACGCTCCGTCACCCAAGGACGGGCCACCTATACTATGCAATTCTCTCGATATGAGCAGGTACCTCCCAATATTTGTGAGGAAATCGTGGAGCGAGCAGGAGGCCACTCTCTACGGGCCCACTGAGGGGATTGTCAGCGATAGTATTCGCAGCAGCAAGGAAGCTGGTTCCAAGCGGGATATGATGCACCGAGATTTCCCGGAAAGATCCGGCACGGAAGCCAAATCTGAAGACGTCAGGATATAGATAGAAGGCAAGGAGGGGCTTTATGGCCAAACCCAAATTCGAACGCACCAAAGAACACATGAACGTTGGCACCATTGGCCACATCGATCACGGCAAGACGACCTTGACCGCTGCCGTCACCAAGTGCCTCCATAGTGTCAATCCCAAGATCCAGTTCCGCCCCTTCGATAGCATCGACAATGCCCCGGAGGAGAAGGAGCGGGGTATCACCATCGCCATCGCCCATGTGGAGTATGAGACGCAGAAGCGCCACTATGCCCATGTCGATTGCCCCGGCCACGCGGACTATATCAAGAACATGATCACCGGAGCCGCCCAGATGGATGGGGCCATCCTGGTGGTCTCCGCCGCGGATGGCCCCATGCCCCAGACCCGAGAGCATGTCCTCCTGGCGCGCCAGGTGAATGTCCCCTACATGGTGGTCTATCTCAACAAGGTAGATATGGTGGATGATCCCGAGCTCTTGGAGCTGGTGGAGTTAGAGGTGCGGGAACTCCTCTCCGAGTACAAGTTCCCCGGGGATGAGATCCCCATCGTTCGGGGCTCTGCCCTCAAGGCCTTGGAACATGGCTGCGGAGACCGCAACTGCGAATCCTGCCAATCCGTCTTCCAGCTCATGGACGCCGTCGATTCCTACTTCCCCCTCCCCAAAAGGGAGATCGAAAAGCCCTTCCTCATGCCGGTGGAGGATGTCTTCTCCATCTCCGGTCGAGGCACGGTGGCCACCGGCCGGGTGGAGCGCGGCGTGGTCAAGGTGGGGGAGGAGGTGGAGATCGTGGGCATCCGGGAGACCCATAAGACGGTGGTCACCGGGGTGGAGATGTTCCGCAAGCTCCTCGATCAAGGTCAAGCCGGAGACAATATCGGCATCCTCCTCCGAGGCCTCAAGCGGGAGGAGATCGAGCGCGGTCAGGTAGTGGCCAAACCCGGCTCCATCACCCCCCATACCAAGTTCCGGGCAGAGGCCTATGTCCTGACCAAGGAAGAGGGAGGACGCCATACCCCCTTCTTCGAGGGCTACCGCCCCCAGTTCTACTTCCGCACCACCGATGTGACCGGAGTCTCCCATCTCCCCGAGGGGGTGGAGATGGTGATGCCGGGAGATAATGTGAATCTTACCATCGAACTCATCACCCCGATCGCCCTGGAGAAGGAACTTCGCTTCGCCATCCGGGAGGGAGGCCACACCGTTGGGGCCGGGGTGGTCAGCGAAGTGTTGGAGTGAGAGGATGGCAGATCAGAAGATCAGAATTCGCCTAAAGGGGTACGACCATCGGATCTTGGACCGATCCGCCGGAGAAATTGTGAATACCGCCCAGCGGACAGGGGCGCAGGTATCGGGTCCCATCCCGTTGCCCACGAAGATCAGCCGGGTAACGGTATTGCGATCGCCGCATATCGATAAGAAATCGAGGGAACAGTTTGAGATCAGGACGCATTTTCGACTGATTGACATCCTTCAGCCGACACCCCAGACGGTGGATGATCTCATGAAGTTGAATCTTCCGGCGGGAGTGGATGTGGAGATCAGATTATAGCCCGCATGGGGCGATGAATGCCCACTGCTGGCGGTGATGGACAAGGACGAGAGAGAAGATGGCTATTGGACTGATTGGGAAAAAAGTGGGTATGACCCAAATCTTCAATAAAGACGCGAAGGTCTGCGCGGTTACGATCTTGGAGGTCGGGCCATGCCCGGTGGTACAGAAGAAGACCAAGGACAAAGACGGCTATGAGGCCTTACAATTGGGCTTTGGGATCTCCGAAAAGGCCAGGGGACTGAACCGCCCGCTTCGGGGCCATTTCGAGAAGGCAAAGGTGCCGTATACGCGACACCTTCGGGAGATCAGGTTGGATCAGACCGGCGAATTCTCCGTGGGCCAGATGCTGACCGTAGAAGTCTTCCAAGAAAGAGATGCGGTGGAGGTTACCGGGATCTCCAAGGGCAAGGGATTCCAGGGAGGGGTAAAGCGCTGGGGTTATCTTGGTGGTCCAGAAACACATGGTTCCATGTTTCATCGAGCTCCCGGCTCCATCGGTGCATCCTCATTTCCCTCCCGGGTTTTCAAAGGTCACCATATGCCCGGGCACATGGGGACCGATAGGGTAACGATCAAAGGACTGAGGGTCGTTAAAATCCTCCCGGAGAAGAATCTCCTCTTGGTTGCAGGTTCGGTTCCGGGAGCCAATGGCGGAATGGTGATTATCAGAAAGAAGTGATAGGACCCTGTGGAGGAAGGTTGATGCCGCAGTTCGCAGTGATCAATATGAAAAATGAGAAAGTGGGCGAGGTGGATTTGCCCGATCGGCTCTTCGGGGTGAGTATGAAGGCCCACCTCCTGCACGATACGATCCTTCAATTCCTGGCAAATCGCAGGAGCGGCACTGCGTCCACAAAGAACAAGGCGGCCGTAAGCGGAGGTGGACGAAAACCGTGGCGGCAAAAGGGAACTGGAAGGGCTCGAGCGGGATCCATTCGGTCTCCCCTTTGGGTGGGAGGAGGCACGATTTTCGGCCCTGTGCCCCGGACCTATTCTTATCGCCTCCCCCGGAAGGTTCGCCGATATGCCTTCAGCTCCGCCCTTTCTGAAAGGGTCAGGGAGAACGGAGTCCTGATCGTTGAGTCCGTGGAATTCGAGAGACCCAGCACCAAAGCGTTCCTCAGGATGCTGGAGACCTTGGGGCTAAAGGGAAAGATCCTGCTGGTGATGAGATCTCCTTCCCAGGCGGTTACCAGATCGGCCCGCAACATCCCGGGAATCAGGGTCAGCCCTGTGGAAGGGGTCACCACTATGGATGTCTGTCGATATGATACCCTTATTTTGACTCGGGATTCCCTCGAAGCCTTGGAGGAGAATGGGAAGCAATGAGAGACATGTACCGTATCATCAGAAGGCCCTTGATCACCGAAAAGGGCACCCATTTGAAGGAGAGAGAGAACAAATTCTTGTTTGAGGTGACCCGGTGGGCCAACAAGGTCGAGATCAGGAAAGCGATCGAATCGATCTTCCATGTTCATGTGATTTCGGTGAATACCCTCTCCCTCAGGGGAAAGGAAAAAAAGGTGGGTCGCTTTTCGGGGAGAACCCCAGACTGGAAGAAGGCAGTGGTGACCCTCCGGCAGGGCGAAACCATCGATTTCATTGAGGGGGTCTAAGAGTTTTAGTCAGGAACGAGAGGTAAAGCCGTGGCAATCAAAAAGTTGAATCCGACATCTCCCGGAAGAAGATTTCAAAGTGTCTCTGCCTTCGAAGAGATCACCAGTCGAACCCCCAGCAAGAGCCTTCTGATCTCCCTCCCCAAGAGTGGGGGGAGGAATGCTAAGGGCCGGATCACCTGTCGGCATCGGGGGGGAGGTCATAAACGGATGTATCGCCTGATCGATTATCGCCGAGATAAGATCGGTATACCGGCCAAGGTGATTTCTCTCGAGTACGACCCGAATCGCTCGGCTCGGATCGCCTTGCTGCAATACCGGGATGGCGAGAAGAGGTATATGCTGGCTCCCCTCGGGCTGGCAGTGGGGGATGAGCTAATGTCGGGGCCGGACGCAGAGATTAGGATGGGAAACGCCCTGCCATTACGCAATATCCCCTTGGGGTTGATGCTTCACAATCTGGAGTTGAAGAGAGGAAAAGGCGGCCAGCTGGTGAGGGGCGCAGGGGGTGCAGCTCAATTCCTTGCCAAAGAAGGGGATTTTGGATTGGTGAAGCTCCCTTCCGGGGAGGTGAGGAAGGTCGATTTGGATTGCATGGCCACTATCGGGCAGGTCGGAAACTTAGATCATGAGAACTTGTCCCTGGGTAAAGCAGGCAAATCTCGTTGGCTGGGAATCCGACCCAGCGTCAGAGGAGTTGCCATGAATCCCCACGATCATCCCTTGGGGGGCGGCGAGGGTAAGTCTTCCGGAGGAAGACATCCTTGCACCCCATGGGGAAAACCGACCAAGGGGTACAAGACGCGCAAGAGAGGGCTTCCCTCAGACAAGTACATAGTGAAGCGACGAGATTAGGAGGCGACTTTGTCCCGTTCTCTAAAGAAAGGTCCCCATGTGGACCCTAAACTGATGAAGACCATCGAGGACATGAACGAGTCTCGGAAAAAGAGGGTGATCAAGACCTGGTCGAGGCCTTCCACCGTGGTGCCGGAGATGGTGGGACACACCTTGGCCATCCATAACGGAAAGAAATTCATCCCCATCTTCATCACCGAGAACATGGTGGGCCATCGGCTGGGCGAGTTCGCCCCCACCCGGACATTCCGTGGCCATGGGTCGCATACGACCCGCTCCACCTCCCTCAAGTAGCGCAATAGCAATAACATAAAGAGGGCAGTGAGAGCGATATTCGGTGCGCTGGATCCTCTCCCGGGATGGGAGAGGATCCGATGACGTAAGGGTTGGTCATTACCCCGAAGACAGAGGGAAGATAGAAGAGGCAACAAGATGGCAGAGGTAAGAGCGCGAAGCAGATTTGTCCGGGTTCCTCCCCGCAAAGCCAGGCTGGTGATTGACGAGGTACGGGGGAGAGATATCAACGAAGCCTTGAATATTTTGAGGTTCACCCCCAGATATGCCGCCCGAATGGTGGAGAAGGTCCTTCGGTCGGCGATGGCGAATGCCCAGCAGAATCACGGGGTGAAGGATATCGATCTGCTATTCGTCAAGAGGGCCTATGTGGATGTAGGGCCAACTGCCAAAAGGTTCCGTCCTCGGGCCATGGGACGGGCCACACCCATTAAGAAGCGAATGAGCCACCTCACCATAGTGCTCGAGGAGAGGGAGGCATCGCACCAGAAGTCGGGCTCCTCCAAGAGAGCCCTCCGGAAGACATAATCCTATTCGGATCAGGAGGTACGACTTGGGTCAGAAAGTTCATCCCGTGGGTTTCAGGGTGGGAGTTAATAAGACGTGGAAATCCCGGTGGTATGCGGACAAGACGTATGGGCAGTTTCTGCATGAGGATCTGCGCATCAGAAAGTTCATCAAGGAAAGGCTCTTCCATGCAGGAATCTCCCGGGTCGAGATCGAGCGCACGGCCGAACGGATTAGGGTTTTTATCCATACCGCCCGTCCAGGTATCATCATTGGAAAGAAGGGGGCCGAGGTCGAAAAGCTCAAGTCTGAGCTCATGGGGATGACCAACAAAGACATCCAGTTGGAAATCCTGGAAGTCAGGAGGCCAGAATTGGATGCCCAGTTGCTTGCAGAGCAGGTTGCGTCCCAGCTGGAGAGAAGGGTGGCCTTCCGAAGGGCCATGAAGAAGGCGGTGACTGCTACCTTGAGGTTGGGTGCCAAAGGAGTCCGAATCGCTTGTGCTGGGCGACTGGCCGGCGCAGAGATCGCGCGGAGAGAATGGTACAGAGAGGGGAGAGTCCCCCTTCATACTCTCCGGGCTGATATCGACTATGGGTATGCCGAATCCTTGACCACCTACGGGCTCATAGGGGTGAAGACGTGGATCTATCACGGGGACATCCTGCCGGAGGCGCCTGCGGGTAAAGAACCCTCGACGGCTGGGGCGAAGGGGCCTCAGTGAAATGTGGGGACCAGGAGGCGCAGCGGCCTCGAATGACAGGAATCTACGCGATAGCGGGAGTTGTTAGATGCTACAACCGAAGCGAGTAAAATACCGGAAGCAGCAGCGTGGCAAGAGGAGAGGCATGGCACTCCGAGGGTCCAGGTTAGGCTTTGGAGACTTCGGGCTGCAGGCCTTGGAGCCGGCCTGGATCACCGATCGACAAATTGAGGCTGGACGAAGGGCGATTACCCGTTACGTGAAAAGGGGAGGCAAGGTCTGGATCCGGATTTTTCCCGATAAGCCGATCACTGCCAAGCCTGCGGAAACGCGTATGGGCAAGGGGAAGGGTTCTCCTGAGGGGTGGGTGGCGGTGGTGAAACCGGGAAGGATCCTTTATGAGATGGAGGGCGTCACGGAAACGGACGCCAAGGAAGCGATGCGCCTGGCCTCCAGCAAGCTTCCCATCGCCACGAAATTCGTCTCCCGGAAAAGGGCAGGGGAATCCGCATGAAGGCGAGCCAGTTCCGAGACTTGACGGAAGAAGAATTGCAGCAAAAACTGACTGACCTCAAGGATGACCTTTTTAGGCTTCGGATCCGTCATTCCGTCGCCAGGCTGGAGAATCCCATGAGACTCAAGGAGGTCAAGCGAGATATCGCTCGGGTTCAAACCATATTCAGGGAACTTCAATTGAAGAGAGTAGAGGGTGCGAGTGGCGTGGCAAATGCAGTGGAGGCACCGAAATGAAAGGCGAGCGAGCTGATCGCAGAATGCTGGAAGGCAAGGTTGTAAGCGACAAGATGGATAAGACGGTAGTGGTGGAGATCTCTCGTCTGGCGAGGCATCCGACATACAACAAGCGGATCACGAGGATCGCCAAGGTGAAGGCCCATGACGAGAAGAATGAATGTCGAGTGGGAGATAGGGTGAGATTGATGGAGACTCGACCCCTGAGCAGAGAGAAGCGTTGGAGAGTGGCGGAGATCGTGGAGCGGGCCAGCATTTGAGCATCATCTGAGGGGAAATGGATACTCTTTCTATCTCGGCAGGATTATCATAAATGATCGGATTAAGGACTATATTAGAAGTCGCGGACAATTCAGGCGCCAAGAAGATCTCCTGCATCAAGGTAATAGGTGGATCAGGCAGGAGGTACGCCCGGGTTGGGGACGTTATCATTGCCAATGTGAAAGAGGCGGTTCCCGAGGGAGCCGTCAAGAAGGGGCAAGTGGTCCGGGCAGTGGTGGTGAGGACCGCCAAGGAGAAGAGAAGACCGGATGGCTCCTACATCAGGTTTGATCGTAATGCAGCCGTCCTGATCAACGACCAGAACAACCCCATCGGGACCCGGGTCTTCGGTCCGGTGGCGCGCGAGCTCCGGGATAATCAATTCATGAAGATCATCTCATTGGCCCCTGAGGTGATTTAGCGAAAGGGATGCTGAGGGAGCATGTGGAATGGATCATACTAAGCCAGCGATAAAGATAAAGAAGAACGACGTCGTCATGGTCATCGCAGGCAAGGACAAGGGAAAGAATGGGAGGGTGATCTCTGTCTTTCCCAAAAAAGACCGGGTGTTGGTGGAGAAGGTAAATTTCGTCAAGCGCCATACGAGGCCCAGAGGGCAGACCCATAAGGGAGGGATCCTGGAAAGGGAATCTCCCATTCATATCTCGAATGTTATGGTTCTATGCGGGAAGTGTGAGCACCCGACCCGGATAGGGAAGCTTCAGTTGCAAGACGGAAAGAGGGTGCGGATCTGCCGGAAGTGTGGAGAGTCCTTGGATTGAGGAGGAGGGTAGCGGATTAGATGCCCAGGCTTAAGGAGAAGTATAAGAAGGAAATCGTCCCCGCCATGATCAAGCAGTTTTCTTACCGCAATGCCTTACAGGTGCCGAGGCTGATCAAGGTTGTGCTCAATATGGGCTTAGGGGAGGCAGTCTCGAACATTAAAGTGATCGATTCGGCTGTATCCGAATTGTCCGAGATCACCGGACAGCGGCCGGTGATAGCTCGAGCCAAAAGGTCAGAGGCGGGATTCAAACTTCGAGCGGGGATGCCGATCGGGTGCAAGGTCACCTTGAGGGGAGATCGGATGTACGAATTCTTAGATCGCCTGTTGAATGTGGCCCTTCCACGGATCAGGGATTTCAGGGGCATTCCGACCAAGTCCTTCGATGGCCGGGGCAATTATTCTTTTGGCATTCGGGAGCAATTGATATTTCCCGAGATTCGATATGATAAAGTAGAGATGGTGAGGGGAATGGATATTAGCATAGAGACTTCCGCAGGAACGGACGAGGAGGCCCAGATGTTGCTTGAGTCGCTAGGCTTTCCTTTCAGGAAACAGTAGAGGGGAAAATGGCGCGTAAAGGAATGCTTCTAAGAAACCAGAGGCCCATGAAGTTCGCTTCTCGCCGGATTCATCGCTGTACCCTGTGTGGCAGGCCTCGGGGTTACCTCCGCAAGTTCGAAATGTGTCGGATCTGCTTTCGTATTCTGTCACTGCGCGGGGAAATACCTGGGGTCATCAAGGCGAGTTGGTAGCGGGGTCTGTTTGAGGGAAGATTTGGGAGAAGAGGGAACGATGAAAGACCCTCTCCCCCGTCGAAACTATGAGGGCCCCAATGGGTGGGCCGATGATTACTCAGGAATGAAATGATTTGCCGCGCTTCTTTGCTTCTCCTGAGCAGAAATTGGGGGAGTGCTTTCGCTGATCATCTTTTAAGAGGTAGAAGAATATGTCGATGACCGATCCCGTTGCCGATATGCTGACTCGAATCCGGAATGCCAATCAGGCCCTCCATGACAAGGTGGACATCCCGGCCTCCAAGCTGAAGATTGAAATTGCCAAGGTCATGAAGGAGGAGGGATTTCTGAAGAATTTCAAGTTGATCGATGACAAAAAACAGGGCATCCTGCGCCTTTACTTGAGATTTGGGCCTGCCAACAAAAGATACATTGGACATCTGGAGAGGGTTTCTCGCCCCGGACTACGCGTCTATTCCAAGAAGAAAGGGATCGCCAAGTCGAAGAGAGTCATGGGCATCGCCATCATCTCCACTTCCAAGGGCGTCCTGACCGATAGGAAGGCAGAGGAAATGGGCGTGGGTGGCGAGGTTATGTGTTACATTAATTGAAGAAAAAGGGGACTGGGTATAGTGTCAAGAATAGGCAGAGCTCCCGTTTCCATCCCTTCTCAGGCGAGGGTGGAAGTCATTGAGAATACGGTTTCGGTTGCAGGCCCGAAGGGGAAACTCGACCTGCGCATACATTCGGGGATCGGGATAAGGCTGGAAGATAACAAGATATGGGTGAGCAGATCCTCGGACCAGAAGACCTACCGGGCCCTACATGGTTTGGTCCGCTCCCTTTTGGCCAATATGATAGAGGGGGTTACCAAGGGATTTGAGAAGAAACTGGAACTTGTGGGCCTGGGTTTCCGGGGACAGGTTCAAGGATCAACTTTGACTTTGAATCTGGGTTACTCCCATCCCATCAGCTACCCGGTGCCTCCTGATGTTAAGATTCAAGCGGAGACGCCAACCGCGCTCATCATTTCCGGCATCGACAAGCAGAGGGTGGGACAAGTCGCGGCTGATATTCGGAGGTACAGGCCACCCGAACCCTATAAGGGAAAGGGGATTAAGTACGCGAACGAGCGCATCCGCCGCAAGGCAGGCAAGACCGGAGCTTAACCTATTCCTAATGACCTGTCTCAGAAATTGATGGACGATTTTCTGTCCTTATCCTTTCACCCTCCCCTTTATCCCCTCTCCTGAAGGGAGGGGGGAACCTAAGGGATCACAGTGAATTCCCTCCCCATTGATGGGGGAGGGCAGGGGGGGGGTGAAAACAACCCATGAAACCTGCTTGTGGGACTAAACAATAGATCGGGCCGTGGAAAAGCTGAGGAGAGAAATTGAAAGGCGTTGAAAAAAAGGGAGAAGCCAGGCTGAAGCGTCACCGCCGGGTGAGGAAGAAGGTCTACGGCACTGCCGGGCGTCCGAGGCTGAGTGTGTACAAAAGTAACCGCCATATTTTCGCCCAGATTATCGATGATGATGCGGGCCACACTCTCGCGTCTGCCTCGAGCCTTGCTCTGGCTTCGGTCCAGGAGAAAGGGCAGGGAGGCAAGAAGGAGGTAGCCAAAACCGTGGGCAGGATTTTGGCGGAGGCTGCTGTAAAGGCAGAGGTGAGAAGAGTCGTCTTTGACCGGGGAGGCTATCGGTACCATGGCAGAGTGAGGGCCTTGGCCGATGGTGCCCGGGAATCAGGGTTGGAATTCTAAGGAGCGGAGGTTGCGGTTGGAGAGGATAAGTCCCGATGGTCTTGAACTGGTAGATCGCGTCGTTTATATCAACCGCGTGGCGAAGGTGGTGAAAGGAGGCCGCCGTTTCAGATTCAGCGCGCTGGTGGTGGTGGGGGACAAGAATGGGGTCGTGGGAAGCGGCTTAGGAAAGGCCACCGAGGTGCCGGAAGCCATTCGCAAGGGCATCGAAATCGCTAAGAAGAATTTGGTTCGGGTTCCGCTCGCAGAGAACACCATCCCCCATTTTGTCATCGGCAAGTTCGGATCGGGCCGGGTCGTCCTGCGGCCTGCCTCAGAGGGGACGGGGGTGGTCGCGGGAGGACCAGTTCGTGCAGTCCTCGAGTCGGTTGGTGTGCGGGACATCCTGTCCAAGGTCCTGGGAACCAATAACCCCCATAATGTTGTAAAAGCCACCCTCAATGGGTTGTTGAGCCTGAAGGATCCCTCCGAGGTTGCCCAGTGGCGCGCGAAGGGGCGCACTGGTGGAGAAAATGGAGCCTTGGAGCGGGAGGAGGGAGGGGGAAATAGGAAGTGAGCCAGGATCAGTTGAAGATTAGGCTTCGTCGGAGTCGAATCGGGGTGAAGAAAGACCAGCTGAAGGTCCTGGATGGTCTTGGATTGCGCCGGGTTAATCAAGTGGTCATCCGGCAGGATCGGCCCGAGGTGAGAGGCATGATCTTCAAAGTCTCGCACCTCGTTGAAGTGGAAAGGTCGTAGTGGCATAATCAATTCGCAGCCCAATAGGAAAGAAATATGGTCAAGATTCATGAGCTGAAGCCGGCAGTTGGTTCCAAAAGGGGAAGAAAAAGGAGGGGGAGGGGGCCTGGTTCGGGCCACGGTCAGACCTCAGGGCGGGGTGATAAGGGCCAAAAGGCCCGAGCGGGAGGACATGTTCAGCCCTGGTTTGAAGGGGGCCAGTTGCCACTTCATCGCCGCGTCCCCAAGAGGGGATTCACCAATATCTTTCGCCGGGAATACGCCATCATCAATCTGAGAGACCTTTCCCGGTTCGAGGCCGGATACTCAATTTCTCCGGAGAGTCTCTGGAACGAAGGATTGATCAAGCATCGGACAGATCTCGTTAAGATATTGGGAGAGGGTGAGATATCTCAGCCTCTGAACATATCGGCGCACAGATTCTCTCGCTCCGCAGCCCAAAAGATAGAGGCCGCCGGCGGCAAAGCAGAGGTAATCCAGCCATGATGGAGAGCTTCTCCAACATCTTCAAAGTCCCGGAACTGAAGAAAAGGATCATCTTTACCGCCCTGCTTCTGGTTGTCTACCGCGTGGGCGCCCATGTCCCTACTCCCGGAATTGACGCGGGTGCCCTGGCTTCCTTCTTCGACCAAGTGGGAGGAACCCTCTTGGGGTTCTTCGACCTCTTTTCGGGCGGGGCTCTGCGGCGGCTCTCCATATTCGCCCTGGGGATCATGCCCTACATTAGCGCCTCCATCATCCTTCAGCTCCTGGCGGTGGTGGTTCCCTTTCTGGAACGGCTGAGCAAGGAGGGGGAGCAGGGAAGAAGAAAGATCATCCAATACACCCGGTATGGCACGGTATTGCTGAGTGCCGTTCAAGCTATGGGCATCGCCATTGGCCTGGAAGGCATGAGGAGCCCGGCAGGGGATTCGGTGGTTCTCAGTCCCGGTTGGTCTTTTCGATTGATGACGGTCATCACCCTGACAGCAGGAACTGCCTTCATCATGTGGCTGGGTGAGCAGATCACGGAGAGAGGGATCGGAAATGGTATCTCCCTGATTATATTCGTGGGGATCGTGGTTCGGATGCCCGAGGCAATCATCAATTCCTGGAGGCTGATCTCAACCGGGGAAATGAATCTACTGATATTCCTGGGATTGGTCGTAGTGATGGTTATGGTAATAGCAGGAACCATCGTCATGACTTTAGGCCAGCGCAAGATCCCAGTCCAGTATGCAAAAAGGGTCGTGGGGAGACGCACCTATGGGGGACAGAGCACCCATCTGCCCCTCCGGGTGAATACCGCCGGAGTGATTCCCGTGATCTTTGCCTCGTCCATCATCATGTTTCCGGCGACGATTGCCAAATTCATCCATCACCCCTGGATGCAATACGTGGCCGATGCCCTCTCTCCCGCAATGCCGATCTATACCCTGCTATACGTAGCCTCGATCATCTTCTTCACCTATTTCTATACGGCGATCGTATTCAATCCCGTGGATGTGGCGGATAATATGAAAAAGTATGGAGGATTCATACCAGGTATCCGCCCCGGCGCCAAGACCGCCGAGTATATCGATCGGATCTTGACCCGAATCACGCTTCCGGGATCGGTCTTTTTGGCTGCCATTTCCGTTTTCCCAGAGTTCCTGATCAAATGGATGAATGTCCCCTTCTACTTCGGGGGGACGTCCCTCCTGATCGTCGTGGGAGTGGCGCTGGATACGGTGCAGCAGATTGAATCTCATCTGCTCATGAGACATTACGAGGGGTTTCTCAAAAAGGGAAAGCTAAAGGGACGCTATACCTAAAGAAATATTGAGGTCTCTTCATGCAACTGATCCTTTTGGGTCCTCCCGGGGTGGGCAAGGGGACTCAGGCAAAGATGATCGCAGGGCAGTATGGAATCCCTCAAATCTCCACTGGGGATATCCTGAGGCAAGAGGTAATGGCGAATACAGGCCTGGGGAACCTGGCGGGATCGTATATGGAGCGGGGATTGCTGGTGCCCGACGAAGTGGTGATCGAGATCATAAAGGAACGCTTGCAGAGGCCGGACTGCGCGGCCGGTTATGTTTTGGATGGATTCCCGCGAACCCTTGCCCAAGCTGAGGCCTTAGATCGGGTCCTTGAGACCGCAAGCTCAGGGATCGATCTGGTCCTGAGTTTAAATCTGAGCGAGGGGGAGTTGGTTGAGAGGATGGCAGGAAGAAGGATCTGTGAGAAGTGCGGAGAGGTATTCCATATCCGCTTTCACCCGTCCCGGACAGAAGGCAGATGTGATCGTTGCGGCGGATCCTTGATCCAGCGGGAAGATGACCGGGAGGAAACCATACGCCGGCGTCTGCGCGTCTATCAGGAAGAGACGGCGCCACTCATTGACTACTACCGGCGGGAGGGGAAGTTGGAAGGGATATCGGCAAGCGGGGATGCAGAAGGGGTGGGAGAAAGGATCCACCGCGTCCTGAAGGCCAGATTCGGGAATTAGGGCATGATTTTTCTGAAGTCTCCTTGGGAGATGGAGTTCTTGCGCATCAGCAACCGAATTGCGGCAGAGGCTCTCACGGAGATCGGAAAGCTGATCGAGCCCGGAGTCACCACTTTGGATCTGGATCGTTTTGCCGAGGAGTTTGTGAGGAAAAGGGGGGCAAGGCCGGCCTTCAAGGGATACAACGACTACCCCAATACGCTCTGCACCTCAGTCAATGAGGCAGTGATCCATGGGATCCCCTCCAGTCAAAGGCTAAAGGAGGGGGACATCATCAGCATCGATATCGGGACCATCTTCTCCGGATACTATGGGGATGCAGCGATTACGGTTCCCGTGGGTAGCGTATGTGATGAAGCGAAAAAGCTTTTGGAGGTGACCGAGAAGGCACTTCTGCGGGCGATCGGGAAGGCCGTTCCCGGGAATCGGGTCTCTGATATCTCCCATGCGATTGAGGAGTCGGTGGAGGGCAATGGAATGCATGTAGTGCGGGCTTTTGTGGGGCATGGGATCGGGAAGGCCTTGCACGAGGAGCCGCAAATCCCCAATTTCGGCCCTCCGGGGAAGGGTCCCCTCTTGAGATTAGGCATGGTCCTGGCGATCGAGCCGATGGTCAATCTTGGGACCTCAGACGTGATGATTCTGGAAGATCGCTGGACCGCGATCACCAAGGATCATTCCCTCTCGGCGCACTTTGAGCATACGGTGGCCCTAACCGAGGAAGGCCCAGAAATCTTAACCGCCATGGATTAGCGGGGAGACGAGAAGCATCGATATGTCTAAAGAAGAGGGCATCGAAGTAGAGGGAACGGTAGTTGAACCCTTACCCAACGCCATGTTCCGAGTAGAATTGGAGAATGGACACAGGGTATTAGCCCATATTTCGGGCAAGATGCGGATGCACTTTATCCGCATATTACCCGGAGATAAGGTTACAGTAGAACTCTCCCCTTATGATCTAACCCGGGGCCGCATTATCTATCGGTTCAAATAGGAACTCCGGGAGGAGGCGGAATGAAGGTTCGCGCGTCGGTGAAGGCCATATGTGAGAAATGCAAACTGATTCGCCGCAAACGGGTGCTGCGGGTGATCTGCGAAAACCCCCGCCACAAACAGCGACAGGGATGATCAGACGGAGCCAACGCACCTGCCTGGATTGCGATCCTGTGAGTTTAGGCTCGTCATTCTTGAACAGCACTTGTCCCGCGAGCCCCGGCTGCGACGGCGGGGTCAAACGGGCACAATACGGATGTGGAATCAATCGGACTACCTTTCCGGAAAGCCTCGCCCGTAAGGGCGGGAAGCTTCGGAGTGAGGCCGAAATAGAACTACTCCGGGAGAGGGGCAAAAGTGGAAGGAGCATGGAGTGGCTAGGATTGCGGGAGTAGATTTGCCGAGGGAGAAGAGGCTGGAAGTCGCCCTCACCTACATCTTCGGGATAGGGGTGCCCAGTTCCAGGAAGATTCTGGCGGAGGCGAAGGTCTCTCCCGATATCCGGGTGAAGGACATGACTGAAGAGCAGGTAGCTCTGATCAGAGGAGCAATCGAAGGGAAATACACGGTCGAGGGAGATCTGAAGCGAGAGATATCCACAAACATCAAGAGGCTCATGGATATAGGGGTCTATCGCGGATTGAGACACCGAAGATCTCTTCCGGTTCGAGGCCAGCGGACCAGCACCAACGCTCGCACCCGAAAAGGTCCTCGTAGGACAGTTGGAGCGAAGAGGAAGAAGGTTTAGAAGCGAGGGAGAGCTTACTGATGGCACAGACCAAGAAAAAGAGCAGCAGGGGAAGAGGAAAGAAGGAATTCAAGAACATTAGCCATGGGATCGCCTGCGTCCAATCCACTTTCAATAATACCATCGTGACTATCACCGATTTGAGCGGCAATGTGATAACCTGGGCAAGCGCAGGGAGCCTTGGGTTTAAGGGGTCCCGGAAGAGCACCCCCTTTGCTGCTCAAATGGCGGCGGAACAATGTGCGCAGAAGGCCATTTCCTACGGAATGAAGGAAGTGAAGGTGATGGTGAAAGGGCCAGGATCGGGCAGAGAGGCTGCGATACGATCGCTGCAAGCGGCAGGCCTGGAAGTATCAGCAATCAAGGATGTTACTCCTATCCCCCATAACGGGTGTAGGCCGCCAAAACGGAGAAGGGTGTAGTATTTCATCAAGGACTTAACGCTGGGGGAAAGATAAGTGGCGAGATACCTGGAATCGGTTTGTAAGATATGTCGAAGAGAGGGAGGAAAGCTTTTTCTCAAGGGAGACCGGTGCTTCGGCAACAAATGTGCGATGGAGAAACGGGCTTATGCGCCGGGGGAGCACGGTCAGCGGAGGATTAAAGCGACCGATTACTCCGTTCAGCTTCGGGAGAAGCAGAAGATGAGAAGGGCCTACGGGGTTATGGAAAAGCAATTCCGAAACTATTTCCGAAGAGCGGAGCGCCTTCGGGGTACCCCTGGGGAGAATCTGATCTGCCTCATCGAACGGCGCTTCGATAACGTTGCATTCCGTTTGGGCCTCGCCTCTTCAAGGGCTGAGGCCAGACAGCTGGTGAGACATGGGCACTTCACGCTGAACGGGCGCCCCGTAGATATCCCATCAGTTTTGCTGAAGGCGGGAGATGTAGTGGGCATCAAGGAGAAGAGCCGAGAACTTCTGGTCATCCAAGGTGCCTTGGAATCGGCGAAGCGCCGCGGCCTCCCCAGTTGGCTTGAGTTGGATGCGCAAAAGGTGGCGGGTACGGTGAAATCCTTGCCTACGCGTGAGGAGGCATCGCTGCCCATCCGGGATGAACTAATCGTGGCCATTTACTCCAAGTAGTATCGAGGTTCCTATGTTTCAGAATTTTAAGGGATTTCAAAAACCGAAGCGACTAGAGTACGAATCAGACAGCCTGACCTCCACCTACGGGAAGTTCTTCGCTGAACCCTTCGAACGAGGTTTCGGGTTGACGATTGGCAATTCCCTGCGGAGGGTATTGCTTTCGTCTATCGAGGGTGCAGCGGTCACCTCGATTCGCATTCCCGGAGTTCTCCATGAGTTCTCCACGATTCCGGGGGTTAAGGAGGATGTGACCGACATCATTCTCAATATCAAGGCACTTCGTCTGAAATTGAAGGTGGATCATCCAAAGACCCTTTATATGAAGGCGTCCAAGGAGGGTCCGGTCCGGGCCGCCAATATCGTTGCTGACCCCGATGTGGAGATCATGAATCCGGATCTTTATATTGCCACCCTGGACCGGAACCAGAAATTGGAAATCGAGTTGGAGGTGGGGCGGGGGCGGGGATATGTCCCAGCGGAGAGAAACAAGAAAGATAGCCAGGCGATCGATGTGATCCCCCTTGATTCACTCTTCTCGCCGGTGAAGAAGGTAAATTTCCAGGTGGAAGACACCCGAGTAGGTCAGGCCACCGACTACAATCGGCTGATTTTGGAGGTTTGGACGGATGGCAGCATCTTGCCTCAGGATGCGGTAGCCTATGCGGCCAAGATCCTCAAAGATCATTTGAGCATCTTCATCAATTTTGAAGAAGAGTCCGAAGTGAAGGAAGATGTGGCCGATGTCGGCAGAGATGAGATATGGGAAAACCTGAATCGCTCCGTCGATGAGTTGGAGCTTTCCGTTCGGTCGGCCAATTGCCTCAAGAATTCAAGCATTCGACAGATTAAAGACCTGGTGGTCAAGACCGAGGCGGAGATGCTGAAAACGAAGAATTTCGGCCGCAAGTCCTTGATGGAAATCAAAGAGATCCTGGCCAAGATGAACCTGTCGCTGGGGATAAAGCTGGAGGATCTGGGATCTCCCCCACCCGCGAAGGGTAAAGGGGGCAGGTGAGCCTCACGCGTCTCCCTCCGCGCTGGCTTTCAATTAAGGAGAGAAACCCACTATGCGTCATCAGAAGGCAAGAAGGAAACTGGGCAGAACGAGCTCTCATCGCCGCGCCCTCCTCCGAAACCTGGTGACATCTTTGCTGATGCACGAAAGAATCGTCACCACTGAAGCCAAGGCCAAGGAGTTGCGGAGGATCGCGGAACAGATGATCACCCTGGCGAAGCGGGAAGGTTTACATGCCCGGCGTCAAGCAGCAGAGATCATCATGGATGAGACGGTTCTGAAGAAGCTCTTCGATAGTC
This sequence comes from uncultured Methylomirabilota bacterium, assembly GCA_963718295.1. GTDB lineage: Bacteria > Methylomirabilota > Methylomirabilia > CAVQYV01 > CAVQYV01 > CAVQYV01. The sequence continues at coordinate 89,158 of CAVQYV010000003.1, read as the reverse complement.
TGGGCGCGAGATTTTCCCAGCGCTCGGGCGGCTACACCCGGATTACCAAGCTCTCTTACCGGGTGGGAGATGGTGCCCCCCTGGCCGCAATCGAATTGCTGGACCGGGAGGAAGAGAAGAAGAGCGAGACCTCAATCACGGAGAAGGCGAAGAAGGTTTTCCGGAGGCCCGGAGCAGCGAAGAGGGGGGGCGGCAAGGAGAAGCCGGTGGCGAAAGCGGAGACCAAGGCAAAAGATAAGGAGAAGAAGGCCAAACCCGCAGAGGGCAAGAGAAAGCCCCACCCACCGATGCAGAAGGAAAAACAAGTTCCCGAAGTGAAGAATGCCGGGCAAGCCTAATCCGGCAGTCGACAGGCTTCAGATTTCATAAAGCAAGGGCAGGGTCAGAGATGACCCTGCCCTTTGTTCTTTGCGTCCTGGTCCGAGTCGAGGCTGACCGGATATGGAAGCTTAGAAAGCAAGCATACCTCAGGCCTTTCGGAAGCAGGTCATGGACGCAGCAACTGCAACCCTTCTTAGCTTGATACCCCCCAACCTGCTACTTCAGATCTCCATGGCCGCTGCCAGATCCCCAAATAGGTGGGCCCACCGAATCGTGAAAAATAATCGTTGTCCAATCGCCAGAAAAAGATTAAATTATTGAAAGTCAATATCCAATGAGAGCGGATTTAGGAGGAGGTGAAGAGGATGGGCGAGGAGAGGATCGGTGAAGTGGCCAAATACTTCGCCAAAGTGGGCGTGGCTGGCATCCAGGTGGAGGCGGGGTTCCTGGCCGTAGGGGATACGATCCACATCAAAGGTCACACCACGGACCTGATCCAGACGGTGGATTCGATACAGCTTGAGAATCAGGCGATTCAAAAGGCGGAGCCCAGCCAATTGGTGGGCATCAGGGTGAAGGATCGAGTCAGGGAGAGTGATGTGGTCTTCAAGGTGACGCCGTAAGGAAGTGTAAACAGAATATCCCCTCTTTCAATGATTTCTGGACGGAAGAGAAGAAGGTCAGGGAGCTTCAGATCCTGTCCGACGTGGTGGTGAGCCTGCTGAGGGGAGGGGATCTTTCGCTCTACGAGTCGTTGTTGCTCTTGAAGGCCGCCAAAAAGTTCGCCCTGATCCGATTTCCTGACAAGGAAGAGACCTATGAGCTGACCTTGGGTTCCCGTTTCAGAAGGGTATTGAGGGAGAAGATGTCTTCCTCTCCCGTCTGGAATTGAGGCAGACAGGCGCGTTCCATCCAATCGTGCTTTCGATCAAAAATGGAAGTTACACTCGACGCCCTCCAGGGGACTGCAGATAAAGCGAAGGAAATCCTTAAGGAGTGCATCCTCTGCCCTCGAAAATGCAAGGTAAATCGGCTCGGAGATGAACTCGGATATTGTGGAATCGGAGGCAAAGCCGAGGTATCCAGCTACGGCCCCCACTTCGGCGAGGAGCCTCCCCTGGTGGGCAGATATGGCTCTGGGACGATTTTCTTCTCCCGATGCAACTTGAGGTGCCTGTTTTGCCAAAACTATACGATCAGTCACCTGGGAGAGGGCAATCCGGTGGAGGAGGAGGACCTTGCGAGGATGATGCTCTCCCTGCAGGTCCAGGGATCTCACAACATCAATCTGGTCACTCCATCCCATGTAGTTCCGCAGATCTTGGCAGCCCTTTTCCTCGCCCGAAAGAAGGGCCTCCATCTGCCCATCGTTTACAACTGCGGGGGCTACGAATCCCTCTTGACCCTGAGGATGCTGGAGGGCGTCATCGATATCTACATGCCGGATGCCAAGTATGCCTCGGAAGCGACCGCGCGGGAATTATCGGACGGCCCTGATTATCCACAGGTCATGAAGGAGGCCCTCAAGGAGATGCACCGGCAGGTGGGCGACCTGCGGCTGGATGAGCGAGGCATTGCCGTATCAGGCCTCCTGGTGAGACATCTGGTGCTTCCCGATCATGTGGCAGGCACCCAGGAGGTGATGCGGTTCCTGGCTCAGGAGATCTCAGCCAATACCTATGTGAATATCATGGACCAGTATTTCCCTGCCTACAAGGCCGCCCGCGACCGGCGGATGAGCCGCAGGATCACGGCGGCGGAATACCGGGAGGCGGTTGATATCGCGCTGAAAGAGGGCCTTCACCGAGGGTCTTGAGATCGTGGGCCAGATCGATTCCTATCAGTTCGGCCAAATTGAGGTGAAGGGGAGGACCTATCGCTCTGACCTCATCATCTATCCTGACCACATAGACGAGAAGTGGTGGAGGAAAAAGGGACATTCCCTCGAAATAGAAGACCTGGAGGGGATTGTAAAGAACCGACCGGAAGTCCTGGTAGTCGGCACCGGTCAGTACGGCGTGATGAAGATTCCGCAGCAGACCAGGGAATACCTCGCCTCTTTGGGGATTGAGCTAATAGCGGAGAATACCCAAAAGGCCTGTGAAATTGTAAACCGAATGGCTTCGCAGAGAAAAGTGGTGGCGGCCCTTCACCTGACCTGCTGAGAGGGGTGGGAATCAAAAACAGAATGATGGCTTTTCCCGCAGAAAAGGCCCTGCTCCATGCAAGGAATCTCTCCTTCCCCCGCAGGACGGGAGGATCGGGCGGGCGTAGGTCGCAACAGTACCTGGTGGGAGAATTGGAGAAGCTTGGATACGGGATGTCCCAGGAGAAATTCCCCATCCAGGCGGATCCATCCCTTCTCCTCAAGGCAGTCCTTTGTCTGACCTTGCTGGCCTTGGTGGTTTCCTACTTGATCAGCAAGAACCACCCCTTGCCGGCTGCGCTCCTGATGTCCTTGCCCCTTCTCCTCATCCTGAATGCAGGCCGAATCTGGAATGCTTTGATGAGCGGGGAAAGGCTCCCTTTTAAGCCAAGGACCTATCTGGGAGTCAACTTGGTGGCCTCCGTGGCGCCGAAGAACCCGATCGATAAGGAGATCCTGCTGGTGGCTCACTATGATTCTAAAAGCCAGAGCCTCTCCCTGGCGAGGCGGTCCCTTTTTCTCGTATCCCTCGGTTTGCTTTGTCTGATCATCGTCACTCTCTATGTATCGGCAGCATTCCTTGATCTGACGATATTCTCCCCGCCCACTCGTAAGCAAATGGGCTTCCTCTCTGCGGTCACCGCTCTGTGCACTTTGATGCTCTATAAGAACAAAACCTTCGACGCCTCACCGGGCGCATTAGATGATGCCTCGGGGGTTGGGGTGTTGCTCGCCCTTGCGGAGATGATGAAGGCTCGTCCCCCCTCTTCGATAAAGGTGACCTTCCTGCTGACCGACGCAGAAGAGGACGGGCTGCTGGGCGCCTGGGCGTATGTGAAATCTCACGCCGCAGAGCTCTCCTCCCGCGCCCCCTTCGTCCTGAATCTGGAGGGGATCACCTCCGCCAAAAGACTCTGGTTGAAGGGAAAGGGGAGGGCGGGATCGGCTGCTATGATCCCGCAACTGGCAAAAGAGCGAGGCATTCCGCTTCACCGCATTCCTGGCCTCCCCGGGGTGCTGATGGATGATATCCCCTTCGCCGCGAGAGGCCTGGAGGCGGTAAGCCTTTTCGGTCTATCGGTCCATAGCTTCCACATTCACACGCCTAAGGACCGAGCCGATCTTCTGGGGGAGAGCGGACTGAAAGAGGCGGGGGAATTGTTGGCTGCCTTGATCTATGAGATGGATGGCGAAAGATCCCTTTCGCCACCTCGCAGGAGAGGCCAGATGGGTGGGACGAAAGGTGCGTGAGGAGGAAAGGGTCCCGTGAGGAATTCGGAGATTGCCGAGAGGTTCCAGGAGATGGCCAGCCTCTTGGAGATCAAGGGGGACAACCCGTTCAAGGTGAGGGCCTACCAGAAAGCCGCTCAGAATATCGAAAGCCTCACCGAAGAGCTATCGGAGATCGAGAAGCGGGGCGATCTCGAAAAGATCCCGGGCATCGGCAAGGACCTGGCGCAGAAGATCTCCGAAATGATTCACTCCGAAAGGCTGGGGGCCCTCGAAGACCTGAAGAAGGAGGTCCCGGATGCCCTGCTGGAATTGGTGGCGATTCCCGGGCTGGGTCCCAAGAAGGCCAAGCTCCTCTATGACAAAACGGGAATCAAGGCGATGGCGGAGTTGGAAGAGGCAGCGAGGGAGAATCGGCTCAGGGATCTGCCGGGCTTTGGCCAAAAGACCGAGCAAAACATCCTGGCTGGGATCGAATTGATCCGCAGGGGCCGGGAGAGGATGCTCTTGGGAAGGGCCCTCGCCCTGGCCCAGTCGATGATGGGAAGACTTCACCTGATGCCCGAGATAGACCAGATCAGCGAGGCGGGAAGCCTGCGAAGGCGAAAAGAGACCGTGCGGGACATCGATATCCTCATTATCTCCAGGGACCCGGGGAAGGTGATGGATGCCTTCGTTACGCTTCCTGAGGTAAAAGAGGTCCTGGCCCGGGGGACGACCAAGGCCTCTGTGCTCACCCGTGAGGAGATGCAAGTGGATCTTCGGGTGGTGGAGCCTGATACCTACGGGGCCGCGCTGGCCTATTTCACCGGTTCCAAAGCCCACAACATCCGACTCCGGGAGATGGCCAACCGGCAAGGCCTCAAGGTCTCGGAGTATGGCGTCTTCCGGGAGCAGGATGAGGCCCGGGTCGCGGGGAGGACCGAGAAAGAGGTCTATCGGGCGCTGGGTTTGCCTTACATCCCCCCGGAGCTGCGGGAGGATCGGGGGGAGATCGAGGCAGCCATCGGGAATCGCCTCCCCCACCTGGTCGATCTGGGGGATATCCGGGGCGACTTTCATTGCCACAGCCGCTGGAGCGATGGGGGACATCCCATCCGGGAGGTGGCCGAGGCCGCTCGCAGGAGAGGCTACGCTTATATTGCCATCACCGACCACTCCCAGTCTCTGGGCGTTGCCCGGGGACTCTCCCCGGAACTGGTAGAGAGGCAACTGCAAGAGATCGCCGCCCTGAATGGGGAGATGAAGGGGTTCACCATCCTCTCCGGTAGCGAGGTGGATATCCTGAAGGACGGATCGCTGGATCTGCCCGATGAGATTCTCGCTCGCCTGCAGGTCGTGGTGGCCTCGGTTCATTCGGCCTTCAAGCAGACTCGGGAGACCATGACTGCCCGCGTCATCAGGGCCATGAGGAATCCCCATGTCACGATTCTGGGACATCCCACCGGGAGGCTGCTGGGAGAGAGGGAGGCCTACGAGATCGACTTGGAGCAGGTGATTCGCGCAGCAAGCGATACCGGTACTTTCCTGGAGATCAATTCCTTCCCTCAACGGCTGGATCTGGATGATATCCATTGCAAGCGGGCCAAGGAATTGGGGGCCACGGTGGCGGTGGGCACCGATTCTCACACCAACAGCCAGTTGGAGACGATGTCGCTCGGTGTGTCCGTGGCCCGGAGGGGATGGCTGGAGCGGGACGATCTTTTGAATACCTTGAGCTTGGATGATCTTCTCCTTCGTTTGCGTGCCAAAAGAAACCACGAGAAGGGAGAGGCATAGAGGCGAAGAAGTGAGCCGCCGATGGGATCTTGTGAACTCGGGGAGATGTCAAGAAAGGGAGGTGCGACATGTCGGTGAAGGCTTATGTCTTGATCGATGTCATGGTGGGCAAGAACGAGGAAATCCTGAAGGCCATTTCCGGAATGGAAGGGGTCAAATCGATCCATGCGGTCACCGGTCCCCACGACCTGATCGCCCTGGTGGAGGGAGAGGATCTCAAGAGTATGGGAGATATCGTCCTTTCCCGGATACGGGGAGTCAAGGGAGTGATCAAGACCCTCACCTGCATGGTGATCGACATCCATTCATAGATGGCAGTGAAGAATTGGCTGCTCACCGGAAAGCCTGGAATAGGAAAGACCACGATCATCCGCTTCCTGGTGCAATCTCTGGGGGGAAAGGTGGGGGGATTTCTCACGGAGGAGATCCGGGAGAAAGGCGTCAGGGCCGGCTTTCGCCTCCGCGATTTGAGTGGAGGCGAGGCCATCCTGGCTCACACCTCCTTTCCTGGCCCTCATCGGGTGGGCCGGTACGGGGTGAGCATCGAAGCGATGAAGGAGGTGGGGATCCCCGCTCTAAAGAGGGCCATCGTCCGATCCGATCTGATCGTCATCGATGAGATCGGGAAGATGGAGCTCTTCTGCCCTGCCTTTCAGCAGGCAATCCTGGAGGCCCTCGATTCCGTCCGCCCGGTCCTGGGAGTCTTGCAGGAGCGACCTTCCGCCCTCTTGCAACGGATCGAAGCGAGAGGAGATACCCGGACCATCACTGTCACCTTCGAGAACCGGGAACGGCTGGGCCCAGAGCTCTTGCAAGATTTGCAGGCACACCTGAATGGAATTGGGCAACACTGAATCGGCATGTTCGGATGAAAGCCGCCCCAGGGAAGGGATGATAAGAGTGAATGGGTTTCAGGGTGAGGCAGGGATCGGCCTGGTCGTTTCGGGGAAGACTGTGGAAAGGCCGCTGATGGAGTTTCTGGTACCCCAGCTCTCAGGGATCTATGGCCGGGGGGTGGAACTGTCCGCCTGGCTTTCTACGCCCCAGTACGCCTTCGACGGGAGAAGGGGCCAATACAGCTCTACTGCGATCCTGGTCCGACTGCGCAGGTCCCTGGAGGGGGTCTATGGCAAGGTCTTGGGAATTGTGGATGTGGACCTATTCATCCCCTCTCTCAATTTCGTCTTCGGGGAGGCCGATATCCTCCACGGCGTGGGGGTGGTTTCTCTCTTTCGCCTCCGCCCGGAGAGATACGGACAGCCGAGCCATGCCAGAGTCCTGCAGGAGCGGACCCTGAAGGAGGCGGTCCACGAGCTGGGCCACACCTTCGGGATGATGTACTGTTCCCACTATCGCTGTGTGATGCACTTCTCCAATAGCTTAAACGATACAGACCGCAAGAGCTGCCATTTCTGTCAGCGCTGCCGGGAATCCCTGGCAAAAGTCACCAGAATGCCCTCTGGCCAAGGAGAGAAAAGATGAACCCAAGAGCCCATCCTGCGGTCCCCTCCCTGATCATCTTATTGACATGGGCGGTCCTTTTCTCTTTTGTCCCAAAATCGGAGGCGACGGAGGAAAGATCGCTCTATTGGGAGAGGATCGACGTCGAGATCGACATCCTTCAAAACGGGTCTTTGAATGTCGCAGAGAAGCTGGAATATGTCTTTGATGGGCCCTGGCGTGGGGGGTATCGGGTCCTCTCCCTCAAGGGGCTGGATTCCATCTCCGACATCGAGCTGATGGAGGAGGATCTGCCCTATCGATCGGGTGGCCTGGCCAAATATCAATACCTGGTGAGCAAAGCCAAGAAGGGACTGGAGGTCAAATGGCGTTGCCGGGACGAAAACGAGCCGCCCTTTGCCAATGCCCATAAGACATTCCAGCTGCGCTATCGGGTGAAGGGGGCCCTCAATGATCGAAGGGATCTGGATGAGCTTTATTGGAAGGCCATTTTCGAGGATCGAGAGGAGATCGTAAAGAAGGGAAGGGTGGTAGTCCGGCTCCCGGGCCCGGTGGAGGAGGGAAAACTGAAGGGGGATCTGTTTACCGGCTCCCAAACCTCCCGCCTCTTTCGTCTGGATGATCAAACCGTGGTCTTCGAAGGCGAGGATATCCCTCCCCATGCCCTGTTTGAGGTCAAGCTCCAGTTCCCTCGGGGCTTGGTGGAGCGGAATTTCTACTGGGGGCGTTTCCTGAGGGAGAGGATTGGCCCGGTGTTTCCCCTCTTCCTACCCATGGCGACTTTCTTTGTTCTCTTTTTCCTGTTCTGGCATAGGGGCCGGGACTATCGGGTGGAAGAGGTCGCCAGCTACCTCCGGGAGCTGCCCTCCAATCTGGCTCCGGCCGTGGTGGGCACGCTGGCGGACGAGAAGGCGGATATGAAGGAAATACTGGCGAGTATCGTGGATCTGGCCAGAAGGGGATATCTGGAGCTGACGGAGAAGAAATCAGGTCAATGGCTCTTCACTAACACCGATCTCGAGATTACCCTGAAGAAAAGGCCGGATGGCGCCTTGCTCCCCTTTGAGCGAGATCTGCTGGTAGGCCTTTTCCCCCAAAGCTCCGAAGGCACGAAGATCGGCTTAGCAGATTTGAAGGACTCCTTTTACCGCAATCTCCCCTCCCTGAAGGAGCAGATCTACCAGGCCTCCTTGAATGAGGGGTTCTTCGAGAGCGATCCCCGCAAGATCGTCCGCAAGTATTTCCTCATGGGCATCCTCTTCCTGGTGCCGGGCCTGATTCTCATCGCCATCGACTCCCCGCCCGTGGCCTTTATCTCCTTCTGGGTCGCAGGGTTTGCAGGCATCCCCGCCTTCATGCTCTTCAAGAGCGCCCAGGAAGGGAAGTGGGTTGCCGTCATCTTCCTTTCCCTCTTCGTGCTGATCGGATTGGGGGTGGGCGTCACGGTCATCCCTCGAGTCCTGATGGAATTGGGCCTGGGATGGACTGGGAAAGCGGGATTGGGCTTCATCCTTTCCGCCCCCGTCGTCTTCGCCTTCGCTCCGGCGATGCCCCGGAGGACGGTCAAAGGATCAGCGGAAAAGGCGAAATGGATGGCCTTCTATCGGTATCTCCGGGAACTGAGCCAATTTCGCGATCAGCCCCCCGGGACGGAGCTCTATGAGCGCTATCTGCCCTATGCCATCGCCTTTGGGGTGGAGAAGGAATGGACCTCCCGATTCGAGGGCCGGGAGGTGGCGCCGGCGATGTGGTACCACTCCCACTACTATGGGGATCGGGACTTCGGAGGCTCTCCTTCCCATCGGACCGGCCACGGGAGTATGGGCTCGGGAGAGGGGTTCCATGCCCCCACGCTTCAGGGGATGAGCGATAGCCTTTTCTCTTCCCTGAACTCGCTTTCGTCAGCCCTTACCTCTTCTCCTTCCAGCAGCAGTGGGTCGGGCGGCGGAGGTGGCGGCGGCGGCGGAGGTGGCGGCGGCGGCGGAGGTGGCGGCGGTGGCTGGTAGGCTGGCAGGATGGGCGCTTCTCGGGGTGGGGCTGGCAGCCGGAGGGTTCCTGGTGTCCGGCCTCTGGGAGGGCAAGCTCCAGGCCTCCGGTTTCACCCTGGGGGCAATCCTCTTTGTCCTTCCCTTCCTGGCTGGGGGGGTCTATATCCTTCTGCGGTCCTCCGAGGAGGCCAAAACAGAGGAGAAAGTGAGGCGGGAGAAGGAGATTCTGTCCGTGCTCGAAACCAAGGGTCGGGTCAAGATCTCCGAGATCTGCCGCGATTTGCACCTGGATCGGCCCGCCGTGGAAGGCCTGCTCAGGGACCTGGTGGGAAAGGGCCTCTTTTCCGGATCCATCAACTGGCAGGAGGGCCTCCTGGTCAGCGCCGAGGCGAAGACCTTGGCGGAGCGGAAATGTCCCAACTGCGGCGGTGAGCTGCAGATCGCGGGCAAGGGGATGGTGCGCTGCCCTTTCTGTGGCTCCGAGAACTACAGGTGATCGTTTCCCATTGCCACCCCCTCTCGGAACTACATCTTCCTTGGTCAAGATCGGCACCTGCGGGTTTCCCCTGAAAAGGACGCAGTATTTCGAGCGATTTCCGGTGGTGGAGATCCAGCAGTCCTTCTATCAGCCCCCTCCTGTGGCCACCGCCATGAGGTGGCGAGAGGAGGCGCCCTCCGGCTTCGAATTCAGCCTCAAGGCCTGGCAGCTCATCACCCATGAGCCCTCGTCCCTCACCTATCGGAGACTGAAGAAGCCCATCGCTGCAGCCCAAACGGGTCATTACGGCTCATTTCGTGCCACCGAAGAGGTCCTTCAGGCCTGGGCCATCACCGAGGAGATTGCCCACGCGCTGAGGGCCCGGATCATCCTCTTTCAAACCCCAGTCAGCTTTTGCCCCGCTGAAGCCAGCCGGGCGAATCTGCGCACCTTTTTTTGCAGGATCAAGCGTCGCGATTACTTGCTGGTCTGGGAGCCACGGGGGGACTGGCCGGAGCAAGAGATTGAGGATCTCTGCCGGGAGTTGGACCTGATCCACGGGGTGGATCCCTTCCGGGATCGACAGCTGGCTGGCTCCATTCGCTATTTTCGCCTGCACGGCAAGGGCGGATTCCGCTATCGCTACACCGACCAGGAGTTGGCCTGGCTGAAAGATCAGATCGATCCGACCACTATCACCTACCTGATGTTCAACAACCTCTCCATGGCCGAGGACGCCCACCGCCTGCAGGAGCTCGTCTATGGATAATCTTCCCCGAATCCGGGAGATCGAGGGGAAATCCATCCTCAACCGATCGGGCATCTCGGACTTTGCGGTCAACTGCTATCTGGGCTGCCAGCATGGATGCCGGTACTGCTATGCCCGCTTAATGACCCGCTTCAGCCCCCACCCCGAGCCCTGGGGTGATTTTGTGGATGTGAAGGTGAATGCCCCTTCCATCCTGGAACGTCAGGTCAGGCGCGCGCCCAAGGGCCGGGTCTTCATCAGCTCGGTCTGCGACGCCTATCAGCCGGTAGAATTTCGATATGGCTTGACCCGGGCTTGCCTGGAGATGCTTCTGAAACATCGTTATCCGATCACGATCCTCACCAAGTCGGCCCTGGCCGCGCGGGATCTGGACCTCATGGGCCTGGGGGGCGACCTGGAGTTGGGGATTACGGTGACGACCTCGGATGAGTCGCTGCGCCGCCTGATTGAGCCCCGAGCTTCTGCTACCCAGGATCGTTTTGCCCTCCTCGAGCAAGCAAGATCCAGAGGAATCCGGGTATACGCCTTCCTGGGACCGTTCCTACCTGGCCTCTCCGACACCGACGAGAACCTCTCCGCCCTCATTCGCCAGATCGCCGGGATCGGGGTCGATGATTGCTATGTCGATATCCTCAATCCCCGGCCCAAGGTCTGGTCCTCCCTGAGACATCTGTTGGAGAAGAACTTCTCCGAGCACGTTGCGATAACTGGCCGCATCCTTTATAATGCAAAAGAGAGGCATCTCTATCAGGAGGCCATCCGGGAACGCGTCCTGATGATTGCCAAGAGGTGGGACCTTTGCGGAGAGATCCGCTTCTGCTTCTGAACCATTCTTCAGTCCGTGATCCAAGAAAGGAACTCAAAGTGAGCAAGAAGACTGCGATGACTTCAACTTTGCTGGCGGTGCTCGGATTTCTCTTTTTGGCCTGGGTTTCCGAGCCGCCTTATCTTGCATTCAGGAGTGACCGGGCCTTCGCCCAGCCCCAGAGGACGGATCCCGCCGCGGGCCCTCCGATCGAGATTCGATCCATGGGAAAGGATCATTCCGAGATGATACGAATCCCGGCGGGGGAGTTCACGATGGGGATCGACGACTCGGACCCAGTCGAAGGCCCGGCCCATAAGGTCTTCCTGGGCTCCTTCTGGATCGATCGGTACGAAGTGACCAATGCTCAATATATGAAATTCATGGCGGAAACCCAGCATGCCCCCCCAGCCTGCTGGGGCAGCCCCAAGTTGAGCGAGGCGGATCAGCCCGTGGTGGGCGTTTCCTGGGAGGAGGCGGCTGCCTACGCCAAATGGGCAGGCAAGAGGCTTCCTACCGAGGCGGAGTGGGAGAAGGCGGCCCGAGGAGGAGGGATACACGGAGATTCGCAGGTCTATCCCTGGGGAAGCCGTTGGGATGAGAAGAGGGCCAATTCCGCCGAATCGGTCCAGGGGAAAACCACCGGGGTGAAGACGCTCCCTGAAGGGGCGAGCCCCTTTGGGGTCCTCCATATGGCTGGCAACGCGGCGGAGTGGGTGGCGGACTGGTACGCGCCGGACTACTACGCCAACAGTCCCAAGGAGAACCCCAAGGGCCCGGAGCAGGGACAATGGAAGGTGGTCCGGGGCGGAGGGTGGTGGTGCAAGTCCGAGCACTGCCAGGTGACCGATCGCCGGAAGGAGCTTCCCAGAACCCGTACCTCCTCCATCGGCTTCCGCTGCGCCCTGGATGGGAAGCAGTAAGAGCGCATGTGATCCATGGCTCATTCGCGCTGCGGGCGTCACGAGCAAGTCATTCGAGCGGCATCCCCTTCGAGGCTGCCGCCTTGCCGGGGCTAAGGGGCGAACGTAAGCGTACGATGGATACGCGCCGTCTGCGGTTTCCGCTCAATTTGGCATTGGGCGAACGAAGACTACGGTCCGGAAAGGGATTATGGAACCATATGTAACGAGCAAGAATATAGGGTCCAAGACCCAGGGGTGGTTGGAACATATTAGTCTTCACAACCAGCACGAAATGCGGCTGAACGTGGCGGCGAGCGCCCTGCTCGTGATTGACATGCAGAAATTCTTTCTCGACCCGGCATCTCCCACCTTCACATGTGGCGGAGCTGCAATTCTCCCGACTGTGAGGCGCCTCGTAGATGCATTTCGACGAGCAGGCCGCCCGGTGATCTTCACCCAGCACGTTCACCATCCTAGCGATCTCGACAGCGGGATCATGGGATGGTGGTGGAAGGGTAAGTGCCTCGAAGGCAGCCCTGAAAGCGAGATCCATTCGGAGTTGGCTCCGATGCCACACGAGAAAGTCGTCTTCAAGCATCGTTACTCAGCGTTCTACAACACCGATCTCGAGACCGTGCTGCGCTGCCTCAAAGTCGAGGACCTCGTCGTCTCAGGCATCATGACAAACATGTGCTGCGAATCAACGGCGCGGGATGCTTACTACCGGGACTACCGGGTGTTCTTCCCGGCGGATGGAAACGGATCAGTGAACGAGGAGATGCATCTCGCAAGTCTATTGAACCTCGCATTTGGTTTTGCCTACGTGACGACCTGCGACGTAATCGTGAATCAGCTCACTATCGAGCCATCGCCCGATAACGGCATCCAGCAGGCTCGCTCCGCTCGCAGCTGATGCCGTGGCATTGGCCGAAAGGATATCTATGAAGGACGTCACGTCCTTGCCGGATTTGATCATAGGCGATCTACGAATAAACCCTCCAATTATCCAAGGTGGGATGGGCGTGCGTGTGTCGGGGTCGCGTCTCGCTTCCGCTGTCTCGAATGAGGGCGCCCTCGGCGTCGTCGCATCCGTGGTAACTGGGGAAGAATGGCCAGATCGCTCCCTCAGCTATGCTGCCCGGTCGTACGTCAGCCTGCGAGACATGTTGCAGCAAACCAAGTTGCTGACGCCAAACCCGATCGCAGTCAACATCATGTGCGCGGTGACTAACTACGAAGACCTCGTAAAGGCCGCTGACGAAGAGGAGGTCGCAGCTATCATATCGGGCGCAGGCCTGCCGCTGAAATTGCCCGCGCTGGTTAAGCACAGGAGCATCAAACTTATCCCTATTGTTTCTTCGGGACGAGCCGCCGACCTGATATGCCGGTCGTGGTTGAAAAAACACAACCGGCTTCCAGATGCCTTCGTTGTGGAAGGGAGCTTGGCCGGGGGGCATCTTGGATTCTCAATGGACGACGTCGTCACTTCACATGTTCCCCTGGAATCGATTGTGCAGGACGTCCTGTCGGTCACGGCGAACTACACGAAAGAGCATGGCATTTCGATTCCTGTGATACCGGCGGGCGGTGTCTTCAACGGAAGGGATATGGCTCGCTTTCTCAATCTGGGAGCGAATGGGGTCCAAATGGGTACGCGATTCGTCTGTACAGACGAATGCGATGCGTCCTTGCAGTATAAGGAGGCTTACCTCAACTGTCGGAAGGAAGACATCCTGGTCATTCAGAGTCCGCTCAAACTTCCCCTGCGAGTCATCCGAAATAGCTTTGTTGATCGAATACTGAGCGGCGAGAAGGTGAAGTTCAGATGCCCATATCGGTGCCTTGTCACCTGCGAGCCCGACAAGTCGCCGTATTGCATAGCACAGGCACTGGTTAACGCATATCGAGGTAACATGCGCGCGGGTTTCGCCACATGCGGCGCCAATGCCTATCGCGTCGATCGTATCGTATCTGTGCGAGAACTGATCCAGGAGCTCGTTGATGAATGCCGCTTGCATCTCGAGCCTATTGCGAAACAACCGTCCACGACTCATGCAGCGGAACCGTAACGGGAAATTGGCTTTGAGCAACGTCTTGGACCAGATGAGATCGGCTACGATGGGGCATCCGCCTGCTTGTGTCGTAAAAATGGTAATATCTTGTCAAAATGGCATCAAAATGGTGGGACGCAAGAAAAGCATAGCATCATAACGGCATCGGCGACCCGGAGCATACTGTCCGATGGCATGAGGCATAAGAGCATATAAAGCATATGGCGAATTTGGACCCGAGGTCGATATCGAAGCAAAGATTATTTCGGCATTTGGTCCTGCCTGCGATTGCGCCGGCTGCGGTTATGTGGCTGTATTTGACTCCGAAAGCTGTCTTCGGTTGCGCTAACCGCGGGTACATGGCTTTCGGGGTGGTGTTTTTGACAACGATCGCAGCCGTCGCAACGACAGCAAAAGGTGTTTCGGAAAGAAAGCGGGGGGATACCGAGTCGGCCAACTGGTGGCTTTTAACAACGTTGATCCTATTGCTGCCAATCTCACTTCTTGTTGGTCCATTGGGCTAAGTGGAGGACCGATATGGCCGTGATACACAGTTTGTACCGTGAAGCCGCAAAGGTGGAGATTGACGACCGTACATGCAAGCAATGCGGCCAATGTGTCAGGATATGCCCAGCCGAAGTGCTGGCCATAAAGGATGGGTGTTTGTGCGTCCGCGATACCAGTCCCTTGGGCTGCATCGCTTGCGGTCATTGCATGATGGTTTGCCCGGAAGGCAGCATCAGAGTTACTGGTCGCGGTATTGCCCCCGAAGACCTGCTGGCGATACCTTCTCCGGAGGAGCGCGCAACCGCCGATGAACTCGCTGCCCTGATGCTGGGGCGGCGCAGCGTTCGTCGTTTCGAGGACAGGGAGGTAGAACCTGAGCTTCTGGATCGAATCCTAAAAATGGCTGCGTCCGGCCCGATGGGAATCCCACCCTGGGACGTGGGTTGCGTTACTGTTTGTGGCCGGGGCCAAGTGCGGGAACTCGCCGGCGAGATCATCAAAGGATACGAGGGGCTCCTTAAGCTTTTCAAGCCCTGGGTGTTCCCCTTGATCCGTCCCTTCCTGCGCCGGGCAACCTACGAACAGCTCAGGTACTTTGTCCGTCCCTTGGGGGAAATGTATGTCGGATGCCACCGGGAGGGCCGCGATGTCCTTTTCTATGACGCCCCGACCGTCATGGTTTTTCACCATTCACCCTATGCTGATCCTGCCGACGCTACCATAGCCTGCGTCTACGCCATGCTGGCTGCAGAGTCTCTTGGGCTGGGCAACACAATAATAGGCGGCGCTGCTCCGATCCTTCAGCGCAACAAGGCGCTGTGCCAGCGGTTGGGGATACCCGAAGGCAATGTCCCGGCCATTGCCCTGATCTTGGGCTATCCGGCAACCAAGTTCAGGCGCGCCATCAGACGCTCATTCACCGCCGTCAATACCATCCGTCGGATGCCCGAGGAGCCTTTTTGAAAAGTGCCATAATGAGGATATCGGGGCAATGAACACTCCCCAGCCTCTCATCTTGGTGACCGGCGCGACCGGCTACATCGGCGGAAGACTGGTCCCTCATCTGTTGGAAAAGGGATACAAGGTCCGCTGTCTGGTGCGCGACGCAACCCGGCTACAAGGGCGCACCTGGCAAAGCCAGGTAGAGGTCCGGAACGGCGATGTGCTCCGTCCCGAGAGTCTTGCCTCCGCCATGGAGCAGGTGCAGGTTGCGTACTACCTGGTACATAGTATGACGGGTGGTCCGGACTTTCACCAGCGAGATTTGGTTGCCGCTCGTAATTTCGGTGCTGCCGCTCGGGCAGCCGGCATCGATCGGCTGATCTACCTCGGAGGTCTGGCAGACCCTGGGGCGAGCCTCTCGGAGCACCTCCGCTCCCGGCAGCAGACGGGCGAGGCGCTTCGCGCCTCGGGTGTGCCGGTGACCGAGTTTCGCGCAGCGGTGATCATCGGCTCGGGCAGCGTCTCCTTCGAGATGATCCGCCACCTGACGGAGCGTTTGCCGGTCATGATCTGCCCGCGCTGGGTATATACCCGGACGCAGCCCATAAGCATCCGGGATGTGCTGGATTACCTGGTTGCCGCCCTGGAAGTGC
This sequence comes from uncultured Methylomirabilota bacterium, assembly GCA_963718295.1. GTDB lineage: Bacteria > Methylomirabilota > Methylomirabilia > CAVQYV01 > CAVQYV01 > CAVQYV01. The sequence goes on along the minus strand of CAVQYV010000003.1, from coordinate 73,123 downwards.
CGGAAAGCCGGGGCCGGACGATCGAGATAGGAGGGGCCGACATCATCACCTACCGGGAGATGATGATGATCTATGCCCAAGAACGAGGCCTAAAGCGGTGGATGCTACCCGTTTCAGTCCTGACCCCTCGCCTGTCCTCCTACTGGGTGAATCTCGTCACCCCCATTCCGGCATCCATGGCACGGCCACTGATCCAGGGCCTGCGCAATGAGAACATCGTCCGTGACCCTGCTGCCCGGCAGCTTTTCCCCCACATCCAACCTGCGGACTATCGAACTGCGGTGCAGCGGGCCTTGGCGAAATTGGAGGCGGGGGAGGTGGAGACCTCCTGGTGCGATGCCCTCTGTATCAGCCAGGGCGACGTCCCGCCGGTCACCCTTTCGGCGAAAGAGGGCATAGTGACCGAGCAGCGTCAAAAGATCGTCCTTGCCCCACCGGAAATGGTTTACCGGGTGATTATGGGGATGGGAGGCGATCGGGGTTGGCTCTTTCTGAATGGAGCCTGGGAGGTGCGCGGGCTTGTCGATCGCCTGGTGGGCGGTGTGGGGCTCCGCCGGGGGCGAAGGGACCCCGACGGCCTTCGCGTGGGCGATGCCCTGGATTTCTGGCGAGTGGAAGCCCTCGAACCGCCTCATCTATTGCGCCTGCGGGCTGAGATGAAGCTGCCCGGCAAAGCCTGGCTGCAGTTCCAGTTGTTGCCCCGAGCCAATGGAGGGTGTTTGCTTTCACAGACCGCCATCTTCGGGCCCAAGGGGTTGTCGGGGCTGCTGTATTGGTATGGACTTTATCCCATTCATGGACTGATCTTCAGCGGGCTCATCAACCAAATTGACCGGAGGGCGGTCGTTCTGCAGCGCGGGGAGACGCCGGAGAGGAGGTGAATGCCACCCCTTGGGGTTGTCTTCCAGGAAGCCGGGCGCATATCATTGAATTGCCTTCAAGGGAAGGAAAAGGGATGCCTTCCGGTTTTGATCTGAGAACTGAAAGAGGATATATTGCTGAGGGAATCGGTGGAGCCTTAGTTGGAGAGAGGCGGGGAAAGAAATGGAGGTCAGCCCTTGACGGGCTGACCTCCATTTCCGACTCTGGCAATCAAAGGAGCTGTCCATGAAGAATCGCAGCCTTTTATTGTATGTATTGTGCTGCTCATTGATCTGCATGCAACTGGGATGCGCCCTGCCGAGGCTTCTCTGGCCGCAGGAGGATATCGCCCCCTCTGAAGTGACAGGCCCTGCCGCCGCTCAGCGCGTATTGGTGGCCTCACGCAACAGTGAGTTCAAGGATGCCCTGGTCGCCAGGCTCAAAGAGGCCCTGCAATCCGACGGCGCGTCGATCAGGATCGTCGGTATCGAACAGCTCGACGCGGTCAATGCCGCAGACTATTCCGCGGTGGTCCTCATCGGCACCTGCATCGCCTGGGGGCTGGACCCGGACATCCAGGCATTCCTGGACCGTCATGCCCAGCAGGAAGACATGATAGTAGTGACCACTTCAGGCAATGGCAAATGGCTGCCGGAGAAAAAGGATCGCGATTTCGATGCGGTGGCGGCGGCCTCCACAATGGTGACCGTCGATTCGGTGGCCAATGACGTCATTACCCGCATCCGTGTCAGGCTCCATGAGAATTGACCGGCGTAATTAGGGGAAGGGAAAGGAAAGAGGGTCACCCATTTTATCAAGAATAAAGATTTGACCCCATGACCCTTCTTGACGCCGGATGGCACGCCGCTATTGCCTCGAATCCGATTGGGGTCGAGAAAGAGCAAGGCCGGATACCAATCGGGAGCCTTAAGTGAACTAGGAGGAAAAGACAAGTGAAGAGCAGATATCCTTTCCACGGCACCCGGCATCCCCATAGATGGGGGTGGGCTATAGGCGCTTTAGCCTTGATGGCGGTCTTTGGCGGCGAGCCGACGAATCTGATGATCTCCGATGCCCAAGCTGTGCCTTGCATCGATCCGGTCGAGCTCATCGTCCCCAGCGGAGACTCAGCTATCATCCAAAGCCCTCCTGGATTCCTTATGAGAATCCTTCCCTATGAAATGCCCTCCGGGTTTTGGTTCTCAGGGACTGCAAGCGTGGTGGATGAAAGGCAGACTCAAGGCTGGGGGAGGGGTTTGCTACTGGATCATTTGGGAGCTGCCTTCGATATTGGCCCCCTTGAATGTGTCTATATTCGTTTTCGATGCGCAGGAGGGGATTGTTACCTGAAGGTCAATGGTCAGGTGAGGTACTTCAAATCCTCTCTGGAAATCCACGGCACCACCCTGGGCGGCGTAAGGGTTTACGTTTATCCTTCACGAGAATGGGCGGAAGGATATCTCATCCTGTCGGGAAGAATGGAGCGATTCGCGGACTCCTTCGGGAACTGGGCTTCCTTGATCATCGGAGGAAAAGCGTTGGTTATTGGGTCCATCTGCGTGGGACGGTAGAGAAAGTGGAGAAAGAGGGGTCAGACCACCACGAAAGAAAAGGATGGTGAACTCAATCGGTGTTTTCGCATTCTGCTGTTGAAGGTAATCTATGAAAAGAGTTCTTCTTTCTGATTATCGGGGCATTGTCCATCTTGACGAAACTTTCATTCCCAAAGGCCCCGCTATTGCCCCATCGGATATTCCCCATCTGATCGATCGTCTTCTTTCGGATCTGACCTCAGTTAGGGAAAAGAACGTCCTTATTGAGAAGTATGGCACGCCCCGAAAATCCTTGTATGCCACCCTGATTTCGAGACCCCCCCTTCCGTTTCCTTCAGGTTGTCTCAATACTTTGGATGGGCTCTTGGCCTATGAAAGGGCGCTGATCCCTCCCTTCTATCCGGGGTCTCTGCCCCGGATCTCGGAGCAGTTTCCGGATTGTCCCGGCTTCTTATCCGGGAAGCTGGGGGCTCTGTGGCAAGGAGACATCACAGGATTGAAGGTGGATTGTATTGTCAACGCAGCTAATGACGCCCTTTTGGGGTGTTTCAAGCCTTTTCATGCCTGCGTAGATAACGCCATTCACGCTGCCGCCGGCCCACGGCTGAGAGAGGATACGGCTATCATCATGGGGATTCAGGGTTCTTCCGAAGAAGTTGGGCAGGCAAAGATCACAAGGGCTTACCATTTGCCCTCCCGCTTCGTTCTGCACACGGTCGGTCCTATCTTCCATGGGAACCCGGAAAACATCCCCGAGGATGAGAAAGCACTTCTATCAAGCAGTTATCGTGCGTGTCTAGATCTCGCATCAGAGGTTTCGGCAATTCGAAGCATCGCGTTCTGTTCGATCTCTACCGGCGTCTTTGGGTTTCCCGCCATGCCAGCGGCCAGAATCGCAGTAAAAACGGTGGATCAATGGTTGCTGGACCATCCGGGAAGATTCGATCTGGTGGTTTTTGACCTCTTTTCGAAACGTGATTATGACACCTACTGCAAGGTCTTGGCCGAGAGTCACCCATAAGGGACGTCCCATGAGAAGTGCCTTTGATGGAAAAATAGGACGTTTTTCTGCTTGGCTTGATGCGTCCGAGTCGGTTCTTATCGGCGCCGGTGCGGGCCTCTCCGCCGACGCCGGAGTTGATTATACCGACGAGGCTTCCTTTGCCAAGAAATATCCAGGGCTTTACGGGCTTGGCTATCGCAACAAATTGATGATGATGGGAGTGACGGACCTCCCCCAGGAACTTTTGTTGGGCTATTACCTGTCCCATGCTGCGGAAGTCCGTTTTGGACCGGTCGAGATGGGAATCTACAAAACCCTGCTCAGACTGGTCGAAAGGAAGGACACCTTCGTTCTGACTACGAATGTGGACGCATTGTTCGTCCGACACGGTTTTCCTGCAGAACGAACCTTCACGCCTCAGGGGGACTACGCCTTTCACCAATGCTTGACCCCTTGCAGTCAGGATATCTACCCCTTGGAACCGGTCCTTGAAGAATACCTGCCGTTGATTGACAAACAGACCGGCACTCTGCCGAAAGGCCGCTACCCTGTGTGCCCCCGTTGTAGGGGCAACATTTCTCTCAATGTTCGCGGAGGAAGATGGTTCGTTGAAAGGCCCTGGATGGAAGGGGAGGGAAGGCTCAATCGATGGATTGGCAATCTGGCGGGCAAAAGACTTCTGGTCATTGACATCGGGTCGGGCCTTAGCACACCGGTGTGGGTGCGCTGGCCATGCGAACGGCTGGCAAAACTGACACCAGGGGCCCACCTGGTGCGGATCAATCCACATTATCCCGAGGTGCCACCGGATTTGAGAGATAGGAGTCTGAGTTTTCAGGCTAAGGCAAGCGAAGTTCTCGGGCTTCTTCCAAATCCCAATCAGCCGGGTTGAACGGGCGATTCGATAGCAAGGGAGGCAAGGGGATCAGCCCCTGAGGGCGGACAACGTGAAAAGCATAAGCCATCGCCCAACCGGGCATGCAGCCGATGCCCTAACGGTCGTGGCTGGAGCGCGGACGCAAGCGTTCACTGAACACGCGCCGTCTGCGGCGGCCGCTCAATTCGGCCCTTGGGCCGATCAAACATAGAGGTGTCGGAAAGGAGGTACTGCATGTCATCCAATCAATATCGCATGATATTGCTGATAATAGTATTGGTCTTTTGGGTTTGGTCGGGAATTAAGCCGCATGATACCCGCCTCACCTGGGTATTGGAAACCTTCCCGTTCATGATTGCTTTACCGGTTTTACTGTTTACATATAATAGATTTCCGTTGACGAATTTAACCTATACTCTTATCGCAATCCACGCCATGATCCTAATGTTGGGGGGCCATTACTCTTACGCCAGAGTCCCGATAGGCTTTTGGATGGAAGATTGGTTTGGCTGGACTCGTAACAATTACGACAAGATCGGGCACTTCATGCAGGGTTTTGGCCCGGCAATATATACGCGTGAGATCATGGCGCGAACATCACCTCTCAGGCGCGGCAAGTGGCTTGGTGTTGTATCTGTCGCTGTACCTCTGGCTTTTTCGGCAGTATACGAAATTATTGAATGGCTGGCCTCCCTTTCCGATCCGACCGACACAGAAGCCTTTCTTGGAACACAGGGTTACATCTGGGATACACAAAGCGATATGTTTCTCTGTCTGATAGGCTCGATTGTTGCAATCATCCTGCTGACGAAATTGCACAATAAGCATCTACTGAGAATTGGTGTGTTCTGACCTTCATGAAAACTCTCTTTTTCGTCTCTATCTTGGGGGAAGATGTGTACGAATCAGCGAATCGCCGATCTCTTTGGTCTCACTTATTCCTCTGTCAGCCATATTGTCCGATCGGCCAAGCTGCGGATGAAGCAGGTCGATCGTAGATTCAGAGAAAAGCTTGAGTCAATTTATTCACAATTCAAGATGTGACACCATATGCCCATATGCCTGCCCCGGATGCCTGCCGGATGCACCGGATGCTTGTAGTATTAAGGGGTTGGTGTCAAACCAAGAAAGATGGAGGGATGGGAAATGGAAACCCCACAAGAACTTCAAATGCCAGAAATCAAGCCCGAACGAGACTATGTTAGCCATTACCCCGACCTGCCGGACCCATCAAGTTCTTTATATGTCACCATTACAAAGCAGAAGAATGCAGACGATTCAGAGAATCATGTGATCTCCGGCATGCGTGTGCTGTTTAGTAAGGAGGATGATGTCAACGGTCTGTTCCGGAGTTATCACCAAGATCCGAAGGAGAACAAGCTACCTGACGCACCATCGCCGAAAGGAACGATCCGGAAACTAACAATCTGCGCTGATGAACTGGTTATCAGTGGAGAGTTGTGCTTACCGGAAACAGATGTGTATATCTTTGCGCGCAAGCTGGTGTTCAAAGAACAACATGGCAGACCCGGACGCATTATGACGAGTCCATTACCCTATGGCAACGAGAGGGCTGCTGAGGGGAATGAAGGCACACACGGCCGACCGGCGGGCAACATCTCTGTATATGTCTATGAGTTCGAAACCGACCACGTAAAGGACAACCACTTCTGTCTGCGCGGAGGAAAGGGGCAAGCTGCTCATGCGGGGGAGAACGGTAGCGATGGGAATGAACTCCGCTTGAACGTTGATTATGCGAATGAAGCAACATATGGTCATTTAAAGTATTCCTTTAACCCCCCTGCTGTGTATTGGCATCTTGAAGATTGTATTTGGGGTCCGCACGGGGCAACAGGAGACACGTGGGCATGGGGATGCAACGAGTGGCCGAAAGACGGCACGGATGCAAAGGAGCCCGGAAAACCGGGCGATGGTGGGGACGGCGGCTGTTTCTCCGGTGTATTTCCATTGTGGGCCATCGAAACATTGGAATTTGGCAGAGATAGGAAGGGGTTACCAGAGGCAAGCCAAAAGGCGCATGCTGCGAAGAAATCGGTTGAGGCCGCACTTCTAAGCATGAAAAGCCTGGAAAGAATCGCAAAATATTCCCGCAACGAACAGAAAGAACAGTTTCTGCAGGCGGTGAAAGATACGCAAGAACTGCTGCAACAGTCCGAGGAGGCGATATCCGCCGCACAACAAGCGGCCGAGGCGGCAGAGCCAACACTGGCAGCCGCATTTGCTGAGGCAAAGGAGTTTACCCAAATTGTGTTGACGAAAGCGGGCCATTTTTTGGAGGGCAGAATTCCCTATGAGCGGAAGAATGCGGCTAGCATCAAACAGAACGTTCAGCAGATAAGGTTGATTGTACAGATGGCTGATCAGAAAGTGGCCTCTGCAACCGAAAAGTTGGCCGCGCCAAGTGACATCGTCGATACCTCCGGCGAAATGGCTGGTGAAAGAGCCAAGGACGTTGTTGGGGGAAAACGGGGGTCTCCGTATGAAAGCGCAAAATACGATATCAGATGTTATACTGATCCTGTGGGCGGGTTGCATGGGCATTGGTGTCGTGAAATCGACAAGCGCACAACAAAAGAAGGTAAAAGCTTTGAAGCTCCAATTGCGAAAAAGGAGAAAGGAACATACGGAAAGCGTGAGACAAATAGCGTTCAAGATTTCGGGAATGCGTGGCTGCACCCATCATCGCTCCAGACGTTTTTGTTATATGTCCGCGATGCCTACCTGATGTCGCCGGGGAAGATGGAGCAAATGGCGCCATTATTGAAAGAATACATAACCGCGCTGGAGTCGCCGCCGTCAACCTCGGAATTTAGACCGATTATAGAACGGTCTGGCATTGGGTTTAACGAATCGCTTTATCATCAGACCCTGACCGAATTGGCCACGCTGCTGCATCGGATCGAAAGCCACCTTGATTACTTCGGGAATCCCTCAGGCTGGACCCCTCTGTTTTCCCTGCCGGTATGCCTTAAAATGTATGATGACGAGGTGAACCATGGAATCAGGACGCTGGCGCTTGCGAAGTGGATTCAGCAAAAGGCCGCACAGGCGCAGGAAGCAACCGCAATAGCGGGCGAGTCGATTGATACATTGAACAGGGAAACTGAGAGGGAGCTTAAAAGAATCGAGGGAGAGAAGGACAACCTTAGGAAGCTTAGAGAGCAGGCCCAGGCATTGGAACAGGAAATAGCGGGGCTTATGGTAAAGCTGGGCAACAAGCGAACCGACTTGATGAATAAGGCCGAGGACAAAGCTATCGCAGCGGCGTGGATCAATTTTGGAGTCAGCACGATCTCCGCCCTTTGCCAGGTGATCCCCTACGGGCAGCCTGCGTTGGGCGCTCTGGGGTCTGCCGGCAAGGTGATCGCCGACAATGTGATCAAATCCGATGATCCCGTCAAAACGGTCGGCCCGCTGAGTAGCCTGCTGGCGGACGTTGCGAAAGCGAAATTGGAAAGCAAAGCGGCTGACATTGTCGAGGCAGCGAAGGAGGAAGGGGACGCGAAGACCAAAGATGCTGCGAGCAAGGCTGCCACGCTGACCCATGTGGGCAATACGATCGGCCCCGCGCTCGCAGGGATCACCGACTCCATCGCAGGTCTCAATGTACCTCACAGTGAAGTGGACGCCAGACTCAGGCAACTTGAGGCGGAGAGTCCTGACTTTCAGGAAATCGTGCGCGACCTGGAAGCGCTGAATGTGCGAAAAGCGGAGTTCCTTGAGAAACTGGCCGAAGGCCTTCAAAGCTTGTCATCTGCTTACTCCCAGGTCACGTCAAATCTTCTGGCTGTGAGTTCGGCGGGGCGCCAACAACGCGAGAAACTGTCTATTCTCGACCACGAAGCTCTCCTCTACGCCAAGAATATGGACCAAAATGCCCGTTTCATGCTAGTCAAGTATCTATATTACCTCGCCAAGTGCTACGAGTATGCAGTGATCGAGCCGATTACAGTCAACTTCCATCTGACCGGGATTTTCGACAAAATCACTCCCCTGCTCGCAGGACAGGAGATCGGCGGCGCCTTAATCAAAATCGCCGATACGCTGGCCCCGTTGTTCAAATCAGAACTGCGCAAGATTGAAGACAAACTGAAAACGAATTTCCATCCGGAATACACGGGCCATCTCCAGATTCGGCTGTCGGCCGATCAAACTCCCGATATTATCTCTCAGCTTAATGCCACCGGTGAAGCCGTCATCAACCTGAGAGACTTCAACTGCATCCTGCCTCGAGCGGAGAAGGTCAGGATCGAGGACGTTGAAGTTGAAGAACTGGACTTTGAACCCGACGGCCAACCAACCCCGGAAAGCGGCAGCGTGGACTTTACATTGGAGCCCTTGGGCGATGGGACCATGCGCGCAGGCAACGCCCTCTATGTGGTACGCCATCCCACATCCGCAAGCAGCGCCACCATGGGGCAGGACTCGCAGCAGATCTGGGGCGTGACATACCACTTTGGCGGCAAGAAGAAGGTGGACCGGATATGCCCGAGCCAGGCTTCTCTGGAGTTGTTGGATTCCCTGCTGGGAAATACAAACAAGTCAATTCAGGAGAAGATTGCCCAACCCGCCGCTTGGACTGACATCAAAGTGCGTTTTGCGCGCCATGTGCACGCGCCGGTCCTCAAGTCCGTGATTCTGAAATGGTCTCTCAACTGGACTGTGGCTGATGACAACTATTGCGTCCTGGATGTGCGTATGCATGGGCGACATGTTCCGTTGCTTGAGTGCTCTCCAGACGATACGAATGGACGCGGCAACGGCTACGGGAACATCTACCGAATCTACCCCAGAGGCACGCGTGTTCAGCTTAGCGCACCACCACGCTATGGAAAGAAGACATTCAGCCACTGGGAGGTTATTGACAACGTAGACACAATGGAGCCAAGAGAGGTACATGAACATGTCTTAGAGATTGAAAAGATCGATCACAATATGCAAGTATTCTGTTTATACGAGGAAAGGGAGGAACCGCACGCGGTTGTTCACATGAAGGCCAGTCCTGTACCAGAATTCATCGCCGCTCGTTTCGCGAGCCTACCCAGCAAAAATGAAGTTGAGAGCTTGTTGGATGGCGATGAATTTCGACAGTTCCAAGCGAGGATACCAGAGCTTCTTGCGAGGGACGAGAAGAAACTGCACCACGGGTGGTCCAGCGCTGTCTTCAACGAACCGGCCACGTTTCCCGTGGGCTATCTCCCGCCGAAAGCAAAGGTCACGGTGTTGGAGGGATCCCAGGAGTTGGAGGGCATAAAGTGGCAGAGGATTGATTACCGGGGTACTGTGGGCTGGGTAACGACTGCAGCAACCGAGCCTGGCTGGGATGATGAGGAGCCGATACAGGGGTAATTGATATAACAGGAAATGATTGGCAAGCTGCGGAGAGCGAAAGAGAGTTCTGCTGCCGACTTAATATGGACCATCAAGGCGATACTTTCCACCTCTGGGTCTTACATAGACGCGGTCTGGAGTCGAGAACCCCGCAATGTCCTACAACCAGAGCCGTGCACTGTCTAACACTTCAGAAGATGGCCAAAAGGCGCCACTGACTTTGGCATCGGGGGGGCTAACTCAGTCATCCCCATCGGATGCAGAAACGTAGATGCCTGGAAAAACACCGCAGTCCGCAAATGTATACACCGCCCTGCCACCTTCGGGGAAAGGCACTGGCGTGCTCGTAATCCACGGTTGGTGGGGGTTGAATGAATTCTTCAAATGTGTCTGTGAGCGATTCGCCAAGGAAGGCTTTGTTGCGGTCGCTCCCGATTTGTTTGGAGGCCAAGTCGCCACCACCATCACAGGCGCAAAACGACTGCGTGCGAAGCCGAAGAGAGAACCGACATACAAAACGCTTATCCGGGTCATCGAGCAACTTTCCGTTCACCCAGCGGTTCAAGGGTCAACCATTGGGGTTGTGGGATTTTCCATGGGTGGACATTGGGCTCTCTGGCTATCGCAACGGCCCGAGTTGCCGATTGGAGCAGCCGTGACGTTCTATGGCGCACGGGCGGGAGATTACACCCGTAGTCGGGCTGCCTTCCTGGGTCACTTTGCAGAAGAGGATAACTGGGTTTCGGATGCGGCGCTCAAGAAACTCAAGAAGAGTCTCGAAAAGGTAGGCAGAGTGGCCGAGTTTTTCGTCTACCCTGACACCAGTCATTGGTTCTTTGAGTCTGACCGAGCAGACGCCTGCAATGCCCGAGCCGCGGAGGTAGCATGGGAACGAACCATCAGGTTTCTTCGGAAGCATCTCAAGAAATGAGACGGTAAAATAAGGTCGGCAGCACAGTATCCCGTTCATTCATTGCCGCCCAACCTCGCGTTGCAGCCGAATCGCTTCGCTCGCTATACGAGCGGCTGATCATGACCTTTGGCCACAGGATATCACAAAAAATGGAGGAAGAAAGGAGGCACCATGCTAAACAAATCAAGAAGTATATGGGTTTCTTGTATCGTCTGTCTTATGATCTCCGGGGCACCTTCTGAGGCAGGAGCAGAATCCGATTTCAAGGACACACCATTTTTCTCAGGGATGCCAAATTACAAAATAATTGATGCCGCAGATCAGGAGTTTGCTGATTACCGTTTCTTTAATGGCAAAGACTGTATTACGGTAGAAGGAAAGAAACATCATAGAGCCTACACATTGAAGGAAGACGCTAAAGAATCCAGCGAACTTCAAATATCACGCAACTATGTGAATGCGGTTAAGAACATGGGAGGAACTATCCTGTTCGATGGATTGTGTTCCGGCGCAGATTGTGCCGAAAACTGCGGCTACCGTATGGTGGTTGGAAAGGTCATTAAAGGCAGCAGCGAGCTTTGGGTGGAAGTCGTGCCATTCAATGGCGGAGGCGACTATTACCTCACCGTCGTTGCGAAAGAGGCAATGAAACAGGATGTCACAGCAAGCGACATGCTTAACGCGCTAACTCGCGATGGCCACATAGCTCTTTACATAAACTTTGATACGGGCAAATCGGCCATCAAGCCTGAATCCAAAGTAATCATTGAGCAGATCGTCCAGATGCTGAAGGCAAACCCTGAAATCAAGATAAGCGTAGAAGGCCATACAGACAACGTAGGTAACCCGAAATCCAACAAGATGCTTTCTGACAACCGGGCGAAGGCTGTGGTGACAGCAATCGTAGCCCAGGGCATTGATGCCAAGCGCCTGAGCTCCATAGGGCATGGGCAAGATAAACCGATTGCGGACAATAAGACCGAGGAAGGCAGAGCGAAGAACCGCAGGGTCGAATTAGTGAAGAAATAGGGGGTAACTGGTATGCGACAGGTTACGTTCAGCCTTACGGTACTGATTGCGGTCTTTGCCTCTTTCGCTTTCCTTTATGGCGCAGAGCACTTTGGCACCGCGGTGTATGGAGGAGCCTGGCTGGACACCGAGGAAACAGATTTCTTGAGGAAGACGGCAGGGGCTGATGGATACTGTTACAGGACCGGAGACAGCGTGAAAAAAGTGATGGCTTTCTATGGGAGTCATCCGGGAGTGACTTCCAGGGGCAGTGATGAGACCGCGGGGATCTTTGTGAAAGAGGAGACCGGATATACGGTATATATTAAGATCGCGAGCCCCTGGCAGCCCGCAAAAAGTATCGAGATGAAGAAAGATACCATCATAGTCATTGTGAAAGAATGATTCATGCATGTAGAGAAAACAGGAGCAGGATACAAGTCCTTCGAAAACGAAGGCGTTCGTTACAGTGCTCCTCTTTCAAGCTTTGTCGGTGAGGCCTTGCTCTCCATGGAAGGGTAGCACCCAATCATACAGCACACCGATCCCGTTTCGGGCAGCTTAGAGGCATGAGAGCATAGAAAGCATATGGCGAATTTGGACCAGACGTCTATATCCAAGCAAAGATTATTTCGACATTTGGTCCTGCCTGCGATTGCGCCGGCCGCACTTGTCTGGCTGTATTTCACCCCGAAAACTGTCTTTGGCTGCGCTAACCGCGGGTACATGGCTTTAGCCGTTGTGCTTTTGGCGGCGACCGCAGCCGTCGCAACGACAGCAAAAGGTATTTCGAAAAAGAGGCGAGGGGATACCGAATCAGCCAACTGGTGGCTTTTAACAACACTGATCCTATTGTTGCCAATCGCACTTCTTGTTAACCCATTAGGCTAATGGCAGGACCGACCCCCGGGGGACACCAACCCCAGGGGGCGTTGATTTTAAAACAACTTTCGACTTTCGGGACGACAGGGGAGAGACGTCGAGAAAAAGTAGGACCTTCCAAGGAAAAGTGATTAAGGTGGGGAAGGGGTTATGCCCAGGTAAGTCAGATCAGGTGCTCCCGGAAACCTCCACTATATCAAGATCAGAGAGATCGAGGGCGTCCAGATGTTTGGGATGCAAGGGTGCGGGAAGATCTCCTTTCTCACCCGGGTCAACGGGTGGAATCTACCCGGTCCAGGATCGTGGCCTCGGCCCTGGTAGACAACTCTCTGCAGGTTTGCACCCTGTATGAGACCTCAAGCATCCAGGGGTCCATGAGCCCTACCTTATATTGCGATAACAGATCTCACCCAGTTCGAAGGCCAGCTTGATTGCCTCCCAGTAAAGGAACTGAACGACTCCGAGCTTTCGGTATTTGTCCAGGTCGGCGGAATACTCCAAGGCGAAGGTATCCTTGAACTTGAGAGACAGTACGCCCCCTATGATGTCCCCCCTGTGTCTTGCGAACAAGAGCGCAAGATGATCGGAGCGCCCGAATACTTCCCACAGTGAAAAGAAAAAGCGATAGGGAATTGGCGGCAGGCCAAGCCTTCGACGGGACTGGGTGAACAGAGCGTAAAAGGCCTCCAACGCCAATACCGCCTTGCCTTCCTCGATTTTAAATCCGCCCCCGTGAGCCTTCGATAACACTTGCAGCACAGCAGTTCGACTGAAACTTCTCCTGATTTCTTCGAGAGTTCGGTCGAGCAGCAAGTAGTGGTGTTTGTAGAACGTGCTCTTGCCCAGCCGAAGATCATGAAGCAAAGAGGCGGCCCGGAAGGCCCTGATTTCAATGCGGCTCGCATTCGCTTGCCTCGCCAGACGGATCAGATGGGGCAGCAACAAATCCAAGTCTTCCGGGGAAGAGATCAGGGGGTCGCTCAATGGGGCAAACGGCACACTGACGATCCGATTTCCCAATAGCCGACTTCTTAACAGCGTAGACCGCTATTCCGCCGGTTATCCTCTCTGATCGATCCTCCTTGAAGCTAAGGAAATGGCCTTTGATATGCCCAAAGCTGCTTTCAATAGCCTGGCGCCAAGCAGATAGGTGGCAGATCCTCCCCCAGGGGTGTTCTCTGACCAGGGCATCCCACTCAGCCACATCGGGAGACTCTATCTCGATGACTTTCTTCACCAATCCTGCTCCTCAGAAAGCCACGGGCCATTTACCTTGTGTGCCCTGGGATGATAATGCCGAGAACGCGAAGAGCGCCGAGTCATTTCCAGCCCAAGAATCTGGTTGCGGGATCTGGCCGCTGTGTTTCGCAACCCCTTGGAAACCTAACCCAAACCCCCCTGAATCGCGGGAGGACCCCATGGACCTGAAGAGGGTACGGATGAATCTCCGAAATCTCCGGGAAGCGCCTGCGAAAAAGCCGCTGGCTAAGCCCTTGTAGATGAGCCTGAAGACAGGATGAGAGAGATAGACAAACGCTTCCGGCAGGATGGTTGGACATCCACCAAAGCCAAGGTTGAAGAAGTCTCTGCTGCGCCTCATCTCCTCGGTCAGAGTCCCGCCAGACAGAATGGCTCGAGCGAGTCGGACGTCCATTCCGCCAAAATCGCAGGATTCGAATCCGTTGGAGGTAGACCATTCGATGGCTTCCCAAAAAAGAAGTTGGTTCGGATGCAAATCTCGGTGTTCTCCAGACCATCCTTTTTTCCAGAAAGTCACGCGCTTTCCGAAAGGAATGGTGAACAGTCCAGCTACAGTCTCTCCCCCATACTCAGCAAAGGAGAGCCTGACATGGCCACCAGCATGAAGGGCGATCCACATCTCCCGTAATGCAGCTTCACTCCCCGGATTCGGTTCGGTCTGCTGTCTCTGGCAGGTTGCCAGCATGAGGCGGAAAAAAGCTGCAAGATCCGCATCGTCGCCCTCCCTGATTTTTACTCCCCTCCTTACAGCTTGTCTGATTTCCTGTCTGGTGTGAGGACGCATGCGGGTTTCAATCTCTTTTATCCCAGGAGACAAGTCAATTACCAGGTTAGCTGTCAAGGCACCCAGGAGACGATTCGGCAAGAACCCGTTCTGAGTCAGCAATCCTGACAAGAGCACGCTCCTGTCAGGCGGTTGAACCGTGATAACTGCGAGGTTTCGATCTCGTGTGATGGCCAGGAGTTGGCGGACAGCGAACTCTTTGATTTCATTGGACTCAGGGGAAGGCACTGGCCCCTTGCTGACATATCCGATGCGGCCGCCGAAACGAGCGCGTCTTGAAAGCACCTGAAAGCCGCCCGCGATCTGGTCATTACCCAAAAACAGAACCCTTGTGGGCTCCCAGCCTTCAATCTTCTTCGCTCGTGCCCACAAACTGGACTGCTGGAACTGCCCCAGGGGGGCCCGGCTCAGATATTCGTCCCATTGGGGATCCATCCAATCCGTGGACACCCTGGCACTGAGGCTGTCCTGATTTGCCGTCCGCAGCTTCATCTCATTTAGCACACGGTCGCGGCGGATGTTTGAGCACCAATCCGCCCAACCCCGAATGAAGGGGTACCGTTTTCTCGAGTCGAGTTCCAACCGGCCCGGCGCCTCGGGAAGGGGAAAGGGGTTCCCTCATGTGACCTCTTTCGTTATCGATCTCCTCTCCTGAGGAGGAGGTCCAACTCCAGATATGATTGGCTCTTTTCTTTCTGAGCTCTGGCTGAAAGCAAGAGCGTAGGCTTGTGTTACAAGATGATTCGACGGATCGGTGGTCTGCGGGAAGCAAAGAAGGGTCAGGCCGCGCTATCAGAGGGATCGGACGAGCAATATCATGATGGATCCTAAGAATGGAGCCAGGGAGATGAGCAAGGGTAAAATGGCCTGCTTGAGCCTTTGGTTGCGGTGATGGTCAGCCCTGATGACCGAGAAGAGCTCCGCCAGGCCATGGTGGATCATCTCTTCCCGGGTGGCGTCCCTGAACGCCTCCTCGAAGTCTTTCAGTTCCCGAAATGCCCTTGCCGTGCCCCGGGAATCAAAGAACAAGATACCCTGCCTATTGCCGTCCTCCCCTGCCTCGCCTCTCTCGATCCGAGGCCGAGCAATGGCCCAAGAAGCGAAAAAGATAGAGAGAAAGAGAAGGAAGACCGTCGCCCCCACACAGACCACGAAAAGAAGATCCACCGTGGTATAGAATGGAAGGCCAGCCGATGGCGTCTTTCCCACCAGGAGGGTTACCGCCAAGAGCAGCAGGCCATCGGTGAGCAAAACAACAGCGGAACCAGTGGCTGTCGATGAGAGAAGTCGGTCATATCTCCCAATCAGCCAGCGAGCCAATTCAAACCGCTCTTGGTCGTTCTCTCTCATCCCGATTTCAGCTGTCATGGCGTGTTCCTGAGGAATCTAATCGACGTCGTAGCCACCTTGTAACCAGGTCTTGCAATCGATTTCGTGCCATTCTCATTCCATTTCGACGTCTTGACAGGCGATCTCGATCACCTCGACGAAGATGCCTCCATCTGTTCCGTCCAGTGGGGAATAGGAGTAACGAACTGGGAAGGCATCTTTGAGCTTCCATCTGGCCACCACCGCTGACCTATCCTCGCTCAACAGAGAGACTATCGTGGTGCGATAGGGGTCAGGGTCTCCGCTTGCAGCCTGCTTCCACCACTCGTACCAATCCAAGGAACCCCGAAATCCCCTCTTGAGGAGGAGGTTGCCGAGACGCGGCCTTCTCGCAAATTTGTGACTCGATAACGGGATCGCGTCTCCCCCTCGGATTTCTCCCAGGTCGATTGCCATCTCCGGGAGATGGACCTCGATTACGTCCTGCAGCCTTGAGTCGTTCACCTCGACCGAGAATCGGGCATTGCCGTACGGACGATCACGGAATATGGCCATCTATTCACTCCTTGTTGGGAAAGATCCGCAAAGATGGAGCGCCGATCAAACCCTCTGTCATTTCGGAGCAGCCAGGTCAACCTGAAAAAGCCTTGGCCAAAATTTTCCAGTCACAAACAGGCGATCGTGCTTTGCATCATACGCTATGCCATTGAGGACATCAACTGGGTTTTCGCAGTCTTTTGGCCCCAAGAGTCCCACTAGATCGATCCATCCTATCACCCTGCCCGACGCAGGAGAGATCCTTGCGATGCGGTCGGTTTGCCAAACATTGGCGTAGATCTCGCCTTTGACGTACTCTAACTCATTGAGGTCGGAACACCTTCCCATGACGATCGCGGACCTCAATTCGACCGATTTCCGCGAAGGTCTCGGGATCCAAGAAATGCAGTGTGGCTGTACCGTCGCTTACAATGAGACGCCTTTCATCATGGGTGATTCCCCAGCCCTCCGTGGGATAGCTGAATTTCCCTATGAGCTCAAAGCTATCTTTATCGTATAGGAATCCGACATGGGATTGCCAGGTCAGCTGAATGATCCGGTCTCGGTAGATGGTGATCCCCTCGCCGAAGAATTCAGCGGGCAGGTCGCGCCGCTTCAGGATGGCTCCTGTTTCCAATGCCACCTTTCGGAGGGAGGAGTGCCCATTCAGGCCTGTCCCTTCATAGAGGAAGCCATCTTCAAAGACCAACCCTTGGGTGAAGGCGGCTCGATCGTGAGGATAGGCTGCAAGGACCCGGTATCCGTCGGAGGGGACCTCATGCAGGGTCTTTGCATCCACGGGGGGCGGCGATATGACCCCGTTTGGGGTACTGTAATTCCCCGGTCCCAGAATACCCGGGAAGGCCAGGGTGGTGAGAAACCCGCATGCCGCCATGGCTGCAAGTGAAAGTGAACGGGTGGCGCGATTCATGATTCTTAGATTCGTGCTTCTTCCAGACTCCTCATGTTCCGTTTCGAAGAGATGGCCTGCGGGCAGGATTTGAGGCCGGGATGGGTCATGACCTGATAAGCTTTCACATGTGGGAAAGGCGGGTCGAAATCCTCAAGATGGAGGAAGAGCAGCACAACTCATCTCGTGGGCCCAACGAGGGGCCCTTCCCCCGGTTGCCAGAACGATAGGGTGGGGATCCCTCAGTCAATCTCCCCCCCGTGGTCAGTCTGTATGGAAGGAGCCTTTCGCCCGGGTCATCTCGTAGATGGGCCATGATGGAGCCTTTTCACCGAAAAGGAGATTCACCAGGTCCTGGGGGAAGGAGCGATAGAGCAGCTTGGCCTCCACCTGACACTGGCCTTTCACCCCTGGCGGAACTTGAAAGCTGAATCTCTCGAGGGCATGGCCCAGGGGAGGAATCCGATGATCCCAGAGCAAGTAGTCGGCCTCCCAGACGCGGGCCCCCACCGGCTCCCCTTTGGCATTGGCGAAGACCGTATGATAGAGGACGGCCTCGGGATCCAGGTCTCCTTTTTCATCCACCTTTCCGGAGTGAAGCAGCTTTTCGCCGGCAGGGCCGGTTACGACCACCTCCAGCCACATCTCACGGCTCTCGGTCAGGCCGGTGGGCAAGAAATGGCCGGCTCCCACATTGGTCACCTTGACTTTCACAATGGCCAAATCGCCCGCCCGGGCCCGGCCAGGGCTCAGGACTTCCACAGTGGCTGCGGCTCTCAACCTCTCCAGGGCGGCCTGGCTATGGTCTTTGAATCCCAGAAGCGCGGTCATGGAGGCGTTGGCGCCCACGATCTTGTGGGTCCAGATATGTTCCCGCTCCGGTGCCCCTATCAGGGCAGCGGTTCCGGGGTTCTTCTGGAATTTGGTGACCCCGGGCGTCATATGACAGTCCTGGCATTTCACACCTCGCGCCGGATAAGGACCCTCAGCCCATTCGGTGTAGGTCTTCTCCAGGGGCAGTCCGTTGACCGGATGATAGACATCGTGGCACATACCGCAGAATTCAGCCCGGGTGTGAAGCTCGGAGTAGGCGGTCTGGTGGGCCGGGGATTCGCTATCCTTGAATGGACCTCGCTTGATCGGCCCAGGAGAGGAAATTGCGGCAACATTCCCGATTCCCTTGCTTCCCGATACGGTATGGCAGAAATCGCACTGCACTCCCTTTTGGGATAGCTCACTCACCGCAAATCCCTGCCCCGGTTTCACCTCTCCCACCAGGACTCCAATTGGAGTGTGGCACCCAACGCAATAACGATCCACCAGGCCATTGGTCTCCTTGCTGGCCAGATGATGGAGCGCGGTGTAGGCTGGATCCTTCCAGGCATTGGCATGCATCCCGCCTTCCCATTGCTGGTAGAGCTGCTCATGGCATTCTCCACAGTCTTCAGGGGGCTCGAAGTCAGAGACCTTGAGGGCCTTTCCCCCCTCCGCTGAGAGACGAGTTGGAAAGAAGGGATCCTGGGGGTCCGCGAGCCTACCAGGAGGGGACTGGGCCAAGACCAAGGTCGCGATCAGGCTCAGGATTGACAGCAGGGCTATGATGGCTATGCGTTGCCAATTCATCTCATTCCTCCTTGATGAGTATGATGCCAATGCATTCACAAATACTCAGGTTGAAGTGACACCGATGCTTCCGTGGACGTGCCTTCCAGCGAATTCGTCTTCGCGCTTCCCCTTCCCGCACATCATGATAGCCTATGCCGCGGGTGGTTGCAAGAAGCAATGAGCGAGAACCCGACAATCGCCCAACATATTCTCAATTCGGCTGTATTCGTTAGGCTGGTGGGCGGTTCGATCGATTCGGGAAAAGGCCGCCACGGGATAGCCACGCCTGCGGAAGAAGGCAGCCACGGTCCCTCCCCCGATTCCCACGATCCGGGCTTCCTTTTGATAGACCTCATTAAGGGCCCGGGCGGCCATTTTCACTACGGGGGCCTCGGGAGAAGTGGGAGGAGCAGCCTGATCCCTTTGGGCGGGGCTGGTGTGGATCTTTACCCCGAGCTCCCCTTCGATTTCTCTCACCAATTCTCCGATCTTTGCCTCCACCTGCTCCAACTGATACTGAGGAAGGATCCGGCAATCCAGATAAAAGACATCCTCCCCCGGGATGGTGTTGATGTTGGGGACATTGGCCTCCTTCTTGGTGGGCTCGAAGGTGGAAGCAGGAGGATCGAAGAGGGAATCGGTCTTAGGGAAGAGTCCAAGCAGGCGATCCAGCTTTACCACCAGATGAGACGCGGCCCGCAGGGTATTGATGCCGTCCTGGGGCCGGCTGGCGTGGCACTGTTTTCCGAGGACTTGAAACTTCAGCCAGAGAATGCTCTTTTCGGCGATCTCGATCTGGCTCCCCTCCGGCTCCCCGAAGTCGGGAACGATGATCAGGTCCGAGGGATGAAAGAGCCCTGGACGTTCCTGGAGGAGGTGCTGGAGGCCCAAGCGGCTGCCGGTCTCTTCGTCGGCCACCATGGCCAATCCAATTCCTCGAGAGGGCTCGATTCCCTCCTCCTGCAGGGCCTTCAGGGCGAAGAGGGAGGCGACCATGCTTTGCTGGTTGTCCTCCACGCCCCGACCGTAGATCTTTCCATCCTCAATCCAGAGCCGGAAAGGATTCTTGGTCCAGAGCGAGGCTTCTCCGGCAGGCACCACATCCATGTGGGTCAGCACCCAGACGGCAGGGTGAGAGCTTCTCCCTCTCGTGCGGGCGACCAGGTTGGGTCTGAAGCCACAGGAGACCCGGCTGTCGGGCGCCCGGATCTCGTCTATCTCTAAAGATCCCAGTCCCTCCAGAAAACGGAGCAGGCGCTGGGCCTTCTCCTGTTCCCCCTCGCCCCCGTTCTCCGGCCCCAGGGCGGGAAGTGCCGTCAGATCCGCCTGGAGCGCCACCATCTCGTCCTGGTATCCCTCAATCCTTTTGCTCACTCGATCGAAATCCAGCCCCATGCTTGTCCCTTGCCTCTCTCCCCTATAGGTCTATGATATCTTATCCTCAGCGTCCCATTGTGATCCCGAGGGCCTCTGCGGTCTTCACCATTTCCCCCTCCGGGTTCACCGACTTCGTCACTCCCACGGCCTCCTCCAAGGTGGCCAGCTGGATATGGGGGGTCCTGAGGCAGACCATTTTACCGAATTGCCCCTCCATGAGGGCCTTCACTGCCGCGGCCCCGAACCGGGATCCCAGGTTTCGGTCGAAGCAGGTGGGGGAGCCGCCCCTCTGGATGTGCCCCAGGACGGTCACCCTGACCTCCATCCCCGTACACTTGGCAATGGCATCACCCACCTTCTCACCGACGCCTCCCAGCCTCTCCGTGTATTTGGCCCCCACGGCAGCTTCTTTGACCACCACCTGCCCTCCCAACGGATAAGCCCCCTCCGCGACCACCACGATGCTGAACCGAGATCCTCTCTCCTTCCTGGTATAGATCTTCTCGCAGACCCGACCCAGATCAAAGGGAATCTCGGGAATGAGGATCACATCGGCTCCCCCAGCCATCCCCGCCTCCAGGGCGATCCAGCCCACGTATCGGCCCATCAGCTCCAGGATGATGACCCGATGGTGGCTCTCTGCGGTGGTATGCAGCTTGTCCAGGGCCTCGGTGGCAGTGGTCATTGCAGTATTGAAACCAAAGGTGACATCGGTGGCGGAGATATCATTATCGATGGTCTTGGGGACTCCCACCAGGCGGATTCCCATGTGCGACAGTTTCTGGGCGATCCTGAGGGAGCCGTCCCCGCCGATCACCACCAGGGCATCGAGCCCCAGGGCTTCTACCCGGGAGATTACCGTGGCAGAGACATCCTCGAACTTTACCTCCCCATTCCTCTCGACCCCCCAGGCAAAGGGGTTTGCCCGATTGGTGGTGCCCAGGATGGTGCCTCCCCGAGGAAGGATTCCCCGAATGTCATTCAGGGTGAGATCCCTGGTCTTGTCCGGCAGGATCAGACCCTCATAGCCATCCTCAATGCCGACAACCGCCAGTCCATAATTCCCGATCGCGGTCCGGACCACCGCCCGGATCACGGCATTCAGGCCCGGGCAGTCCCCCCCTCCTGTCAATACCCCAATCCTCTTCATCTCGGATCCGGCCATGGATGTTTCTCCTTCTCCTTCTTGTTGCGCCTATTCCACCGGGACGAATTTGTCCTTGGATGCCCCACAGAGCGGGCAGGTGGCAGGCGGCTCCGGCCCTTGATGGATGTAACCGCACACCGTACAGCGCCACTTTTTCATCTCGTTCCCTCCCCATAAGCAGATGATTCATGTCACATGGCTCGTGGGAGCCAGTTTCCAGGCTCCCCTCATGGGAGCCCTTATACCATGCTGATCCGCTTGGGTCAAGGAAGTTCGGGAAAGGAGGGGGACGGATGGAAGGTGCCAGATGAGGGAAGGGGGGGCCTTGACGAAATCGGGTTTCGCCTGTAAAAAGGGAGGGCCTCGGTCTTGCACCTTGGCTCCGCACGGCGAAGGGGAGACAAAGAAAAGGAGAACATCGGATGGAATTTCCGAAGATACGTAGCATTGAGGCCTTTCCCGCTGAGATCTCCGGGCGAAGGATGATCTGTCTCCGCGATCCCCTCCTGTATTCAGAGCAAACCGTTCTGGTTCCCGAGCCCACCTTTTTCGTGATCAGCCTTTTCGACGGAAATCACTCGTTCCTGGACATCCAGGCAGAGTATATGCGTCGGTATGGAGATCTCCTTTTCCAGGAGACGATTGGCGAAATCGTCCACCAACTGGACAATCATCTACTGTTGGATAATGAGCGATTTGTCCAGCATAAGAGGGAGGTCGAAAAGGAGTTTGGCTCTTCCTCAATCAGGAAGGCCACGCTGGCCGGGAAGAGCTATGAATCGGACCCAGTCCAGCTATCTGAACAGCTCTCTTCCTATTTCCTGAGCCCAGAAGGCCCGGGGAGAATGCCCGAGGCGGTGGCAGAGAGGAGGCCAGCCAGCAGGCCCTTGAGGGGGGCCATCATCCCCCATATCGATTACTCCAGGGGTGGAGCCTGTTATGCCTTCGCCTACAAGGAGATTGCGGAGTCCTCCAATGCCGATACCTTTGTGATTCTCGGGACCTTACACGTCGAGGCTCAGAGCCGCTTCATCCTCACCCGGAAAGGATTTTCCACTCCCCTGGGAAACCTGGAGGCGGATCAGGATCTGGTTGCCTTTCTCGCGGGGAAATGCCCTTATGATCCCTTCGCAGAGGAGATTGCCCATCGGGCCGAGCACTCCCTGGAATTGCAGATGGTCTTTCTACGTTATATCTTTGGAGATTCACGGCCCGTCAGAGTGGTTCCCATCCTCTGCTCCTCCTTCCAAGATCTGATCGACAAGGGGCAATCGCCGCTGCAGGATCCTCACATCTCTTCCCTCCTGAATGCCCTGAAGGAGGCCATGGTCCTTCGGGGAGATCGGATCTGCGTCCTCGCCAGCGTGGACCTCGCCCACATGGGTCCTCGCTTCGGGGACCGGTATCCCTTGGGGGAGATGGATTGGAGGTCCATTGCCTGCGAGGATCAGGAATTGATCCGGCAGATCGAAAGGGTGGATAGTGAAGGGTTCTTTGGGGAGATTCAGAAGGAGAAGAACCAAAGAAAGATCTGCGGGCTCTCTGCCATCTATGCTCTGCTGGCCACACTGGCTGCAGTCCCTGCCGGGGAAGGCAAACTCCTCAAATATGGGCAATGGCCCGACCCTCAAGGCACCGTGACCTTCGCCAGCATGGCCTTCTACGTCTAATGGTGGATCGCGGCCTGTCTCGCGGCCTTTGCCACTAACGCCATTCCCTGACCACCCGAGTTGCCCGCAGGGCCTCCCAGGCTTGGGCCACATGCTCGCGCCGGGTCTGGGTCTGTCCGATACAGAGGCGAAGGGAAAACTTGCCTCCCAGTTTGGTGTGGGTCATGAAGATCCTCCCCGAGCGGTTGACCTCATCCAGCAGGGCCTTGTTCAGCCTCTCCAGCTCCTCCGGAGGAGGGATTTGGGCCGTCCGCTTTCCCGGTTGGAACCGGAAGCAAATCGTGTTCAAGGGGACGGGGGCCAGGACCTCGAAGTCCGGACTCTCTTCCACCCACTCCTTGAATTCCTGGGCCAGGGTCAGGTGCTCGCGAAGTATTGCCTGTAGGCCTTCCACCCCATAATAGCGCAGGACGAACCAGAGCTTCAGGGCGCGGAAGCGGCGGCCCAGTTGGATGCCCCAGTCGCGGAAATTGGTCACCTGCCGATCCAGGTCGGTCTTGAGATATTCGGGGAGGATGGAAAAGGTGGCGGTCAAGACCTGGGGATGGCGGCAGAAAAAGGCGGAGCAGTCGAAGTTGGTGAAGAGCCACTTGTGAGGATTGAAGACAAAGGAATCGACCTGTTCCACTCCGTCCAAAATCCAACGCATCTCGGGCAAGATAGCGGCACTTCCCGCCAGGGCGGCATCCACATGAAGCCAGAGTCCGTGCCGCTGCGCGATCTCGCCGATGGGCCTCAGAGGGTCCAAAGCCGTGGAAGAGGTGGTCCCCACCGTGGCGACGACGCAGCACGGAGAGAGTCCCTGATCCCGATCCGCTTGAATTCGTCTTTCCAAATCTTTTGGATCCATCCCGTAGGCTTTATCCACCGAGACCAGGGTCAGATTCTGGGCGCCAAAACCGGCGATCTTCAAACCCTTCTCCACCGAGGAGTGCGCCTCGGAAGAGGTATAGATCCGGAGGGGCCCGTTTCCCGATCCCGACCAGGCGGAAAATCCTCCCGCATTGATCTGAAACTGGGATATGCGCTCTCGGGCGCAGAGCAGGGCACAGAGCGTGGCTGTGGAAGCGGTATCCTGGATCGCCCCCCGGAAACTCTGGGGCAGGCCGATCATCTGGCGCAGCCAGTCCATCACCGCCTCTTCCAGCTCCGTGGCAGCGGGGGAGGTCTGCCAGAGCATGGCATTGACACCCAGCCCCGAGGAGAGAAGTTCGGCCAGGATCGAGGGACCGCTGTTATTGGCCGGGAAATAAGCGAAGAAACGGGGATGATTCCAGTGGGTGATCCCGGGCAGGATGGTCTCCTCAAAGTCCTTCAGGATGTCCTCCATCGGCTCTCCCGACTGGGGAGGGCCAGCAGGGATCTTTTTCCGTATCTCTCCCGGAGCAACCCGGGAGAGGACCGGATAGCGCTCGACCTTCTGAAGGTAATCGGCGACCCAGTCCACTAACTCGTGGCCATAGCGGCGAAAGGTCTGAGGATCCATGCGGTGTGCTCCTTTCGTTATCCATCGGGTATGAAGGGAAGGAAGAGGCGCTCAATCCGCAAAGGAGTGCCTTTCCTTCGTTTCAGGATCATGCCCAGCGAGCACGAGCTCGCGGTTTTTTGCGAGGGCTTCGATGAAACAGATCATAGAGGATTTGGATCATTTTGAAAAGGGCCTGTAAGGGGCCTGATGATGTGATTGCCCTGGAAGCGTAGGATGGGCAGTCTTCTCTCTTGCCAGGGGCCTTTTCATCCCTACAGGGCAAATCCTCCAATGGTTGCATCGGTCGGGGTGGAACCCTCACCCTGCGCTACCCCGCAGCTTGCTGCGGGGAGGTCCGTTCTCTTCGGCCCTGCAGATTCTTTGGATCATGTGTTGACAACGATCTTATAAGATGGCAAGAAAAGCCATTGACAATTAAGTTTGAGGAAGGTAAATAGGCTCGGAGCGAGGGGACATCATCGGAATCGGGTCAGCCTTTGGAGTTGTGCCTCTTGCCGGGCAGCCAGTGCTCCTCCGGGGCTGACGTGCAACCAGCTGCCAGGTCCGCATGATTTCGCTTCTGAGACGGGCAAACGAGGAATCCGCAATAGGTTCGAGTGAAACTGCCTTCATGAGTGCAGCAGCGCAGCCTCAATTATGGATATTTGGGGGTTATCAAGTGCCGTTATCTGTAATTGAGTCTGGATTCGCTTTTATACAATGCAATCCCAGGGAGAGGAGGGGTGCTGATGTTCACGATTGATATAGATACGGGGGGGACCTTTACCGATGGTTTTATCACCCGGGATGGAGAGCTCAAGACCGTCAAGGTACTGTCGACGCCTCACGATTTGACGGTTTGTTTTGCCGACTGCATCAAGGAGGCCGCTAAGCAGTTGGACCTCCCAATTGCGGAGCTACTATCCAATACGGCTGTAGTGAGATATTCGAGCACGATTGGAGTCAACACCTTAATCACCCGAAGCGGGGCAAAAATCGGACTGATCGTCACCAAAGGGTTCAAGGATACGATCTACGCCAAAGATCAAAAGGAGGCTGAGCCGATATTTGATCTGGTTTCCCACGACATGGTGACAGAGGTGCAGGAGGGCGTCAACGATCGAGGGGACGTCACCAGTTCCTTGAGTAAGGATAAGGTCATAGAGAGTATGCAATATCTGATCGATATGGGTGCCAGGGCCATCGTGGTCAGCCTGAAGAACTCCCATCTGAATCCAGCCCATGAGAAACAGATCAAGAAGATCATCAAAGAACAGTACCCCAACTTCTATCTGGGCAGCGTTCGGGTCTTCCTGGCCTCTGAGGTTTCGGATCAGCCCGGCGATTTCTTTCGAACGAATGCAGTCGTCATCAACGGATACATCCACGACTCCCTGGTCAGATATCTCTATAAGGCGGAAGACGACCTGAAAGCGAACCTGTACAAACATTCCTTGATGATCGCCCACTCCCACGGGGGCGTGGCCAGAGTCGCCAAGACCCGAGCGATCGACACCTTCTCCTCGGGACCGGCTTTGGGATTGCTGGGCGCGGCCAAGATGGGCAAGCTGTACGATCTGGGGAGTGTGATGACCGTGGACAACGGGGGGACCAGTCTGGATCTCGGCGTGATCAGAAATGGTATCCTTCCGTATAGCTACAATCCCCAGATATCCGGTCTTCCAGTAAACGTGCCCATGATTTACACCGTTTCGAGACCCTTGGCCAGTGGATCCATAGCCCATCTGGATGGTTCGAAGAATCTCCAGATCGGTCCTCAAAGCGCGGGGGCGAGGCCCGGTCCAGCCTGCTTTAACCTGGGGGGCTTGGATCCGACCGTAACGGACGCAGATTTGGTTTTGGGGTTGCTGGATCCTGATTACTTTCTGGGCGGCAGGGTGAAACTGAACAAGGATCGTTCCATCTCGGCGATCAGGACAAGAATAGCGGAGCCCTTGAAGATCGGCGTGGATGAAGCGGCCCATCTGATCAGGATCACAGCGGAGAAAAAAATAGGGGACGAAATACGAGAATTTCTGAAAAGACAGGGAGTGCAGGAATTTGAGCAAAGCCACATGGCTCTCATCGTGTTTGGGGGAGCCGGACCCACCCATTGCTGCGGATTCCCCGATAACCTGGGATTCAGTCAGATTCTCATCAGCCCGTATTCCTCGGTGTTCAGCGCTTTTGGATCCTCCACCACCGACCTATTGCATATGTACCCCAGACACGTTCCGATCACCCTGTGTGATGGCGTCAATTACCTGACCAATTATGATGCCTTCAACCAGGTGGTGAAGGAGAACATGGAATTCGCAAAGAGAGATATTCAGGGAGAGGGCTTTTCCGTGGACGATGCCTTCTTCTACCTCGATCTGGTGGGAGATAAGGAAGTGGGGGGAGTTCGCGTCACCGTCAAGAATCCTTTCGTTCAATCGGAAAGAGATGTCCAGGCCATATGCAGCGAGTTCAGAAAGACAGCCGGTTCACAGGTCAAAAAAGTGACCGTTTCCACCATCATCCTGAATGCGGTCGTCCCCATGCCACATTTTGAGCTCACGAAAGGGCCATTGGCATCTCAAGACCCAACCAGAGCCCTGAAAACGAAACGGAGCGTATTCTGGTCCCCGGAGGTTGGCCATATCGCCACACCCGTTTATGAGAGAGATCGATTATTGCCTGGCAATCTGGTTGTCGGTCCGGCCGTCATCGAGGCGAAAGACACGACCTACGTGATTCCCAGCGACAGATCTCTTCATATCGATGAATTCAGCAACGGAGTCATCAAGGAGGCCTGACGATGAGAAGAATCAGAGTGACGGAGTATCTGGATATTGATCTGGAAAAAGAGGTTTGGCGCTGCAATCGATGCGATGCCGAGCTCTACTCGGCGAGGGACTCCTACATGAAGGGATGTCTGGTCCATGAGAGACCGGCTGCCGAGGTGTACGGGGAGCCGATGGAAGTCGGCGAAGGTGCACGGGTGAGCTACGCACCCGATCCCGATCTGGTGAGGATTCTCGAATTCTACTGTCCTCAATGTGGATCTCAAGTTGAAGTACAATACTTGCCTCCAGGCCATCCCATACCCCGTGACATCGAGCTGAATATCGACAAGCTCAAAGAGAAATATCTCAAGTGAAGATATGACGCCGAATGCGCCCTCAAGACCGCGGTCAGTGAACAGATGACCCCCAAGACCGCATTCAGGAATACCTTGCAGCTGAAGAACGCCGGCAAAAGGGTTTTCGTCCCCTTTTTTTATGGTCTCGCCGCCAGGGTCACGCAGGTCCCGCTCAAAGAGATGGTCTACGATCCCGCGTATTATGCCCATTCCCTGGAAGCCTCTCACAAGCTTTTCCAATTGGATGCCATCGTCAATTGTTATGACTCGAGTATAGAAGCCGAATCCTGTGGGTGCAGCGTGGTATGGAACGGCGACTTGGGAGAGCCCAACCTGGTGGGCGAGATCAGCGACATCCGAAGCCTGAAACCAGAGCAGTTTCTTGCCTCGGGCAGGATCCCGATCGTACTGGAGACCACCAAGAGGCTAATGATCTCCTTGGGCAGAGAGGTGGCCATGGTGGGAGTCGTCAGCGGACCCTGTGCGCTTGCCGGGACGCTTAAGCTCCATTGTCCTCTCTTCGAAGACGCCCTGATGCAGGAGCATATCTCGCAGGTGGGAAACCTGATTACAAAACTCGTACGAGCGCTGTCAGAGCTGAAGGTGGACTCGGTATTCTTCAGGGAGGATATCATCGGAGAAGGGATCTGGGAGGAGATCGAGCCTTATCGGGACCTATTTGCCTCCACCTACAGAACCTTGTTCAACATCGTAAGGTTCTACAATGCCTACCCCGTGCTGGTGGTGCGGGATATCCACCTGGAGACGCTCAAGAGGCTATGCGAAGTGCTCAAGCCCAGCGGGGTAGTGCTCTTGGGCAAGCGATTTGGCGGGTTTGATCTAAAACCCCTGAAGGAGTTGTCGGATTCCCTGCGAGTTTCCTTGGGCCTGCCCCTTCCTTTTGAACTGGATGGCAAAGAGAGATTGGGGGAGCCATTCGATATGATGGAATCCTTCTTCAGGGGATGTGGGCCGAATGGCTTTTTCTATACCACCGATGGTGAAGTTCGCCCTGATGTGCCTTTTGAAACCGTGCACGATCTCCTAAAAATCGTCAGAACAACATGGTAGTGTACCCATCACCCAAGGCCAAGGAGCTTTTGGGTCGCAAGAGACATCGGGTCTATGGTTCATGAGCTTGGACCGTCCAAGGAGGAGAGCAAATGGGATATATGGTGAATGTGGATGTGGGCGGAACGTTTATTGATTTCTTCGTGAGCAAAGACAGCGAATACCAAACCAACAAAGTACCAACGACCGCCTATGACCTTCGCGTCGGGTTCATGAAAGGACTGGAGGAGATCGCTCAGAAATCCGGCGAAGCTCTGGAGGAGTTCCTCGGCAAGACGGATGTAATCAAATACAGTACTACCATAGGGACGAACACGCTGATCCAGCGCAGCGGGCCCAAGCTGGGCCTCCTCACCACTCGCGGGTTCGAAGATACGATCTTCATCGGGAGGGGACGTCAGTGGGCCGATGGGCTGCCTCCTGCGGATGTCCAGAACATCACCCGGATCGAGAAGCCGGCTCCGCTCATTCCCCGAAAGCTGGTGGTAGGAATTCGGGAACGCATCGATTACCGCGGCAACGTCATCATGCCCCTGGTGAAAGAGGATGTCCTGGAAAAGGTCAGGTACCTCGTGGATAACGGGGTTCGGGGATTCGTGGTTTGTCTCCTGTGGTCGTTCATGAATCCGGACCATGAGAGGCAGATCAAGGCCATCATCGAGGAGGAGTTCCCCGAGATCTATCTGGGGAATATGCCCGTCATTCTATCCTCGGAAATCTCCCCCAAAGGGGGGGAATATGTGAGGGCCATGACCTCCATCGTCAATGCTTACATCCACCTCGGGTTTGTGGATCAGCTCTCCTATTTGAGCAGCGCCTTAATCGACAATGGCTACCAAAGACCCATCCTTCTGGTTGACAACTTGGGTGGATGCACCAAAGCCTCCCGGACCATAGCCGTCAGCACCCACAATTCCAGCCCGGTGGCGGGCCTATGCGGCGCATCCTCCGTGGGCAGGCAATTCAATTTGCCCAACATCGTTTACACCGATGTGGGGGGAACCAGCTTCGATATCGGAGTCATCGCGGAGGGTGCCCTCCGCTTCTATGACCTTTACCCCGCCATCGACCGCTGGCGAACCCAGGCCACGGCCATCCAGACCTCTTCCATTGGCGCGGGAGGTGGCTCCATCGCCTGGCTCAATCCGCTGTTAGGCAACCGGTTGGAGGTGGGGCCCAAAAGCGCGGGTGCCATACCCGGTCCTGTATGCTATGAAATGGGAGGAGAGGAGCCAACCGTAACGGATGCCGATGTGGTGTTGGGTTACATCAACCCGGACTATTACCTCGGCGGCAAGATGGCCTTGAGCAAGGAAAAAGCCGCGAAGGCGATCAAGAAGATAGGGGAGCAGGCAGGTTGGGACGAAGTGAAGGCCGCCCTGATGATCAAGAAGGTGGTGGACGCCAGGATGGGACAGGAAATCTTCAAGGAGGTGGCTTACAAGGGCTATGAGCCGACGGAGTTCGTGATCTTCGCCTGCGGCGGCGCCGGGCCGACGCATTGCTGCGGTGTGGCCGCCGCCGCTGATATGAAAACCTGTTACATACCTCCGGTTGCTCCGGTCTTCGGCGCATTCGGGGCCTCCAGCCTGAACGTCGTACACAAGTACGAGAGATCCTATCACATGCGTCTCTTCGATTACGCCACCTCCGCTTACTTCAGCGATTTCGAAAAATTCAACTCCATCGTGCGCGATCTGAAGGAATTGGCATTGCGGGAGATCAGACTGGAAGGCTTTTCCGAGGATCAGGCCCGCTTCCGGCTGGAGCTGGAGATGCGATATGGCATGCAGTGGCGGTATACACACATCGAATCTCCGGTGCTCTTCGTGGAGCGGAAAGAGGATGTGGTGAAGATCTGCGATCATTTCACCGAAGAGTTCAAACACATGTACGGGGCAGAGGCTTCCTTTCCCGAGGCAGGGATCGAGCTGGAAGCCTTCCGGTTGTTTGTGGAGTTGGAGCTGCCGCACTTTGTCGTGAGGCGTGAGGAGATGGCGGGTGAAGCCCCGGACCAGAAAGCCATGAAGGGGGAACGAGATTGCTACTGGGAGGCTCTCAGTGGCTTTTCCAAAACCAACATTTACGCCTGGGAAAACCTGAAGCCGGGCAATTTGATTCAGGGACCCTCCGTCATCGAGGCCGAGGCGACGACAGTCGTCATAGAGCCAGAATGGACATTCAAAATGGACTCTTACGGGAATGGGATATTGACTCACAAAAAGTGAGGAAAGGAGGCGAGCCATGGCAGGAGGAATTGACTACGAGATCAGGACGAGGTTTCATCCGGAGCCTCCAACGAAAGAAGAATTGGAGTCGATGAAGACCCTCGACCCCACCTTGACGGGGATATTCGTCAACAAGCTATTTACCGTAGCCAGTGAGGGGAACGAGACGCTGATCAAGCTGGGGGCCACCACCGGCTGTCGATGGGGAGACACGGCTCTGGCCATATACACAACCTCGGGCGATAACGCAGTGTGCGCAACCGGCTTGTATTTTCATGCAGTCCTGGGCTCAACCGGGGTGAAGTACATCGTGAGACATTGGCTGGATGAGCCCAGCGTCGGCGTGAAACCGGGTGACGCATTCTTCTGCAACGACCCGTTTTACCTGGGGGTGCATGCCCCCGATATGGGCATATTTACCCCTGTTTTTTACCAAGACAAGTTGGTCTGCTGGCTCGGGGCCCTGGTTCATAGCGGCGAATGCGGTGCCTGCGAGCCGGGTGGCATGCCCAGCACTTCCCGAAGCATCTATGACGAGGGCTTACAGGTCGCGCCGGTAAAAATCGCTGAAAACTACCTGCTGAAGCAGGATGTCCTCAATGTACTCAACCACATGACCCGGGACCCCCGGGCCATGACTCTGGACATCAAGGCTCGGATGGCCGCCCTGCGAGTCGTGGAGAGAAGGCTCCATTCCGTCCTGGAGAAATCCTCACCGGAGCATTTGAAGGGGGTCCTCCGGTATATGATTCAGGTCACCGGAGAAGGAGCCCGGAAGCGAATCGGGCAATGGAACGACGGAAGATTCCGGCACATTCAATTCCTGGATCATGTAGGACCCGTGTCGCGCCTGCTGAAGGTGGCGATCACCCTGGAGAAGAAAGAGGATTATCTGTATTTCAATTTCGACGGCACTTCTCCGGAAGTGGTGGATCGGGTGGCCAACTGCCATTCCTTGGGGGCGATTGGCATCAACATGGTCTATTGGTTGGGGCATCTGTTCCATGATTTGCCCCATAATGCCGGGGTGCTGGAGCCGATCCGATTCAAGTTTCCGGTGGGCAGTATCGTCAATGCGGGGCGTGAATCCCCGAAAGCCGGTTCTCCCAATTCCATGGAAACGACCGCCCAAACCGTACAGCAGCTTCTCCAGAAGGCAACATTCTCTACCAACCCCGAGATTGCCGAATGCACCGGCGCCCGAACCTTTTCTACCATCATATACGGCGGACTGAATCAGTACGGAGCTCCCTTCGCCGACGCGGGCGCCGAGCTCAATGCCTGCGGGTTTGGAGCACGAGGCGATAAGGATGGGGTCGATGTAGCAGGGGCCTATTTTGCGCCCATGACCTCTGAGCCGGGGGAGGTTGAAAACCTGGAGGCCGAGCTTCCGTTGCTTTATCTGTATCGAGGCTTTCATCGGGATAGCCCCGGCAACGGCAAGTGCAGGGGTGGAGCGGGTATGGAGTGGGCGATAGCGGTGCATGACGTGCCCATGATGTTCCTGGGTTCCTGGGGCTATGCGTCCAAAGTCCCGGTGACGCAAGGGCTCTACGGAGGCTATAGCATTCCCGCCCTCCCCTTCACCCGCATTTCGAACACGAACCTGAAGGAACTCATGGCCAAATCCGACCCCAGGGTGCCCAGCTCAAACCGAATGACTTTCGAGGAGAAGGCCATCGAGGGAGCCTATCAACCCGGGATATATCCCTCACCTCCCATGCCCACCATGGGATGGGATATCGTCGTGGGAGGCCACGGGGGCGGAGGTGGCTATGGGGACCCGATCGAGAGGGATCCCCAGCTGGTGATGAAGGATGTGGAGAGCGGGATCATTTCCCATCGGGCAGCCAGAGATATTTACCGAGTAGCCTACGATCGGGAAATGCTGGTAGCGGACGAGGAAAAAACCAAGGCATTGCGCGAACAGGAGAGGGCGGACCGGAAGAAGCGAGGGAAGAAGTATGCGGAATTCGAAGAGGAGTGGCTGAAGCAAAAACCCAGTCCAGAGGCGCTGCAGTTTTACGGAGAGTGGCCGATCACGCATTATAAATCGTTCACCTACTATGGGCCCTGGCCGGGAGAGAACGAGTAAGCCACCAAGGCTTTTCTCAGGCGGGTCGCTGACGAGGTTTCAGGAGGCAAATGGAAGGAAATCCGAAGGAAGACATCCCGATCAGGGAAGGCCTATTCGTGGAGGAGGCCAATCAGGCTTATTTGATGGGGAACCGATGTGAAGATTGCGGACAGGTCTTCTTCCCTCCCCGACCATTCTGCTTTCATTGCTCCAGCCGCATGATGGAGGCCATCAAGCTTGGCAACAGAGGTAAACTCTATTCTTTTACTACCTCCCATATGCCATCGACTCACTTTTTGCCACCTTACATCGTTGGCTGGATCGATCTGATGGAGGGCATCAGGATCTTTTCTCCCCTCAAAAAGACCGAAGGGCAAGAGCTTCAGATTGGAATGGAGATGGAGCTGGTGATCGATGAGCTCTGGCAGGAGGGAAACAAGAGGGTGGTGGGTTATCGATACCGGCCCCTTAGCTGAACGTCCGGATAGTACGTGTATTGCTCGTAGTATTGAATGAAAGAGATGGCTTGGGATCCCATGAGAGACGTGGCAGTCATTGGGGGTGGAAGCACCGTTTTCGGCAAACTCCCTCACCGATCGTGCGAAGACCTGGGGAGAGAGGCCGTGTTCGCGGCCATCGAGGACGCCGGAATCCGACCCAGGGATGTGGAATTCGCATCCTGCGCCACCGTCTTCGGCGGATACTGCATGGGTCAGCGGGTGCTCCAAGAGGTGGGGATCACCGGCATAGAGATTGTGAACGTGGAGAACGCCTGTGCCGGTGGAGCGACGGCCTTCCGGGAAAGCTGGCTCCGAATCGCCACTGGCCTATGTGATGTCGCGATTGCCCTGGGGGTGGAGTCGATGACCACCAGTCCCATCGCGGGCAAGCTGATCGAGCCCCCTCCGGATGATCTGGATGGGCAGTTGGGCCTTGCAATGCCCATATTCTTTGCCATGATGATGAAGAGGCACATGCATGAATACGGGACGACGCTGAAGCAGGCGGCCGAGGTATCGGTCAAGAATCATCGCCACGGGGCCCTGAACCCATACTCTCAGTACCGGAAAGAACTGACTGCCGAGGAGATCCTGAATTCCAGAATGATCTGCGAGCCTTTGACCCTGCTGCAATGCTGCCCGAATACCGATGGTGCGGCAGCGGTGGTTTTGTGCGCGAGCCAGATAGCGAACAGGTATACGACCAAACCCTTGATCGTCGCGGCTTCCGTGTTGAGATCGGGGGACTATCTGCATCGCTGGAAGGACGCGACCTTTTCCGATATGAGCCACGGGGCGGCAGGCCAGGCCTATGAAATGGCGGGCTGCGGACCCCAGGATCTGGATTGCATTGAGCTTCATGACCCCTTTACCATCTGTGAGCTGATGCATTATGAAGACCTGGGTCTGTGCGAGAAAGGGGAGGGGGGAAAGCTGGTCGAATCGGGTGCCACCGTGCTGCGGTGGGAGAATTCCGGTCAATCCGAGTGGCGGTTTGTTGAGCAAAGGTCACCCCCTGTCTGCTACGGGAGTGGCGCAGATCGTGGAAACGCTCTGGCAATTGAGGGGCCTGGCCGGTCAGCGTCAGGTGGCGGGAGCCAAAGTCGCCTTGACCCATGTGGTGGGGGGCTATGTTGCCGGCTTGGAGTCGGGAGCCGTTGCCGTACATATCTTCAAGACCTAAGGTGAGTGATACAGCCCCAGCACGACCCTTCATAATGGGCACCTGATGGCATGAGACGGCTATGGAAAGGAGGTCTGCAATGCCTGATGATCCAACCCGCGAGCGGGTGATCCATAAGATCCTCGAACAGCAAGTCGCCAAACATGGCAACCGCACTTTTCTATACTTCAAGGATGAGACGTTTGGGTACCAGGACTTCGAGCAGGCCGTGAACCGGGTTGCCTGTGGCTTGCAGAGGCTCGGGGTCAAGAAGGGCGACAAAGTCGCAATCATGATGAATAACTGCCCGGAGTTCCTCTTCTTGTGGTTTGGCTTGTCGAAGCTCGGGGCCGTCGAGGTCCCCATCAATACCGCCCACAAGGGAGACCTCCTCATCTACTTCCTGGATTTCTCCGACACGAGCTTGCTGGTAATGGACAGACAATACCTGGGGCAGGTCGAGCCCATCTTGAATCAAACCCCCAAGGTCAAAAACCTGGTCATTTTCGATCCGTCAGGAGAGGGGATGCCGAAGCTGGACCGGCCCGCGGTGGACTGGGCGCAAGTGATCGACAACGATGGTCGGTATGAGCCCTGTGATGTGCTCTGGTCCGACCCCTTCGGGATCCTCTTTACCTCCGGGACCACCGGCCCCTCCAAAGGCGCGCTGATGCCTCAGAATTATGCCCTGTTCATGGGGGAGTCGGTTATGCAATCCGTCGCCTATGATGAGCAGGACTGCCTCTACAATGCCCTGCCGCTCTTTCATGGGAACGCCCAGGTGCTCTCCTTCATGCCGGCGCTGATGAGCGGGGCTCGTACGGTGCTGGCGGAGCGGTTCTCTGCCAGCAAGTTCTGGGACGATGTCAGACATTACGGGTGCACGGAGTTCAACTATATCGGCAGCATCGTTCCCATCCTCTACAAGGCGGATCCGAAAGCCGATGACGCGGACAATCCATTGCAGAAGATGTTTGGAGCTGCGGCACCCAAGGACCTCTTTGAGGCATTCGAGAAACGTTTTGGCCTCACCCTGATAGAGGGGTATGGCATGGTGGAGATCGGGATGCCCTTGCTGAGCAATTTCCGGGAAAGAAGGCCGGGTAGCTGCGGCAAGCCCTTTCCACACTATGCCGTCAAACTCGTGGACGACAACGGTCTGGAGGTTGGACCCAATAGCGTGGGGGAGATCCTGGTGCGGCCTCTGAATCCTTATTGCATGAAGCTGGAATACTACAAGATGCCGGAAAAGACCGTCGAGGCATGGCAGAACCTCTGGTTTCACACCGGAGACTATGCGCGCTCTGACGAAGACGGATTCTTCTATTTTGTCGATCGGAAAAAGGACGCCCTGAGGCGCCGGGGAGAAAACATCTCCTCCTACGAAGTGGAGAAGGTGATCAACTCCCACGAGGCGGTCCTGGAGTCCGCGGCGGTAGCCGTGAAGTCCGAGCTCGGCGAGGACGAGATCATGATCTGCTTGATGCTCAAGCCGGGGCGGACCCTCGCTCCCGAGGAGCTGATCGCCTTTTGCCGTGAGCGGATGGCCTATTTCATGGTCCCCCGTTATGTGCGGATCATGGATCAATTGCCCAAGACTGCCACCCAGCGGACCCAGAAGGCGGAGTTGCGCAAACAAGGCATAACGGCCGATACCTGGGACCGCGGGACAACTGGAAAAGGCATCTAAGCCTGGAAGGAGGAAGGATCGAGACTTTCGGCGGAAAACGGGGCTGGGTGATGCGTGAGAGAAGCTTGTGCCTTTGTGACTCCCTATCCGGCTTGAAGGATCAGGAAAGGAGGCAGCGATGCTGGCCAAGATATTCTCATTGATTTGGGCGTTGATAGTCGGAGGGATTTCTTTCCTCATCGGATTACAAGGGGTCGAGGCGGCTCCCCTCAAAGGCCTGGGTACCCCCGCGGCGGAGGTCCGGTTCGCCCCGGAGGAGATCCTGGTCAAGTTCAAAGGGATCAAGACTCATCCGGGCCTGGGTCCCTCGGCAGACCGGGAGGTGATGGGGTCCCTGTCGGCAGAGGCTCAGCTCGCCCTGAGCGGAATAGGGGGCCATGTGAAGGAAGTCTATCCCTGGATCGGAGTGCTGCGGGTCCAGATTCCTTCCCGACTCCCGGTGGGAAAGTACATCGAAGCCCTTTATCGAAGTGGGACCGTGGACTATGCGGAGCCCAACTACCAGATTACGATAGACGCAGTCCCCAACGATCCCAAGTTCAACGAACAATGGGGCCTTGAAAACACGGGGCAATCCGGGGGAACCAACGATGCGGACATCGACGCCCCTGCTGCCTGGAATATCCAAAAGGGGGGGGCAGGAGTTGTGGTGGCGCTGATCGATACCGGGGTGGATTACAACCATGAGGATCTGGCAGTCAACATGTGGAAAAACCCGGACGAGATTGCGGGAAACGGCATCGACGATGATGGCAATGGGTTTGTGGATGACATCTATGGAATCGATAGATATTACAACGACGTCGATCCCATGGATGAAAATGGGCATGGCACTCATCTGGCGGGCATCATCGCTGCCAAGGGCAATAATGGCAAGGGGATTTCAGGAGTGGCCTGGACCGGCAAGATCATGGCCCTGAAGTTCTCGTCCTATGAGAACTTTGCCTACGTCTCACAGGCGATCGGTTGCATCAACTATGCCCTGGCGATCCAACAGCGTGAGGGCTACCGGATGGTCATGAACACCAGCTGGGAGACCCCCTATTTCCCGCAATCCCTCGAAGACGCCTTCGCCGCCGCAAAGGATAAAGGAGTCCTGATGGTAGCCTCCGCCTCCAGGTATGATTGCGACCAGGATTTGTATCCGGTATACCCCGCATGCTTCGATCTGTCCAATATCATCAGCGTCGGCCGCTCGGATCGAAACGACCAGCCCCACTCTGACGGATACGGTTCTTCCACGGTAGATTTCCATGCCCCAGGGACCGATATCTCCAGCACGCTTCCCAGCAACGCCTACGGCATCAAAAGCGGGTCCTCCATGGCCTGTGCCCATGTGAGCGGGGCTGCGGCCGTCATCTGGAGCAAGCAGCCTGCATATGGCTGGAGGAAGGTCAAGGCTCTCATCCTGAATGGGGCCGAGGACGGCATAGCGGGGGCTTTCCAAGGCAAAAATCTCACCGAGGGACGTCTCAATCTCAGCCGTTCCCTCTCCAGTGGCATCCTGGGCGATCCGGCGATCTTCTCCGTTATGCCCAACAAGGCCTGGGTGGGCGAGACGATTACGATCGAGGGGATCAATTTTGGCTCCACCGGCACCGTCAAGTTCAAGACCGTGGCGCTCTCAAGCGGCTCTATTACAAGCTGGAGTGACACGAAGATCGTAGTTACCCTTCCCTCAGGCCTTCCCCAGGGGGAGGGTAGGCTGCAGGTTAGCACCGCCTCCGGCACTTCCAGGGGCGCCTACTTTGCCCATGGAAAGGTTGCCGCCTTGGTGGGCCATGTCCTCTTGCCCCGCTACGGTGCTACCTCGGCCCAGGTGGGAACGGATGTCTGGATCTTTGGGGGCTTCACCAACTGGGGCCAGACGGGTTTGGTGGAAAGATACAACCTGGCTTCGAACTACTCGGTTATGGACTCCCGGTGGATGATGCCCACAGTGGTGTATGCGGCCGGAGCCGCAGCAATCGGGAGCAAGATCTACGTGGTAGGCGGCTATGAAGGTGATATTGGCCAGTATTATGCCACCCTTCAGATCTTCGACACCGTCACCCGGACGTGGACCAGTGGGGCCGATGCGCCAGTCGTTTTCAACGGGCCCGGGGTGGTCTCCTATGGAGGCAAGCTTTACGTCTTCGGCGGGGCCTACGGAGGACCTAACAATCCACCCTATGTCTATGACCCTGGCAGCAACACGTGGACCTCCCTATCCCTTATGCCTACGGCCGCCTGCTTTGCCGCTGCGGCGCCCATCGGCACCACCGGCAAGATCCTGGTCATGGGGGGATACTCATCCAGTTGGGTAGAACAGGCGTCGACCCAGGAGTACGATATTGCTGCCAATAGCTGGACCCCGAGATCCAACATGAAAAAGCCCCGAGCCAGGGCCGCAGGCATCAATAATGGCAACAAGGTCTTTTGCCTCCATGGTGCAGCGAAGGATAATGACTACCTCGCCGATGGCGAGTGGTATGGATCGGGCATCTGGAGGGATACCATTTTCGGATCCCAGGAGCTCTTCACCGCCCTTGCCGGCAGGTACCATGACAAGATCTTTACGCTGACTGGACAAGACCAGGAGAAGTACAGCAGCAATG
Organism: uncultured Methylomirabilota bacterium; assembly: GCA_963718295.1. Classification (GTDB taxonomy): domain Bacteria; phylum Methylomirabilota; class Methylomirabilia; order CAVQYV01; family CAVQYV01; genus CAVQYV01. The sequence goes on along the minus strand of CAVQYV010000003.1, from coordinate 34,138 downwards.
TGTGGAGGTTCATCAGCCCCTGAGAGCCGATTTAGGGCGATCCGTTCCCCGCTCGGAAGGGGCGGGCGGGCCGGGGGACCATCTCTTGATTCGCATTCGATCCTCATCTTCGGTCTCCCGCGAGGGTTCGGGAAAAATGGATGTGTCCCTGATTTCCCTGATTTCCCGTGATTTGCTCAACAAGCCATTCGAGCGGCACCCCCTACACTACGGGGCTGCCGCCTAGCCGGCGCTTAGACGGGTCGTGGACCGGGAGGTCTGCTTCCTACGCGCCGTCTGCGGTTGCCCCTCAATTCGGCATTGTGTCCAAGGAGATGTAATGAGGACCCTCACCAAGATCCCGTTTTCCCTGGATGCTGACCAGATCATGGCTCAAGCCCATGTTGAAGTCGGGTCAAGCGACGCAGCGGACCTGCTCTCGCTGATTGAATTGGCGCAGAGCATCGGCAGCCCGAAGGCCGCCTACGCCGCCGCTTTCATTACGGCGCGAGACGGCGACAGGACCCAGATTGGCGATGTCTGGTTTACAAGCCGGACGCTTGCCCACAATCTGGAACCCGTCGAACGGGTTTTTCCGCTTATCGCCACTTGTGGACATGAACTGGATCATGGCTTCCCGTGCAAGGGTGATATGCTGCAGGAGTTTTGGTGGGATTTGATCAAGACTCGTCTGCTTGGCGTGGCCAACAAGTTCCTGAGCGAGCACTTGCACCAGACGTTCCGTCTTGGCAAGACGGCAACCATGCGCCCCGGGTCGGGTGACGCTTCGGTTTGGCCTATTGAACAGCAGAAAAGCCTGTTCTGCCTACTCGACGGGGTTGAGGAGAAACTTGGCATCCGACTAACCGAGTCATCCCTCATGATCCCCAACAAGACGACGTCGGGCATCTTGTTTCCCACGGAGACAGATTTTCGCAGTTGTGAGGTCTGCCACAAAGAGAACTGCCCCTCACGCCACGCCCCCTTCAACAAGGCGCTATGGGAAGAAATCCAGCACGAATGAGATGCACAACCATTGCGTCTACCCTATCGCACGATATGCGCGCGAAGGGCGACGCACACATTCGCGCCGCTAAGAAGAAGCGCGAATGCCGAATTGATCGACTCTCATGACTTGTTCGCGCCGCCCGGGGCGCGAACAAGTGGTTCGAGCGGCACCCCCTGCGAGGAGGGGCTGCCGCCTGGCTGGCGCGATTCCGCGAACGAAAGCGTTCGCTCCTCACCGCGCCGTCTGCGGTTGCCGCTCAATTCGGCATTGGCCATAAATTGGAGAACTTGACAAAGGCCTTTCATGTATGTACACTTATCTGTGCATATAAGGAGGCACTGAGATGAAAACCATATCGTTTACTGATTTTCGTAAAAAAGCTTCAGATTTCATCACCGAAGTGGAACATGGAGAGACCCTTGTTGTTTTGCGTCGTGGAAAACCCGTAGCGGAAGTAATTCCATTTTCCGATGAAGTTCGAAGGACACCCTCATGGAAGAAATCAAGAATCCGACTGCAAATTCAAGGAATTGACCTATCTTCTGCTATTTTGGAAGAACGTGAGGGCGGCCAATGAGGCTGTCAGTTGATTCTTCCTCGTTTGCCAAAAGATACATCCAAGAAATCGGCAGCGACAGACTCGATGATTTACTTCAAACCGCTTCAGAGCTAGCTATCTGCGTTATCTTGGTACCCGAACTCATCTCCGGTCTGAATCGGCGATTACGTGAAGGCTGCTTTACTGGCAGAGATTACCGAGAAGCCAAAAAACAATTGTTAGAGGACGTCCGTGATGCAATCGTCCTCCAACTCACTCCAGCAGTTATTTCACTTTCTGTCAAACTTCTGGAAACAACTTTATTACGCGCTATGGACGCCTTACATGTTGCTTGTGCTCTGGAGTGGAAGGCAGATCTATTTGTTACCTCAGACAGAAGGCAATTAGAGGCAGCTGTAAATTCAGGTCTTCGGACGGAATTGCTTGGCCAACAAGGCGCTTGAGTGAACGGTGGAAAGGGGCCGGTGGCGTTACGCGGCAAGGTCCTTGGAAAACCTGGGGGACACCCCAGGGAGTGATGGGGGCTTCTAAAACAGCTTACCGGCGAAAAGGCGAAAAGGGCGAAAAGGGGGACGTTGATTCTAAAACAACTTACTGAAGGGATTCGAACGGGAATTCCCCGTCGGCATCGCTTGACACCGTGAAATTATCTCGGGCTAAAAAGAAAGGCGGGGTTGAATGACCCTGCCTTTGAGTTAGACGAGAGAGATGTGGTTTCTGAGTTGATTCATGAAAATCCTACGCCCCGCCCCTGGCGGTGATTACTGGTGTCCCCAATCAAGGATCCAGGGTGAGGAGGAGGGGTCAGGGATGTTGGGGACCACGCCAAATCACGCGGCTTCCGAATCTCCTCTCAATACAGACTCATAAAGTAAAGATCGGCATCCTGACCATGTATGTAGGCCGCTGAAAAGAGGATTCCCTTTCCGTCAGGTGCCCAGCAAGGAGAACTGGCAGACAATGCTTTGGTGGCCAAATGGGTTTCTCTACCATCCTCTGCTCTAACTGCCCAGATGTCGTTTCGTTTTCCCCATCTATCGGAGGCAAAGGCGATCCATTTCCCATCGGGTGACCAGGAAGGATCAACCCCTCCTCCCTTTGTCAATTGTCTTTGATCTCTTCCGTCGGAGTTCATCATCCAGATATCGAACCCGTTGGCGCTGCTGCGTGAGAAGGCCATCTTAGTCCCGTCCGGAGACCAAGAGACATCGATCTCATTTTCAAGGGTATTGGTGACTTTAATCGGCCCCGTCTTGTCGGCATTAATCGTCCATACGTCATTGTTTCCGGACGCATCTTTCCTGATGAAGGCTATTTTCCCGTGGGCTGCCCAGGAGGGTGCAAAGCCGTCAATGAGGAAAGCTTCGCTGGAACCGTCGGAATTCATAAGCCAGATTTCAGGTCTGTCCTTGAGATCGTTGTATCGAACGAAGGCGATTCCACGGCTGTCTGGCGACCAGGACGGGTCTGCATCATCAGCAGTGGAAACTTTCTTGAGTCCCGTTCCATTGGAATTGACGATCCATATTGCAAATGGGGTGTCATAAACAGTGAAGTCAAACGCAACCATCTTTCCGTCAGGTGATAAGGCGGGATGCTGAAAGAAGCCACCCATACTTCCCATGATTTCGTAAAACATTGTCTGCCGGGCACCGAGGTCATCACCGAAGATATTGTGGACTCCCCTCACTTCAAGACCTTGTGCCATAACGATGGGGCTTGTGGCAAGTAGTAGCAGAAAGACGAATACGTTTCTGGCGGTCATGGATCCCCTCCCTATTTTGTACCTGCTTTCTCTTTGATTTTCGGGATATAGTCCTTGGTTTCGTCGGGGAGCTTTCTCATCCATCCGGACCCTTCACTCTGCAGGAGTCGCCGCAAGCATCCCGGGCCACAATTGTAGGCGGCCAGCATCCTGTCGATGTCATTGGAGACAATGGGAAGATTGGCAAGCCAGTTAAGGTAGGCAAGTGCCAAATCGATACTTTGCTCCGGCAATGTTCTGCTATCGAGGGCAAGACTTCCATATTTATAGGCGGCCAGGTCTAGGGTTCGCTGAAGGTTGGCAAAAGCCTTTTTTGCGTTTACTGCTCCTGTCAACTTCTGTCCAAGTCCTAAAGCCCCTTGGTCGCTCAGGGCCAGGAAATTGTTGGCGGATTCGACATAAATGAGGGCTTTGACCAATCTCGTTTCTATCTTGGCATAGGCTGGATTTGAGGCTTTCACTTTCTCGATCGCAGACTCCACTTGCCTGGCGGTCATTGTGGCATACCTCGCGGTCAAACCGTTAAAGACGGCTTGGTTCCTCACCTTGGACGCCTTTTCCCGCTGGCTCAGCGTATTCCATTTGTCGTCCAATCGTCGGAAGGCCTCCTCTCGATCAGGCTTCAGAACGTATGCGACCCGGAGCGTCGATGATCCTATCGTGACCATCCATTTTTCGTAATCATGGGTAGAGTCGACGTCCACCCAAATAGCCAGCTTTCCGTCGGGAAGGAGGGTGGATATGGGCACGGCGAAACTTGTTGGCCACCATCCGCTATCTCCACCCTGCAGCGGGCCAAGATATTGCCCGTCCGCATATATGAGGTCCCTCTGACCCTCATCATAATCTACATCCAAGGCCGTGATATTCAGGTCACTCCACTGGACGTAAGAATAGGCAACATCAAAGGTATGGGTCCATCCGAAGTCCTGGTTGTATGATCGCCATTCCCCCATCCCAGGGGCATCGCTGATCGTTTGGCTATAGATGACTATCTCATCCGCTGGACGTACAGCCTCCGTCCTTATTCTTTTCAACTTCCCAAGAGGACCATACATAATTGGATCTCTCGCCCACGCAGTAGAATGGAACCCGACCACCAATAGAAGCATTGCCAAAATCAAGTGCTTAGGCCTCATGAAGGTTGTTCCCCCTTCCATTGGTCTTTACGCAGCTCCCGTTCGCAGGGGCGTGCGATGCATTGTCTGCCCCTGGGTACACGCCTACCCATTTCTGTAAGCTTCAAATCCGTTTGGAGGCGGCAATCACCAGGGCAATCCACGTTCGGATCGCTCAGCAGATCGCATGAAGCCTTCTCGCCAGTGACTTGTGGACAGTGCCGGGGTTGTGCAATAAGCAAGCCATCAATGGCTGGCAACTCTTGAGTATAAGGAAACACACCCCATTGAATTCGAATTCAAATCTCATCTCGGATTCCGCGCGAGGCTCCGAGTGGAATGGGATGTGTCCCTGGCTCCGCTCCTTGTCGGCGTGCAGCTTCTTGGAGGCAGACATCTCTAGCCCATCTTCCGCAGTTATAAATTTCAAAACGAGTAAATTTAGAATAGTTACGATGGAAATGGGGCATTTTTCTGCACTACATTTTCGATGATTCTTGGCCTGATTGGGAAGCAGGATCTTCATCCTTTGAAGCAGCACCTTGAGGGCCTGTGGGGCACTTGCCACTACCCTCAGCCTGATGGTTTTATCCCTTGCAGGCAGGAGGACATCGAGGGATTTCAGTTCCCTCATCTCTTCCAGGAGTTTTCTCGGAGCCGTACCCAGGCCTGATGCCTTCATCCACTGCTGCAGGCTCCGCCACAATACGAGGGAAAGAAAGCATACCAGGATATGAGCCTGGGTCCTGGCCTGCTTCTGATGGAAGATCGGCCTCATTCCCAGATCATGTTTGATCGTGCGGAAGGCGTCTTCCACTTCCGTAAGCTGAATGTAGGTGCTCCACAGGACTTTCGGATCGGTCTCCCTCCAGTTGGTACGCAAAAGGTAGCTGCCGCCGGTTTCCACGGCCCATTCATATCGTTCTTCGTTTCTTTGAATGTCGATAGAAAGGCGAGTCTCCTTTTTCGTGACGGTGACCGTGAAGAGGGAGGCGGCTCGGCTGTTCCGTTCCAGAAGCCGTCCGATCTGCCGCTCCACCCTCTGTTGATCTCTGATCTTGCCCTGTTCGCCTCGCTCGGCCAGTTTCGCCAGTTTCTCTCCCAGCCTCTTTACAAAGCGGTCGAGGATGGCATGCTCCTTCTCCTTCCGTCCCCGGGATCGGCACAGAACAAACACCTCCTCCGTCCCTTCGGGGGAAGGGCACAGCTTGACCTCAACCCCCGGCTGCACCTCCTCCCAGCTTTGGTCCAGAAGGTGCTGTTCGAACTTCCTCAAGAGGGATCGGGGGGTGCCCACCAGGTATCGGGCCCCTGAGCGCACATGAATTCCAGGTTGTCTTCACTCACCATGCCCCGGTCCATGCACCCACACCCGGTTCGCCTTGCCGTACTTGGCCTCCATCACCTGCACCATCTCCTGGGTCGTGGTGACATCGGGACGGTTGCCGTCGAAGATCTCAAAGGCAATGGGCAATCCTTCCTTCGTTGCCACCAGGCCGATACACACCTGGGGACAATCGGGACGATTTCCCGGCTGTACCCTCTTCCTGCGGCTTGCCGGTGCGTCCCCTCAAAATAGGTGGAGGTGATGTCGTAGAAGAGGAAGTCGAAGGTCGAGCCGAAGAGCTCGCCCATAACGGGCTTGAAGATGTCTGCATAACTCATCTTTATGGGGCCAAAGGGCATCGAGGGCCCGATAGAGCCGGTCCTCGTTGATCTTCTCCCCCGGGACGCCCAGAAGATCATCGAGAGCCGTCTTATCGTACCACGATTCTGCAATCTGCAACTCGGAGGAAGGGGCACAAAAACGAGCCAGAACCAGGATGGAGGCCATAGCGGACCAAGGAATCTCCTCCCGGCCTTCGGTCATATGCCCTCTGCAGAACTCGGCAAAACCGAGCTTGTTCCATAACAGAAGACCCAGGTAAACATCGCCGAAATGGCGCAGCCGCTCCACCCTTACCTTGTTGATATCGACCGTAGCCCATAAGGGCGGCTCGGCATAGGGTGAGAAAAGGTTCGGCTGCGCCGCCTTGCCTTCCAGGATCCGCCGGATCTCTTCCCAGCCGATCCGCTCTTCCTGATCCAGACCGGGAAGCTTGCCGATGGTCGCTACGATCCTCTGACGAGGCCCTCGAGCTGTCCGGACCGACTCCACCAAGGACCAGTAGCCATAGTGTTCCCCATCCACCTTCTTGTCGTGGCGTCGCAGATACATGGCGATGACATTATCCGAAATCCACGGTCCTGCGACAAGGGGCTTTTCTGCACTACATCCCCTTTCTGCCAATCAAAGGTTGATTCCATGGGCCTTGGGGCAGGGAATCCGAGTGGATTTAGGGGAAATCAAAGGCAAACTGCGGAAGATGGGCTAACTCCCCTGCAAAAGCCCAAACAGAAGGGCAGGGTCGAATGACCCTGCCCTTGCTTTAGGTTCTTGGGGATGAACCCCAAGGATCTCACACGTCACTGATTTGAAAATCAGCGCTTGTCGGCTAAATCATCCTTCCTCTACTTACTTCGTCACATCGCTGGCGAGGAACTGAGGAGGCTTGCGATACTTGGTGGCCTGCTCGAAGGAGTAGGCCAACTTGATCAGCACAGGTTCGCTCCAGGCACCGCCCATGAAGGAGATCCCCACCGGGACGCCAAAAATATATCCGGCAGGTACCGTGACATGAGGATACCCTGCCACTGCCGGGACGGAGGGGCTCCAAAGAGGCGACCCAAAGGGCGGAATGAGCTTGTCGCCGATCACCGGATCGATCAGGCAGATGGGACCTCCGGTGGGGGCGACGATCGCATCGAGATTGTATTTCTTCAGGGTAGCATCGATGCCTTCCGTTCGGGAAAGCTTGTGGTTCTTCTCCAGGGCCTTGATGTAAACTTCATCCGTGAGGGGTCCCTTCTTCTCCGCCATGAGGAATATCTCCTGGCCGAAGTAGGGCATCTCCTGCGCCTCGTGGGCATTGTTGAACGCGATGAGATCCTTCATCGACTTGGGTCCCGGCCCGCGAGTGGCAAGATACTTCGCCATATCCGCCTTGAACTCATACACCAGGACCTCGAACTCGGTGTCACCGAATTTCCCCGCCGTTTCAATATTGGCAGGGTCGACGATGATGGCTCCCTGCTGCTTCATCACCTCGATGCACTGATTGATGAGTTGATCGACCTTCTCGTGATAGCCGAAGAAATTCCGGGCAATGCCGATTCTGGCACCGCGGAGGGCCTTGGGATCCAGGAATTTGGTATAATCCGTCAAGGCGATTCCGCGGGACTTCGCAGTTTCGGAATCCTGAGGATCGACTCCAGTCATGGCTCCCAGGAGGGTTGCCGCGTCGGAGACGGTTCTCGCCATAGGGCCGGCCGTATCCTGGCTATGGGCGATGGGGACGATCCCGGATCGGCTGATGAGGCCCAAGGTGGGCTTGATCCCCACCAAAGAGGCGGCCCCCGAGGGACAGGTGATGGAGCCGTCCGTCTCGGTGCCCACTGACACAGCCGCCAGGTTGGCGGCGATGGCTGCCCCCGATCCGGAACTGGAACCACAAGGATTCCGGGTGAGGATATACGGGTTCAGGCACTGTCCACCCCGAGCACTCCAGCCACTGCAGCCCCGGGTGGAGCGGAAGTACGCCCATTCGCTCATATTCGTCTTTCCCAGTATGATGGCCCCTGCCTCCCGGAGCTTCTGGACCAGAAAGGCGTCCTTGTACACGGGAACCCCGAGCAGGGCGAAGGAGCCGGCAGTGGTGTTCATCTTGTCGGCGGTGTCGATGTTATCCTTGATCAACACGGGAATCCCATGCATAGGCCCGCGGATCTTGCCCTCACGCCGCTCCTTATCCAGCTGGTCGGCGATGGCCAGGGCATCGGGGTTCACCTCCAGCACGGACTTCAGGGTGGGTCCATTCCGATCGATCTCCTGGATGCGGGCCAGATACATCTCGGTGATGGAGCGGGCCGTGTACTTGCCCGACTGCATCCCTTCCTGCAATTGGGCGACCGTCACTTCGTCCAATACCCAGGCTTTGACGGTGGATGCGAATGAGCCTGTGCAGGTTAAGGCGACAGTAATTACGATCAGGCTGTATCGCAGCAAATCCCACAGGGTGGTCCGAAAACGGTGCTTCTTGTCGGCGATGCGAGTCATGGCTCCTCTCCTCCTCTTGAAAATGGTTTGGGGCAGGGTGAAAAAGCAGGATGAATGGCTGGGCTCTGCTGAGAGGCAATATAAGGGAATTGAAGAGGCATGTCAAGTCAGAGACTGGTTTGCAGAAGTGAGAGAATTAGGGTGTGGGATCATAGAGAAGATTAGGATGGATTTTTTGAAGGAGACCCGATATACAGTAGGATCGTTCATTCCGGAATGCCATGGAGCTCGCGGTGCATATGTGGTGAGCCAATTTCAGAAAGTGATGAAGCTTCGTGTCCGGGATGATTGTGGTGAATCCCCTGAAACGAGGGAAAAATGGAGGAATCCGAAATGAAGAAAACGAAAACTGGCATTGCTTTTATGGCCCTGTTCTTCCTGGCTATCTTGCTGCTCGCCCCTCATGTCTGGGGCCAGGGGCTCCCGAGCGCATCACCGGAGGAGGTGGGACTCTCCTGCCATCGCCTGGAGCGGGTGGATGGGCTGATGCAAGATTTCGTGGACCGAAAACAGGTCTCGGGCGTGGTAGCCCTGATCGCCCGGCACGGCAGAATCGCCTACTGCAAGAGCTTTGGCATGATGGACGAGGGCAAAGCCATGAGCCATGATGCGATCTTCCGCATTGCTTCCATGACCAAGCCTGTGACCTCGGTGGCGGTCATGATGTTAGTGGAGGAGGGCCTCCTCCTCCTCAATGATCCGGTCTCCAAGTATCTTCCGGAATTCAAGAACGCCGTCGTCCTCGTCTCAGATGGTCCGGGGGAGGACCAGTTTCATCTGGTCCCCGCCAAACGGGAGATCACCATTCGTCACCTCCTGAACCACACCTCCGGAATCAGTTATGGCTTTTGGGGCCGCAAGCACTTGTATTCGCTGTATACCAAGGCGGGCATGTCGGATGGCCTGGTGCAGACCGAGGGGACCATTGCTGAGGGAGTCCAGAGAATCGCCATGATGCCCCTCATGAATCAACCGGGGGAGGCCTGGGAGTATGGCCTGAATACCGACGTGCTCGGCCGTCTGGTGGAGGTAGTGTCGGGGATTCCGCTGGATCTATTCTTTGAGGAGCGTATCTTCAAGCCGCTGGCCATGAAGGATACCCACTTCTTCCTGCCGGAGGAGAAGCTTGCCCGCTTTTCCGCCGTCTATACGCCCAATGAGCAAGGAGGAATAGACAAGCTGCCTGAAGAGCCGGTGAGGATGGGGCCGGTGTTCTTCTCGTCGAGCTGGCACTATAAGGGTCCACGAACCTACTTCTCCGGAGGAGCGGGACTTGTTTCCACTGCTGCCGATTATGTGCGATTTCTGCAGATGTTGCTCAACGGAGGGAAGCTGGAGGGCGTTCAATTACTGGGTCCCAAGACGGTGGAGCTGATGAGGCGGAACCACATCGGCGAGCTGGATGTCTTCCTTCGGGATCCAGGCTATAAGTTCGGGCTCGGCTTTGCCGTTCTGGAAGACCCGAACCGATCGGGCAGGATTGAATCGAAAGGGGAGTATAACTGGAGCGGCTTCTTCTATACTCGATTCTGGATCGATCCCCAGGAGCACCTGATCGGGATCATGATGACGCAGATCCGCCCCAACCGGCACCTGGATCTGGACGAGAGGTTCCGGGTCCTGACCTATCAGGCAATCATGCACTAAGCGCAAAGGGAGCACAAGGAGAGGGAAGGCAATACAGTTGAAACCAAACCGGAGGCATTGAAGGCACTGGAACCAGGGGCTTAGGCGGAAGCGCTGAAGAAGGCCAACCAGGATTCTTTGATTTGAAAGGGGAAAAAATGGCGCCCATCGAATACCTCCCGATCATTCAGGCGTTTTATAGGAGTCATCACCAGATTGACTATCCGCTTTACGTGCCCAGGGGCAATCCGTGGACATCCTTTCCAAAGCCGCTTGGTGAATGCAAGGTGGCGCTGGTATGCTCCGCGGGCATCTATCACCGCGACCAGACACCTTTCGCCTTTCGCGGCCACGATGACTTGAGCATCCGGGAGATCCCCAAGCATACCCCGCAGGCAGATCTGGTGATCCGCTACGGTTATTTCGATCAGGCGGACGCCGAGGCAGACATCAACTGTCTGTTCCCCCTGGGCAGGCTGCAGGAATTGGAGGAAGCAGAATTTATCGGTGGCCTCTGTTCGATCGCCTACTCGATGGGCATCGGGCGCTGGCTCGATCCTGAGAGTCCGAAGAAGTTGGAAGGGGAGGTGGCTGAAGACCTGGCAGAACGGTGCAAGAAGCAGGGGGCCGACGCAGTGCTGCTGATTCCTGGCTGACCCCACGATCATCAGTCCGTTGGACTGATCGCGAGGGGCATCGAGGAGCACGGGCTTTCTACGACCTTCGTGGGGCTGATGTTGGATGTGATGCAAGTTATCCGCCCGCCTCGGGCGGCATTCCTCGATTTCCCCATGGCCCATCCATTCGGCAGACCCCACGACCGAGATGGTCAGTTAGCCATATTGCGGGATGTATTGGGATTACTTGTATCGTCCGAATCCCCACCCACACTGGCGAGATTGCCCTATGCGTGGGGTGAGCCGTTTTCTTATGTTCCCCGCGTACGGAGGCCACCCAATGGCTCATAATGACAGAAAATTTGAGGATATCACACGAGAAGAGATCTCGCAGATCAAATGCGCGATTAGGGCACTCTCAGATCGTATGGGTTTTGAGCACACCGCCGTTGAGATCGAATATGGGGCGGAAGATTGCCCAATGCGGGGGTCCTGAAATCGTAAGGGCTGTCGAACATAGGCGTCACACGCCTATCGGATACCTGCCCCACTCTCGCGTTGCGGAGCGCATGGCCATATAATTCTCGTACTTCACCCCGAGTTGAAGGGTATTGCCCGAGGTGATGACCAGCCCGCCGCCGGGCCCTGCATGGCGGATTGCATACTTGACCTCCTCCTCTACCTCCTGGGACGTGCCATCGATCAAGGTCTCGTTATTCACCCCTCCAAACAAGCAGAGCCTGCCCCCATACTTCTCTTTGAGCAGCCTCATGTCCATTCCGATGCTGGGTTGGATGCCCTGCCAGCCATCCACTTCTGCGTCCACGAAATCATCCAGAATCGACCAGGTATTGCCGTCCGTATGCTTCACGAAGTACTTCCCCTTCTGGTGGGCCGCCCGGCACATCTGCTCCAGGGCAGGCAAAACGAATCGGCGAAAAGGTCCCGGGCCCATGATCGGACCGCGGTTGTCACAGTAATCCGTGCCCACCAGGATACCATCCACGCCCAGGTCGCACATCGCTTCCACCCAGGCAAGGGCGGTCTTCAGGCTGGCAGCGGTGGCTTTGGCCGCGAATTCGGGCTCGGTGATCATGCGGATCAGAAATTCTTCCATGCCCACGGTTTCGATCCAGGGGAAAGTCCCGTCGGGCGGTCGGCCAAATACGAAGTGGGTGCCCCCTATCACTTTCACCGCGTGCGCCACGGCCTCCAGTCGCGATTCGTCTATCTCGACCTTTTCCGGCACAAAAATATCCTCTATGCCCATGGAGGGGCCCTCCAGCAGCAGGGGGTGCCCGCCGGACTCGGGAGAGTATTGCCACACCTTGCCCGACGAATCACGCCAGGTGTACTCTGCCAGCATATCGGGCTTCTTGTATTCCTTTCGGCGGGCCGGCACCAGGGGAACCACCAGGAAGTCCCACTCGAGCCTGCGTGCGAGGTCCACGATATCCTGCCGGTAGGATTCGACGACCTCTTCTCGTCGGCCTTCCCACTCGGCAGTCCACTCTCGCCACTTGGAGCGGTAATAGGTGGGACGACCGATGATACGCTCGGTGATCTCCCAGTCGGCCCCCGTTTCGCCTGTGGGCACGCAGTCAGCCTCCCGGTGCTCCAATGCTGCTATCATGCGCTCTTTGGGTAGCATTCTCGTCTCCTCCTCGTTGACCGTGGATGTTCACCGACGCCGGCTTTCCTACCTGTGCTCTCCGCGCCAGTCCGAAATATCCGGCTCGAAAGGTGTGCTGACTCCGGATATGAAGCTGAAATCCCTCTCTCAGGGAATGAAGAGAAAGCGGACCCCCAATGGGTATCGGGGCTTAGGCTATTATGCGAGGAATCTCACAGATTTCAAGACCGAATTGCGATGTCGACCCCTGATAACATCAGTCGCAGCACCCCGGGATTATTAAACCACTTTAAGAAGTATCTAATGTAAGTGGCTGATATGAAAAGATATATCACGTTTCGCGTCTGATTCCAGTGGAATGAGATCGATCTCACCCTCAGACTCGCCATGGATTGCATTACCGGGATAAATCTGGTAATGGATAGGGAGAAGTTACATCAAATTACCTTCAGGAGGGAAGAAGATGAAGTTAAGCGAGTACTTTGAAAAGGCAACTGGCCGCGGAGTGATCGCCTCTGCAGATTCAGAGGGAAAGGTCGCCTTAGCTATCTATGCCAGGCCTCATTTCATCGATGAGGAGACCGTAGCATTTATCATGGCCGATCGTCTGATCCACAAGAACTTGGGAGCAAACCCTCATGCTGCCTACCTTTTCATGGAATCGGGAGAGAGATATGTGGGCAAGAGGCTCTATCTGAAGAAGATCAAAGAGGAGACAGATAGTGCCTTGATTGACGAGATCCGCCGCAAAGACAGTTGCCCCACGTACGAGGCTTCCCCGGAGAAGATCCGATACCTCGTCTATTTCCACATTGAAAAGGTCTTGCCGCTGATCGGAGACAAGGCATAAGAAATCGGCAGTCCCGCATGAGGCCACAATCTTCCATCCCGCAAATCGGGGGATTTCGATGAAAATCCTGATCGCCGGAGGAACGGGCTTCATCGGCACGCATCTTTCCTTCCGGCTGGTCCGCGAGGGACACGAGGTCACGATCCTCACCCGATCCAAAGGCAGATCGGGTGAAATCCCCCCAGGGGTTTCCTATCTGGAGGGCGATCCGACTCAAAAAGGCCCCTGGCAGGAGGCCATCGGACGCCAAGATGTCATCATAAACCTGGCAGGGGCTTCGATCTTTGGTCGGTGGACCGATGAGCGAAAGAGGCTGATGAGGGAGAGTCGGCTGAAGACGACTCGAAACATCGTCGAGGGAATTCCACCACACCCCGCATACCCCGATCGGCAGGCCACCCTCATCAGCGCCTCGGCCGTCGGCTACTATGGCTTTCGGGGGGATGAGGAGCTCACGGAGGATTCCCCGCCCGGCGATGATTTTCTGGCGAGGCTTTGTGTGGAATGGGAAGAGGAGGGACTTCGGGCGGGCGAAAAGGGGGCTGCCGTGGTGATCACCCGATTTGGGGATTGCGCTTGGGCGATGAAGGGGGAGCCCTGACCCAGATGATCCCCCTCTTCAAAAGATATTTGGGGGGACCGATCGGAAGTGGGCGGCAATGGTTTTCCTGGATTCACATGAAAGATCTGGAGGAAGCCTTCGTCTTCCTGATGAGGCACCCGGAGGTTTCAGGTCCCGTGAATCTCACCTCTCCCCATCCCCTGAGAAACAAGGACCTGGCAGAGGCGCTGGGAAAAGCCCTTCATCGGCCTTCTTTCCTGCCTGCCCCTGGATTCGCTGTGAGGCTCCTCTTGGGAGAATTTGGATCGGTTCTCTTGGAAGGACAAAGGGTCATTCCACGAAGGTTGGTGGATCAGGGTTTTGTCTTTCAGTATCCGGAAATCGAGGGCGCCCTGCGAAGCTTGTTGCCCGCGTGAGAAGGCCTCCCCCTCTCACACATGATTTCGAAGCTGCAGTTCTATGGGGTGAGGATTCAGATAGACCTGTTGCTTGAGGTAGGGCTGGTCGTACTTTCGCACATAGTGATTCATGAGGGTAATGGGGACAATCAAGGGGAAATAGCCATTCCGATAGAGATCGATGATCTCCGTCAGTTCCTGCTTTTCCCCGGAGGAGAGTTGCTCCTTGAAATAGCCCATCATGTGCATCAGGACGTTGGCATTTTTCTTGGGGGTGGTCTTCAGGTGAAGGGACTCCATGAGAAGATCCTGATATTGCTGATAAAGCCTCTCCAGCGGGATGTCCTTCGCTCCGGCCACCAGTCTTCCCATCATCTGGTAATGCTTGGGACTGTGGGAAAGGATCAGCAATTTGTGTCGGGTGTGAAAGTCCACCAGAATCCCTCGACTCTTTTTCTGCGTGATTGACTCCCGCCATCGCCTCAAGGCGAAGAGGCGTTCGATGAAATTCTCCCGAAGCATGGGATCGTGGAGCCGCCCTTCCTCTTCCACCGGAAGCAGGGGGAAATGTTCCATGAAGGTCCTGGCAAAAACCCCAATTCCCCTTTTTGACGGGCATTCCCCCTTCGGCGTAGACCTTGACCCGCTCCATGCCGCTGCTGGGGGAATCGCTCTTGAAGATAAAGCCGTAAAGATCCTCCTTCTCCAGCTCGGTCACCCGCCTCCGCGCCCACTGGACCATGCGTTCCGTAAGGTCCTGTTGGCTGTTGCGGGTGATGAGTCGGGGCGAATCCGGGTCGCCCACCAGGCGCAGTGACTCCCTGGGGATACCGAGCCCGCATTCCACCTCCGGACATACCGGGACATATTCCACATAGTGCCCCAGGGTATCGGTGAGGAAGCGATCCAGCTTGTGCCCTCCATCGTAGCGGACGTTCTCACCCAAGAGACAGGTGCTGATTCCCAATCGGATCTCTTTTCCCATTTCTTACTCCTGTAAGACCCGGGAGATCACAGTTAGGCTGCGCTCCAGGGCCTCGACCGGGGCATCCTCGGTGATGCTGATGGCGAAGCCGCGCTTCCCCCCAGCCTCCTCCAAAAGCTCTCGGGTGTGGGCTTCGATCGCCTCGGGGGACGCGATGTGCATCGAGCTGGTGAAGTTGATCCAAAGCGCCTTGCCGGGCCAGACCTGCCGGGCCTCCCTGACCGAGACATCCCCCATGGGCGCGGGTGTCATCGCCTCCAGGATATCGAACTCTGCCGCCGCGATCTCCTCCTTCAATGACCTCAGTCTGCCATCCATGTGCACCGCCACCTTCTTGCCAGTCCCTGCCAGCCGCTCCATGAGCCTCTTATACTCCGGCATCAGGTAGTTACGGAACCGCTCCTTGCCGACCACATCGCTGGTGATATTATCGGCCAACTGGATGATCTCCGCGGGGGACCCGGCGGCGAGATCATAGAGTTCCCCATACCGATTGACCATGGCGGCGTGCAGGGAGTCGAAGAGGTCGCGACGCTCATGATAGTCGAAGGCAAAGCGCTCCAGGCCCATCATCTGATAGAGCATCTCCTGAATCGGTGCTTTCGCTACCCGGACCAGGACAATGCCGTCGTCGCCCATCCTTCGCTGGGCTTCGCGGATATCGGGGAAGTTGTCACGATAGCGCGCATCGCGCACATAGAACTCCATCACCCGGTAGTCTTTGGGTTCCTTGATGAAGTGCTCTTTGATCCAGTTGGAGGTGCCGTAGGCGCCCTCCGCCTCCAGCGTCTGCCAAACTTCGCCCACCGGGGTGCGGAGGGTCCGACGAACGACCTTCTGACCGTGCTCCTGGTGCTCACGGGTGATCCACTCCACCTCCTGATGCTCCACGCGGTGGGCGGGAAGGCGGGAGATCAGACCCACCCCCGATTCGCGCAGCTTGCGCTCGGTCGTGCCCCGGGGCAGCATCCAGTCGTACACCGTGAGCGGCACCCGATCCGGCTCACCCCAGTTCAAGGCAGTCAGAATTCTCTCTTTGATGTTCACCAGTATCCCTCCAATTCTCTATTTACCAGGATCTATGCCCGTAAGGAATGATCGCCGAAGGATCCCAGAATCTCATCTTCCGGCCTTCCGCCCTTCCGCTCTTCCAGCAGGGCCTGGAGCACCGTACCGCCGGAGTCGTCTGGTCTGGGCATCCTCCAGAAGCCCTTGGGGAGTTCCCCCGATCGGTGATCAGGATTTCCGAGCCGCCCTTGACCTGATCCAAGCATTCACTGAGGCGGGCTTTCAGTTCGGACACGGCGGCTGTTTTCATTACCCTTCCTGCCTCTTGTGGCCATTACAGTCTAATGATCCTGACCAGTCGATCCTCTTGCGGATTCAAAGCCTATATCTCCACGCCCACTCCCATGACGCCAATCCCTCGATGCTTCGCAGATCATGGCTTCTGCGATTCTTGAAATCCTGCACGCAGGGAGGCGGGGGGTCAGAGACACATCCGATTTTTCTCAAAACTCCCGGAAGACCCACGAAGAGGATCGAATACGAATAAACGGCCTGCGTCCCGGATTCATGTTGTTATCATCTTTGACTACGTCAGCGTGGCACGATCAGGTTGAAAAGTTCGTCCGCCATTTCAGGATCAAGGCGTCGCAGTTTCTGTTCGGCTTCCAGGGCGGCAGTCCGGTTGCCGGAATAGAAGTAAGTGCCCCCGAGCATGAACCAGGCTCTGGCATCCTCCGGGTCGATGCGGACGGACTCGCGGAAGGCCTCCAGGGCGTCCTCGTAACGGTCGAGGCTATAGTAAGCGCCCCCGAGCATGTACCAGGTTCTGGCATACTCCGGGTTGATGCGGACGGCCTGACGATAGGCATCGATGGCATCGTTGTAGCGTTTGAGGAAGAAGTAAGCGTCCCCGAGGTTGTACCAGGACGTGGCATGTTCCGGGTCGATGCGGACGACCTGGCGGAAGGCTTCGATGGCATCGTTGTAGCGGTTGAGACAACTGTAAGCGACCCCGAGGTAGAGCCAGGCGTCGGCATTTTCCGGTTCGCTTTTCGTCCGCTTTAAGCACCAATCAAGCAATCCCTGCCAATCCTCCATATCAAACAAGACCTTGGCGCGTTTCGACCATTCGGCCTGGCTACGAACCTCGGAGACCGGTTTGCGGCCCGGCTTGACCTCGTCTATCCATTCCACGGGTATGGCGAAATTCAGGTTCTGCCCGGGCTCCACGGAAAGGGTCGTCAGGCCGACCAGCCGACCTTCCCCATCGAAAAGACCCCCGCCGCTCGAACCGGAAGAGATAGCTGCCGTGGTCTGAATCCAGGGCGGCGGTCCGCCCCGCAGCTGCGCGACGATGCCGTCGGAAAGGGAAAGTTCCAGGCCCTCCGGCGCACCCACGGCATAAACCGGGTCTCCCACCTTGAGGCCCGCCGCTTTGCCCAGCTGCGCTGGTTTCCCGGCAATACCCTTGGCATCGAGGAGGCAGATGTCCTTATCCGCATCTTCCGCGTATAGAGTGGCGCGGAAAAACTCTTTGCCCCGGCCCACCTGGTAGGAGTGACCCCCTTTCACAACGTGGCAGTTGGTGGCGATCTTCCCGGAAGGGAGTAGTACCCCGCTCCCCTGGCCTTTCACCTTGCCTTGGGCGTCCAGAGTCTTCACCACAACGATGGAATCCTTGACCTTGTCGAAAACCTGGTCGGGCGTAAGGGCGTAGCCCAAGCACGGGAAGGATCGAGAGGAAGAACACGGCGACGATCAGCTTCAGAACGGATGAGAAATTCATCATTGTTCCCTTCGCGTCTCTTCGGTGAAGGCAGCCTACATGACCGCAATGAGGCGCTGGCAGTCGTGGGACTGCACGTGGTCCGGCAAATTCACGAAGGCTCCCGGAAAGGTGTTGTTATAAGCCATCCTCCAGTATCTCCGTATACCGAATTGGGGCGTTGAAGTCATAGAACAAATAGGGGTCTGGATCGCGTCCCACGACCCGTCGTGTTTTGACGACATATCTGTATTCGCAATCTCGGCAGGAATCTCGTGGCTTCTGGGTCCAGTTAAGTCTGACCGCCTCGAACGACTCCGGATCGCTACCTACATCCTCGTCCTTGGTATAGGAAACCGCTTCCAAGCTGCACTCGCCAATTTCAACGTTAGGATTCGTAGGCATTGCATTGCAGAGATCGGATAAGAGCCGTCCAGGATCGTTGATCCGCACAATCCAGTTACCAAATTTCTCTCGTAGGTAAGTCAAGTCGACAGTGGGCGCCGCAGTGCACATCAAGTAAATGGGTTCAATAAGGGAGCCGCGAAGATGTAGTCGCCCGGGCACAGATTTAATGTCGATAACTTCCATCGTTTCTCGATCGATTTTTACCTCCCTCACGTTTGTCTTGATATACGAACTCGACTCACCCTCCCGCTTATCCTGGCGTGACCGATCCTCAATCGATTTGTATGTTTCCATTAGTCCCAAACGAAACTTGCCGAGATTGACCAAATCCTCAGCATGCTGCCGTTCTTCAAACGCACGATAGAGAATTATCGGAAATCGTGACATATCAGCGGCTCCAAATGTCTAATCGCCCAATCACGCTTTGCCCAGCATGGCTTGCAACATGCAGATCACCGGCGCCTGTAAGCCGTCCGGTGGATTAGCTTAGAGGTCACATATGTCTATATACTGCTCAATAACGGCTGTGAATGCCTAATTCATAAATTCCAATCCACTGGCAAAGTTCCTGTAAAAGGGTAATCCCCGAACAAAACATCCGCCACTCCTTGACCCTCGCTTCCAGGAAGCCACGCCGCTATAATAGCGTCCCAATCATTTGTGTATTCTTTAATATTCAGCGGGCGGCCGGATATTATAATAACAATAATTTTCTTGCTATTTGTTTTCAGATTATAGATTGCCTCTAAGTCCTCCGTTGACAGTTTTGGATTTTCATTATCTCCCCAGCCTTCGGCATAAGGGCTTTCCCCGACAACCGCGATGCCTACATCGGCCAAGCCCTTCTGGCCGGTAAAACCACCCCTTAAGTCATATTCCACTTTGGCATAAGGGGATGCCATGTCTTGTATGCCTTTCAAGATAGTTGTGCCGGGCATCCAATTTCCATCGATGCCCTGCCATTCCACTGTCCATCCGCCTGATTGCTTGCCAAGATTATTGGCGGCAGAACCGGACACTAAGATTTTAGGGGTGTTTTTGGAAATTGGGACAGCATTGTTATTTTTTAACAAAACGAGAGATTTTCTAACCGCCATCCGAGCTAGCTCCCGGTGTGGTTTAGAACCGATGTTTTTTAAATTGGACAAATCAGTAGTAACTTTATCAAACAAACCTATTTCAAATTTAACTTTTAGTATTCTTCGTACCGCTTCATCAAGGCGCGCCTGGTCAATATCACCGTTTGCTAGAGCCTGATGCAGGCTAGCGGAAAAAAACTTATAATCATATGGAAGCATAATCATGTCGATTCCAGCGTTAATCGCGTTTACTAATGCCTTATATTTATTTCCCTCTTTCTCATAGACTCCGTACCAATCAGAAGAAATGAAACCTTGAAAGCCCAACTCCCCTCTTAAAATATTTGTAATAAGGTATTTATTGGCGGATACCTTTTCCCCATTCCATTTGTTTAATCCCACCAAGACAGATTTTACGTTGGCATTAACCGCTTGCTTAAAAGGCTCGAGATGAATTTGCCGCAATTTATCTTCACTGATTTCAGAAGCTCCTTGATCGATAGAAAAATCCTTGGTAATGGAACTGCCCCACTGTGAAGCACCGTTACCAATATAATGTTTGGCTGTTGCGGCTATTGTCAAGCCGCCTTGATTATAAGATTGGATTCCGTCTATGTACGCTTGTCCGAGAATGCCCACCAATTCCGGATCTGAACCAAAAGTTTCATATGTCCTGCCCCACCTTATATCCCAAACCACGTCTAGATTGGGAGAGTAAACCCAATGAATTCCAGTCGCCGCCACTTCTTCGGCGGTTGCTCTTGCCACATCCCTTACTAGACCTGAGTTTTTGCTTGCTCCCAAACCGATAAAATGAGGAAAGATCGTTGCTCCGGGAACATTGCTGTGGCCATGATTGGCATCAACTCCATATAGTAAAGGTATGCCAAGGCGAGTTTTTTGGCTGTAACTTTGAAAATTGTTCACCATCTGAAGCCAGCCATCGGGCGTATTGTCATCAGGCTTCCCGCCTCCTCCACTCATTAGTGCGCCCAATCCGTATCTCGCAATATCATTTAAATCGCTGATACTGTTTTTTTCGATCAAAGCCATTTGTCCAATTTTCTCAGCGATTGTCATTCTGTTCATCAAATCGACCACCCTGGCTTCGGTTGATAACGCTGAGTTTTGATAAGGAAGATTTGTTTTATGGCATTTATTATTCTTGTCACCAATTCTAACGTATTTAACATAAGAAGGTGTAAGAGAAGAAGAGGGCGGTTTAAGAAAAACATAAACCAAGACCCCCACTATTAATAGAAGTGATATAGTTAAGAATAAAATTGATTTCGAGGGATAAAAGCTAAAAGTCATAAATATTTATTGCGTATGGATGTTATTAATAAAATTGTTTTCATAGCCCGAATCAAGTGGGGGGTAACCTCCGAGGAGAAAACACAATATGTTTCTTGATAAATCATTGCTGTCCAAGTTAGCCAGGAATCCGGAATCCACCCCTTGATTTCATTGATCTTTTGGACAAGGTTTTGCGCTCTTGAAAATCAGGTTTCTTCTTCGATGCTGTCCAACTTAAGCCAGAGCGATGCGTAGCTGCTCAGGTTCATAAGGGACCGGGGCCGTTTCGAAGGGATGATTCAGCCAAGTCCAAAGATCCCGATGGGTGAACAAATTCATCCGCAGCAGGGCCACCAGGTTCGACAACGACCAGCCGAATTGGGATCGCAGTTGCAGAAAGCGCAGGATCAGCATGGCGATCAATGCAGTCCAAATCTGGATCTTGACGGCATTGGCCCTGGTCCCCACAAAGGTCTTGATCTTGAGGTTTTGCTTCAGCGCTTTGAAGAAGATCTCGATCTGCCATCGGTCCTTATAGATGGCCGCAATGGTACTGGCCCCCAATTCCCGGTGGTTGGTGAAAAAGACGAGGATCTCCCCGGTGTCCGGAGCATAGACCTCGATCCGTCTCAGGAGATAGGGGCATCTCTCGAAGGCCCCAAGTCCTGTCAGCTGGATGATCTGGTCTTTGAGGACGTGGCGATGCTGCGGGACTTTCCTCTCTTCCACGACCTCATAGCGGGTACGATCCTTCATCCGGGTGACGAAATAGACCCCTTGACGAGTCCAACGACCAAACAACGCGTAGTCGTTATACGCCCGATCATTAGAAAACCGGTAGAAATCCAAGACACATCCCATGTTTCTCAAAACCTCGCGGAAGATCCAAGATCAGGATTGAATACGAACAAATGGGATGTGTCCCCTTCTTACGATGGGATATGTCCCCTTCTTACGCAATTGCCCTGACCTTAAATGACATCTGAAGTGAGTGCCTCTGGGTGCCTCTGATTCAAAAGGGGTGAGCCTAAGATTTACGGCTCATTCTGGCTATGTGGAAGTGGGTCAGGATGGCTGTGTAAAATTGCTCGAGGTCTTTGAGGTTTTTGGTAAGAATGGCTTTCAGGATATCCACGTCAATGGCCTGGTAATCGTGAATGGCAATATTCCTGAAGCCAACCATCGACTGCATTCTCTTGGATAAAGTTTTGGTAATCATCTTTGCCTGTTCCAGTAGTATGAAATTGCCCCGGATCGTGTCCGGGATGCCCAGGCCTTCCGAGGCGATGATGTGCGTTCCCAAATCGATCGCGGACTGTATAGCTCGTTGGAGATTCAGCACGAAGATGTCTTGGGCGTCCAGTTCCTCAAGCCGAGCAGGATCAAGGCCTGTCACATCCTTTATCCTCCTGAGACATCTCTGTATTGCGGCGACCTTTGCCAGGACGACGTCTTCATCTGGCATAGATTCTTCCTTTCAAAACGCTCTCTTCACACGGCTTTCTGATCCGCTTCAAATCATCATACTGATTGACCGTGTCTACAAAAAACCGGTGGAAATGCTTTCTGTCACGCGCATAAAGCAATATCCCATTCTTGAGTACTTGCATATTCAAAACCGGAGAGGCGTGATTCAGAACGGCAAGATCCACCTCTCTTTGCAGGATGGATGATAACTCCTCTCTCAGATCATTTATTGCGTGGATTCCGGGGACGCTCTTGAACAGGATCCCTATGTCCACATCGCTGGATGGACGGATGCGCTTGCTGGCAAAGGATCCGAAGAGAAAGGCAAGGAGGACCTCTTGCCGATTGTCGAGAGAGGATTTCAGAGATTCAAGGGTCTTTGAGTTCCTGAGTATATTCGGTTTCACAGAGAGAGGAGCCATGATGTTCACCCGCATGTCGAACCCTTTGTACGAATCAATGGCCTCCGAACCAAGCTCCCCGTCTTCGCCTTCCAGGGAATCGGGGCGGGGACGGTTAGAACGGTACGGTATCAGCTTGGAGAGGAAACCCCATCATCTTCGGACTTTCGGCCCTTCAGGGAGAGGGAAATCCGTCTTCTGGCGAGGTCCACGCCCAGCACCGTGACCGTTACCTTCTGCTGGACCTTCACGACCTCCGCGGGGTTTTTCACAAAACGGTTGGAAACCTCGCTGATGTGCACCAGGCCGTCCTGATGGACGCCAATATCGACGAAGACGCCGAAGGCGGTGATATTGGTCACGATCCCTGGGAAGCTTCATCCCGGGCTTTAGATCCTCCATCTTTTCCACTCCTTCTGCGAATCGGAAGGGCTCGAACTGCTCACGGGGATCACGGCCGGGTTTGGAGAGTTCCGACAGGATATCATTCAATGTGGGAAGGCCCACCTTTTCCGAGACGTATTGCTTCGAGATCGATCCTCTTCCGGAGCTTCTCGTCGCGCATCAGATCCAGCACCGAGCAGCCCAGATCCCTTGGCCATGGCATCGACAATGGGATAGCTCTCCGGATGGACAGCGCTTCGATCCAGCGGGTTTTCTCCATCCCGGATGCGCAAAAAACCTGCGGCCTGCTCAAAGGCCTTGGGCCCCAGGCGGGGTACCTGCTTCAGTCCTTCCCTCGATCGAAACGGACCGTGTTCATTCCGGTACTCCACGATCCCCTTGGCCAGTTGGGGTCCCAGCCCTGAGACATAGGTAAGAAGCTGTTTGCTCGCCGTATTGACTTCCACGCCCACACGGTTAACGCAGCTCACCACCACATCATCGAGGCTGCTCTTCAACGCTCCCTGGTCCACATCGTGCTGGTATTGGCCAACACCGATCGACTTCGGGTCGATCTTCACCAGCTCTGCCAGAGGGTCCATCAGCCTCCGGCCGATGGATACGGCTCCCCGCACGGTCACATCCTGTTCAGGAAACTCCTCCCGTGCCACCTCGGATGCCGAATAAACGGACGCGCCACTCTCGTTGACCATCACCACGCTGAATGTCCCTGGAGAGATCGAGGCTGCGGATGAAGGTCTCTGTCTCCCTTCCCGCTGTGCCGTTCCCGATCGGCAATGGCCTCCACGCCGAACCGCTCACACATCTCAAGGATCTTTGCCCCTGCATCGGCCGCCGCCTTTTCGGACTGGAGAGGATAGATGGTCTCGGTATGAAGCAGCTTCCCTTGCCGGTCGAGGCAGACCACCTTACACCCGGTCCGGAAACCGGGATCGATGGCCAGGACATTCTTCTGGCCCAGAGGGGAGGCCAGGAGAAGTTGACGGAGGTTCTCGACGAAGACCCGTATCGCCTCCTCATCCGCCCGCTTCTTGGTTGCCAGGCGGATCTCGGTCTCCATGGAGGGAGAGAGAAGTCTCTTGTAGCTATCGTGGACGGACATCCTGACCTGCTGGGACGCAGGCCCATCTCCCTTGACAAAGAGGCCATCGAGAATAGTCCAGGGCTTCCTCTTCGGGAGGCAAGACCCGCAGCGTGAGAAAGCCCTCCTTTTCCCCTCGCCTCATGGCCAGAATCCGGTGGGATGGCGCTGTGTTCACGGGCTCTTCCCAGTCAAAGTAATCCTGGTACTTGATTCCTTCGGCCTCCTTCTCCGAGAATGACCTTTGACTTGAAAACGGCCTTCGAGGAATAGAAATCACGCATCCTGGCCCGGGCTGTCTGATCTTCATTGACCCATTCGGCGATGATGTCACGGGCTCCTGCGAGGGCGTCTTCCGCGGAATCCACCCCCTTTTCGGGATCGACGAAGGCGGCTGCCTCGGCGAAGGGATCCATGTCCTCCTGGGCAAAAAGACGCTGGGCCAATGGCTCCAGTCCCTTTTCTTTGGCGACCGTTGCCCGAGTCCGCCGCTTGGGCCGATAGGGCAGATAGATGTCCTCCAGAACGACCAGGGTCTCCGCCGCCAGGATCTTTTCCTTTAGCTCATCGGTGAGCTGTCCCCGTTCCTCTAAGGATTTGAGGATGGCCTCACGGCGCTTGTCCAGTTCCATGAGCTGATGGAGCCGGTCGCGAACCGCGGTGATGGCAACCTCATCGAGAGAACCCGTGGCTTCCTTTCGGTATCGGGCAATAAAGGGGACAGTGGCCCCTTCGTTCAAGAGGTCAGCCGTGGCCTGGATCTGTTTGGGGGTCAGACCCAACTCTTGGGCAATCTTTGGAATATGCGCTTCGTTCATAATCGTTCAGCGGAGGGCGCGGTCAGTCGGTGGAGCTGTCCTTGCCTTCCGTTTCCCCGCCGGGCGCCGGCGGTTCCGGCCCGGTGCCTGGGGCCTCCGGTCCGGTGGCCCCGCTCTTGCCCATGCGGCGCAGTCTCTTTTCCTCCTGCTTCTTCTGGCGGGTTACTTCCTTCTTCCGTTTGTCGCTTTTGTAGAATCCAGGGGCTTTTCCCACTCGAACCTCCTTCGGTCTGGGATTGATGGGTCATTCGCCACAGGTCCGCACCCTTTCCAGGGGGACTTTAGCTGCCATGGCCGCCGAGATAGGCCTCCCTGGCGGCTCTGTTCATGCGAAGTTCGGCGCCGGTTCCTTCCGGAGGCACCTTGTCCGTCTCCGGGAAAGGTTCGCCCAACGGGCTCACAATTCATGTGCCCTTGATTTCGGTGGGTGGGATCAATTCATCCTGGAGTGCCCGCAGATGATAGATCAGGGTGTCCGTCTTCAACTCTACCATGTCGGCGGTGATTACCTGGTCCACCTTTACATCCTTGATCAGCTTGGCGCCCTCCAGGAGGCCAAAGGGAACGCATCTTTCTTTCTTGGCTACGGAAGCTAAATCGTTCTGGGCATAGACCTTATAGCCGCCCCCTCCGTCCAGTACAACTCCCGCCTTGAGATCGGACTTGGCTGCACCGATGACCTCGGTCAAGAGCCCGAAGCGGGGAACCACGGCGGCCTGGTGATCTTCCACCGCCCAGACGATGGAAAGGGGAATCTCGTGGGTGACCAGGTGATACGGGGTATAGAAGGTGAAGTAATCGCCAGAACGGACGACATTCCAATAGGTCAGGTCTTCCTGGATCTGGGGATGGGTGGCGCGGATCACCACGAATACCCCCGGGGTGACGCTATGCACAAAATCGATGGACCCATCCGGCAGCAGCAACGGACGGGCATAGTCCACCACGCCCCGCCGATTCAGGATGCCTCCCTCCCCCTTCAGACAGAAGATCTTGGCCATATCGTAGATGCCAGCTACGGGTCCGTGCATCCCCCTGACATCCGTTATCAGCCCGGTGGCGTTGGAGATGCAGGACATCTCGATGGCGGTCTTGGTGGTGTCGCGGAAGGTGACCAGGAAATGGGGGTTGATGTTGAGGGCCTTGGCATCCTCAGCCACGGTATCCGGGGTGGCGTGCTTGTCCATCTTCCCCAGGCTGGCCGGGGTCTTGCCCACGGCTACGATCTCAAAGCCGAGACCGCCCCAGCGATCTACCAGCTCGGTGATGAGGCCGGGTTCATCTCCGGTGGAAACCGAGTAGATGACGCCTGCGCGCTCCGCCATCCGGTGGAGGATGGGCCCCACCACCACGTCGGCCTCCACATTCAGCATGATGATGTTCTTGCCTCCTTGAATGCAGCGGAGGGCGACCTGGGCTCCCACTTCCGGCACCCCAGTCCCCTCTACCACGCAATCGATTTCCAGTTCCGGCATCAAGAGGCTGTTGGAGGTAACGACCGGCTTGCCGCGCCGGATCGCATCGTTGGCTCCTCCGGCTTGATCCGTGACCAGGATATCCTCCCTTTTCCAGCCGTTGATGGCATAAGCGCGGATGGCCGTCTCGGGCCGGAGGTCACAGATCACCGCATTGAACATGCCTTTCATCAGGGCGGTCTGGCAGATTGCGCCCGTATTCATGCGCCCTGCGCCCACCCAACCTACCCGAATCGGGTTGCCCTCGGCATGCCTCTTCAACAACTTCTGAGAAATCATCGATCCTCCCTCCTTTGTCCTTGGAATCTATTGGAGATTATGGGCGGTGCGATCCGCACGGTCCGGTCAAGGGGAGCTTCGAAGCGCCAAGAAGAGAGCCTCCGCACTTGCTACCAAGTCCTCATCTTTCCAAAAGCGGCCGACGATCTGGATTCCCAGTGGCAAATTGGCTTCGTTTAGGCCTGCAGGAAGGGAAACGGTGGGCAGGCCGGCATAGGTCCAGGGGATATTCATGACCGGGCTTCCGGTGCTTTCAAGTCCCCTGGGGGCATGGTCGGTGGTGGAGGGAGCGATCCAAAGGTCCAGCTGCTCTGATTCCATCTGTTCTTCGATCTCTTTTCGGAGTAAATGCCTCCCAGCACGAAGCATCTCCAACTCTCGTTCCGGCGTCTTCCCGCCCTTCTCGATGGTTTGGATCGTCCTGGGACGGTAAAGGGAGCTGAAGTCCTTGAACCATTGAGAATGGACCCTGGCCATCTCACCGGTGATCATCTCCATGTGCCGCTCGTTCACTGCCTCTACCTGGGGAAAGGCGCTGACATGCCTGATCAGATGCCCCGCATCCTGCAGCTTGCCCAATTGTCTCTGGAAGTGTTGAATGGCATTGCCAGTCGCCTGGGCCAGGTAGGGCCCATCCGGCACCCCGAGGACCATCGATTTGTGTCCTCTCGTGGCTCTTGCTGGGAGTTGGCATCCAGCCTTCGGCGAGGACCGACATCAGGAGGGACAACCCTGAAGGGTCCGGGCAGAAGATTCCCACATGGTCAGCAGAGGGGGAAAAGGGGATGACCCCGGCCGTCGAGATCCGGTCGAAGCTGGGCTTGAGTCCCACGATTCCGCAGTAGGCCGCAGGGCGGATGGTCGAGCCGGCGGTCTGGGTGCCGAGGGCGAAGGGAAAAAATCCAGCGGCCACGCCCGCCGCCGAGCCACTGCTGGACCCGCCCGGGGTATGTTCCAGGTGATAAGGATTGCGCGTGGGGCCGGGCTCCATCCAGGCAAACTCCGTGGTTACGGTCTTCGCCGTAACAATCGCACCTGCGGCCTTGAGCCGGGAGACCGAGGTCGCCTCGGGGCCGGCAAAGAGATGGGGAGGAAGCTTTGCGCCGCAGCGGGTGGGAAATCCGTCCACCCGAAAGATGTCCTTGATGCCTACCGGAACACCAAAAAGAGGCGGGCGAGAGGCAGGATCAGGGTACTGTATCAACAATCTTGAGGCTTCACCCAATATCCGGCTGCGGTCGAAAGTTCCGGGAACGAGGGCTTGTATCTCGGCCTCCCGCGATTCAATCCGGTCGCAGAGATCCGCCAGGTATGAGATCAAATTCAGCTCCCCTGACCGTAACCTGCAAGCCACATCCAGGATTGCCATCTTCAAATCACCTCCGCCCATCTCTTCGGGCTGCCCCTCTACCGGTACCATTCAGCATGAGCCTTCAGCTCCGAGTAGAAGTCAGCGATCATCCTCTCCAGGGAATAGTCGGGCTTCCAGCCCCATTCCTCCTCCGCCCTGCTATCATCAAAAGTGAGGCCCTGGACTTTGTTGTGATAGTCCATGGCGACCGGATCAGGCTTGAAGTTCAACGGGGCTTGGGGATAGTGCCTCTTGACCTCAGCCACCAGCTCCGCCGCAGAGGGCATCGGTTTGATCCCGGCAATCAGGTAGCAGACTGTCTGGATCGACTCCTTGGGGGCCGCCTCCAGCAAGAGCAGGACTCGTGCCGCGTCCTTGAAATAGAGCACCGGGCACCGGATTTCCGGTTTTACGAAGATGTCGAAAGGCTCTCCGTAGAATGCCTTTTCCACGGCCCAGGCGTTGTAGATCGAGACATGTGCTACCTTGGCGCCTGGACCGATCACGGAAGGGAAGCGAACGGCGCGAAAGTCGATCCCATATTTGGTGCGGTAGAATCTCCCCAGGAGCTCTCCGAAGACCTTGGTCGAGCCATACATGGTAGTAGGGCGTTGCAGGGTGAAATCGTCGATCACCGAGCCTTTGATGTCCAACCCGTAGGTGGCGGTGGTGCTGGTGAAGATCACCCTGGGAACCTCAAAGAGGCGGGCGGCCTCCAGGACGTGGAAGATGCCGGCGACATTGGTGGAAAAGGCACTCTGGGGATCCGCATTGGAGGGCAGGGAAAGCATCCCGCCCAGATGGAAGATGACCTGGGGGGCGCAATCCTTGACCACTTGAAGGACATGGGAGAAATTGCCGAGATCCCCCTGAATGGTCTTGACTCGTTGCTCTATCCCTGAGAGTCTATGGGGGGCGATCCATTTGTCGAATACCCAAATGGGCTCCTCTCTCTCCGCTAACATCCTTGTCAGGGTAGAGCCGACGAGCCCGCATCCGCCTGTGACCAAGATAGACATAGCTGCCTCCTCGATTTGCGTTCCAAGCCTGCAAGGGGGTGATGCAAACTGAAGAGACCTTTATCATGGATCTTCTATATCGTCAATGAGCAAGAGAATTTATGATTGTAAAGATTCAAATTATCCTGAAGATGGGCTATGATGTGGCATAAAAGTAAAAGGGAAAGGGCGAGAGGTATGATGGCTGGGGAAAAGGTCGCTTTGGTAACGGGTGGGTCGCGGGGGATCGGGCGAGCCATCGCTTTGGCCTTGGCGGAAGATGGATTCCGGATTGCCTTGAACTACAGGGCTCGGGAACGGGAAGCCGGTGAGGTGGTGGAGAAGATCACGGCAATAGGGCGGGGAAGCGCGCGCTTTTCAGGCTGACCTGGGCGTCCCTCAGGAGGCACCCACGCTCGTCCAACGGACCATTGAGGCCTTTGGGCAGATTGATGTCCTGATCAACAATGCGGGTATTGATTTACCAGGGGTACGACTCGCCGAGTTCCGGCCCGAGGATTGGGAGCGGATATTGCGGGTAAATCTGAGCGGCCCATTCTACCTGATCCAGGCAGCTCTGCCCCACATGAAACAGCGAAGGTCCGGCCAAATCATCAACATCTCTTCCAACGTGACTCAGCGATTCCCCATGATGCTGGGTCCGTATACGGTGACCAAGTGTGGCCTCGATGCCCTTACCCGGATCTTGGCCAAAGAGGAGGGGCCGAATGGGATCCGCGTGAATGCCATCGCCCCTGGGCCCATTAGGACCGACATGTTAGAGGCTTCTCTTCGTGCCATGGGATCGGAACGGGCCGAGGCCTTCATCCGATCCGTTCCTCTGGGGCGCATGGGCCGGCCCGAGGAGATCGCCTCGGTGGTTCGCTTTCTCGTTTCGGAGGGGGGAAGCTACATCACGGGGCAGGTCATCTATGTCAACGGAGGAGGGCCCGGAAATTAGGTTTTATCTTTCGTCTTGGGTCGGGTCTGGTCGGGTGCGGCCGGATGCCATGGAGGCACTCAATGGCAAGGAGAATGGGAACATGAAAAGGGCGCTGGTTTGCATGTTGCTGGCGGGGCTGTTGCTGGGCATTTGCACCCTCGCAGGGGCCGAATCCAGGAACCTGGTCAAATTGGGCGGAGATCTGGTGGTTGGACCGGGAATGGAGCCCCGGGATGCGGTGGCCATTGGCGGAGATGTTCAAGTGGAGGGGTCCGTGGAGCGGCATGTCGTGGCAGTGGGGGGCTCGATCTCCTTGGGCCCGGAGGCCCAGGTGGGAGGAGATGTCATCTCCATAGGCGGAATCATCGAAAAGGAGGAGGGCGCCCAGGTCCGGGGGAACCTGGTGGAGGTCACATTGCCAGGCCTTTCCTCTTTGATCACCTCTCTTTCCCAGGGTAACTGGCGGGAGTACTTCTGGCCCATCCGTTTTATTTCCATTATCGCTTCCATTGGGCTTCTTGCCCTCTCGTTGGTCATCGTATCGATCTTCCCAAAGCCAGTGGGAGCCATTTCAGCAACCATAGAGACGCACACGCTGAAGGCCATCGGCTGGGGGCTCCTGGGCATATTGCTGGTTGCCCCCATTGCCTTGCTATTGGCGATATCGATTGTGGGGATTGTGCTGATTCCCCTGGAGATCGTCTTCGTGATCTGTGGGGTCCTCATCGGCTACATTGCCGCGGGGCAGCTTCTGGGGAAAAAGATCACGGTGGCCCTCAGGAAGCCGAATCAACCCATGTTTTGGGAGACCCTTTGGGGTCTCATCTTCCTGACGGTAATCGGATGGGTTCCGTTCCTTGGCCACCTGGTCAAGTCTGTGGCTGCCCTGGTGGGTTGGGGTGGTGTCATTTACTCCCTGGTGAACATCCGCAGAATCGGTCGAGGTTGAGGGACGTTCTCCATCTGATCTTCAACCTTCATATCTGACCTTTATCTCGATGAGCCATAAAATCGTCTCCCCTCCCTTCCTGGATGAAGCAAGCCTGGAATCTCTGATCCGGCAGTTGGAAACTTCCGGCGAGTCCAGTCCCCCCAGCTCTGCTGCGGGAGGTTTCCCCGAGCCGGCGGATTCTCCATTCTCCTTCTGGGAAGTGGATGTCAATCGGGTGAGATTTGTAGACCCCTACGGCATGATTGGCCTTTTAGAGATCGGAAGACACTTAAGACGCAATCGGCTCTTCCCCCAAATCTCGCTGCCCTGGAGAAGGGAGGTCCTGGGATACATGCAGCGCATGGATTTTTTCAAGGCTGCATCGGAGATCTACCAGGTAGCACCTCCCACGCCTTGGCCCCAGGAGAGATTCTCGAGACATCGTCGGTCGGACGTGCTCCTGGAGATCACTACCATCAAGGGCAACGAGGATATCCACGCCATCGTGGAAGAAGTGGAAAGAAGGGCGGAGTCGATACTGAGAGTGAACCTGAATTACGACAACCGGGCCATAGACCACTTTGTGGTGGCCCTCTCTGAGGTTTGCCAGAACATTCCGGAACATAGCCAGGACATGGGTTTTGTGTCCATCCAGAAGTACTATTATGGAAGGCGATTGGGGAAGAATGTCGTCAAGATTGCGGTCATGGATCTGGGAATCGGCATCCGAGGATCCCTGACGGAAAAGTATGGCTCCTCCTTTGGTTCGAATTGGGATGATTTCCAAGCGATCTCCCTTGCCCTGTTCGAAGGGGCCTCTCGATTCTCCGATCCGGGAAGGGGCCACGGCCTGAGCGAGGTGAGGAAGCTGGTGCAGAAATGGAATGGAAAGATCAGCATCCGCTCGGGGACCGTGCGCCTGGTATTACCTCCCTCGTGGGACTCCTCTGCTACGCATCAAACCCAACTTCCGCCTTTTCGAGGAACCCTCATCTCCATCATCCTGCCGGAGATCCATTCCTAAAAGCCTCGAAGGGTCTCATAGCCCTCCCCCCCAAGACTCTTGGAAGTCCCTGCAAAAAATCGCAACAATTTGAAGAAAAATACTTGACAATCAGGATTGGTGATATTAAATTGTCTTCAATTGAAAGCATTGAAGACGATGGACCTTGCTTTTTGTCTATTATCCACGCCGGTTGCGGGCGATCAGTCAATGTTGAGTTTCTACTGCTTGTAGACTTATCGGGATGGAATGATTCGATCTTTTTGCCGCGGATCTCTGATGCGACTCGAGAGCGAGAGCGCGGTATAGCGGTGATTTGGGGGCGGAATTGAGGAAGCGGGTTTTCTCGGTGCGAGAGATCATGAAAGAGTTTCTGAGCAACGGGTCTCGCAGTCTGGTCACCCGAGACACGGGGAAGCGAATGCGCGAGGCCCTGGAGGAGAGATTGCAGGCAGAGCCGGAAGAGGTGGTTGCCATACTGGATTTCAAGGCAGTGGGGATCCTGGATTACTCCTGCGCCGATGAAATTGTGGCCAAACTCATTTCCCGTCTCAACGCCGGTGAGTATGGAATCCGATATCTGATCGTGAGAGGGCTGAACTCGACCCAGAGAGAGAATATCGAGGTGGCCCTGGAACGGAAGCATCTCGCAGCCCTTTTCCTGCATGATGATAAGAGCTGGGAGATCCTGGGAGTCCTGAATAACTACCTCAAGGAAACCCTGAATGAGGTCATGCGAGAAGGAAGGATTACGGCCGCGATCTCGCCGAAGCCGAGGATCTGGAGATCAATACCAGCAGCACTCGACTGGCGAACCTTGACAAAATCGAATTGGTGAGGCGCAGGGAAGAGTTGTTGAGCGAGGGGGGCCGGCAATTCGTCTATGAGTCCTTGCTGCTATGACCGACCCTTACCGTTTCATCGCCGATTTTCATGTGCATTCGAAATACAGTCGGGCCACCAGCCTGGATATGCAGCCTGAAACCCTGGCCAAATGGTGCGAGATCAAAGGGATCAAGGTGCTGGGAACGGGGGATTTCACGCATCCTACTCATTTCGCAGAGTTGAAAGCCAAGTTGGAGCCGCAAGCGAATGGTCTGCTGAGCCTGGTCGAGGGCGCCTCCCGCACCTATTTTGTTTTCACTGCGGAGGTGAGCAATATCTATTCCGAGGGAGGCCGGATCCGCAAGATTCACACCCTGATCATGGCCCCCGATTTTGAGACGGTGGAAAGGATCAATGCCCGATTGGGGAAAATGGGGAGGCTCTCCTCCGATGGGCGCCCCATCTTCGGCTTCCCGGTGAGGGACCTGGCAAAGGTGATTCTGGACATATCAGAGGACTGCCTCATCATTCCCGCCCATGCCTGGACCCCCTGGTTTTCCATCTTCGGGGCCAATTCCGGCTTTGATTCCCTGGAGGAGTGCTTCGGGGAGGAATCGAAGTCCATCTGCGCGATCGAAACGGGCCTTTCCTCGGATCCGGAGATGAACTGGCGCCTTTCCGCCCTCGATTCGATCACCCTGATCTCGAACTCCGATGCCCATTCTCCGAACCGAATTGGACGGGAGGCCAATGTATTCTCCGGGGAGCCCAATTACCGGGAGATCGTGGACGCGATCCGGAGGAGGATCGGGGCAAGTTCCTCTTCACCATCGAGTTCTATCCGGAGGAGGGGAAGTATCATTACGACGGGCATCGTGCCTGCGGAGCGATTTTTTCTCCCGCACAGACGCTGAGCCATCATTACCTTTGTCCCGTATGGAAGAAAAAGCTGACCGTGGGAGTGTTGCATCGGTGGAGTCCCTGGCGGACCGCCCTTCAGGGACCATGCCGCCGGGGGCCATCCCATCCGTCCATATGGTTCCTTTGGAGGAGATCATCGCCCGGACGCTCGATCAAGGGGTCGAGACGGCAGCGGTGGAGCGGGAGTATCAGAGGATGATCTCTCGGGGTGGATCGGAATTCAATATCCTCCTGGATCTATCCCCCTATCTTTGGCTTTTGCAGCCCCAAGATCCTGGAAGGGATCCTGCGGGTAAGGGAGGGCAGGCTCCGGATTGTTCCTGGCCATGACGGGGTTTATGGGAAGATCGAGATCTTCGACGAGTCGGAAGAAAGGAGCTGAGGCAGTCTCCTCCGGTGAAGGAGACCGGCGGCAGATGACTCTTTT
>CAVQYV010000002.1:0-12053 GCA_963718295.1 uncultured Methylomirabilota bacterium | reverse complement strand
GCCCCCCAATCCATCTCGCAGCCCATGGCCGCCGCCTCCTGGGTTACGCTGAATACGGGCATGATGGCATCGTAGCCCAGGATCTCGTACGCGCCGGCAGCCAGGCGAGCCATCTTGGGTCCATCCTGGTGGACCTCGGGAAATCGGGCGCCCATCGCCTCCATCTGCTCTACCGTGGCCACGGAGGTGGGACTGCCCACCGGGGTGCGACCCGGCGATCTTCCCCGATCGCCGACAGAAAGAGATCCCGGGGCTTCATCGCCTTCGATTCGTTTTCAAAAGAGGGATGGATGGGCACGATCAGTTGCCCGGAGAAGAACCCGTCAGGAGGCCGCAGGCCGCAGAGATGTCCGCCCCCTTGCTCTTCCGCATCAGGGCGGTGTAGTGGTGATCGAGGAGGACTTGTTGGAAGGCCTCTACCTTCCCGGGAGAGGGAGGGCGGAAGGCACATCCGGCCCACGGGTTGAAGGGAATGAGGTTGACCTTGCAGGGCAATCCCCGCAGGAGCCGGACCAAGGCCTCGGCATCCTGGAGTCGATCGTTCACGCCGTCTATCAACACATACTCAAAGGTGATCCTCTGTCCTTTGGGCAGAGGAAAGGCCTTGCAGGCGGGTATCAAGGCAGAGAGGGGAAACCTTCGATCGATGGGCATCAGGCGAGAACGAGTCTTTTCATCGGCTGCGTTCAGGGAGACGGCCAACTTCACTTTCAGCCCCCAACTCCCCATCTCCCTCATGGCCGGAACCACTCCCACCGTAGAAACCGTCACCCTCCGAGGTGAGAAGCCCAGCCCTTCTCCGGCCGAGAACAGGTCTAATGCCTCCCTGAGTTCCCGCAGATTCAGGAGGGGCTCTCCCATTCCCATAAAGACCAGATTGGTGATCCTCTCCCCTTCTCCCAACTCATCCTGCAGCGCCAGCACCTGCCCCGCGATCTCGAACCCCAAGAGGTCCCGTTCATAGCCATTCCTGCCGGTGCGACAGAATTCGCAGCCCAAGGGGCAACCCACCTGGCTGGAGATGCAGGCCGTCAGGCGGTCCTCATCCCGGATGAGCACGCTCTCGATTCGCCTTCCATCCTCCAACTCGATCAAGAACTTCCGGGTGCCATCGACCGACTCCTCTCGGTGCACGATCTTGAGGAATCCAATGTAAAACTCCTCCGCCAGCCTTTGCCGAAGGGCCAGGGGGAGATTGCTCATTTCCGAGAATTCGCGGATGCGCTTCTGATACAACCATTGTCTGATCTGGCTGACTCGATACCCTGGATGTCCCCACCGAGACGTCAGCTCTGAGAGATCTTGCGACGACAACGACTTGAGGTCTCTCATCTCGGCTAATTGCAGATCCCGTCATAGGGACCCTGCCTGCTACTCCGGTAATCGCCATGGGCGTCGGCACGAACAGAAGTCATAGAAGTTAACGAGGTTATAGACAATATAAACAAAATATAAACAAATTGTATGAGGCCAGCCGGGGGACATCTGGACCCCCGACCTTATGACAGAACCCCTACTTGGACTTCTTGGTCTTCGTGGTCTTGCTGGTCTTAGTCTTGGCTGCAGTCTTCTTAGCCGCTGGCTTTTTGGTGGCCACCTGTTCTCACCTCCTTTCCCTGGTGCCGATCCCGGGATCCCAACTGCCACACCCCCCGTATTCGCCCGGCTCCGTTTCTTCCTGCTTTGATCCTGCTACTCTTCCTCTATCGCCCTCAGCTCCTCTTCTTCTAATCCGAAGTAATGGCCGACCTCGTGGAGTACGACCTCCCTCACCCGCTCTCGGATCTCCTCCTCACTCTGACAGGACTTCTCAATCGGACCCTGGTAGATCACGATCTGATCAGGGAGCACGTTCCCGTACCAGGCTCCCCGTTCCCGGAGCGGATAACCGTGATACAAACCCAGCAGGGTGCCGTTCCGTCTGCCTCTCCGCCCTCCCCGGGGACGTTCCGGAGGCCAGTCCTCCACCAGGATCTCCACATTTTCCATTTTCCCACGAAATACCTTCGGAAGACCCCTCACCGCCTCCGCTACCAGCTGATGAAACCGATCGCGGTCCATCCCCATTTGTTCTTTCTCCGATGGGCTCCTCCCCGGGGGACGTCCCATCCCCTCGGGCGGGCAGATCATCCATGTCTCTCCAGCCGTTGGATGATGTCATGCAATTGCGTGAGGTCCTCGACGATCCCGTCGGGCTGCACATCCGTCCTCTTCTCCTCGTCCCTGTCCAGATGGATCGCCCGCATCCCTACCCCTTTGGCGCCGCCCACGTCGCACCGCAGGTCATCTCCCACGTGCAAGGCCCGCTCCGGCCTGACCCCCTGCTCCTCGAGATGGTGGAGGAAGATCCTCGGATGCGGCTTTCGCACCCTGCGCTCGTCGGAGAAGGTAAGCACATCGAAGAAGGAGAGGACTTCGAAGCGTTCCAGCACTTGCCTCAATATATAGCCCGGGGTCCGTCCCGTATTGGAGATCAGGCCAATGCGGCATCCCGATTGCTGAACCCGCAGCAGGATCTCCCTGGCCCCAAGGCAGAGCATGGGAGGAGCCTGAAGTAGAGGGGTGGAATAAGCCAGCTCCAGCTCCTCCAAAATCTCCTCTCCCAGAAGGTTTGAAGAATTCAAATCGAGGCATTGGAGGAAGATCAGTACCTGTTCGGTGGGGCTGATGTCCTCGTCCCGGGCCCAGATCCGCATGATTCGTTGGCCGGACTCATCATAGGCCCGATCGATCTCCCCATCGGAAAGGTGGACCCCCCTGGCGTCCAAGACCTTTCTCACGCCCTCCGTCCGTATCTCCCGGCCTCTCCTCAAACCCTCCGGGGTATCCTGAACGAGGGTTTGCCAGTAATCGAAGGTAATCGCGTCAAAGGCCGCCAATTTGCTCTCCCTTCCCCGCAACTCCAACAGGCCCACACCACCGATCTGCGATTCCTTGTAATGTTGTCCCATTGGGATTGTCATCGGGGTCCAGCCTCATCCTTTCATTGCCGAATATGGCCTTTACGATCCGAAAAGAGTCATCTGCCGCCGGTCTCCTTCACCGGAGGAGACTGCCTCAGCCCCTTCTTCCGACTCGTCGAAGATCTCGATCTTCCCATAAACCCCGTCATGGCCAGGAACGATCCGGAGCCTGCCCTCCCTTACCCGCAGGATCCCTTCCAGGATCTTGGGGCTGCAAAAGCCCTCCAAATCCACGGGGGATAGATCCAGGAGGATATTGAATTCCGATCCACCCCGAGAGATCATCCTCTGATACTCCCGCTCCACCGCTGCCGTCTCGACCCCTTGATCGAGCGTCCGGGCAATGATCTCCTCCAAAGGAACCATATGGACGGATGGGATGGCCCCCGGCGGCATGGTCCCTGAAGGGCGGTCCGCCAGGGACTCCACCCGATGCAACACTCCCACGGTCAGCTTTTTCTTGCATACGGGACAAAGGTAATGATGGCTCAGCGTCTGTGCGGGAGAGAAAATCACTCCGCAGGCACGATGCCCGTCGTAATGATACTTCCCCTCCTCCGGATAGAACTCGATGGTGAAGAGGAACTTGCCCCGATCCTTCCTCCGGATCGCGTCCACGATCTCCCGGTAATTCGGCTCCCCGGAGAATACATTGGCCTCCCGTCCAATTCGGTTCGGAGAATGGGCATCGGAGTTCGAGATCAGGGTGATCGAATCGAGGGCGGAAAGGCGCCAGTTCATCTCCGGATCCGAGGAAAGGCCCGTTTCGATCGCGCAGATGGACTTCGATTCCTCCCCGAAGCACTCCTCCAGGGAATCAAAGCCGGAATTGGCCCCGAAGATGGAAAACCAGGGGGTCCAGGCATGGGCGGGAATGATGAGGCAGTCCTCTGATATGTCCAGAATCACCTTTGCCAGGTCCCTCACCGGGAAGCCGAAGATGGGGCGCCCATCGGAGGAGAGCCTCCCCATTTTCCCCAATCGGGCATTGATCCTTTCCACCGTCTCAAAATCGGGGGCCATGATCAGGGTGTGAATCTTGCGGATCCGGCCTCCCTCGGAATAGATATTGCTCACCTCCGCAGTGAAAACAAAATAGGTGCGGGAGGCGCCCTCGACCAGGCTCAGCAGACCATTCGCTTGCGGCTCCAACTTGGCTTTCAACTCTGCGAAATGAGTAGGATGCGTGAAATCCCCCGTTCCCAGCACCTTGATCCCTTTGATCTCGCACCATTTGGCCAGGGTTTCAGGCTGCATATCCCGGCTGGTGGCCCGACTGTATTTCGAATGCACATGAAAATCGGCGATGAAACGGTAAGGGTCGGTCATAGCAGCAAGGACTCATAGACGAATTGCCGGCCCCCCTCGCTCAACAACTCTTCCCTGCGCCTCACCAATTGGATTTTGTAGAGGTTCGCCAGTCGAGTGCTGCTGGTATTGATCTCCAGATCCTCGGCTTCGGCGAGATCGCGGGCCGTAATCCTTCCTTCTCGCATCACCTCATTCAGGGTTTCCTTGAGATAGTTATTCAGGACTCCCAGGATCTCCCAGCTCTTATCATCATGCAGGAAAAGGGCTGCGAGATGCTTCCGTTCCAGGGCCACCTCGATATTCTCTCTCTGGGTCGAGTTGAGCCCTCTCACGATCAGATATCGGATTCCATACTCACCGGCGTTGAGACGGGAAATGAGTTTGGCCACAATTTCATCGGCGCAGGAGTAATCCAGGATCCCCACTGCCTTGAAATCCAGTATGGCAACCACCTCTTCCGGCTCTGCCTGCAATCTCTCCTCCAGGGCCTCGCGCATTCGCTTCCCCGTGTCTCGCGTGACCAGACTGCGAGACCCGTTGCTCAGAAACTCTTTCATGATCTCTCGCACCGAGAAAACCCGCTTCCTCAATTCCGCCCCCAAATCACCGCTATACCGCGCTCTCGCTCTCGAGTCGCATCAGAGATCCGCGGCAAAAAGATCGAATCATTCCATCCCGATAAGTCTACAAGCAGTAGAAACTCAACATTGACTGATCGCCCGCAACCGGCGTGGATAATAGACAAAAAGCAAGGTCCATCGTCTTCAATGCTTTCAATTGAAGACAATTTAATATCACCAATCCTGATTGTCAAGTATTTTTCTTCAAATTGTTGCGATTTTTTGCAGGGACTTCCAAGAGTCTTGGGGGGGGGAGGGCTATGAGACCCTTCGAGGCTTTTAGGAATGGATCTCCGGCAGGATGATGGAGATGAGGGTTCCTCGAAAAGGCGGAAGTTGGGTTTGATGCGTAGCAGAGGAGTCCCACGAGGGAGGTAATACCAGGCGCACGGTCCCCGAGCGGATGCTGATCTTTCCATTCCATTTCTGCACCAGCTTCCTCACCTCGCTCAGGCCGTGGCCCCTTCCCGGATCGGAGAATCGAGAGGCCCCTTCGAACAGGGCAAGGGAGATCGCTTGGAAATCATCCCAATTCGAACCAAAGGAGGAGCCATACTTTTCCGTCAGGGATTCTCGGATGCCGATTCCCAGATCCATGACCGCAATCTTGACGACATTCTTCCCCAATCGCCTTCCATAATAGTACTTCTGGATGGACACAAAACCCATGTCCTGGCTATGTTCCGGAATGTTCTGGCAAACCTCAGAGAGGGCCACCACAAAGTGGTCTATGGCCCGGTTGTCGTAATTCAGGTTCACTCTCAGTATCGACTCCGCCCTTCTTTCCACTTCTTCCACGATGGCGTGGATATCCTCGTTGCCCTTGATGGTAGTGATCTCCAGGAGCACGTCCGACCGACGATGTCTCGAGAATCTCTCCTGGGGCCAAGGCGTGGGAGGTGCTACCTGGTAGATCTCCGATGCAGCCTTGAAAAAATCCATGCGCTGCATGTATCCCAGGACCTCCCTTCTCCAGGGCAGCGAGATTTGGGGGAAGAGCTGATTGCGTCTTAAGTGTCTTCCGATCTCTAAAAGGCCAATCATGCCGTAGGGGTCTACAAATCTCACCCGATTGACATCCACTTCCCAGAAGGAGAATGGAGAATCCGCCGGCTCGTGGAAGCCTCCCGCAGCAGAGCTGGGGGGACTGGACTCGCCGGAAGTTTCCAACTGCCGGATCAGAGATTCCAGGCTTGCTTCATCCAGGAAGGGAGGGGAGACGATTTTATGGCTCATCGAGATAAAGGTCAGATATGAAGGTTGAAGATCAGATGGAGAACGTCCCTCAACCTCGACCGATTCTGCGGATGTTCACCAGGGAGTAAATGACACCACCCCAACCCACCAGGGCAGCCACAGACTTGACCAGGTGGCCAAGGAACGGAACCCATCCGATTACCGTCAGGAAGATGAGACCCCAAAGGGTCTCCCAAAACATGGGTTGATTCGGCTTCCTGAGGGCCACCGTGATCTTTTTCCCCAGAAGCTGCCCCGCGGCAATGTAGCCGATGAGGACCCCACAGATCACGAAGACGATCTCCAGGGGAATCAGCACAATCCCCACAATCGATATCGCCAATAGCAAGGCAATGGGGGCAACCAGCAATATGCCCAGGAGCCCCCAGCCGATGGCCTTCAGCGTGTGCGTCTCTATGGTTGCTGAAATGGCTCCCACTGGCTTTGGGAAGATCGATACGATGACCAACGAGAGGGCAAGAAGCCCAATGGAAGCGATAATGGAAATAAAACGGATGGGCCAGAAGTACTCCCGCCAGTTACCCTGGGAAAGAGAGGTGATCAAAGAGGAAAGGCCTGGCAATGTGACCTCCACCAGGTTCCCCCGGACCTGGGCGCCCTCCTCCTTTTCGATGATTCCGCCTATGGAGATGACATCTCCTCCCACCTGGGCCTCCGGGCCCAAGGAGATCGAGCCCCCCACCGCCACGACATGCCGCTCCACGGACCCCTCCACTTGAACATCTCCGCCAATGGCCACCGCATCCCGGGGCTCCATTCCCGGTCCGACCACCAGATCTCCGCCCAATTTGACCAGGTTCCTGGATTCGGCCCCTGCGAGGGTGCAAATGCCCAGCAACAGCCCCGCCAGCAACATGCAAACCAGCGCCCTTTTCATGTTCCCATTCTCCTTGCCATTGAGTGCCTCCATGGCATCCGGCCGCACCCGACCAGACCCGACCCAAGACGAAAGATAAAACCTAATTTCCGGGCCCTCCTCCGTTGACATAGATGACCTGCCCCGTGATGTAGCTTCCCCCCTCCGAAACGAGAAAGCGAACCACCGAGGCGATCTCCTCGGGCCGGCCCATGCGCCCCAGAGGAACGGATCGGATGAAGGCCTCGGCCCGTTCCGATCCCATGGCACGAAGAGAAGCCTCTAACATGTCGGTCCTAATGGGCCCAGGGGCGATGGCATTCACGCGGATCCCATTCGGCCCCTCCTCTTTGGCCAAGATCCGGGTAAGGGCATCGAGGCCACACTTGGTCACCGTATACGGACCCAGCATCATGGGGAATCGCTGAGTCACGTTGGAAGAGATGTTGATGATTTGGCCGGACCTTCGCTGTTTCATGTGGGGCAGAGCTGCCTGGATCAGGTAGAATGGGCCGCTCAGATTTACCCGCAATATCCGCTCCCAATCCTCGGGCCGGAACTCGGCGAGTCGTACCCCTGGTAAATCAATACCCGCATTGTTGATCAGGACATCAATCTGCCCAAAGGCCTCAATGGTCCGTTGGACGAGCGTGGGTACCTCCTGAGGGACGCCCAGGTCAGCCTGAAAAGCGCGCGCCTCCCCGCCCTTTGCCGTGATCTCCTCCACCACCTCACTGGCTTCCCGTTCCCGAGCCCTGTAGTTCAAGGCAATCCGGAATCCATCTTCCGCCAAGGCCAAAGCGATGGCTCGCCCGATCCCCCGCGACCCACCCGTTACCAAAGCGACCTTTTCCCCACCCATCATACCTCTCGCCCTTTCCCTTTTACTTTTATGCCATATCATAGCCCATCTTCAGGATAATTTGAATCTTTACAATCATAAATTCTCTTGCTCATTGACGATATAGAAGATCCATGATAAAGGTCTCTTCAGTTTGCATCACCCCCTTGCAGGCTTGGAACGCAAATCGAGGAGGCAGCTATGTCTATCTTGGTTACAGGCGGATGCGGGCTCGTCGGCTCTACCCTGACAAGGATGTTAGCGGAGAGAGAGGAGCCCATTTGGGTATTCGACAAATGGATCGCCCCCCATAGATTCTCAGGGATAGAGCAACGAGTCAAGACCATTCAGGGGGATCTCGGCAATTTCTCCCATGTCCTTCAAGT
Source organism: uncultured Methylomirabilota bacterium (assembly GCA_963718295.1). Taxonomy (GTDB): domain Bacteria; phylum Methylomirabilota; class Methylomirabilia; order CAVQYV01; family CAVQYV01; genus CAVQYV01. The sequence continues at coordinate 3,819 of CAVQYV010000002.1, read as the reverse complement.
GGTCAAGGATTGCGCCCCCCAGGTCATCTTCCATCTGGGCGGGATGCTTTCCCTGCCCTCCAATGCGGATCCCCAGTGCGCCTTTTCCACCAATGTCGCCGGCATCTTCCACGTCCTGGAGGCCGCCCGCCTTTTTGAGGTTCCCAGGGTGATCTTCACCAGCACCACTGCCACCTACGGGTTGGATATCAAAAGCTCGGTGATCGACGATTTCACCCTGCAACGCCCCACTACCATGTATGGCTCGACCAAGGTCTTCGGAGAGCTCCTGGGGAGATTTTACCGCACCAAATATGGGATCGACTTTCGCGCCGTTCGTTTTCCTTCCGTGATCGGTCCAGGCGCCAAGGTAGCACATGTCTCGATTTACAACGCCTGGGCCGTGGAAAAAGCCTTCTACAGAGAACCTTTCGACATTTTCGTAGAGCCGGAGATCCGCTGCCCGGTGCTCTATTTCAAGGACGCGGCCCGAGTCCTGCTCTTGCTGAGCGGCCCCCAAAGGTCCATCCAGACAGTCTGCTACCTGATCGCCGGGATCAAACCGATGACCTCTGCGGCCGAACTGGTGGCTGAGGTAAAGGGGCACTATCCTCAAGCCCCGTTGAACTTCAAGCCTGATCCGGTCGCCATGGACTATCACAACAAAGTCCAGGGCCTCACTTTTGATGATAGCAGGGCGGAGGAGGAATGGGGCTGGAAGCCCGACTATTCCCTGGAGAGGATGATCGCTGACTTCTACTCGGAGCTGAAGGCTCATGCTGAATGGTACCGTTAGAGGGGCAGCCCGAAGAGATGGGCGGAGGTGATTTGAAGATGGCAATCCTGGATGTGGCTTGCAGGTTACGGTCAGGGGAGCTGAATTTGATCTCATACTTGGCGGATCTCTGCGACCGGATTGAATCGCGGGAGGCCGAGATACAAGCCCTCGTTCCCGGCACCTTCGACCGCAGCCGGATATTGGGTGAAGCCTCAAAATTGTTGATACAGTACCCTGATCCTGCCTCTCGCCCGCCTCTTTTTGGTGTTCCGGTAGGCATCAAGGACATCTTTCGGGTGGACGGATTTCCCACCCGCTGCGGCGCAAAGCTCCCTCCCCATCTCTTTGCCGGCCCCGAGGCGACCTCAGTCTCCGGCTCAAGGCCGCAGGTGCGATTGTTACGGCGAAGACCGCAACCACGGAGTTTGCCTGGATGGAGCCCGGCCCCACGCGCAATCCTTATCACCGGGAACATACCCGGGCGGTTCCAGCAGTGGCTCGGCGGCGGGCGTGGCCGCGGGATTTTTTCCCTTCGCCCTCGGCACCCAGACCGCCGGCTCGACCATCCGCCCTGCAGCCTACTGCGGAATCGGGGACTCAAGCCCAGCTTCGACCGGATCTCGACGGCCGGGGTCATCCCCTTTTCCCCCTCTGCTGACCATGTGGGAATCTTCTGCCCGGACCCTTCAGGGTTGTCCCTCCTGATGTCGGTCCTCGCCGAAGGCTGATCCCAACTTCCAGCAAGAGCCATGAGAGGACACAAATCGATGGTCCTCGGGGTGCCGGATGGGCCCTACCTGGCCCAGGCGACTGGCAATGCCATTCAGCACTTCCAGAGACAATTGGCCAAGCTGCAGGATGCGGGGCATCTGATCAGGCATGTCAGCGCCTTTCCTCAGGTAGAGGCAGTGAACGAGCGGCACATGGAGATGATCACCGGTGAGATGGCCAGGGTCCATTCTCAATGGTTCAAGGACTTCAGCTCCCTTTACCGTCCCAGGACGGTCCAAACCATCGAGAAGGGCGGGAAGACGCCGGACCGAGAGTTGGAGATGCTTCGTGCTGGGAGGCATTTACTCCGAAAAGAGATCGAAGAACAGATGGAATCAGAGCAGCTGGATCTTTGGATCGCTCCCTCCACCACCGACCATGCCCCCAGGGGACTCGAAAGCACCGGAAGCCCGGTCATGAATATCCCCTGGACCTATGCCGGCCTGCCCACCGTTTCCCTTCCCGCAGGCCTAAACGAGGCCAATTTGCCACTGGGAATCCAGATCGTCGGCCGCTTTTGGAAAGATGAGGACTTGGTAGCAAGTGCGGAGGCTCTCTTCTCGGCGCTTCGAAGCTCCCCTTGACCGGACCGTGCGGATCGCACCGCCCAAAATCTCCAATAGATTCCAAGGACAAAGGAGGGAGGATCGATGATTTCTCAGAAGTTGTTGAAGAGGCATGCTGAGGGCAACCCGATTCGGGTAGGTTGGGTGGGCGCAGGGCGCATGAATACGGGCGCAATCTCCAGACCGCCCTGATGAAAGGCATGTTCAATGCGGTGATCTGTGACCTCCGGCCCGAGACGGCCATCCGCGCCTATGCCATCAACGGCTGGAAAAGGGAGGATATCCTGGTCACGGATCAAGCCGGAGGAGCCAACGATGCGATCCGGCACGGCAAGCCGGTCGTTACCTCCAACAGCCTCTTGATGCCGGAACTGGAAATCGATTGCGTGGTAGAGGGGACTGGGGTGCCGGAAGTGGGTGCCCAGGTCGCCCTCCGCTGCATTCAAGGAGGCAAGAACATCATCATGCTGAATGTGGAGGCGGATGTGGTGGTGGGGCCCATCCTCCACCGGATGGCGGAGCGCGCAGGCGTCATCTACTCGGTTTCCACCGGAGATGAACCCGGCCTCATCACCGAACTGGTGGATCGCTGGGGCGGTCTCGGCTTTGAGATCGTAGCCGTGGGCAAGACCCCGGCCAGCCTTGGGGAAGATGGACAAGCACGCCACCCCGGATACCGTGGCTGAGGATGCCAAGGCCCTCGACATCAACCCCCATTTCCTGGTCACCTTCCGCGACACCACCAAGACCGCCATCGAGATGTCCTGCATCTCCAACGCCACCGGGCTGATAACGGATGTCAGGGGGATGCACGGACCCGTAGCTGGCATCTACGATATGGCCAAGATCTTCTGTCTGAAGGGGGAGGGAGGCATCCTGAATCGGCGGGGCGTGGTGGACTATGCCCGTCCGTTGCTGCTGCCGGATGGGTCCATCGATTTTGTGCATAGCGTCACCCCGGGGGTATTCGTGGTGATCCGCGCCACCCATCCCCAGATCCAGGAAGACCTGACCTATTGGAATGTCGTCCGTTCTGGCGATTACTTCACCTTCTATACCCCGTATCACCTGGTCACCCACGAGATTCCCCTTTCCATCGTCTGGGCGGTGGAAGATCACCAGGCCGCCGTGGTTCCCCGCTTCGGGCTCTTGACCGAGGTCATCGGTGCAGCCAAGTCCGATCTCAAGGCGGGAGTTGTACTGGACGGAGGGGGCGGCTATAGGGTCTATGCCCAGAACGATTTAGCTTCCGTAGCCAAGAAAGAAAGATGCGTTCCCTTTGGCCTCCTGGAGGGCGCCAAGCTGATCAAGGATGTAAAGGTGGACCAGGTAATCACCGCCGACATGGTAGAGTTGAAGACGGACACCCTGATCTATCATCTGCGGGCACTCCAGGATGAATTGATCCCACCCACCGAAATCAAGGGCACATGAATTGTGAGCCCGTTGGGCGAACCTTTCCCGGAGACGGACAAGGTGCCTCCGGAAGGAACCGGCGCCGAACTTCGCATGAACAGAGCCGCCAGGGAGGCCTATCTCGGCGGCCATGGCAGCTAAAGTCCCCCTGGAAAGGGTGCGGACCTGTGGCGAATGACCCATCAATCCCAGACCGAAGGAGGTTCGAGTGGGAAAAGCCCCTGGATTCTACAAAAGCGACAAACGGAAGAAGGAAGTAACCCGCCAGAAGAAGCAGGAGGAGAAGAGACTGCGCCGCATGGGCAAGAG
>CAVQYV010000001.1:0-95694 GCA_963718295.1 uncultured Methylomirabilota bacterium | reverse complement strand
GCGGATCCGGGTTCTGATGAAGGGAAAGATGAAAGGCGCTTAACAAAAGGGTAGGTGATAGTTGCGCGGAATCATGTTTTGCAGAGTACCCCGGAGAGGGCAAGGTCAGAGATGGCCCTGCCTTCCTTTTGTCTCCTGAGGAAAGCGGCAAGAACCAAGGAGGTATTCGGTGAAACTGGGAGGGGGAACCCCCTTCCTCGGCCCCTTCCCGCCCCGGAATTGACAACCCCCCAAGCTTCTGTTATATGTCGGTCAGCGAGGAGCGCGGCGAGGGCAGAGGCCGTGCTGGGCCCGAGGAGTCGGCGTGTCTATATGTTCAAGATAGAAGAACACATGAGCAGTGCCGAGAAAATCTGCAAGGATCTTCGAGTGAAGCGCCTCGACTTGGTTGGCTCCGCAGCAAGAGATGATTTCCAGCCCGGTCGGAGCGATATCGATGTCCTCGTGGAATTCGAGGGCCTGGAAAAGCTATTTGACCGGTACTTTGAGCTGAAGACGAAGCTCGAGCAGCAATTGGGAAGTCAGGTAGACGTCATTCAAGAAGGGGCAGTGAAAAACCCCTATATCAGGAGAAGCCTGAATCGAAACAGGGTGCGCATATATGGATTGAAGCCTGCTTGAGGGAAATCGGATGTATGCCCGAAACGTCAACGTCGCATATGACGGTATCATGAAGAGGTGAAGGGCTCCATGTCAGCGCAACTTGAGATTTGCCAGTTTTGTCTACAGGGGACAATTCAGGATGAAGGTGCGCGATGTGCTCAAGATGATTGAGGATGATGGATGGTATATCGTGGTGACAAAGGGCGATCATCGCCAGTACAAACATCGGATTAAGCCAGGGAGAGTGACGATCGCAGGGCGCTTGGGAGATGACTTGGCCGCCGGCACCTTGAACAGCATCCTGAAGCAGTCACAGCTGAAGAAGGAAAGGGGGTGAAAAATGTACCGATTCCTGGTCATTATCGAAAAGGCGAATGAAAACTACTCCGCATACGCACCTGATTTGCCGGGGTGTGTGGCCACAGGGGAGACCATTCAAGAAGTGGAACACAACATGCACCAAGCCATGGCAATGCACGTCCAAGGGCTTGTCGAAGACGAACTGCCGGTGCCCGAGCCTCAGGCGCTCTCCGAATATATGGCCATTTCCGTACCGTAAGCTCCCTATGGCGCAGCTGAGGATCAGGCATCACCCTCGTCGGAGGCGATACCCCGTCATGATCTCCTGATGCATCACCATAGGTCGGCGTTCTGCTCATAGCTCCCCAGTCCCTTTGCTCGAAGACCCTGCCCTTCATCCGAACGCTCGCCTCCACTCCCAGTTTTCTTCCTCTTCTTCCTCCTTTCTCCTCTAACTGTCGCCTATTCCATGGAAGGTCCCGCGGCTCCAGTCCAGGTTGAGAGGTCTCTCCTCCCAGAAGAGCGCAAAAAACCCTTGACAGGTGCGGGGGGGGGGTACGGTATATATATGCCCAGAAATCAAATGACTCCGTGATCGCTGAAGCCGGGTGAGGCAAACGCCTCGGATTCGCCGTTTCCAACAACCCCCTTTCTTTGTGCCGGAGGGAAAAATCGCCATGCGGAGGCACCTTATGGATTTCCACCCAGGAAGACCAAGGTGCCTTTTTCTATTTGCGGGGCCGTGTCCGTTGGCAGTGGGCCGCAGAGGACAGGAGGTCCGGGGCAAGCCCGCAGAAAGGAGAGGGTATGGAGGGAAAACCGTGATGGGTGGCCCGGGAGACGAAAGCTCTTTGGGCTGAAGGTGGCGAACGGGAAGCAACCCCATCCATCCTCGGATGGATGGGGAGGGGAATGGAATTCCCCAGGAGGAGATCATGCGTGCGTTCAGAGTCCTTGCGTGTATTGCCGTCATCGCGTTATTTGTGGGTATTGCAGTCGTGGGCGATTCCCTGGCCGGGGAGAAGGTGAAAGCCCGCGGTGTGGCCTATATGACTAACTGGCAATCGGCCAAGGTAGCCGACCGGGAAGGCCATGTGATGGGGTTCTGGGAGGGAAAAGGAGTGCATACAGTCATCTCCGGGCCTGGCTTTCTAGATGGAGCTGCCTACAATGAGGTAGGGGTGGTGGATTTGTTGAATCCCCAAGCCGGCGAGCGCAAGGGGATGCATGGCTATAATGAGATCATCTGCCGGGATGGGGACAAAATCTACAACCAATGGGAATTCACCCATGCCTCTGAGGGAATGTTGCATGGAACCTGGGAATTCTACCTGGGAACTGGGAGGTATAAAGGTATAAAGGGTAAAGGCACCTATTCCAGCCACGTCTTAGGAGACCGCTGGTATGCAGATTGGGAAGGCGAGGTGGAGTTGCCCAAGAAATAGACCCCTCTGACAATTTCCCTCCATGACCGTACAACAGAGGCAGGGTCGAAACGAAATGGCCCTGCCTCTCCTTTGTCCAGAACCAGGAATGCCTCCTGCGAGGTACCCAACCTGAAAAAAGCAATGAAGAACCATGGAAAAGTTGCTATACTAATAGCGCGGTTGGCTCTGTGCGCATGAGGAGATTACCGGGGGCGAATTACCGGGAGCAAACAGGAGGCTTGAACGGAGGAAGACATGAGGAGCTTTACGGCAGTCGTCGAGAAATGCCCAGACACAGGATTATATGTTGGCTATGTGCCAGGTTTCCCCGGAGCCCATTCGCAGGCAGAAACGCTGGATGAGTTGCAGAGAAACCTCCGCGAGGTGATTGAGATGCTGATGGAAGAAGGAGAGCCGAAGTTGGAGGCGGAGTTCATCGGAACCCAAACTGTGATGATTGCCTGATAATGGGAAAATACCCGGTTCTCAGCCCTCGGGAGGTAGCGGCCATTCTGGAGAGGCTTGGTTTCGTGGAGACTCGACAACGGGGCTCTCACAAGCAGTATCGTCACCCAGACGGCCGCAGCACAACTGTGCCATTTCATGGAGGACGGGATATTTCTCCGATCCTCTTGCGGCAGATCGCCAAAGACACTGGTCTGACCGTGGATGACCTGCTCAGACATAGGTAATCATGACAGATGTTAGGGAAAAGCGGACAGATCTCATTCGTTCTTGTTCCATCCTCATCCTGGGGCATCCACAAGGCCTTGAAGAAAATGGGATGTGTTCTGGTCGGCCTGCTTGTCATCCAACCTTGACTATTACTCGGCAACGTGAAAAACCCTTGACAGGTGCGGGGGGGGGGGTACGGTATATATATGCCCAGAAATCAAATGACTCCGTGATCGCTGAAGCCGGGTGAGGCAAACGCCTCGGATTCGCCGTTTCCAACAACCCCCTTTCTTTGTGCCGGAAGGAAAAATCGCCATGCGGAGGCACCTCATGGATCTTTGCCCAGGAAGACCAAGGTGCCTCTTTGTATTTGCGGGGGCGGCAGACTGCCGTGCCCATCCGCAGTGGGCAGCAAACGGTAGGCGGGCAAGCGGAAGCTCGCAGGAAGGAGTGGGGTATGGAGGATAAGGCGTGATGGGTGGCCCGAGGGGCAAAAGCCTTTCGGGCTTTAGGTGGCGAACGTGGAATAAGCCCGTCTATGGTCAGATGGACGGGAAGGGGAATGGAATTCCCCAGGAGGAGAGCATGCGTGCAATCAGGCTCATGGCGTTTATTGCTGTCATCGCGTTATTTGTGGGGGTTACGGTCGTCGGCGATGCCGTGGCCGGGGAGAAGGTGAAGTTCCGCACGGCGATCTATCGGGTCAAGGTTGAGTTTGTTCCCGTGGGAGATGAGGAGGGACAAGTTTTTGCCGTCCTCGAGGGAAAGGGAATCTCTACGAACTTGCAGGGGAAGAAGTTCCTGGATGGGTGGGCGTACCGGGAGTCGTTTTTGGCGGATTCAAACCGGAATGCCGGAACTTGGTCTGTCCAAGGGTATTGTGAATACACCGACCCGGAGGGGGACAAGATTTGCGTTGCCTATGACGGGAAGAAGGTAGATAAAGATCGTCCCGGAGAGGGCACGGCTCGCCTGATCAAAGGAACAGGCAAATGGCAACAGATTCAGGGAACTGGAAAATGGATTTCCTACTACGTGGCGGATGATCGCGGTTACTCGGATGCGGAATGGGACGTGGAGTGGCCCAAGTAGGATAGAGCCTGCATTTCCCTGGGGTGGTGCGTGAATCGCGGGCTGCTCATGTTGACGTCAGCCCCAGCGGTTTTTCAGGCGCTTCATCAGAAAAAGGCAGGGTTCAGTAATGGCCCTGCCTCTCTTCCTTCATCTGCATCTGGTAGAAAATCGAGGATGGCTTCCGAACAAGGTCCTCTCTGAATCCGTCCCCGCGCCGAAAACCGACTCCACCCCAAGCCCTTCTTCTCTCCGGTAACTCCCCCGCCCCAACGTTCCTGTTCTACGCATAAGAGGCACCGGGATCTGGCTGTAGAGATCTCACTGGCGCCTCTGATTTTCCGCCTTCCGTGCCCGTGGGCATGACCAAGGGCCTGCGGATCGGGAAATGAGGGATCATCAACATCGATCCTACACTGGAAAAACGGGATTTGCCGAAGGTCCTTCCCCCAGATAGCCTCTAAGGCATTTGAGTACCGCCTCTTTCACCCTGTTCGCCTCCTCCAAAGCTTCCTGGGCTGCTTCGAGCTTAGCGGTCTGTTCTCCTGGATACCGGAATTCCACACCAAAAGGAGTCAGGATATGCGCAGAGGGTAACTCTTGCGCCAACGAAGGTTCGGCTGGAGAGACCAGTCTCAAGAGGTGCTCAATGTCATGGGTTTTCGGAAACGGGACTTGGTGACGTACCAACAGCGCCTTGGGGAACTTCTCTGCAGCTTGTTGAGCGTGAAAGGCCGCTGCAAAGTAATCCTCCTGATCCACTGTAAGTAGGAGTTCAGCGGCATTAAGATCGCCCTCTGCTTTTCTGAGCCAATCTCGCACGAAACCCCAGATGACCTGCTCACGAGGCCTTGTCATACAACACCCTTCCCCAATGGTAAGCGGGATATGCAAGTCCTCCCACCACGTCCCTGCTTTCCTCGAATGCTTCCGTGTCCATGAAGTGGATCTGAAGCGGTATAGGAAACCGATTTCTCAAATCAGCTGTCATCTGAGATGTCTGCCGCCACGGTGGCGGATCGGACATTACTACCAACAGATCTAGGTCGCTGTCCGCCGTCGGTGTTCCATGAGCGTAGGAGCCAAACAGGATTACCATTTGGGGACGGAAGCGGTCGGCGATCTGCTGCACGACCTGCTGAACGTCGGCTACGATAATCGTTGTTTCAACCCTATGCATGAATAATCAACTCCTTAAGTTCCTGAGGGGAAGGTCGTCAGAAGCTCCTGTTGGGCCTGCCCATGCGTCCGCCCCTTCAGCTCAAGAATGCCGTCCTCAGGAGATCGCAGAATTCGATTGAAATGAACGGACAGCCCGGGAGGCGATGTGCCGACGACGATGGCTTCGTACAGTTGCCCAAACAGAGGACACGCCCTCCCTGAGGTATTTCTGCGACCCCCGCTCCTACGACCAGTTTCAAATCGGGGATCCGGTCCAATAACCCCTCCGCCTTGGCTGTCTTGAGACTCAAGTATAGGCTTCCCGAGCAGCCAGAGCAGGCATTGCCGTCGATGATGGTTACCTCGGGGAAGAGCGCGGCAAACGCCTTGCTTGCCGTCGGAGCCGTCTGTAGAGGTACCTGCACCTCGGCGAGCGAATCCCCGCAGATCTCGATCCGCTTCAGATCGATGGTTCCTATTCCCGCTTTCTGCGCCAGACGTAGGTACTCGATCCGATCCGGAGGCAACCCTATGGCGGCCGAGGCAACCGCATCCACAGCGAGGACATCGCCCCCCGCCACGATCAGGTTTGCCTCTCGTGGCTCATAGAGCTCGCTGGCGATAATGCCATCGAGGATGGTGAGGGAAGGAGCAACCACCTTCCCGAGATCCACCAGGGCCTTCGCAAGTCCCAGATGGTGAAAGCGCTTCTTTTCCGCCTCGGGGATCAAGCCTTTCAGGTTTTTCAGCCCAAAGCTCACCGGAAGCGCGGAGATCGTCTTGAGCTTGGGCAGGTTGACGAGGGTATCGATACTCTCGAGGCGCTCGCTGATGGATATGGAGGATAGGAGGAGCGGATTCGGAACCTCCTTGGTAACGAAGGGCTCCCGGTTCAGATCGCACAATTCCACGTTGTACTGCCTGGCGATCCGTTCCAATCCCATCGCCGCAAAAGCGGCGCGGGTATCGACACCGACGATGGAGGACTCGGCAATGAGGATATCCGTGATCCCGAATTCTCGCAGAAGGAGGATCACCGCCTCGATCACCCTCGGGTCGGTATTTCTCGCCTCTGCTGGGGAGGTGATGGTCCCGATGTTCGGCTTCAGCATGACCCTTGCCCCTTTCTGGGCAAAGGCACCGACACCTCCCAGCAGCTCAAGACTGTGGTGCAGGTGTTCCACGATGGTCGCCACCTGCGGCGATAGCTTGGTTCGTATCAAAGAGACCTTTGTTGTTATCATTGTTATTTGTGAAGGTAACATCAAAACCGGGCCCTGTCAACGGAGCGGGCCGGCTTCGCCCTCCCTTAAAACAGGGACACATCCCATTTTTCGTATTCGGTCCCCATCCTGAGTTTCCCCCCCCGGGGCCTTCGGGCCTTGAGGAAAATGGGATGTGTCCCTGTTTTACTGTTTTCCCTGGACAACCTCCTTAGATATAGGTAATCACGGCACGAAGCAGCTTTATGGCAAATGATTTGACTCCAATAGAGACGTTATGGCACGAGGTGTAATTGTGGGGAAGGCAGGGCCAGAGATGACCCTGGGTTGTTTTTCTGCGCGCGAGGCAGCACACAGAGGCGGGAAGAAGCAAAAAGACCAAGGGCAGTGGTGGGAGCTCAGGTGCGATGGGAAATCCGGGACTTCCGTTCCTCCAAGATCCCCAGGCGCCGCTGCTCCAGGGCCCGGATCTTGTCCCGCAGTTCGGCGGCCTGCTCGAATTGCAAGCTCTTGGCCGCAGCCCGCATCTCTTTCTCGAGTTGGACCAGCAAGGCCGGGATCTGGTCCCTGGGCACATATTCCACGGGCTCGCCCTCGGAGATTACCGGCACCGTGTAGTAATCCTTCTCATAGATGCTGGAGAGGACGTCCTCGATAGACTTCACGATGGACTCCGGCGTAATCCCATGTTCTTTGTTGTAGGCCATCTGCAGCGACCGGCGGCGGTTGGTCTCGTTGATGGCCTGCTGCATGGAGCGGGTGATCGTCTCCGCATAGAAGATGACCGTGCCCTCCACATTGCGCGCGGCCCTGCCTGCAGTCTGAATCAAAGATCCGGCGGACCTCAAGAATCCCTCTTTATCGGCATCCAGGATGGCCACCAGGGAAACCTCCGGGATGTCCAGTCCCTCCCGAAGCAAGTTGATGCCCACCAGGCAATCGAACTTGCCTAAACGCAATTCCCTAATAATCTCATTTCGCTCCAGGGTCTCGATCTCGGAGTGGAGGTATCGCACTTTCAGACCTAGATCCAGGTAGTAGTCGGAAAGGTGCTCGGCCATTCGCTTGGTGAGGGTGGTGACCAGGACCCTTTGGTTCTTGGTGGCCCTCTCCTGGATCTCTCGCATCAGATCGTCCACCTGCCCTTTTGCGGGCCGGAGGATGATCTTTGGATCGATCAGGCCCGTGGGCCGGATGATCTGTTCGGCGATTTTTCCCTTCGCCTTCTCCAGTTCATAGGGCCCGGGAGTCGCCGAGACATAAATCAGCTGGCGAGCCGCCCGCTCGAACTCCTTGAACGTCAAGGGTCGATTGTCGAAGGCCGAGGGCAGACGGAATCCATAATCGATGAGATTGGCCTTGCGGGAGCGATCCCCCGCCGACATGGCGTGGAGTTGAGGGATGGTCTGATGGGACTCGTCGACGATGATCAGGGCATCCTCCGGCAGGTAATCGATGAGGTTGGCGGGAGGACTCCCCGGGGCCCGGCCGTCCAGATGCCGGGAGTAGTTCTCGATCCCCTTGCAGGTTCCGATCTCCCGGATCATCTCCAGATCGAACAAGGTCCGCTGGCGGATGCGCTGGGCCTCCAGGAGCTTTCCCTGCCTCTCGAACTCTTTGACCCGCTCCTCCATCTCCTCTTCGATGACTGAGAGCGCCCTTTCCCGGCGGTCTTGGGGAGTGACATAATGGTTGGCCGGATAGATGGAGAGGCGGCCGAGGCGGGCCAGGCGATCTCCCTTCAGGGGGTCGACCTGATAGATGGCCTCCACTTCATCTCCCCAGAGCTCGATCCGATAGGCGAGGTCCTCATAGGCCGGGAAGACCTCCACCACATCCCCCCGCACCCGGAAGGTCCCCCGATGAAAATCGACGTCATTGCGCTGGTACTGGATTTCCACCAGGCGGGAGAGGAGGCTCTGCCGGGGATAGGGCCGGGCCTCCTGGACATAGGCCATCATCCCCTGATAGATCTCGGGCGATCCCAGTCCATAGATGCAGGAGACAGAGGCGACGATAATCACATCCCGCCGCTCCAGGAGGGAGTGGGTGGCGGAATGGCGCAGCTTATCGATGTGGTCGTTGATCAGGGCATCCTTCTCGATGTAGGTGTCGGTGTGGGGGATGTAGGCCTCCGGCTGATAGTAGTCGTAATAGCTGACGAAGTATTCCACCGCATTCTGGGGGAAGAAACCGCGGAATTCTGCGTAGAGCTGGGCTGCCAGGGTCTTGTTGTGGGCGATGATCAGGGTGGGTACCTGCACCCTGGCGATGAGATTGGCCATGGTGAAGGTCTTGCCGGAGCCGGTGACGCCCAGGAGGACCTGATGGCGCTCTCCGCGGAGGACGCCCTCGACCAGTTTGGGGATGGCCTGGACCTGATCGCCCTTGGGCTCGAAGGGACAGATCAACTCAAAGGGTGGCATCCATCAGCTCGGCAGGTGACATCGACGAGAGAAGGAGAGTCTGTGGGAGATTTGAGATCGGGGTTGAGACCCACAAAGGGGGCTACCCGCCTAATGCGTTCCGCTGGGCTCGCCGGGGGCTTTCTCTTCCTTGGGCTTGGCTGCCTTGGCTGGATGTTTGTGTTTCTTGGCTGGCAGAGTGGAGGGCTGTTTGGGCAAAGGAGCGTGCCCCACCTGTTCCTTCCAGGCAGAGAATGACATCGGGGGGCTCCAGCCAGCCAGCAGATTGACGCGAATGATCTGATTGGGAGAGATCCGGTTGGGGTTTTTGATCTGATAGCGATTGGCCTCATAGATCCTCTTCCACTGGCGGGCATCCCCGTAGTAGTAAGCCGCCAGAAGATGGAGGTGCTCTCCCGGCTTCACCAGGTGCCCGACCTGGATGGGGGAGGAGAGCTGGAGGGACGCTGGTGCTGGGCGGCGATCGCCTGATCTATAGGCAGTAAGGCCGCGAGCAGCCCCCATCCGGCCACAATTGCTGTGAACCATGCGGCCCAACCGAGAAAGGATAGGAAGGTAGATTCCTGCTGCTTCTTAGCGTTGATCTTCATGGGTATGGCCTCCTGCAATGGATTGGTGAGTAGAGGAGGAGGTGAACACGAGGTATTTCTGCCATTCCTTTGCCGCCTGAATCGAAAATGCAGCCAGGGTAAGGTGAAGTGGGGATAGAGGGCGGGCAGGCGGACGAAGCAGCTGCATGCTCGCTTCGGCCAGGGTTTTGCTCCCCTTCTTCAGATTGCAGGCCCGACAGGCGGAGGCGACATTCTCCCAGATCGTCCGCCCTCCCAGGGATTTGGGCAGCACATGGTCGATGGTCAGCTTCTCCCCGCTGTTTCTCCCACAATACTGGCAGGTGAAATTGTCCCGTTTCAAGATGTTCTTCTTGTTAAAAGCAAAGGCGTAATTCAAGGGGCGATGGATGTAGCGATTGAGGCGAATCACCGAAGGCAGGACGACGGCCAGGGAGGTAGAGGAGATGACCCGATCAGAATCCTCGACCCTCTGGGCTTTTCCGCGAAAGAGCATGACGATGGCTCTCTTGGCAGTACAGACCTGCAAGGGCTCATAGGATTGGTTCAGTACCAGGACCTTTATTTTGTCAAGCATCGCAGGATCGAGAATTAAAGGCAGTATAGGCAACTCATCGAGTTATAACAGAGCCATTTCGCCTTGTCAACCCCTGCTTCCCAGGATGCTTCCCAGGAGGCTCACCAGGATTCCCTCTTGAAGACCGCCATCGGAGATCACGATCCGATCTCTGCGGAGGACCTCCATGGCGACCAGCAATATGGCGGTCCCGGCAACGATGATATCGGCACGCCGGACCTCCAGGCCAGGAACCTCCCCCCGCTGAGCCAGCGGCATCTGACGGAGGTGATCGAAGATCTTTTGGATCTGGATTTGGGTCAAAGAAAGCCCGTTGACAAGCCCCGGGTCATATTCTTTCAATCCCAGATGGATGGCGGCCAAGGTGGTGATCGTGCCAGCGGTGCCAACCAGGAGATGATCGCCCAGAGGGAGAAAGCAAGAGAGGGGAGGCCCAAGGCGTCGGCGGAGGGAGGCGAAGAGGGCCTCCATCGCCTCGGGGACAGGGGGATCCTCATGGATGAATTCCTCATGAATCCCTACCGCCCCCCAGGGGAGGCTGATCGTCCGCTCCATTTGAAGCCGTTGGGCCTGGGCCAGCTCGGTGGAGGAGCCCCCGATGTCGAGGAGCATCCATAGCTCCGGCAGCTGGATCGGTCCGGATCGGACACCGAGAAGGGTGAGATAGGCCTCTTCCCCGGGGCTCAGGATGCGTATCCTCCATCCCAACGACTGCTCGACTTGGCGGAGGATGTCCTTGGCATTTCTTGCCTCCCTGAGCGCTGCGGTGCCCACCACCTCCAGACGAACGGGGAGATAGCGGGCGATGACCTCCCGATAGCGGCCCAGAAGGTCCAGGGTCCTTTTTGCCGCTGCCTCCCCGATCTCTCGCCCCTGAGAGAGACCCTCGCCCAAACGGGTGATCTCCTGGCCCTGAAAGAGGATCTCGAAGCGGGAAGGAGAATGAGCTTTTGCCTCCGCAATGAGGAGGCGGACCGTGTTCGATCCCAGATCAATCACCGCATAGGCAGCCATCCGTTCTTGCCTCCTGTTGCCCCTGGTAGTAAGTCATCCCTGTCCTCGTCCCAGTAGCAGAAGGGAGGGCTTTCGTCAAGGGAATAGTGTGGCTTGTATCGCCACCTGCGGGATGGGGAAATGGAGGCGTCATGGCGATGAGGGCCTGCAATTGCCTTGAATTTTTGGGAACTCTGTGCTAATGAAGGATAGATTTTTGGGGATTTGGCCTTCAGGGAGGCAAAGATGAAAGGTCATATTGTCGCAGTTTCGGTCAGCTCGGAAAAGGGCACTCGGAAGGGTAATGTGCAGGAGGCCCAGCTTTTGGAGAATTACGGCATCGAAGGCGATGCCCATGCCGGGGACTGGCACCGCCAGGTCAGCCTACTGGCGATCGAGAGCATCGAAAAGATGCGTGCCCAGGGACTGGATGTGGGGCCTGGGGATTTCGGAGAGAATCTCACCACCCAGGGGCTAAATCTCCTGAGTCTGCCCATTGGCACCCGCCTCATCCTGGGAAAGGAGAAGCAGGTGCGGGTTGAGGTGACCCAGATCGGTAAGGTGTGCCACGATCGCTGCGCCATCTATTACCAGGCCGGAGACTGCGTGATGCCCAGGGAGGGCATCTTTGTCAAGATCTTGCAGGGAGGGAAGATCCTCCCCGGGGATCCCATCGAGATGGCGGGGGAATCAGATGGGCAAGGGTGATGGAAGCAGTTAAACAAGAACTGCTGCGGTCCCTCCCCTCGGTGGATGAAGCATTGGGCTTTGCCGCCCTGCGAGACTTGCAAAGCGCGTACCCCCGATCTTTGTTGGTGGAATGCGTGCGGGACGTCCTGGAGCAAAAAAGGCAGGAGATCCTCGAAGGGGGAAGGTCAGAGGCCCCGGAGGAAGAGTTGCTTTCTCAGGAGATCTATGAGGCCTTCCATCGCCGCCTCTTTACCACGCTTCACCGGGTGATCAATGCCACGGGGGTAGTCCTGCATACCAACCTGGGAAGAGCCCTCTTGTCTCCCCGGGCGATGGAAAGGGTCCGGGAGGTAGCCCAGAATTACTGCAACTTGGAATACGATCTAAAGCGGGATATGCGAGGCGATCGGCAGATGCACCTTTCTTCCTTGTTGCACGATCTGACAGGCGCAGAGGCCTCCTTGGTGGTAAACAACAATGCCGCTGCCCTCCTTCTCATCCTGAACACCCTGGCAGAAGGAAAAGAAGTGATCGTATCGCGGGGGGAGTTGGTGGAGATCGGGGGCTCTTTTCGGCTTCCCGAGGTCATGAGAAAGGGAGGGGCAAGCCTGGTGGAGGTGGGGACCACCAACAAGGCCTACCTCTTTGACTATGAGGCGGCCATCTCGCCGCAGACCGCCCTCCTGCTCAAGGTTCATCCCAGCAATTTTCGCCTCCTTGGGTTCACGGCTGCCTGTTCGGTGGAGGAGCTGGCCCAATTGGGGAGGCGTTTTGGGATTCCCGTGGCGGAAGATCTGGGGAGCGGGGCGATGGTGGATCTCTCCGGGTACGGATTGCCCCGAGAGCCTTTGGCCAAAGAGAGCCTGAGGGAAGGAGCGGACCTCGTCTGCTTCTCCGGGGATAAGCTCTTGGGTGGCCCTCAGGCGGGTCTGATATTGGGGAGGAAAGACCTGGTTCAGAGGCTGGCAAGAAACCCTCTGGCCAGGGCGCTGCGTCTGGACAAGCTGAGCCTGGCCTGCCTCGAGGCGACCCTGAGAATTTATCTGGAGGGCAAGGAAGTGCAAAAAGAGATCCCGGTCCTCTCCGTCCTCACCACACCGATCGAGCTGATACAAGAAAGGGCGCAGAGGTTCATAGAGGGAATGGGTTTGAAAGCGCGCGGGGCCTTCGATCCCGAGATCCAGGAAGGACAAGCGGAGGCAGGGGGAGGCTCGCTTCCAGGGGTTTCTATTCCTACCCGATGGGTGATCCTGAGGCCTCGCCTGGTATCGGCCCAATCGCTGGAGGAGGAGTTGAGGGGTGGTGATCCTCCTATCCTGGCAAGGATCAGGAAGGGAAGCCTCCTCCTGGACATGCTGACAGTGAGGGAAGAGGAGCTGGGGATGATCGGGGCGCGGTTGTGCGATCTGGCGGAAAAGGGGTTGAGCTGAGTTGGGATTCGAGCTGACTGAAGAGGCAATCATAGAGAAAGTACTGAAAGATCTGCCCCGGGACGGGCTTCTGGCCCTGGCACGGAGCCAGCAGGCGACGGAGAAGCTCCTGGACAGCATCGCCCGACGGTTCCTGGGCGATGAGGAGCTATGCGTTGCAGTCCTGGAACACCCGAAAGTCTCCATAGAAACCATCTGCTATGTGGCGGAGAATGGAAGTCCGTCGATAGCGGGAGCTGTCACTCGTCGCCGGGCACTCATGGAGAGGTCCCCCAGGATCTGCCGGGCGCTCCTGGCCAATCCCTATTTGGGCTCCGGGATCAAGGATGTGATAGAGAAACTGATGGAAGCCATCAGCCTGAGGGAGGCCGGAGAGAAGGAGAAGAAGGAGAAGAAGGTAGATCTCTATCGAATGATCAAGGAGCTATCCACAGGGCAGCGGTTGGCACTCGCCAAGAAAGGGAATAAGGAGGTCCGGATGATCTTGGTGCGGGATGCCAACGAGATGATTGCCCTGGAGGTGATCACATCGCCCCGGATCACAGATGCAGAGATCGTGCAGATCAGCCAGATGCAGGATGTGTCCGAGAAGGTCCTCCGGGTGATCGGCTCCAATCGAAAATATCGTTTCAACAAGGCAGTGGTACTGAATCTGCTTCATAATCCCAAGACTCCGGTTTCGGTCTCCCTGGGGCTGGGCATGCCACGATTATCAGATCGGGAACTTTCAGGTCTTACGAAAAACAGAAATATCCCCACCGTGGTCTCCCGGGCGGCCGGCTCCATACTCGATAAGAGAAAGAAAGCCTCCCGGCCTCCCGGGGGAGGGCACTGAGTTGGAGAAGGGATTGCTGATCAGCCTGGAAGGAGGGGAGGGATCGGGCAAGAGCACCCAGGCGCACCTCCTGGCGGACTATCTGGAGGGGATGGGCAGGAAGGTGAGGATGGTCCGCGAGCCGGGGGGAACGGAGTTAGGCGAGAGGGTGAGGGATCTCCTATTGAGGGCGGATGGAGTGAAGATCTTCGCCCTGGCGGAGCTTTTTCTCTACCTGGGCTCCCGGGGTCAACTGGTGGAAGAGGTGATCAGGCCCTCCCTGCAAGAGGGCTGGATCGTGCTCTGTGATCGCTACCTGGATGCCACGGCGGCCTACCAGGGATATGGGCGGGGACTGGACGTGGAGATGATTGACCAGATGAACCGGGCAGCAGTGGGCGATGCCGTCCCCGACCTGACCTTTCTTTTGGACCTGGATGCGAAGGAGGGCCTGGCGAGGATTTCCCGGCGGGAGCAGGATCGACTGGAGAGTGAAGACCTCGCCTTTCATGAGCGGGTGAGAGTGGGCTATCTCAAGATAGCGGCCCGCAATCCGAGGCGAATCTTAGTGGTCTCTGCCCGAAGGGAAGCCTCCCAGATTGCAGAGGAGATGCAGGGCTATCTTCACCCATTTCTTTCCTCCGCTTCCTCATCATCCCGCAGGAATGGATAAGGACCATGTCTTTTCAGGATATCTTGGGCCACAAACGGCCGATCTCGATCTTGCAGAGGGCAATAGAGCGGGGACGCGTCCCTTCCACCTACCTTTTCGTTGGCCCTGAGGGGATCGGAAAGAAGCTGGTCGCCCTCAATCTGGCCAAGGCCCTCAATTGTGATGGGGGCGCTGGGAGCGACTGCTGCGATTCCTGCATCCCATGCCGGAAGGTGGATAAGGGGATCCATCCCGATGTGAACCTCATCGAGCCCGAGGGGACTTCCCTCAAGATCGAACAGGCCCGCGAGGCTCAGAGAGATCTATCCCTGAAACCCTATGAAGGTCGGAAGAAGGTTTACATCTTCGATCAGGCGGAAAGGATGTCGGAGGCATGTGAGAATGCCCTCCTGAAGACCCTGGAGGAGCCGACTCCCAATGCCCTGCTCATACTGATTACCTCTAGCCCCTATTCCCTCCTTCCCACCATCCTCTCCCGGACGCAGCGGGTTCGGTTCAATGCCCTCGCCACCGAAGAGGTGGCCTTGTATCTGATGAAGACCCGATCCTGGGGTTCCGAGATGTCCCACTACATTGCCTCCCTTTCCGGAGGCAGTTTGGGGCGCGCCCTGGGGAAGGATCCCGAAGCGCTCTTCCGCCTGCGAGGCGAGGTGCTGAGGGATCACTCCGCCGCCCTCCGGGGAAGGACCAGCGTCATCCTGGATCTGGCGGAGGCATGGGCCAAGGAGAAGGATCGGTTATCGGAAAGGATGGAGTGCCTCACGATCTGGGTTCGAGACCTGAAGGCCTATCAGAGCACTCAGAGGGAGGGGCTTTTGGTGAATTTCGATCTGGCGGACAGGGTCCGGGAGGAGGCGAACCTTTTTCCTCCTGGAGTCCTGAGTCAGTTCTTTGAGATCGTCCAAGAGACAACTCGGGGGCTGGCCCGGTATGCCAACGCCCGATTATCCCTGGAGAATATGTGGATTCGCATGAGGAGAGCCCTCCAGGAGAGGGAAGGGATTATTTGTGCCGAATATCGTGAAGATCAAATTTGAGGAATTCGGTAAACACTTTGATTTTGACCCCAAGCAGATAGAGCTGGGTAAGGGTGAGGCGGTCATTGTGGAGACTGAGCAGGGGGTGGAATTAGGCTGGGTGGTGAGCAAGCCCAGGTGGATTCCGGAGGAGAGGACCAAGAAGGCCCTGAAGCCCGTGCTCCGCAAGGCCACCGATGCGGAGTTGGAACAAGAGCAATACTTTCGTTTGAAGGAGCGAGAGGCCTTCCAATTTTGCGTCGACAAGATCAGAAGCCGCGAGCTTCCCATGAAGTTAGTGGATGTGCGCTTCAGCTTCGACGGCACCAAGATCATATTCTATTTCGTCTCCGAGTCCCGGGTCGACTTTCGCGAGTTGGTGAGGGATCTGGTGAAGGAATTCAGGACCCGCATCGAGGTGAGACAGATCGGGGTGAGAGATCAGGCGAAGCGGATGGGAGGTTTAGGCTGCTGTGGCCGATCTGTCTGTTGTCGCGATTTCCTGTATGAATTCGAGCCGGTATCGATTCGCATGGCGAAGGAACAGAATCTCTCCCTGAATCCCGGCAAGATCTCCGGAATCTGTGGTCGCCTCATGTGCTGTCTGGCCTACGAGTATACGACATATGAGGAATTGAAGAAAACCCTCCCCAAGGTGGGGACCAAAGTGGAGACGCCCAAAGGCCCCGGGGTAATCAGACACCTGAACATCTTGGAGGGGAGGGTGGTTGTGGAGCTGAACTCCGGCCCGATGGCGGAGTTTGCGGCCGATCAACTTTCGTACTGAGTTGGATTGGGAGGAGAGCGATGGCTTTCAAATACTATCTGACCACCCCCATTTACTACGTCAACGATGAGCCCCATCTGGGTCATGCCTATACTACGGTGGCCGCCGACGCTCTGGCACGCTACATGCGGCTGCGGGGGGGAGACGTCTTTTTTCTCACGGGCACGGATGAGCATGGCCAGAAGGTGGAGAGGGCGGCGAAGGATAGGGGGGAGAAGCCGATCCAACTGGCAGATCGGATGGTGGAGCGGTTCCAGGCCCTCTGGGGGCGGCTGGAGATCTCCAACGACGACTTCATCCGCACCACCGAGGATCGCCACAAGCGGGCCGTCCAGCTCCTCTTCCAGAGGATCCAGGAAAGCGGGGACATCTACCTGGGTGAATACGAGGGCTGGTACTGCACCCCCTGTGAGACCTTCGTCCCCGAGGGCCAGATGGAGGAGGGAAACCTCTGTCCTGACTGTGGGCGCCCCACCGAGCGGCTGAAAGAGGAGAGCTATTTCTTTCGGATGTCCAAGTACCAGCGGGCCCTTCTGGATCACATCGAGAAGCACCCCGATTTCATCCAGCCCGAAACCCGCAAGAACGAGATCGTGAGCTTCGTAAAAGGGGGGCTGAAGGACCTCAGCATCAGCCGCACCTCCTTCTCCTGGGGCATCCCCATCCCCGGAGATAGCCGACATGTCATGTACGTGTGGATCGATGCCCTGGCCAACTACCTGACCGCTGCTGGCTACGGGGAGGACCCGGGACGGTTTAAGCGATATTGGCCGGCCGATGTCCATCTCATTGGAAAGGATATCCTCCGCTTCCACGCCGTCTATTGGCCTACCCTTCTCATGGCCGCCGGCCTCCCGGTCCCGGGGAAGGTCTTTGCCCACGGGTGGTGGACGGTGGAAGGAAAGAAGATGTCCAAGTCGGTCCGGAATGTGGTGGATCCGAACCGGCTGATCGACGAATTCGGGACGGATGCCTTTCGATATTTCGTATTGCGGGAGGTCCCCTTCGGCCTGGATGGGGACTTCTCGCGTTCGGCCTTGATCGGGCGCATCAACGGAGATCTGGCCAACGATCTGGGGAATCTCTTTTCCCGGGTCTTGACCATGATCGAGAGATACCGAGGGGGGACCCTGGCAGAGATGGGAGAGGGAGCCGGACCCCTTCCCCAGCAGGCAGAGGAGATGGCGAAGGATGTCTTGCAATCGATGAGAGACCTGGCATTCCACCGGGCCCTGGGACGGATCTGGGATTTCATCAAAGACCTGAACCGGTTCGTGGACGACAAGGCCCCTTGGGCCTTGGCCCGGGAGAGGGATAAGGTGGCGGAGCTGGACGGGGTCCTGAGCGGATTGGCGGAAGGCCTCAGGATGGTGGTTCTCCACCTCTTCGCCTTCATGCCCGGAACGGCCCGCAGGATGTGGGAGCAATTGGGACATGCGGGAAGGGTGGATGAATGGGTCGGGGAGGAGGCCTGGAGCTGGGGGAGCGGGAAGGGAGCCATCCAGGTGAGAAAAGGGGAGGCGCTATTCCCGCGTCTGGAGAAAGAGGTAACTTTGGAAGGCAGGAGGAAAGATGTGGAGCCTGCAAAGGAAGCCTCGGCGCCCCCGGAATCGAGGGAGACGACGGCAGCAGGAGACAAATCCCAGATCAGCATCGAGGAGTTCTCCCGGCTGGATCTTCGGGTGGGACAAATCCTATCCGCCGATCCGATCAAGGGCTCCCAAAAGTTGATTCAACTGCGGGTCGATCTGGGAACGGGGATACGGACATTGCTGGCTGGGATTGCCCAGACCCACACCCCCCAGGATCTGATAGGCAAGAAGGTGGTGGTGGTCGCCAACCTGAAGCCGGCCAAGCTGATGGGCATCGAATCCCAGGGGATGGTCTTGGCGGCCTCCGGGGACCAGGGGGAGATCGTCCTGGCGGTGCCGGAGACGGACATCCCGCCGGGGACGAGGGTGAAATGAAGGAGGGCAGAGAGACCTTCATCGACACTCATGCCCACCTGGGAATGGATGAGTTTGCAGCCGATCGGGAGGAGGTCCTTAAAAGGGCCCAAGATGCGGGCCTGGAGGCGATCATCGTCATTGGCTCCGACATGAAGGAGAGCGAGAGGGCGATCGACCTGGCGAGCCGCCACGATTTCCTCTATGCTTCCCTCGGCATCCACCCCCATGAGGCGAGAGGGGTCACTGCCGCCATCTGGGACCAATTGAGCGCCCTGGCGGCGGAGAAGGCCGTGGTGGCCGTCGGTGAGACCGGCCTGGATTATCATTATCGACACTCCCCTCCCGATGCGCAGCAGGAGATCTTCCGCCAACATATCCGATGGGCGAAGGAGCTCCAGCTCCCCCTGATCATCCATTCGCGGGAGGCCCACAGCGATGTCATGGCGATTTTGCGGGAGGAGCACGCGGAAGAGGTGGGCGGCGTCCTCCATTGTTTTTCGGGAGACTGGGAGATGGCTCAAGAGGCGTGGCGGCTGGGTTTCTCCATCTCGGTGGGAGGACCGGTGACCTTTCCCAAGTCCAGCCGGGTCCGGGAGGTGGTAGCCCGGCTCCCTGCCCACCGCTTGCTGTTGGAGACCGATTGTCCCTACCTCGCCCCCCAGCCTCTACGCGGAAAGAGGAATGAGCCTTCCTACCTCCCTTTCATCGCTCAGGAGGTGGCACAGCTCAAGGGCGTAACTGTGGCTGATGTGGCTCGCTTCACTTCCGCAAACGCCCGGGCCTGCTTCGGCCTCGCGGCTGCTGCGAAGGGAGGGATCGCCTACCCCATTCGCCGCTCCCTCTATGTCAATCTCACCAATCGTTGCACCAATGCCTGTACCTTCTGCCAGCGCCAGGAATTCCCCTACGTGATGGGACACGACCTGAGGCTCGATCACGAGCCACCTCTGCGGGAGGTCCTGTCGGCGCTTAGAGACGCCGAAGCCTATGAAGAAGTGGTCTTCTGTGGCTATGGGGAGCCATTGCTGCGCCTGGAGTTGGTGAAGGAAGTGGCGAGAGATCTGAAGAGCAGGGGCGTCAAGGTGCGAGTCAATACCAATGGCCTGGGAAATCTGATTCATGGCAGGAACATAGTCCCGGAGCTGGTGGGCCTGGTGGATGTCATCTCGGTAAGCCTGAATGCGGAGGACGCAGAAAAGTACCAGACTCTGTGCCGTCCAGCCTGGGGCGAGGAATCTTACGGAGCGATCAAGTCCTTCATCCGGGAGGCGAAACGAAATCTCCCGAGAGTGATCGCCACGGTGATAGACCACCCGGAGGTGGATGTAAACAGATGCCGCCGGGTCGCCGAGGAGGAGTTGGGAGCAGAGTTTCGGGTTCGAGCCTACAATCTGGTGGGCTGAAGATAGGATAGACGGAAGAGGGAAAAGGCATAGGTATGTCGGAGCTGAGGAAAGACCCGATTACGGGGAGATGGGTGATTATGGGGTCCAGCTTCAGGGGAAGCCTCTCTTTCTCTGCAGCCACGCGGCCCCCCGAGGAAGGGACCTGTCCTTTCTGCCCGGGGAACGAGGGGAAGACCCCCCCTGAAATCCTGGCCTATCGGGAGCCAGGCAGTCCACTCAATGGTCCCGGATGGTGGGTTCGCGTGTTCCCGAATCGATCTCCAGTGCTGCGGGTGGAAGGGAAGCTCAACCCCCGGGGAATCGGAGTCTTCGACATGATGAGTGGGATGGGGGCCAACGAGGTGTTCGTGGAGACCCCGAAACATGGGGAGGGTTTCCATCAGATGAGCGAAACCCAGATTGAAAGCGTCTTCTGGGCCTATCGAGATCGCATTTTGGATTTGGAGAGGGACCGGCGGCTTCGCTACATCCTGGTATTCAAGAATTATGGGTGGGAGGTGGGATGTCTATTGGCCCATCCCCACTCCCAGCTCATAGCCCTTCCCATTATTCCCAAGGTGGTGATCGAGGAATTGAAGGGAGCGAGGAGGCACTTCCAGATCAAAGAGAGGTGCATATTCTGCGACATCATCGGCCAGGAGTTGGAGCAAGAGTCCCGCTTGGTGATCCAGAATGAGCATTTTTTGGGTTTCACCCCCTTTGCTTCCCGTTTCCCCTTTGAGGCCTGCCTGCTGCCGAAAAGGCACGAAGCGAATTTTACCTGCACCAGCAAAGAAGAGATGGCCGACTTCGCTCGGCTTCTCAAGGCGGTCTTGGCCACCCTCTCCCAGTCTTTGGGGGACCCTCCTTACAACTACCTGCTCCATACTGCACCCTGTGTGGTGGCTGACGGAGAAGAGAGCAAGTCCATAGGGGATTTCTATCATTGGCATCTGGAGATCGTCCCTCGTCTGATGCGCCTGGGTGGATTCGAATCGGGATCTGGCCTGTACCTGAATCCCAATCCACCCGAAGAGGCAGCCGCCAGGCTCAGGGAGGGATTGTGTTGACCCAAAGGATGCAATGGAAGGAATGGATGGGCCGGCAGATAGGTGGCCGAGGTGATGCGATATGGCCAAGCTGACCAAGAAGAGATCTGCGAAAGCGGGGCTTCCGCCCGGGAGCCTGGTCCATATCGGGGAGAAAACGACAGAGAAAGTAAAGGTCTCACTCATAGACTACGATGCGGCCCGTTACGAGGAAAGGGCGGTCGAGGATATAGGGGAGTGTTTTGCCTTTAAGGACAAACCCTCTGTGACCTGGATCAACATAGATGGCCTGCACCAGATCGAGGCCCTGGAGAGATTGGGCGAAGGTTATGGCTTCCATCAACTGGTCCTGGAGGACATCCTCAACACCGACCATCGGCCCAAGATGGAGGATCATGGGGAATACATATATCTGGTCCTGAAGATGCTCTCATTCGATGAGGGGCGCGAGGAGATCACCTCGGAGCAGGTGAGCCTGCTGGTGGGCCCCAATTACGTCATCTCCTTCCGGGAGAAGGAGACCAAGCTGTTTGACCCGGTCCGAGAGCGAATCAAGAATGGGAAGGGCCGGATCCGGAGGATGGGGGCGGATTATTTGGCTTATGCCCTGGTGGATTGCGTCGTTGACCAGTACTTTGTTTTATTGGAGAGGCTGGGAGAGGAGATAGAAGTCCTGGAAGACCGAATCATTAGCAGTCCGGCATCGGGGACGTTGCAGACCCTGCATAATCTGAAGAAGGAGATGTTGTTGCTGCGAAGATCGGTCTGGCCCTTGAGGGAGGCAATCAGCTCCCTGGAGAGGGGAGATTCTTCACTGATTGGCGATTCGATTCGGTTGTATCTCAGGGATGTGTATGACCATGTCATCCAGGTGATCGACACCATCGAGACCTTTCGGGAGATGCTTTCGGGAATGCTGGATATCTACCTTTCCAGCGTCAGCAACAAGACGAACGAAGTGATGAAAGTATTGACCATCATTACCACGATTTTTATGCCCCTGACCTTCTTGGCAGGTGTCTACGGAATGAATTTCAAATATATGCCCGAACTTGAAAGGCAGTGGGCCTATCCTATGATATTGTTAGTAATGCTGGCATCAGCGATCCTCATGGTCATCTATTTCAAGAGAAAGAAATGGATATGAGACCGGGATGCCCGGAAATCACTGGCAGAGGAGAGCCGATTGAGGGCAATGGTCGAAGGGCCGATTTGGCTTGGAAGCGAAAAGGAAGAGGGGAATCGTGGAGAAGGGCAGGGGTGCCCGAGGGAGGATGAAATGAAGATCGTGATTTTGGGGGCGGGGGCCCTGGGTTCCGTCATTGGTGGGTGTCTGGCCCGCGCCGGGGAAGAAGTGACTCTGGTGGATGTTCCCAGCCCTCATCTGGAAGCCATCGCAAACCGGGGTCTCAGGGTAACCGGTTTTCAGGATTTCTCGGTGCCGATTGGGGTGACGGACCAACCCAACGCGATCCAGGAGGCGGACGTGCTGCTGGTGATCACCAAGAGCATGGACACGGAGAAGGCCCTGCAGGGTGTGAGACACTTGAAGGTTCAATATGCCTCCTCGGTCCAGAACGGGGTGGCCAAAGACGAGCGCCTGGCCCAGATATTCGGGGAGGACAGGGTATTGGGCGGCCTCACCCTGGTCGCCGCCCAGCGCCCGGAGCCCGGGGTGGCGACCTGGACAGCGGAAGGGGTTACCTATTTCGGAGAGCTAAAAGGAGGCATCACTCCCCGGGTGGAGGCGCTGGTGGGAGCCTTCCAGCGCTCTGGCCTGAAAGCCGAGGTCAAGGAGAACATCCTGTCTCTGGAATGGTCGAAATTCATTGCCTGGGCGGCGACCGGGATGCTGTCGGCGCTCACCCGGCTTCCCTTTCCCAAGATCCTCCGATCCCGGGACCTGGCATCGCTCTGTATCAAGATGGTCCGGGAATTGAGCCAGATCCCCATGGCAAAAGGCATCCCCCTGGAGAACTGTGGTCCTCATCGGACGAGGAGCATGCTGGATCTTTCCTTTGAGCAGGCAGTACAGGAGGTGATGGAGGCTGGGGCTCGGGTCGATCGTCCAGGCGTCTCTCCCTATCATTCCACGGCCCAAGATATCCTGGCGGGACGCAAAACCGAAATGGAGGATTGCATCGGCCCTCTCATGGGGGAGGCCAGGCGTGGGAAAATTGAGATCCCCCTCACGGAAGCGGTCTATGCCCTGGCCCAGGGCTTGGAGGCCTCCATCGCCCTCCAAAAGAATCATTCCTAGTCACCCTTCCTTCGCTCACGCTGGGCCCAGCTGAGCGAGCTCAGTTCGCAGGATGGCAAGTGCCGCAGGGGTCGCATCCTCGATCCTGACCTCATCGAGCTTAGCTCGATAGACCTCGATACGATCGGCGAAGTCCGTCAGCACCTTGGAATGCATTCCTTTCAGGGGCACGCTGATCCCTCCGCCCATCTTCTCCAGCATGTGGCCATTGTAGTATTGCTCGAACTGTCCTCCCTCCGGAACCACGATCATCGGCTTCCTGAGAAAGAGGGCCTCACAGGGGAGCTGGTGGCCGGCGGTGGAGAACGCGAAATTGCACCGCGCCAGATCCTGCAGAAACCCCTCCGGGGAGAAGGCCTTGAATCGAATATGGTTCGTCTCCCTGAATCGCTGAGGCTCCCGTACATAAAAGACAAAATCGAGATGGGGGATTTCCCTTATGAACTCCAAGAAAAGGTCCTCGTTGGGCGTCTTGGGATAGACGAGGACGAAGTCCTGCTCTTCGACCAGGTCTCTGACCGCGATCAGTTTTCTCTGGAGGATGGGCCCCAGAAATGCGACCTCCTTTTCCATCTTCTCCTCCTCATGGGGGAAGGGATAGAAGGTGTTGACGATGTTGATTTTGCCCAGGGGATATAGGTACTTCACGGTATTTTTCGCCAGGACATAGTCGGCCCTCACCCCTGAGGGCAGCTCCCGAGGGCTCAACTTCAGGAAGCGGACGAACAGGGAGTGGCTGAAGGCGAGGAAGGGAATCCCTGCCAGCAGGGCCGCCCGTGGGGTGTAATGCTCGAAGTCGGTAATGAGCAGGGAGATCCTCTCCTCGCGGAGCCTACGGCTTAGTTCTTGCAGCCTCTCCCTTTTCCGCCCCAGGTGGGGAAGGAGATGGAGAGCGGTCCTGAAAAAGGAGACCTCCCCTTTTCTCATCTGGGCGTCGATCCCCCATACTCCTTCCACCTTTACCCTTTTGTGGCTCCCATAGGCCTCCCGGAAGAAGTCAAGGGCCGCCATAGAGGAGAAGATTAGTATCTCCAACTCGCCCTCTCTTTCCAGAAGATCGTCGATGACCCTCCCAGAGGCGGTGGCGTGTCCCAATCCGACGCCGTTCACTCCGTATGCGATTTTCCTCATGGATGCAATCCCTGTCCCCTCTTGTGGCATATTTACCAGATCGATATGGGAAAGGAAAGGCCTTTTTGGGATGCCCCTGATCCGAGCGACCTCGGCAAGAGGACCCAGGAGGCAAGTGGGCCAACGATGCGCGGTTTGACATTGAAGGATGGCTGTGTTATCTCTTCTCGGGTATTGAGGGGTCGAATACGGAAATGGGGACGATGAAGCGATGAAACGTAGGAAAACAATGCTTTACCTCCTCTGGTTTCTATTGGCCGCAGGCCTGATCTCTGCGCTCTGGGGATTCTCCAATCTCTACCTCCAGAACAAAAAGGATAACGGCCTGATCTATGCCAGCGGCCGAATTGAAGGCACGGAGGTGACGGTCGGAACCAAGGTGGCCGGTCGTATGGAGAGGCTCCTGGTCCAAGAGGGGGATCGGGTGGAGAAGGGGACCGTGCTGGCCGAGATCTCCTCGGAAGAGATCAAGGCGCGGCGCGAGCGCGCTCAGGCCGCCATTTCCGTTTCCCAGAGGAATCTGGCCCGACAGACCGAGAGCATCCGCTACTGGGGTCACAAAGTGAAGGAATCGGAAACGCACCTGGAACTCTTGCGAAAGCGGGTACAGGGGGGGGTCGCGGAGGCGAAGGCAGCCCTGGGGGCAGCAGCAGCAGGTTTAGCGAGGGCAGAGGCCAATCTGGATTGGTGGCAGAAGGAGTCCCGTCGGCTGGAGGACCTCCACCGCCAAGGAATGGTTTCCACCCAGGCAGTGGATAGTGGGAGATCCTCTTTGAGGGCCGCCCAGGCGGAGATGGATCAATTCGGTCGGGAGAAGGATCGAGCCCTGGTAGTGCTGGAAATGGCCAAGGAGGCGCGCCTCCAGATCGAGGTAGAGGAAAAGGGTCTGGCCGCTGCTCGCTCCATGGGAAACCAAGCCCAGGAAGCGATGGAGGGCGCTCGCTCGGAGATGAAGATGGCGGAGGCCTCCGAGAGGGAGGCCCGGGCGATTCTGGACGACTGCCAAATCCTGGCCCCCATCTCGGGCACGGTAATGACCAAGATTGCGGAGGGGGGAGAAGTCCTGGCAGCCGGCAGGCCCATCCTCACCTTGATCGACCTCTCCGATATTTACCTGGAGGTCTATATCCCCCAGGTTCAGATCGGGAAAATCCGACTGGGCAATCCGGCCCGGATCTATGTGGATGCCTACCCGGATCGCTCTTTTGAGGCAAAGGTGACCCAGATCAGCCAACAGGCCGAGTTCACTCCCAAGAATGTGGAGACGAAGCAGGAAAGGGTGAATTTGGTGTTTGCCGTCAAATTGACGGCCTCCAATCCCCAGGGCCTTCTCAAGCCTGGGATGCCGGCGGACGGTATCATCAAATATATGGATCAAAGGGCCTGGCCCAAATAGGCGGCTGGCATGGCGAAGAATGACCCCCAGACCGTCCCATCTTCCCTGACTGCCCCCCCGGGTCGGGAGGCATCCCAGCGCCCCCATGCTTGCATCCGGGTTGAGCATCTCCGGAAGCGGTATCGGACCATCGAGGCAGTGAAGGGCGTAAGCTTCGAGGTGGCCAGGGGGGAGATCTTTGGGCTCCTGGGTCCAGATGGGGCGGGAAAGAGCAGCATCATCCAGATCCTTTGTGGCCTGCTCTCCCCCAATTCGGGAGGGGTCCTCGTCCACGAAGTGGATGTTCTGAAGGACCCGGAAGGGATCAAGCCCCACATTGGGTATATGGCCCAGGGCCTGGGCCTGACCCTCTTCGAGAATCTCTCCGTCGAGGAACACCTCAACTTCTTTGCGGATCTTCATCAGGTTTCCAGCAATGAACGGGACCGAATCAAGGAAGACCTGCTTCATATCACCCGCCTTTCTCCCTTCAAAGCCAGATTAGCCAAGAACCTCTCGGGCGGGATGAAGCAGAAGCTGGCCCTTTGCTGCACCCTCATCCACTCTCCCCAGGTCCTCTTCTTGGATGAGCCCACCACCGGGGTAGACCCCTTGTCTCGCCGGGACTTCTGGATCATTGTCAATCAACTCCTCAAGGAAAAGAATGTAACCATACTCCTCACCACCTCCTATATGGACGAAGCCGAGAGGTGCCATCGGGTGGCGCTCCTGCACGAGGGGGAGATCATTGCCCTGGGAAGCCCCGAAGAGCTGAGGACAAAAGATCGGAGAAGGACTCTGGAAATCTGGGCCAGCCCCGAAGATCTGGCCCGGAAGGCCCTCTCCCGAAAGGAGTGGCGGGTCAGGAAGTTGAAAGATCGCCTGGTGGCGATGCTTCCCGAGGGAGAGGAACTGGATTCCGTTTCCACCCTGCTGCAGAGTGAAGGCGTCCAGGTGAGCCGGCTACGGGAGAGGGTTCCGGATCTGGAGGAGGTTTTCCTCGCCCTGCTGGAGGAAAAGAGGAGTGGGGAGGGGAAGTCCTCCGGGGGGGAGAGGAAGAGCCGAGAGCCGCAGCCCCCGAGACGGCTGGATGGACCAGCCATCAACGTCCAGGGCCTGGTCAAGAGGTTCGATGGTTTCACCGCGGTGGCCGGAATCGATTTTGAGGTAAAGAGGGGAGAGATCTTTGGCTTCCTGGGTCCCAATGGGGCGGGAAAGACCACGACCATCAAGATCCTGTGCGGCATCATCCCGCCTACCGAAGGGGGCGGGCAAATATCGAACTTCGATATCCTCCGGCAACGCCATCAGATCAAATCTCGCATCGGATACATGTCCCAGAAGTTCTCTCTCTATCGAGATCTATCGGTGTCAGAGAATTTGAGGCTCTATGGTGGGATCTATCAGGTGGATCGAAAATCCTTTCTCAGTCGGCATGAATGGATCATGGAGCTCGCCGACCTCCGGGGCCGCGAGGAGGTACTGGCGGGTGATTTACCTCTGGGCATTCGCCAACGCTTGGCCTTAGGGTGTGCGCTCATTCACAAGCCTGAGATCCTCTTCCTGGATGAGCCCACCGCAGGGGTGGATCTGGTGGCCAGGCGCAGGTTCTGGAACCTGATCTATACCCTTTCTCGCGAGGAAAAGGTGACCGTCCTGGTGACCACTCACTATCTGGATGAGGCGGAGAATTGCGACCGCCTCGCCTTCATCTATGATGGACGAATCATTGCCCTGGGCAGTCCCGCCTCCCTGAAGGAAGGGACCGCCCGGCAACTGGGAACTCCCCTCTATATCGACTGCGAAGAGCCCCTCCGAGCCTGGGACCTTCTGCGGGGGCCATTTACCAGGATCTTCCTCTATGGCAGGCGAGTCCGGGTATTCTCCACCCGGCCGGAAGAGGATGACCAGCGGATTCGCAGGCTCTTGGAAGGTGAGGGCATCTTCGTCCATCAGTTGCAGGCGGAGGAGATCCGATTGGAGGATTCCTTCATTCACTATATCGAGATGGAGGAGGAAAAGGGGAGGGATAGGTGAAGAGGAGGATCTGGAGCATCATCAAGAAGGAATTCCTGGAGATCCGTCGAAGCAAGCTCTATATCGGGCTTTCCGTCGGGGTTCCGTTGATTCTCATGTTGATCTTTGGCTACGGTATGACCTTCGATGTCAAGGATATTGGCGTGGCCATCTGGGACCTGGATCGGACTCCCAAAAGCCGGGAATACGTCTCCTCCTTCCTTCAGTCGGGCTATTTTCGTCTCGACTTCTACGCGCAGAACCAGAAGGAAATCGAGGAGGAGCTTCGCAGGGGCAGGATTCGAGGGGCGCTGATCCTACCTTGTGACTTCTCCTCCAAACTGCAGGCAGGCAAGACCACGCAGGTCCAACTCCTCATCGATGGATCCTTCCCCAACCAGGCCGCTACCATCAAGGGCTACATGGAGGCGATCAATGCCCAGTTCAACGAGGATCTGGCCCAGCAATTGGGTCCGGAATGGACTCCCCTCCGGATTGAATCCCGCGTCTGGTTCAATCCCGAGCTGCAGTCCAAGAATTTCATCGTCCCCGGGATCATCGTTACCATCCTCCTCTTTTACCCCGCGCTGCTCGCCACATTGGCCGTGGTGAGAGAAAAGGAGCAAGGATCCATCCTCAATATCCTGTCTTCTCCCCTTCGGCCCTGGGAGTATATCCTGGGGAAGTTGGTTCCCTATCTTTTCATCTCCCTCTTCGTCTTCTTCTTCATCTTCCTCCAGGCCCTGGGTGTCTTCAAAATTCCCTTTCGCGGCAGTTTCCCGCTCCTGCTGGTTTCCTCATTGTTCTATATCCTCGGTACGGTGGGGATCGGCCTTCTCATCTCCGTCCTCCTTCGCACCCAGGTGGGAGCGATGCTCCTTACCTCTGTGGTGACCATCATTCCCGCCTTTCTTTACTCCGGCTTTTTTGTCCCCATCTCCAGCATGGCCAAGGTATCCCAGTGGGAGAGCTATCTCTTCCCCTCCCGCTATTACATGAAGATCATCCGCGATGCCTTTTTGAAGGGGACGGGTTGGGCCCTTTTATGGCCCGACGTGCTGACCCTGGCAACCTATGCCCTGGTCCTGATCTCTCTATCCATCTTGATGTTCAAGAAAAGGACTGGCTGAATTGATCATCCGGTTGGCCTCTTTGGTGCGAAAAGAATTCCTGCAGTTCTCGCGAGACTGGGTGGTGCTAATCATCCTTCTCTACAGCTTTACCATCGATATCCTCCTGGTGACCCAAGGCTTCAATCTGGAGGTGAGGAGGACCCCGCTGGCAGTCTACGATCTCGACCGCTCTCAGGCCAGCCAACAATTGGTGGAGGGCTTCCGGCTCCCCTACTTCTTGGCCGTGGCATTTCCTCATGGGGAGGGAGCCGTGAGGGAGCTATTGGATCGGGGAAAGGTAAGCATGGTGCTGGTCATACCCCAGCATTTCTCCCAATACTTGAAAGAAGGGAGGGAAGCGAAGATCCAGTTGATCGTGGACGGCACCCATTCCAACTCGGCCTTGATCGCCATGGGCTACGCCGCCCGGATCATCGAGGCCTATTCGAGAAAGATCATCCTCGAAAATTGGGGGATCACAGCCAAAGGGCTTCAATTATTGCCCCGGGTGGATCTCCGCCATCGGGTGCGATTCAATCCCAACCTGAAGAGCGAGTACTTCATGGGATTGACGGAGCTCTTCTCGGTCATCACCATGATCTCCATCCTCCTGCCGGCTGCTGCCCTGGTGCGGGAAAAGGAGTACGGAACCATCGAGCAGCTCCTGGTGACCCCCCTCAAGCCCTACGAGATCATGCTGGCCAAGATCATTCCCATGGGGGCCATTACCTTGCTGGCCACCTTCACCGCCATCTTCACCGTCCTGGAGCCGCTCTTCGGGATTCCCATCCGGGGCAATCTGGGGCTTTTTTTTCTGGCCACCCTGATCTTCGTCTTCACCTCTTCGGGACTGGGCCTGTTCCTGGCCTCCATCTCCAAGAGCCTCTCCGAGGTGGTCCTGTTGACCCTCCTGATCGTTGCCCCCATCCTTTTCCTCTCCGGATCCTGGACCCCCTATGAGGCGATGCCGTTCTGGATGAAGAGGATCACCTATCTGTCGCCTCTCAAGTATTTTCTGGAGATCGGTTTTTCGGTGTTCTTGAAGGGACTGGGATTCGCAGCCCTTTGGAAGGAGTTCCTGGGGCTTCTCATCCTGGGCGGCCTGGCCTTCCTTTTGGGGGTGGTAAAGTTTCGATCGAGCTTTGAATAGAAGGCTGACGGACCTGAGATTCAGCCCGGTTACAAGCAGGCCTTCTGAGTGGTCAAGGCCCGTTCATTGAAGCTTTGACCGGGGTATGTTGTTCTGGGCAAAGAGGGAGATAGCATTGGAATCCCCTGACGCGAGTGAATTGATCAGGAGCCAGTTCAACAGGCAAGCTGAGAACTTCAGCAATTGGTCCGTAACCCAGAACCGGGACTACCTTCAGGCCTATTTCACGTTCTGTGAAATGACACCAGAAGATGGCCTTTTGGACGTTGCGTGTGGTTCAGGCGAGTTCGCCCTTTTCGCCGCCCCGCAACTCGGGAGGGCCGTCGGTGTGGACATATCGGATCGCATGATTGCGCTGGCTCAAGAGCGTGCACGCGAGGCCCGTATTACCAACGTGACCTTTCTCTGCCATGATGGCTCAAATATCCCTTTTGAGGATAACTCCTTTTCCATAGTGGTCTGCAAGTCCGCATTTCACCATATCCGCGACTACGAGAAAATAATCAGGGAAATGATTCGATGTTGCCGAAGTGGTGGGAGAGTTTCGATACAAGACATCGTGGCATACGAAGACGACCGTGTGAATGACTTCTTCGAACGCCTGGAGAGGCAGATCGATATCAGTCATCACGTTACCCTGGCGAAGGACTTTGTTCGGGCGCTGTACGAACGGCACAATCTGACCATTACCTCGACCCTTGAGGTAAATGTTGAGTTGAATTTCAGAGAATATCTTGGTCATGCTGTACAGTCGAGCGAGTGCTACTCTGAGATCGAGAAGCTACTGAAAATAGGACTCAGCGATAGGGAGATTTCTAAATACTTCTCAGCCAAAAGGGGGGAGCTGTCGTTCAAGAGGAATGTCTTCCTGATTCTGGGCCGGAAGGAGCCAGAACCGGAAGAGTGGAGGATGGAGTCCAAGGCGCAGGTGGGCATAGGTAATTGACTACCTTACCTCCAAAGGCTATTCTTATGGAAAACAGATAAGCCAGAGATCCCTATCCATCTTGCTGGTATGTTCTCATGCGTCATTGATGGGGTTCATGGCGTCAGCGGAGCAGAAGAATGGAGACATCTCTGAGCGAAATGGGTGGATGACAGATGCAAAAGATCATCGAGATGAAGAACGTCACGGTCTATCGGGGAGAAACGCAGGTCTTCGATCGCCTATCCCTCGGGATCACCCCAGGGTGTAACACGGTCATCCTGGGGCCAAACGGTGCCGGCAAATCGACGCTCCTGAAGCTGTTGACACGGGAGATCTATCCCGTGGAATACAACGGCGGTTACATCCGAGTATTAGGACGGGAGCTTTGGAACGTGTGGGAGCTACGGAGGCATTTCGGCATTATTTCCAACGACCTGCAGCATGAGTACCGAGGCAATGTTCGGGGTATGAATGTGATTCTGTCCGGCTATTATTCGAGCATTGACACCTATGCATATCAGCGTTTCAGCGTCGAGAATGAGGACCGAGCTGCAAAAATCATGGATATCCTGGGGGTGGCAGAGCTGCGGGATAAAGACTATGCGGCAATGTCCACCGGCGAACAACGGCGTTTCTTGCTAGGTCGAGCCCTAATCAACAACCCCGAGACGCTGATACTGGATGAGCCGACCAGCGGTCTTGATTTGAAGTCTTGCTTTCAGTACCTCGACATCGTCCGTGGCCTGATGCGGGCTGGAACGACCGTTATCCTGGTCACCCACCACATCCATGAGATTCCACCTGAGATCTCGCGGGTCGTGTTTTTGAAAGGTGGTGGAGTGATAGCGGATGGTGAAAAGACCGAGATCCTTACCAGCGAAAATCTGAGCCGCCTTTTCGACACTCCAATCAAGCTGGTGCAGGCCAACGGCTATTATCAGGCAATGCCGGGCACGGCTTAGATGATGAAGAAGGAGATGCGGCGGCTGGGGAAGCAGCGTCAGGGATCAGCGATTCACCGCTGTGGGAAGAAAAGAAAAGGGGACCTTCTCGAACCCCCTTTCGGCCGGTCGGGTTAGCTCTTTAACTCTTCTTGGAGGTCTTGGCGACAAAACTGCTGAATATGGGCCGCACCTTAGCAGAAGAGCTGCAGGAAGGGCACTTCATCTTGCCCTTCTCCCTTTGCTTGAGAGTGAGGGTCAGCGTGAAGTCCTTTTTGCATTTCGCACAATGAAAGTCATAGGTTGGCATAAGTTTCCCTCCCTCGGTCTGCTTTGCTTTTTGAGCCTAATGTAGTCGAAGACGCAGGGCCTGTCAATCCCCATCTGTCAATTGTGTCCCTATCCATCACTTGCCCAGGAAGGATTTCCTCCCCGTCCGCGTTGCCGCCTCCCTCGGGATATCCGCATAGAAGCAAGGCCCAGGGAGCGGAGGACCAGGACGGAAGAGGCACGGAAGATGCGAACCATAAACTGCTTGACGAGATGGTAGGGCCATTGTAGCATCTAATGGCGCCCAGTATGAGAGGTTGACTCCACCGATGGGTAATTGCATCTATATTTACGGCACCTCTGCGAAAGGGAAGAAGGCTTTCGAGTCTTATGGCGTCTGAAGGGCCAGAGCATGAGGAATCAGCATTGGAGGAGCCTACAGCAGTCCCTCTCGAGGATTCGCTCGACCTGCACGCCTTTTCTCCCTCTGAGATCCCTGACCTCGTACAAGAATACCTTCGGGCATGCCAGGAGGCTGGTCTGGCCGAGGTTAGGCTTATCCATGGGAGGGGAATTGGCTTGCAAAGGAAGGTGGTGCAGACACTCCTCCGCCGATTACCCTTCGTGCACTCCTTCCACGATGCCCCTGCGCCGAGAGGAGGATGGGGAGCGACGGTCGTTTACCTGCGGCCGGTAAATCACATGTATCACCAGGTACCTGAAAGCGAGGATACAAGATGAAAAGGTACATTCGGATCGTGACTTTCACGCTTGGGATGGCGGTCTTTCTCGGGTCCTTCGCCTGGGCCGGTATCGCCGATGAGCCGGGCCGAAAAGGCTATAAATTGAGCGAGCATACCCCTCATTTGTGGCTCTATTGGAACTGTGATCGAGGAGCGGGGAATGCTATAGGGATTGATGGGCTGGTGGAGGTAAAAGGAGAGTCAAATACCTCAGTCTACGCTCTTCAGCTGAAGCTCATCGGATTTGATGCCAAGGGCAAGGCCATCAGCGAGCAGTCCGGGCGGGTCCCGGTCTACAAGATGGATCAAAACATGCCCTATCGGTTTCATATCACACTCCCCCTGCAGGGGAGCGAGGTCGATTTCGGCCTCCGGGTGTATTACCGCTATATCCCCGTTTACGGAGGAGGGATGAAGGTGTCCCGCATCAGCTATGGTTGGGAGTTCTATGATTGGACGTTTCGGGAATTATGCCCGCAGGAAGAACAAAGATAGCATCCGGGGCGGCTAAGGGGCTTGAAGAACTGGAGAGGGAGATCATCACCTGTGGCCGCTGCAAGAGGCTGGTTCGATACCGGCAACAGGTCGTGGAGAGAAGGCCCCCACGCTATCGGGATTGGGCCTACTGGGGGAAGCCTCTACCCGGTTTTGGTGACTGTCAGGCCCGCTTGCTGATATTGGGCCTGGCCCCGGCTGCCCATGGGGGGAATCGCACGGGTCGAATGTTTACTGGCGATCGGAGTGGAGATTGGCTCATGGAAGCGCTGTTTCGCTTCGGTTTCGCAAATCAGTCCCAGTCGCAGCGAGCGGGAGACGGACTGGCCCTGAAGGACGCATACATCACGGCGACCCTTCGTTGCTGCCCACCCGATAATAAGCCGCTTCCCTCCGAGGTCGCCGCTTGTCGCCCCTACCTATTGCAAGAGCTGCGGCTCCTGGGCTCGGTGAGGGTGCTGGTGGCCCTGGGGAGGATCGCTTTCGCCTCTACGCTTGCTGCCTTTCTGGAAGCCTATCGGTTCACCCTTTCCCCCCGGCCCGCCTTCGGACATGGCCAGGTATATCCCCTTCCGAATGGTCAAACCCTGATCGCGTCGTTTCACCCCAGCCAGCAAAATACCCAAACGGGCAGGCTCAGCCAGGAGATGTTCGACCATATCTTTGCCCGGGCCAAAAAGATCCTGGGTTCGGGGCCAGGAGGAGCTGATGGGGGATAAGCCCACGCTGAAAGAGCGACTGTCAAAGGTCTGGGTCTATGTGATTGGGGTTCTGCTCCTCCTTCTCTTGATCTACGTTCCGCTGGTAAAAGCCCTCTTCCGATCCATTCCCCTCTTGATCTTGGGAGGGACGCTCCTGCTCCTCCTGCTTCTGGGCCCTCTCACCAAATCCAGGCGCGGGGAATAACCTGGTGTTGGGCTTGAGGGCAGAAAGAGCAGGAAGAGAGGAAGGATGACTCTTTGCCCCCCACCGGTGGGCAGGAGAATAGAAGGATTGACATGAAAATTGGCTATTGGGACCCACAGGAAACATATTCTCAGGCGGTGGCCCGCCAGCTTTCCCCAACGGCAACCCTGAGGGCCTATCCTTCGATTGAGGGAGTCTTTGGGGCGGTGAGCCGAGGGGAGGTGGTGCAGGGGGTGGTTCCCCTGGAGAGCCTGGTGGAGGGGCCGGTAACCGAGACCCTGGACAGCCTCTTCGAGTATGCGGGGCGGGCCAACATCGCAGATGTGCTCATCCTGCCCGTCGGGCAGGGTCCCAGGCAGGACAAGACCAAATTTGCCGTCTTGGGCAAGCATTACCATGAAAGGACAGGGAATGATGCGACTTCCCTGGTGATCTATCCCCATCGCGATCGGATTGGCCTGTTGGAGGATATCCTGTACATCATCAGTCAGGGCTATGGCCTGAACCTCTCTTCCATCCACTCCCGGCCCGATGCCAAGGGCGGGTTCCGCTTTTATATGGAGCTGGAGGGGCATCTGGAAGACGAGGCTGTGGCGGCCTGCATCCAGGACCTGGAGGAAAAACTGGCCGCTGATGAGGCAGAGGTGAGGATCTTCGGGGCCTACCCGAAGCGCCTGTTCAACGAGCCGCGAATCAAGGTAATCGGGGTCATAGGCGGAACCGGGCGAATGGGCGGCTGGTTCTCGAAGTTCTTCCAGGCTTCGGGATATGAGGTGCTCATCAGCGGAAGGAGGACATCCCTCACCTATCAGCATTGTGCGGAAGAATCGGATGTGGTGATCGTCAATGTGCCTATTCAAGATACTGTGGAGGTAATCCGATCGGTAGGCAGGCACTTTCGGTCTGGGCAGCTGATCGTGGATAACGCCTCGATCAAAACCCAGCCTGTTGCTGCCATGCTCGAATCGGTGCCCGAAGGCGTAGAAGTCCTGGGCATGCATACGGTGTTTGGGCCCTCCATACCGGAATTGCGGCACCAAAATGTCATTTTCACCTACACGCCAAGATCGGGGGAAATCAGCCAGGAGTTCGAGGGGATCTTCTACAAGTTTGGCGCCAGGATCACTCGAACGACCCCCCAGTTTCACGACCAGCAGATGGCCTTTCATCAGAACTTGGAGCACTTCACCAAGATTGCCCTGGCTGAAATCCTGAGAGAGCGCTTCGGCGGGCCTCAGGACATGGCTTGCTATAGCTCACCGAATTCGCGGATGTCGCTGATCACCATGGGTCGGATCCTCAATATGGACCCCGATCTGGCCTGCGAGATCCAAACCTTCAATCTCCAGGGTCCGATGATGATCGAGAAATACTTAGAGGTTGTAACCCGATTGGGCAATGCCCTGATCGGGGGGGACATGCCCTCATTCAAGAAATCCATTCAAAAAAGCGCCCAGGCCCTGGGAAAGGAGTTTCTGGGGGAAATGATGGAGACTTCGCGGGAGATCGAAAATCAGCTGGGGGAATTGAGCAGGCTCCACAGAAGAAGGAAATGGCTGAGGGGCGAGGGAGTGGGGAAGGCGAAAGGAAATGGGGGACAATGAAATCCAGGGAGCGCTGGAGCTGGCAGGTGGGCTTGCTTTGTTCCCTGCTTTTTTTGTCGGCTCTGTTCTATTTCATCCAATATCAGATATTTCGAGATCTGTACCATACATTCTATTATCTGATCGGAGATATTGGCTTCCTCCCGATCGAAGTGCTATTAGTCACCTTCGTCATCCACCGATTGCTGAGCCAAAGGGAAAAAAGGGTTCGCCTGGAGAAGCTGAACATGGTGATAGGGGCTTTCTTCAGCGAGGTGGGAACGATCCTTTTGACCTATCTATCCGATGTCGATCCCCAATTGGATTCGATACGCAAGGACCTGATCGTGACCGGTAGTTGGTCGGAGGTCGAGTTTGCCAGCATAAGCAAGCGCTTGAGGAATTACGATTATGGGGTCGAGATCGGAAAGGTCCATATGGAAGATCTGCGGGGCTTCCTCCTGGGCAAAAGGGATTTCTTGCTGCGGCTCCTGGAGAATCCCAACCTGCTGGAGCACGAATCCTTCACCGAGCTTCTGCGGGCGGTCTTCCATTTGACAGAGGAATTAACCTGCAGGGAGGATGTGACGAAGTTGCCAGAGACTGATACCAGGCATATTGCCGGCGACATTCAGAGGGCGTACGGCTTGCTGGTCCATCAATGGCTGGACTACATGAAGCACCTGAAGTACAACTATCCCTACCTCTTCTCCCTGGCGATGAGGACGAATCCCTTCGATCGGACCGCCTCACCCATCGTGAGGTAGATGGAGGCAAAGATGATAGGCGGCTGCAGGCTGTAGGCGCTGTTGTTGGATAATTGCTACCGGGCTTTAAGGGCCGTGTCCCTTGAACGGCCTTTCAAGAAGCGACAGAGTCGCGCTTGTGAAATTCATAAGAACAGGGAGGAGAGAAGCATGGAATTCAAAGGCAGCCAGACGGAAAAGAACCTGATGACCGCATTCGCGGGTGAGTCCCAGGCCAGGAACCGCTACACCTATTACGCCGGGGTGGCCAAGAAGGCAGGCATGGAGCAGGTCGCTGCGATTTTCCTGGAGACCGCCGACAATGAGAAGGAGCATGCCAAGATCTATTTCAAGCTATTGAAGGGGGGAGAGGTTTCCATTGCCGCCGCTTACCCTTCCCTTCTATCCAGCGACACCCTGGCAAATCTGGAGGCCTCGGCAGCCGGAGAGAATTTCGAGTGGACCACCATGTATCAGAATTTCGCTACGGTAGCGAAGGATGAAGGCTTTGAGGATGCCTATCTGGCCTTCACCGAGGTAGCGAAGGTGGAGAAATGGCACGAAAAGAGATATCGGGCCCTGATCCAGAACCTGAAGGAGAATAAGGTCTTCAAGAAAGATCAGGCGGTCAAATGGCATTGCCGGAACTGCGGGTATGTGCTGGAGGGTAAAGAGGCCCCGCCGGTATGCCCGGCCTGCAAACACCCCCAGGCCTTCTTCGAGGTTTTGGGGGAAAACTATTAGCAGCAATCCCATGGGACACAGCCCATGGATCATCAAGGAAGGAGGATCGATCATGAAAAAGGGTTGGATTCTTTTGTTGATGGTGGGATTCTTCCTGGTCGCGGGCTTTCTCAGCGGAGTTTTTGCGGCAGAGACAGGGAAGTCCGCTGCTTCGGCGACGAGCCTTAAGGGCAGCCAGACCGAGAAGAACCTGTTGGCCGCCTTTGCCGGCGAATCCCAGGCCAGGAACCGGTACACCTATTATGCCGATGCGGCCAAGGAGGAAGGCCTGGAGCAGATCGCTGCGATTTTCCTGGAGACCGCAGATGACGAAAAGGAGCATGCAGAGATCTTCTTCAAATTGCTCCAGGGCGGTGACATTGCCATAGCTGCCGCCTATCCCTCTCACTTCTCGGAGCAGACCTTGCCGAATCTGGAAGCTGCGGCCGCCGGTGAAAGGGCGGAGTGGACCATGATCTATCAGAACTTCGCCCAGGTAGCCAAGGATGAAGGGTTTGGCGATGTTGCGACGGCCTTCACCGAGGTGGCGAAGGTGGAAAAATGGCATGAAAAGAGATATCGGGCCTTGATCGATAATGTGCAGGGGAACAAGGTCTTCCAGAAGGACCAGGTTGTTACCTGGCATTGCCGAAACTGCGGCTATGTGCTCCAAGGCAAGGCAGCCCCTATGTTCTGTCCTGCCTGCAAGGCTCCTCAGGGGTATTTTGAGCTCCTGGCAGAGAACTATTAGCCCGAACTCGACACCCAAAAGGAAAACCCATTATGAAAAAAGGCTGGATGGTAGGATTTCTATTCATCGCTCTTCTCCTCCTGGGCACCTCGATCCCGTTGGCTCTGGCCGGGGAGGCGAGCAGCTATTCCACGATCGTAGTGAAGGAGTTCTCCCTGGAAGGGGCTGCTATTCAGGAGAATGAGGACACCAAGGCCTTTGCCCAGACTCTTCCCCCTGACTTTGCGCAGATGGTGAAGAGCTACCTGGAGTCGATGAAGGCCTCCCAGAATGTGTTGGTAGAGCAGCCTGGAAAGGAGGAGGCCTCCCTTGAAAAGGCGGTGGTTGTGGAAGGCCGGTTCACCAAGATCACTGCCGGAAGCACCGCGGCCCGTATCGCGGTCGGGTTTGGTGCGGGGGCCTCGACCGTTGGCGCCGAATGGACGGTGAAGGAGGCCGGAACCGGAAAGATCTTGGGAAAAAGCAATCGGAATCAACATACCGGCGGCGGGTATCGGGGGATCACTGCCTTAGAGGCGGATTCCCGCTACCTGGCCAAATATGTGGCCTCCAGCATCATCAAGCTCCTGAAGTAGACGGTGTGGGCGAAAAAGGGGGGCGGCATCCGCTGGCGGGCGGCTTTTGAGAGGGGACGCCCCCCCGTTGCCCTTTTGAAAAAAGGAAAGGAGTGGATTTGAAAATGGTCGATACCGGGGAGAAGCTCGGGGTCTGGATCGATTCCGTCATTGCCGATTTCGTGCGCCATTCCCCCCTTAACTGCCTTCGGAGGGGGGAAAGGGAAAAGGCCTGGGCGGATCCGCTGGTGGGGTTCTCCCGCGGAGAGGATCCCCTCTATGAGGGGTTCAAGGATCATGTCGGCTCATTCCACTGGACCCCGGTGGAGATCTTCAACCGGACCTTTCCTGAATGGTCGGTCCCCTCGAATCAGCTGGCCGTGATCAGCTGGATCTTGCCCCAGACGGAGGCGACCAAGGCGGATCAGGCTCAGGAGACCGCCTATCCGTCGGAGAGATGGGCCCGGTCGAGGGTCATGGGCGAGAGCTTCAATAACGAGCTGAGAAGGCATGTGGTGGACACCTTACAGCAAGGGGGCTTCCCGGCAGTAGCTCCTGCTATTTCTTCCCTTTGGGAATTGAGGCAATCGGAGCGCTTCGGCCATGCCTCCACCTGGTCCGAACGACATGCTGCCTACGCCTCCGGCCTGGGAACCTTTGGCCTCTCCGATGGTCTGATTACCCCCCGAGGCCAGGCGATGCGTTGTGGTTCGGTAGTGGCCCGGATCCAGTTGCCTCCCACCCCTCTTCCCTACGAGGACCGCCACGCCTATTGCCTCTATTTTTCCCAGGGTCGCTGCGGCGAATGCATCTTTCGTTGTCCGGTGGGGGCTATTACCCAGGCGGGTCATGACAAGGAGACCTGTCAGAAGTACCTCCGTCAGGTGATTGCCGAGTATGTGGGGTCCCATTTCGGCTTCGAGGGTTATGCCTGCGGACTCTGTCAGAGCCATGTCCCCTGCGAATCGAAGATTCCCCTTTGATCCTTTGCCTTCAAGCGCAATGGACACCCCCATCCGGATTTAGTAAGCTCCCGTCGATCTCGGTCCCCGAACATCCTTGATTTGTGGTGAATCTTCACCCCTGAAGGCCTCGATATAGTTTGGGGCCGTATTTGATCAAAGGAAACAAGGTGCCTGACTCAACCATCACCTTGCTA
This sequence comes from uncultured Methylomirabilota bacterium, assembly GCA_963718295.1. Classification (GTDB taxonomy): domain Bacteria; phylum Methylomirabilota; class Methylomirabilia; order CAVQYV01; family CAVQYV01; genus CAVQYV01. The sequence goes on along the minus strand of CAVQYV010000001.1, from coordinate 56,033 downwards.
CCGGGCAAAAGGTATTTGAACACCGCGGAAGGATGAGAGTGTACCGCAGCCCCTTTCTTCTCGTTGCCCCTTGCTTCTTCTTTTTCTTTGTGGGCACTTCAGCATTCGCTGGCTCCGCTTGGGCCGAGTCGGTTGCCAGCCCGTCCAGCAGCCAGAGCATCGAATATTCCTTTTCCGTAACACCCGTTTACCAGTCTCAATCCGACGTGGAAGGAGGCGGGAAAGTCAGGGTTTCCCGGTATCTTCTACTGGCGGATGCGGCAGAAACCATCCAAAAGACCCTGAGGCTCGGAGTCAATTTCACCTATGACTTCGAGGATTATGGTTTTTCCGAGTTAAGGGATTTTGCCGTCCCCAAACCATGGGACCAGGTACACCGAATTGGGCTCGGCGCTCAACTGTCCTCTGCCCGTTCCCGGAACTGGAGATTCCTCTTGGCGCCTTCCATTGGGTTTTCGGGGGAGGGCGGTGCAGAATGGGAAAAGGCCTTCATCTACGGTGGGGTCATCTCGGCATCCCGCGTCATAAACCAGGATTTGACCCTGGGTGCAGGCGTAGGTATATTTGAACAGCTGGAAAAGCTGAGGGTTTTCCCCTACCTGGTTGTGAACTGGAAAATCAACGACCGGCTGCGGCTATCGAACCCTCTCCGTGCCGGACCGGTTGGTTCGGCTGGACTGGAATTGGCATACGCGCCCAATGATACCTGGGAGCTGGGCGCTGGGGGAGCTTACCGGTCCTCTCGCTTTCGGCTCAGGGAGGGAGGGGCGGTCCCCAATGGCATCGGTGAAGTGAAGTTCTTCCCGGTTTTCGCGCGCCTATCCCGGAAAATCGGGCCGCACTTTCAATGCAACCTTTATCTGGGAGCATCGTTTCTGGGCAAGCTGTCAATCGGGGACGCAGATGGCAGGAAGCTAGATTCAGCGGAGTACGATGCGGCACCCTTTGCAGCGCTAAATGTCATGGGCCGGTTCTGAATGAGACCCCCATTCATTGGAGGATCGACTTAAATCAAACCCGATGCGACCCGAGGGGTTAAAGCTCTACTTCTGGGTGATGAGGGGCTGGGAGGATCTCTGGCAAGCATATGCGAGATTAGGAGGAGCAGCCGTTGATGGACGATGAGGAGCAAAGAGAGGGACACCTGGAGACAAAGGCGGAGCTACGTCGGAAAATCAGTGAGTTAGGAGCATCGGAGTTCAAGCGCAGGGAAGCAGAGGAGGCATTGAGGAGAAGCGAGGAGAATCAGGTTCTCTACTTCGAGCACATTTCCGATGTCATCTATTCAATCAACTCCAACCTGGTCGTTGAAGGGGTCACTCCCTCCGTCGAGAGGGCGTTGGGATATAAGCCTGAGGAATTGGTCGGGAGGCTGATTTATGAGATAGGTATCGTTACCCCAGAGTCCTTGGAACGCGCCTTTTTTGATATCCGGCGGGTGTTGGCAGGGGAGAGGATCCCCTCCGCGGAATATGAGTTCATTGCCAAGGATGGAAACATAAGAGTGGGCGAAGTGAGTGGTACTCCCATATGGCGCGAGGGAAAAATAGGGGGACTGGTATCGGTTGCCCGAGACGTCACCGAGCGCAAGCGGGCCGAAAGGGCTTTGCGGGAAAGCGAGGAACGGTTCCGGCGCCTGGCGGAAAACGCCGGAGACATGATCTTTCGTTTCGAGTTTCTCCCTCAAACTCGCTTTGCCTATGTAAGTCCTGCCGGCGCACGCCTCACCCATTACGCCCTTAAGGATTTCTATACCAATCCCGGCCTGCTTCTGGAGTTGGTCCATCCCACCGATCGGTATCTGTGGGAAGAGGCAACCAGAGGCGTGATACCGCCGGGAAATCTGCTTTCCCTGCGATGGGTTCGCAGGGATGGATCGATCATCTGGACCGAACAGCACGTCGTGCCGATCTATGACCAAGCGGGAGAATTGGTGGCGATCGAGGTCATCGCCCGAGACGTCACCGAGCGAAAGGAGGCGGAGGAGGCTTTGCGGACTGCGGAAGCGAAATACCGTGCGCTGGTGGAAGGAATCCCCATGATTACTTATACCGCCAACGTTGACAACCTCCGGAGCACGCTCTACGTCAGTCCGCAGATCGAGGCCATGTTGGGTTTTACCCAGGAGGAATGGATGGCGGACCCCGAGCTCTGGTCTAAGCAACTCCATGCGGATGACCGCGAGGGCGTCCTCACGGAATACGAGAGATGCCGCTTAACCGGGGCTCCGTTTGTGATGGAGTATCGCCTCCGGAGGAGAAACGAAGAGGTAATCTGGGTGCGTGACGAGGCCACCATCCTATATGACGCGGCCGATGAGCCGCGGTACTTGAACGGCGCATCGTGGGACATCACCGAACGCAAGTCTGCAGAGGAGAAAATGAGGGCCATCTCCACCGAATGGAGAATGACTTTCGATGCCATCAGCGAGGCGATTTGCCTCCTGGATTTGGAGGAAAACGTCAGTCGGTGCAACAGGTCGGCGAGAAATCTTTTTGGAAGACCATTTTCTGAGATCATCGGCCGTAAATTGGGGGAACTCCTCCCGGCAAACCCTGAGCCCATCGCCCGTTGCATTGTGCGGATGAGGCACAGCCGTGGCAGAGAGGTTTGTAGGCTGCAGACGAGTGATCGATGGCTGAGGGCAGCTATGGATCCGGTTCTGGATGACACCGGCGTCCTCGTCGGAGCGGTTCTCATCCTATCTGAAATCACCGATAATAGCCATCAATCAACGGCTCAAACCGGGCCGCCATGAATCACGGACTTCGTTGAGCTCCCGTATTGTGGATCCAGTTGGAGGGATGGCCTTATGTCCGGAAAGCCAACCTATGAAGAACTGAGGCAGAGAATCAAAGATCTGGAGAACTTAGCCGCTGCCGGCGGAGGAGTTGAGGAAGTGCTCCGAGAGTCAAAGAATATCAGACAACGGAGCGCCCAATAGGCGGGTTGGCCCTTCAGGGTTGTGTCTGGATCATATTCTATTTGATCGGCCTGCCGATCCTCAAAGCCTGACTGTGACCCTGAGTGGACAGTGAATATTCTTACAAGCTTGACACACCACCGTGCGTATCTGCACCACAGCCACGGCGGTCAGCATCCAGAAGGCCGTAAACAGCCAAAGGTTTTGCCACAACCAGGCTTGAGGAAGGCCGATCAACGAGGCCAGGGCCAGCACCAGGGCCCCCGACTCGACCGCGGTGTACGGCCCGGGTCTTCGGCCTTTGAGCCACATCGCCGCACGACCGGGCAAGACGTGCCCACAGTGGTGGCGACAGGGACATTTGGCACAGTAAGCATAAAGGATGGCCAGCGCCGCTCCGGCACAGAGGAGGAGGTACACGCTCCCCAATACCCACGATACTTGGAACGCGGCGACAGCGGCGATGCCAAGGGCGACCAGAACCAGCCCCAGGCTGCTGACACCATGGAATTCTATGGTCATGGTTGCATGACGTACGCGGAAAGTTGATGATGCGGAAGAACCTGAGTGCTTGAGAAGTTGTGGACTACTGCGATTGTAATGAGGACACAAGCAAGCTCATCAATCGGACAAATAGTACTCCACAGTCGAAACGACCCTGATCTTCTTTATGTAGGGAGTATTGCTATCCCGATCGTCGATTGAAAATTGGCCTTGTGATGCGGTCTTGATTTTTCCCAGCTTGCTTTTTGAATCCTGAGCGAACTTCTCCGCCACTTCCCTGGCGTTTTTTGTCGCTTCCTCAATCATCTGCGGCTTGATTTCGTTCAACTTCGTGAACAGAAAGTCTGTCTTCGATTGATGGTCCTCTCCAGAAATCGCAATCCCTTGCTTGCCGAGATCAACCAGTTTCTTCATGGTGCTCCCTACAGAGTCGACATTCTCAGTATAGACCGTTATGGCGGAGCTGCCTGAATATCTATACTTAACCTTTTCCGAGTCGACGTATTCCTGGGCTTGTCTATCCAGGATGGCCGGCGCAGAGGTGAAAATCTCCTTTTCCGTAAATCCATTCCTCTTCAGGAATTCTACGATGATAGAGTTTTTCCGCTGTACTGTGGACAAGAGGTTATTCAGGTCGTTATCTGCCTCTCTGAATCTTATAGGCCAAATTGCAGTATTGGCCGGCACTTCACGCTCAGACAACCCCTTCACGGTTACAGTTCTGTCTAACGCCTTTATCTTGACGATGCTGCGTGATAGAGAATACCCGAGCAATGCCAGACCGAGACACACAAATGCGCCTAAAACAAATGCTGGACGGACACCTCTGCTGTTCATATGTCCTCCTTCCCTACGTTCAAGTCTCTGCCGAAGGGCGGAATTGGACCCCACGGGCTGATCCAGCCGCCATTTGCTGGGTCCTCAGTCTTGCCCCACTGCTTTAGCGGTCTTCACCGGCACGAGAATGGCCAATCTATTTTTTCCGTTTATCCTTGATGTAAATCGCCTTGGACTGCCCGTCTGTGAGCACGCGCTCTTCGACTTGAAAGAGTTTGGTGGCCGCAACCAACTCACCGAGTTTACTGTAACCGTAGTTTCGGGGATCAAAATCCGGGGCTTGCTTGGCGATGTTGCTTCCCACGGTGGCCAGATGAGCCCATCCGCTATCGTCCGAAGATGCCTCCGCGGCGTTCCTCAATAGATTAACCAGCTTCGTATCTTGCTTCAGCTCGTTGGTAGATTTTCGTCTTATGGAAAGAGTGTCATCTTCTTTGGATGACAAGACCTCGGTATAGATGAATTTGTCACAGGCGGAGACAAAGGCTTCGGGGGTTTTCTTCTCTCCAAACCCATAAACCACCAGTCCAGATTCCCTGATTCTGGAGGCCAATTTGGTGAAATCGCTATCGCTGGAGACGATACAAAAGCCATCGAATTTGTTGGTATAGAGCAAATCCATGGCATCGATGATCATGGCGGCATCGGTGGCATTCTTCCCTACGGTATAGCGAAATTGCTGTATCGGCTGAAGGGAATGGAGGAGCAAGACATCCTTCCAGCCCTTCAAATGGGATCCGGTCCAGTCTCCATAGATTCTCTTGGCGTTGGCGGTTCCATATTTGGCTATTTCTGCCAGCAATCCCTCCACGATTGAAGGTTGAGCATTATCTGCATCGACTAGTACTGCCAATTTTTGTGTCGGCCCATCAGTCATAATGCCTCCTTATGCTGCTTACGTGAAAGCTCACAGGGAACCGGATTCATCAGCGATCCGGTTAGGCCCGTTGTTAGGCCTGTTATTTTGGCTGCTGCAAATAACGCCAGGACGTCTCTATCAGAATGAGCCACAATTGTCAAAACGATTCAGAAGAGGAAGCTTGATTCGCCGCACGACTATGCAGTATAAGAGTCGCATTATGATGATTTAGGTACTTCGAGTTGAATCATAGAAGGAATTCGACCCATGCTTGGGCAATTCGGAGACTGCGTGGCTACGGAGAATACCCCGGAGGTCAGGAGTCCATCGGATCCATGAGTCTCTTCGGATGGAGAAAGAGGGGCCATGAAAAGGAAAATCGTCCTGCTAATCAATCCCAATCAGATGAAACCTCCCGTCACCCCGGTAGCGTTGGATTACCTGGCGCAGTCATTGGAGGAGAAGGGGCTGGAGGTAAAGGTTCTGGATCTGGCCTTCTCTGCAGATGCGGAGGAGGATATCCACGCTGCCCTGAAGGAGACCGATCCGCTGCTAATCGGGGTCACGGTCCGCAACCTCGATGACTCCTACCTCGCCAGCCAGGACTTCTGCCTGGAGCGAACCAAGGGGATCATCGATCTCCTCAAGGCCCATTCGGAGGCCCCGCTGGTCCTGGGAGGGGTGGGGTTTTCTATCGCTCCCCAAGCCACGCTGGCGTATTGCGGGGTGGATTTGGGGATCTGGGGGGAAGGGGAGGAGGCCCTGCCCCTCATAGCCGAGAGAATGGCGGGGGGGAGTGGGCTTCACGATGTCCCTGGGCTCATCTTCAGAGAGGGAAACGCCTTCCATTGGAACACGGCGCGGTTTTGGGACCTCAAGCAGGCAGCCCTCGCGCGGCGCGGGGCCATCGATAACCTTCGCTATCTCAAAGAAGGAGCGGCGGTGGGCTTTGAGAGCAAGCGGGGGTGCGATCAAGGATGTGCCTACTGTGCCGACCCAGTGGCTAAGGGGAGGAAGGTGCGATTGCGGGACCCGGCCCAGGTGGCTGAAGAACTGGCCAATCTTCATGTCCAAGGGATCGATCACTTCCATACCTGCGACAGCGAGTTCAACATCCCGGAATTTCACGCCATTGCAGTCTGCGAAGAGATCGTCCGCAGGGGATTAGGCAACAAGATCCGGTGGTTTGCCTATGTCAGCCCAACCCCTTTCTCTGAGGAGCTTGCCCGTTGGATGCGGCGGGCAGGGTGCGCGGGGATCGATTTTGGGGTGGATCATGGCGCCCCCGTCATGCTGGAGGCCTTGGGCCGACCGCATACGCCCGAAGACATTCGGAAGGCAGCCCGCCTGGCAAAGGAGCAGGGCTTCTCCTTGCTCTTCGACCTCCTCCTGGGAGGTCCGGGGGAGACCCGAAGGACCATCGACCGGGCCATTGACCTGATGAAAGAGACCTCTCCCGACCGGGTTGGCGTCAGCCTCGGCGTGCGAGTCTATCCGGGAACTCCGCTATTTCGCCAACTTCGGAGCCGGAGCCCGGGGCTTCAGAATCCCAACCTCCAAGGCGCGGTCGAGGGCAATGATGGTTATCTGCGGCCCCTCTTCTATCTTTCCTCGGTGCTGGGGGAGGACATCGATGATTACCTGGAAGGGCGGATCGGCGGGGATGTTCGTTTCCTCTTTGGGAACCGGAACCAGGTGGACAGGAACTATAATTATAACGACAACAGCGTTCTGGTAACGGCGATCGCGGAAGGGTACCGCGGCGCCTTCTGGGACATCCTGCGAAGGATGAGCCCCGGCCGCCCCGGCCCGAACCCGGAGTAATGGCCGTTATTTTGCTCTCGGGCTCCCTTCCAACGTGGAATTCTCGGCTGACCAACCCCCTCCACTCCGTTCGCAAAAAATGAGGCAGGCGAAGCCATCGCTTCGCCTGCCTTCCGGAGAACCCCCCTCATGGGGTGGTGCAGAGCGAGAAGGCGGAATTTCTCACTTCACCTTTTGCATCTTGGTTCCGCAGGGGCACTTTCCGGCAGTCTGGCTGATTGCATCGCACTTGCATTCCGGGCCGCAGGCGCACACATACTTCCCAACCGTCTTGAAGGGCCGTTCCTTGTCCCATCCCTCTGCCTTGAAATAGGCTACATCTCCCTCCACCTTGGTGATGGTCGCCTTGACCATAGCATCGTGGCTACAGGTGCACTTGCCCTCATGACGGGCCATCGTTTGACAGGGACACGCCTCGCCGCAGTTGCATACATAGAGCTCATCCCCGACCTTCAGGTCGACTCTGCCCTTGGTCGCGGCCAGAGAGAGTGAGGCCAGGGCCATGGCGATTGTCAGGGCCGAAATCACGGATAGGGAAAGCAACTTCTTTTTCATCAGGGAATCCTCCTATTTGGGCATTCAACTTATATTGATATGGATGCGTCGACAGGACCTTGGCTTCACCCCAGAACATGTTTTCCCTTTTCTCACCCCGGCGCCTTTTGCCGCGCAGTTTTGATTTGCGAAGCAAGGCCTTGCAGGATATTCTGTATCCTGAGTAAAAACGCAGCCAAATCGTAATCAAAGAAGGGAAAGCGATGAATATGAGGATCTATCTTCCCTTGTTGGTGGTGATCCTGATGGGGTTCGGCGCCAAAGAGACAGCGGCCCGACAATCTTTTCGCCCGATGGGCAGCCCGAATCCGCCGATGCTCATCATTGCGAATAAGTCGGGGGATACAATCTCTTTTGTCGATTTGAGAAGGCTGCAAGTCATGGGCACTGCCTCGACTGGGCGCGGGCCCCATGAGGTGGCGGTGACCCCCGATGGAAGGCTGGCTTTCACCGCCAATTATGAGGGACCGGGGGATAGCATCTCGGTGATCGACACTGACATCATGAGAGAGATCCGAAGGATTCCCCTTGATCCATACCGCAGGCCCCATGGCTTGGCGATCAGTCAGGATGGCCGGATGCTCTACGCGACCTGCGAGGCAAATCAGGCAATCATCGAGATCGAAACGGCGACAGGTAAGATCAGGCGGGCCTTTCCCACCCAGCAAAAGATCACCCACATGCTGGCCCTCACGCCCGATGGCAAGAAACTCTATGCAGCCAATATCGTGAGCGGAACCCTGACCGCCGTGAATCTAAAGACGGGTGAGGTCATCGCCCAGATCCCGACGGGTGAGGGCTGTGAGGGAATCGACATCACCCCCGATGGCAAGAGCCTCTGGGCCACCAACCGCGAGGCGGGGACCATTTCCGTCATCGAGGTCGAAACGGATCGGGTGGTGGGTTCTCTCGCCTGCCCCGGCTTTCCCATCCGTCTGAAATTCACCCCCGACGGCAAGATGGCCCTGGTCACCTGCTACCTGGAGGGGAGCGTGGCTTTCTTCGAGGTGGCCGACCGCCAGGAGGTCAAGCGGATCCGATCCGGCATCTCCTCTCCCCTGCGCCGTCCCATTGGCATGCTCATCGAGCCGGATGGAGGACGGGCCTTTGTCTCCAACTCAGGGGAGGACGAGGTCTTGGTCATTGACTTACAGCATCTGGAGGTGGCGGATCGCATCCCATCCGGCAGGGAACCCGATGGATTGGCTTATGTGCCGGCTAAATCCGAATAGAAAGAGGCGGAATAGAGCTTCAGAAGACTGGAAGCTGGGGGCGACGAGGGGACGATGGGAGTTTCACCGTTGAAGAGCACGGAAGGAGGAGGCAGACTCGCATGACGGATTACGATCGGTTTATCGAAGATCAGATGGAGGGGATTCGGAGGGCGGTTGGGTCGGGCCGGGCCATCAATGCCCTCTCCGGTGGGGTGGACAGCTCCGTGGTGACCACTTTGGGGCATCGGGCCTTGGGGGATCGGCTTTCTACTTATTTCATCGACACCGCCTTGATGCGGGAGGGGGAGCCGGAGCGGGTGGTGAAGGCTTTTTCCAAGCTGGGGATCCAGGTGGGGCTGGTGGATGCCCGAAAGGAGTTTCTGGAGGCCCTCCGAGGTCTGACCGATCCGGAGGAGAAGCGCCAGGCCATCACCGATACCTTCTATGCCAAGGTCTTCCGCCGCCTGGTGCAGGAGTCCGGCGCCAAGTTCCTGCTCCACGGCACCATCCTCACCGACATCGAGGAGACGGTGGCGGGCATCAAGCGCCAGCACAATATCCTGGCCCAATTGGGGATCGATCCCGAGAAGGAGTATGGCTACGCCGTGTTGGAGCCGCTGAAGACCTTGAGAAAGGATGGGGTGCGGGAGGTGGCCCGACGCCTGGGGCTGCCGCCCACCATCACCGAGCGCATTCCCTTTCCGGGTCCAGCTCTGGCGGCCCGGATCGTAGGAGAGGTGACCGAGGAGCGCCTTCAGACCGTGCGCAGGGCGACCACCATCGTAGAGGAGGCCTTGCAGGGGACCGGCGCTTTCCAGTACTTTGCTGTGCTGCTCCAGGATCGGGCGACCGGCATACGGGAGGGGAAGCGGGAATTCGGCCAGATCATCGTCATTCGCTGCATCGAGAGCACGGATGCCCGGGCCGCCACCGTAACCGAGCTTCCCTGGGCGATCCTTTATGGGATCACCCAGCAAATCCTCCAAATCCCGGGAGTCAACCGGGTCCTCTACGACCTCACTCCCAAGCCTCCAGCCACGGTGGAGTATATCTGAGGTTCATCGGGCCACGGTATCTGCCGGGAGGCAGCCGAGGGCAAATCCAGGATCCTGTGCCTATGAAGCCTGCAGGGGATATTTCCCGCGCTCCCTGACCATCTGGCTCACCCTGGCCATCCTCTCGATCTGGCTCTCGGGCATCATATTGTCTCCTACTGCCAGGATAAAGGCATCTCCCGGGGCGATGGTTCGGAAGAGATCCTCCATATAGGCCTCGAATTCCACCTCTGAGAAGGGAGGACCCAGGATAATGGAGGGAATCCCTCCCCAAATCGTGATGTGCTTTCCCCAGGCGGCCCGGGCCTGCTTCAGGGTGACATTCACCATGGGGGCGCAGGTGAAGGTATCGGCACAGTCATACTCTGCCTCCAGGAGCAGATCCAGAAGAAGCGAGGTATCGGCATCGGAATGAAAGGCCGCATACTTGCCGTGCCGATGCATGAGCCGGTTGAACTCCCGGAAGTGGGGCAGGAAGTATTTGCGGAACAGGGGAGGGGGCGTCATCTGGGAGTCGAAATGAAGGCCGTAGAGGAAGAGGGTAGCGGGGGAGGCGGCGGCGATCTTCCACATCTCCCGATGCTTTTCCTCCATGGTGGCCAATAGGGACTCGACGCGGTTGGGGTAGTCCGTCAGATCGAAGAAGATTCGATTATATCCCACCAATTCCCGCATGAGCCGATTCATGGGGCAGTCGCCGAGGAGGACCAGAGGGAGGCCCTCAGAGCCGATCTCCTGGTCATAGCGTTCGTATTCCTCGAAGGCGGGCACATACTCGGTGTGTTCGATCAGATACTCCATGACCGGATAATCATCTGGCCCCTTGATGAGGTGCTCGATCTCCCGCCCCTGGATCTCCTGTTCCTGTAACTGCTTGCTCTCTCGGTAGAGGGTGCTCAGGGTGCCGACGGGCGTGCGGTATTCGGTGAGCAGATCGTTCCCCTTCTTTTGGGTTTCGATCTGAATCTGGGGACCATATCGGGTATCGAATATCTTTCCATCCCGGGCCGGGGTGCCCATCCCCAGATCGCCCTCGATCTCCCTCAGGCTCCAGTTGCGGTACTTGGGAGGGAGGGTGCCTTGATGGCGGTGGGCGTTATACCAGAGGAGGAGCCGGGGCACCCAGGGGAGTTGATCGGGAGCCTCCCCCTTCATAGCGGCCAGGATCCGTTCGCGATGGGTCATCTCGTCCTCCTTCTCGGGTTCTTTCTTGTGTTTTTGCCGGTTCTTGCTCGCGGATAAAGTGTCCCATTTCCGGCTCCCTGTCAAGAGAAAAGGATTTGACGCTGGCTCCTTCCCTGTCATAGCATAAGGGAGGCGAGAAGGCGGAGTGCGGAGGCGGATGAGAGGATCACAAGAGACAGGAGTCGCGGCTCGCGGGAAGGCCCTCCTTAGGGTCGCCCGAAGGCCTCTCCTGGTGGGGAGATCAACGGATGGAAGGACAAGGCTTGATTCAGATTTATACTGGCGACGGAAAAGGGAAGACGACAGCCGCCTTCGGTCAGGCCCTGCGGGCAGCAGGGCAGGGTCTGAAGGTCTTCATCATCCAGTTTCTGAAGGGGGAGGGAGAGAGTGGGGAGCGGACCGCCCTCAAGGGAAACCCACTCATCCAGATCGAAACCTTCGGGAGAAAGGGCTGGGTTGCTCGGGATCGGCCTGATCCGGAAGACAAGAAATGGGTCCAGAAGGGCCTGGCCCGGGCCTTGGAAGTCATGGAGGAAGGGCGGGTGGACCTCCTGATTCTGGATGAGGTCAATGTAGCCGTTGCCTACGGACTGTTGAGGATTGAAGAGGTGCTCGATCTCTCAGATCAGAAGCCAGCCGGCATGGAGTTGATTCTGACCGGCCGGGAGGCTCATCCCCAGATCCTGGAGCGGGCGGACTTGGTGACCGAAATGAAGCAGGTCAAACATCCTGCCGAAAGAGGAGTGAAAGCCCGGAGGGGGATCGAGTATTAGGGGCCGCGTCTCAGTGCCCCACCGTTACGCACGGTGTTTGGCTAAATCTGCTTGACGGGGCCTTGAAAATGCGGTAGAAGTAAATGCGTGACCAGGCAGTGTTAGCAGTGAATTAACCTCGCCCACAATTCGGGGGTGCGATTTGAGCGCATCGGTGAGCGCATTGATCAATCTGGTACCTCAAGGATGGAGGCCCCTCTTGCCCACTCATCGGGCATGGGGGCCTGTTTGTTTGGGAGGATTGGAAAGGAGGAGGCGATGAAGGCGAAGCGGGTGCTGCGGGTGATGTTTTGCTTTCTGGTGCTGTGCCTCTGGGTAGGGGCGGCCAAGGGGAGCGAGGAGAAATCGAGGTGCGTCATCTGCCATGAGAAGGTCACTCCCGGAATTGTGAAGGAGTGGACATCCAGCAAGATGAGCCCCTCCATGGGCTGCGAAGATTGCCACGGCTCCGCCCACCAAACCGCCAAAGATTCGAGCAAAGCGGAGCTGCCAACCCCTGACCGGTGTGCCGGTTGCCATGGGCAGCAGTTCAAGCAATATTCGGACGGAAAACACTCCCTGGCCTGGATCGCCATGGATGCCATGCCCACCACCGGCTTTCAGCCCCATCCCTTCATCGAGGGCTTGAAAGGATGCGGGGGGTGTCACCGGATTGGGCTGCGGGAGGCAAAGGCCGAAGGGGAATACCGCTACGGGATGGCCTGCATTTCCTGCCATACCCGGCACAAGTTCTCCCAGGCTGAGGCCCAGAGCCCCCAGGCTTGCCGAATGTGCCATATGGGATTCGATCATCCCCAATGGGAGATGTGGTCCTCCTCCAAGCACGGTACCATCTATTTCACCGACCCTGCGAGTGGAAGGGCTCCCACCTGCCAGACCTGCCACATGGAGGATGGCAATCATAAGGTGATGACGGCCTGGGGCTTCCTGGCACTACGCCTGCCAGAGCCGGATGCAGAATGGATGGGATATCGGGCCACCATCCTCAAGGGTCTTCAGGTGCTGGATCCCGCGGGCAATCCCACCCCTCGCCTGGAAGTGGTCAAGGCGGGAAAGGTGGCCCGCCTGAGCCAGGAGGAGTGGCAAAAGGAGCGGGATCGGATGCTCAAGACCTGCACCCGGTGCCACAGTGGGGGGTTCGCCCGAGTGAACCTGGAGAATGCGGATGCCATGATCAAGGAGGCGGATCGCATGATGGCACGAGGAATCGACCTCGTTGCCGGACTTTATCAGGAGGGGATCATCCAGCCTCAGCCCGGAAAGCTTGCCTATCCGGATATTCTGACCTTCTATGATGCGATCACCCCTATCGAGCAGAAGCTTTATGTCATGTTCTTGGAGCACCGGATGCGTGCTTTCCAGGGTGCTTTCCACAACAATCCGGACTATGTGACCTGGTATGGCCTGGCAGAGCTCAAAAAGGATTGGGTGGAGATGAGCCGAGATGCCCATGAAATGAGAGTGCACAAGGGAAAATAGGAGGGAACCAAGAAACCAGGAAAGGGAGAGGAAGGAGCTTAGATGGCACCATCGGGAAAGAAGAAGATCAAGATCTATACCTTGAGTACCTGTATCCATTGCAAGCGGGCCAAGAGCTATCTGAAGGATTGCCAGGTTCCCTTTGAATTCGTCGATGTCGACCTCTTGAGGGGAGAGGAAAGAGAATCGACCCTGGAGGAGGTCACTCGCCATAATCCGAGATTGACCTTTCCCACCATCCTGATCGGCGACGAGGTGCTTGTTGGGTTTAACGAGGAGAAGGTGAAGAAGGCGCTCGAGCAATGACAGAGGAGGAACTCTACCCGATCCTCGATCGGTATTCCAAATCGCAAGGGATCCAATTGAACCAGGATAAGCCCTTGGTGATGGGAATCCTGAAGGGCCTCCTGGAAAACGAGAAGCGACATGGCTACCGTTCCTGCCCCTGCCGTCTGGCCTCTGGGGTGCGGGAGGAGGATCGGGACATCATCTGTCCCTGCGTTTACAGCCGTCCAGACATCGCGGAGTATGGGAGCTGCTATTGCGGGCTCTATGTCTCGGCGGCCTGGAACGAGGATCGGATGGGAAAGGTTCCAGTTCCGGAAAGGAGGCCTCCCCGATAGAAACCACCGCAGCAATAGGACACGGGAGCAAACGGAGGAAGACGGGAAAGGGGCGGATTCATATTCTGGCTCTGGGTCTCCTGGGGCTTCACTTCCTTTTGTTTTCTCTGACGGCCTGCTCCGGGGTTCAAACCGGTCCCCCGGAGGGGGAGATCAAGCCGAAGATCGCGGTCGGCCAGAAGATCCCGGAACTGAAGTTGCGCGATGCTCAGGGAGGCCCGTTTCATTATCGTCCTTGCTGGAAAAGGCGGACAAGACGGCCCTGATCTTCTATCGGGGGTACTGGTGCTCCTACTGCCAGGAGCAGTTCGTATCCCTGAGGGCGAAATTGTCGGAGTTTCAGGACCGAAAGGCTCAGATCGTCGGGGTCAGCGCAGATGACCCCTATCTGTTGACTGAGTTTGGCCGCAATGTGGAAAACCAGTATCGGGTCGAAACGAAGCGGTCTCCCAACGCCCAGGAGCTGAACCCAGCCATCGTCCTCTTGAGCGACAACTCCCGGGAGGCGATCCCAAAGTTGGGAATCGGGGATAGCCATTCGCGATTCGGCCTTGTAGCCCGCCCCACCACGGTCCTCCTGGATAAAGGGGGAACGGTACGTTGGCTTTACGTCGGCAAATCTCCGGATGACCGCCCCACTCCCGACAAGATCCTGCAAGCTCTGACCTGGTATTTCTGAGGAGCCCTGAACCCAGTCATTCTCGCGGCCTCCAGCGTGAAGGCGGCTGAGGCAAAAAACCATTGCCCCCGGATACATCTCTGCTTGTCCTTGCTCATCAGAAAAAAGCTCAAATGCCGTGAACATCTCAGACCTCTGATTTGTCGAATCCAGGACTCCCCAAGCAGTCATGGGTCAAGATCAGTCAAATCAGAACCTTGTCTGTCGAGCGCTTGGGCAAAAGCATCATTGAGGTGTCTGCAGAGGAGCTCGATCTCACAGTCGAAGGGCTAAATGAGATCATGGGGGTTAGGTGAGCCATACGAAACGGTTCCATCCCGTTTGATGGGTTTTTGATGATCCGGAACTCAGCAATCCGCGCAGCGCGGGGGGAATGGAACCAAGACAGGAAGGGGACAACAAAATGTCGGAAGAAAAGGGTGAGAAAGAAATCGGCAGGAGGGATTTCCTGAAAGGGGCAGCCGCCGGGGTGGGGGCAGTAGCGCTGGCCGGCCTTACCCCAAGGGGAGCTCAAGCTCACGAGGTCCAACTCCCTCCCAGGTGGGACCTGGAAGGCGAGGTGGTGATCGTGGGGTCCGGAGGAGGCATGGCCGCCGCCATAGAGGTCCTCGATGCCGGGGCGGACGCTTTGATCCTGGAAAGGACGAAGGCACTGGGTGGCCAAACCAGCCAATCTGCCGGCATCATCTACGGTGCGGGGACTTCGGTGCAAAGGGCGGCCGGCATTGCGGATACCCCGGAGGAGATGGTCAAATATTGGCTGGCCTGCGCCCACGGACAGGCGGACGAGGAGGTAGTGAGGGCGGTCGCCCATCAATCGGCCACGACCATCGACTGGCTCATCGCCATGGGCTGTGAGTTCGCGCCTGAGGAGCTCTACGTCTCGGGAATGGAGCGGGACCCCGAGTATGCGGCCATCACCCCGCCCAAACCGCGGGGTCATCGTCAGAAGGAGGAGCCGGGAGGCTCGATTTTGACCGGCTATATCTTCTACCGCAATATGGAAAAGGCCGCCAGGGAAAAGGGGGCCAGGATCCTGCTGGAGACCCGGGGGACCCAGCTGATTGCCAACGACCAGAACCAGGTGCTCGGGCTGAGGGCCGAAGGTCAGGGAAAGACCTTGTGCATCAAGGCCCGGCGCGGGGTCATCCTGGCTACCGGCAACTCCACCGCCAATCCCGATCTACGCAAGAGATTCGAATGGTACGGGGAAAGGTATTTCGATCCATTCCCCTTCGATTCGGGAGATGGCATCCTGATGGCCCAGGCCTTGGGGGCCGATCTGATCAGCATGAACAACACCAGCGGCTATGGAGGCGAGCGCCAGCCGGTTCCGGTGGGGGAGCCAAGCCCCTTCTCGCGCAGCCCCCGCTATCCCTCCATCTATGTCAACAAGCGGGGGAAGAGGTTCGTCAACGAGGACAGCTACCATTCCATCGTGGGCGATGCGGCTCGCAGGCAGGACGATTTCGCGATCTGGCAGATCTTCGATGACGAGGTGAGGGGGAAGATCGAACCGGCCCCCAAACGGATCCCAGCGCGATGGACCACGGCCTCTACCGTAGGGGAATTGGCCGGAAAGGCGGGGATCGATCCCGCGGGGTTGGAGGAGACGATCCGGCGGTGGAACCAGCATGCAGCCCAGGGGCAAGATCCGGAATTCGGCAAGAAGGGGGTTACGGTGAGTCCGATCCAGACCCCGCCTTTTCATGCCTACCACGTGAGCGCCCCTCCGGTCCTCTCCCGCACCTCCTGTGGGGGTTTGAGAATCAATGCCCGGGCCCAGGTGCTGGATGGCGAAGGCAAGGCCATCCCGCGGCTGTACGCCATCGGGGGGACTACGGGGGGCGGCATCGGCAGGCTGTACCCGGCAAGCGGCGGCGCGCTCTGCCGCGCCCTCAATCTGGGCCGCATCGCCGGCCGGAACGCAGCCGCCGAGAAGCCCTGGGATTGAGTGAGCGCTCGCTGGGAAGAGTCGGGAACGGAATCCCCCATCTTTCCCCATAAAAAGGGCCCCCCGGGATGACCATGACCTATGACCTTTGGATCTGACCTCTATTTCAAATGGCAATACACGTAAAGAGCGTCACCTTTCATCCTGAGAGATATCCGACCGGGGATCATTATCCCTTCACCCTGCCCGTCTTTCACCAGACGAAGCACATGACCTTTGAGGCGCCGGTTACGCTGTTTGTCGGCGAAAACGGTACGGGAAAGTCCACTTTGCTGGAAGCCCTCTCCCACGCCTGTGGTATTCATATATGGCGCGATTCCGAAGGAAAGCGGGTCGAGGTCAACCCCTACGAAGATAGGCTGCACGATTATCTTGCCCTCGAATGGACAAACGGCAGTGTGCCGGGCTCGTTTTTTGGATCGGATATCTTCCGCTGTTTTGCTCAGATCCTGGACGAATGGGCGGCCGCAGATCCTGGCCAACTGGCGTATTTTGGGGGCAAGTCGTTACTGACCCAATCCCACGGCCAATCCCTCATGTCATTCTTCCGGAGCCGCTATCAGATCAAAGGGCTATATCTGATGGACGAGCCGGAGACGGCCCTCTCCCCGCGAAGCCAGCTAAAGCTGCTGAAGATACTGACCCAGATGAGCGCCGCGGGGCATGCCCAGTTCATTCTTGCCACCCACTCCCCGATTCTTCTCGCCTGCCCTCAAGCCATGATCTACAGTTTTGATCATATTCCGGTCAAGCCGCTGAAGTATGAAGAGACGGAACACTACCGGCTTTATCAGGGCTTCATGACAGACAGGAGCAAGTACCTGTAGGAATTGACGGCCTTCACGGGACGGGCATTCTCAGCGAAGAGGGCCAAGGGGCGGCGGCATATTGGAGGCCTTTCCCTCATCCCTTGGGGCCACAGATGGCCAGGCACTTGCTGCACCAGGGGAAGGTCCCTCCTGCCTCCAAGGTAATCCTCGCCTGCCCCGGATCCAACCGGGAAAAATAGACCATCATTTCGTCGGGAGTGGGCTCTTTCTCGGGGAGGGGGATGTCGGTGAAGGCGAAGGTGCCCTGGGCCGTCAGCCCTCCGCAGCCCCAGCGACACTTCCAGCGGGCATGCAGCGCATGTTCATAGGATCGGCCGTCTATCCTGAAGCCATCGGCCTCGGTGGCGCTGATCGCCTGGGTAGGGCAGATCTGGACGCACTGCATACACCGGTCGCAGAGGCTTCCCTCAAACAAAGGATCCGGTTCGAGGGGAGCCGAGGTGAAGATGGAGATGAGCTTTTGCCAGGCGCCATATTGAGGGCTCAGGAAGTTGAGGCCCCATCCCATCTCGCCTAATCCGGCAGCCACGGCCACATGGCGGTGGGAAATCTCCGCCCTGAGGGTGCGGGGGTTGCGGGGGGCATTGGCGGGAACCGGATAGGCCTCGAACCCTTGGTCCTCCAGAAAGCGGGCTACCTGATAGGCTAGGTGATTGAGCCTTTCGTTGATCGCCTTGAAGCCGAAGACACAGTAGGAATAGATGGAAGTTCCACTGAGGATGGTTTTGAGTCCGGCCCGGTTCACCCGGATGGCCATGGAGATCACAGAGCGGGCATCGGGAACATAGCGGGCAGGGTGCTGGTCGGCGGGGGCGGCGGCAAAGCGTTCCAGCGGTGCAATTCCCACCAGGTCCGCTCCCTTCTCCCGGGCCAGGTCTCTGAGCTCGCGGGTAAAGCGTTTCGGATTCTTCGCCTTAACCATACTTTACCTCCATGGTCGGAACGACAGCAAATGGTTGTTATTTCAAGGGCTTCCGCTGATACGCCCCCCTGTCGGGTGGTGGGGAATTTGACGGAAAAGGGTGGCCATGGTATAAGAGTTCCCACGCCCATCGCACTATATCAGATCTTCGCTGGCCTGTGAATGGATAGGAATTCAGCAGCAGCATCGATAGAAGGAGGTTGGAAGCAAGGTGAAGAGAACAAGAGAGATACCGGCAATATTTGTATCCGGGAGTGGATTCCGGGCTGCGATGTTGATTTGCCTTCTGGCTTTGTCCATTGCGCCCTTCCTGATCGAAGAGGAGGCCCATGGGGCCTCTTTGATCCAGAAGGGCAGCCAGGTCCCCGGATTCGAGCTTCCCCTGTCGGGAGGAGGGAGCTTCAAGCTCTCCCAGGAGTTGGGAAAGGTACCTGTGCTCCTTCTTTATTGGTCCCTGTACTGTGAGCACTGCCGGGAAGATCTGCCCCAGATCCAGAAGATGTATGAGCGGATGGGACCCTCGAAGGTGAAGGTCCTGGCCATCAATGGAGATGGCATGAGCGCCACCAAGATGGTCCAGGGTTACTGGCAGAAACAACGCTTCACCCTCGTCTCCCTGATGGATGAGGAGAAAAGCGACGGGTTCCTCGTGGAGGGCCTCCTGGGAGTGGCGAAGACACCTGCAGCGGTATTGGTCAATCGGGCAGGGGTGGTTCTCTTCTCCCAAGAGGGAGTCCTCGATCTCGCCGGCCTGGAGGAAAATATCCGGAAGGCCAACTGAGGGCGCTCAGGACTGACCTCGCCTGAGCGCCGCCGCAAGCCAAGACCACCCGCAATCTGGGGGGCCCAATCATCTCGCTGAAGCATTGAAGCGAAAAGACCATCAGGGCGAGATCAGCGGGCCTCTCACTGGGTGGTCTTTTCGTATCCGATGGGCATGACCCAAAGTATCATCTCCCCTTTGAGCTGCAAGAGATCGGTAATCTCCTTCTTGTTATACCCGCCGATGAATACGGTGCTTAGCCCGAGAGAAGTGGCCTCCAGATAGACGTTCTGGGACATGGCCCCGCCCTCGTCATGGCAGAAGAGGACCGACAGCTTTTCGTTCTCCGGATTGTCCCTTCCAGCGCACATCCATGGTGCGCTTTGTCTTTTCCGTGTCGGCGACCGCAATCAGGCTCACTGGAGCGGACAATACCGATTTGTACGAGGAGAGACGAGCCCGATGATCCCCTTCAGTCACCAAGGTGAGCTTCATCTCCTGGGGAGAGAACGCATAGACCCCCTGCTTATTGGCCAGATAGATGCGGGCGGGGAAGGTGGCCATGGGAGAGGGCGCCGTCCTCTTGCCGCTTTCGGGGCGAGTGATGCCATTAGCTGCCCAGAGGATCTGGGAGATCTGATCCAGACTCAACTCTTGATCCATGAAGTTGCGGACCGAGTGTCGCTGAAAGAGTGCTTGGTGCAACGGCATGCCTCCCGTGGTGTCGGGCTTCGACAGGACGATCTCCCTGGGGATCGCTGCTGTCCCTTCCTCGGCGGCCATCAGGGCCATGGGCAGAAGCAGGAAAAATCCCACCGCCAATAAGGAAATCAGTGACCGTTTTTTCATCTCATGTCTCCTTTCTCTTTCTTGAGCTGCGTTTATTTGTGGCTTGAACCTTCAGACAGGAATAGGTCAGCTCGGGTTCTCTGTTCCTAATGGATGTCATCGGATGGAGAAAAGTGGCTCGGAAATGTGCTCTCCCTTGCACAAAGGGCAGCGGCTGGGGGCCCTGAGACGCTCCCTCTTCTTGAAGCGGAAGCCGCAGGCGAGGCACATGGGGGGCTCCATCACCAGCCGTTTCCTGGCGGAGGAGAGGGACCGGGCGACGTGAGAGAGATGCCTCAAGATGTCGGCCTCCGAAACCCGCATCTCCCGGGAGAGATCCAGGGCCGTCATGTGGGCCGTCTCCAGCTTCTCGATGATCTGTTGGCGGACGGTGGGCATCTGATCTCCCTGTCTCTCCTCAAACCCCAGACACCTCGGTCTCAAAGCAGGGCTGGCACAAGAGCCTGCCGCGGACCGATCGGGCGGCCGTCTCCATCACCGGCTCGGCACAGGCCTGACAGGGGATGCTAAGGAAGACCTGGGCCGGAGGGGGGAGCGGGATGGTGAGCCTTTTGGCCTTGAATAAGTCCTGATCCGGGGCGGACAGAAGGCGGGCCGTGAACTGCCTTCTGCGGCGCGCCCCTTTCTTCGGCAGGCCCTCGTCCGCCTCCTTGCGGAGTGAGACCCGAACTGCCTCTCCGGATGGCCGCCGGACGAAGGTGAAGACCTGCTTTCCGAAAGGGAGATAAAAGAGGTTGCCTTTTCCAAAGGTGCAGCTGGCCAGAAACTGCACCGCATCGACGCTGCAGCTCTTGTTCTCCACCAAAGCGATCAGTTCTTCATCCTGGGCGGCCTTCACCCGGAGGCGCAAAAGCCCCAACCGGGTAGCCCGGTATCCGATAAGCACACCGGGGCAGAGATGTCCGTGAAAGGCGATGAGCCTCTCAAGATCCTCCGGATGAGGGGAAAGGGGGGCGGGAATAGGTTTCTTGGTCCTGGCGGATGCCGAAGAAGCGACCCTTGAACCTGGCTTCGGTGGTGGTTTACTCATCGAGCTCATCACTTCCTCCTTCCAGGGATCCTCCCCCCTCGGTTTCCTCCTCCATGCCCTGATCCACCATCTCCTCGAAGTCCTCCCCTATGTCCTCCCCCAATTCCTTTCCCATTCTCTTGACCCACCGGGCCACGCTCTTGGGATCCTCTTCGTCCAGGTCGCCGAGCCGGGAGGGATCGGCCAGCCTCTCCAGGCGGCTCTCTTCTGAGCGGAAGACCGCGACTTTGGATACCAGACGGCTCATCCGTGGGCTCTGGCAGTGGCGGCAGGGAGGAGCGAAGTTCGGATCAATCCGCAGCAAGAGGAAAGAGGATCGCTTCCCGCAATCTGCGCACCGATACTCATAGATGGGCATCTTATCGCCTCCGATTTGTCCTTGTCAGGGGCAAAAGGTTCGTGCTATGATCGCGCGTTTTTTGGGTCATGATAGCAGAAGTTCGGACCGCTTACAATGATAAGATGATAGAAGCGGGGTCAGGCAGCTGTCCATGGATAGCATTCTTTGCAGGATCTTGGGGTCTGGATGGGCCCTCTTATTTCAACCAAAGGAAGGAGAAGGTGTAGAATGAAGCTCAGTAAGGCAGAACTGGCGCGCTACATCGAAACAGTAGTCCTGAAGCCGGACGCAACCCGGGCAGAGGTGATCAAACTCTGCGAGGATGCGGTGAAATACAATTTCATCGTTGCCTGCACGCATGGCTGCTACCTCCCCCTGGCTAAGAGCATCGTCAAGGGCACGCAGGTGAGAGTTATGGCGCCGAGCGGTTTCCCCTTCGGGGCCAACACTACTGCCACCAAAGTGTTCGAGACCGAGGATTCCGTCAAGAATGGGGCGGATGAGATCGACATGATGATGCACATGGGGGCGTTCAAGGACAAGCTCTATGATGTGGTTCGGGACGATATCAAGGCGGTGGTGAAGGCTGCCGAAGGACGCATCGTCAAGGTGATCCTGGAGACCGCCCTGCTCTCGAGAGAGGAAAAGATCAAGGCTTGCCAGATTGCAGTGGAGGCAGGGGCTCACATGGTAAAGACCTCCACCGGCAACGTCTTCCCCGGTGCCACCGTGGAGGATATCAAGCTCATGCGTCAGACCGTGGGTCCCAATTTCGGGGTGAAGGCCTCGGGAGGCATCACCAAGCTGAGCGAAACCCTGGCCTTTATCGAGGCAGGAGCAACGCGGGTGGCGACGCGGACGGCAGTGGACATCATCGAATCATTGACAGACTGAGGGGGTTGCCTTGAAATTAGCGGATAAGATCGCAATCGTAACTGGCGCCGGCAGTGGGATCGGAAAGGCCATGTGTAAGCTCTTCACCCAAGAAGGGGCGATGGTGGTGGCATCCGATCTCGACGGAGAGGCGGCCAAAAAGGTGGCTGAGGAGGTGAAGGCCCAGGGAGGCAAGGCCCTCGCGGTCCGGACCGATGTCACCCGGGAAGGCGAGGTATCGGAACTGGTGGAGGATACCCTGCGGCGCTTCGGCCGGCTGGATATCATGGTCAATAACGCCGGGGTCAACTCCCCTGTGGGCTGGAAGGAGATGACCAAAGAAGAGTGGGACCGGGTGATGGATATCAACTTGTGGGGGGTCTTCCTGGGATGCCGGGCTGCAGGGCTGGCGATGATGAAGCAGAAATCGGGCAAGATCATCAACATCTCCTCCTTGGTGGCGAAGACGGGAAGCATCTTCTCCGGGATGAATTATTCCGCCTCCAAAGCCGGGGTGTCCTGCCTGACGATCAACTTTGCCAAAGTTCTGGCCCCGCATGGAATCCAGGTGAATGGAATCGCCCCCGGCCCTCTGGACACGCCCTTTCACAAGACGACCACCAAGGAACAGCGGGAGGCGATCATCAAGAGTTTCCCCCTTCCCTTGGGGGCGTTTGGTGAGGCCCAGGATATCGCGGAGGCCGCCCTCTTTTTGGCCTCCGATGCGGCACGGATCATCACCGGGGAAATCTTGGATGTCAACGGGGGATTGTTCATGGATTAGGGGGGGGCGGTGATGGGATGCCATCTCCGGGTCCAGCGCCTGGTCCAGTGGGAGGCTTGCTATGGAGAAAGGGAATAGGGGTAAGGGGAAGCGGGCAGAACCATCGGAACAAAAAGAACCGGGGGTACAACGGGTGCCGATCCCAGCGTGGATCGGAAACTTCCCTTTCCCTCCTGAAAAGAAGCGTTTCGTCGTCATTCACAAGGAGGACGAACTCTCCGGGTTCTATGGGTTTGAGGGCCATCAGGTGGCCCTGCGCCGGTTTGTGAGCCTGGATCAATTTACGGTCAGCCACTGGACCTTGAACCCGGGTAACTACTACGAGCCGGCGGGCCAGCACAACTATGGGGACGAGATCTATTATTTCCTGGAGGGAGATCCCGTGGCCTTTGCCCCGGAGACGGGAGAGACCTATCAGTTGCACGCAAAAGATGCCCTCTACATCCCGCAAGGGACGAGACACCAGATCTTCAGCTTCAACGAAAAGAAGGTGGTGGCCATCAGCATCGTTGCCCCGCGCATCTGGGCGGCGGAAGACAAGATGGGTACCGTGATTCCATCGGTGAAGAAGCCCAGATTCTATAAGGCCTGGGAGGAGAAGTAAGATGGATAAGATCCCCAACCTCGATTCTTTGGGCAGCTGGCCGATGGAGGGAAAGAAGGCCCGCCAGGCGAAGAAGATCATCCCGGTCCGGGCTGAAGATCAGCTTCCCCTCATCCACGGAAGGGAAAGGCATGTCCTCTTTTCGTTTATCGTAAGCAATGACTATATCAACATCGCCCTCTTGCAGGTTCCGGTGGGTGGGATTTCGGAGGCGGAGGTCCACAAAGGGGACGAGCTCCTCTACGCCCTGGAAGGGGATCTGGTAGTGCAATTGGAGGAGATGGGCGAGAAAAAGGGTTCCGCGGTTTCCCTCTGCCACCATATCTTCGAGGGGGAAAAGTGCTTCATTCCCGCAGGGACCCCTCACAAGTACTTTAACTTTACCACCAAGCCGATCAAGGCCTTTGTGGTCATTGGGCCTGGGTTATGAGCAGGAGAGGGAGGAGCAGCCGATGAGATTGCAGGATAAGGTGGCCGTCATCACGGGGGCGGGGAGGGGGATCGGAAAAGGCATCGCCCTGAAATTCGCCCAGGAGGGAGCCAAGGTGGTTTTGGCAGATATCGATCCCCGAGGAGCAGAGGAGGCGGCCGGGGAGATTCAGAAGGGCGGGGGTCAGGCCCGCTGGATCAAGATTGACGTGACCAAAAAGGCAGAGGCGGAGGCGATGGTCGCCTTCGCATTGAAGGAATTCGGCCAGATCGATATCCTGGTCAATAATGCCGGAATCGTGCTGGCTGGGCTCTTTGCGGAATCCTCGGAGGAGGAGTGGGATCGGATCATTGCGGTGAACTTGAAGGGGGTAGTCTTTTGCACCCAGGCAGCAGTGAAGGAGATGATGAAGAAGAAGGTGGGAAAGATCATCAACCTCGCCTCCCGGCTGGGCAAGGTGGGGGGCCCCTACATGGCTTCGTACACCGCAACGAAATTTGCAGTCATCGGCCTCACCCAGTCCAATGCCCTCGAATTTGCCCCACACATCAATGTCAATGCAATCTGTCCCGGCATCGTCCTCACGGAGATGTGGGATTATCTGTCCAAGGTCCTGGGAAAGATCCGGGGCATCTCACCTGAGGAGGTGATCAGCAGCCGCATTACCCAGCAGGTGCCCATGGGACGGGGGCAGCATCCGGAGGATGTGGCCAAGGTCGCACTATTCCTGGCCTCCTCCGATGCCGACTACATCACCGGGCAGGCCCTGAACGATTCGGGAGGGCAAGAGATGCGGTGAGTTGTGCGTGCATGAGGGGGAGGGGAGGCAGACGAGCCAAGTCCGCTCCCATCCAGATCACTAAGCCGAAGTCGAATGTTAAGGGGAGGATCGAGATCCTCCCCTTATTTTTTTCTTCTCTATCAGGCGCACTAAGGCTGAATCTTATGGCCTTTGGCCACTACCTTGCCCTCGTTGAATTGAATGACCCCGCCCCGGTAGAACCAGACCTCATGCTTTCCCGGCGGAGTGGGGATCAGGGTGCCCTGTCCGGTGGATTCCATCTGAAAGATCCGGTGGGGCTTTCCCGCGACCTGCAATACCTCGTCCGGGTTCATGCCCAGGGCGACCTTGTCATAGTTCTGGAGGCAGGCTGCGCAACCGGCCAGGATCGTCCCCATGAAGGTAAGGGCAGCGAAAGTTACCATCCATCTTCGAGTTGTCATATCCTCTTTCCTCCGATGATCGTTCTTGATGAGCCGGCACATCCACTTTCCATAGAGTCACCTCCTCTCATTATATGGATACATTTTAGCACAGGAAAGGGACTTGACAAGAGGGGAAAAGTTTGATTAAAATTACATATTGACATATGTGCATTTATATACATGAAGGAGCAAACCCATGCAAACAGCCGTTACATTCTTCAAAGCCCTGTCTGATGAGACCCGCCTCAGGATCTTGAATTTACTGTTCCAAGGGGAGCTTTGCGTCTGCGAGCTCATGGATGCCCTGCAGATGCCTCAGCCCCGGATTTCTCATCAACTCAGCATCCTCAAGGCTGCAGGCCTGGTCGTGGATCGTCGGGAAGGGAAATGGATCATCTACGCCCTGAAGGAGTGGGAAAAGGATGACCTGCCATCCTCCGTGGTTCAGATCCTCCGGGAATGGTCGAAGGGATGGGTGTTTGAGACAGACCGGGGCCGACTCGAGCATACCCTGAGCAAGGGGATGCGATCGAGTTGCAGGGTAGAGCCGGCAGACCTGGAGGCGGGGAGTAAACTGGTCGCGGCGGAAAGGCGGATGCCGTAGCGCGTCTGCCGTCTCGTGTTGTAAGAGGCTACAATATACTGGAAATGAAGGATTATTACGCGATCTTGGGAGTAGAGAAGGACGCGAGCGCCCGGGCGATCCAAAGGGCCTATCGCCGCCTGGCGCGATCTTTCCATCCGGACTTGCATCAGGGCAGCAAGGAGAAGGAGGAACGGTTCAAGGAGGTCGCAGCGGCCTACGCAGTCCTGGGCAATCCAGAGAAGCGTTCTCTCTATGACAGAAGAGGTGGACCTGAGTCAGGGGAAGATTGGCTCTTGGATAATAAATGCCCTTCTTTCGTGAATACCGAGGGCATCATCGCGAGTTTCATGGAGCTATTGCGAAATTGGGATGGCAAGAAGGGCTCGCCGGGAGGATAGAGGTTCCACGATCTGCGGCCGTGGCTTGCGTGAGGGGGCCAGGCTGGATGATGAAAAGATGAAAATATGGACGTAAATCCATTAGGAGGAAAATGAACCATGAAGGAAATGACGGTCAACAGGGATAACACGGCCAGATCAGAGGGATCGGTGCTCAAAAAGCTCTCTTTTCTTGACCGCTTCCTGACTCTATGGATCTTCCTGGCCATGGCGGGAGGTGTCCTGATCGGATATTTGATCCCCGGGGTAGAGGGTTTCATCCACCGCTTTCAGGTGGATACCACCAATATCCCCATCGCCATTGGCCTGATCTTGATGATGTATCCGCCGCTGGCGAAAGTCCGCTACGAAGATCTGGGAGATGTCTTCCGTAACTGGAAGATCCTGGGTCTCTCGCTGCTCCAGAATTGGATCGTGGGTCCCATCCTGATGTTCTTTCTGGCCATCCTCTTCCTTCCTTCCTATCCCGCCTATATGACCGGCCTGATCATGATCGGATTGGCCCGCTGTATTGCCATGGTCATCGTCTGGAACGATCTGGCGGCCGGGGACTGCGAGTATTGCGCAGGGTTAGTGGCCTTCAACAGCATCTTTCAGGTCCTCTTTTATAGCGTGTATGCTTGGGTATTTATTACCATCCTGCCTCCCTTCTTCGGACTGCGAGGGAGCGTAGTGAACGTGACCATCGGCCAGATCGCCAAGAGTGTATTCATCTACTTAGGGATTCCCTTCATCGCCGGGATGCTCACCCGGCTGATCCTGGTGAAGGCAAAAGGCAAGGAGTGGTACCATAACCAATTCATCCCCCGGATCAGTCCGATCACGCTGATTGCTCTCTTGTTCACTATCGTAGTGATGTTCAGCCTGAAGGGTAACCTGATCGTGCAGATTCCAATGGATGTGGTCCGGATTGCCATCCCGCTGCTCATTTATTTTGTGGTCATGTTCCTGGTCAGCTTTTATATGGGTAAGAAAGCGGGTGCGGACTACGAGAAGACCACCAGCCTCGCCTTCACTGCCGCCTCCAACAACTTTGAGCTGGCCATTGCGGTTGCGGTGTCCGTCTTTGGCATCGGCTCCGGAGCGGCCTTTGCAGCCGTCATCGGGCCGCTGGTAGAGGTTCCGGTGCTCATCGGCCTGGTCAACGTATCCCTCTATTTCAAGCGCCGGTTCTTCACGGGAGCGGAAACGCTCAGTGGCTCGCCGGGAGGCGCTTGCGGCCCCAGCGCCCGAAAGGAATAGGCAAATGGCGAGCTATCAAATCCCGCTGCATCAGAAGGGGGAAATTCATCTCCCTCCAGAAATTGCGGAGAGATATGGATATTGCTCGGGCGCCTCCATTGCGGTGTCAGAGATGCCAGATGGCTTATTCATTCATCGTGTCCCGCAGGGGCTGCAGAAGATCTATTTGGAGCCGACGAACCTGTGCAACCTGGATTGCTCCACCTGCGTCCGCCAGGACTGGAAGGATCCCCAAGGCATCATGGAAATGGAGACCTACGATGCTTTGATCCAACAGTTGGCCGAGTTACCCACCGTGAAAACGCTTCATTTTGGAGGATACGGAGAACCCCTGCTCCATTCGGAGATCGAGAGGATGCTGCGAATGGCGAAAGAGACGGGCCGCAGGACCGAGCTGATCACCAACGGCCTCCTGCTGGACCATTCCATGGCGGAGAAACTGGTGGATGCTCGGCTGGATACCCTCATCTTTTCGGTGGATGGCCTCTCCCCGGAAACGTATGAGGCGATCCGGATCGGCTCCTCCTTTTCGCAGTTCCGAGAGAACGCACAGACCTTGAGGAAGGTGAAATCCCAGAAGGGAAGAGTACGTCCCCAGATCGGATTGGAATTTGTGGTCATGAAACAGAATGTGCAAGATCTGGAGAAGCTAATCAGCTTCTCTCATGAAATGGAAGCCAGTTTTCTCATCCTGAATAACCTGCTTCCCCATACCGAGGAGATGAAGGACCAAGTTCTCTACAACAACTGCACCGTAGTTTCGCCCCCTCCTCTCTCCTCCCGGAGAACCGTTCGTTCCCAGACCTTTCACGACCTTGTCAGGATCCTCCTGCCCAAGATCCAGTTGAGCGAGGAGAGCTATCGTCCGCTCTTCAAGCTCCTGCGGTTTCGGAGCCATGAAGCCCCGCTTTTCGATTCCCAGCGGCCGAGGGAGATCTACTGCCGCTTCGTAAACGAGGGATATTTGGCAATCGGCTGGGATGGAGAGGTGAGCCCCTGCCTGGCGCTAATGCACTCCTATGGCTGCTATATCCTCGACCGCCATAAGGAGATCCGGCGCTATAGCTTGGGCAATATTGGAGAGAAAAGCTTGAAGGAAATCTGGGAGGCAGAAGACCATTGCGCTTTCCGCTCGCGGGTGAAGGCCTTCGAGTTCTCCCCCTGTGCTGAATGCGGGGGTTGCAGCCTTTCTGAAACCAACGAAGAGGATTGCTTCGGCAATCCTTTCCCGGTGTGCGGGGATTGTCTCTGGGCCCGGGGCATCCTGCAGTGCCCGTAGCATGGAGAAAATCTGGACGTGAGACGCTTTATCGTTGAGGGGGTCTTCGCCGTCTTCTCCGATGTCCATGCCAACCTGCCGGCGCTGGAGGCGGTACCGCATCATATTGCGCAGGGGGGTACCAAATCGCTCTTTTTCTAGGCGATCTCGTCGGCTACGGCCCGATTCCCGAACGAAATGGCAGCGCTTTTCCGCAAACGCGCCATTCCCACCATCATGGGAAACTACGGCCGAGGGATCGGATTTTCAACCGGCGACTGTGGATGCGCCTATAAAACCGAGGAGCAACGCCTCGAGGGAGCGATTTCCCTCAAATGGACAGAAGGAGTCGTCACCGCCGAGACGCGCGCCTTCCTGGGCACCCTGGAGGACCGGTTTCTCTTGGCGACGCCCGCAGGGGAAATCCTGGCCGTTCACGGCAGCCCGCGGCGCATCAATGAGTATCTCTTTGAAGATCGACCGGGATCGGCCTTTGCCCGTATCGCGCACGACCACCCCTATCGGGCTATCCTATTCGGCCATACCCATATCCCCTATGTCCGCCAGGTGGAGGCCACGACATTCGTGAATGTGGGGAGCGCCGGACGACCGAAAGATGGGGACTGGCGGGCTTGTTATGCCCTGATCGATCCAGCGGTTTCCCCAAGGAGGGGCCGCTGGCGGGGGAGTTCATCCGCGTACCCTACGCTTATGAGCGACTTGTTGCGGCGCTGGCTGAAACCTCGCTGATCACTGAGTTTACAAGCCCTCGGCTCTGCGGAGGAAAGACCCAAATGAAAGAGCCGATATACGTTGTTATTGATTGTTTTCAGCCTTCCTGGCCGCCTACCTCGTGCCCTTCCAATGGTCCGGGTGAGGGCGAGAGGGAGCCTTCTTGATGCCCCAGGAGTATGCCCGGGCCCAGTCCTCACCTGCCTGGTTCCCGCCTTCCTCATTGCCGGAGCGATCTCCGTCTTCGTCTCTCAGGCCTCGGTGATGAAATATCTGGGTCCGAGGGCCAATCAAGGCCTGGCTTACAGCGTGGCCTCCGTCTCCGGGACCATCCTGGCGGTCTGCTCCTGCACCGTTCTCCCTCTCTTCGCCGGGATCTACACCCGGGGGGCCGGACTGGGGCCCGCCTCGGCCTTCCTCTTTCCGGGCCAGCCATCAATGTCTTGGCCATTATCCTGACCGCCCGCGTGTTAGGCATGGAGATCGGAGTAGGCCGGGCCGTGGGGGCGGTCGTTTTCTCGGTTATTATCGGCCTCCTGATGGCATTCTTCTTCCGGAAGAGGAGCGGGAAAGAGCAGCCAATGGGGAGTTGGCCATGGCCGGCACCGATCCCCCCAGCCGTCCTCTCTGGAAGATGGTCCTCTATATGCTTCCAGGTGCTGATCCTGATCTTCGCCACCTGGGCAAGCCGGCGACCCCGGTGGGCTTCTATGAGGCGATCTATTCGGTCCACTGTATCTGACCGGGGCCTTCTGATCGGTCTGGGACTCATGCGCGGTCCTGGTTCAGCAAGGAGGAGTTGAAGGAATGGGTAGGGGCCACTTGGATTTTTTTAAACGATCCTGCGTCTCCTTCGGGAGGGGTCCTGGTGGCGGGATTCTTGATGGGTCGCCCCGGAAACGATGCGGGCATCATCCCCGCCCGCTTCATAGAACATCTGGTGGGGGGCAATTCCCTCTGGGCCAACCTCTTTGCCTCGGTGAGCGGAGCCCTGATGTTTTGCCACCCTGACCGAGGTTCCCATCCTCCGGGCCTCATGGGCTCAGGCATGGGAAAGGGACCGGCCCTAACCCTGCTTCTGGCCGGCCCAGCCTTGAGCCTGCCCAGCATGATCGTCATCCGAAGCATCGTGGAACCAAGAAGATGCTGGTCTATGTGAGCCTGGTGGTGGTCATGGCCACTATCACCGGTCTGCTCTTTGGAATTCTGGGATAACTTGAGCAATCACCGAAAGGAGCTAAAAGTGAAGATCAAAGTCTTGGGTCCCGGCTGTCCTTTTTGCACCAAGCTGCATGAGATGACCCTCAATGCCCTGGCGGAACTCGGTATTGGGGCGGACGTCGAGCATGTCCATGATATGAAGGAGATCATGCGCTATATCCCTGCCACCCCCGGACTGGTCATCGACGAGAAGGTGAAACACTATGGCAAGCCCCTTCCTTCGCTGGAGAAGGTCAAGCAGCTCATCCAGGAGGAAGCAGGTGGCCTCCAGCAATGAGAACTGAAGAGTGTGCCCATGGATACGAAACAATAGCTGCAGACCTGGAAAGGACCCTTCGCCTCCGCACTCATCCGGTGGGAGTAAGGCTCTGCGAAAAGGCAGAGGATTTGACGAAGGGAAACGTCCCCTCTGCCAAGGTCTCCCTTTGCCAGATGGTGAAGGGGGCCGCCCATGGGGGATGGACCCTTGCCTGCCCCAAAGATCAGATGGGATGTTTCACTGCCCAGATGATCCTGGGATTCCGGGAGCCGGGAGAGAAGGATGTCGAACATCACCAAGCGCAGTTCGCCAAGGATGCAGAGATCGCACGGGCGTTGATGGAGACCAAGCCCAAGCTGGGCCTGGGATCCATCGAGGGGGTATTGGTCGGCCCTCTGGATGGCTTTGAACCCCACGTCCTGCTCTTGCTGGTGGATGCCCACCAGGCTCTGGGTCTGATCGAGGCCTTTGCCTGGTCCCGGGGAGAGGCCCTCCAATTTACCAACGGGGTGAGCTCGGCGGTCTGCTCCTACGGGGTGGTCTATGCGCACCAGACCCAGAAACCCAATCTTACCGTGCCCTGCGTAGGTTCCAAACGCTATGGACTGATGCAGGACCACGAGTTGATCTTCAGCTTTCCCTTCGCAGTGGTGGAAGAGATGCTGGAAAACATGAAGGAGATGCAGGCAGCGAAGAAATTCCCGATTCCCATCGTAAGTGGCTTCCTCTCTCCCACCATCCCCGTCAATTACTTGGTGAAATAGGATGCACCTAACTTGGGCTCGGCGGAGCATCCTCTTGTATTGTTGAGGGGGAAAGAGAGGTTCCGAACTCATGGAAAGCGCAGAACAGATCCAAAAATACGACCGAATACTGCGGGATGCTACCGGCCTGAGATCTCATCCGGTGGGCGTGAACTTCCTCCGAGATCTGGCCTCTGCGCAGGAAGCTGAACGGGCGAAAGGGCACCGCTTTTGCCAGGCAGTGATGCGGGCCAGACGGGGAGAGAGGCTCTTGCTCACCGCGGAAGACATCGCCTGTCCGGCAGCGGCTTCCGCCCTGGGCTTCAAGCCCTTGCCCTCTAAGCTGGAAAGTGGCGAGATGCTAAAAGGCTTCGGCATCTTTCAGGATGAAATCAAGGCAGCCCGCACCATCCGGGGCATGCCTCGGCTGGAGCTGGGGAAATACCCCGCGATCTTGCTCGGACCTTTGGATTCATTCCCTGACCTCCAGGACGTGGTTCTGTTGGAAGGGCCGGTAGAGAAACTGATGTGGGTGGCGTTGGCCTACCTGAACGCTGCGGGGGGTCGGCTATCTTCCAGCACTGCGGTTCTGCAGGCCATCTGCGTCGATTCGGCGGTATTGCCCTTCCTGCAAGATACGATCAATCTCAGCTACGGATGTTATGGTTGCCGGGAGGCAACGGATCTGGAGGAGGGAGAGGCGGCGATGGGATTCCCGGGCCACCTCCTGCCTGCTATCACGAAGAATTTAGTTCATCTAAGGGAGAAGGCCATTCCTCGCTGTCGAGGGAAAGTGGTTTTCCGGAAATGGCAGGAAGGAT
Organism: uncultured Methylomirabilota bacterium; assembly: GCA_963718295.1. Lineage (GTDB taxonomy): Bacteria > Methylomirabilota > Methylomirabilia > CAVQYV01 > CAVQYV01 > CAVQYV01. Next base: position 23,678 of record CAVQYV010000001.1, on the reverse strand, counting down.
TGACCGCTCCCCAAGGCGACTGCGGGGATTAAGAAAGAGATAGAATAGGGTAGTTTATGACAAGATGGATTGCTTTTTGCAGTAATGACGCTGCTCTTCCTACCCCTTCAACCTGCCATGGCTGGTGGGAATAGGCCACCTGGGCGGATTGCCATCCTCTATAGCGGGGAGGCCCATGGCGAGATCCATCCCTGTGGCTGAAGCAGAACCAAGCTGGGCGGTCTGGCCCGGCGGGCCACGCGGATCAAGGAGGTGCGCCAGGAGACCAATTGGGTCCTTCTATTGGAGGCGGGGGATGTCTTTGGCCGTTCTGTGCAGATAGAACAAAAGAAGGCAGGGCTTTCCATTGAGGCCATGGCGAGGATGGGTTATGGCGCTTACAACCTCGGAGCACGGGAGCTCATATTTGGCCAGGAGTTTATCAGAACGCAGATGGAGAGGAGTGGCATCCCGCTCCTCTGCGCCAATGTAATGCTGGCGGAAGAGGAGACCCCATTTGCCATTCCTTACATCATCAAAGATCTGGGAGGGGTGCGGGTGGCAGTCGCTTGGGCTGATGTCCAACCTTTTCATTGCACCCCGTCATACGGCCGAGGACAAACCCATAGTGGTACAAGACTACCTGGAGCTGGCTTCGCGGCTGATTCCCGAGCTTCAACGCCGAATGCCAGTTGGTGATTGTTCTCGGTCATCTGACCTTAGACGAGGCCGGCGAGCTGGCAGAAAAGGCCCCTGGAATCACCGCTATCATATTAGCGTGGGGAATGGGAATGATCGATCCACCCCTCGAGTACAATGGGGCACTCATCTTATCGGCTGGGACCCAGGGGACGCACCTCGGGTGAGCTGTATTTGGAGATTGGCCCGAATGGGAAAGTCCTTTCTCATGATTCCCGGATCACTCCCCTGGACAAGAAGATTCCGGATGATCCGGAGATTGCCAGTCTCTTGGCGGCACAAGGATTTCCCTTTCCTGGGGCCAAATAAACCCCGGTTGCCTGTGGGTGCGGAGCTGAAGATAGCGACGGCCCTGAAGCTTAACGAAATCTGTAGGTGAAATACAAGGAGGAGAATAGATGAAAGGTTCGGCAGAAAGGAATTCAGGGCCCGGAGGGGCTGAAAGGGAGCATCGGTTTCGGACGCCGGTTGTGGAGGATTACGGTGCTGGGAGGAATAGCCATCTTGGCCCTCCTTTTCGGATCCATGGCGGTGGAGGTTCCTCTCTTTGATCATCGCCCGCAAGAAGCAAATGGGGCAGATTCTCCCAAGATCAAAGGCATCGAGAATCCCAAGAATCTCCCTATGCTCCTGGACTTTGGACGCGGGGTATGCATCCCTTGTAAGATGATGAAGCCTGTCCTCGATGAGGTCGCCCGGGAATATGATGGAAAGCTTCTGGTCAAGATCCTGGAGATGGATCAATATCGAGACCTGATGAGGCAGTTTGGGATATATCTGATCCCCACCCAGATCTTCATCGATCCAAGGGAAAGACCGTTTATCGTCACGAAGGTTTCATGGACAAGGCCTCGATCGTGAAAGTATTGAGCCAAATGGGGGTGAAGAAATGAAGATTCAGATCCTGGGGACCGGATGTCCAAAATGCAAACAATTGACCGCTAACGCCGAGCAGGCGATCCAAGAGTTGGGGATTTCTGCTGAGGTGGAGAAGGTAACCGATATCAAGGAGATCATGAAATTCGGGGTGATGTTCACCCCGGGCCTGGCCATAGATGGTCAGGTCAAGGGTTCCGGAAAGGTCCTTTCCGTGGAGGAGATCAAGAGAATCATCTCGTGATTTGCCCTGTCTGGTGATTTGGATCACGAATCAGAAGGAGGTCTGCATGATGCATCGCACTCGCAAGTTGTTAGGGACGGCCTTGCTCCTCGCCCTTTGTCTCCTGACAAGCCCAAGGACTGATTGGGCCGCAGTGGCAGCGGAGACCGAGGGCGGAAAGACGGTAGGCGAAGTTTACGGGGACCTGGCCTCAAGCCCTTTACAGCTTGCTCAACTAAAGGATCTTCCCCCAGAGCTTCTGCTCCAGGTAGAGGGGTTGGAAATCACTGCACGGGATCTGGAATTGGAACTCCAAAAAGCTCCCCCGGGGATGCAGGAGCAACTGAAAAGGAACGGCTTCTTTCTATTGGAGCAAGTCGTGACCCCAAAGTTATTGCTCAAAGAGGCCCGACGGAGTCTTGAAGTGGACCAGGGAGATTTGAGCCCTCAGGAGGAAAGCGATCTCCTGCAGCGGTTCCTGCAATCCTTGACTCAGGGAGTCACGGTGACAGATGAGGAAACGAAGGATTTCTACGAAAAGAACCAAGGTTTGTTTGGTGGGGAGACCTTCACCAACCTGAAGTCCGGCCTCCAAGCCTATCTTCTACAAGAGAAGCAACAGCAAGTCATCGGCGAATATTTGCGAAGCCTGGGGCAACGGTTATCCATCGGCGTAAGTGCGGAATGGACCCAAAAGCAATATACCCTTGCCCGGGACAACCCGGTGGATCAGGCCCGCTCCTCCGGAATCCCCACCCTGGTCGACTTCGGATCGACCGGATGCCGACCCTGCGACATGATGACTCCAATCCTCGAATCTCTCAAGAACAAATATCGGGGAAAACTCAATGTCCTTTTCGTCCATGTGGGCAAGGAACAAATCCTGGCGGCTCGGTTCGGCATCCAGACGATTCCCATCCAGGTCTTCTTCGATCGGAGCGGCAAGGAGATCTTTCGCCACACCGGATTTTACGCACAGGCAGAGATCGAAAAGAAGCTTGCCGAAATAGGGGTTAACTGATGATAACGCAAATCCTCTCCGCTTTGACCCAGGCCCTGGAAGGCTCTACTTCCCTGGCGTTGGGAGCCTCTTTCGTGTGGGGGATCTTGAGCATCCTGCTCAGCCCCTGCCATCTGGCGAGCATTCCCCTGATTGTGGGTTTTATCGGCGCCCAGGGGCGCATCAGTACCCGGAGAGCATTCTTGATTTCCACCCTCTTCGCCGGAGGCATCCTGGTCACGATCGCTTTGATCGGCGCCCTCACTGCCTCGTTGGGACGAATGTTGGGGGATATCGGAGGCATAGGGAACTACGTGGTAGCTGGAATTTTCTTTCTGGTGGGGTTACATCTGTGGGGGTTCATTCCCATGCCCTGGTCGGGTCCGGGTCAGGCCAAAATGCAAAGAAGGGGATTGCTGGCGGCGCTGTTTCTGGGCCTCGCATTCGGTATTGCCCTGGGTCCCTGTACCTTTGCTTACATGGCGCCCATGCTGGGCATCACTTTCCGCCTGGCGGACACCAATCTCCCTTACGGGATCCTGCTCTTACTCGCCTATGGGCTGGGCCACTGCTCGGTGATCGTCGCTGCAGGCACGAGTACCGAGCTGGTACAGCGATATCTGAATTGGAACGAGAAATCGAAGGGGCCTGCGATCGTCAAAAAGGTGTGCGGATCCCTGGTGATCCTGGGAGGGGTTTATCTCTTATATCTGGTGAGGTGAAAGATCCTTCCCATACCATGCTTTCATCTTCTGTTATTCGTGGGCAGCCCGTTCGTTGCCGCCGCGGCAACTATTCCCCTGGCGACTTCGAGCCATGAGTCTGATGATGGCCTGGCGCTCGGAGGGATGTTCAGGCAGGCGTGGCTAAAAGATGGCGAGGATGACGCCTAAGGTCACTGCAAACTGGCCAATGATGGTTGCGATGTCCCTGGCCAATGGGATCGGTCGATATTTGGCGGCGGTGCTGAGGGGCACCACAACCGTGTCTCCTATCTCGATTTTGCGCATCTTCAGAAAGCTGGTTTCGGCGGAGCCGTCCGCTTTGAGGATGTAGATTCCCTTCTCTTCCGCATCAGGGGTTAAGCCGCCGGCAAGCTCCAGGTAGTATTGGAAATTGGACCCCTCCTTATGCAGGAAGGCTGACTGGTTTCGAACGCTTCCCAGGACGAGGACCGAGCTGGGACGCCTGGGGATATAGAGGGAATCGCCGTCCCCCACCAGGATATCATTGGGTGTGTTCTCCAACCTCTCCGGCTGGTCCAGGCGGATAGACATCCTCCCCAGTGGGATTTGCTGGGAAAGGATATTCAGAAACTGGATTCGCTGGGAGGATATGAGACGTTGATCCACAGCCTCTTCTCCGGTTTGGCCGCCCGCAGCATACGCCGCCGACTCCTGGAGGATGGACGCCTGTTGCGACAGTATGAATTTGTCCAGTTGGGCCTTTTCTGACTCCCGGACGGCCTTGCGGGTAAAGACTGTGGCTTTCAAGAAGGCTTCGGGGGTGAAGCCTCCGGCGCGGCGCAAGACGGAACTCAGCCTCTCACCCTTGACGATCGTATAAACACCGGGCCGTTTCACCTCGCCAACGAGGACTATGCTTTCCACGGGACGGAGCTCGGTGCTGACTACGATTCGGTCTCTCTTTTCGAGCACGATATCCTGTGTGGTTTCGCCCTGGAAAATGGCGCCCAGATTCGTGTATAACGCCTCATAGGTGAAATCGGGCTTGATCCGAATGACCTCTATCCTATCCAAGTGGGCCTGAGGTAATACGGTTTCCGGGCTGAGAAGCATGCTGATCTTCAGGTTTGGTTTCCACTCGTAATCCCCCGGATACCTCACTGCACCTTCCAAGCGGATCCAATTGTAGATGGCAGTGTCGATGGGGAAAACCTTTACGAAATCCCCATCGTGGATCTCGACATCCACAAGGGGTTCCTTCTTCTCATAGAGGGTGGTCAGATCCAGATCGATCATGACCTTTTCCCGGTGGTCGCGGATCCGCTCCACCTGGACGCGTTGCAAGGAACTCATGGGAATCAGGCCGGCCGCCATCTCAATGAGTTGGCTGATCCGAGTCGGCCCGATCAGTTCAAAGATTGCCGGCCTTTTTACGGTGCCGGAAATCGCTGCCACCGGTCCGATAGGCGGGACGAAGATGGTATCCGCTGTCTCCAATCTCAGGTCATTGGTCTTGTCTCCCTTGAGGAGAAAATCGTAGAGATCGAGGACCACGAGGGTCTTATTGTTCCGGATCAGCTTGACGTGGCGCATGCTGCCTTGCTTGGAAGGCCCCCCTGCGACATAGAGGGCATTGGTGATCGTAGAGAGGGAGCTAATGGTGTATCCTGCCGGTTTCGTCACCTCTCCCACCACAAAAACCTTGATTGTATGGAGGTCCTGCATCGCCACCTTGATTTCAAACTTTTTGAAGTATTTGGCCAGGGCTTCCCGGATCTGGGCTTCCCCCTCGGAGAAACGAAGCCCGGCAAGGCGGATGGTGCCCGCTTTGGGCAGAAAGATATTGCCGTTTCGGTCCACGATGACAGTGAGGATATTTTCCACCAGACCCCACATGTAAATGGTCATGGTATCCCCCGGCCCCAAGACATAATCCGGCCCTACGGGGACATCGGTCACCGGAGCGAAGGTCGAGCTGGGAGCAGCGAATAAGTCGTATCCGAACTGCTTCAGTTCCCGGGGGATAATCTGGGGTATGGATACATCATAGGGCTGTTGAAACATCTGCTCGATAGGAGAAGGAAGCACTGGAAGAACAGGTATGGGAGTCACCCCAGGAACTGTGGGATACACTGGCGGAACTGCAGGAGGAGGCTGCAGAATCGAAGGGGTAGTTGTCGGCGGCACCGAGGGCGGGGTGACGCCGGGTGGAACACCTGTTGAGGGAGGGGCAGTGGGAGCTGAAGGCAGCTGCCCCGGAGGAACTGGGGCCCCTGGCGCAGAAGTCGGGGGGGCTGAAGGGGTACCCGGCTCACCATACGCCCAAGGGCTGAGGAGAAGAAGAGCCAGTGAGGCCAAGGCCACAACCGCGATCCCCTTGGATCGGGAGCTCGCATAGGATTTCAGATTTCGAATAGGATTCAGAAAACGCATCATCGAAGCTGACCTGTAGTCAATAAGCTCAGTATGCACTTAAACTATTGTATCCGAATTCAAGGAAAAATCAATCAAAAGTCATATCTCAAGTCAAAGAACACGATATGGTTGTCGTGATCGTTGCCTCGCTTGAAGTCCGCATTCTCGGTGCGAACGAATCGGTAACCGAGCCTGGCAGAGAGGGAGAGATTGCCGGGGTGAAATACGAGAACGCTCGGCTCCACATATCTCTCCCTCATCTTGACCGACTGCGAAAGGCCATGTTTCTGCTGGTCGAGCTCCAGAGAGGCCTGGAGGCTCTTGGTGAACCAATGGCTCAATCGAAAATAGAGATCGTCCGAGTCCCCTCCCATATGGTGGCCCAAAACGACGCCCTTATAGGTATATCCGGAGGTGAAGATGGTATGGCTGTACCAGACCTCATGGGTCCGGGCGTACTCGGCCCTCAGATCCAAACCTTGGAGCATGAAGAGATCCTGCAACAGGATCCCCCCGATATATCCTGCCTTATAGGGAAAAGGGACATCACCGCTTTCTCCCGTGACATCCTCACCCCCATATTCGCCATAGAGAACCAAGGAATCGGCGAGGGGGAAATAGCGGCCGATATTCCTGAATCTCAGGGTTGCATCCAGGGAGGCGAGTTGATTGTTGTTGTATTTGCTTCCCGGCTGGTTCTCATCCCGGGCCGTAAAGATATCCCAATAGTCCCCGAGATCATAGGAGGGTTTACCCTCTCCATCGAAGAGGACGACCCGCGATGCTCCGAGCTCGAGAATCGGCCAACTCGAACTGGGCGGAGTAGGAGACCAATCGATTCGCATTCCCATCAGCTTGGCATGGGGAAAATCGCGATTCTTCTCCAGCTGAGAGAGGAAAAAAGTCAGATCAAAGTAGCCCAGGTAGCGAAAGATCCATGGAATCTGGAAGGGAGTTGCGGAGGAGAGCTTGACCAGGTCAAGGGGGAGACCGTTATTGGAGAGCAAAAGAGAGCCATGATAGCCCGGTCCCCACCACATGGAATCGCGTCCCACCTCCAGTTCGACATTGAAGAGGGTCAGCTTTCCGTAAGTCTCCAAGAAGTAACCCTTGTTCTCCTCATCGTCATAGCGGTATTCCGGGTGCACATACAATGAGACATATTCCGCCAGTTCAGCCCGGGCCGAGCCCCCCACTCGAAGATTGAACCCATGGGCCAACCGATCGGCCTGGCTGTTTTCCAAAAGATAGGGGTCCTCGGCGTAGCCCGTCCGCACTTGAACCATCTCCAGGGGTTTCAAGGAGTACCACTTGGGCTGGGATTCCTCTTCCAAGGGGTAGGAATCCATCCTCTGCAGCTCCCATTTGAATTCCTCCGTCAGAATATCCAATACTTCTTCCAGGAAGGGGTTATGAATTCCGTAGGTGTCTTCTCCCTTCTGGATCTTCTGGATGGCCTGGGCGACGATCTCGGCTGCTTCCTGCCGGCTCAATGGCTTGGTGGAGAGGGAGGCGTGATCCACAAGTCCACTGTTGACGAGGCGCTCTAACGGATAGTAGATCCAAGAATCAAGGAGGATATTGGAGGAAGCGAAGGCAAGGGAGCCACTTAAGATGAGGCTCAAGAGCAGAAAGGAGGAGAAAAAGGATTTGGCCCGCATAATCTTCGGGTGATTGATTCGACCGTACCTTCGTCGCCGACCCACGGGCATCCTACTCGGTCGAGGGCTCAAGGCGCAGTCCCTGTGGGTTCAGAATGCGATGGAGCGCGTCTAAGACATTTTGGGGTAGATCATGGTGGCTAAGCGACTCGTCCAATAGGATTATCCCGTCCCCATGGCACACATCAAGGTGTCGTCTGCTAAAAGGTACTGGCACCTCAACGCAAGCTGCTTCTTCTGGGAAGTCATCAGATGCTGTGGCAATAACCCGGTCAGCAAAAAACATTTTGTGGACGTTTCCATTGTCGGGAATCCCCGTGCTGCGGGCATGGAGCTTCATTTCTCGGACCAGATCTCGCTTAGCGCTGGGGAAATATAGCAAAATCCATCTTGTACATCAACTGTAAAAGTCAAGTCCGCTGCAGTTTCTCGGGATCCACCCCATACCAGTCACCTCCCTCTTTCGGCAAGATGCATTTCTTCTCGCCAATCCTCACTCCCAGGGGGGAGGCGACAACCGGGGAACGACGCACAAAGTGCTCCCTGCGCGGGAAGGGCGGGGGCCCCACCTTCTTGGCCTCCTCAATTTCAATGGGTCCTTCTTGCAAGGTCGAAGAAGAGCTGTTCATACTGCTGGGCGATCCTGTCCCACGAATACTGATCTCGAATGCGTTCCTTCGCCTTTTCTCGGTAAGGGGCCAAGGCCTCAGGATTACTGAGGGCCCAGCTCATTCCCGCGGCGAGGCTGCCTGGATCTTTCTGGAAGCAGCGACCGCAGTCCTGAAGGACATCCCGGTTGAAGGGAACATCGATGGCGATGGTGAAGCATCCTGCTGCCATGCTCTGAAGGAGAGCGGGATTGGTCCCCCCGACTTCATTTCCGTGGATGTAGGAGTAACAATTGCACCAGAGTTCCCTCAGGAGCTCCCGGTCGTAGATGTAGCCAGGCATGATGATATCATCTGTGGATTGGGCTTTCATTTGCCTTACATAATCGCTCTCATACCTGGCACCGCCGACTAACACCAGCTTCTTCTGGGTTTTCAGTTTCTTGAATGCTTGAATGGTGAGCAAGGGGTTGTTTTCCGGCTCAAACCTGGTGACCTGGAGGAAATATTCCTTCGGTTCGATGCCTAAAGGACGTATCAAGTCGGGGGAGACGCTCTCCATGATATCAGCCCCGTAGGCTATGACTGTACTGTGAACCCCATAGCGTTCCTGATAGTACACCCCTATGCCGGGGCAGTCTGCGACGATTCGGTTGGCAAGCCTTGCTGAAAGCCATTCTGAAAAAAGGTAGTATCTTTTTGCCACTCGGCCCCATTTTTCCCTTTTCCATTCCAGACCGTCCGGATTGATGGCGACTTTCTTTCTGAACGCTCTGGGGATCAGGGCAGCCGGGCTATTGGCTGCATTGAAAACCATGAGGACATCAAAGGGACGGGAGAGGGCATGGACCATGGAAAGCAAAGTGTGGGAAAGTGTATCCAGGGCCTTATGGGGGATGTTGGGGAGGTAGACGAGTTTCATGCCTTGGTAAGAGGCGAGCTTGCTCGCGTAATATCCGCTTCGGCAATAGACGGTGATCGTGTGCCCTTTCCGGGCGAGCCTCGATCCAATCTCCTCCACACAGGTCTCGAACCCGCCATAGTTCGCGGGAACTCCCCGGGTGCCGATGAGGGCTATGTTGAGAGGATGGAAGGAGCACACGGACTCGGCCTGTTCGGAAGGGGCACCTCGAAGTGATGTCGGGGGTGATCCGGCGGGGGAATGCCCATCCGGTTTGAGGAGAGTCATGCCTTCACCAGTAATGCACGATAACAATCAGCGGTCTTCCTTCCAATGATCCCCCAATCATGGTCTTCCCGAATGCGGCCCTGACTTCTCTCAGCGACGAGGCGAAGTCCTGCCGGATCGGCGAGGACCTCGATGAGACGGTTCTTTAAGGCATCGGCATCACCGGAAGAGAAGAGGTGCCCCGTTTCTCCATCCGTGATGACCTCTTTCATGCCCTCCAAATCGGAGGCAAGAACGGCTTTGCCGTAACTCAAGGCCATGAGGAGTACCCCGCTCTGGTAGATGCGCCGGTAGGGCAATACCACAAGATCAGCGGCCGAAAAATAGAAGGGCGCCTCTTCGGGGGGAATAAAGCCGCCGTGGGTCAGGCAATGATCGCCTATCCCCAATTCGCTGATCATCTCCTGATAGAGGGAGAAATCGATCTTCCAGGTTTTGCCCGCAATGAGAAGCAGGACATCGGGATGCACCTTTAGGACTCCCGGCAGGGCCCGCAGGAGAAGATCCAGTCCCTTGACTTCTTTGATGTGGCCAAAAAAGAGGAGTATTTTGGCATCCTGGGGCAATCCCAGCCGCTGGCGCGCATCTGATTGTCCGGGGATACGGTCGATCGCATGGAAATAGTTTCCGTGGGGGATGATGGTGATCCTCTCTCCTGGTATCCCTATTGCCGCCATGAGCTCCTCTTTGCTCACCCGGTTATGAGCAATGATCTGATCGGCCATGCCATAGGCAAGGCGCACAAAAACCGGGACGGACAGTTTTAATACGAAGGATTCGACATCATGGGCAGTAATGACCACCTTCCGCCGCAGTACCTTTGCAAGGAGGATATTCATCATTTCCAATGGGCCCACGTGGAAAAAGTGGAAATGATAGATCCCGCTTCCCGACAAGAGTCCGTCCACGAATGTCCGGATGGTGCCGAGGAAGTACCGACTTCCCCGGAGCCAGGAGGGGGCATTCCCGAAAATCTTCCGGTACGTCTGTTTCACGCGGAATGGGGCATCAGGCAGAAAGGATGATTCGTCACAGGTGTAAAGCGTGACCGGCACGCCGGCCTTTGTCAGCCCCAGGCAGAGACCCATATCATAGTAATCCATGCCTCCATGCCCCCCCACGGGCTCGATGATGGAAACGGAAGGTGTATCAGGTGCCGTGGGTCTCATGGATTCCTGATTGCCCATACCCGAGGTCTCTCATGGTTTCTTCAAAGAGGGGATGAATTGCGTGGTGCAATTCTCCTTGGGGATGGGGCGCTGTGGGCCGGAGGGTCCTTTCCGCATACCGAAAAAAGGTCTCGTCGGGGGATAGATCACAGAACTTCAGGAGATCCTGTAACTGTCTTCTCGGATTCGTGGCGAGATCCTCGAAGCGGAGCATCCAGATGCAATCGCCGTGGGTCTTCATCTGCCGCAGACCCTCGCGCATCGTAACCACCCATTCAACCGCTGCCATATCGGTGTGCCGGGAGAAGCTGGGGATCACATCCTTGATTTGGTGAAATGCTTCGTCGTCATTTACGAGCTGATCGATCATGAAGTTCCATTTCCGTTGGTTCAAGCCCCACCAATCGTGGACTTCCCCCCTCTTTTGAACGCCAAGTCGCATGGACCACCGTTCAATGGAATGGCAGGTGTCCCACCCGTTTCTGACCAGGAAAACGAATTTGGCATCGGGAAAGATGGAGCGCACAAAGGGGATACGAAAAATGAGCTCCGGGTATTTGTCGACCACCCGCTGCGAAAACGTCAGGGCAAGATAGAGGCTGTACAGCCGGTAGGCAGTTTGTCTGGTTTGCGGCACAACATGATCTGCATGTAACCGGTAGAGCGCGGGGCCAGCAGTATAGTTGCCGATCACATCCTCTTCCGGATAGATCACATGCCACAGGGCCTTGGGCTCGTTGAGAAAACCGACAGCCCGATGCATGGACAAGACAGCCCCGAGGATGGTTGTACCGCTGCGGCCTGTCCCTACGATAAAAACCGGTTTTATTACTTCTTTTACCGCCGGAATGTTCTTCCCTATCCTGAAGAGCGCGAATACGAGGGGGTTGATCCATTGCCCTTTGGTCGTCAGAGGTCTTCCCTCAAAAAGCGCGTAGCTGATGAGACGCTGGACGGCCTTGGCAGGGCGGGTCTTGATATACATCCCATTGAGTTGCGCTAACATGACTCCTCGGGAAAGTTCTCTCGGTGACTCACTACCCCGATGTCATACGCCACCTCAAGAGAGGTGGATGTCTTCATGATGTGTCATCCCTCTAACTCAGGTGAATGCCCTGGGAGCCGAGGCAAACCCGTTATTCGTACCCCAAGTAAATGTCTGGATGCAGCAGCCAGCCGGGAGGGACCCCGCCTTGATTTATCCAACCCAGGAGGCATTCTCTTCGCCATCGAGGAGTGCCGCCAGAGCCCGATTGCTTTCCCGGTAGAATTCCAGCAATCGGCCCCTGAGGGGATCAGGCATCGGAGGGTACCCTGCTCTTTCCCGGTTGAATTTTGAGTAGAGGTCGACGAGTTTCGATTTTATGTGGGGACGCTGGCGGAGATATCGTTCGAGGCTACGGTTTACGGCAAGGGCAAGAACATGGAGCGGCTTGATCCTTGCCGAGAAGGTGACATTCACCCGCTTGAACTGATAGGTGTCATAGAAGCGGTGGTCAACCCCCAGAAATGCGCAGAGCCGGGACAAAGACCCCCTCACATCGTCATTGAGGTGCTCATAGTAGAGCACGTGTATCCGTTCTCGCGGAAAAAGCTGGAAGAACTCCTTGAGATACTCGGCATATCTGCCGATCTCGAGTGCCCTGAAATGTCGGACATTCATGGTTGTCTTGCTGATGGGGGCATGTCCGCTGGCAAAGCCCATGCATAAGTCCACGAACTCCTCAAAACTGAGGCTGGTATCAAAATCACCGGTGAGCTGGGTCGTGTGGAAGTGGTAATAGGAGTAGAGTCGGTCCACGGGATCGCGAAGTATGAACAAGAGCCTTGCATCCGGTATCAGTTCCCGTATCCTGCCCGCGACGACGGATCCGTGTGCAAGATAGCCGGGAGAAGCCTCGAGGAAGAACTTCGCATCCGGCTTGCAGTGGGTGAAGTATTTCAGATACTGCTTCATGACGTCTGCATGATTCCCCGAACAATCGTTGAGGAAGAATGCAGTCTCCTTGATCGATGACCCGCAGATCTCAGGATGGCTGCTCAGATAACTGAATACCGAGGAGGTTGCAGCCTTGGCCGTTCCGGCAATGATCGCATGTGCTGGTCCAGAGAAGGTTTGTCTCATCATGATAGGGATTATCCTTCAGATACAAGGGCTATTGAAATTCCAATGCTCACCAGAGTGGAGCACAGATTCCACGGAGGGAGTGATCCCGAAACTTCTGTGCTCCACTCTGATTTTGCTGTCAAATGGCCGCGAAGGTCCCCATGAGATCCCGGGCCCAGGATTTCCTGGGCCCGGGGTTAGTTCAGAGTCGTTCCCGGTCAAAGGCCTGTCAAAGGCTAATGCCTTTTTCCAAGGACAGCTCGGTCATTGTCATCTGCTGACCAATTTCTTGTTGGCAGCCCGCAGAACTTTCGCGTTCTCTGTGACCGGTTCTCCAGAATCAATGACATCCTGATTCCAGATCTCAAGCCATGATACGCCCAGCCTGAGTCCGTTATCGAGTGCCTTGTCCAGGGGGCCGTTCACTGCACCGTTGTTGAATGCTGACCACCAGAGCATCTGGAACCCCGTCCTGGTCCTTCCCTGGGAGGCGCTGATATAGTCGGTAACCCGCTGAACCTGGTTGCCTTTTTTCAGGTTGGCAAACCATTTCCCATTCAGGTAGTCTCCCAAGAGGTAAAGCCGGTTCCCGTACTTGCTGACGCCATAATCTGCGATCTTTATCACCGGCTCAGCATTATCGAAGAGGGGAGCCAATCCGAGGCACAAGGGCTTTTTCTTGAAATTTGCGAAGAAGAGATCGATCGTGTTCTGCCATGCACCAACCCACTTGCTTTCCGTATAGCCGGCCTCCCGCAACCTGCTGATTACCTCATCCTCTTTTGCCCCTCTCACCGACATTCCCACCGTAAAGGCCGCCAGGTTGGCACCGGTGATCATCACATACCCGACGGATTCGGCATTATCATATCGGGCCGCCAGCTCCTTCACCGTCTCTGTCCATACCTTGACGAAGTCGTTGTCCCAGGGAAGCGGGGTGTCCACCACGGGCGATCGTTCACTCTCCACCTGCGCTTCATTCAGTGACCGGGTAAAGGTAGCCTTCTTGGACCCTTTGGAGTATATCCACTCAGGTGAATACTTGCCCGCGAGGACGACAAGATTGATTTTTTTCTTGAATTTCGCCGCCGTGCTCACCGCCCTGTCGATTTCCTCAAACTGCAAGCTGTTCTGTTCCGGTTGAATCCGTTTCCAGGCAATGACGTAGCTGACGCCGGAGACATAATCCAGAGCAAATACTTTTTCGAGATCCAGTTTGTCCGAAGGCCTCACAACGACGTATATGCCACTTATCTCTTCTGCCTGCGACTCAGAGGGTTGCAGGAGTGGAAGCTGTCCTGTCTGGGTCGACTGCGGCCCTGCGCAACAAAGAGATGAGAAGCATAGGAGAAGCATAAAAAGCAACAACTTCGGAGACGTCACACCGCACCTTTTCATACCCATGACCTTATCCTCCCATTTTTGGGGTTCATACCCATGACCTTATCCTCCTGTCGTTGGTATTGTATCATAATATGATCCTTTTGGCCCTGCTTTTGAGGGACTGCGACTACCACCCAAGGCCTTTTTTCGCGTGAAGAAGTGTATCCCTGTCAAGACCACCAGAAACCAGACGAAGAAGAGGTCTTGCATGAACATGCCCCGGATCGAATTCAGGGCATACACCAGTATATTCGCATAGATCAGTATCCAGAAGAGGCTTTTCTTCCGGACCATATTCTGGTAGATCCAACCGAGCGCCACCCCATAGAAGACCATCCCCAGAAAAACGGCCGGTAACCCAAAATCGAGGTAGAAACCGCCCATGAGGGAGGGAACAAATCCTCCTCCGGCAAAATCCATGTGCAGCGCGTCCTTTATGAGGAGACCCAAAGCGGGCTGCTCGCCCGGCAACAGGGCCAGGAAAGGCAAGATGATGACCAGTCCCCTGAGGTGGGGCAGGGGACTGGGAACATTTTCCGCTATGACCTGCAAGCTGCTGGAAGGTATCTGGATCTCTTTGAATGCCCGATCAATGAAATCCCCTGCCTCGATACCCGATCCCCCCGTTTTTCGCAGAAGACCGGTAAGAACGAGAAGGGCAACGAAGAAAGACCCAACGACGATCAGCTGGAGGGGTCGAATTCTTTTTACCGCGTAATGGTAGACGATGACGCTCGCCAGGATGATATGAAGGACCCTGCCCCTGTATCCCAGAGAGGCGACAACAAACAATCCCCACAGAATCAGAGGGCTCCAGAGGAAGACATTTTGCTTCTTCCCCTCTCTTCCGGTTATCAAAAGGGCGATCACGAGCGTTACTGGCACCAACATGGTCCGAATTAGATAGACAACCCATCCTCCAACCCTTTTGACGACCTCGGTCCTGATGACCTCCACATCCCCGTGGAAGATCGGTATGGGTGATTGCCAAAAGGCATATACGAAGGCCAAGCTGCTCAGGGTGAAAAGAAAGAGGCTGATCCACAGAATCCTGTTCGTATTCCAGGTATTGATTGCATCCTGTTCACTGAAGATCGGTATTTTCTTGAAAAAGAGCCGTGCGATCAGAAAGCCGAGGAAAAGCCCCAGAAACCCCCAATAAAGGATAGTGTACTGACTGACCCGGATCTTTCTTTCATAGTCGACGAGTTGAAGTGAGCCAAGTCCGTAGATCCAGGTGATTGCCAGGGGAAATATGACATGGGGATCAAACAGATCAAATCGCCGGTAGGTCTTGTGATAGAGATTGAAAAATATTTTAATGAGGAGTGGGGCATGGCCGATGATAATCAGTAGAAGAAAGTATTTGGCATCTACGAAGGACGAGTTTCGATAGGTGTTGACGTAATATGCGACAACGACCGAAAGGAGAAGGCTCATTCCCAGCGGAAAGAATGTGGTTGGACTGAAAGTCCACCTATCGTCGCTGAACCGCATCCCCTTCCACTCCTTCATTCACGACTAAGTTCGATCCTTCCCTGTCCGTGGGTGCTCCGTCATTGCTTCTCCATTGCAGGACCTCAAATCCCAACAGGCGCTCAAGACTGACAATATCTTCCCGAAAGAATGTCATGAGGGTGCTTCTCGTTTCCTGATTCATGACCAACTTGGGTTCCCTCTTGATATTGATCTGTCTGGCAAAACTCCGGATCCTCATTCGATGCCTTTTGGGTACGAGTTTTTGTATGAGAGGATATTTCCGATGTCTGAGATCCCTCAGGAGCTGGGAACGAACCCCTCCGCTTGCATTGATGACCTCCCCACAGTTAGGGACAAATCGGTGATCAACCTCCAGAAAAGCGAACATCTCCTGGCAGCATTCCACCGGGTTCTCGATGAAGGTTTCAAATATATGGATCCCAATGCGGCTTCTCCCGAAGATCTCGAGGTACCGTTTTACCTGCTCATAGTATGACGCCCTCTCCAGGTAGAGGTAGTTTGCCCACCAGCCTGCGCAGGATTCACCGAACTGTAAGGTTTTTCTATGCCTTCTCTCCTCATCGCTGATGGCTTCCTCAAACTTTTTGGCCTCGTTTCCTGTTATCGTCATATATCGCCATAGTGAAAAGGCCATGTCTACAGGGTTTCTCAGCATGATGAGGATCCTCGCCCCCGGAAAATGCTTCTCTATGAGACCCGGGGCGTCCTGGTCGAAGAGATATCCCGTCGATGCCTCTCCAACAGCCCGGGCGTTGCCGGCCTTCTGGAAGAGGGAGAGATATTCGTCGTAGCTGCCGTAGCCCTTAGCGCCAATGTCGGTCACAAAATAGAAGGGCTCTTTGATGGCCGACAGGAAGATATCCGGATGCTGGCCCAGATAGTCCGCCAGGGAAGTGGTGGCTGCCTTGGCCGCTCCCACAATGAAAAAATTCGGCTCCCGCTGTCTCTTCATTCGGTGATCCCGGGGAGGTCTGATATTTCGATCTGCGACCCAATCATCATTCTCCACCTGATTCCTGAAATTGCCATTGAGAGGACAGGGTCATCAGTAAGACCTGTTCAGCCCAGGAAAGGGCAGGTAAATCGTCAGAAAATGAAATTGGGACTTTACATACCAGACGGAGCACAAGTTCCAAAAAATCAAGGCGGCCATGCTGGCAATGGCTGTCCCATTCATGCCAAAGGAAGGGATCAAGAGGAGGTTCAACAGGATGTTGATTCCCGTTGCACCGAATACGATATTCTGAAACATCCTCTGCCTGCCGGTCATCTGCAGGACGAATCCGACGGAGCCGGATATGGCATTGATGAACTGCCCGATGGCCAAGAGGATAAGCGCGGTGACACCGACTTTGAATTCCGGTCCAAAAATGCCAAGGATGAAAGCGGGGATCAGAGTGGTCAGCAACAGGATAGGCGCGGATGTCCAGAAGATGAGTTTGGTTGACTGTCTGACAACCCGTCTGAATCCCTCCATGTCTTTGTTCCCATAAAGCTCGGCGAATTTTGGAGCGGCGATGCTGTTGATGGCGAAGAGGATGGCACTGGTAAAGGTGGCGACCTTCACTGCCACATTGAAGATGCCGACTTCTGCCTCTGATCTGAACATCCCGAGCATGATGGTATCGATCCAGTGCATGAGAAACAGCATCGAGCTCGAGAGAAGCATGGGAAACGAAACGGAGAGCATCGATTTCACCGTAATACTTCTTCCCCAGGAAAAAGGTCGCATCCGGGGGTTTCTCATCCAGGTCAGACAACTGACTGCGGCACTGAAAAAGATGGCTATGACATAGGAAAGGATGGGAAGGTATTGCTGTCGGGTAAGAAAGAGACAAAGGGAAAGCACGATGCTCGCGAAGAGAAAATGAGCGATGTTATGAAAAAAAGAAAAGCCAGCAATATTCTTCAGTGCCCTCATGGCCTGTGCGTTCAACAGCGTCAGGACCAGCGGAAAAATGGCGAAGGAAATCATCCGGAAGGGAAGGGCTAAATGTGCTTTGTGGAACAACTGGTTCGCAACAAGGGGTGAGAGCAGATAGGACAGGACGGACAGGAAGAGGCAGAAGGGCACCAGGATGATTACCGATTTCCCGTACATCTCTCTCGCCATCTCCCATTTATCCTGGGAGGCATATTCGGCGATGGACTTCAGTAAAGCCGTATCCAGGCCGAGTCTTCCCACGACAGAAAAAATGTTCAACATGGTGATCGAAAGCGAAAAAAGACCCAAGGCTCCTGCGCCAAAGGTCCGGGCGACCAAGAGCGTGAAGAGATATCCCATGGCCATTCCCACGATTCTCAGTGCAAAAGCCAGGGAACTGCCCCTCACCAGGTCCCTCAGGTGCCGATCCTGCGCCTGAGGGAAGAGATGAGGCAACGGCGGGTCATACAAAAGGACACCCTTGTGATTTCTCTTGAACATCCCCATCCTTCCATCGCGATGCGAGAACAGGTCCTTCGTCAATCCTTTTCACCCTCGGCCCCAGAACGATACAATTGCCTCAGGCGGGCTCATCATACCTCAGAAAGGCTGAAGGCATGAACGGTGATCCCGCCGGGCCCGGGCAACGTCTCTCCCCTCCGCAGGGGGGTTACCTCCTCCTCCTGAACGAGATATATTGCTTGAGGGATTCATAACGCTCCCTGTTTTCACCATTCGCCAGGGTCTTTTCTTTGAGCTCCCTGATAAAGACCGCAAAAATGGCAAAAGAGAATCCGACAAAGGCTGCCATGATCACCATAAGAGCCCTCTTGGGCTTATCTTTCTTGTCGAGGGGAACCGCTTTGTCGATGATCTGAATGACTGCGGCCTCCTTCGCTTCGTCCAATCGTGCCACCTCATACTGTTTGCTGAGGAGTTCAAAGAGCGCTTCGTTGAACTTGACGTCCCTCATCTTCCGGATGTACTCCATTCCGACGGAAGGCATTCTCCCCGTCGGCATGAGGGGATCGTGGCCACCCCCGCTTTTCACCTCCAACTTGCTTAATTCACCCTTCAGGCCCCTCAAGGCCTCCTCGGCCTGCTGGAGGTCAGGATTGCTGTGCGTCGAATAGGTTCTCATGACCTTGATCTCGACTTCCTTCGCTGCCATCTGGGCCCTGAGGCCTGCAATTCCCTCGATGACGGCCCTTGCCTGTTCCTCTACCTGTAATGCACCGGTATTCTCACCAAAGGCCTTCATCTCCTCTTCAGCCTTGGTGAGGGACAGCTTGGTTGCTTTCAGTTGTTCTTCGTAGAATAATCTCCTCTGTGCCGCCTCGGAGATGGCAATCCCCTTGGCGAGATTCCGCAGTTCGTCGACGAAGGCGTTCGCCATGTCGGCAGCCCTTTTGGGGTCTTTATCTTCCACTGAAACGGTTATAATTCCGCTCTTTGCGTCGGCGTCAATCCGAATGTTGTCAATCAGTTTTTTCCTTGCATCCACCCGGGAATCGACATCGTAGAGCTTCATGAGATCGAACTTGTCAATCACACGGTCAAAAATCGTTCTGCTCTGCAACATCCCCACATAAAGATCGGTTTGAGGTGCGGCGGTGCCAAGGATGCCCCCTGCCAATCCGGATAATCCCCCGGCGAATTGGCTGATGAGCTGCGTGGACATAGAGCTCTGCTGGGGAGGCAGTATGCGCGCCTCCCCCCTGAATATATCAGGCATGATAAGGCTGATGATCGCCGTGAGAGCAGCACAGGAGAGGGTAAAGAGGAATACCGCCGTTTTGTGCTTCGCCAGGGTGATGAAATAATCAAGGAAATTCAGTTCTTCTTTTGGGTATCTCTCTTCCAATGGTCACCCCCCATACGTCGAGCTCTGGCCCTGTTCGGCCTGTCCTGCGACTTCAGCCAAGTTATCTTCCGAGAATGAGGTTCGAGGTTGAAGATAAGAGGG
Organism: uncultured Methylomirabilota bacterium; assembly: GCA_963718295.1. Taxonomy (GTDB): domain Bacteria; phylum Methylomirabilota; class Methylomirabilia; order CAVQYV01; family CAVQYV01; genus CAVQYV01. The sequence goes on along the minus strand of CAVQYV010000001.1, from coordinate 4,293 downwards.
ATTGGAGTTTGGGTGAGACTGAGGAAGAAAAGAGCCGTCGCTTGAAATTAAAGAAAAGCTTTTCTCTCTTTCTCCTCCTTTGTTCGCTTTTCCCTTCGACCCCCTCTCGGCCAAGAGGAAGTCTCGAGCCCAAATCCTGGAGCAAGATTGGCGGGAGGACATTCGCCTCCTGCAAACAAAAACAGAACAAGGAAAGCACAGAAAAACCCATGCGGCTCGGTGCTCGTCGAGGGCGACCAAATTGCTTTTCTCAAGCAAACTCACCGGCCGCGAAGCCGCGTCGGGTCGCAGCAGCGGGGCTCGCAGCTGAGCGAACACCCGCGCCGCGCAGGGCGGCGCGGAGGGGGCCGAGCATGATGCTGTTGGAAGGGAGGAGAGAGAGATGCGGAGGAAGGAAAACGCTGCGAGGGAGCAACAAAGAAAAAAAAAGCACGGAATGGCTCGGCGACTCACTTGAGACGCCAACGGAAAAAAAAAAAACCCAGTCGCAGCCAGATTGCGTCTCCTGGTTCGTCTCTCTTTTTCCCTTCCCGACCTTACCTCGCCCCATGCCTCTGTCGATGCCGCCGGCGTGTAAAAGGGTAGCCCCCTGTCGCAGCTCTCTCTCGGCGAGGCCACGGCTCCACTGCGCGGCCGGAAGGCCACCGACTACGGCGCCGGCGGTGACGGAGCTCCCGGGATGCCGAAATCGCCATCGCCGCCGGTCGCCTCCGACCCCGGACTCCCGGCCGGCTCCGCAGCCGCCGACGACCGCCGCCGGCGGCCGCGCGCGGCGCCTCCTGCGCCCCCCCGCCCATCGGCTTTCACCTCCTCGGCGGAAGCCGCGGAAGAAACGACGGCGACGGCGGCGGCGGCGGAGGGGGCGCCCCCTCGCCCTCTTCCCGGGGGGGTCCCCGTCCTCGTCGTCCCCCTCCTCGCCGCCGCCCCGCGAGCTCCTGCTCGCCGCGGGCCGCCTCATCCTCCTGCGGGACCTCTTGGCCGACGCGGCCGACTCCCCGGCGGCCGCGGCCCTCGCCCTCCTCCGCGCGGTGGCGAGCCCGGGCGGCCGCAACGACGGCGCGGCCTCGTCGGCCGGGGCGGCGCTCGCGGCGGCGCTGGCGGCGGGCCGCCCTCCTCCTCCTCCGGCGCCCCCTCGGGCTGGAGGGGGTTCCTGCTCGACGAGGTCGTCGTCGGGAGGAACAACCCCCTGGCGCGCTCCGTCGCCCGCGGGGGGCTGGGGGGAGGAGGAGGGAGGGGGGACGGCTTCGGGGGCGGCGGCGGAGGGGGAGGAGAGGCCGCCGCGGCGTCGGCGGCCGGGGCGGCGCTGGCGGCCGACCTCTCGGCGCTGCAGTCCTTGGCCTTCGACGGCGCCGCCGCGGCGTCGTGGGTGCGCGGCGCGGACCCGGCTGTCCCGGGGCCCTGGCTGGAGGTCCTCGCCGCGGCCGTGGACGGAGGGAAAGGACGAGGAGAGGGAGGGAGAGCAGCGGCTGTTTTTCCTTCTTCTCCTTCTTCTCCTCCTTCCGTCGACGTCGCCTTTCCTCCTCCGTCGCCGCGCCTGCTCCCTCCGGTGACCCGCGCTCAGAGGGCGCGCGCCGCCGCCTCGCTCTCCTCCCACCGGCGCTGGGCCGACGGCGCTCCCGAACTCATCGCGCTGTGGTCGGCGCACGGCTCCGGGAACATCGGCTCTTACTTCGCCTTCGAGTGGAACCCAAACTCTTCTCCGAATTCGATCGCGCCGTGCGCCGAGGACCGCGGCGGCGGCGCGCCCGCCGGCGCGGGAGCGGGAGCGGGAGGAGAGGAAATGGGGGGCACCGCGGCCGCGCTCTGGGCGCCCGTCGCGTCGGGGCTGGCCGCCTGGGCCCGCGGAGACAGGCTCGCGCCGTTCGACGGCGGCAGCTTCGCCGCGAGGGTCGAGGCGCCGCCGTCGAGCCTCGGAGGCGGCGGCGGCGGCGGAGACAGCGGGGACAACGAGAAGGACGAGAAGAAGAAGAAGAAGAAAGAGGGGGGCGGCGGGTCCTCCTCCTCCTCCGCCTCCCCGTCCCCCTCGCTGTCCCTGTGGGACGGCCTCCGCACCTCCCCAGTCCTCCTCGCTTCCGGGGCGCGCCTCGTCCGCCTGCCCGCAGCGGGGAATCAGAGCAGCCTGCCGCTCCGCGCGCTCTGGCGGGCCCTGAGGCTGCACCCCCGCGCACGCTGGGTCGTCGTCTCTGACGACTTCCCCCTCGCCTCCTCGGGGGGGGAGGCGGCGCTGGCGATGGAGGGGGAGCTGCCCCCGGGGGTGTCGCTCGCGGTACGGCGGCGGTAGATGTTGATGTAAGGTTTTTTTTTGGGGGGGGGAGGGGGTGCATTTTTTCGTTCTTTTCCTTTCTTTTCGTTTCCATTTTTGTCACAGTTCTTTTCTCTTTTCTCTCCTCCTCTTTTCCCTCTCGCTCTCTCGTTTTTAACCCGAATCGCTGCCGTCGCTGCCGTAGCCCCCGAGGAGGCCCGCGAGGCCGTTCCCTCCTTCTCCGCTCTCGTTGGCTCCTTCGTGGTCGTCGTCGTCGTCGTCGTCGTCGTCGCCGCTCTCCTCGTCGTCCCCCTCCTCTGTTTCTGTTTCCCGCCGGCGCTTGCTTCGCGGCGGCAACGGCGCGGCGTCCCCTTGCCTCCTCTCGCCGTCTCCTTCTGCCGCTCTCTCCTCCTCCGCCTTCTTCGTCTTCTTCTTCTTCGCCCGGACCACCAGCGTCCCTCCCAGCTTCGACGCGGGGGGCTGGGAGGCAGCAGCAGAAGCAGGAGGAGCTCTCGCTGTTGCTGCTGCCGCTGCTGTAGTTGCTGCCGCCGCCGCCGCCTCCGTCTCCCGCTCCCTCCGCCCCTCCCTCCTCTCTTCCCTCCTCTTCTCCCTCCTCTCCTCCTCCCGCCCTCCTCTTCTTCACCGCCTCCGAGAACTCCCGCATCTCCTCCTCCTCCCTCCGCAGCGCCTCCCGCGCACCGCGCTCCTCGGCGTCGAGCGCGTCGTTCACGAACTCGACCTCGTCCGCATCCAGCGGGCGGTGGTGCCGACCTTCATCTGCCGCCAGGTCTCCTCCACGGCGGCCGCCTTGGCCGCGGCCCGCTCGCGGAGCACCTCTGCGAGGGACTTGCCCGAGGAAGACTCCGGGTGGTCATCGAGAGCAGAGGAAGGGCCCCCTCCCCTCGCGGCTTTGAGGCCCTCGAGCTCCTTCTCGGAGACGAAGCGGCGCGCGCCGAGCGCCGCGGCGGCGGCGTCGGCGGCCGAGGCCGCGGCGGCCTTGGAGCGGGAGGGGAAGACCTCCTCGGCGTCTCGGCCCAGGAGGGCGATGCGGTCGAAGTATTGTGGTTCGCTGGTTTTTTTTTTTGGAGGGGGGGGAAGAGGCGGAGGGAGAGTAGGAAAGCGTGAGAAGAAGAAGTCGAGGTCGAGAGGTGGATGAGAAATGATGGCTGTCATCCGATCTCGCCTGTGTCGCTTTCATTCTCTCTGTTCTCTGTGTTCTCTCACCTCGGCACGCGGACCATGTCGACGCGGCGCTTGCCGCCGTCGCCGCCGTCCTCGGCCATTCTCCTCCTTCGAGGGGAGAGGGACCGAAGAGAAAGAGAACGAGAAAGAAGGAAGAATTCGAAAACCGAATAAAACAGTGGAAAAAATTACTCAAAAAACTTTCACGACCTCTCTCTTTTCTCTCTCTTTTCTCTCCCTCTCGCTCCCTCCCTCTCGCGCGCGCGATCCCTCTCGCTCCCAGGCTGGAAACAGCTCCCCCCCCTTTCCTCTCCTTTCCAGCGAAGAGGAAGAGCGAATTTCTGCCCAATCACTTTTCCTTCCTCAGTCAAACCCCCGGTGCAGGTGCGCCCTCGTCACCCGCTGCAGCGCGACAACAAAGGCCGCCGTCCGCAGGGGCAGCCCTTTCTCCGAGGCCACCCTCCAGACGTCCTCGAAGGCGGCCGTCATGGTCTTGTCGAGCCTCTTGCGTTTTTCGTTGGAGTTGGAGAGAGGAAGAGTTTCGGGAAGGCGAGAAGGAAGGGGGGAGGAGAGAAGGGGGGAGGGGGGGGTTGAGTGATACTTTTTGAAAGACCCTTGTTCTCTCTCTCTCTCTTCTTTCTTCTTCTTTTCTCGTTTCTCTCTTTCCCTGAATCCAAAAAAAAAAAGGCAAAAAAAAAACTCTCGAAAAAAGAGAAAGAACAAGACCGCCCTGAACAACACCAGAACGGAACGGAACAGCACCCACCTCGTTGACCGCGCTCCGTCCCAGCGGAAGTTCTGCAGGTTCTGGACCCACTCGAAGAACGAGACGGTGACGCCGCCGCCGTTCGTGTAGATGTCGGGCAGGA